>NZ_NOII01000011.1 GCF_002245695.1 Fictibacillus aquaticus | reverse complement strand
CGATGGTAGTTGGGGGTTTCCCCCTGTAAGAGTAGGACGTGGCCGGGCAAAAAAGGTGGGACGATTTAACATCGTCCTATCTTTTTTTTTGTTTAAAGAAGAAAAAGAAATAATAAGGTAGAAGATAACCAAATTCGGTTATCTTCTTTTACGTATTAAAACGGAGGAGCATGTGGGTTATTCAACGTCCTGTTCCTGCGTCTGCGAGTCTAATCAGACGAGGTGGATTCCTCGTCACAAGCCAGCAAAGAAGCGTACACAAGGGCGTCGGCTCCATACCGAACACGGAAGTTAAGCTCTTCAGCGCCGATGGTAGCTTTAGGGTTTCCCCCTGTAAGAGTAGGACGTGGCTGGGCAAAAAAGGTGGGATGATATAACATCATCCTATCTTTTTTTGTTGAAAGATGAAAAAGAAATAATAAGGTAGAAGATAACCAACTGCGGTCATCTCCTTTTTTTCTTTTTGGAACAAAATGAGGGAAGAAATGAGGAAGAACAAAATAAGAAGATAACCAAAAACCGGTTATCTTCTTATTTGTATAAGGCATAGAAGCGATTTTCCTAGGATGCACTGCTGCAGAATCTTAATTAGAAACATTTGCGGGTCCAATACACAAATTTACGAGTCTAATTAAAAAAACGCGGGTCTAATTCCAGATTTACGGGTCAAAATCAAAATTTACGGGTCCTGCCCCCCAACAAGCCTCTCATCTTAGCCATTTCCGTCAAATAGAGCTGCCGTGGAACCCACTCAAATCAATTTGCAGTCAAAAAACCAAATTTACGGTTAAAAATCCATATACACGGGCAAAAATCGAGATTTACGGATAAAAACCATAATATTGCGGTTTAAACCCCAATTTCCGGCCGCACGCACGTCAAATCATCTGCAGCAAAAAGTTAATCCTCGTTGCATGCTTGATCTCATCTGACATCGGGCGGAAGAAGAGGTCTCGGATAAGAGGGTTTTGCGTCATTAAATACGTATCGCGGTATTTTTCATAGTCTGTAATCTCGTCTTCAAAAGCTTCTAGTAACCCTTGGCGGTAATTTTTTATGTTTACTGGTTTCATATCAGGCTGCACCTGCTGGCCTGTGAGGTATTGATAAGCCTGAGAAAACATTTGATAATGCTCATATTCATCCTTAGACATTTTTTCTAGTGTCTTTTTAGCATATGGATTAGGTGCGAGCTGTGACAGTTTTTTATAATATGCTGAACCGTTTGCCTCGCCAGAAATGCTCTCTTTAATAATTTCAAGAACTTGCGGAGAGACTCCATAGCCTTGAGATGATTGCTGCTGTTGATATGAAGGGTACAATAAGATCATTCCTTTCTTACGCATTTGTTCTTATCGTATGTTTCTTCGCCTATATGAGTGATAAACGAACACACTCTGGATAAATCTTTCATTTTCCATGTGCTAGAAAAAATGTTATTCTAGACGAAGTATTTTAAGAAGGCAAGCAGCAGGAGGTCATCATGTTAAGCAACGGGTTAGTGATGGTTGCCATCATCCTTTTAATCAATATTGTTTATGTTTCCTTTTTTACGATAAGAATGATTTTGACGCTGAAAAATCAGAGGTATCTGGCGGCGTTTATTTCGGTTTTTGAAGTCGTCATCTATGTTGTCGGTCTCGGGCTCGTTCTTGAGAACCTCGACCAGATACAGAATCTCATCGCGTATGCGGTTGGCTATGGCCTTGGCGTGCTTGTAGGGATGAAAATCGAGGAGAAGCTGGCGCTTGGTTATATTACGGTGAACGTGATCACGACTGAGCTGGCGTCTGATTTGCCGAACCAGATCCGGTCGAAAGGCTTTGGTGTAACGGACTGGATGGCGCACGGGCGTGAAGGTCAGCGATTAATGATGGAGATCCTCACATCAAGAAAATCAGAGAAAAGTTTATATGAAACGGTAAAAGTGCTTGATCCGAAGGCGTTTATTATCTCGCATGAGCCAAAAGCGTTTCATGGCGGGTTCTGGGTGAAGAGCATCAGGAGGTAGCAAGTATTCATGGAAAAGAAGCCTAACAAGAAGAAATTTCAGGTTGAAACAGGAGAAACAATCTCCCAATGCCTCGACCGGATGGCAGCGGAAGGCTATTTGCCAATGCGCAGGATGGAAGAGCCGGTTTTTCATGAAGTGAAGAAAAACGGCAAGATAGAGGTAGAAGTAAAAGAGCAGCGCATCACTTTTGAAGGAAAATTACTGTAAAAACCGAACGATAAAACCAATAACACATTGATTGTTCGATTTTTATTGACCTTTTCACAACAGGTTGCTACAATGAAAACAGATGAATATCGCCCTCATATAATTTCGGGGATACGGCCCGTAAGTCTCTACCTGATGTCCATTAATTCATCAGACTATGAGGGAAAGCTTTTTTTCTGTCATCTTTATAAGCATTCAGGCGAAGTATGTCCAGACAGGCGGCTTTCTCTCATTAGAGATGAATCCCCCTTGCTGGTTTTTTTTATTTTTCTGAAAATTTAAGGAGGACAGTATGCCATGCCTATACAAGTCGGAGTGATCATGGGAAGCACGTCAGATTGGGAAACGATGCAGCACGCGTGTCAGGTACTCGAAGAGCTCGGAGTGCAGTACGAAAGGAAAGTTGTCTCGGCGCACCGTACCCCAGACCTTATGTTTCAATATGCGGAAGCTGCTGAAGAGCGAGGTCTGCAGGTGATTATTGCGGGTGCTGGAGGAGCAGCGCACCTCCCCGGTATGGTTGCGGCAAAGACGACGGTGCCGGTGATCGGGGTCCCGGTTCAGTCTAAAGCATTAAACGGACTGGATTCACTCCTGTCGATCGTGCAGATGCCTGGAGGCGTTCCGGTCGCGACGGTCGCGATCGGGAAAGCGGGAGCAACGAACGCTGGCCTGCTTGCAGCACAGATCCTTGCAAACCAAGACAGCACTTTGCGTGAAAAACTCAAACAAAGACGTGCTGCTACTGAGGCGGCAGTCCTAGAAAGCAGTGATCAGCTTGTATAAGATGATTTTGCCAGGGCAGACAATCGGAATATTGGGCGGCGGACAGCTCGGACGCATGATGGCACTAAGCGCGCGTGAGATGGGCCTTAGAGTTGCCGTACTGGAGCCGGCAGCAGATTCTCCATGCGGCCAGGTGAGCGACCACGAGGTTATCACGGCTTATGACGATCAAGACGGCATTAAGGAGCTTGCTGAAAAATCGGATGTTATCACGTATGAGTTTGAAAACGTGGATGTGCAGTCGGCGGCATGGCTTGAAACCAATGCGAACCTGCCGCAGGGAAGCAGGCTGCTGCAGGTGACGCAGCACCGTTTGCGCGAGAAAGAAACGCTTATGGCTGCTGGAGTTCCGGTGGCGCCATTTAAAGCGGTGCATGATGCCGAATCACTTCGCGAAGCGGCAGCTTATACCGGACTCCCGGCAGTCTTGAAGACGTGCCGCGGCGGCTATGACGGCAAAGGACAGGTTGTTATCCTCACGAATCAAGACTTTTCAATAGCAGAAGAACTGCTAAAGTACGGCAACGATTTTGTACTCGAGGCTTGGATTCCTTTTGAAAAAGAACTGTCCGTTATCATCACTCGCAGCGTGAATGGAGAAACGACAACATTCCCGCTGGCAGAGAACATTCATGTGAACAACATCCTTCACCAGACGATCGTTCCGGCAAGGGTGACAGCTGAAACGGAGCAAAAGGCGAAGCAGCTGGCGCGGTCGGTGGCAGCAGAACTGAACCTGATCGGCACGCTTGCTGTAGAGATGTTCGCCGCAGCAGACGGAACGCTTTATGTGAACGAGCTCGCGCCAAGGCCGCATAACTCAGGTCACTACACGATCGAGGCATGCGCGACGTCGCAGTTTGATCAGCATATACGTGCGATCTGCGGCTGGCCGCTTGGCAGCACTGAACTTTTAAAGCCTGCTGTGATGATCAATGTTTTGGGAGAACATATAGAGAGCATACTGAACAACTTATCAGAATTGAAAGAAGCTAAACTTCATCTGTACGGAAAAGACGAAGCGAAAACGAAACGTAAAATGGGGCACATCACAGTATTGGGCGATTCGACGGAAAAGGTCTTAACAGAGGCGGACCGGATCATACAAGCTGTGTATCCACAGAACTTGACGGAGGTAATTCGATGATTGAACGTTATACACGCCCGGAGATGGGTGCGATTTGGACAGATGAAAACCGTTTTAAAGCGTGGCTTGAGGTTGAGATCCTTGCATGTGAGGCATGGGCTGAGCTTGGCGATATCCCGAAAGAGGACGTGAAGGTTCTTCGCGAGAACGCGTCATTCGATATGAACCGCATTTATGAAATCGAGCAGGAAACACGCCATGATGTAGTCGCGTTCACACGTGCCGTATCTGAAACACTTGGCGAAGAGCGCAAGTGGGTGCATTACGGCCTGACGTCTACAGATGTCGTGGATACTGCATTATCATACATGCTGCTTCAAGCAAACAACATTCTGGCTGCTGACCTAGATCGCTTTGTTGAGATTATCGGCGAAAAGGCGAAAGAACATAAATACACGGTCATGATGGGGCGCACGCACGGTGTACATGCTGAGCCGACAACGTTCGGTCTGAAGCTGGCGCTTTGGTATGAAGAGATGAGACGCAACGTTGAACGCTTTAAGCAGGCAGCTGAAACGGTTCGTGTCGGTAAGCTGTCTGGCGCGGTTGGAACGTACGCGAACATCGATCCGTTCGTTGAAAAATATGTGTGTGAGAACCTCGGACTAGAAGCGTCACCGATTTCGACACAGACATTGCAGCGTGACCGCCACGCGCATTATATGTCCACACTGGCACTAATCGCAACGAGCATCGAGAAGTTCGCGACAGAGATCCGCGGACTGCAGAAGAGCGAAACGCGCGAGGTTGAAGAGTTTTTCGCGAAGGGTCAGAAAGGGTCTTCTGCAATGCCGCATAAGCGTAACCCGATCGGTTCGGAAAACATGACAGGGCTGGCGCGCGTGATTCGCGGGCACATGATGACAGCTTATGAGAACGTATCGCTTTGGCACGAACGCGATATATCGCATTCTTCGGCAGAACGCATTATCCTGCCAGATGCGACGATTCTGCTGAACTACATGCTGAACCGTTTTGGCAATATCGTGAAAAACTTGACGGTATTCCCGGAAAACATGAAGCGCAACATGGCACGCACGTATGGATTGATCTACTCGCAGCGCGTACTGCTAAAGCTGATCGACAAAGGAATGGCTCGTGAAGCAGCGTACGATATCGTCCAGCCAAAAGCGATGCAGGCGTGGGAAGAAGGCGTTCAATTCCGCACATTGATTGAGGGAGAAACGCAGATTACAGAAAAATTAACACCAGCAGAGATTGAAGATTGCTTTGATTACTCGTACCACCTGTCGCAGGTTGACACGATTTTTGAAAGGCTAGGTCTTTAACATCTAAAAAGGGAGTTTTAAGCAGACTCCCTTTTTCTTTCACTTCCAATAGATTGAAGATTGCTATTATTCCGCAAACGAAGGGGCTGTGTACCGTGGAAAAGCTGGAAATGCTGTATGAAGGCAAGGCGAAGATAATTTATCGGACATCTGATGAACAGGTCGTGTGGATCAGCTACAAAGACAGCGCGACAGCGTTTAATGGCGAAAAGAAAGCCGTGATTCAAGGCAAGGGCAGGCTGAACAACGAGATATCATCGTTATTGTTCGAGATGCTCGCAGCTGAGGGAATTCCTTCTCATTTCGTCAAACGCTTGTCAGAAACCGAGCAGCTCGTGAAAAAAGTTGAGATCGTGCCGATTGAAGTCGTTGTCCGCAACATTGCAGCCGGTACACTCGCAAAGCGCCTCGGCCTGGCAGAAGGCGAGATCCTTCCGCAGACAATCGTTGAGTTTTATTACAAAAATGATGACCTGGGTGATCCGCTCATCAACGACGATCATATTGCGATCTTGAACCTTGCTAATCCAGAACAGCTGGCGGAAATGCGCAGCAGTGCGTTGAAGGTGAACGAGGTGCTCACAACCTACTTTGCATCAAAGAATGTGAAGCTTGTAGATTTTAAGCTTGAATACGGGACAGATGAGAACGGTCAGCTGCTGCTCGCCGATGAAGTTTCGCCTGACACGTGCCGCTTGTGGGATTCAGAAACGAATGAAAAGCTCGATAAAGATGTGTTCCGCCGTGATCTTGGCGATTTGACAACAGCGTACGAAAAAATTTTAGAACGTCTAGGAGGAGTATCATGTACAAAGTAAAAGTGTTTGTCACGTTAAAAGAGAGTGTTTTGGATCCGCAGGGAACAGCTGTGATGGGCTCGCTTCACAAAATGTCTCACACTCAAGTCTCAGACGTTCGCATCGGAAAATATTTGGAGCTGACGTTTGAAGAAGGCGATTACGATATTGATGAAAAAGTGAATGAAATGTGCACAAAGCTATTATCTAACCCAGTCATTGAAGACTACACGTATGAGGTGGAGGAGGTCGTCGGACAGTGAAATTCGCGGTGATTGTGTTCCCGGGTTCCAACTGTGACACCGACATGTACCACGCGGTGGCCGATGGCCTCGGGATGGAAGCAGAATATGTTTGGCATACAGAAAGTGACTTAAGCCGATTTGACGGTATCTTGCTGCCAGGAGGATTCTCCTACGGCGATTATCTCCGCACAGGCGCGATTGCGCGTTTTGCAAACGTGATGGACGAGGTCGTGAAGGCAGCAAACGAAGGCAAACCCGTACTCGGTGTCTGCAACGGATTTCAGATTTTGCTAGAAGCAGGACTTCTGCCTGGAGCGATGAGACGAAACGAATCGCTAAAATTCATCTGCCAGCCGGAACCGCTCGTTGTTGAAAACAGCGGGACGATGTTCACGAACGGCTATGAAAAAGGCGAGATCATCACGATTCCGATCGCGCATGGAGAAGGCAACTACTTTTGCGATGAAGAGACGCTTCAGCAGCTGGAGGAGAACAAACAGATCGTGTTCCGTTATAACAACAACCCGAACGGATCGGTTGCCGATATCGCAGGGATCACGAATAAAGCGGGCAACGTACTCGGCATGATGCCGCATCCGGAACGCGCCGTTGACGAACTGCTTGGCAGTGCGGACGGACTGAAGCTATTCCAATCGATTGTAAAGAGCTGGAGGGAAAGCCATGTTATCTCATCTTGAACCTACTGACATTCAGATAAAGGAACAGCGTTTGTACCGTGAAATGGGCTTAAGTGACAGTGAATTTGAATTAATCCAGAGCATTATCGGACGTCTGCCGAACTGGACAGAGACCGGCTTGTTCTCGGTTATGTGGAGCGAGCATTGCTCGTATAAAAACTCGAAGCCGGTTCTCAGAAAGTTCCCGGTTGATGGCAAGCATGTCCTGCAAGGTCCTGGCGAGGGTGCTGGGATTGTGGATATCGGCGACGGACAGGCGGTCGTTTTTAAAATCGAATCGCACAACCATCCATCAGCGATCGAGCCGTACCAGGGCGCAGCTACAGGCGTCGGCGGCATTATCCGCGATGTGTTCTCGATGGGAGCGCGTCCGATCGCACTGCTAAACTCTCTTCGATTCGGTGAGCTAGAGTCAGAGCGTGTGAAATATTTGTTCGAGCAAGTCGTGGCAGGTATCGCTGGCTACGGAAACTGTATCGGTATCCCGACAGTCGGGGGCGAAGTGCAGTTTGACGCGTCATATGAAGGCAACCCCCTCGTGAACGCAATGTGTGTCGGTCTCATCGATCATAAGGATATTAAAAAAGGCCAGGCGCACGGCATCGGGAACTCGGTCATGTACGTTGGCGCGAAAACAGGGCGCGACGGCATTCACGGCGCGACATTCGCTTCAGAAGAGCTGACAGACGCGTCTGAAGAAAAGCGTCCGGCGGTCCAAGTCGGCGATCCGTTTATGGAAAAGCTGCTGATGGAAGCGTGTTTAGAAGTCATCCAAGGCTGTGACGCACTCGTCGGGATTCAGGATATGGGTGCAGCAGGATTGACGAGTTCATCCGCTGAGATGGCGAGCAAAGCAGGAGTCGGGATCGAGATGAACCTTGACCTCGTTCCGCAGCGTGAAAAAGACATGACAGCTTACGAGATGATGCTGTCGGAGTCTCAGGAGCGTATGCTTTTAGTCGTTGAAAAAGGACGCGAGCATGAAGCAGCTGCTTATTTTGAAAAATGGGATTTGGATGCTGTTACAATCGGTTCGGTTATCGAGGAAAAAGTATTGCGTCTGCTGCATCACGGCGATGTAGTGGCAGAGCTTCCGGTCGATGCATTGGCAGAAGATGCTCCCGTTTATAACAAGCCTTCCAGTGAGCCGGCATATTACAGTGAATTCCAATCAGAAGCGCCGTTCGTTCCAGCACTTGATAGTTTTAAAGAAACGTTATTGCAGCTATTATCGCAGCCGACAATCGCTAGCAAAGAGTGGGTGTTCAGCCAATACGACTATATGGTGCGCACGAACACAGCGGTAGCGCCTGGATCGGATGCGGCAGTTGTCAGAATCCGCGGCACAGAAAAAGCGCTCGCGATGACGACAGACTGCAACTCGCGCTATCTATACCTTGATCCGGAAGTTGGCGGAAAAATCGCGGTAGCTGAAGCAGCAAGAAATCTAGTTTGTTCGGGTGCGAAGCCGCTTGCGGTAACAGACTGCCTGAACTTCGGAAACCCGGAAAAGCCGGAGATTTTCTGGCAGCTGGAAAAAGCAGCCGACGGCATGAGCGCGGCATGCAGACAGCTTGAAACGCCGGTAATCGGCGGGAACGTTTCGTTGTATAACGAAACAAACGGAGTCGCGGTCTATCCGACACCTGTTATCGGGATGGTCGGTCTGATCGAGAATCTTGAACATATTACAACACAGCAATTTAAAAATGCTGGAGATTTAATCTATCTTGCGGGTGAGAGCAAGCCGGAGTTTGGCGGAAGCGAGCTGCAGAAGATGCAGACTGGCCGTATTTCTGGCAAGGCGCCTGAACTTGATCTTGATGTTGAGTGGAAGCGTCAGGCACAGCTTTTAGAAGCGATTCAAAAGGGGCTTGTGGAATCTGCTCATGATGTGGCGGAAGGCGGAGCAGCTGTTGCGCTGGCAGAGTGCGTGATGAAAGGGAATGTCGGAGCTTCAGTCGTTTTAGAAGGTGACGAGGCAGGCGTACTTTTCGGAGAATCACAGTCACGTTTCTTGATTACGGTAAAACCAGAGCATGCTGAGCAGTTTGAAAAAGTGATGAGCGACGCGGTGCAGATCGGGTTTGTAAGACAGGAACTAGGGCTAGCGATTGATGGTCCTGAAGGCCGCGAGCTTGTGAAATGCAGTCATGAAGAATTGGAGAAAGCTTGGAGAGGAGCAATCCCATGCTTGCTGACATCAAAGGTTTAAACGAAGAATGCGGCGTTTTTGGCATATGGGGCAGCCGTGAAGCGGCACAGCTTTCGTATTACGGGCTGCACAGCATGCAGCACCGCGGCCAGGAAGGCGCCGGTATCGTCGTCACGGACGGCGAGCGGCTGAGAATGCATAAAGGACACGGTCTCGTGAACGAAGTGTTCGGCAAGGGTGAGCTGGAGGACCTGACAGGAATGGCAGGTATCGGCCATGTGCGCTACGCGACGGCAGGCGGTGCGGAATACGCCAACGTTCAGCCTCTTCTCTTCCGTTCACAGACAAGTTCATTAGCTCTCGCGCATAACGGAAACTTAGTGAATGCGAATGCGCTCAAGCATCAGCTTGAATCGCAAGGAAGCATTTTTCAGACATCGTCCGATACAGAAGTGCTCGCGCATCTGATCAAGCGGAGCGGCTATTTGTATCTGAAAGAAAAGGTAAAAAATGCACTCACGATGCTGAAGGGCGCATATTCATTCTTGATCATGACTGAAACAGAAATCATGGTGGCGCGCGATCCGAACGGCTTGCGTCCGCTGTCGCTCGGTATATTGGGCGATGCGTATGTGGTCGCGAGTGAAACGTGTGCGTTTGATGTAGTCGGCGCTCAATACTTGCGCGATGTACAGCCAGGAGAGCTGCTTGTTATCAATAAAAATGGTTTGACGTCGGAGTTCTTCTCAACTTCTGTTCAGCGTTCGATGTGCTCGATGGAATACATTTATTTTTCTCGTCCAGACAGCAATATTGAAGGAATCAACGTTCATGCGGCAAGAAAGTCGCTGGGCAAAGTGATGGCTCAGGAAGCGCCGGTTGAGGCGGATGTCGTGACAGGGGTGCCGGATTCGAGCATATCAGCTGCGATCGGGTACGCTGAAGCATCAGGCATTCCATACGAGATCGGTTTGATCAAAAACCGCTATGTCGGCCGGACGTTCATCCAGCCGTCTCAGGAGCTGCGCGAGCTTGGCGTGAAGATGAAGCTGTCACCTGTGCGCGCGATCGTGGAAGGAAAGCGTGTTGTCATGGTGGATGATTCAATCGTTCGCGGCACGACAAGCCGCCGCATCGTTGGGATGCTGCGGGCAGCAGGAGCGACAGAGGTTCACGTGCGCATTACCGCTCCGCCTATCGCTCACCCATGCTATTACGGCATCGATACCTCAGAGCGTGAGGAACTGATTGCATCCAAGCACACACCTCAGGAAATCTGCGAGATGATCGGTGCAGATTCCTTAGCCTTCATTTCGCTTGATGGCTTATTCCGCGGAATAGGGCGGCCGAATAATGAACAAAACTGTGGCCAGTGCGTCGCATGCTTCACAGGCAAGTATCCAACAGAAATCTACCCGGATACAGTGATGCCTTACGAGAAGGAAATGGTTTAAGACATTGTAGGGGGTACGGTACCATTTGAGCAGAATGGTGATATAACGGGGATGAAATCAAATGGTACCGTACCCCCGATCTTTTAGGAGGGGATTTTCGTGGCTGAAGCATATAAGCAGGCGGGGGTTAATATAGAGGCTGGCTATGAAGCGGTCGAACGGATGAAGAAGCATGCATTGAGAACGGCACGTCCTGAGGTTATGGCTGGTCTGGGCGGCTTTGGCGCGATGTTTGACCTGTCGAACATGTCTTATAAGGAACCGGTTCTTGTTTCTGGAACGGACGGTGTGGGCACGAAGCTGAAGCTTGCGTTCATGCTTGATCAGCACGACAGCATCGGCATCGACGCGGTAGCGATGTGTGTGAACGACATCGTGGCGCAGGGGGCAGAACCGCTTTACTTTTTAGACTATCTCGCTTGCGGCAAGCTTGTGCCGGAGAAGGCAGAGCAGATCGTTAAAGGTATCGCTGATGGCTGTGAGATGGCGGGCTGTGCGCTGATCGGCGGAGAGACGGCTGAGATGCCAGGTTTTTATCCAGACGGTGAATATGATATTGCTGGATTTTCGGTAGGGATTGCGGAAAAGTCTAAGCTGATGAAGCCGGAGAACGTAAAAGAAGGCGACGTTTTGATCGGTCTCCCTTCAAGCGGATTACACAGCAACGGTTTTTCGCTCGTGAGAAAAGTGCTGCTCGAGCAGGCGGGTTATAGTCTGCAAGACAAATTTGAAGAGCTTAACGGCACAGCACTTGGTGCAGAGCTTTTAACTCCGACGAAAATTTATGTGAAGCCGCTGTTGGAAGTATTCCAGTCGTTTGATGTTCACGGTGCTGCTCACATCACTGGCGGCGGTTTTATCGAAAATATTCCGCGCATGCTTCCTGCAGGGCTTTGTGCAGAAGTGGACTACGGATCGTGGCCGATACCGGCTATTTTTGAATTGGTTGAAAAAGCAGGAAACATCGGAAGACGCGAGATGTTCACGACGTTCAACATGGGAATCGGCATGGTGCTCGCTGTTGATGCAGATGATATGATTTCAGTTATCAAAACACTTGAACGTGCTGGTGAGACGCCGTACTTGATCGGACGTGTGAAAACAGGCAAGGGTGTTATCTTTGGCGGCGGTGAACTGTAATGAACATAGCGGTATTCGCATCAGGAAGCGGGTCTAATTTTCAGGCGCTGCTCGATGCTGAGGCATCAGGCAAGCTTTCTGCTGCTATTAAACTTTTAGTATGTGACAAGCCAAATGCTTTCGCGGTAGAGCGCGCAAATAAGGCTGGAATTCCTGTATACTCGTTTAATGCGAAGGATTTTTCGTCAAAAGAAGAATACGAGCGCGAGATTTTAGTTGAGCTGCAAAAGCACAGCATCGATTTCATCGCACTCGCTGGTTATATGAGACTTGTCGGAACGGTGCTTTTAGATGCGTTTGAAGGCCGGATGGTTAACATTCACCCGTCACTGCTGCCTCATTTCCCGGGTAAAGATGCTGTCGGACAGGCGCTTGCCGCAGGCGTGCAGGAGACGGGCGTGACTTTGCATTACGTGGACAGCGGCATGGACACAGGTCCGATTATCGAGCAGGCTGTAGTGGCCGTATTGCCAGGCGATACGGCCGATACGCTTCAAGCGCGCATTCAGAAAACAGAGCACGAATTATATCCGAGAGTGCTGCAAAATATCATTCACAAACAAATGGCAGGAGGCATAACAAAATGAGCATTACACGTGCATTAATTTCCGTATCAGACAAAGAAGGTTTATTGCCGTTTGCAAAAGCGCTGGCAGAACAAGGTGTAGAGATCATTTCAACAGGCGGGACGAGCAAAGCGCTTCAGGAAGCGGGCATACCTGTTACCGGTATTTCTGAAGTGACCGGATTTCCAGAAATTATGGACGGACGCGTTAAAACATTGCACCCGATGATACACGGCGGTCTCCTTGCGGTTAGAGACAACGAAAGCCACCGCAATCAGATGGAAGAGAACGGCATTAAGCCGATCGACCTTGTTGTCGTGAACCTTTATCCGTTCAAGCAGACGATTGCGAAAGAGAACGTTGCCTTTAGTGATGCGATTGAGAACATCGATATCGGCGGGCCGAGCATGCTTCGTTCGGCAGCCAAGAACCACGCGTACGTTACCGTGGTGGTCGATCCTAAAGACTACGGTCTCGTGCTGGAGGAGCTTCAGCAGCATCAAGCGGTGAGCGAGGAAACACGCCGCCGTCTCGCGGCAAAAACGTTCCGCCATACTGCAGCTTATGACGCACTGATCGCCGAGTATTTAACACAGCAGGTGGAAGAAGAGCATCCAGAAACTTACACGGTCACATTCGAGAAAAAGCAGGATCTGCGTTACGGCGAAAACCCTCATCAAAAGGCTGCCTTTTACAGCAAGCCGCTTGGCGCCGTTCTGTCAGTAGCGAGCGCGCAGCAGCTTCACGGCAAAGAGCTTTCATACAACAACATTAACGACGCAGATGCGGCTCTTGCCATCGTAAAAGAATTCACCGATCCAGCTGTCGTTGCGGTCAAGCACATGAACCCTTGTGGAGTTGGTACAGGGCGCAATGTATTTGAAGCGTTCAGCCGTGCATATGAAGCAGATCCGGTGTCCATCTTTGGCGGTATTATCGCATCGAACGTTGAAATCGACAAAGAAACAGCTGAGAAAATGAGCTCGATTTTCCTTGAAATCGTTATCGCACCTTCTTTTTCAGAGGAAGCACTAGCCGTTTTAACGCAAAAGAAAAACATCCGCCTGCTGATTGTTCCGTTTGAAAAGAGTGGAGTGATTGGCAAAAAGATCACGACGATCGCTGGCGGAATGCTCGTGCAGGACGAAGATGCATTCGGCCTGGAAGAAGCGAATGTAACGGTTCCGACGAAACGAGAGCCTACAGAAAAAGAGTGGGCTGACCTTAAGCTTGCTTGGAAAGTTGTGAAACACGTGAAGTCGAACGCGATCGTACTGGCGCGCGACGAAATGACAGTCGGGGTTGGAGCGGGTCAGATGAACCGTGTCGGTGCAGCGAAAATTGCGATCGAGCAGGCAGGAGAGCTCGCACAAGGCTCGGCGCTCGGATCAGATGCCTTTTTCCCGATGGATGACACCGTGGAAGCAGCAGCAAAAGCCGGCGTGACAGCGATCATCCAGCCAGGCGGTTCAGTTCGCGACGAAGACTCGATCAAAAAAGCGGACGAGTACGGCATCGCGATGGTGTTCACCGGGGTACGGCACTTTAAACATTAATCTTAATTATTGAATGTTACGCAATGATCGAGGAGGGATATGAATGAAGGTTTTAGTGATTGGAAGAGGCGGCAGGGAGCACGCGCTCGTCTGGAAGTTTGCAAGCAGTCCGTCAGTGACGAAGGTTTTTGCAGCACCGGGCAATCCTGGAATGGCAAGTCTGGCGGATTGTGTGGACATTTCTGAAACGGACATTCAGTCGCTCATCAAATTTGTGAAGAGCCGTGAGATCGACCTCACGTTTGTCGGTCCTGAAGTGCCGCTTTTGCAAGGAATAGCAGATGCCTTTGAAGTGGAAGGATTAAGGATATTTGCGCCTTCTAAAGCTGCGGCTGAAATTGAAGGCAGCAAATCGTTCGCGAAAAAGCTGATGAAATCCTACAGTATCCCTACTGCAGATTATGAGACGTTCACTGAATATAAAGCCGCTTGGAAATATGTGCAGGACAAAGGCGCGCCAATCGTCCTGAAGGCGGATGGACTGGCGGCAGGAAAAGGCGTTGTTGTAGCGATGACGCTTGAAGAGGCAGAAGCCGGACTGCGCGACATGCTGCTGAACGGCAAGTTTAACGCGGCAGGCAGCAAGGTTGTTGTTGAGCAGTTCCTCGAGGGTGAAGAATTCTCGCTCATGGCTTTTGTTCACGGCGAAAATGTATACCCAATGGAAATCGCGCAGGATCATAAACGTGCGTTCGACGGAGATAAAGGACCGAATACGGGCGGGATGGGTGCCTATTCGCCTGTTCCGCAGATTCCAGCTGAAGCGGTGAGTACAGCGATCGAAACGGTACTAAAACCTGCCGCAAAAGCGATGGTCGCTGAAGGCCGTCCGTTTACGGGTATCCTGTATGCCGGGCTGATTCTGACTGAAGAAGGACCTAAAGTGATTGAGTTCAACGCACGCTTTGGCGATCCAGAAACACAGGTTATTTTGCCGCGTTTGCAGAACGACTTGGCAGACCTCTTGATTAGCATTCTGGACGGAAAAGAAGTCAGTCTTGAATGGTCTGAGAAAGCAGCGGTCGGTGTTGTGCTCGCTTCAGGAGGTTATCCTGAAGATTATGAAAAAGGAGTTCGGATTGGCGGACTTGATACGATAAAAGATACTGCGCTCGTTTTTCATGCCGGAACGAAAAAAACCGCCGGTGAGCTTGTCACAGACGGCGGCCGCATTCTGCTTGTGGGCGCACTTGGCTCTACAATTCAGGAGGCGCAGCAAAGTGTATATAAAGAGGTGCAGAAAATCACGTGCGCTCAATCTTTTTACCGCGAAGACATCGGCAATAAAGCTACTTTGCGCGCCGTTTCCCAATCATAATAAACAGAACGGCAACGATGCTTCCGATAATGAGGGCATATAGAAAAAGTGAATCCGCAACATATTCCCAATTCATCGTCATACCTCCTAAAGTGGCTGATCCTCGTGATCAGCCTTTTGTTTGTTGATTAAAATTGTTCATTTGAGAGCAAAAAATCTCTGTCCACGAGCCAATTTGGGTCCCGATTGCTATCAATTGAAAAAAAATTGGACTAGTTAAGGGCATTTTTAGCCATCTGAGGGCTGTGATTTGTCCCTCTCACATCAATGTTGAGAGACTTTACAGCAATTCACCGATTTTTTAATGCATTTCATCAAATTATTAAGTCATTTCAGCGAGTCTTTAAAGCATTTCAGCTGAACTTTAAACCAATTAGCTCTTTTTAACTAAACTGACCTTGGCTGTCGCCAAGCAGCAGCCAACCTTACTTAGGTTTGCCGCCAGCACTTATTTTGTAGCACGCGGCTTTTTAAACAAGCTCTGCAGCCACCCAGTTGGATTGGCGTGTCCGGTCACTGTGCTTGTTTTTGGCGATGATGTTTCGGTGTTCTCCGGCTGAAACAGGCTGCGCATCGGGCTCCAACGCTTTAGCATCAGCATCACAGCAAGGATGACGAAGCCAAACACAGCATAAACAGCGTAAGGCAAACTAGGGTAAACGAGCAGCTGTCCGCCGATCGTGTTTCCGCCCGCTTCGCCAATTCCGTTAAAAACACTCGCCATTCCGAAAAAGATGCCAAGCAGACGGGCTGCGGCAAGCTGTGATATGACCGTATCGAGCGTTGGCATGATCATCATCTCGCCAAATACAAACAGCATGCCGATCAGGATGAAATACGGAAACGCGCTCGCATAATACAGTGCACCTAGCGCGATTCCGATCACTCCCGCACCGAGTCCCATCGCGGTCATCGGATGAACTTTCGTGATAAAGCGCGAGGTCACGAACGTTTGTGCAAGAATGACGGTGAGGCTGTTGACCGTCCATACGATCGAGATGCTTTTCGGGTCATGAAGCACCTTTTCTGCGCGAAGCGGGAGTGCGAGAGCGAACTGTGCATACAGCGCCCAAAGGAGGACGGTGGCGGCTGCGAACACGAGAAAAGGTTTGTTGCGGAATACCTCGCGATAATCCTTTACGGTGATGTCTGGACAAGGATCGCCTCCGCATCCAGAAGGCAGGAGAATCCAGCTGATGATGCCTGTTGCGGCAAAAATGACGGCGGCGGTTATAAAAATCAGCGCTGATTTTCCCGTTAGGAAGAAAAAGACGATCAGCCCGGCCAGCGCCATGCCGATATTGGCGGCGATTCCTCTCATTGAGAATGCACGTGACTGATTTTCTTTTGCCACGATAGAAGAAATGAACGCTTTTGTGGAGGGAGCGTTTAAGCCGAGTCCAAGGCCGCTGACAGCAGCGGTCATGAGGATCAGTTCATATTGCTTGAAAAAGACGAATCCAAGCAGTCCTGCCGCCCTTACAACCGCGCCTAATCCGATGATGAACCTGCGTCCTAAACGGTCTGCCAGGAAACCGCCTGAAACGCTGCCCGCCTGCATGAAAACGGAGGTCACTCCCAGCGTGAATCCGATCTGGCCGACAGATAGCCCCGTCTCATTTTTCAAATAAATCGGCATAATCGGCAGAATCAAGTACGATCCGATATGGACCGCAAAAACGATGAACAGCAATACATAGAGAGACCGGTTGTTTCCTTTTATTAAAGCTTGCATGAAGAAGCGTCCTTTCCAGAAGGCTGGAACGTCCTTAAGACGGATTGATAAATGAGCCTTCCTTCGTCATATCATCCATGTTCATATCGCTCATTTCTTTTGCCGTGTGAAAAAGCTCGGTCACAGGGCAGAAGCGGACGATGCCTTCTGCGACCTTCATTGCGCCCATCAGAATCATGAAAATATACGATTCTTTGTAGGGCCTTCTTGAAAACTTGGCGGCAAATACAGCGACCATCGTCAAGCCGGCTGCAATTCGGATCATTGCGTTAATCAAACCAATATTTTGACGCATTTATGAAACCCCTTTCATTCGTTGTATTTTTTCGCTTATTCTGTGCTATCCTTATTAAAAGAATTCTTAGAAAAAGACAGGTGAGCAGAGTGGGAACCCATTTAACACTTTGGAACAAAATTGAGATGAGAAGACATACGGCCGTAGTTCGGAATGAGCTTGCGCCGACGAAGGTTTTGCAAAACGCGACGTACTTGAATTCTGCGCTTAAGCAGTGGAGCACAGGCAACATCTGGCTGTATGAAGACCGCATCGTGTATGTAGGGAGCCGGATGCCAGAAAACACAGATGGCGTTGAGATCACAGATGTTGAGGGCAAGTTTGTGGTTCCAGGATATATCGAGCCGCACTGCCATCCATTTCAGCTATATAATCCCCAGACGCTTTCGCAATATGCACTTCAGCGCGGAACGGCAACGTTTCTTTGTGATAACTTTGCGCTGCTTTTTGAATTGAGCGTTACGAAAGCGCTTACTTTAATGGAAAACATGAACGAATTGCCAGCCACTTTCTTCTGGTGGTGCCGTTACGATGCCCAGACAGAACTGCTGGAAGAAGAGAAGTATTTTTCTGTAACTAGCATCAAAAAGCTTCTCGACAGCCCATGGGTACTGCAGGGCGGGGAGCTGACAAGCTGGCCGCGCGTCCTGCAAGGAGACGATACGATACTGCAGTGGATGAAGGATACGAAAAGAGCAGGAAAACGGATCGAAGGCCACTTGCCTGGAGCATCGGAAAAAACGCTGCAGCAAATGGTGCTGCTCGGTGTGGACTGTGATCATGAAGCAATGACAGGTGCTGAGGCGATCGACCGTTTGAACGCAGGCCTTACATTATCATTGCGCTATTCTTCCATCCGTCCCGACCTTCCGAAGCTTCTTCGCGAACTGAAGGAAGAAGGCGTCACGAATTTTGACCGCATCTTTATGACGACGGATGGTTCGACACCTGGTTTTTATAAGGATGGAGTGACGGATGAGATGCTCCGGATCGCGCTGGATGCTGGCATCGAGCCTCTTGACGCCTACCAGATGGCGTCATACAATGTGGCGCGCTACTATCAGCTTGATCACTTGTTCGGTATGGTCGCTCCTGGCCGTATCGCACATCTGAACATTTTATCCGATAAAAATAACCCTCTGCCGGAAGCGGTTCTGGCAAAGGGAGAATGGGTCAAGAAGGACGGTTCTGCCGTAAAAACAGAGCGTGATCAAGAGTTTGACTGGGAAGGACACGGAATTCAGAAGCGTGATTTTGACTGGGAGCTGACGATGGAGGACTTCCGCTTTTCAGGGCTTGTCGGGATTGAAATGTACAACTCTGTCATCACGAGGCCATACAACGTATCGATCGATACAACGGTCGATATCATTCATGAAGACAGCGACGAATGCTTCCTGATGCTCGTGGACCGGAATGGGAAATGGCATATTAACACCGTGGTAAAAGGCTTTGCGAAGAACCTTGCCGGTTTCGCGAGTACGTATTCAAACACGGGCGATATCCTGTTAATCGGAAAAAACAAGGTCGAGATGAAGCGGGCGTTTGACCGGGCGAAGGAAATTGGCGGAGGCATCGTGCTGACTGAAGATGGTGCGGTAGTTGCCGAAATTAAACTTCCTCTTGCAGGAGGGATGTCGAATTCTGCCGTCGAAGAATTAATTGTGGAAGAAAAGACATTGACCGAAGAGCTTCGTGCGCGCGGGTATGTGTACGAGGATCCGATCTACAGCCTCCTCTTTTTCTCTTCTACACATTTGCCTTATATCCGGATCACACAGCGCGGAATTTACGATGTAAAGAATAAAGGGTTACTATTTCCCTCTATTATGCGTTAATATATAAAAGGATCAGGCAATACAATGAATTAAAAAGGTTGTGACTTCATGAGAAAGTGGCTGCTGCTTTTAGTATGCCTGGTCATCAGCGCCTCATTGGCAGGCTGCAAGGATGCGAAAGAAGAAATGGCTAAAGACGGCAAGGTGGATCAAGCTAAGGCGTCTGAAAAAGTGAATAAAGAAAAAACATACAAATATGCGTTTCCGCTGACGGGTAAAAAGACGAACGATGAGATCAGCCGCCGGCCGGTAGCTGTTATGGTCAACAACCATAGCAAAGCACGCCCGCAGTCAGGGCTGCACAAGGCGGACATAGTCTACGAGGTACTGGCAGAAGGGGAGATTACCCGTTTCCTGGCGATTTTCCAAAGCCAGGTGCCTGAGCAGATCGGTCCTGTGCGCAGTGCCCGTGATTATTACATCGAGCTGAGCAAAGGCTATGACTCACTCTTTGTAGCACACGGCTGGAGTCCTGAAGCGAAGGAAATCCTCGAGAGCGGGGCTGTCGATAACTTGAACGGTATGAAGTACGACGGGAAGCTTTTCAAGCGGGCGGATTTCCGCAAGGCGCCTCACAACTCGTATATTACCTATGAAAATATCGAGAAGGGCGCTGACATGCTTGGCTATTCAATGGAAGGCGAAGTAGAACCGCTGCCGTTTTTATCAAAGCAGGAAGTGAAAAGCTTAAGCGGCGAAAAGGCGGAATCCATCACGATACGCTACAATAGCAGCGAGTCGTCGGCCTTTGAATATGATGAAGTGAAAAAGCGTTATATCCGTTCTGCTAACGGCGAGCCGTCCATTGACCTTGAAACCGAAACACCGATCTCGGTCGCAAACGTGCTCATCATCGAAACGGAACACAGGACGATGGACAATAAAGGGCGCCGTGACGTCGACCTGACATCAGGCGGAAAAGCACTGCTGTTCCAAAATGGGATGATGCAGGAAATCTCGTGGAAAAATGAGAATGGCAGAATCGTACCTGATGGCGGAAAATTCGTTCCAGGAAAAACGTGGATCAATATCGTGCCGATGGGAATGGACAAAAGCGTGAGTATTGAATAAAGGAGTGCTATACATGCAAATTGATAAATTAAGAGGCAAGGCGCTGGATCAGCTTTTCGAATCTGTGCTGACGCTTAAAGATAAAGAAGAATGCTATCGTTTCTTCGATGACCTTTGCACAATGAACGAGATCCAGTCGCTCGCACAGCGTCTGGAAGTGGCTCGTATGCTTGGCGAAGGGAAGACATATCATAAGATCGAAACCGAAACTGGCGCTAGCACAGCGACTATTTCGCGTGTAAAACGCTGCCTGAATTTCGGAAACGATGCTTATCAAATGGTACTAGAGCGAGTACACGGAAAAGATTCTGCAAAAGAAAGCCTGTAACGAATCGCGTTGCAGGTTTTTTTCTTTTTAAGTCGAATGTAAAAAATAGGTGCTACAAAACACGCATATCGGGGTGAATGAGAAATGAGAGAGAAATACCTCGAGGACTGCCTTTATTTTAATGTGAACAGGATGTCCAGAGCGATAACGCGGGTGGCAGAAAAGTGCTTTCACGATACAGGACTTTCCCCCACGCTTGCGTTCATGCTCATGGCTGTCAACAGCAAGCCCGGAATATCCCAGACTGAGCTTGGGGCGGAGCTTCACATCGCCCCTTCGACCATCACAAGGTTCGTAGATAAACTTGTGAAGGAACAGCTGATCGAGCGCAAAGCCATTCGAACGAAAGCGCTCATCTATCCAACAGATAAAGGACTGGCCCTCCAGCAGGCACTAGATGAATCTTGGGAAGGCCTTCAAAAAGCCTGCTCCGAATTTCTCGGAGAAAAAAACAGCAAAGACCTCACCGTCAAGCTGTTCGAAGCGGGAAACATACTGGAAGAGGAAAAATGAAAAAACACCCTTGTGCTGGGGTGTTTTTTTTGTGTCGTCGATTGCGCGGGATCTGGTTTGGTTCGTGAGGAATCCCGGGGTGGTTCCAGGACGTGATGTAAGGATGGCTGCAGCTTGGCGCCAGCCAAGGTCATATTAGTTAAAAAGGGCTAATTGGTTTAAAGACTTGCTGAAAAGCTTTAATAAATCACTGAAATGGTTTAAAAATTTGCTGAAATGCTTTAATAAATCACTCAAATGCTGCAAAGTATCTTAACTTTGATGTGAGCGGGCTTAAAAGACTGAAAAAACACACTCTTTCAGGGTGTTTTTTCAAGGCGATTAACAAGTTTGATTAGATTAGGATCCCAAACTGAGGATTTTGGCTTGCGAACTGCCAGTTTTGGGTCGGTAAGCACCAATCTTGGCTCACGGGCAAAGTATTTCAGCCCGCGCCCCTTTTGCAGCTGCTAAAAACGTTGTAAGGATGGCTGCAGCTTGGCGCCAGCCAAGGTCATTATTAGTTAAAAATGACTAATTGGTTTAAAGACTTGCTGAAATGCTGTAAAAAATCGCTGAAAAGCTTTAAAAAGTTGCTGAAATGCTTTAACAAATCGCTCAATTGCTTCAAAGTTTCTCAACTTTGATTTGATTCAGCTAAATAATAGCCCTAAGAAACAAAAAAACACCCTCTCTCAAGGTGTTTTTTCAAGACAATCAACAAGTTTGATCAGATTTGGCTAACAAACAGAGGGTTTTGACTTGCTAATGGCCAAATTTTGCTCGCGGGCAAAGCACTTCAGCCCGCAAAGCCACCACAAGAAGCACCCCTCACACCATCCACCGATCTGTCTCCTCGCGCAGCAGGCTGAACTGCAGCAGGTCGCGGCAGCTGCCGTTTATCCATTCGGATTGCCTGCAGCGGCCTTCTAGCTTGAAGCCGAGCCGTTCGGCGAGGCGGATGCTGCGCGTATTATTTTCTGCGGCACGCAGCTCGATCCGGTTCAGGCCAAGCTGATAGAACGCGTACATGAGCATGCCGTACGAGGCGCGCTGAGCGATGCCGTTGCCCTCGAACCCGGTGCCAACCCAATAGCCAATTGAAGCGGAGCGGTTATGCCATTTTAAATCATAAAGTGCGATCGAGCCGGCCATGGCGTTGCGGTACCAGATAAAGCCGAGCAAGTCAGTTTGCTCTTTTTGGCGCTTGCCCACCATTTTCATGAAGTTCCGCGCATCTTTAACGGAATTTGTCTGGCTGACCCATGCGAGCCAGGGGGAGAGATGATGGCGGGATTTTTCCGTAAGCTCGTAAAATATTTCTGCCTCTTTTACATTTCCTTCTTTTAATGCCACTTCATGATCGATCTGCAGAAAAAACATAGGCGATTTCCCCTTTTTGGAACGTGTTCTGTCCAGCATTTCCCCGTGTTCAAAGATAGAGAGCATATTTTAATTCTGTTATAATGGCTAAGAATAGAAACAGGCTTATTTGCGGTAACAAGACCGTAAAAGCAGGAGGATTACCAGTGATGTACGATTACAAAGAGTGGAAGCATGTTTTTAAGCTCGACCCGGAAAAAGAAATCAGCGACGCCGACTTAGAAGCGGTGTGCGAATCAGGGACCGATGCGGTGATTGTCGGAGGAAGTGACGGGGTCACCCTCGATAACACGCTGCACCTCATGTCGCGCATCCGCCGTTACATGGTGCCTTGCGTGCTGGAGGTTTCCAATACGGAATCTATCACTCCGGGGTTCGACTTTTATTATATTCCGACCGTTCTCAACAGCAGCGATCCGCGGTTCATCGTTGGACTGCAGCATGACGCGGTCAAAGAGTACGGACCGATCATGAACTGGGATGAAATCGTGACGGAAGGCTATGTTATCCTGAACCCAGATTGCAAGGCTGCGAAACTGTCGAGCGCTAATGTCGGGCTGACGGCAGATGATGTTGTAGCTTATGCCCGCATGGCGGAAAAAATGTTCAAGCTGCCTATTTTTTACGTAGAGTACAGTGGCGTTTATGGGGACCCTGAGCTTGTTAAAGAGGTATCAAACGTACTCACGGAAACGAAGCTTTATTACGGCGGCGGCATCCAGACGGCAGAACAGGCGCGTGAGATGGCGCAATACGCGGACACAGTCGTTGTCGGCAACGTGATATATGAAAATGTGAAAGAAGCGCTCGCGACCGTTAAGGCGGTTAAAGAGGCATAATAATACGAGTTAGTTAGGATGGTGTTTTTTTATGAGTATGAGTCAGCTGATAGAAAAGCTGCTGTCAGGCTTGAATCCTGAGCAAAGGGCGGCAGTAAAGCAGACGGACGGCCCGCTTTTGATCATGGCCGGAGCAGGAAGCGGAAAGACGCGCGTGCTGACACACCGCATCGCGTATTTGATGATGGAAAAGCAAGTGGCGCCATGGAGCATCCTGGCGATCACGTTTACGAATAAAGCGGCGCGCGAGATGAAAGAGCGTGTGGCAAAGATTACAGGCCCTGTGGCTGAAGACATCTGGATCTCCACGTTCCACTCGATGTGCGTACGCATTTTGCGCCGCGACATCGACCGCATCGGCATCAACCGCAACTTTACGATTCTCGATTCTACTGACCAGCTTTCGGTCATTAAAAATATTTTAAAAGACAAGAACCTCGACCCGAAGAAATTTGAGCCGCGCAGCATTCTAGGCGCGATCTCCTCACTGAAAAATGAACTGAAAACGTCCAAAGACTTTGAGAAGATCAAAAACGGACCGTTCGATGATATCGTCCATAGTGTGTATATGGAATATGAAAAGCGCCTGAAGAAGAACCATGCGCTTGATTTTGACGATCTGATCATGACGACGATTCACTTGTTTCAGCGTGTGCCAGAAGTGCTGGAATTTTATCAGCGCAAGTTTCAGTACATCCACGTGGACGAGTATCAGGATACGAACCGTGCGCAGTACATGCTCGTAAATATGCTGGCAGACCGTTTCCGCAACCTTTGTGTTGTTGGTGACTCTGATCAGTCTATTTATGGCTGGCGCGGGGCGGACATCGCGAACATCTTGTCATTTGAAGAGGATTACGGCGATGCGAAGGTGATCCTGCTCGAGCAGAACTACCGATCAACGAAAAAGATTCTGGATGCGGCGAACAAGGTGATTCAAAACAACGCGAACCGTAAGCCGAAGAACCTTTGGACGGACAATAACGATGGAACGAACATCATCCATTATCAGGCTGATTCTGAGCATGATGAAGGACACTTCGTTGCAGGCAAGATCCGCGAGATGACGACGAGCGGCAAGCGCAAAAATAACGAGATCGCCATCCTTTACCGTACGAACGCCCAGTCGCGTGTGATTGAGGAAGTACTGATCAAATCGAACATTCAGTACAACATCGTCGGCGGCATCAAGTTCTATGACAGAAAAGAAATCAAAGACATTCTGGCATATCTTCGCCTTATCTCGAATCCGGATGACGACATCAGTTTGCAGCGCATCATCAACGTTCCGAAGCGCGGCATCGGTGCATCAACGGTTGATAAAATCGCCCAGTACGGTGCGGACAATGACCTTTCTATGTATCAGGCTTTGCAGGAAGTCGAGCAGATCGGTCTGACAGCGCGATTTACCGCTGTATTGCGCGAGTTCGCGAGCCAGCTTGAGAACTGGCACAGAATGCAGGAGTTTATATCGGTAACCGAGCTTGTTGAAGAAGTGCTGGATAAGACGGGTTACCGCGATATGCTGAAGAACGAAAAAACACTTGAAGCGCAGGCGCGCCTTGAGAACTTAGAGGAATTTTTATCGGTTACGAACGATTTTGAAAAACGCCAGGACGACAAATCGCTTATCGCGTTCCTGACCGACCTAGCGCTTGTCGCTGACATCGACAAGCTGGACGAAGACGGCACGGTGAACGAGAAGCCGAAAGACAGCGTCGTGCTTATGACACTGCACTCGGCAAAGGGTCTCGAGTTCCCTGTAGTGTTCTTGATGGGGCTGGAAGAAGGCGTGTTTCCGCATAGCCGGGCGCTTTTTGAAGAAAATGAAATGGAAGAGGAACGCCGCTTAGCATACGTCGGCATCACACGTGCCGAGCAGGAGCTTTACTTGACGAACGCGCGCACACGTACATTGTACGGCCGTACGAACGCTAATCCGGTTTCCCGTTTCATTGCCGAAATTCCAGAAGAACTTTTAGAGAAGATGGAAAAAGAACTGCCGTCATGGGCACGCGGCTCGCGCACTGCACAGACGCAGTCCACTCCGTCGTTCATGAAAAATAAGCAGACTGCACCTAAAATCCAGTCATCAGGCGGCGAGAAGGCTGACTGGAAAGTGGGCGATAAGGTGAAGCACCGCAAGTGGGAGATAGGTACTGTTGTGAGCATGCGCGGCACGGGCGATTCGCTCGAGCTTGATATCGCATTCCCGCAGCCGGTCGGCCTGAAGCGCCTGCTGGCGAAGTTTGCCCCGGTCGAAAAAGTATAAGGAGTGAAGATAGTTGAACGAAACGCATGCAAAGGAACGCATTATAGAACTGCGTGAGCTCCTTGAAAAATACAATTACGAATACTATGTGCTCGATAAGCCGACTGTTCCCGATTCGGAATGGGACAGCCTGATGAAAGAGCTGATCGAGCTCGAGAACAACCACCCTGACCTTTATGACGAGCATTCCCCGACCGTCCGCGTCGGAGGCCAGGTACTCGACTTTTTTGAAAAAGTGCAGCATAACGTACCGATGCTAAGCCTCGGAAATGCGTTCAACGAGCAGGATCTTCGCGATTTTGACCGCCGCGCTGCAGAAGGCGCAGGCGGCAAGGTATCGTATGTTGCCGAGCTTAAGATCGACGGTCTCGCGGTATCACTGCTGTACGAGAACGGCAAGTTCGTCCGCGGCGCCACGCGCGGCGACGGTACAACAGGCGAGGATATCACGAACAACCTGAAAACGATCCGCTCTATTCCATTCCGCTTGAAAGACAGCGTGAAGCTGGAAGTGCGCGGCGAGGCGTTCATGCCGAAGAAGTCGTTTCAGAAGCTGAACGAAACGCGTCAGGAGCAGGGACTTGAGCTGTTTGCGAACCCGCGCAACGCCGCGGCAGGTTCATTACGTCAGCTCGATCCGAAGATTGCGGCGAGCCGTAACCTCGACATTTTCGTTTACGGCGCAGGACAGATGGAAGGCCACAGCGTCGATTCTCACAGCGAAAGCCTTGATTATCTGCGCCACCTAGGGTTTAAAACAAATCCAGAGTGGAAGAAATGCGCGGATATTGATGAAGTGATCGAATTCGTGCAGAGCTGGGGAGAAAAGCGTCCAGACTTGCCTTATGAAATTGACGGGATCGTGATCAAGGTCGATTCGCTGCATCAGCAGGAGGAGCTTGGTTTTACAGCAAAAAGCCCGCGCTGGGCGATCGCCTACAAGTTCCCGGCAGAAGAGGTCGTTACAAAGCTTGAAGGAATCGAGCTGAATGTCGGCCGTACCGGTGTCGTGACGCCGACTGCATTGCTGCAGCCTGTCGTTGTTGCAGGTACGACGGTTAAAAGAGCATCTCTTCATAACGAAGATTTAATACGAGAGAAAGATATTAAGATCGGTGATTATGTTGTTGTCAAAAAAGCTGGCGACATCATTCCGGAAGTCGTGAACGTGATCGTTGAGCGGCGCACAGGCGATGAACAAGATTTCGCGATGCCGACTCACTGTCCAGAGTGCGACAGCGAGCTCGAGCGTCTTGATGGCGAAGTGGCGCTGCGCTGTCTGAATCCGCAATGTCCGGCACAGATTCGCGAAGGTCTCATTCATTTTGTTTCGCGCAACGCGATGAACATCGACGGTCTTGGCGAAAAAGTGATCTCTCAGCTGTTTAAGGAAAAACTGATTGAAGATGTGGCAGATCTGTATGCGCTGGAACGAGAACGTCTGCTGCAGCTTGAGCGTATGGGTGAGAAATCGGTCGATAACCTGCTTGACGCGATCGAGAAATCGAAGGAAAATTCGCTTGAAAAGCTATTGTTCGGACTTGGCATCCGCCATGTCGGAGCAAAGGCGGCGAAAACGATCGCCCAGAAATTTGAGACGATGGATGCACTTATGAATGCCAGCCGTGACGAGCTTCTCGCGATCGATGAGATCGGTGATAAGATGGCTGAGTCGGTCGAGCTGTATTTTAGCAAGCCGGAAGTAGCTGAGCTTGTATCAGAACTGCGCGATCACGGCGTGAACATGGAATACAAAGGTCCAAAGCTTGTGAAGGCGGAAGATATCGACTCTATTTTTGCCGGTAAAACGGTCGTACTGACTGGAAAGCTGTCAATCCTCACGCGCAACGAGGCAAAGGAAAAACTTGAGCGTTTGGGAGCGAAAGTTACGGGCAGTGTGAGTAAGAATACCGATATGCTTATTGCCGGTGAAGACGCAGGATCGAAGCTGGAGAAAGCGCAGTCTCTAGGCGTGCCAGTCATGAGCGAACAGGAGCTTGTTGACGAACTGGAGTAAAATGACTACAGCTGCACCTGCGGGCGTGGCATTTCGCAAGCGCATGTGACTGCGTTTGCAGGGGAGTGTTTTATACATGATGAAGAAAATCAGCCTTCTTTTCCTGACGCTGCTGATCGTGCTGACAGGCTGTCTGAACGATAACAAGCTCGAGAAGGAAGAAGAAGTTGTAAAGAAAAAAGGGAAGAAAGAGGAAAAGGCGATCATAACCGGTGAGATCAAGACCGGCGAGAATTACTATCGCAGCATTTTTCCTTTTGAACCGGGCGGCGCGCGCGGGCTGATCCGCTATGGCGTCGATAACCGTCTCGATATTAACGAGTTTGAAATGGGCCTCATGCGTGTGGCGCAGGAAAAATTCAGCACGGACAAGTACTTTTTCCAAGAAGGTCAGTTTCTGAAGGAATCAACCGTTAACAACTGGCTGAAGCGTGATGACGGAAAGAAGGAAAAGCTGGAGAGCGGAGAGATGAGCCAGCGAGGCCTGAATCAGCCGCTTGGCATTAAGGAAGAAGGATCACCCGTTAAAGAAGTCTTGAAGGCGCATGAAAAGAATCCAAAATACTTATCGTATGTTCTCGAACATAACTACCTTGTCCAATCTGGGGAGGGAAAGGTTAAACTCGGAGGAGTCGTTCTGGGTCTTTCCTTTAACTCTACCTATTATTTCGAAGCAAAAGACGACAAGGGGCTTATCTATCCGGGTGAAAAGAAGCTGGATAAGAGCAAGGTGAAGGAAGAAGCGGCTAAGATCGCTGAGAAAGTCGCCGAACGTCTGCGCACGGAAAAGGGACTTGAGGATGTTCCGATTATGATCGCCCTTTATCAAGAGGAAGAGCGTGATTCTGTTAATCCTGGTAATTTCTTTGCTGTTGGCACCGTCTCTAAAGGAAGCGGAACGATCAGCGACTGGGATCAGATTGATGAGAAGTATTATTTATTCCCGTCTGGCGCAGCCTCTAAAAATAAGCGTAACGACTATGAAAGCTTCTCTAATTTCAAAACCGAGATTCAGCAGTACTTCCCGAACTACATCGGCGTGATCGGAAATGGACTGTATGTGGACGGTGACTTGAAGCGAATGACTGTTGAAATACCCGTTCAATTCCGCGGGAAAGCTGAAATCATCTCGTTCACACAGTTCGTGACAACTCGTGCGATGGAAAAGCTGCCAGATGTACCGATTGAGATTTACATCCAATCAGCCGTCGACCAGCCGGAAGCTCTAATTGTTAAAAATGAAGGCCAGGAAGAGCCTTTTGTGCATATTTATAGGTAATAAACAAAGACCCATAAATTCATTTCGTAAACAAGGTTGCTTTTAGAAATCAGAGAAGAAGTTGATCTCCGTTTCAGGCGCACGCTTTCCGCGGGGCAGGCGGTGAGCCACTCGCCGCTACGCGCCATTGAGGTGTCTCACCTGACCGCTTGTCCCGCAGGATAAGGAAGGCTGCGCAGCAAGACATCGCACGAAGAAAATGTGATTTTCATTTTCGAGGAGTCGGCACCTTACACTCCGATCAACTTATTAAATGATGGATTCAAGACGATCAAGCGAAACACGGATATTGGAAGTTTTTTATACAGAATAAAGGGTCAAACCGCCTCGACATTCCGAGTTGGTTTGACCCTTTCTTGTGTTTTTGTTTCTATCCATTTGTTAATTATGGCCTTTTTTCAGTGCCCTCAAATTTGAGGAGGCTTTTTTATTTCACCAATTCATTTAAGGAAATGGCTCTTTGGAGACTGGAGACGATTGAAAGTGTGCTGAAGTCGATGCCGAGCTGGACGGCTGTTTGGGCGACTTCTGGCCGGATGCCGGACAGTGTCGTTTTGACGCCGATTAGGTTCAGCGCATCGATCAGAAGGAAGATTTGCTGAGCGACCATCGTATCAAACATTACAACACCTGAAAGGTCGAGCAGCAGGTGGGTGATGCGCTTTTCCATGCATTGCTCTAGTGTGTTTTCTAAAATGATTTTAGCGCGGCGCGTGTCGATATCACCGACAAGCGGGAGCAGGGCAACATTTTTCGTAAGCGCAATGACAGGAGAGCTAAGCTCAGAAATGAGTTCCTGCTGTGCAGATAGCTGTGTCTGAGAATAATTATAATTTTCTTGTGTAAACCATGTTACGACCTTGTGGATTGTTTCAATAATGATCCTGTTCCAATGGTCGACTGTTTCGTGGGAATACTCTCCGTTATTCTGGCGGACAAAATCTTGTACAAGATTCAAATATTGATTTTGAGTGTTATGAAACTCCCGCATTATATAATGAATCGGTGTCCCGAGATGCTCCTTATCCTGAGCGATTTCGATAATCCACTTTTCAAAGCTGTTCTGTAAATTCTTTTCAGGCTCTTTTAACATGCTGACAAAATTTAAATGAAACTCATGATTTTGCCTTTTTAGCGTTTCGATAACATTCGGGTCTTTAGAGGAATAAACACCAGTGGGATCACTTTTGTCTAGAGAATTGTACCAATCCTCAGTAAGCTGCCATGTATTTTCGCTTAAAAATTGATAAAACCTCTGATCTTTATCCATTTGATCGCCCCATACCTTCGTTTTTAAGTACTGTTTCCATTGTAACAGCTATTATGTGTAATACAAAGGTACTAGCACATCTAAAAAAGAAGAATTCTGACTATTTCTCATTGTTTGAACTAATGCAACGATTAAGGTAGAATAAACGTGGTTCTACCAATTTTGAAAACGCTTTAATATCAGGAGGGGACATATACATGACTCGTGAGTACAAGCATGAGCCTTTTACAGATTTTTCAGTTGCATCTAATAAAGAAGCGTATGAGAAAGCGCTTAACCTCGTAAACAGCAGCCTTGGGAAGGATTTCCCGCTCGTTATTGGTGCTGAAAAAGTAACTACAGACGCGAAAATCGTCTCCATCAACCCGGCAAACAAAGAAGAAGTGATCGGGTCTGTTTCAAAAGCAACTCAAGACCATGCAGAAAAAGCGATGCAGGAAGCACTTACAGCGTTCGAAAGCTGGAAGAAGTGGGACCCTGAGCACCGCGCGAACATCTTGTTCCGTGCAGCAGCGATCATCCGCCGCCGCAAGCATGAGTTCTCAGCATACTTAACAAAAGAAGCAGGTAAGCCGTGGAAAGAAGCTGACGCTGATACAGCTGAAGCGATCGACTTCCTAGAGTACTATGCACGCCAAGCGGTAAAGCTAAAAGCTGGCCAGCCAGTTGTCAGCCGTGAAGGCGAATTCAACAAGTTCAACTACATCCCGCTTGGAGTAGGGATCGTTATCTCTCCATTCAACTTCCCGTTCGCGATCATGGCAGGTACAGCGGTTGCAGCGATCGTTTCTGGTAACACAGTGCTTCTAAAGCCGGCGAACTCAACGCCAGTTATCGCAGCGAAATTCGTTGAAGTCATGGAAGAAGCAGGACTTCCTGCAGGCGTTCTTAACTTCGTACCAGGAAGCGGTGCAGAAATCGGTGATTATCTTGTTGACCACCCGAAAACTCGCTTCGTATCCTTCACAGGTTCACGCGAAGTCGGCTGCCGTATCTACGAGCGCGCAGCAAAAGTTCACCCTGGCCAAATCTGGCTGAAGCGAGTTATCGCTGAAATGGGCGGAAAAGATACAGTAGTTGTTGATAAAGACGCTGATCTTGACCTAGCAGCAAGCTCAATCGTTTACTCTGCGTTCGGATTCTCCGGCCAGAAATGTTCTGCTGGCTCACGTGCAGTCATCCACCAGGACGTATACGATGTCGTTTTAGAAAAAGCTGTTGCTTTGACTAAAGAATTGACTGTCGGATCGCCAGAAGAAGTCGGCACTTACATGGGTCCTGTTATCGACCAGGCGTCTTATGACAAGATCATGAAGTACATCGAAATCGGAAAAGGCGAAGGCCGTCTAGTAGCAGGTGGAGAAGGCGACGACTCTAAAGGCTACTTCATCCAGCCGACAATCTTTGCTGATGTTGATGAAAAAGCACGCTTGATGCAAGAAGAAATTTTCGGACCAGTTGTAGCGGTTTGCAAAGCACGCGACTTCGATCACATGCTTGAAATCGCAAACAACACAGAATACGGCCTGACTGGTGCCCTTCTTTCTAACAACCGCGAGCACATCGAGCGCGCGCGTGAAGAGTTCCACGTAGGTAACTTCTACATCAACCGCGGCTGTACAGGCGCGATCGTTGGATACCAGCCATTCGGCGGATTCAACATGTCTGGTACAGACTCAAAAGCTGGAGGACCAGACTACCTGATCCTTCACATGCAAGCTAAAACAACTTCAGAGACACTTTAATAAACATTTAAAGGCCTTCCCGGGCTTGAGCTCGGGGAGGTCTTTTTTTGTAGTATTAGCCGGGGTCCGGTACCCATTGTACCGGACCCCGGCTAACAAATATCCTGTTCCTTTCTTACATGCTGACTCCAAATAAGGACAAATTAAGGTAAACAGCAATATATTTAGGAGGAAGAAGCATGACAGAAAAGGATAAAAAGTCCCTAGACGAGACGTTGCCGCATCAGATCAGCTCACCTGATTTCAAAGGGACAGGAATGAAGATGCAGCCGCCGTTTACAAATGAACATGGCGTAGTGATCGGAGACAGCTTCTATGATTCACCGAACTCACCGCTTAACAACTGGAGCACAGACACTGATCCAGAGATTATGGCTGGCGATCAGTGGGTGCACCCCACCAACGACATCGGCTGGAATACAGAAGAAAACCGGGACATCATCGAGAAAAAAGCCCCGCCAAAAGGCGAACAGTTTACTCATCCTACGAAAGATTCGAGCTATCGTAAGGATTAAGTGTGTGGGGTACGGTACTTTTTTGCGCGCTGCCTGGTATATCAGCGATGCTTCAAAAAAGTACCGTACCCCAAAGCTTTTTCCCAAGCCTTTATTTGGTGCTCCCAACTGAATTCCATAGTAAAATAGTGGAAAAGGGGGAGTTTAAATGAACACGGCATTAAACAAGGCATTATCAGAAAAAGATGTTGAACTCATTGACGCGGCAACAGAAACGATCATCCGCCTGTATGAGCAGGACCGTCATCATGTCGGGGCTGCGCTCCGTACGAAGAGCGGCGAAATTTTTACTGCAGTACACGTTGAAGCTTACATAGGCAGAGTAACGGTGTGCGCTGAGGCAATGGTTATCGGGAAAGCCATCTCTGAAGGCTATAAAGACTTTGACTCGATTGTCGCTGTAAGGCACCCGTATGATGAGCAAGAGGGTACGGAAATCAAGGTTGTTTCGCCGTGCGGTATGTGCCGCGAGCTGATCAGCGACTATGGCCCGAATATGAACGTTATTTTGCCTGGAAACGAAGGGGAGAACATCTCCTGCCACGTTTCCGAGCTGCTGCCGCTGAAATATAAGAGAAGCTAATAATCAGAAAACCGCCAGATGGCGGTTTTTTTGTATGATATGGATTTGAAATTAGTTTACGGGCAAAATTTCCGATTTGCGGGCAAAAAATAAAATTTGCAGGCGAGATTCATAATTCACGGGCAAAAATCCAAATTTGTGGACAAACCGCCACCTCGCCGCCTTCACACCGCCTTCTTCTGCCGCTGCTTCTCTTTATACCATTTCACAAGACTCGCAACGGTCATCACTCCGCCAACGAACAGGCCGGTGAAGGTTACAAACAATGCGATGTACTGAAACAGCGAGTACGAGCTCATTTTGCTCCAGTCAATGTTTCCTTTCAAATCCTCGATTACCTGGTTCATCCCATAAATGCCGCCGACAACCGTATAAAGGGTGAGAATTGTGAGCAGGTGGCTGTCGCGCTTCGACGAGAACTTGTCCTGAAATTGAAACAAACTCGCCAGGTTGTCCTTCACGTCTTCGTACAGTGCGCGCGTTCCAAATACGTGCCGCAGCTGGGTGAAGATTTCCCGTCCCTGTGTTTGCGGGGCGAGCTCGATGAAATAATACTTTGAGGTAAAATGGTTGATCGCACGGATCAGGTCCTCAATTTTCTCATCCTCCTGCTCAAGCTTTACACGAGAATAATCATTGGAAAACTTCAGCAGAACGATTTTATAAAACAAGTTGATCAGCAGACCATAATAATATTCGCCGTACATCTGGCGTACCAGCTCATTAGTTGTCTCCCTATCCTCGCTCGTCACACAGCAAAAGCTGTGTTGGTCGCTCACATAAAATGTGCCAGGTGCCCACCGGTCATAACACTGGTCCGCAACATAGCGCTCCAGATAGTCACGGCTGCTGCAGCCGACTTTAGGCTGGCCGTCGCTGCCGAATCCGTCCAGCTGGCCCGCACGGAACAAATCAGCTGACTCAATCTCAGCACCCTCCTCCAGCACGAACATCCCTTGCACATAAATACGCTCGTCCACAAAATACGGAAGCGTCTCGAAATGAGAATCGCTCACCACGTCGTAATCAAAAAATGGGGTGATTTCTGGAACCATCGCTTCAAATAAAAAGTCATCCACCTGGCTGTATGTTTTCTCGCCAAAAAGAATCTCGCATTTTTTATCACGAGATGTCCTGTCCTCGAGCACCCGGAAACGGGATGCGAACTCCAATGCCTCGGAATACGTGCACCCGTCACGTATTTTTGTCCGGATCGTGAGCAGCCCAAGCTGAAATGGACAGACGGTAACATCCACAGATAAAAGAGTGAAAGGAACACTCACGTCATGAGTTTTAAGCTCGGCTGAAACATTCAAAGACTTTGAAAATCGCTGAAAACCAGGGTCTTGCTCAGACTTCGGAAAAATGAACTTCGTGATGAACGGCAGAAAGTAATGCTCCATATCACGGTGCGAGATGGAGTGACTGCCATAAAATGAGTCCTCAAGCTCGGTGTTTCCGAGATCAAACCTCGTATATCCCGCATTGGAGAGTTTCGACATCAATGAATGACTGCTCTCTTTTTTCATTGCGAACGGGAATATAAACTGCAGCAACCCTTGCTCTACTTTTTTCTCATTAACCGTCAAACGCTCCATAAACATTCCTCATTCTCCAAAAAATAGGTTCTAAAAGCTAGGATTCCCTGGCAGAAGAGGTGTAAACATGAAGGCAAGTTGCCTAGCGTTGTCCCGTTTGTTATCATCAGTATAATGTACAGAACTGCATATGGAGGTGGCGAGCTGTGTCTCGAATTTCAAAGGAAGAAGTAAAACACGTAGCCAATCTGGCGCGTTTAGCGATAACAGAAGAAGAAGCGGTCAAGCTGCAAGGTGAGCTGGACGCAATCATTGCGTTTGCTGAGGAATTGAATGAGCTCGACACGGAAAACGTTGAGGCGACAACTCATGTTCTGGACCTGAAAAATGTGCTTCGCGAAGACAAGGTAAAGGAATCTCTCTCAAGAGAAGATGCGCTGAAAAATGCGCCAGAACAGCAGGACGGCCAATTTAAAGTACCGAACGCATTTTAACAGGAGGAGAAAATCATACATGTCTTTATTTGATCATAAAGTATCAGATCTGCACGGTCTGCTGCAAAAAAAAGAAATTACTGTAACTGATCTCGTTGAAACATCATTCAAACGAATTGCTGAAGTGGACGATAAAGTAAAATCCTTTATAACTTTAAATGAAGAAGGAGCGCGAGCGCATGCTCGTGAGCTTGATGAAAAGCTTGCAGGCGGAGCTGACCGCGGTCTGCTTTTCGGTATGCCTATCGGAATCAAGGACAACATGGTCACAAAAGGACTGCGCACAACTTGTGCGAGTAAGATCCTCGCAAACTTTGACCCAGTTTATGACGCGACGGTCGTACAAAAGCTACATGCTGCAGACTCAGTAAACATCGGTAAACTGAACATGGACGAGTTCGCGATGGGTTCATCGAACGAAAACTCCGGCTTTTTTGCTACTAAAAACCCTTGGGATCTTGCATGCGTTCCAGGCGGTTCATCAGGTGCATCAGCCGCAGCTGTTGCCGCAGGAGAAGTATTGTTCTCGCTCGGATCTGACACAGGCGGATCGATCCGTCAGCCAGCAGCATTCTGCGGCGTTGTCGGAATGAAGCCTACATACGGCCTCGTTTCCCGATTCGGACTTGTCGCGTTCGCATCATCTCTTGACCAGATCGGCCCGATTACACGCAGCGTAGAAGACAATGCATACCTGCTGCAAACGATCGCCGGACACGACAAGATGGACTCCACATCCGCAAACGTGGAAATTCCAGATTACATTGCTGCACTCGGAACAGACGTAAAAGGCTTGAGAATCGCCGTGCCAAAAGAATACTTGGCAGAAGGCGTAGAGCAAGGTGTGAAAGATAAAGTCCTCGCAGCACTAAAGGTGCTCGAAGGCCTTGGCGCAACTTGGGAAGAAGTATCACTGCCGCATTCCAAGTACGCACTGGCAACATACTACCTGCTGTCTTCTTCAGAAGCGTCTGCAAACCTGTCGCGTTTTGATGGGGTACGGTACGGTTTGAGGTCTGACAACAGCGAGAGCCTGATCGAGCTTTACAAGCAGACGCGCAGCGAAGGGTTCGGCGAGGAAGTGAAGCGCCGCATCATGCTCGGAACATTCGCGCTAAGCTCAGGCTATTATGATGCGTACTACAAAAAAGCACAGAAAGTCCGCACACTCATCAAGAAAGACTTTGAAGATGTGTTTGCCAAATATGATGTGATCATCGGGCCAACAACTCCGTCGCCATCATTCAAATGCGGCGAAAAGACGAAAGATCCGCTTACGATGTACGCGAACGATATCCTGACGATTCCTGTGAATCTGGCAGGCGTTCCGGCGATTTCCGTACCTTGCGGATTGAGTGACAACCTGCCGATCGGACTTCAGATCATCGGAAAGCATTTTGACGAAAGCACGATTTACCGCGTCGCTCATGCGTTCGAACAGGCGACAGACCATCATAAAGCGAAACCGCAGCTGTAGGAGGTGCAGAAAATGACGACACAATTTGAAACGGTTATCGGACTAGAAGTACACGTTGAGCTAAAAACACAATCGAAAATTTTCTGCGGCTGTTCCACAGAATTCGGCGCGCCGGCTAACACGCACACGTGCCCGATCTGCCTCGGCCACCCAGGGGTACTGCCGGTCGTGAATAAGCAGGCTGTCGAGTTTTCCATGCGCGCAGCGATGGCACTTAACTGCCAGATCAACACGCAAACGAAATTCGACCGCAAAAACTATTTTTATCCGGACAACCCGAAAGCGTACCAGATATCGCAGTTCGATAAGCCAATCGGCGAGCACGGCTGGATCGAGATCGAGGTTAATGGCGAGAAAAAGAAAATCGGCATCACCCGCATCCATATGGAAGAGGATGCTGGAAAGTCGACACATGTTGATAACGGCTCGTTGATTGACTTGAACCGTCAAGGAACGCCGCTTGTTGAGATCGTTTCTGAGCCAGACATCCGCACGCCGGAAGAGGCTTATGCGTATCTTGAAAAATTGAAGGCCATCATCCAGTACACAGGCGTTTCCGACTGCAAGATGGAGGAAGGCTCACTGCGCTGTGACGCGAACATCTCGCTCCGTCCATACGGTCAAGAAGAGTTCGGTACGAAAACTGAGCTGAAGAACTTGAACTCGTTCGCTCACGTGCTAAAAGGATTGGAACACGAAGAAGTGCGCCAGGCTGAAGTGCTGAACGCAGGAGGAGTCATCGATCAGGAGACACGCCGCTTTGATGAAAGTTCAAAGAAAACGATCTTGATGCGTGTGAAGGAAGGGTCGGATGACTACCGTTACTTCCCAGAGCCGGATCTAGTGGCGATGGACATTGACCAAGCGTGGATGGACCGCGTGCGCGCTGATATTCCTGAATTGCCGGACGCACGCCGCACACGTTACGTGGCGGATTTCGGGATTCCTGAGTACGACGCGAAGGTTTTGACAATGACAATAGAGATGGCCGATTTCTTTGAAGCGGCTGTTGCGACAGGTGCTGACGCAAAACAGGCGTCCAACTGGATCATGGGCGAGCTGAACGCTTACTTGAATAACGAAGGAAAAGAGCTGAGTGAAGTCGCGCTAACGGCTGAAGGCTTGGCTGGCATGATCAAACTCATCTCAGACGGCACGATTTCAACTAAAATCGCGAAAACCGTGTTCAAAGAACTGATCGAAAACGGCGGCGACGCAGGAGAAATCGTTAAAGCGAAGGGGCTTGTTCAGATCTCTGACGAAGGCGCGATCCGCGAGATCGTCGTTAAAATCGTAGATGCGAATGAGCAGTCTGTCGCTGATTTTAAAGCAGGAAAAGAAAAAGCAGTCGGATTCCTAGTTGGCCAAGTGATGAAAGAGACACGAGGCAAGGCTAATCCTCAGATCGTGAACAAATTATTAGTTGAAGAGCTTACTAAAAGATAAAAAAACACCGGAGCGCTGGGGCGTTCCGTTGTTTTTTGTGTGTTTTGAGGGCGCGGGAGGGTTTGCGGGTGAGAAAAGTGGGCTTTTGGACAAGTTTAGTATTGGTATGAGTTTGGCGAGGGCGCGTTCTACACAATTGCGGGCGTTGAGTAGTGAAGCGCGGGCGCAAAACGGTGATGCGCGGCCGCCAACAGGCAAACCGCGGGCGCGAAACACCAATCCGCGGGCGTAATTCCGTTATTTCCCAAAAACAACCCCGCCCGCAACCAAACAGTCTCCTAATTAAGAGATCAGACAAAAATCTGATCGTTTTAAGCCAACCTCTTCTCCTTCATCTCCACACTAGCCTTCTTGCTCCGGCCCCCAAGCTTGAACAACAAGATCCCGCCAATAATCACGAGTACGCCAATCAGCTGCTTGAAAGTAAACGGCACTATCTCTAAGCCAAACGCGCCAATGGAATCAAAAAGCAGGGCGAAAACGAGCTGCGCCGTCAACGCAATGGAGATCGCGTACGTCGGGCCGAGGCGGCGCACACCTTGCGTGATGCATGTGACGACGCCGACTCCGATCAGGCCGCTGAACCAGAACCACGCTTTCATCCCGTCCAGCACAAACAAATCTGCCCCTTCCATGATCAAACCGAGCGTGAACGAAGCCGTAAATCCGAGTCCGAGGACGAGAACGGTCGTCGCCCAGGATCCCGCGTGTTCGTTCACTTTGCTGTTGAAGATATTCTGCAAGCCGACGAGCGCGCCTGCAATAAGTGACAGTACAATCCCTGTCATCATAAGACATCATCCTTATTCATAAATATTATTTCCGGCGATCGCGGTTAGGCCGGCACGGTCAATCACCATGATGCCGCCGCTCACACGCTCAATGAAACCATTAGCGCAGAACTGCTGCAGCACGCGGTTCATATGACGGTAGCTCGTGCCGATCAAGTTTGCAGCATCGCGGAGACTAGCCGAGCTGTGCTGTTTTTTCAGCACGTTGGAGGAGCTGTCGTACGAGACAGACAGCAAATAGCTTGCGAGCCGCACCTCGACCGGATATAGAAGATTAAACTGCATGGAATTGGATTTTACATAAAATTTATTCGTGATGATGTGAAGCAGAAACTCCAGAAACGCCGGGTCGGCAGCGGCATATTTTTTCAGCCATCGGTGATGGACGCCGATCATTTCAACCCTCGACACCGCCTCGACCGTGTTCATTGTTTCCGTTCCGCGCACATATTCAATATCCCCGATCACCTCGAGCGGTTTTTTAAACGAAAGTATGAGCGTCCGCCCCTCTGGCGAAGTCGTGAAAACCTTCACCTTGCCTTTGACGAGCACGTACAGCATGTCGGCCGGATCACCCTGTGAACAGATCAAGTCACCTTGGTCAAAACGATATAAATGCAGATGTGGCAAAAGTTCTTCGCTAAAGGCGATATTGTTCTCTTTTATAAAACGTATCAGCATTTCATGGTCATGAATCTCTCTCATCATTTTCACACACTCCTGCTAAAAACTAAGAATGAGCACACCAGCGACCATCATTCCGATTCCGACGAACTGAGGAAGCTTCATCTTCTGCTTAGACACGCTAAACCAGCCGAAGATATCCGTGAAAAACGCGATGGCCAGCTGCGCGATAAGCACTGCGGCAATCGTTAACGTAACGCCGATCTGATGGATGGCGGTAATGTTGCTGAAAATAATGATGGCGGCAAACGAACCCGCGGTCAAATAGAGCGGCTTCACACGTTTGTAGTGGCGCCACGTTTTATCCCGGAATAAAATCATCAAAAACACCGCAGCTATAAATCCGGTAAGCTGTGTGACGGTCACGGCCTGCCACGTGCCGATTGCCGAGCCAATCTGTGCGTTGGCCACGCCCTGCAGCGTGATGAACAATCCGCCGAGAATGGCGAAAAGAACTCCCTTCATACAAATCACTCCTTCTTTTCTTTGTCTCATTATCAGTTACATCGCAGTCTTTAGGAAAGGACATATGTCCTCAAACATAAAAACTTATTTTCATAGGCTTAAAGTCCCGCACACTAATTAACACCGTAATAAATAAATGGAAACAAGTTAGGGACAATTTATCATTGACGATGATAATCATTATCATTTAAGGTATAGTATGTAACTGATATTGAGAATCATTTTCATTGATAAAAGGAGGAGCAAGAATGAGCACCTTACAAATAGAGTTAAATGAAAAGTACTTAAAGCAGCAGGAAGAAAGGGAATCGAACGCGAGATCTTATCCGAGGCGCATCCCGATCGCGATTGAAGAAGCAGAGGGCATTTTTGTAAAAGATGCGAACGGAAAAACATACATCGACTGTCTGGCAGGAGCAGGTACGCTTGCGCTCGGGCATAACCACCCGGTAGTCATCGAGGCGATCGAAAAGGTGCTTCATGACAAGCGGCCATTACATACATTGGATTTAACAACACCTGTAAAAGAAGAGTTTGTGAGTGAAGTGTTCGACAGCTTGCCGGCAGAGCTCGCGCAAAAAGCGAAGATTCAATTCTGCGGACCGACAGGCGGAGATGCGATCGAGGCAGCTATTAAACTTGTGAAAACAGCAACAGGAAGGAGCACGATACTATCCTTCCAGGGTGGCTATCACGGTGCGACTCACGGAACGATGGCGCTGTCCGGAAATCTCGGACCGAAGCAGCACGTGCAGGGGCTCATGCCAGATGTTCACTTTATGCCATATCCTTACGCGTACCGCTGTCCCTTTGGAGTTGGCGGTGACGAAACGCATCGTATCAGCGCACAGTACATTGAAAATCTATTAAACGATCCGGAAAGCGGAATTCTAAAACCGGCTGCTATGATTCTAGAAGTCGTTCAAGGCGAGGGCGGATCCATTCCGGCACCGGTCGAATGGCTGAGAGAGATTCGCAGAATTACGAAAGAGCATGACATCCCGCTTATTATTGACGAGGTGCAGACGGGCATCGGACGCACCGGCGAGCTGTTTGCATTCCAACATGCGGATATCATTCCGGATGTAGTCGTGCTTTCAAAAGCAATCGGTGGCAGCCTTCCATTATCAGTAGTAATTTATGACCGCGAACTCGATCAATGGGGGCCGGGCGCACACATCGGAACGTTCCGCGGCAATCAGATGGCGATGGCGGCAGGAACAGCAACTTTAAAATACATCAAAGAAAACAACCTGTCACAGCACGCCGCAGAGCTTGGCGAAAAGCTGATGCTGGAGCTTTCCGTTTTCCAGAACGAAATCACAGAAATAGGGGATGTTCGCGGACGCGGCTTGATGGTCGGCGCAGAGATCGTGGATTCACGCATTCCGGCAGGACTAAAAGGAACGTACAAAGCCAACCCGGAGCTGGCGAGCCGTATTCAGCGCGAATGCTTTAACCGCGGCCTTATTTTAGAAGTTGGCGGACGCCACGGCAGCGTCGTCCGGTTCCTTCCGCCGCTCATCATAACAGAGAATCAGCTGGATGAAGTGATCTCTATATTTAAAGACGCGGTAAGAGCCGCGCTATAGCCGAGGTGCAGAATGACCACGACCGATTTTGACCGTTACTTCCTTAACAGCAGCAACGAAGGCGTTAAGGCTTTTCAACAAGTAGCTTCAGAAACGCAGCAGCTGTTAAGCGATTTTTATCAAAACAATGAACAGGCGTTTAACGGTAAAACGCCTAACACTATAGAAAACGAAATAAACGAGATGAGCCTTGTCTCTAAGAACGGAGACGATGTCACGGCTGTACTAAAAGAGGTGCAGGAGAAAATCGTCGAGAACAGCATCCATGTTTCTCATCCGACGAGCATCGGTCATCTGCATTGCCCGCCACTCATCCCGGCGATCGCGGCTGAGCTCATGATTGGCGCCCTGAACCAGTCCATGGACTCGTGGGATCAAAGCTCGGCGGCGACGTATCTGGAAGAGCGGCTGATCAGATGGACGGCAGAAAAGCTGCAGCTGCCATCCACAGCAGACGGAACGTTCACGAGCGGCGGCACACAGTCCAACTATATGGGGCTGCTGCTCGCCCGCGATCGCTTCTGCCATCAGCAGTGGAACTTGAATGTGAAGCAGCAGGGTTTACCGCCAGAGTCGCATAAGCTGCGCATTCTTTGCTCGGAGGCGGCTCATTTTACCGTGAAAAAGTCAGCGTACCAGCTCGGTCTTGGCGAGCAGGCGGTCGTGACCATTGAAACGGATGAAAACAAAAGAATGAAAATCAGTGCGCTGATAGATGAGGTTGATCGTTTGAAAAGCGGCGGGCTGCTGCCGATGTGTGTTGTCGCGACAGCGGGAACAACGGATTTTGGCAGCATCGATTCCATTCCGGACATTGCCGCAATCGCAGAACAGCACGGTCTATGGTTTCATGTTGACGCCGCTTATGGCGGTGCGCTCATGATGAGCCAGCAGAACCGTCATAAGCTCTACGGTATCAACAGCGCAGACTCGATCACGATCGATTTTCATAAACAGTTTTATCAGCCGATCAGCTGCGGTGCGTTTTTTGTAAAAGAGAAAGCGAACTTCCGCTATCTCGCGCACCATGCCGACTATCTGAATCCTGAAAACGATGAAGACGATGGCCTCGTTCACCTTGTGAGCAAGTCGATCCAGACGACAAGGCGGTTTGACGCGCTCAAGCTGTTTCTGTCGCTCCGCATTGTCGGCGAAAGAAACTTTGCGAGTATGATCGATTACACGGTCCAGTTGGCGCAGCAGACAGCACGGGTGATGACCGGAAAAGGTACGATCGAAGTGGCCAACCTCAGCCCGGAGATCAACGCGGTGGTGTTCCGCTGCACAAGCGTTTCAGAAGAAGCACGAAATGAAATGAACACTTTTATTTACAAAAAACTGCTCCATACAGGGACGGCGCTCGTCGCCAAAACGAAGTTGAACGGCGATGTGTACTTGAAATTCACACTGCTGAATCCGCGGACGACGATCTCGGATATTGAAGATATTCTTCACAGCATTTCTCAATTTGCGGCAGAGTACGAAAACAGGGGGATCACCCAATGACCAATATGAAACAAACAGCAGAAAAAGCGAGCATGCAAAGCTTCTTGAACTGTTACTTGCGGGAAACACAAAACTTCATACAAGACGGAAGCAAGCTGATAGTAAAGCTTGATAATCAAGATGTCACGATAACGGCAGACCTGAAGCACTGGTCGCTGACCGGCAGGCATCTGTTCCACTTCCCAATCTCATACAAAACAGGCAGACAGGAAAAGCCGCTTGATTACGTCACGATGGTATCGCTCATCTCGAAAGAATTGCTGCTGCAGCAAGGGCGCGAGGACAGCGAGGACGAGCTGATGCTGCGGACGATTCTATCTAAGCAAAACATCCAGCGATATGTGGAGGAAAGGGAAGGAGACTCTGACAAGCTGGAAAGAAGCGAGTTCTCATTTATTGAGGCCGAGCAGTCGCTCATCTTCGGACACCTGCTACACCCGACACCAAAAAGCAAGCAGGGGATGAGCCGTGAGCAGGAAACGCGCTATTCACCTGAGCTTAAAGGCTCCTTTCAGCTGCATTTCTTTCAAGCTCACCGATCCATCGTCGATCAAGATTCGGCAGCGAACGTGACGGCAGAAGAGATCACTCTAAAGCTGCTGCTGCAGGATAAGCTTTTTACAGAAACAATCGAGGCGGATGAGGATTCAGTGTTTATCCCTGCACACCCGCTGCAAGTCCCTGTCCTGCTAGAAAACTCCTTTGTACAGGAGCTGATCAGCACCGGTAAGCTGAACTACATCGGTCCCTACAGCGAACTGTTCTCGGCGACATCATCCATGCGCAGCGTGTACAGCGCCAACTTCCCGTACATGTTCAAGTTTTCGGTGCCGGTGAAGATCACGAACTCACTCCGCGTGAACCTTGAAAAAGAGCTTCATCGAGGAGTAGAGGTTTCAAGGCTCATGCAGTCGCGCATCGGCCAGCAGCTGGACAAGTTCTTCCCATCGTTCAAGATCATTAAGGACCCGGCATTCTTGAACATCCCGACTGATCAAGAGACTTCAGGCTTTGAAGTTGTGATCCGAGAGAATCCGTTCTTTGCCGGCAGCGAACAGAACGCGAGTCTTATAGCAGGACTCTGTCAGGATCACGCGTACGGCGGGCGTTCACGGATTGCTGCCATTATTAAAGAGCTGGCAGAGAAGGAGTACCGTACCCCAGAAGAGGTGAGCGCTGATTGGTTCGCGCAATACTTGACGATCTCACTCGATCCGATGCTCTGGCTGTATGAAACGTACGGCGTGGCGCTTGAGGCGCATCAGCAGAACTCGGTCGTTCAGCTGGAGAACGGCTATCCGAAAGCCTTCTACTATCGCGACAACCAAGGCTACTATTACAGCGAATCGAAGGCCGATATGCTCGTTGAACAGCTGCCAGATTTGAACCGAAAGAGCGTTACGATCTGCAGCGACGAGGTCGCAGTCGAGCGCTTCCGCTACTACTTTTTCATGAATCATCTGTTTGGCCTGATAAACGGTTTCGGCACGGCAGGTCTGGCTGATGAAGCAGTGCTGATGAAAATACTCCGCAATCGCCTTGAACACCATAACACGATCACTGGCGGAAAATCGGCGCTTTTAACTAGTCTGCTAGAAACAAAGGATTTGCCATGCAAGGCAAACCTGCTCACGCGTTTCCATGATATGGACGAGCTAGTCGGCTCGCTCGAAACGCAGTCTGTGTACACGAACATTCCAAACCCGCTGCAAAAGGTGCTGATATCGAATGCAACCAGAATTTAGTCTATATGACAACACAATCGGAAAAACGATCTCTTTTGTAAAAGTAGAGCTGGAGCGTGACGCGGCGATGCTGCACGAATGGCAGCAGCAGCCGTACGTCATCCCGTTTTGGAAGCTGGATATTCCGTTTGAAGCGTATGTGAAGCATCTTGAAAAATTCCTCGCTGATACTCACCAGACACTTTATCTCGGTCTCATCGACGGTGTGCCGATGAGCTACTGGGAGGCGTATTGGGTGAAAGGCGATGTGGTCGAGGATACCTATGATTACCATCCTCATGACCAGGGAATACACTTGTTAATTGGCGAGGAAGCGTACCTTGGCAAAGGGTACGCCCTGCCTATGCTGCGCGCGATGGTCGCTTTTCAGTTTTTATCAAAAAAGACGGAAAAAGTGATCGCCGAGCCGGATATAACAAACGACAAGATGATTCATGTGTTTGAAACGTGCGGCTTTGAAAAAGTGAAGCCGATCCAGCTGCCGGACAAGACCGGCATGCTCATGTTTTGCCATAGAGAAACGTTTGAGAGGAGATGGAGTGATGTCATTGAATCAGCAGCCGGAGAAAGTGTATGACCTGATTGGAGTAGGTATCGGACCGTTTAACTTGGGGCTAGCGGCAATGCTCGAGGAAAATGGAGGAAAAGAGACGCTGTTTTTTGAGAAAAAGACAGAGTTCAACTGGCATAAAGGGATGCTGATCGATGGCACGACCCTGCAGGTGCCGTTCTTTGCCGATCTCGTCAGCATGGCTGATGTGCGGAGCAAGTACACGTTCCTGAATTACCTGCAGGAGCACAACCGGCTGTATCACTTTTATTTCCTTGAGAAATTTCATATACCGCGCACCGAGTACAACCACTACTGCCGCTGGGTCGCGGAACAGCTGCACAACTGCCGCTTCGGCATGGGTGTAGAGCAAATACGCCCTATCGAAAATGACTTGTATGAAGTTACCGTGAAGTCAGAGGTCTCAGGCGAGGCAATAAAATATTACGCCCGCCATCTCGTAGTCGGCATCGGCTCCAGTCCATCCGTGCCCTCGCACTTAGAGAAGAACCTCGGCCCGCGCGTCATTCATTCTGCGCAATATATGAACATGAAAGACGAGCTTCTCGACGCAAAATCAATTACCGTCATTGGCTCAGGCCAGAGTGCGGCTGAGGTATTCTATGATCTTGCGCAAATCCAGGACAACGACAAGTTCTCACTGAACTGGTTCACGCGTTCAAAAGGGTTCTTCCCGATGGAATATTCCAAGCTCGGCCTAGAATATTTCTCGCCGGACTATACGAACTTCTTTTATCAGCTGCCGCAGTCTAAGAAGGACGAAATGGTGCCGAACCAAGGCTTGCTGTACAAAGGAATCAGCATGGAAACCATCGCAGACATTTATGACCTGCTTTACGAAAAATCGGTCGGATTAGAGAAGCCAGCCATCCATCTGCAGGCGATGACAGAGCTTGAAAGCATTGAAAAACAGGATGATAGCCATCAGCTTCGTCTGCGGCAAAATGTTACAGATGAAACGTTTGAGCTGCAGTCTGATGTCGTCATATTAGGAACAGGCTACGCACCGTCATTCCCGCATTTTCTCATGAACATGCAGGACAAGATCGACTGGGACGAGCAGAACCGCTATCAGATTACAAACGATTATGTGCTGAAAATGAAGGGGCTTGAGGACAGCCACATTTTCATTCAGAACGGAGAACTGCACACGCACGGCGTTGGTGCCGCGGATCTTGGTCTCGGTGCGCACCGGAATGCAGTGATCATCAACAAGCTTTTCGGACAGGAAATGTACAAATTGAATGAGAAAAATGTGTTTCAGCAGTTCGGAGTCCAGCATTCATGGAAAACCGCCGAAGTCCGCTAAACGCATTCCTGTTAAGCTGCGTCTTTCTGTTCGTCTGCTCAGAGGTCCTGCTGTCGCCGTTCTATCCGCAGTTTTTTGAAAAAGTGTACGGGATCACCGACCCGGACGTAACCGGATTTTATATTATGACATGCCGCCTCGTCGTCGTGATCTTCACGCCAATCTGGGGGCTAATCGCCAATAAATATAGCAGCAGCGCCAGACTGCTCGTTATCGGACAGTGGGGGACAGGACTCTCATGTTTTCTCATGGCCGTTGCACCAAGCTTCGAGATGTTCGTCGCCGCGAGCGTGCTGCTGCTCATCTTTAAAAGTACGTACTTTCTGCTTTACACATTGTTGATGCAGGAGAACAAGAATGAGACAGCAGGAGCGGCTGCCAGCTACCACGCTGTCTTACAAGGCGCCATTGTCACTGCGACCGTTCTGTCCGGATGGGTGATCCAGATGGACAGCCCGCTCATGATCTTCTGGATCATCGGGCTTATGGAGTGCGCTTTAGGGCTGGCGAGTTATTTTTTGCTGAAGAAATCGGATGCTGGTGTTGTTGAAGTTACCAGAACCGAATCCCTTAGCATGATGCCGAACCTTCTGAAGTTCGGCGCAATCGTTCTGACGCTTCACCTGGCCGTGAACATGATCCGGCCTTTTCTTACGACGTACACTGAGAATGTTTATCAAATAGATACCTTCACAAGCAGTCTGCTGTACTTGATCCCGAGCCTGATGGCGATCGCTGCACTGCCTTTTATTAAGAAATACAGCGAAAAGTGGGGCTCGAATGGCTATGCCGCAGCAGCGGTCCTAGCCATTGCCGGTTTACTTTTACAGATGTTTGAGACAAATGTGTTCTGTCTTATCGTGTTCCGCTGTCTGTTCGGTCTTGGAACGGCATGGTGCCTCGCCAGACTGGATGCGGTCCTTTTCCAATTCAGCCGAAATGCCGACAAGGATTACAGCAAGGTATCCGCTATCCAGAACATCGGTCTGCTGCTCGCGCCGGTTATGGCCTCATCGATTGTGAAGAACAGCTCATTATCTGCTGTTTTCCTTTATGCCGGCCTGATCGCAGCGCTGCACCTGATCATTTTCTTATCCGGTACCTTTTTAAAAGAAAAAGTGACATTACATAAGGAGGAAAAGCATGCTTTATATAAATGAAACAGAATCGATTCTGCAAAAAGAGACGTGGGAAACGGTGAACCGAAACCTGCTCGCTAAGATGCTGGCGGAGTATATGTATGAAGATATGATCCAGCCTGAGATTGTAGATGGAAGCTATGTGTTAACTGTGAATGAAGAGCGCAAATACCGTTTCACCGCGGAAAAACGCTACTTTGACAGCTATGATGTGGAACCTGGCTCGATCGAAGTGATGGTTGATGGAGAGTGGAAACCGGCTTTAAGTGCGATTACCTTTTTGCTCGATATTCAGCACTCCATCGGCATGTCGTCAGAAACGGCGGGCCATCTTATTAAAGAGCTGAATCACACACTGATTGCCGACGCTAACTTGCTGGCACACCATAAAAAAACGTCGGATGAATTGGCTGATCTGGACTATGCCGAGCTTGAAGGGGAGATGTCTGGTCACCCGTGGATCACGTACAACAAGGGGCGGATCGGATTCGGTTTCGATGATTACATGAGCTATGCGCCGGAAAACCAGCAGGAAACGAGGCTGTTCTGGATCGCCGTTCACCGTAACCGTGCACAGTTCCATTCCGTGAACAAGCTGCATTATAAGAAGCTTATTTTAAGTGAACTGGACGGGGGGATGATCGAGCGTTTTAACGAAATCCTGCGTGAAAATGGCAAATCGTCGGCTGATTATTATTTCATGCCTGTTCATGAATGGCAGTGGAAAAACGTGCTCATTCAAAACTTCCCTGAGGACCTGGCGACGGGAATGATCGTGCCGCTGGAGGAAGGCTGCGATCATTACTTGCCGCAGCAATCGATTCGCACGTTTGTTAACATGACGGATAAAAACAAGGCACATGTGAAACTGCCGATGAGCATTTTGAACACGCTCGTGTACCGCGGCCTGCCGTCTGAGCGCACTGTCATCGCACCGCGCGTGACAGAGCACATTAAAGGGATTTTTGAGGGAGACAGCTTTTTGAAGGATGAGTGCGAGGTCGTGCTGCCAGGCGAGGTGGCGAGTATGAATGTCGATCACGCGCATTACAGTAATTTAAAAGGTGCGCCGTATCAGTATCTTGAAATGCTCGGGGCAATCTGGCGCGAAAGCATCTATTCGTATTTGAAAGAAGGCGAGCAGCCGATCACACTCGCGGCGCTGCACCATGTGGATGCATACGGCAAGCCGTACGTGCAGAGTTTGATAGAGAAGTCCGGATTAAGTGCCGATGAGTGGGTGAAGAAGTTCTTCGGTGTCGTCATGCCGCCGTTGCTTCATTTCTTGTATCAGTACGGCACAGTATTCTCGCCGCATGGCCAGAACACGATTCTAATTTTAAAAGACTATCAGCCTGAGAGACTCGCAGTGAAAGATTACGTGGACGACGTGAACATTTCTGATCAGCCGTTCCCGGAGTTAGCAGGGGTGTCGGATGAGTTGCGGAAGGTGCTGCGCAGCGAGCCGCCTGAAGGCTTAACGCAGTTTATCTTCACAGGACTCTTCATCTGCCACCTTCGCTACATGTCCAACGTCATGGTGCGCCGCGGATTAATTGAGGAGATGGCTTTCTGGTCTCATTTAGTGGAGAGTATCGAGGCATATCAGGAGCGGTTCTCTCATTTAGAAGAACGATTCAAACTGTTTGATTTCTTTAAGCCGGATCTGACCAAATTGTGTTTGAACCGCAACCGTATGGTGGACTATGGCTACGGTGATGGCGACGACCGGCCGCATGCGTCGGAGTTTGGTAAGGTTAAGAATGTTTTGGCGGAGATTAGGGCTGGGAAGATGATGGTTTAAGCTAGTTGGTTAGTGCATCGGAGTGCCTTGGGGGTGCTTCGGTGCTTTTTTTTGCTGTTTTGGGGTAGTGCTGCTGGCTGGAGCGCGATTTGCGGGTCTAAATCCGAAAATACGGGTCTATGTGGGAAATTCTCGGGTCTAATCTGAAATTTACGGGTTTTAAATCCAAATTTGCGGGTCCTCGCCCCCAAAGCACCCCCAACAAACAAAAGAACCGCCACCAAGGCGGTTCTTCCCCATCACATCACCCAAATATCTGCTTAAAATGATGCTCCATATGATCTAAATAGTCCTGAATGAGCCACTGCAGTGTGACGTTTGCGGTGCCGTTCACGCAGCACGCTGTGCGCAGCTTGTCGCTCGGCACGTTCGCGATCACCCTCGCGATCTGCTTGTTCAGCGTCAGCCAGAGTGAGCAGACCTCATCACAGCTCATCTTTTCATAGCATTGGACGCGGACCCAGTCGTTCTGCTGATATTTATGAAGCATGACGGGCTCAGGCTCGCACTGTGCCCGGACAAAACGGCTTAAATTGTTGATCGCCGAATCGCATAGGTGTCCGAGTATCTCTTTTTTCGACCACTTATCCGGCGCCGGCCTAGCAGACGCCTCATCTTCACTAAACCGCTGGAACTGCTCCGGCGCCTCGGTCAGCCAATAGCATAATTTATTTGTCACCGCCTGCATCTTATCGCCCCCTTATTACCCCATCGTTAAACTGTATGCTAGGTAATAAGCTTTAATAACAGGAGGACGAGCAGTTTATTTAAAAATTAGGCTTTATTTGATTTGCTCGAACGGTTATTTTATAATGAACAAAAATTACCGAAGATTCGGAAAATTTATCTGCGAATCAACCGGTTTCCAACCTGATGTGGTGATGAGTTGTGAAGCTATTATGAGTGCGGTGACATAAATAGGAGGTTTCCACTATGACAGCTTTCTTTAAACCGATGGCGTTCCAGCTGAAAACCGAACGACTTGAGCTGAGTATGTGGGAGGAATCCGATTCTGTCTGGATGAGAAAACTAATTGGCGAACGTGGTGTGGACATGCCGACTCCTGACGAAACCCGTAGCCGAGTTATCGAGATGCGCAAGAGAGCAGTCGAAAATGGCATTTCTCTTCTCACTATCCGCCGCCGAGACGAGGGCGATTTCATTGGATACTGTGGCTTGATAATCGGTCGTTCCACACTTGAAGAGCCGGAGATCGCATATGAACTGTTCCGAAGCGTTCACGGTAAAGGATATGCGACTGAGGCAGCATCGGCGGTTCTGGACGCTGCGATTGCTACCGGGCGCCACAGGCTTTGGTCGACTGTAGGCGCTTGGAATATTGCTTCCTTTCGAGTGCTAGAAAAGATAGGATTTGAGCGACACCACAGCACGTGGGACGAGCGCGGCGAAATAGTTTGGAACGTACGCGATCTTTAACTTTGACCTGAATCGAAACTATGGAAAAGGAGAAAAGGTCATCAGTTGAGGGGAGCCCAGCCTCTTACAGCATTTTATACATCAGCAAATCATCAACAAGCTCACCGTCGATACAAAACTCATCAATCAAACGGCCTTGCTCCATAAACCCGCACTTCGTATAAAAACGCACTGCCTTAGAGTTGCCAGCAAGCACGCGCAGGCAAAGCTTTGTTTTCCCAAGGCTCCGCGCCCAATCCTCCGCATGCCCCATGAGTTCCTGCCCGATGCCGGAGCCATGGTAGTCAGGATGAACAGCCATCACGAGCTCTGCTACATGGCGATTGGATGGAAGAGGCGTCACGTCTTTAATAAAAATGTATCCACACACTACATTCGCAGCGAGTGCAACCAGCATACTGCCAGGAGGATTCTGAATCTGAAACTGCGCCGCACTGTCCCAATGAATTTCATCGCTGGGCGTCGTTCCCTTCACCCAAGCGATATTATCTAGCTCCATGAGTGCCTGCATATCCTCTTCCTTAGAGAAACGAATGGAAATAACGGAATTCATCTGCAGCATTCCTTTCTTTATCTATGTTCTTTACACATATTTTACCATGAATATGAAGTTTGCCTCTGTGTGAGGAGGGAATGGGGGAATAAATAAGGTCTGGGGAAGGCCTGGGGTCCGGTACTCATGGAGCAAAAACATAGCACTGAAGCGGAAACAACGCCATGAGTACCGTACCCCCAACAAACTTCAGAGAGAAAGGAAGTGAGCATATGCCCGAAGAAAACTTCAGCTTGTGGATGCTGATCACGGTGTTTCTCGTCGTCACAGGCATTCAGGCTTACTGGGCGCTGAAGAAACAGAGCATGAAAGCCGTGTTGCTCTTTTCAGGAGTCATCTGGATCGGAGCCGCCGTGTATTTCGTTTTCCTTGAAAAAACAATCGATATTTAGAAAATATGTCCAAAACGCTTTTTGCTTTTTTCCGCGAGAATTCTTATAATATAGAAGGATATAAAAAAAGACAGTCCAATGATGGGCTGTTTTTTCTGGTTATACAGAGAAGGATTTATGTTAAAGCTTTTAAAAAGTCAGGAATTCAGGTGAAAAAGGATGAAACGTGCAAGACTTATTTATAATCCAACATCAGGAAGAGAAACAATTAAAAAGCAGCTTCCATATATATTAAACAGACTCGAGAACGCTGGCTATGAAACATCTTGCCACGCAACGACTCCTATGCCGAACTGTGCACAGAACGCGGCAAAGCTCGCGGGAGAGCGCGGCTTTGATCTTGTTATCGCTGCTGGCGGCGACGGCACGATTTATGAAGTCGTCAACGGCCTGGCTGGTCTTGAGAACAGACCAAAGCTCGGCATCATTCCAGTCGGTACAACGAATGATTTCGCACGTGCAGTAGGCGTGCCGCGCACGATTGAAGGCGCATGTGACGTGCTTTGCGAAGGCATCGATATGCCTGTAGATATCGGTCAGGTTAACGACCGTTATTTCATCAACATCGCTGGCGCGGGCCGCATGACCGAGCTTACTTATGAAGTGCCGAGCAAGCTGAAGACGATGATTGGTCAGCTGGCATATTTCCTTAAAGGAATCGAGATGCTGCCGTCCATCAAGCCAACGTACGTCGAGATCGAATACGATGAGCAAAAATTTGAAGGCGAGGTTATGCTGTTCCTCGTCGCCAACACGAACTCTGTCGGAGGCTTCGAAAAGCTTGCACCGGCATCCGAGTTCCATGACGGTTTGTTCGATCTTATCATTTTGAAAAGAACAAACCTCGCCGAATTCGTCCGTATCGCGACACTTGCGATCCGCGGAGAACACATCCACGACGAGCACATCATCTATGCAAAAGCGAAGCGCGTGAAAGTGACGCCGCGCGAAAAAATGCAGATCAACCTCGACGGCGAGCTGGGCGGAGTATTGCCGGGGGAATTCGTCAACCTGCACCACCACTTTACGATGCTCGTACCGAAAGAGCGTTTAAAAATCTAATAAGTAAACGAAGCCAGACGGGTGTCTGGCTTCGTTTATTTTATAAAACTCAATATGACGGCAGCTGCCGTTCCCAAAAACAACAACCCAAACAGAACATAACCCGTAATCTTTATTGGTTTAGGCAAGCCACTGATACGGTTCAAGTTTTCACGGTTTAAAGGCGGGATTCCTTCTGCTCGTTGAAGGTCTTCAATCGGAGAATAGATTTTTCCTTCGTCTGACTGGTTTTGTGTGGATGGAACCTGAGTTGAATGTTTGTCCATTACAGCTTCACTCTCCTATAAAGCCGTTAATCGAAAAACTCAATATGCGGCTTTTCTTTTTTGTAGTAAGACAACCTGTCTTGTAACGTGCCTGTATGAAATTCAAACTTGTGCCCATCTGGATCGGTGAAGTAGATGGAGTTCTTGTCTTTTTCATCTCTCTCACGGCCAAGAAGGATGTTCACACGTAAATCCCTCATTTTTATCTCCAGCAACTCCAATTCTTGTTCTTCCACCGAAAAAGCGATATGCGTGTACGACTTGCTGATTTCATTACGCGGAATATCAATTTCCGTGTTTAATGCCAGCCACAAGCCGTTTAAATCAAAGTATGCAGTGCTGTGACCCTTCATTAACAGCTTCGCATCAAATACAGTCTCATAAAACTGTATCGACCGGTCTAGATCAGAAACCGAAAACAGCAGATGATTGATCGTAAATTTAGACATTAAAATCACCTCTACAATGAAATATGACAAGAGAGGTGCCAACTCCTTCTTTATCATAAATGAAATCACCAGAGAGGATTTGGACACCCTCACCACTTATGCTACAATCAGGAAAGCAAACTCAAAGGAACGATGTGTGATGACAAAGGCAAACGCGCCTATTAATAAAAACGACATATTGCAAGTCGACGTTGTCGACTTAACGCATGATGGAGCTGGTGTAGCGAAAATCGACGGCTTCCCGCTGTTTATCCCGAACACTCTCCCAGGTGAACGTGCGCAAATTAAGGTAATCGGCTTAAAAAAAGGGTTCGGCTTTGGTCGGTTGATAGAGCTGATTGAACCGAGTCCAGACAGAATCGAACCGCCATGCCCGATCTATAAAATGTGCGGAGGCTGCCAGTTGCAGCATCTCTCTTATGAAGGGCAGCTCGAGTACAAACGCAAGCAGGTGGAAGAGGTCTTAACCCGCATTGGTAAAATTGAGAATGTACCTGTCCTGCCGACGCTTGGCATGGGGAATGAGCCGTGGCGCTACCGCAACAAAGCACAGGTGCCGGTTGGCGAGCGTGAAGGCCGTCTGATCACTGGCTTTTACCAGAAACGCAGCCACGAGATCGTGGAGATGGACAGCTGCATCATAACGGGCGATACGAGCGACGATGCTGTACAGGCCGTGAAAGAAGTACTCAACAAATACAGCATCACGCCATACAACGAGCAGAACCACAAAGGCCTGCTGCGCCATATCGTTACCCGATACGGCCGCGTGACGGGCGATCTGATGGTTGTTCTCGTGACGAACGGCAAAGAGCTACCGCACAAAAACAAGATCATTGAAGACATCCAAGCTGTACTGCCGAACGTGAAATCGATCGTGCAGAACATTAACAAAAAGCGTACAAACGTCATCTTTGGCGAAGAGACGAAGCTTCTCTGGGGCGCCGAGTACATCTATGATTTTATCGGCAACATCCAGTTCGCCATCTCGGCACGATCGTTCTACCAAATCAACCCGCCGCAGACGAAGGTGCTGTACGAAAAAGCGCTGCAATACGCGGACCTGAACGGCGACGAAACCGTTATCGACGCATACTGCGGCATCGGAACGATCTCATTGTTCCTCGCGCAGAAAGCGAAAAAAGTGTACGGCGTAGAAATTGTGCCGGAAGCAATTGAAGACGCCAAACGAAACGCCGAGCTTAACGGCATCACAAACGCCGAGTTTGCCGTCGGAAACTCAGAAGACATCATTCCAGCGTGGAAAAAAGAAGGCATCACCCCAGACGTCATCGTCGTCGACCCGCCGCGAAAAGGCTGCGACGAAGAGCTCTTGAAGACGATTATTGAGATGAAGCCAAAACGAGTTGTGTATGTGAGCTGCAACCCAGCGACACTGGCTCGTGATCTTCGAGTACTTGAAGATGGCGGATTCAAGACAGTGGAAGTGCAGCCGGTTGATATGTTTCCGCAGACGACGCACGTCGAGTGCGTAGCACAACTCAAATTAATAGAAGAAAACAACTAAAGTTCTACCGATAAGAAGTTGAGTCCTCTGATGACTCAACTTCTTTTTTATTTGTGTCACAAAAATTTGCAACCGTTCGTTATACATAGTGTGAGGAGGAATCACATGAAAAAGGACTATGAAAAGATGGAAGAGTTGTACGAGCTGTATGAACAAAACGTTTATTATGTCACTTTTTCTGTTTTGCATAATATTCAGCAGGCGGAGGATGCCGTCCAGGAGACGTTCATGACTCTTTACAGTCATCTAGATGACATTCGCAGCTTAAACTCTCAAGAGCTTAAACGCTACATCTTAAGAATCGCGAAGAACAAAGCAATCGACAGCTATAGGAAAAATAAACGCCATGGGACCTTCATAGAAGAATATCAAAAAGAGGCGAAAGGCGAAGCAGACGCAATAATTGAAAACTGGGAACAGAGTTTTATGTCTGAAATTCAATTGGATACGCTGCTAAAAACGTTAAAGGAATCTTACAAACTTGTTTTCAAGTACAAAGTCTTTTACGACTTAAATTATCAGGAAATCTCAAGTCTTATGGGAATCTCTGAAGTGAATGTACGCAAGCAGTTTGAGCGGGCACGAAAGCAAGTACTAACTATTTTAGGAGGTAAACATGAACTATTCGAAGAGCTCAGAAATAATGGATGAAGTAGCTGAAAAGATTGCTTTAGAAGACTTTGATAAAGTGGCTGACCACCATACATTTTCAGATACCTATAAGCACAAAAAGAAAATGTTTTTGAAGGAAATCCAGAGTAAAGGCGGACAGCCGCAAGTTAAACGGAAAAAGAACTGCCTTTTGATTGCAGCTGCCTGCTTATTGATTGGCATTCCGACCACGGCTTTTGGCGCGGCAAAAGTATATGATATGTTCGTCCAAAAGGAAAATTATGAGGTGAATGTTTCTGTAACAAATGATGCCGCCAAAAATAAAAACAGCTGGTATAAATTGAAGCTCAATCATATGCCGGAAAATATGGCAGCGATCGATGAAACGGCTATGAAATACTCTTTTAAAGATAACTTTGCCAACGGAGGGTTCTCCTTCATTCTTTGGAGATTGGGGAAGGACTCTGATTTTCAAACGTTATATTCAAACAGCTATGAAGAATTAGAGATGAATGGCAGGAAAGCCGTGATTGTCAATAAAGACAATGGAAACGACAATTTATCCTTTAACAGACAGGTCTTTCTCTTATTTGAGAAAGAGGGATTCATGTTAGAAAGCTATATCGGAACCGATGTAAGTGAAGAGCAGATGATAGATGTACTTGAGAACATTTCACTGGAGACCGCTTCAAAGGAAACGGCATCACAAACAATCGATTATGATGAAGCTCAGTCAATCCCAAAGGATAAACCAATTGAAACTAAGGTCATTCCTTTGAAAAATGACAGCCCGCAGCTGTTTTCTGTAGGACAAAGTGTTCCAGTAACCATAAATTTGGGTGAATCCCTAAGTAAACTTGAATATGTTGTAGAAAAAGTGAAAGTCTTTGATTCACTGCAGGATTTCAAACAAGAAAACTTTAATCCATTAGGACTTAAGATTCTACATGAAAGTAAGGCAATAAACGAAACTAAGACATTATTACCCTACAAACGGGATGTATTTAAAGCCGGAGATGGCAAAGATTCGATTGATGAATTAATAGAGACGAAATTTGTTAATGTTAAGTTCGTTCACTTAACCACAACCATAAAAAATACAGGTAAAAAGGCAACGGAAGAGATCTATATGCATCCATCTTTAAAAGTTCTTCGTCAATCTGAAAATAACGCATGGATCTACGCCGGAAAAAAGGGGATTGCTGAAGAAAGTATTATGACGGGCGAAGTGGATTATTTAGAGCCCCATGGAAACGGAAAGAGCTTCTATAACATTGGCAGCATCGCGCCAGGACAAACGATCAAGGTAAGCCTAGGTTATTTTGTAGATGAGGATAAATTGAATTCAATCTTCCTTGATGCTTTCCATTACTGCGGGTTCGGTAATATTGAAGATATGAACAAAAAAGATCGCTGGTGGATTGATATTCGTCAATAGCTGCCGGTCATTTCGGTGAATAGTAATGTTTTATGTTCCCCAGACTCATAGTTTGGGGGATTTTTTTATGTGTCTATTTGTTTATGTTACAAGAGGAAAACAACCACACTTGCAGAATAAAGCAAATAAAAGGTTATAACGACAAGGAGTGACATTATGAAACTTCTCCTCACATCTGGAGGCGTCCTGAACAAAAGCATTCACGCCGCGTTAGTTGATATGCTGGACAAGCCGATTGCTGAGTGTAACGCTTTGTGCATCCCCACCGCGATGTACGGACACCCTTGGGTCGGTCCTGGTGTCAAAGCCTGGGAGTTCATAACGGGGACCCCGGGGAATCCTATGGTCGACCTGGGCTGGAAGTCTGTCGGTGTACTGGAGCTCACGGCGTTGCCAAGTATCAGCGAAGACCGCTGGGTTCCACTGGTCCGTGAGACGGACGTCTTGCTGGTATCAGGAGGGGACGCTCTCTACCTGAATTATTGGATGCAGCAGTCCGGGCTCGCTGATCTCTTGCCTTCACTAAAAGCCGTCTATGTGGGAATGAGTGCCGGGAGCATGGTGATGGCGCCTAGGATCGGAGAAGACTTCGTCGGCTGGACGCCGCCTACAGGCGGCGATGAAACGCTCGGACTGGTCGATTTTGCGATGTTCCCGCACCTGGAACACGAAATGCTGCCAGATAACACTATGGCCGCTGCAGAAAAATGGGCCGCCGAGATCGGTGGACCGGCGTATGCCATTGACGATGACACCGCGATTAAAGTAGTCGATGGAGAGGTTGAAGTTATCTCCGAAGGGCATTGGAAACGATTAACGCTATGATTTTACTATGTAACTAGTATCTTGGATCAACTTGTTCAAAAAGAGGCAACTGATGATTACAGTAATAGGTTCTCTTTTGAGTACAAAACAGAAAAAAGCAATGCAAATAGCAAGCTAATTCGCATATGAATTAGCTTGCTTCTAACCTTAACGGAAGTTTATTTTGGCTAAACGTCGTATTTCAACGCTTAGCTTTCGATTAACGGGATACACTTCTTCTATAAAGCTTAAAATACGTAGTGCAGATTCAGGTACATGATCATACCCCTGTACCATGTCTGCAATCATTTCCGCGAAACGAGGGTATCTTTTTTCCAGGCGTCTTTCGTTTCCGAAAGGATCGGGAAAGTAATCCACCTCTTGCTCTATCAAATGAAGTACGGATAAAATCCTGTCCACAGCATAACCTTGTACGAACCTCGTCGCTGATAGGCGCTCTCCTCTGGCAAAGCGGCCAAGTCCTACATAGAGATTAGTTAAAGCCTCGTTCAAAGGATGGTCTAATGAGTCTTTTTTGGGGCTAGGCATCGGGTTAGAAGGTTTTGAAATTCCGGTATTGTTGTAGGAGGGATCCTTCCAAACGACTCTCCCTTCCGTATAAGAACCATTAATCAGCTCAGATTCCTCAAAAACCGCATATTCACCAAATATGCCGTCCTCGAACAGTATTTTATAGCCAATCTCCGAATTCTTAAAAGAATAAGCTAAGGGGTGAACTTCTTCAAGCCAATCCAAATGGTCGATGTATCTGTTTTTTTGGTCATGCCTTACAATGACAAAGAAATCCAAATCTGAATAATCATCCAGCCGGGCAGTCTCGATTCCAACGGAACCGACACCTAACAATAATAGTGCACCTCCTTTTCTTTCGAGCGATTTGCCGATCTCGTCAAGACGATGCAACAGCATTTCTGTTCTCAACATTAAAAGTCCTCCTTTAGGTTAACGCAAAAAGGGCCCAACCTACTTTTCAGCGAGGTTGAACCCAAAGGTTTCATTGCCTTTATTTTCCTAATGTGATTTTATCATGAACCTTAATTTCTTTCTACCGAAGATGATTTATTTTATGTAAGGTAATGTTCACAACAATCGGGTGCGTTGATCTAAGAAGGATTAACGCCTTTTTTTATTAAACTTATTGAACAAACGTGCTGTTTAGTTCAACTAGAATACCTAGTCGATGTTTTTTGCTCTGTTTAAGAATAATGGTGATTTTTTAGTTAACTGTCAAATGGTAAGAGATATAGGAATAGTATATTTCTGGATTAATAAAATTGAAACAGGGAGAAAAATGAGGTGATTTTATTTTAGAAAAACTCAGGAAAATTAATATGAAAACTGCTGTATTTATGGGAATTATTTTTTACTCTTTGACTATCTTAATTCACTTTCTTATTATAAGCAAAAGTATTCCATTCACATGGGTTAATGGTGGAAGGTCTGAATCATTCGCTGAACAGCTGCCAATATCTGTTATAAGTATCGTTATTTCTATTTTTGGAGCAGTTTTTACGTTGATTGTTGGTAGAATTAAACTATTTAAATACAAAAGAGGAATAACCGTTATATGTTGGTTTTTTGTTGTACTTTGGTCTTTTGGATTTATACAACAATTGTTTGGTACACCTTTTGAAAAAATGGTTTGTTCGTTAGTATTGCTTATTGGAGTTATCTCGAACTTGCGTATGGCGATTGAAAAAAAATAGATGTAACTAATTAATAAGTTTGTGAACAATTACACTTAAACTAAAGGGTGCGTTGTCCAAGAAGGATTAACGCACTTTTTAATGAAGTTATTGAACAAACGGGCAGGATTATTGAATAAAGATGGTGCAGTGCTTTTTCGGTTGTGATTTTATACCAATTCTCTATGTTACTTCACTTGTTGTACTCCGAAAGAGAACTCGTTATGATTACATTCAATTGCTTATTGTTTTACTTTCCTCCCCCAACCGCAATCGTATGATAACCTCTCGAACTTGGCCCTTTAACTATTTTCACATCCTTAAATCCTGTTTGAATCATCAAGGGAATCAACAGTTCTTCTACCATGCTCTGCACCCCGGTCCACGTTTCTCCATCCTTACCGTTGCAAATTGTCAGCGTTACGGTTCCGTTTGGTTTTAAAACTCTGTACAATTCAGAAACTGTTTGAGAAGAAACGTCCCAAAAGTAGAGTGAATGAATGCTGAATACTTTGGTGAATGACTCATTGTCGAGGGGGATGTCACTCACATTGCCCAGAAGAACTTCAGCTGTTCCTTTCCTTAGCGACTGCCTGTTTCTTAATTTTGCTGAACGCAGAACAGATGTGGAGATGTCTAACCCAGCCACAAATTGAACATGAGGATGTAAAAGAACCTTTTTTATCGCATATCCAGCCCCACATCCGATTTCCAGCACTCTTTCTTCATGGCGTAACTTCAGCAATTCAATGGTCCAGAGTGTCTCCGGCTGATGCTGCAGTACCATTTTTTCTCCAAAATACAAACCCAATATGCCGCTTGGCGACTGATATTGGAGATCCACCCATTTCTTTAGCGGTTTTAACAAAACCATTATTTAGCCCCCTCATCGTTCTTATAAAAAAAGTATAGTACAGCACATATATTAAACAAGGTAATATCAGTTATAGTTGATATAAAGATTCTTTATGGAAGAAGAGGGTAGATACTGTGGACATCAATCAATTAAAGGCGTTTGAACACGTAGTAAGACTGGGGAGTTTTAGTAAAGCAGCAAGATACTTAGATCTTTCGCAGCCTACGATTAGCATGAGAATACAAGGATTAGAAAAGGAGGTTGGGGGAGGTTTATTTTATCGTGCTGGAAAAAGGATAGAGCTGACCGAGGCGGGAAAGGCGTTCCTGCCATATGCAAGACAAGCCATCGAAATCGTAACAAAAGGGATAGAAAGAGCACAGTTGATGCAAGAGGGAAAGGCAGGACACGTTGCCATTGGAACATTGCCTTCCTACACTTCCGGCATGTTTAGTTCAGTCATTGCGGACCTTAATATAAAGTACCCTGAAATAAAAGTAGAAATCCATACGGGGCATAATCAGCAGATCATTGAAATGCTTTATGATGGGTTTATCAAAATGGGATTTATGACAAAACCTTATTTCAATACGGATATAAAGAGCATCTTAACGTTCAAGGAACCGCTTGTACTCGTCGCGCACCCTTCTCATCCAATCGTGTCGTCATCGGTCAAGGACCTCAGTTGTGCGGAGATTATAAAAGAAAGCAAACCGTATATCATTGTAGACTGGAGTGAAGAAAGCAAACACTATCAAAAATCAATGATCAGTCCCAGGGTGGATTATTTAGAATTGCCCCCGGCAACAGCATTGGACTTTGTTCTTGCCTACAATGGAATAACCCTTCTAACGGAACCGATGGTATCTGATCTGTTAGAAGAAAAAAAGTTAGTCCAACTGCAGCCAGCTGATCTTCCAGCGTTATACCGTGAAATCGCACTGGTGAGCTTAGAAACGGAGCAAAGCTTGTCTCCTGCAGCAAGGACATTTGTTCATGCTTTTAGGGAGCGGTTATAAAGAACGAAATTTCCATAAATTATAAATGTACAGTGTTTGATAATCAGTTAGTAAAATGTTATAAGTGTAAAAGAATAATTAACCAAAATTAAAAAGTTGTACCCATAGATCGTGAGAGGATTGAGTAACATGAGCAATAATTTTTGGCGTGAGCTGCCGCGTCCGTTTTTTGTACTTGCCCCAATGGAGGATGTAACGGATGTAGTTTTTCGCCACGTCGTAAGTGCAGCCGGCCGGCCGGATGTGTTTTTCACAGAGTTTACAAACTCGGATAGCTATTGTCATCCCGAGGGAAAGAATAGTGTCCGCGGCCGTTTAACGTTTACAGAAGATGAGCAGCCGATGGTAGCACATATTTGGGGAGACAAGCCCGAATATTTCCGCCAAATGAGCATCGGCATGGCCGAGATGGGATTCAAAGGGATTGATATCAATATGGGCTGCCCTGTGCCAAATGTCGCGCAGAGAGGGAAAGGGAGCGGACTTATTCTACTGCCGGACCTTGCAGCTGAACTCATTCAAGCTGCAAAAGCGGGTGGACTGCCGGTCAGTGTTAAAACGCGCCTTGGCTTCAAGGAAATCGATGAGTATAAAGAGTGGCTGCCGCATATTCTGAAGCAGGATATCGCGAACCTGTCCATCCACCTGCGCACAAGAGACGAAATGAGCCTCGTGCCCGCGCACTGGGAGCTAATTCCGGAAATTAAAAAAATGCGTGACGAGATTGCACCAGACACGCTGCTTACCATCAACGGTGACATCCCTGACCGACAAAAAGGACTGGAACTTGTAGAACAGTACGGAATTGACGGCGTCATGATCGGACGCGGCATCTTCAAGAATCCATTTGCGTTTGAAAAAGAGCCAAGAGAGCACAACAGTAAAGAATACCTGGATCTCTTAAGACTGCAGCTTGACCTGCAGGATCAATATGCCGAAGAAGTGCCACGTTCGATTTCAGGGCTTCACCGTTTTTTTAAGATTTATGTTAAGGGATTTCCGGGAGCGGCTGAACTGCGGAATCAGTTGATGAATACGAAGTCGACGGATGAAGTGCGTGGATTGCTTGATAGCTTTGAAAAGGATTTTGATGGGACGGGGCAGTGAAAAGTTTGCCAGGGAAAAGTCTAAACTCGCTGGAACGATTTGAGGCTCGTTTTTGTTATTAAAGGAGAATATTAAGGAAGCGCAGTATATAACTATTACAGCGTCTTTCCGAAATTGCTGCCACTGACTCAGCTTAAGTTGAGTCAGTGGCTTTGCTTATGAAATTTTAAGAGATCATAAAATAGAAGGAAGTGTTTAAATGGATCTCCAAACAGTCATGCAAGAACTCGAAGCCCTCGGCAAGGAACGAACGAAGAAAATGTACATATCCAACGGTGCGCACGAACCGCTTTTTGGTGTGGCGACTGGGGCTATGAAGCCGATTGCTAAGAAAATTAAAATCAACCAGCCCTTAGCTGAGAAGCTTTACGCGACTGGGAACTACGATGCGATGTATTTTGCGGGGGTGATAGCCGATCCAAAAGCTATGACGGAGGCTGATTTTGAGCGTTGGATCGATGGGGCGTATTTCTTTATGCTGTCTGATTATGTGGTTGCAGTGACGTTAGCTGAAACAGACATTGCGCAAGATGTTGCGGATAAGTGGATCGCAAGCGGTGAGGAGCTGAAAATGTCAGCGGGCTGGAGCTGCTATTGCTGGCTTTTGGGCAATAGGCCAGACAGTGCATTTTCCGAGAGTAAGATTTCCGATATGCTAGATCAGGTGAAAAACACTATACATGATTCTCCAGAGCGGACAAAATACGCGATGAATAATTTTATTTACACGGTGGGAACTTCGTATGTGCCGCAGCACGATAAAGCGGTCGAGATTGCAGAGGCTGTAGGGCCAGTAGAAGTGAAAAAGGACAGCAAAAAAAGCACTTTCCTGGTCGCTTCCGAGAGAATTCAAAAGGAAGTGGATAAAGAGAGGATCGGCTTTAAACGGAAGTATGTAAGGTGTTAAACAGTAGACAAAAGGATAAAAGAAAACGACCAGATGCGTCTGGTCGTTTTTGCATATTTTCTAAGTTTATCGGTCAGTTATGGCCGTTCCAGCGCATTTGCAAGTATGCGGTGGACGAGTTCGTGATCACGTGTATCGTGCAGCCGATAATTATCACCGGGCAAAGTATACCACTCTGCAGCGCCCTTATAGGTGATGGAGAGATTAAGATTTCCTTCGTCATCGCAGGTGGTGCGCAGCTCAAGCTCTCCGCTGATGACGCCGACCTCCTTGGTCATGACACCATGTGTTGCGGTAAAGATGGACGATTTCTCTTCCATTTGAGCGGCTCCTTTCCAGTTAACATTAGTATGTGCACGTATTTAGCATGCTTTGCAGGGCAGTCTTCTCCGATGATTGCAATTTCAAACCCCATTGGTGTTTCGTGCTGATCCACCACTTGGCGTAACCACAGCTCGCTCCAGCACGAGGGGGCTGCCACGTTGACGGGTCCTGATCCCCTTTAGAACGATTGGTGCTTGCCGTTACGGCTATCAGCTGAGGACCATTCAGGTCATTGGCGAAGCTTTGACGTTTCGCTGTCGTCCAAGAGCTTGCTCCTGAACGCCATGCTTCAGCTAGAGGGACAATGTGGTCAATATCAAGTTCAGAGGGTGAATACACTATAACACCGTCATAGTAACTGTACCATTTTCCTGACGTAACCGGACAGTTTCCAGAGAAATAGTCGGCGTCACGTTTGAGAACAACTTGTCGAGTGTCACAGCCGCCGCCTTGAGAAATCCAATGCGGAAACAGGTCACGAGAATAGCCGGTCATAGAGCCTTCAGACTGAACAATAAGCGCATTCAATTGAGATTGAGCGGTAGACTTGGAGGGAGTGCCTGGCGGAAGCGCGAACGCATCTTGAGTATCGTTTAGTGAAATAAGATGGAGCGTTAATGCCAACGTAAAGAAAACGGCCAAAAACTTTAATTTCTTCATCATCATGAAGAAACCTCCTCAGTATGTATTTGTGAATCTTCTTAATTTTAAAATAATATTGTTCTGCTTGAATGAGGAAAAAGTTAAGTTTTTGTTTTGTTTTCCAATTTAACCAAATAATTCTTTTATACCTATTTACTAGATAAATAAGGATATCGTCTTAATTATTGAAACAATTCAATATACACATATGGGGTGTATTTGTTTATAGGAAGGTGTTTAAAGAAAAAAACGACCAGCGTTGGTGAAACGGGTCGTTTTTCATGATTTCATTATAGTTTACTTCACGGGAAGCTGGCTAACGTTGTGTCTCGCACTCGCTTTTTTCACTAGTACATACAGCAGGGTGCTGCCTTGTTTTTGTATTACCAATTCCACATCTATAAACTTGTTTATCCGTTCCGGCTTTCGCTGTATTTCTTAAAGTTATTGAGAAACGCTTGCCAGCCTTCTCTTTGCTGTTCAATTGAATTCGTTCCTTCTGCTTCAAATTCCTCGACAACCTTCGTTTCATTGCCCTGGCTGATAAAGTGAATGGTGACTTTTCTTCCGTCATCGATGGTGTATGCAATGTACTCGTTTTTCCTGACTTCATCATAAGCGCCCGTCATATCAAACCCAAAGCTGCCATCTTTTGCTTCCATTCTTGTAAGGAACCTTCCGCCAGTTTTCAAATCATTCTCGGCATGTGGGGCATGCCAGTCATCTGAAGCAAACGACCACTGAGTGATATGATGCGGCTCCGTCCAATATCTCCACACCTTTTCCACCGGAGCTTGAACAACTGTTTCAACTGTAATTGTCGTTTTATCACTTGTCTGCAATGTTGTTACCACCTTTCGATTATAGAATGCTACTGTTTTCAATTTTTTTTGTGAATGTCCTGCAAACCTCAGCAGTCTATTACCCATTAGACACAGTTTGCCTTTATTTTTTTACTACAAGAAGGAAACGTATGTTCTAGTGAAGAATACTTTATTGTCAAATTATAAAATCAGGAGGCAATCTACCATGGGAAGACTAATACACTTTGAAGTTCATGTAAGTGAAATGGAACGCGCTATGAAATTCTACGGTGAGGTGTTTGGCTGGTCGTTTCAAGACTGGAGTGAGTACGCGGGCATGCCTTACTTTGGGGCAGTGACGGGCGATGAGAAGGAGCCTGGAATCAATGGTGCGTTGATGCAGCGTCAGGGTAATGCTCCTGAACCCGGTCAGGCGATGAATGGGTTTTCTTGCACGTTGGGTGTGGCAGATTACGATGCGACAGAAGCTAAGATTTTGGAGCATGGCGGAAAGGTTGCTATGCCGAAATACGCTTTGCCAGGAATGGCGTGGCAAGGATATTACATCGACACTGAAGGCAATGTGTTTGGCATTCATCAGCCGGATGAGAATGCGAAGTAAATAGGAAAGAAGGCAGCTTCCCGTAGGAGCTGCCTTCTTTATTTTAATGATTGTGAGGATCCTGCGGGTCATCCTTATGATCCTTATCAGGCAAAACGATCAGCGGGCGCATCATATCATGATCTTCATGCTCTAAGCGGTGACAGTGCCAGACGTATTTTCCGGAATAAGGCTGAAACTTCATAATGAGCCGCACGGTTTCTCCGCCATTAATCAGCACGGTGTCTTTTAACCCAAAATCGGCTGGCAGAGGAGGCAGCAAAGTACCGTTTGCAGTGAAACGGCCGATGACGCGGAAGTTAACGAGGTGGATATGAATCGGGTGGATTCCAGGCGTTTGGTTCACGAGCTCCCATATCTCAACAGAGTTCAGCAAAGGCGTTTCGGTTGGAGGGTCCATCCAGGTTTTATCGTCAAATAAAAGCATGAGCCGGCCGAATTCATCTTCAGAATCATTTAACGTAATGCGCCGTATCTTCCTTACTTGATCGAGCGGGATTTTTGGAAGGTGGGATAAGAATGGAGGAACTTTGCTGCGGTCAGGGCGTGACAGCGGCTTTGTTACTTTGAATTCCATGATCTCGCCGACTGGATTTCCTGTTTCAAATGCATCTTGCAATATAATCTTTTGTCCTTCTAGTTCGGAAAAATCAACGACGATGTCCATACGTTCAGCTGGTGAAACATCTAAACTCGTAACTTTAATCGGACGGGCAAGAAGGCCGCCGTCTGTTCCAATTAAATAGAATGAATGATTGTTGCTGAGCTTGAATCTGTAGGTGCGTGTGTTTGATGCGTTCAATAAACGGAATCTGTACTTGCGAGGCTCTACTTTTAAAAATGGCCAGACTTTTCCGTTCACGGTAATGGTATCGCCTAAAAACGCCGGAACGATGGAAGGGCACGGCAGATCAGGGGATGGATTGTCCGGCTGCTTCGGATAAAAAAGCGAGCCGTCTGGGTTGAAGGATTTATCTTGAACAACAAGCGGGACTTCGTATTTTCCCTTTGGAAGAGGCAAAGACTGTTCATGCTTATCACGAATAAAGTACAGTCCAGCAAGTCCGGCATACACATTCAGGCGGGTTATTCCCAGCGCATGGTCATGATACCAGAGGCCAGCCGCCCGTTCGCTGTTCGTATAATAATAGGTTTCTTTTACAAAGTCTGGACCGGTCTGCCGGAAGTCCCGCGTGAACCATGCTTCTGGAAAACCATCGCTGTCCGGTTCTGAAGGACTTCCGTGCAGATGAACAACTGTTCGAACTTCAGGTGTGTCATGTGCACCGTGAATCGTTGTATCGAGCGGAAGGAACTGCTTTAACGGCAGTTTATTTTCCCATTTCACATAAATTGGGTGATTCTGCTCCACCTCAAACGTCGGACCAGGCACCATCCCGTTATAGCCCCACACTCTCGTTTCAGGCAGATCTCGATGAAACTGGTGGAGTGCCTCCAGCATCTGCACTTTATAAAACGGTTTTCCCTTATGTGTGCCACACGGCTTGATTACTGAAGGAATGGGAAGAGCATCAACAAATTTTCGTAATACCAAACATTTCATTCTCCTTTTAAAAGATTCATCACTTTATATTGAATGAACGATTGAAGGAGATTGCTTGTTTACATACCCAAACAAGGAAGCTTTTTTTATAGCAATTGTATATTTGTCTATATCCGGGGTGTGGGCATATGTACTGCTCGCTTAAAGTGAAATTATCCCATAAAGTGGTTTTTTTAGTAAAATGGAGAAATGAGGTCGGATCCAAAATGGTAGGAGGGATTATCTCAAGTAAAAGGAGGGGAAATATGACCCGAATTACATTCTTAGCTTCTTCAAAGCCATTCCAAATACCAGATGAAATTGAAGAATATAATAACCGAAAAGTTTTTGAACGTGAAGAAGACGTTATGTATTTCTCTGTAAAAGAGGTTGATAATTATTGGGAGTACGACATTAAAGACCTGTTTTCTATGCCCTACATTTACGAAGCACAAGGCGTGGGAAATAAGTTATTCCTAATGTACATTGAAAAGTATTTGGAAATAGGAGATGTGTTGGAAGTTTACCAAGTACCAAATCAAAACGCATTCAAGGAATATAAACAAAGAGTGCAAGAACATCCTGAACCAATTGAAATAAATGTAGGCAGCTATACTTATCGAACCATTTATGGCGTATATCAATTAAACCCTAAGAAATGGTTAGAAGAACTCAACCACCGAAATTTTCTTACGCATTTTGGAGTTACAACTTTTGTTAAATATTAAGGAAAAGGAGTTCCTAAAATGATCACACCCATCTTCCGAATCTTTGATATTGAAAAAGCTCATGCCTTTTACATAGACTACTTAGACTTTACCTTAGATTGGGAGCATCGTTTTGCTGAGAACATGCCAATCTATTTTCAGGTGTCTTTAAACGGCGACAGCATACACCTTTCTGAACATCATGGAGATTGTTCTCCAGGCAGTGCCATTCGTATAAAAATCAGTGATTTGAAAGGTTATCATGCGACTTTATCAAGCAAAGAGTATGCATACGCCAAGCCTCGTATTGAAAATACACCATGGAACACGATGGAGCTGACGGTTGCCGATCCTTTCTCAAATCGCATCGTATTTTATGAAGATAAACAAAAATAGACATGGTTTTCCCATGTCCATAGCTGAATATAGTTCTTAACCCCAATAATGCCAATATTGCTGACCATAAGGATTTTGCGAATACTGCTGTGTATTCATATAATCATAGCTTCTATTACAGTCTTTATAGGGCCCAATATACGTAGAAGGTTTAACAGGTGCAACTGCCTGCTTCCACTGGTTTTCGTCAAGACAATACGTATGCGCCATGACATTGGCAGGAGTGAATTTTAGGATGTCGGAACCTAGCACTACTGCTGGAGTAGGAGCATCGAAAATGGCTAAAAGATGAGTGTGATCCTGTAAAGCAATTTCATAGTGCCACCATCCTTGTGGAATATTGGCTACTTGTCCGGGTGTTATCTGGAAATTGAGCAATTGCTTTGTAAAAGGGTTGAGGATAGCGACTAGTACTGAGCCTGAAATACAATACACAAGCTCTGCTGCGTTTTGGTGATAATGAGGTTCCACAACATTATTCGTGCTCATAAAAATGTCGAGCAGAGACACATTTTCAAGTGAATTCAGCTGTTTAATCCCAAGTATGTTGATATAATTCTGTTTATCTTTTACAAACAAAGGGCTTGTATTAACGTCAAACGTATATTGAACAGAAGGAGAACTATAATCCATGTATGAACGCATAAGTCTTCACCTCATGTATGAAGGATACTTAGCATAGTATGCAAAGGCCTATGGTTCGTGATTATTTAGTTGATCTCCTCCGCCAACTCCACAATAATCCCCTCTGGCCCGCGAACGTAGCATAGCTTACAGCTATCGTTATAGTGCTGAATCGCACTAATAACACCTGTCCCTTTTTCTTTCAATGATGCAACAATGCCCTCAATATCGTTAACCGAAAAAGCAATATGCTGAATAGCCAGGGACATCTGCTGAACTGAATCTTCTTCAGGATAATGAAATTTGATCAGCTCAATCCATGTCTGATCGTCTGGCGCACCGAATCCTGCACAGGTTGCTTTTACGTTATGCTGCCCAACGAAATGATACATCCACTCTTCTTCAACCTCCCATTCTCCCTTCAGCTCAAGGCCAATATCGAGAAAAAATGTTTTAGTTGCAGAGAGATCTTTCACGATAACACCCATATGATTCATTTTTTTAATGGTCATATCTCATACCTCCGATTGGTTAGCATCTGTCATTCTAATTCGCTAGGAAAAGAATCACTCCTTTTTTAAAAAGAAACCTTCCGTACCGTGACTAATATCAGATAATTCTGTATAATGGTCGGAACAGATGGGGACGTGTGTTATTCCACTATAAAAAGGAGCTGACATTTTAATGATCGCAACAAACCCAGAACTGGCTGCAGCACTGAAAAGTATCCTTCCCGAAGAACAAGTTTCTTTCAATCAAACGATTCTCGAGCAGCATAGCCGGGACGAGTCGTATCATGATTGCAGTTTGCCAGAAGCAGTTGTTTTTCCGGCCACAACAGAGGAAGTTGTTAAGATCATGAAAGCTGCCAACCAGTACAATGTGCCGGTTGTTCCGTTTGGCAGAGGGACGAGCCTCGAGGGCCATGTCATTCCTTATGACCGCGGGATTACGATCGATTTTTCGTTAATGGATAAAATCCTCGAGGTAAGGGAGGAGGACTTTCTCGTTAAGGTGCAGCCGGGGGTGACGCGCATGCAACTAAACAACGCGCTGAAAAAGCACGGCTTGTTTTTCCCTGTCGATCCAGGAGCGGATGCAACGCTTGGCGGGATGGCCGCAACGAATGCGAGCGGAACAACATCAGTAAAGTACGGCGTCATGCGCGATCAAGTGCGTGACATAGAGGTGGTCCTGGCTGACGGAACGGTGATGAATACGGGAAGCTTAGCGGCAAAATCCTCCTCAGGGTTTCATCTGAACGGTTTGTTTGTGGGATCTGAGGGAACGCTTGGCTGCTTCACGGAACTGACGCTCAAAGTGTATGGCATTCCAGAGTTTATTCTCGCAGCCCGAGCTTCTTTTCCAACGGTCGATGACGCAGTCGGTGCAGTCGTGAGCATCCTGCAAGCCGGTATCCCAATCGCACGCTGTGAGCTTGTCGATGAACAGTCGATGAAACAGCTGAACGTGCACAGTGAAACAGCGTATCGCGAGCAGGCGACCTTATTTCTAGAGTTTCATGGCAACGAGGCGGGATTGAACCAGGACGTGAAGTTCATGGAAGATATTGTGGCGGATTACCGCTGCGAGCAGATTGAATTCGAGACCGATAACGCCGGCCGAAACAAGCTATGGGAAGCTCGGCACAATCTAGCGTATGCCTATGTTCATGGCCACCCAGGGAAAAAGCTGATGGTAACCGATGTGTGTGTGCCGATTTCTGAGCTTGCCGGGGCGATTCTCTACGCGAGAGAGGAATTAGATGCACTAGGTCTTCCCGGAGGAATTGTCGGACATGTCGGGGACGGCAACTTTCATGCGCTGCTGATGATTGATACGAACAACCCGACTGAGGTTCAAAAAGCGAGTGAGTTCAATGAGCGAATCGTGCTTTATGCGTTAGAACGCGGCGGGACGTGTACGGGAGAGCATGGCGTGGGTGTCGGTAAACAGAAGTATCAGGAGAGAGAGCACGGAAACGCCTACTTGGTGATGAAGCAGATTAAGCAGGCTCTGGATCCGAAGAACCTCATGAATCCGAATAAAATTTTCAGCGTGAAGAAGGAGGCATAACATGAAACTATTAGAATCAATCAGTGCAATTGCCGGTAAATATTTTGCGGTGTGGGTCATGTTGGCCGCCGTGATCGCCTTTCTTTTCCCCGCACCCTTTCTAGGATTTGGGGCGTATATCGCCATCCTGCTCGGCGTCGTCATGTTTGGGATGGGTCTGACTTTAAAAGCCGTGGATTTCAAGCTCATTTTAACGAATCCGATCCCTGTCATCATAGGAATCTGCGCGCAATTCGTCATCATGCCGCTGGCTGCTTTTACAATTGCTTATGTGCTGGATTTGCCGGCTGAACTAGCAGCAGGGCTCGTCCTTCTCGGCTCCGTTCCAGGCGGGACGGCTTCAAACGTGATGGTGTATCTCGCGAAAGGGAATGTGCCATTGTCGATTACGATGACTTCTTTTACAACGTTATTAGCACCCTTAGCAACGCCTTTTATCTTGTTGCTGCTAGCGGGCAAATGGATGCCGGTCGACCCGAAAGCGATGTTTATATCCATTCTTCAAGTCATCATCGTTCCTATTATTTTAGGGATAGCGATCCGAAAGTTTTTCCCGAAAACCGTGCAAAAAAGCATTGCCGTGGTACCGTTGATCTCGGTTCTGGCTATCATAATTATCGTAACAGCTGTAATCGCAGGGAATGCTGAAAACCTAGCGAAGGCAGGAATTCTGATCTATACAGCTGTTATGCTTCACAACGCGATCGGGTTGTTCCTAGGGTACTTTACAGCTCGAATGCTTGGTATGGATGAAAATAACCGCAGAGCGATTTCCATCGAAGTCGGCATGCAAAACTCCGGGCTGGGCGTTGCACTGGCGAGCGCCCATTTTGGACCGCTAGCTGCCTTGCCGAGTGCGGTTGCTGCGGTTTGGCATAATATTTCCGGGCCGATTCTGGCTACGTATTGGTCGAAGAGACCGGCGGGGGTAGAGGGAAAAGAGGAAGTTGTGGGCTTTAAGCGTAAAAAGGTTATTTAATAGAGATAATATGCATCAGCGCTCAGAAGAAAATACCTTCTGAGCGCTGTTTTATTTCCGCAGCCATTCATATGTAATATCAGGCAAATTTTCTTCATTTTCATTTCCTCTGCCTATTATCTTAAATCCATGCTTCTCATAGAATCGCTGTGCGTTTTTATTTACTTCAAAGGTGTGTAAAGTTAACCCGCCTGTTGAGTGCGCTTTTGCTTGATCAAGCAGCAGTTCACCGATACCTAGACCTTGGTACCTGATATGAATATACAGCTGGCTGATTTCACCTTCATTATAAGCAATCATTCCAACTACTTTTTCATCAATCAAAACTAAATATATTTGAAACTCTTCCGGCAGTATATGATTTAAAAAGTAAAGATGACTTTCAACACTGTGCAGTTCTTTCTTGCCGATAGCCTGTTCCTTGCTATCCCGCCACATCGCTACTGTTTGTTCGGCATACTTGGGATGATAGGTAGTAATGAGGATTTGCTGTTTCTTCACAAAATACCTCCTGCTGTTCAGCTTTACTTGATAGTTGTTTCAAATGGGCATACTCATTGTAATAGTTCTATTTTTAAATCCCAATTTTTCATATAGTTTAATGGCTTGATTTCCTGCATATACACTTAAACGAATCTCTGAATATCCATCTTGTTTGAGATGATTGATGCCTGTCTCCATCAATCGTTTTGAAATTCCATTTCCTCTAAATTCTTCTCTCACAAACAATTCGTAAATAAATCCATATGTCTCTTCAGTAAATGGGTCCTTACTTGTTCCTATAAGAATCCAACCCATTAAATCATCGCCTTCAGTTGCTATTAAATAATAGCTTCCTTTCTTCAATAATGGGTCAATTAGTTGTTTGACTTTATCATCTGACGGTTTTACCTCGCCTAATGTACCATCGAATAATGCTTGTGGTGAAAGTGATAAAACCTTTTTATATTCCGAGTCGTTTGGTTTTCTAATTTCCATAATATTTAGTTCTCCTCTCCCCATATTTTGCGTTTTTCCTGATAATGCCTATTTTAATTTTAATCCTTTATTACTGCAATTCCAGCATTATGCGGCTTGCTTCCACCAACAATAAAATGTAAGTTGAATGAAGAAAGCAATTCGATTGAACGCAAGGAGCGGAGTACATGGATATTAAAGTGAACCATAACATGATAAAAGAAATGTGCGGCACCGTCTCCTTTAAAAAGGGAAGCTATTTTTATCAAGCAAATAAAGTAACGTTTAACACATATAGCGATGAATTTTGTGAAGCGATCGTTCATGGAACAGAAGACTTTCACGTCATGATTGAAAAAGATGGTGCAGGAAGCATCCAAACATCATGCAGCTGCCCAACGCTTGCGAATTTCCAAAAAGACTGCCAGCACGTGGCGGCAGTTTTGCTGTCCATTCAGGAGCACAAGCGAAAGAGGACGTTTCCTAATGAGGCTTCTGACCTGACAAACGGGTTCATGACCATTTTCGGTGACAGACCGGCAAGAACGAGTGCACATCAGCTTCATTTTGAAAAAAGAGAAGTGATTGATGTTACGTTTACATGCAAACCTGTCGAGATGGAAAATGGACAGGTTTTATTCGGCATCGAGGTTGAGGTCGGCAATAAACAGGTGAAAAATATTGCAGCCTTTCTTCAGGACGTAAAGCACGGGATGCCTACCGTTTTATTTGATCCGAGACAGCATTGCTTTGTAAAGGAAAACGATGCGGTCATACAAGAGCTGGTTGCTGTGATTCGAGATGAGAAGCTCGAAACGTTACCTTCCACTCAAACGCTGCTCATCCCGCCATCCTCTTGGGCGCGTCTTGCTGCAATGCTCACTGAAACACCATCCGTAAACGTCATTCAAGGCGGTTTTGCTTTTGCCGGGCTGCAATTGGTCGATGGTCCGCCGCCTATTCAGTTTACATTTGGAGTAAAAGGTTCTCATTACGAGCTGGCGATAACTGGATTCGATCGAATGACTGTGCTGAATGCTTATCATTCCGTTTTATTTGACGGGAAAATTTTCAGATTGAAAGAAGAAGATTGTGAACGATTGTATGAGCTAAAGCAAATGCTGTCAGCTCCGGGTACGAATCGTGTTCCGATTCCACAAGAGCAGATGAACCATTTTCTTCATAATATTGTCCCGAGCCTGAAAAAGATCGGCGATGTGAAGATGGATAATGTCGTGTCGCAAAAGTTAAATAAAAAACCGCTCGCAGCCAAGCTGTATTTGGACCGCATCAAAAATCGTCTCATTGCAGGGCTGGAGTTTCATTATGAAAATGTGGTGATTCAGCCGCTGGAATCCCGCGATACAACAACGGGACCAATGATCGTGAGGGATGAGGAGAAGGAAGACAAGATTCTTCAACTGATGGAGGGAAGCGGATTCTTCAAAACAGACGGCGGATACTCAATGCAAAATGAGACGCTCGAGTACGAATTTCTTTTCCACACCCTTCCGAGGCTGCAGAAGCTTCTTCAGGTTTATGCCACAACATCTGTGCGAAGCCGGATTGTAAGGAAGAATACCTTTCCGAAAATCAGTGTGAAGGTGAAAAAAGAACGAAACAACTGGCTCGAGTTTAAGTTTGAGATGGACGGAATTGCGAATAAAGAAATTATGGAGATATTAGCCGCTCTTGAGGAAAAGCGTAAATATTATCGCCTGAGGAACGGCGCCTTGCTTTCATTGGAGACGAAGGAAATGGAGGAGATCCAGCGTTTTCTTATGGCAGCGCCGGTTCAGGAAATCGATCATGAAGCCAGGCTGAACATGCCAATCATTCAAAGCCTCGCACATCTTGATAACATGGATGACAGCGAAGTGTTCAAAATAGAAGAGTCGTTTCAAGAGTTTCTCGATGCGTTACGCAATCCGGGTAAGCTGCATTTCGAAGTACCGGAGAGCTTAGACAGCATACTGAGAAGCTATCAAAAACGTGGATATCAATGGATGAAGACGCTCGCCAGCTACGGATTTGGCGGAGTTTTAGCGGATGATATGGGACTTGGCAAAACGGTTCAGAGCATCGCGTTTATCGTATCTGAGCTAGCAAACATTAGAGAGCGAAACATGCCGGTGCTAATCGTCTGTCCGTCATCGCTAACCTACAACTGGCTGCATGAAATCATGAAATTCGCCCCTGAGATTCAGGCCATTGTCGTTGATGGGAACAAAAGAGATCGCGAGAATCTGCAGAGAAATATGGAGGACGTAGATGTGATAATCACCTCCTATTCTTTGCTGCGCCGCGATATTAACTGGTACACCAATCAGACGTTTCATACGGTTTTCTTTGATGAAGCACAATACTTTAAAAATCCTCTCACCCAAACGGCGCAGGCTGCTAAAAGGATACAGGCAGATCATGTATTCGGCCTGACCGGAACACCGGTGGAAAACTCGATCGAAGAGCTCTGGTCAATCTATCATGTTGTCTTCCCGCAGTTATTTAAAGGACTGAGGGACTTCAGTTACCTTACGAATAAAACGGTCGCACGGAGGATCCGGCCATTTTTGCTGCGCAGGAAAAAAGAAGATGTATTGGCTGAACTGCCTCAGAAAATTGAAACGAACGAATCAACCGAGCTGCTGCCTGAACAAAAGAAGCTGTATGCCGCTTATTTGGCAAAACTGCGTCATGATACATTCAAGAACCTTGATAAAGACACGATCCGAAAAAATCGCATCCGCATATTAGCGGGGCTGACGCGGCTGCGCCAAATCTGCTGTCATCCAGCGCTTTTCGTAGACAGCTACAAAGGAACTTCAGCTAAGTTCGAGCAGCTGCTGCAGTTAATAGAAGAAGCCCGACTGTCGGGGAGAAGAGTGCTCATTTTCTCTCAGTTTACGAAAATGCTTCAGATTATCGGCAGAGAGATGACATCACGGGGCCATACGTTCTTTTATCTGGACGGAAACACCCCTTCAGAAGAACGGCTGGAAATCTGCAACCAATTTAACAGCGGCGAGCGGGATCTGTTCCTCATTTCCTTAAAAGCAGGAGGAACCGGACTGAACCTGACAGGCGCCGATACCGTCATCTTATACGATCTCTGGTGGAACCCCGCCGTCGAACAGCAAGCCGCAGACAGAGCACACCGCATGGGCCAGAAAAATGTAGTGCAGGTGATCAAGCTCATGGCACGTGGGACCATCGAAGAGAAGATGTACGAGCTGCAGGAGAAGAAGAGGGATTTGATTGCTGGGATGGTTGATTCGGGAGAGGCAACTTCAGCAAGTTTGACGGAAGAGGATATTCAGGAGATATTGATGTAGTGAGATTCTTATAGACAGCATCTGCTTTGGAATTGTTTGCAAATAGGCAACCATCCATTGTGGTTGTTGTCTTTTTATGTAAATAACAATATAGATGTTGCAAAGGAAATTAAACATTATTAGAGAATAAACCGATAAGTAAAAAAATCAGGTTAAACGGCGCTTGATTCCGCGATTAAAATTAGGATAACTACTTAAGTTATTCGCTAATTGATATGAGGTATACAATGCGAAAATTAGCAGATTCAAAATCGAAAAAATCTCAAATTGAAAATAAAATAAAAAAACTTGTAAAAAAACTTAACAATGAATTAGATAAAGCTAAAAAGAAAGCAATTAGAAAAGAGCTAAAAATATTAGAAAATAAGCTTGTTAGTGTTAAAAGAGAAATTTATAAATATTCTTATAACCCAAAGAGAGACGAAATTGAAAGAAAGAATAAAGAGGAATTAATTAAAAAGAAGGAAGAAGAAGAACGCCTTAGATTAATTCAAGAGGACTTAAAAAATCGCGCTCAAAAAACACCCTATGTAAGATATAAAAAAGTGAAAAAAATTAAATCCAATAAAGTTTGTCCATCATGTAATACGCCGTTTAATTTTAACTTTGGATTTCAAAGATGTAGGTGTAGTTAATCGTTTAGAAATAATTAAGAGGTGTGATTATTAGATGAATTTTAGAGAGTTTCTGTTAAAGAAGCACCTTTTAATTAAGGGCGAACGAGAGCTAAAAGAAATCTCGGCTGGTCAGTATGTTAATAGGCTAAAAAGTATGAGGAAAAATAAAATTTATAACGAAGAAAAATACATTGATTCTTATCTGGAGCAGAAAATCCAGAATCGATATAAAGACTGGAAGACCTATTTAAAAACGGTAAGTCATTATTTAGTTTATAAAGATTATATAAAATGAAAATAAGGTTAATTTAAGTCCCTTCTTAATAGTTGACGTTTCTCACGAGAAGCCTGTTAATGGAGTATTTGCAGAGATTCTATATTGAAACATCATAAACCACAAAAGAGACAACTCGCAGCTATAGCCGTAGAGTTGTCTTTTCATTAAGCTTTTGCTAATACTTACTGCCACAGCCGTACCCACTTAATCAGTTTAAACTTCTCATCAATTTAATGACTACCTATGCTGATCAATAAGAATAACATTCCCATCCGGATCTTCCAGCGTGATATGGGCAGGACCTTCCGTCGTTTCATCTGCTTTCGTCTGCAGTGTCACGCCTTGTTCTAGAAGCTGCTTTTGTATGTCTCGGACGTCTGTATACGAATCAAGATTTTCAGCATTTTGATTCCAGCCTGGATTGAAGGTGAGGATATTCTTTTCAAACATTCCCTGAAAAAGACCGATGACCGTATCTCCGTTTTTCATGATGAGCCAATTGTTAGCCAGCTCGCCGCCCAGCGTTTCAAATCCTAGATTCTCGTAAAAAGCTTTTGACTTGCTAATGTCCTTCACCGTTAAACTTACTGAGAACGCACCTAGTTTCATAGTTCCTCCTTATAATAAGAAATTTCAGATAGTATCAGTATACAACACGAATGCTAGATAAAAGGATAAGAATGCCAAAAATGATATAATTCGATTTAACATGAACAATACGCAGGAGGAACAATCTATGGAACTAGGAATCAGCACGTTTGTTGAAACAACGCCGGATGTGGAAACAGGTAAAGTGATCAGCCATGCGCAGCGATTGCGTGAAGTGGTAGAGGAGATCGTTCTTGCTGATCAAGTGGGGCTTGATGTATTCGGAGTTGGTGAGCATCATCGTGAGGACTTTGCGGCGTCATCCCCAGCCGTTGTCTTGGCTGCTGCTGCTATGCAGACGAAGAAAATTCGGCTGACAAGTGCGGTTACCGTCCTTTCGTCAGCCGATCCAGTCCGCGTTTTTCAAGACTTTGCAACGCTTGACGGACTTTCAAACGGACGCGCAGAAATCATGGCAGGACGGGGATCGTTCATCGAATCCTTCCCGCTGTTTGGCTATGATCTGCGAGATTACGAGGAGCTGTTTGAGGAGAAGCTGGACTTGCTTTTAACGCTGCAAAAGAATGAAATCGTTAACTGGAGCGGAAAGCACCGTGCGGCTATTGAAAACCTTAGTATATATCCGCGTCCCGTGCAGGATCAGCTGCCCGTATGGATTGGGAGCGGAGGGAATCAAGAGTCTGTTGTGCGAGCTGGTTTGCTCGGTCTGCCGCTCGTATTGGCGATTATCGGCGGAAGTCCAAAGCAATTTTCTCCCCTCGTTCAGCTTTATAAAAAAGCAGCCGAGCACGCCGGTCATGATGCATCCAAGCTAAAGGTGGCGTCTCATTCACACGGCTTTATTGCCGCAGACACGGAGACAGCAGCAGATCAATTTTACCCTTCTACTGCCGTGGTGATGAACAAGCTTGGAAAAGAGCGCGGCTGGGGTCCGTATACACGAGACACGTTTGATGCAGCACGCAGCATGAACGGTGCTCTATATGTTGGAGACCCAGAAATCGTTGCGGAAAAAATCATCCACCTTCGCAAAAATGTCGGCGTCACACGTTTCATGCTGCATGTCCCAGTCGGCACGATGCCGCATGAACAAGTCATGAACGCAATCGAGCTTTTCGGAAAAGAAGTCGCACCCCGAGTTAGGGAAGAAGTTTCTCAGTGGGAAGCGGAGCAGATATAGAAATGTAAACTAGAGGGAATTGCAGAGGGGTCAATATGACTATTTTAATGATTATATTTGGCGTTTTTTCATTTTTAGGTTTGATTTATTTTTCAGTTAAAAATAAAGAGTTTTATCAAAATGAATCTTTTAATGCCGATCCTGGTATTTTAGGGGAGATATTGCTTTATATTATTAATTTACTGCCGTGGTATTTAAAGAAACTATTTATGATGCTGCTTTCTTTAGGGTTATGCATTCTATGTTTGGGTTACTTTATTTATTAGTAAAGGATTAATTTAGGGTGTTATTTTAGAAATGAGCAGTTTAGGACTGAGAACATATTGTAATTTTTTAATTAGCTGAATAAGGGCATAAGAAAATGACCAGACGAAAATCTGGTCATTTTCTTATATTTTATACTGTAAACACAATGTATCATCTAAAAATTTTATCAATCTCATTCCGATCGTAATCTAAAATCCAATCATTGTATTCTTTATAAATGTTCCTTATAGAGTCTACACAACTTCCCACAAGATCACAGCCTCTATCATCATATACGGAGAAAATGGTCTTACTATTAATATTGATAAAGTAAATTTCATGAGGAATTGTTGGACGAACGCCTATATCCTGATTACAGATTGCTCTTATCATCGATTGAAACTTAATATCTGATGGTTTACATCTAAGGGTAAATCTATGTGTTTTACAATCTCCCTCATCATCATCTTCAGGATAAACATAAGGGATTGTAGTTTGAGTTAATTTACTCAACACTGATTTTTTCTTTACATATTTTGAGAAGATATTTATCTTATGTTTCGGTGTTATGCCATATCCATAATCACTCACATTAGCTACAACAAAAATGTCACCATTATTTGAATGCAAAGCTTTAAAAATAGTAACCGCTCTATTATAAACATTCTCAAGGTAAAGACTATCTCTCTCATAATCTCTAAGCTCCACAACTCCTAATTCAAACCGAATCGCATTTTTCCAGTTGTAAAACAAAGGCTGTCTAAGTTGTAAGCTAGGAAAATTCTCTTTCATAAAGTCATCTAAAAACACATTTACACCTCGATTGTTTTTTTCATTTTACCATTTCCCCAAGGTATAATTCCCCTCCAGCAGAATATGTTATATCAGATTTCATGAGCAAAATTGCTGGGAGGAATATAATGAAAGCCATCGTCTCTGCCAAATACGGATCGCCGGAAGTTCTGGAGTTAAAAGAAGTGGAAAAGCCCGTTCCTCAAGACAATCAAGTATTAGTAAAAGTTCATGCAGCATCCCTCAATTTCGGCAACCTCGTGCTTTTAAAAGGGGAGCCGTTCTTGGCTCGATTTGCTTTTGGACTTACCAAACCCAAATTCCCTATCCCTGGCGGTGACGTGGCAGGCAGGGTTGAAGCCGTTGGCAAGGATGTTACGCAGTTTAAGCCAGGTGACGAGGTGTATGGCGATCTCGCCAGCAGCGGCTGGGGAAGCTTTGCACAATATGTGGCTGTTCCGGAAAGTGCATTAGCTAATAAGCCCGTTAATCTATCATATGAAGAAGCGGCTGCAGTCCCAATGGCAGCCGTCACGGCGCTACAGGCGCTGAGGGATAAAGGCAATATTCAGTCCGGACACAAGGTACTTGTTTATGGTTCCTCAGGCGGTGTGGGCACGTTTGCCGTTCAGATCGCTAAATCGTACGGGACAGAGGTCACGGCGGTGTGCAGCACCCGTAACGTCGACATTGCCAAAGAAATCGGTGCAGACCACGTGATTGATTATAAAAGGGAATACTTTAAAAATCATAAACAACAATATGACTTGATCCTTGGCACAAACGGATCACAGCCAATTTCCGTTTATAAAAGTAAACTAACTCCCGGCGGCGTGTTTGTTCACGTTGGCGGATCGGGTTCGCAGATGTTCAACACGATGGTGCGGGGTATAACGAACAGAAAGAAAATCAAAACCTTTCTGCAGCGGCCTAATCAAAACGATCTTATAATTATGAAAGAACTAATTGAAGCGGGAAAAGTAAAGCCTGTTATCGACCGTCGCTATAAACTCGATGAGATTCAGCAGGCATTCGCTTATTTTGCCGAAGGACATGCGCAGGGGAAAGTGGTTGTTAATTGTTTGATGTGATGAAATTGTTCTGATTGTGGCGTTTGCGGGCAAAAAAGTAGATTTACGGACAAATATCAATTTTTACGGCTAAAAACTTGAATTTGCGGTCAAAAATTAAAATTTACGGGCAAATCCTAAAAACATACAAATCCCAAAGAGGTCTGGCGCCCACGCCAGCCTCTTTTTTTATGTTGAGATTCCCCAACCACAAAAAAGTACAGATAATGTTAAAAGAGTGCTATTGTTAGCGCTTTCAAACATGGTTCCCCTGTACCTATAATTAACTTGTAAACACTTACAAAAGGGGGATTTGAAATGAAGAATAGTAAATTAATATCTCTTTTTCTTGCTGTGATCATGGTTATGCTCGTTGCAGCTGGCTGCAGTGACAGTAAGAGCAAGGTTAGCGTTGGTATCGTATTGCCAACTAAAGATGAGCCAAGATGGGTGCAGGATGAGCAGCGCTTTAAAGATGCGCTGAAAGGTACAGATTACACAACTGAAATTCTTTTCAGCCAAGGTTCTTCTGCTAAGGAAAAAGAAAACGTTGAGACTTTGATCAACAAAGGTATTGATGTTCTTATCATCTGCCCGCAAGACGGCGGTGCTGCTGCAGCTGCAGTTGAAGCTGCAAAGAAGGATGACATTACGGTTATCGCGTATGACCGCTTGATCACTAACACGGATGCAGTAGATTACTATGTAACGTTCGACAGCCTTGCAGTAGGTGCAGCGCAAGGTCAGTACTTGATCGACAATGCTAAAGGTGCTAACACGCCGCTTTACCTCTACGCTGGTGCGGCTTCTGATAACAACGCGTTCTTGTTCTTCGAAGGTGCTTGGAAAGTTCTTCAGCCAAAAATCGCTGACGGCACATTCAAGATCGCTAACTCTAGCGAAGCTGAAGCTCTAAAAGACAAAGCTGAGCTTTCACGCGATGAGCTAAGCAAGATCATCGGCCAGGTTACAACAAACTGGGATGCAAACGAAGCGAAAAACAAAGCACAGACTCACTTGACAGCTGCTGCTGCAGACTCTAAAGGTGATGTAGCGATCCTTGCTCCAAACGATGGAACAGCTCGTTCAATCGCAGATGTTTTCGGATCTGACAGCGCTGTTACTAGCTTCCTTGTAACAGGACAGGATGCCGAGAAAGCTTCAATTCAATACGTAATCGATGGCAAGCAATCTATGACAGTATTTAAAGATGTTCGTACGCTTGTAAAGGATGCAATGGGAATGGCTGTTGATATTCTTGATGATAAGAAAGTGGAAACAACTGGTTCTTACGACAACGGCAAGGTTGAAGTTAAAGCGAAACAGACAAACGTTATTGTTGTAAACAAAGACAATGTGAAGAAAGAGCTTATCGATTCTAAATACTACAAAGCTGACGAGTTCACTGGTCTTCAATAAGAAAATAGCATAGCAGGACGCGGGAATAGTGATAGATACTTCGTCTATCACTATTTTCACAATGTTGTCTATGGTTTGGCGAATGGAGGGATCATGATGAGCGGATATATTTTGGAGATGAACCAGATTTCCAAAGAGTTTACAGGAGTGAAGGCGCTCAGCAATGTTAATTTTAAAGTCGAAAAAGGCGAGATTCACTGCTTGATCGGAGAGAACGGAGCAGGAAAATCCACGCTCATGAAGGTGCTAAGCGGCGTATATCCTTATGGAACATATGAGGGCGACATCGTGTTCGAGGGCAGCGTACAGCAGTTCAACAAGATAAGTGATAGCGTAAAAACAGGCATCGTCATCATCTATCAGGAGCTGGCGCTGTTTCCGGATCTGACAGTTTATGAAAATATTTTTGTCGGCAATGAAGTAAAGCGCGGAAATCTGGTGGATTGGAACCAGACAATCAGGCAGGCGAAAGAAATGCTAAAGCGGGTAGGGCTCGACGTGAACCCTGAAACACTCGTAAAAGATTTGAGTGTAGGAAAACAGCAGCTCGTCGAGATCGCTAAAGCATTGAGCAAGGACGTTAAGCTTCTTATTCTCGATGAACCGACTGCGGCACTCAATGAGGATGACAGCGAAAACCTGCTGAACCTGCTGGGTGAGCTGAAGAATCAAGGCATCACAAGTATCATGATTTCGCACAAGCTGAAGGAAGTCATCGCGATCGCGGATCATGCGACGGTGCTTCGTGACGGAAAGACCATCTGCACACTGGATGCTTCTAAAGGTGAGATTACAGAGAACGTGATTATCAAAAACATGGTCGGACGCGATATTGATGATATTTATCCGAAGCGTCCTGATAAAAAGATTGGCGAAAAAATCCTTGAGATGAGCAATTGGTCGGCTTACAGTACCGAGCTAGGCCGATATGTCGTAAAGGACGTTAATTTTAATATTAAAAAAGGTGAGATTGTCGGAATCGCTGGTCTGATGGGATCGGGCCGCACAGAGCTTGCGCTGAGTGTTTTTGGCAATCCGAAGAACTACAAGCTGGAAGGACAGCTGAAGGTCGCAGGCGCGGTCAAGACGTTTAAGCATACAAGTGACGCCATTAAGTCGGGCATCGCATATGTAACGGAGGATCGTAAAGGCGACGGGCTGTTCCTCATTCAGGACATTAAGAACAACATTACCGCGGCAAACCTGAACAGCGTAGCGGATAACGGCGTCATTAACGAGAATGAAGAAGTGAAAAGAGCTGGAGAGTATAAGCAGTCGATGTACATTAAAGCCTCGTCACTTGAACAGACGGTCGGAAACCTGAGCGGAGGCAACCAGCAGAAGGTGTCTCTCGGCAAGTGGCTGTTTGTCGGACCGAAGCTGCTCATTCTCGATGAGCCGACACGCGGTATCGACGTAGGTGCTAAATTTGAGATTTATACAATCATGAACAAGCTGATTGACCAAGGGATGAGCATTATCATGATTTCTTCTGAGCTCGGTGAAGTGCTCGGGATGAGCGACCGTGTTTATGTTATGGCGGAAGGCAAGATTAAAGGCGAGCTGCCGATTGAAGAAGCCAGTCAGGAATCCATCATGCAGCTTGCAACGCAATAGGGGGTAAACATCATGCAATTTATCAATGAAGCAAGATCGTTAGTGAAAGAGAATATCCGTGATTATGGGATGTATATCGCTTTATTCGTGATTATGCTCACGTTCTCCATCATGACGGATGGGCTGTTCATGTCATCAAGAAACATCAGCAATCTATTAGATTCTACAGGCTACATCGCTGTATTAGCGGTAGGTATGACACTCGTTATCGTCATCCGCCACATCGATTTATCAGTTGGATTCGCTGCCGGATTCCTCGGCGCCATCACAGCTATCCTTTTAACAAAAATGGGAATGCCAATTTACGCAACTATTCCTATTATTCTCGTACTCGGAATCGTAATTGGCTTGTTCAACGGCCTGCTGATTGCCCGATACGCGATCCCATCATTTGTCGCAACACTTGCAGGGATGCTGATCTTCCGCGGTGCACTGCTCCAGGTAACCGAGCAGACAGGGACGATCATTATTAAGGACGACGCGTTCAACGCTATCGGAAACGGATTTATCCCGTCACTTATGGTTGTGAACGGACTGCATTTGCTATCTCTTATTCTAGGATTAATTTCTATTTTATTTTATGTGTACAGCGAAATCTCTACACGCCGCAACAAGATCAAGTATCAATTTGATGTGGTATCTAAAGGGATTTTCTCAATTAAGCTAGTCTTTGTTTCAGCAATCATCGCTTATGTTACTTATATTTTAGCAGGCTATAACGGCTTCTCCTGGACGGTTGTGATCATGCTGCTCGTCGTAATCGCGTATCACTTCTTAACAACAAAAACCGTGCTCGGCCGCCACATTTATGCAGTCGGAAGCAACCCGGAAGCAGCGCACCTGAGCGGAATCAACGTAAACAAAATTACGTACATCGTGTTCGGATCAATGGGAATGCTCGCAGCCCTTTCCGGAATCCTATTCACATCACGACTTCAGTCAGCGACAACAACAGCAGGAACACTTTTTGAGCTCGACGCAATCGCTGCAGCATACGTAGGCGGTGTATCATCCGCCGGCGGAGTAGGTAAAGTAACCGGCGCCATCATCGGTGCCATTGTAATGGCCTCCCTCTCCAGCGGAATGAACCTCCTAGGAGTCGGCGTATCCACACAATACATCATCCGAGGCGGCGTACTCGTCGGAGCCGTACTCTTTGACGTCATGACACGTAAAAAGAGAGGATAGTTCTACTCATACAAATAAAAGGGCGTTCAATGCACACGTTGAACGTCCTTCTTTCTGTTTAAATGTATAACTCTACATCCACTTTTGCTGCTTCTTGCAAAACACAAATGCTATCTTTGTCAGGAAATTTTTGAGGTTTTTTCTTTCATAAGCTTCCTTGAATAAGTTGATCGGAGTGTAAGGCGCCGACTCCTCGAAAATGAAAATTACATTTTCTTCGTGCGATGTCTTGCTGCCGTAGCCTTCCTTGTCCAGCGGGACGAGTGGGACAGGTGAGACCCTTTAGGGCGCGTAGCGGCAAAGGGGCTCACCGCCCGCCCCGCGGAAAGCGTGCGCCTGAAACGGAGATCAACGGCTTCTTCGGTTTCTTTTATTAAACAACCTGTGATACCAGAAAAGAAATTTTTACACAAATGATATGCTAAAATAAGGATAGTAAATTACCGGAAAAAAAGGAGATACTTCACTTGCGGAAAGCTGGCATAATTACACTAAGTTTGCTTTGTATCATCCTTTGTTATTTCACATATATCACAGCACAAAAAGCCTTCCAGTCAGATTGGGAGCTGCCTGCCGCTTCAACTCAAAAAGAAGAGCGCTACCGCCTTGTTTTGATCACGCAGGAACTTGAAACACCGTTCTGGGACAAAGTCGGAGCAGGTGCAAAAGAACAGGCGCAAAGAGATGGCGCGAGCCTTGAGGTATGGGGAAGCTACGGCAAAAACCAAGAAGACTTTTTAAAGAAGCTTGAAATAGCCATTCAGTCAAAAGTGGACGGCATCATCGTACAAGGGCTCGACACTCAGAAGTTTAAGGATTTGACGAAAATTAAAGCGGCTTTTTACGGAATCCCGATTATTACGGTAGCAAATGATGTGCCGAAAGCGGAAAGCCTGCGAAAGACGTATGTTGGCTCTGATCAATACTTGGCTGGTGAGATGCTCGCCCAGCTGATGCTGTCTGATATGGGACCTAAAGGGAACGTTGTTTTGTTGAGTGACAGCCAAAAGGAATATTATCAGGAGCAGCGTCTAAAAGGCATGAGAGAAGTGTTCAGTGATTACCCAAACGTCAAGACGGTGTATGCGGAAACGGCTGATACGAGGGAACAGGTAATCGCTACAACACAGGATTTGCTGAACCAATATCCAGATACAAATGGCTTTATCGCCGTAAACGCGAATATCGCAGGCGCGATGATTCAGGAAATCGGCAGACGCGGCCAGGTTCAGCTTTATCATATTTATTCGTTCGACGACGGTTCTGAATCGATTTCACTCCTTAAGTCAGGAAAGATCGACGGGATGATCGAACAGTCGCCAGAGATGATGGGGAGAAAGAGCGTTAATTTATTGATCAAATGGCTGAGCAACGAAAAGGTTCCGCTCGACGCGGATGGCTACCTTAGCGATGTTCGGATATTGAAGGCGAAGGACTAGCCATGAACAGAATTCAAAAGAAAATATGGATGCTTGCTGCGGTCGTTCTGGTCATCATGGCGGTTATTTGGATAACGCTTACATACTACAACCAGAAAACGCAGAGCCAATATAACGACATTTTGCAGAGATACTTAAGGATGAATGAAGTGACCAGTGCGAGCCAGCATGTAGTGACGGACTTGAATAACTATTTGCTGGAGCCGTCTGAAGTGAACCTGGACAAGCTTGACCACAGCAAAGCGAACATCAGGCGGGCAAAAGATGACGTGCAGCAATTAAAAAATACTGAGAACGAATTTGCGCTGACCAACTATATGAACTTGATCGACAGCTTAATCGAGACAACCGACCGGTCGCTCATGTTTTACTCGGAGAGCGATACAGAGGCATCGAACAGAGAGTTTACGGAAGCGACGCGCATCTCAAAATACATATCCGAGATGACGCTCACATTGATCGATACTGAGCTGAAAACGTATGACCGCTTTTACCGAGGCATTATCGATCAGTCAGCTGAATTAAAGAAGCTTGGCATCTGGCTCATGCTGCTCATCACGTTCCTGCTGCTCATGATCACGTATTGGTTCAGTCTAAGCATAACGAGGCCGGTGCAGCAGCTGACCCGCGCAGCAAACGAGCTTTCTGCCGGGAAGTTTGATAAAGAGATCAAGGTCGACTCGAACGACGAAATTTCCTTCCTGGCACAGACCTTTAACCGTATGCGGATTAACATTAATAATCTTTTTCAGGAAATCCAGCAGAAGGCACAGCTCGAGCATGAGCTGCAGGAGAGCAAGCTATTGCTGAAGGAAAGCCAGCTGCGAAACCTGCAAAGCCAGATCAATCCGCACTTTTTGTTCAATACACTCAATACGCTTTCTAAAAAGGCGTATCTGGAGGGATCAGAAGAAACGAGCGATTTGCTCGTGAACGTCGCGGGCTTGCTGCGCTATAACTTAAAGTGGCTGGACCGATCCGTGACTCTTCGTGATGAGGTCATGGTCATTCAGCAATACATGAACATTCAAAAAGCAAGGTTTACCGACCGCCTGACATTGAATATGGAAATAGACGAATCATGCCTCGATGTTCAGATTCCAGGTCTGACATTGCAGCCAATCATTGAGAACGCCGTCATCTATGCGGTTGAACCGCGGGAGGATGGCGGGGTTATATGGATTCGTATTAAAGACAGCGATGAGCGGGTCATGGTAGAGGTGGAAGATGACGGACCAGGCATTCCGGAGCACAAGATTCAGCCTATACTTGCGGGTGAGGTTGTCCACACAGACGGCGCTTCGACGGGTATCGGGTTCACGAACGTCGTGAAGCGGCTGCGGCTTTTTTACGGCGTAGAGGACGTTATGGAGATACATAGCCGTATGGGGTACGGTACCAAAATCATAATGAAAATACCGAAAACAAAGGGGGTCGAACAGCATGTTAAAGCTAATGATCGTGGATGACGAACCGATTGAACGAGAAGGGCTGCAAGTCATATTGCAAAAGTCATTTCCTGAAATTGAAATTTTTCAAGCGAAGAACGGTAAAGTCGCCGTACAGATGGCAGATGAACTTAAGCCTGACTTAGTGTTAATGGACATCCAGATGCCGGGGATGAACGGTCTTGAAGCGATACAGCATATTACGGCTGCCGATCCTTGGACTAAATTTGTGATGATTACAGCTTTTGATACGTTCGATTACGCCCGCCAGGCGATCAAGCTTGGCGTAAAGGATTATCTGCTGAAGCCGAGCAAAGTGAGCGAAATTGTGGCTACTGTCGGAAAAGTGCTCGACGAGATCCGGGAAGAGCGGAGGTCACTGGATGTTTTAGAAAAAGCGATGCCGCTCGTTGAGACGGATGTCGTAACACAGCTGCTGTTCGACCATGTTCATGACGTTCACCTTGATATGCTCGTTGAAATGCTGGACATCCCTTCAACAGACGAACAGTTTGTGATGAGCATCCTGCTGCCAGAGGGTGGGGAAAGCCTCTATACCGCAGTAAAAGAAAAGGTCAGACGGGCAGAAAGTGCCTGGGTTGGTGCTTTGTACGGACGCCAGCTGCCGATTATCGTGTTTCGGAAACAAGACCGGTCGTTTCGCTCTCAAGCGATAGCACTTGCTAACGAGATATTGTCTCTTGCCAAAACAAACCCTGGAGCAGGCTGGTTTGTTGGGATCGGGAACGTATCATGCTCTTTAAATCAAGTGCGCCAGTCTTATCAAGAATCGCTTATTGCGACGATGGATACGTCGCTGCCTGTAAAATATCGTTTTTATTCGGATGTTCGTGTATCGGGCAATACGGATGACAAGCCGCTCACGAAACAGCGTGAGAAACAGTTTTTTGATGAAATCCGGCTTGGAAAATGGGATAACATCCGTACGCATGTTATGGACCTGATACAGCGCTGCGAGAATGAAGGCGCTGATCTGCTGCAAACACAGCAGCGTGTCCTTGAGCTGCTCTGGATCGCAGCAAGGGTGATGAGCGAGATCGGCGTGGAAACGGAAACGCCTCTCTTTTCCTATCAATCTCAGGATTTCCGGCAGCTGCGCAATGAAACAAGCCACTTGCTTGAACAGATGAAGCAGTCGTACCAAGCCCACTATGAACAGCTTGAGGCCGATACGATGCAGCAGATCAAGCGGTACATCACAGAGCATTCTCATGAAGACATTTCTCTTGACGCACTGAGCAGAAAAGTCGGCTTGAGCCCGATCTATATCAGCAAGATGTTTAAGGAAAAGCTCGGCATCAACTATATCGATTTTTTGACAGAATGCCGTATCGAAAAGGCAAAGAAACTGATGGCGGATCCTGAGAAAAGCTTAAAAGAGATTACGTTCGAGGTCGGCTATCACGAACCGAACTATTTCAGCAAAGTGTTCAAAAAAATGGTGGCGCTTTCACCTACTGAATACCGCAAGACCGTTCTTGGTAAAAGAGTATGAGGACAGAAGGAGCATCATGGATGGGGAAAATGATAAAGCTTCTTCTTTTAATGGCTTTGATTTTTGCAGTTTCGGCTTGTGAAGAGAGCAACAGCCAGAATGGGAATGATGGTAAAGCGGTTCCTGCACCAAAAGCTGCGGAAAAAGAAACAGACAAAATTAAAATCGGCTTTTCAATGGATACATTATTGGAGGAGCGCTGGCTGAAGGACCGTGATCTGTTTAAAGAGGCAGTCGAATCGCTCGGTGCGGAAGTAGAGATTCTGGCAGCCAATGGGGATGATGCTGTACAGATCGAGCAAGCGGAAACACTCATCAGTCAAGGCGTGGACCTGCTTGTTGTTGTTCCTCATAATGCCGAAGCGATGGCGGCAATCGTGAAAAAGGCGCATCTGGCCGGCATTAAAGTGATCGCGTATGACCGTCTCGTGAAGAACAGTGAAATCGACTTGTATGTGTCCTTTGACAATGAAAAGGTCGGGGAGATGCAGGCCAATGCCATAACAAAGCTCGTTCCTAAAGGGAAGTATGTGTACATTGGCGGTGCGGAAACGGACAACAACGCTCACTTGTTTAAAAGAGGCGTCTTTAAAGTTCTGCAGCCGCTTATTGATAAAGGCGATATAACAGTAGTGTATGATCAATGGTCTAAGGATTGGACGCCGGCTAATGCGCTTGTGAATATGACTGCGGCTCTTAAAGCGAACCAAAATAAAATCGACGCGGTAATTGCTGCAAACGACGCAACAGCCGGCGGCGTCATCCAGGCACTGGCGGCTCAAGGGCTTGCAGGCAAAATTCCAGTTGCCGGACAAGACGCAGAGTTAGCAGGTGTACAGCGTATCGTCCAAGGCACACAGATCATGACAGTGTATAAGCCGATTAAAGCACTGACCGAAAAAGCGGCAGAGCTGGCGGTCATGATGGCTAAAGGCGATGAAGTTAAGGCAGACCGAAAGATAAACAACGGGAAAATCGAGGTGCAGTCTGTGCTGCTTTCACCGATCGCGGTGAATAAGAGAAATATTGATCAAACGATTATTGCGGATGGGTTTCACTCGAAGGAAGAAGTTTATAAGGTGGTTGAAAAGTAAGGGATTCTAGATTCCTTGCTTTTTTTGTTGGGGGAGGAGTTGGTGCAGTTTTTGGAAAATAACGGAATTATGCCCGCGTATGGGCAGTTTGCGCCCGCGGATGTCTGGTTTACGCCCGCGAATATCGAGATCGCGCCCGCGCGCAGCCAAATCACGGCCGCAAATGTGTAGAACACGCCCGCGACAAGTAAAATCCCCACGCAAACAAGCAAAACACACCGTTGCGCCCCTCTTAATCCCGGAATCTAACAACTCTAAATCCTCTCAATCTAGTATAAAACCCACTTTTTCTGGTGATGATGGGTAAGAATGATAAGTTTGCAGAGAGGTGATGGGTGTGTGGGAGGTCATTGCCCCTTTTATTCCGGATAAATACGTGTTTTTTCAGGCAATTGTTGTGTTCCTGGTGCCGTTTTGCATCGCGATGTTTTATAGCTGGATGCATTCCTTAGAGAAAGAGTGAGGCAGATGAGGTGGAGAGGCAGGAAAAGTTCAAAACGGGTACAAAACGAATCGTTACAACCGCATGCGGCAGCTAATCCTGATCACCAGCCCATATCGGGATCTATATTAGCCGATTTAGCTGCGGTCAAAGAGAGTATCGGCCACAACTCCGATGTCCGTTTTCGTGAGTACCGGTTTGGACCGGACAAGATTCCGATTGTGGTGGTTTATGTGGCCGGTTTATCCGATAAAGAGCTGATTAATGACTATATCGTGAACATGCTGTTGATGGACGGTGATGGCCGTCACATTAATAACCATGAATTAAGAGATTACTTGTTTGACCGCGCTATGCCGATCTGCGAGTTGAAAGAAGCGAGCACCATCAACAGTTTCACGTCTAGCGTAATGACGGGAGCTGCTGGACTGCTCGTAGAGGGTGTGGCCGGAGGGTTCACGTTCGGCGAATCGCAGGTTCTCAAGCGAAACATGGAGGAACCGCCGTCAGAGTCGATGGTTCGGGGACCGCGAATCGGCTTTATTGAGAGTCTCAGTCATAATACGGCACTGCTAAGAAGGCTAGCCAAAACGGACAGCCTGGCCATCACATCGTACCAAATCGGCGATCGTGCGAAAAAAGAGGTCGCGATCGCGTACATTAGTGACATCGTGGACCCGAAGCTGCTGGAGGAAGTGAAAAGGCGCATTACACGAATTAAGATTGACGCGCTGCAGGAGTCGGGGTACATCGAGCAGCTGATCGAGGATGATTTTCTAAGCCCATTTCCGCAGGTGCAGAACACAGAGCGTCCGGACCGGGTGCTTGCCGCGGTGCTGGAAGGGCGAGTGGCTATATTTCTGGACGGAACGCCGTTCGCGCTGATTGCTCCGGTCACATTTAATATGCTGCTGCAAACGCCAGAGGACTATTATGAGCGGTGGATGATCGGGTCGCTCATCCGGATGCTGCGCTATTTAACGGCCTTTATTTCGCTGTTTACGCCAGCTGTTTACATTTCGTTTGTCTCGTTTCATCAAGGCTTGATTCCGACGAAGCTCGTATTTTCCATTGCTGCAAGCCGTGAAGGGGTGCCTTTTCCACCATTAATCGAGGTTTTGATCATGGAGGTTTCGATCGAGATTCTGCGTGAAGCGGGACTGCGCCTGCCTAAGGCAATCGGCCAGTCCATCGGAATCGTGGGAGGCTTGATTATCGGTGAGGCGGCGGTTCAGGCCGGTATCGTCAGTCCTATCATGGTCATCGTGGTGGCGGTCACTGCGATCACGTCCTTTTCCATTCCGCAGTACAACGCCGGCATCGCGCTGCGAATGCTGCGCTTTATTGCCATGTTTTTTGCTGCTGTGTTCGGGTTGTACGGGGTCATCTTGTTCTTCCTGCTGCTCGGAGCTCATTTGGTGAAGCTGAAAAGTTTTGGAATGCCGTACTTGAGCCCAGTCTCGCCGTATCGAGTTAAAGATTGGCTCGACATGATCATCCGTGCACCGCTCTTCTTAATGAAAAAGCGGCCAGATCAGCTTCAGACAAAAGACCAGACTAGAAAGTGATGAAAGGAGATGCAGATGATGAACAGGCTTCCGGCTGACAGGATTAGCACTTCACAGACCACCATTATATTAATTAACATGATGCTCGCAGCCGGTATACTTACGCTGCCGCGGGTGGCAACCGAAAAAATGATGACACCGGATGCCTGGATTGCGGTCATTGTCGGCGGTCTCATATCAATGGTCATCGCACTAATCATGGTAAAGCTTTGCGAACAGTATCCGGACAAGACATTTTATCAATACAATCAGGTGATCGTCGGTAAAACGCTCGGATCAATTATCAGCTTGGCTGTCGTCTTTTATTTTCTTCTCCTCGCTGCCCTTGAGGTTCGCGTGATGGCGGAAACGACAGGTCTATTTCTGCTGCAAGGAACTCCAATATGGGCCATCATCATGCCGTTTATCTGGATTGGGCTTTATTTGACGCTAGGGGGCATAAACGCGGTGGCGCGGCTGCTGGAAATCATTTTTCCCATCACCGTCCTTTTTTTTATTGTGGTCGTTTTTCTCGGACTGAAGATTTTCGAGCTTGATAACCTCCGCCCAGTACTCGGTATGGGCATTAAACCAATCATTGATGGTGTGCCGGCGACCGCTTTATCCTACAGCGGCTATGAAATTATCTTAATTATTTACATGTTCATGCAAAACCAGGAGAAAGCGAAAAAAGTAGTCTTGATCGGAATCGGCGTTCCTCTCATCTTTTACACGTTGACGTTGGTCGTGATTGTGGGGGCTCTCTCCGTAGAAGGTGTGCTCAGCCAGACGTGGCCTGTTTTAACGTTTATAAGAGGCTATGAGATTACGGGTCTTTTCTTTGAACGGTTCGATTCACTGCTGCTTGTCATTTGGATTATGGAGATCTTTTCAACGTTTATAGTGTCATACTTTGCTGTGGCGATGGGGCTCGCTCAAGTTTTTAAAAAAGACACGAAAATCTTTTATTGGGGTGTCCTCCCAGTTGTTTATCTGATTGCTATGACACCGAAAAATATTAACTCATTATTCGCGTTCGGCGGATGGATCTCGAAGTTCGGATTCGTGCTGTTTGGTACGATACCGGGGCTGCTCCTCCTTTTATCGTATATAAGGAGGAAGAACACATGAGAAGGTGTCTGTATGTGCTGTTGTTTGTGCCGCTTCTGTCGGGGTGTTGGAGCAGTAAGCCGATTGAAGAGCTGAATATTATTGTCGGGTCCGCGGTAGATAAGGAAGAAGGGAATAAACTTAGTTCGACGCTGCAATATGTCGTTCCTGCAGCATTGCAAAACAATAAAGGCGGAGGAACGGCCGTTAAGCCGTATGTGAACATCACAGAAAAAGGAGTTTCACTTGAGCCAATCGGCTGGGAAATGACGCTGAAAAAAGAAGGGTTCATATTCGGCGCTCACCAGAAAACGATCGTGATAGCGAGTGACGTAGCAAAAGAATTGAACCTGGAAGAGCTCATGGACTTGCATTACAGAGACGTAGATATTCGCGGGAGTGCGAACGTGTTCATCGCCAAAGGAAGAGCGAGTGACACTCTTGAGCTGTCAGACAAAAGCATACCTGCTATGCACATTAATGAAATTGCGAACCAGCAGCTTACCACGCGCCTGTTAAAACCGGTTACTTTAACAGATACATTCGCCAAGCTCGAGAGCGGCACGAGCTTCCTGATGCAGCAGATCGTGAAAACGAAAAAAGGCGAGGTCAAATTTGATGGTGCCGCCATTATTAAAGGAAAGACCGGAAAGATGATCGGCACGTTTAACAAAAAAGAGATTGAAGGCATCAACTGGCTGACAGGCGACAGTAAAAGCGGCACGGTCAAAGCATACCGGTCGAAAAAGGAGCATCCTGTTTTTTTTCAATTAAAAACGTTAGATAGCGAGATAACGCCGAAAGTCATCAATGGTCGAATCTCATTTGACGTGAAAATCAAATCAGACGGAAGGGTTGCAGAATACTGGAACCCGCATGAACGCCCCGCGTTTGAAAATAAAAATGTGAGAAGTATCGAAAGAGAGGCAGAAAAGGAAGTAGTGCGGCTCGTCGGTAATGTCGTCAAAAAGATGCAAGAAGAATATAAAGTGGACGTTGCCGGCTTCGGCAGCCAGCTTCGCATCCATTATCCGAGATTATGGAATGAGGTCAAGGGCGATTGGGACAAAACGTTCAGCGAGGCGGAAGTCACATATCATGCGGATTTGACCATTCAAGATTACGGGATGATCGGGAAAAAGAATACACAAAATTAGTGGTTGCTCCGGGTTCAGGGTATAATCACGGTAAATAAACGTCACAGCTTAAAGGAGCTCACATGAATACAAATCAAAACGCAGCAGGCTGGAATTTACAAAACAGCTACACCTCGCTGCCGGAAGCTTTTTATACAAAAGTCAGTTTTAATCCTGTCGAGGCTCCAAACACAATTGTGGTGAACGAGCAGCTTGCCAAGGAGCTTGGATTGAATATTGCAGAACTGAAAAATGAAGGCATGGCGGCTGTGTTTGCAGGGAACACGGCTCCTGCTGGCGGTGAGCCGCTGGCGCAGGCATACGCTGGTCATCAGTTTGGCAACTTTACGATGCTAGGGGACGGCCGGGCGATTTTGCTTGGAGAGCAGATCACTCCAGAGGGTCAGAGGTTCGATATTCAGCTCAAGGGATCAGGCAGGACACCTTACTCCCGCGGCGGAGATGGCCGTGCGGCGATTGGCCCGATGCTGCGTGAGTACATTATCAGTGAGGCAATGCACGGACTCGGCATTCCAACGACCCGCAGTCTGGCTGTGGTGACAACAGGTGAGACGGTTTATCGCGAAACGGAGCTGAAGGGTGCGATTCTTACTCGTGTTGCGGAGAGCCATCTTCGTGTCGGGACGTTTGAGTTTGCAACGCATGTAAGAGGTAAAGTAGACGAAGTGAAAGCGCTGGCAGACTATGCGATTAAGCGGCATTATCCAGAAGCGGCAGGTGAGGATCAGCCTTACTTGGCTCTGCTTAAGGAAGTAATCAAGCAGCAGGCAGCTCTTATCGCGAAGTGGCAGCTGGCCGGTTTTATCCATGGGGTCATGAACACGGACAATATGACGATCAGCGGGGAAACGATTGATTATGGTCCGTGCGCGTTCATGAATACGTATGATCCGGCGACGGTGTTCAGCTCTATTGATAGACAGGGCCGTTATGCTTATGCAAATCAGCCGCGCATCGGCGGGTGGAACCTCGCCCGTTTTGCAGAAACACTGCTGCCGCTGTTCCATGAAGAGCAGGAGAAAGCGGTTGAAATGGCACAGGAGGCAATGTACGGTTACTCTGACTTGTATCAAGCTCATTGGCTTGCGGGAATGAGAGCTAAGCTTGGATTGTTCCATGAGGAAAAAGAAGATGAGGCACTGATCGGAGAGCTTCTTAATTTGATGCAGGAACATAAAGCGGATTATACGAATACGCTTGTGGCGCTGACGTTTAATAAGCTGGAGGACACGGGCATGAACTGTGCCGCGGAGTTCACTCAGTGGCATGAAAAGTGGGAAGCTAGACGAGGCAGGCAGGAAGAGTCAAAAGCTGATTCTGATGAGCTGATGCGTAATAGCAATCCTGCCATCATCCCGCGCAACCACCGGGTTGAAGAGGCGCTGGCTGCGGCTAACATCGGAGATTATAGTATGATGGAAAAACTGCTTACTGTGCTGAAGAATCCTTATGCACATACTCCGGAGCAGGCGGAGTATGCTAAGCCGCCGGGGCCTTCTGCTGGGGATTATAAGACGTTTTGCGGGACATGAGAAAAAATAGGTAAAATGGATGGCTTGTCTCATTACAGAGACAAGTCATTTTTAGGTATATTATCCTAAAATACTATTGTCGAAAAATTCTATCTATTAACCTCCATCTTTCGACAATAAATTAATAGATTTGGTTTTAAAATGACAATATTGCGTGAGTAAAAACAATAAGGATGGCAGGAGAGATGTTGATGAAAAAGCTAGCTGTTTTATCTGTTTGTACGGCATTATCCTTTTCTTTACTGGCTGGAGTTCAGCCCGAAAAAACAAATGCTGCTCCAGGGTCTGATCAATATGTGATTGCCTATAAAGGGAATCTTCCCGCTAACTTTTCTAATGCGATTACAAAAGCAGGCGGAAAAGTAGAGCGAGTCATAGAAGAAGTAGGCATTGTAGAAGTTCAGTCAAACGATCCTGAATTTTTGTCGAAAATAAAAAAAGACAGCAATGTACACGCTGCTGACAGAGAGCTGGAGGCTTATTTAGAGCCCCAGGATTCAACAGCATTTACTCCAGGAAATGCCGACGGAAATAAAGTTACGCTTGACGCAGCAGCTCCTAGCTATTGGGACAAGCAATGGGATATGCACCGTTTAACCAACAATGGTGAATCATATAATATCAATGATGGAGATCAAGATACAGTTGTTGCGGTTATTGATACCGGAATTGATTTTAGCCATCCGGATCTTGCGGCAAACGCTGACTTGGCGGGATCTAAGACGTTTGTGCCTGGAACGACTGATGCTTGGGATAAAAACGGGCACGGCACACACGTTGCTGGTTCCATCGCGGCAAACGGTAAAGTAAAAGGCGTAGGGCCTGATCTAACGGTTCGAGCATATCGTGTTTTTGGAGCAACAGGCGGTGCTCAGCAATCGTGGATCACAGATGCGATCGTTGCTGCTGCAAACGATGGTGTAGAAGTCATTAACATGTCTATCGGCGGCTGGCGCTGGATGGCACATAATTTAGATGAAAAAGGCGATTCAGCTTCAATGGTCGCTTATCATCGTGCAATTCAATATGCGATCAAAAAGGGCGCAACGGTTGTTGTATCATCTGGTAACGATTCTATGGACCTTAACAATATCCATGACATGCAGGAATACTGGAAGACAAGATATAACCTTGATATTAAAGGACCATCTCGTGTAGTCCCTGCACAGATTCCAGGAGTCGTAACGGTTTCTTCTTCCAATCAGTGGTCAGATGAGAACATTGCATTCTATTCTAACTATGGAAGTGTGATTGACGTTGCAGGCCCTGGAGGAGATAACGGGCCAGTATACGACAGCTTGTACCGTCAAAATCCAACAGGGGATTATTTGAATAAGCGTGACTTTACTTATAGAACGCTGTCTACGTATCCTTCTTATCCAGTAGGTTCAAATGCGACAACTCAATTTTCAGATGGAAAGTGGCACGGCTACTCCTACTTGCACGGAACGTCAATGGCTGCCCCTAAAGTTGCTGGAGTGGCAGGGGTCATTAAATCTGCGCACCCTGAATATTCACCAGCACAAGTTGCTGCCGCGATTAGAAAAAGTGCAATTGATTTTGGTAAGGTCGGAGCTGATCCACTTTATGGTTCAGGAGAAGCTAACATTTATAATTTCTTGAAGAGTAATAAGTAAAACGAAAAGAGTGCGCCCCTATTAGAAAAGGGGTGCACTTTTTTGCGTTCCATTTCCGCGTGTACCGTACCCCGACTAGTTATTTCCCCGACCGTGGATAATACGAATACCCCGGATACTTCACCACCGGCCATTTCTCCTTGCGCAGTGAGTTCATCAGTTCAGGGGTTGCATTCACGTTTTGCTGAACAAGCTGCTGCGGTGTGAGTGCCATCCACTGGTTGAGCGACACATCTTCAAAGCGGTTGCTCTTGAACATCTCCAGAAACCAAAGACTCTCTGTTCCTGTGTTCTGGATGTAGTGGCCAAATGCACGCGGCACATAGCCAACATCGCCGGCTTGATAATCAAAGGTCCGTGCTGTACCGACTCCCGAAAAGACGGTCATACGCCCCTTACCTGAGATATAGTACTGCCACTCATCTGCATTTGGATGCCAATGCAGTTCTCTCATTCCGCCTGGTTTAACTTCTACAAATGCCGTAGCGATTGTAACGGAAGCGGGGAAGTTGGATGAGTCGGCAATTCGAACATTTCCGCCTGGAAACTCGAGCGGCTTTTGCGCGAGCAGCCGGTGTGAGAAGCTTTGCGGCACAGTTCCATAGGGGTCCGGTACTGCCTGTGTTTCAATTGGCCCTGGGATCTGCCCTTGGAAAATATACAGCTGTTTATCCGGAACATTGGCGAATGCACTTTCCGGCACACCAAAGTTTGCCGATAGAACATCCTTTGGTGTATGTGCAAACCAATCCGAGATGGATAATGTGCTCAAATCGGAGAAATTCCCGTTATCAAAAACGAGCAGAAACTCGCAGCCTTCCTCCAAACCTTGAATAGAGTGGGGAATGCCAGGGGGGAAGTACCATAGATCGCCTACACCGACGTCTTGGATAAAGTTCCTTCCATTCTGATCGACTGCAGTGATGCGTGCGCGACCTACCAGCATGATCGCCCATTCTGCCTCCATATGCCAGTGCAATTCGCGTATGCCGCCTGGCGTCAGAGCCATGTTTACTCCCGCAAGCGTAGTGGCAATCGGCAGTTCCCTGACTGTCACTTCTCTCGACCAGCCGCCATGATTCAACTGCATGTTCGTGTCAGAAAAAGAAAACCTTAAATTAGGCAGACTCCCAGCATCTGTGACGGGCGGAACGAGCAGATCTGGATTTTGAATATCGCGCATGACGTTCCGCGGACCGAAATCCCACCATCCCGTACCGTCACTTCTTATTGGCTGCGGAATTTGATTATTTGGTGCTTGATCACGAGGATTGTTCTTCATACAATGGATCCTCCTCTAACTAGGCAATAGTCTATACTATGCAGCAGGTCGGGGGTACGGTACCATTCACGCAAAACGGTGATTTAAAGCCAGATGTTGATGAATGGTACCGTACCCCACGCAAGTACCTTACCAACAAAAGATCCACCGCTTTGAAGGATTCACCCTCAGCTTTGCCGAACGAGAAGGTGAGGGAAAAGGAGTGGTGAAATATGGCGTATTGTAAGGTGAAGAAAGCTGAAATTTATTATGAAATGATAGGTTCAGGTACTCCAGTTGTGATGATTCATGGCTTTTCACCGGATCACCGACTGATGAAAGGCTGCATGGAGCCTGCATTTAAGAATCACGATGATTACAAACGCATCTATCTTGATCTCCCAGGCATGGGAAAAACGAGAGACTATGAAAACATCCAAAACTCCGATGAAATGCTGGATTCTGTTATACAATTCATAGACTCCCTTTTACCAGAACAGTCGTTTTTAATAGCAGGAGAATCTTACGGCGGCTATATCGCTCGTGGAATTATAGCTAGAATGCCTGAACGTGTTTTGGGAGCAGCGCTGATCTGTCCGATGATAATCGCTGACAGGACAGCAAGGACTCTTCCAGAACAAGCTAATCTAGTAGTAGACCATGATTTGCTAGATTCACTATCGCAAGAAGAACAAATCGAATTTCGTTCTGTTGCCGTTGTGTTAAACGAATATACCTTGAACAGGACGAGGAAGGAAATTGTTGCAGGAATTGAAATGTCGGATCACGCATTTCTGGAGAGAATCTCGCAAGCATATGGCTTTACGTTCGACATTGATCAAGAAGAGTTTGCAAAACCGAGTGTGTTTTTAGTAGGGCGACAGGATCACGTTACAGGTTATAAGGACGCATACGACATCCTGGATAAGTACCCGCGTGCTACTTTTTCCATCTTGGATACTGCAGGGCATAATCTTCATATAGAACAGCCAGAGCTTTTCAATGTGCATATCGGCGAGTGGCTCGATCGGGTGGAGAGATACAGCAGCCAGGATTTAATGGTAAACAACAAATAGAGGAGTGATTTCTTGAAGCAAGCTTTGCTCGTCATTGATGCTCAACAGGAATTAATAGAAGGCAATGATAAGGAACAATGTGTTTTTGAAAAAGAAAGATTAGTTGAAAACATTAATGCGGTTCTTGAAAAGGCGCAGCATGAACAAGCGTCCATCGTTTTCGTGAGAGACCTTGATGTTGCGAATGGGGAAGGACCGGGATTTGAAATACACAGAGGCATCCAGGTGCCATCCTCAGCTGTTACCTTTGATAAAAAGGCGACCAGTTCTTTTTATGGGACGGATTTGCTGCCTTATTTAAAGGACAGCCAAATTGAGCATCTTGTAATCATGGGCTGTAAGACGGAGCATTGCATCGATACCGCAGTGCGGGCAGCTACCGTTAATGGTTTTGATGTCACACTAGTTGGCGACGGACATTCGACGACAGATTCAAAGGTCCTCACAGCCGAACAAATTATTCAGCATCACAACGCCATCATGCACGGACATTATAACGTGGACAATTTTTCAATGGTTAGAAAATCAGAGGAAGACTTGTTCACGCCGACTCATAATGACTATCGTTAAATAGGAAGAAGCAGTTGCCCATCATGGCAGCTGCTTCTTATTTTGTTTTGTAAATAATCACAGCGTTAAGCCGATATAACAGAGCAGCAATTTAAAAACGTAAGGAGCTAATAAAATGGTACATTGTAAGTCATGCGGCAAGGAAGTGCCGGAGAGCGCCCGCTTTTGCAGTCATTGCGGGGCTGAAAGAACAATTACTGAAGAACATGGAACACAGCAGTCTGAACAGCAGGTTATAACGGATACGCCACGAAATGATTATCCGTCGAGCAAAGAGAAAGCCGTAACTATTTTTAAGAAAGTACCATGGTACGGCTGGATAGCTGCCATTCTGTTAATTGGTTTTTTGGTTAACTCCATGATGGTTAATTCTCCAAAAGATGTAGTTGAAGCATTTTTTGATGCGATGGAGGATAAAGACATGGAGGAAGCGGGCAAGTATGTTCACCCGAGTATTCCGTGGGATGAGAATAATGATGCTGAAGATATTCCAGATAATGCAGAAATCGACATTCTAGCTATTGAAGAAGAAATCGATGGTAACAGAGCAGAGGTCAATGTAAAGCTGGAAATGACGCCAAAACCGATATACGGATCAGGCCGCGACGAAACAACAATTGAGTTGAAAAAGGTAGACGGAGACTGGCTTATTGTTGATATGGACTAAATCGAAAAAATGATAGAGTAAAGCAGCTGGTGTTTTTTTCGGCTGCTTTTTATATTGCAGCATCTTATTAATAGATTTACAATAAGTCATGGAAAATAATAGAGAGAAGGCGCAACCATGTGGATCGCTGCAGCATTGGCAACAACGTTAAGCTTTGGGATGAACAATACCATTTTTAAATGGAGTACGAGCAAAGGCTATTCAAAGGTGCATATTCAATTTTTCTTTTATATCGTTGCGTTTCTGCTCACTCTTTCTTATGGAATGGCCATAGGTGCTCTGAAGCTGGACCTTCTTGCCATCGTTCTCGGGAGCACAATCGGCATACTAAACGCGAGCGGCAATATTCAGATGTCTAAGGCGTTTGAAAAAGGGCCGGCTAGCTTGACGTCCCCGCTAATCGGAGCAAACGCGATCCTTCCGATTCTGGGTTCAGCAATAATTTTTCACGAACAGATCAGCTTGATTCAATGGATGGGGATCATGGTTATTCTTGGCTCTGCTATTCTTATTCAATATTCACCAGGTTCAGCCAGAGCTTTTGAATACAGACCATGGATGCTCCGAATTATTCTGGCTATACTTTCGTTCGGCATTCTAGGCATCTTAATGAAAACGACGTCTCATCTGCAAATCAGCGCGCTCAACACGCTAATTTGCATGTATGGCGGCGGCAGTATTTTTCTCGGAATTACAAGTCTTCGGGAAAAGGAAAACTGGCTGAAGTCCGAAGCAAGTATCGGCACAATTGTCGGGCTTGTCAGTGTTATTGGGTACAGCTGTTATTTTTACGCTTTGCAAAAAGGAATTGCCAGCATCATCTTCCCGATTGTCAGCCTGAACTGTCTTGTTGTTATCCTGGCAGGCTGCTGGCTGTTTAAAGAGAAGCTGAAGCGGTATCAGCTTGTTGGCATTATTACCGCGCTGCTCGGGATTATTTTTATTAAAATATAATAGTAAGGAAAAAAGCCAGCTAATTCGCATATGAATTAACTGGCTTATTTTTATTTGGTAATATCGATTATTGCGAATTCGCTTGCTGAACAAGGTTTAGTAGTGGTTATATCGAATTTGTATTTTAGGTTAAAACAACTACAGTAAATTGTTTCAACACTTTCACTTCAATACCTCAAAATTAATAGCTTAAAGATGAGGGGGAGGAAATAAATGAACCTAAAGCTAATGGATATTTTTCGTATGGAATTCGACTTTAGTTGGGATACGGAGACTTGGTTTTTACCTTTAGAATCTGCTCTTGAGGGGTTAAGTTCCAGAGATGCAAGCTGGCAGCCTCCTGGAGGCGGGAACACAATCTGGCAAACTGTAAACCATCTAAATTATTTCAACGCCATTCTGCTTAGACAAACCAATGATACAAAGCCTAGAAAAAAGGCATCTGATGCAAAAGCTGCATTTGGAGATATCGGGCAGCCAGCAGATTCTAAATGGAAGGCAATCTTGTCAGTGAATACATTTGGAGATGCCGGTGATCCAGCTGATTCTGAAAAATGGAAAGCAGTTTTGGCAGAAACACATCTAATTTGTAAAAGTTTGCGAACATCATTAGCACAAGTTAATGACAGTCAGCTGGATGATGAACTTGTCGGAGTGATGGCTCGGCAAATCTTGCACAACGTATATCATATAGGCCAAATTGTATTAATTCGTAAACAGCAAGGCTCTTGGCCAAAGGAGCGAGAATAAAGTATATCCCTAGCTCGGGATTATTTGGGCATAACACAACATATGTTAAAGTTTTACATATTTTACAACTTTATTTATACTAAACGTACATGAAGTGCGGCGGCCATTGTCCGCAGCAGCAGACTCTCTATCACGGTAGAGAGTCTATTTTTATAGCAGGAGGTTGTTTATGATTGAGTTCATCCGCGGCGCCATTGTCATCATCATGGCTGCAATCGTATATGCCGTCTACGGTTCCATTAAACGAAAGAAAGCTAGAGATATAGCGAGCAAGGTTCCTATACCTGATCACCTCGGTGTTAATGCGTCACTTCAACTGGAGAAAAGCGTAATGGCGCTTAAGATGGCGTTAACGGAAGATTATCAATCTAAAATTAAGAAACGTTACTTTGCAGAACATCCCAAAACGAACGAAGACTCGTATAATCATTACTTTTTTGAACTGCAGCGTTTCTTTTTAATGTGTTCACTGGCTAAAAATGTTCCGATGTTCAGTGAGAAAGCGGATGAGATCTGGCACGAGATGATCATGTTTACGAAAGACTATGAAACGTTTTGCCAGCAATTTTGCGGCCAGCATATTCATCACACGCCAAACGATACTTTCAAACCCGACCCAAGCGGACGTGCGTGGTTTGATTTATTGTACACGGAGCTTTTTCATCATACGGCATATTCGGAATTTGTTTGGGGCCGATTCTTCAAATCACCACTGTCAAAAGAGACGATAGAGGATTTCCTGAAATGCTCTCATGCAGATCTTAAAGAAAAATATTTCAGGAAGAACGCAGATAAGCAATTAGTTCAGGAAATCATCGATTCTTTAAAAAGAAAAATAAAAGTCAATGTACATAAAACAAAGCAAAACTATACGCCAAAGCGAGTGGTTGAAGAGGTTGGAAACGCACCGCTTATTGCCGAGGCGATGATTTTTACATCTTACAAACATCACCATGATTATTCCAACCAAATGAAAGCAGTGTACGGTCAGCAGCCTGTGACCTATTCTTCTAAGAATAAGAGTACAGATTCCAGCTCATCATGTTACAGCAGCTGCACGAGTGACAGCTGCTGCAGCAGCGGGTGCGGTGGCGGGGACTGATTTAAACTGACAAAAGGCCTCGCCGTCAATTGGCAAGGCCTTTTCTCTATCTGTCCAATGAAACGTGCTTCTTCTCCTGCTTAGGAAAGACTGTGTAGGAGAGAGAGATGACACCATCAACGACAAGAATAATCGTCCAGATTCTGCTCAAGTTGTTCATTGTTTGATTATCAAAAGGGTAAAGACCATCTTTGCTATTGAACCATTCCGTGAGCATCTGCTGAATGCTTTGGTTTTGCGTAAACTGATCAGATAGGCCAGCCACAAAAAGAAGTACGATATGAACCAGGCAGAAAACAAGAAAATGAACAGTGAATTGCTTTCTTTCCTTTCTAGCCAGATCTTTTCCGTATAAAGCCACAGGTCTGTGCAGATCAGGCATTGGCTCGCCTTTCATTTTAGCGACGCGTTTCTGAATTGCATAATCCAACTTCTTAAAATCACTCTTCCCATATGTAAACGCATAAACGATGAGGATTAAAATGATCACCTGATAGCTCGCAAATTCCCCCGTTTTTAAGTAATCAAAGAACCCCATTGTTGCAATCCACAGATCGTTTACGATAAAAAGACCCATAAACAAGACACTCATTTTATGCAGCTTAAACCAATAGCGCAGCACTAAGAAAGTCAGCATGAAGATCCAAAAGAAAACTTCAGCGGCAATTAAAAATACCCATTTATGTTCTAATACAAAATCCAATGACAGCCCTCCACTCTGTTTATCTTCCTTAATTTTACACAAAATAGTTTCTCTTCGTATATGGACCTATGGAAGTATTTTGAAATAAGTTACAATTAAGTAAGAGAAGAAAACGTTAAGAATTAAAATGGGGGGACTTATGGATTACAAAATCGTGTTTTTTGATGTGGATGGAACGCTGACGCACCATGAGGATGGGAGCATTTCAAATAGTACAAAACTAGCGATACAGGCTTTGAAAAATAAAGGCATCAGAGTGGCTGTGGCGACAGGACGACCGCTTTCTATGTGCAGCGAAATTCGGGAGCTGGGGATAGATATATTTATCACAGCAAATGGCGGGTACGTGAAGCACGGTGAAGCGGTGATTCATAAAGTGCCGCTAGATCAGAAGAACATCCGAGAAGTGTTTGAGTTTGCCCTTGGTGAAAATCACGGTCTTTCCTTTTATACAGAAGATTTCAGTATGAATGGTGTGAAAGATCAAAGTATATTGCAGGCCTTAAAAGAAACACTTTCACTGGATGATTACCCCTCAATAAATCAACTGATTCATGAGGAAGAAGTCTATTTAATGTGTTTGTATGCAACCGATGAAATGGCAGAAAAGTATATTCACTCATTTCCAAATCTGAAATTTAAAAGATGGCATCCGTATATACTAAATGTCTTACAAGAAGACGTATGCAAATCGTTAGCCATTTTTAAAGTACTGGAGCATTTTAATATTCATCCCTCAGAGGCTGTTGCGTTTGGGGACGGCGAAAATGATATTGATATGCTGGAACTGGCGGGACTTGGTATTGCAATGGGCAACGGTTCGTCCAACTTAAAAGCAATTGCGGATTTTGTGACGAAGAAATCTAGCGAGGACGGAATTGAGTTTGCATTAAAAAAACATGGGATTATTTAGACATAACAACTGACACTAAGAAATTTACATATTTTACATATGTGTTTATACTTAATGTACATGAAGTGCGGCGGAATTTTACCGCAGCAGCAGACTCTCTATTACGTAGAGAGTCTATTTTTATAGAAGGAGCTTGTTTATGATTGAATTCATCAGCAGCGCCATTGTCATAAACATCGCTGCCATCGTATATGCTGTCTATCGTTCTATTAAACGAGAAAAAGCTAGCGACTTTGCGAGCAAGGTTCCTATTCCTGATCACCTGAAACTGCAAACTAAACTTAATAAACCCCAAAACCCTGTATACTACAGGGTTTTATTGTTTTTAAGTAGCAAGTCATACTTTGGGGGTACGGTACCAAGTGAAACTACGGGGGGGAAGAAACTCTGTACCGTTCTTAGATTTTCTTGTTTTAGTTCATTTCTGTCACGGGTAAGATACCTATGGAGGTATTTTTAAAAAGGAAGTATACTTTTTCAATTCATATTCAAGAATGAACAGAAGGAAAGGTTTATTTACTTACTGAGGAGGAGCCACTATGTATTTTAAATCATTCTTTGATGAACAGCTCGCCCATCGTTCTTATTTGATAGGTTGCCAAGGTACGGGTGAGGCGATCGTCATTGATCCTGCAAGGCACTATACCCCTTATCTTGAGACTGCGAAAAAAGAGGGGCTGAAGATTACCGCAGCGGCTGAAACGCATATTCATGCCGACTACCTTTCAGGCGCCAGGGAGCTGGCACATCTTTATGGAATCAAACTTTACATGTCTGATGAAGGGGATAAAGACTGGAAATACGAGTTTTTAGGCGATTATGAGCATGAGCTTTTAAAAGATGGTTCCGTTTTTTCTATAGGAAAAGTGCAATTTGAAGTCATGCACACACCGGGACATACCCCTGAAAGCATCTCGTTCCTGCTTACCGATAAAGGGGGAGGAGCGGATGAGCCAATGGGTATTTTCACAGGTGACTTTCTGTTTGTTGGCGATGTGGGCAGGCCGGATTTGCTTGAGAAGGCAGCGGGATCTGCAGGAACCTCTGAAAAGGGAGGAAAAGAGCTGTTCGCTTCACTAAAAAAAGTGGCTCAGCTGCCTGACTTTCTTCAGGTCTGGCCAGCACATGGTGCGGGAAGCTCTTGCGGAAAATCATTAGGCGCCGTTCCGGTATCGACTATTGGATACGAAAAAACGGTTAACTGGGCATTCCAAGTCCAGGATGAAGCTGCTTTTGTAAAGGAGCTTCTATCAAGTCAGCCAGAGCCGCCGACGTACTTTGGTCAAATGAAAAAGTGGAATAAAAGCGGACCGGCATTGCTGAACAGCGAAGAAACGCCAAAAGTTTCGCTTCCAATTGATGAAGCTGCAATTTTAGTAGATACAAGGCCAGCGGCAGAATTCGCATTAGGACACGTTCAGGGTTCACTAAACTTGCCGTATAACGGTTCGTTCACCAATTGGGCGGGATGGCTGCTGAAATATGATCAGGATATTGTACTGATTGCGGAGGAGCAGAAGCTTCCTGATATTAAACGTTCGTTGCAATCCATCGGACTTGACCGGATAACAGGCTTTATAACGCCAGAAGAGCTGAGCGGTGACCATGAATCGTATGAAATGGTATCTGCGGATCAAGTAAAGAAATATGCTGCTGACGATAATTTTTATGTCATAGATGTGAGGGCTGAAAGTGAGTGGGACAGCGGCCATATTCCAGGTGCACACCATCATTTTCTCGGTAACTTAGAAAACGAGACGGGATCGCTGCCAAAAGATAAAACCCTTGTCGCCCATTGCCAATCCGGCGCCAGGTCAGCGATTGCGACCAGCATGCTGCAGAAAAAGGGGTTCAAGGATGTCTTAAATTTTCAAGGCGGATTTTCTGCATGGGAAAAGGAAGGCATGCCAGTTAAAAAATAAATAATAAATCTAAAAGCATAATTCCACTGGAGTTATGCTTTTTATTGTATTTCAAAAAGCAGGAGCAAACTCTCTTTGTGGTAAAATATGTATAATTAAATTCTGTAAGACAGGAACTCAACTCTATGAAATATACCGCGCTATTATTGTTTATTACTCTTATCATCATTCTTCAGCTTAACAGTTATCTATTGCTTGGAGTATGGACGTTGCTTTCGATAATGTTGTATTTTACAAAACTCAAACCTGTAAAAGATTTTATAGTGACGAGCCTTCTTTTTGGCATCGGGTTTGGTCTGTATTTGTATATCAGCGCCCACTGGATAGAACAAATCGATTCAAAGATTGGCTATGTATTTTATAGCCGTTTATCGCTTGCTCTCATCTTAATCCCATTGTTTGCACAGTCGTTCTTACAAAAAAGTTCTTTTATTTTGTTTTGGAAAAAACCTTTATGGAATGAAAAAATAGTTGCTCCCTTTATCTGGTTCGGTCCACACCTAATAAGGGTAAGATGGTTTCTTCTCATTGCTCTTACAATTAATATCGTATCTTTTGTTCCGTTTATTGGGATGCGGGGCTGGGATTTTGTGCAGGGAGTCTTGTTGCTGGCCGCTGTATTTTCTCTTGTAAATGGTGTACTTGAAGAATTGATTTGGAGAGGTGCAATACTTAGCCGGTTTCTAGAGCAATTCGGTGAAAAATGGGCTGTTCTTTTAACTAGCTTAGGCTTTGGTTTACAGCATTACTCTTTAGGTTTTTCTTGGATTGTGTGTGCTGCTTTTGCGGCAGGAGGCTTTTTTTACGGAGCTATAACAATTAAATCCAAAAGCATATTGCCGGCAATAATTTGGCATGTAACACTGAATATTCTAATGGTTTTCAGTGGTTTAATCCTTAATTAAAGGAGTGTTCTATGAATCTGCAATTTTTATTTCATGAAAAAATTATAGAAGTACAAGAGCTTAGCCCCGGATACGATGGCCACGCGAGCGATGTGTGGCTTGTTAAAATCGAGAGCGGGGAGGCGGTTGTGAGGTCATCGCGAATAAAGGGTGAGCCAGAGGGCGATTTCTGGTATGGCTGCAGCGTGCTGTTTGGCATCGACCCCCGAAATGTTCACCAGCTGGAAAGTGTGAACAATGTGCTGAGTGAAGTCAGTTCCATCCCTGTCCCCAGAGTGCTGAAAAAAGGTAAGTTGGACAGGGAGTTTGTAGTGGTTGAAAAGCTGGAAGGCAAAACGGTGGACAGCTTTATTGATCAGCCTGCTTCTCTTCTGCAAAGTTTGGGCGAAGGGCTAGCTAGAATACATACATTAAAGAGGAATTATGCAGGACATCCGGAGCGTGAGCAGCTCGCTGTGGATCTAGCCGATTTCCGCGAGCATCTTGCAAATGGAATGGAGAAAATCGTCTCGCGGTATTATGAGGATCAGGTAGAAATAAAGAAGATGCTTCCGGAAATGCAGAAGCTAATGCGAGGTCTTCCTGTTCCGGAGTCTTCAACCTTTGTCATGATCGACCTTGATCCTACACAGTTTATTTCGGATGGAAAGGTGTTAACCGGGCTGGTTGATACAGAAGCTTATGCCATTGCTCCGCGTGAACTTGATTTTATTGGACTGGAATATATATTGGACAAGCCGTCAGCAGCAGAGTTCAGGAAAGGCTACGAGCGAGTGCTTCCGATTCCAGATCTGAGCAGGTACCGTACCCCATATCGTTATTTATGCCGGCTGCTGTCTATTCAGGGCAAGGTTAAGATTGAGAAGTGGATGGGGCATGAGGTGTTATTTTAATAGAATTGTAAGGGATGGATAACAATGAAGAATGCATTACAGCTTCTGTTGCTTTCAATAAATGTTTTATACATCGTTGTCTTTTTCATTCAATTTGGATTTGTACGGGGATCTTTTTGGTTAGTGTTTTTTATACTGGGTACGGCACTATCTGCTTTTTATTTATTTTTAAGAAGAGAGTCTAGTCACAATCCTTATCTATCCATTGCACTTTTAGCTTCTAGTCTTAGCTGTATAGGAGCTTATAGTTTTCAGTATTATTTAGTGAATCTTATGGGATGAGAGGAAGCCATAAAATTTTAAGGAGCTGACAAACGAATGAAAACTGCACTTCTTATCATTGATGTTCAAAGGGGCATGTTTTTAGAAGAGAATCCTGTGTTCAAGGCTGAAGAGCTGCTCGGGAATTTGAAACAGCTTTTGGAGAGTGCAAGAAAATCTCAAGTGCAAGTCGTGTTTATTCAGCATAATGCTCCTGCAGGAAAGACACTGGAACCAGGAACAGAGGCGTGGGAAATACATCCGGATATTACTCCAGCTTCAACGGAACTAATCATTGAAAAGACCACCCCGGATTCTTTTTATCAGACCCATTTATATGAAGAATTGATGAAAAGGAGCATTGAGCACGTCGTCTTGGCGGGCATTCAAAGCGAGGTTTGCGTGGACACAACGTGCAGAAGAGCCTTCAGTATGGGATTTGATGTAACACTGGCTACAGATGCACACAGTACTTGGAATTCAGCCGGATTATCCGCACAGCAAATCATCGATCATCATAACCAAGTGTTACGGTGGTTTGCAGATACGAAGGAAACAAAGGATATTAAGTTTGGTGTTTTAGCTGCAGAAATATGAAGAAAAGTACCTTGCTTTTAGTTGCCGTTTTGTTTGTTTTCATGTTTCCGCAACCTTCATCCGCCACTTCATGGGCGTATCCTTTAGTTGTTTGGGATGGCCGGACTTATGAAGTATTAGACGAATATGTAACAGATATTGATTCGGAAGTTGGAGAAGTGACGAGTTATTCCGACATGAAATCTCTCTCAGGTGATTTTTCAAATGCTTATAAAAAAGGGACAAAATATTATTCTATTAAGAACATGAGTACAGACGATGCCATTGCCGTGAAAGTAGAGGATGGCAAGTATAAAAAAGCGGTATTTAGAGAAAAGGAAGATGAAGAGAGGATAGATTTGTCCTTTTTGTTTGTAGGGATAGGAGCAGTTGTACTCACAATCATTCTCTTTTATTTGTTGAATAAGAAGAAAACGTTCAGACAAAAGTTCTGAACGTTTTTTTATTAGGGGTATTCTTTACGACTTTACAAGAAATAATAGATAAGAAGATTACTTAGTCTCTTTAAAGGAGAAGATCTCTTTGGACTTAAAGCATTTATTTTTCACTGCAGAAGATCTTACTTATCTCGAATTATTTGTCCGGACTACTATTCTATATTTTGTATTATTTTTAGCAGATAAGGCATTGGGATTCAGACAGCCGGGAATTATCACGCCTTATAATTTCTTGGTTGCTGCTGGTATCAGCCATATTGCTTCATCGCGCATGGTACAGCCGCAGTCTCGGCCGATTGATTCCATATCAATTATTGTGGTTTATATCTTGTTCATCTTATTGATTTCATACAGCTACTTAAAGCTGTCACCTTATTTTTCATCTAAAAAGCAAGTGGTATTAGTGGAAAATGGGAGAGTCAAAAAGGATATTTTGAAAAAATCCATGCTCACGATTGATAATTTGTTTTCAATATTAAGACAGAAAAATATTTTTGAGCTGAAAAATGTAGACTATGTGATTGCCGAACCAAACGGAGTTTTTAGTGTCGCTCAAAATGCTAAAGAGCTGCCCGTCACAAAGTCAATCATGGGTATTCCAACGACACCGACAGAGTTATCAAGAATTTTAATATATGAAGGAAAGATCGACACGAAGGTACTGCATGAGAAAAACCTGACGACCGACTGGGTGCATGCACAATTAAAAAAGCAGAATATTACTGATGTTCGGCAGGTGTTTATCGGACTTTTAACCGGACAGGGTGAGCTATATATAAATTAGAGAGGAGGGTGAAGGGATGCCGGACGTATTTGGGAATATTGAGCACATTAGTTTGTTAGGCTATTTGATTCGAACCGTTATCGTTGGTGCTATCGGCTTCTTTGTTGGTCGGCTTGTATCCAAACGCGCTGTGAATCAGATGACCACGTATGACTTTGCGCTAATATGGATTCTGGGAGCCATTACGGTGTCTCCTTTATTAGATGGCAAAATCTCTTTCACCTATATGCTAATACCGTTATTCACCCTCTTCCTTTGGCACACTATTTTCAGCTTGATCTCTTTAAAAAGCAGGAAATTCAGCTTTTTCTTCAACGGAAAGCCGGCTATCCTTATCGATAATGGAAAAGTCGTTTTAAAGAATCTGAAACGGCAATTTTTCAGTCTCGATCTGCTATTATCAGAGCTTAGAGTAAACAATATTTTTGATGTGAGCCAGGTGAAGTATGCCATATTAGAGCCAAATGGGCATATATCCATCATGAAAGTGGAGAAAGAAAATCCTGTTACACCAGCAGATATGAAATTAACCGCCAGCAGCACAGACATCCCTTTAGTTATTATCAACGAGGGGAAGGTCATTCATGAAAATCTAGCTAAAGCTGGGGTAGATGAACAGTGGCTGATGAATAATTTAGCTGTGCAAGGGGTTGTGGATTTCAAGGATGTCTTTTTATCTACTATAAACAGAAACAAGAAATTATTTGTGTTGAAGAACGGGTGAAACCTCCAAAATTATACAGTTGAGATATAATACATATATGAACGGATAAAAATTGCAGGAGAATATAAAACGATTAAGGGGAAGATAACGTGAAAATAACACCATTAATCTTTTGTGTATTTCTTGTCGTAGTAGCATTAGGTTTTGCTTGTGTTTACATGTTAGTTGAAACACTTAAAGAAGGCGAATATTTTTCAGCCCTGCTGGCGCTTTTAATCATTTATTTTGTGGTAAACCTGCTCATTGTGTTCTTTAGATATACGAAATGGATTACAGAAAAGAAAGACGAAAAACGCTCAGATAAGGAGATCTGAGCGTTTTATCGTGAGAGTTGTTCAAATTCTTCATCAGTCAAACCAAAAACCAATAGGTCATAATATTTTCCTTGTGTATAAATCATATTCCGCAAACAACCTTCTTGCGTAAATCCAATCCGATTGTGCATCTGAATGGAGCCTTCATTAAAGCTGTATACATAGGCAGTTGCTTTTTGATAACGCAGCTCGTTGAAGAAATAACGTAATACGATTTTAATAGAATCGCTCGCATAGCCGTTTTTCCAATGGTCGCGAAAGATGCTGACGCCATAGCTAAACGTGCCGTTGCGCGGGTCGCATTTATCGGTGCTGATGCTGCCAACGAGTTCACCGTCAAAATTCTCAACAGCCATCCTAAAATTGTGCCCATCCCAGCCTTTTTCCGCCTCGGACTCGGTCCACCGTTTTGTGCCTTCCTCAGATCTTGGACCATAAATCGCGTCATTCAATCTCGAAATCTCAGAGTCTAGGCTATCTTTATGGAAGTACTTCCAGTCTGAATGCTGAATAGGTCTTAATCGTACTAATTTTCCTTGCCAAATATTCATTTTGTATTATCCTCCGTACGTAATGCTATTCAGCAGCTGAGCTCCAGTAAAAAGGCATTTTCCCCTTCAAACTCAACTTCTCCATTTTCTTTAACCCAGCAGCGAATGATTCCTAGCTTATCCAGCATTTTATCCACTTTGGCAATACGATTGCGCAGCCTCTTGATATCTGGGTTACCCATGATAAAGAAAGTAGTTTTAGAATGTAAGTTTTGCTGCTGAAACCGCATAATTTGTTCAATTTGCTCTGCGAATTGGACGTCTAGTTTGGAGCTGTCAAAAACTTTGTCTGTATCCTGATATTTGTATGCTTGGTTTGCTCTGGATTCGATAAAGAAGCGGATTGAACCTGAAGAAGCAATCACATCAACATCACTTTTATTTTCAGAAACCTGAATGGAGAAACCTTTTCCTTCAAAGTAAGCTGCGATTGCCTGACTGACTTGAGCTGGAGTACAAAGAAATGCATCTTTTTCTCTTAAAGTGGAGTGTGCAACAGACATGATAGTACCTCCTCAGTTTTTATCCTATATCGCCCCAACCAGCGTCTTCCCTTTAAACCGGTACAGTGCTTCATCAATCACATGGATATTATAATTCTGCTTTTCAATAAAATACTGGATGACTAAATCTGCTTCGTCGCTCTGGGAAAGAGAATAGCCGGCGGAGCTTAAGAGTTCATCGGTATTATCAATGTCCAGCTTAAGTGACAGGGCGAGTGCAATGACTGTGTTTTTCTTTGGCGTGTAATCGGCCCTAGAGCGAATCTTAGAAAAATGTCTCCGGTCGATGCCTGCTTTTGTATAGATGGCGGCGTCGGTTGCGCCTGATTGGTCAATATAGCTAAAAAGTACATCTCTAAAGGAAGGCTTCTTATGGCTTTGGATAAATTCATCAAGACCGCTGATTTCCTGCAGCGATTCTTTGTAAATTTCCGCCTCAATAGGTGCTTGGCAGCTGAAAACCTCCATGCTTAAATGAAATTCAATGTACTCCTGAATCTCCTGTATCAGCTTTTCGGTTAAAATCGAAACCGCCTCCTAAATGTCGCCTTGAAAGCGACCAAATAATGGATAAAACTCGATATCATTATAGCATGAAGAACAGGGAGGATGATGGAGATGAATAAGGAGTTAACGGAGATTATTTTCTTGCTGGACCGCAGTGGTTCAATGGCAGGGCTGGAGAGCGACACAATTGGAGGTTTCAATGCGTTTGTGAAAAAGCAGAGCCAATTGGCAGGCGAAACCCGGCTGACAACCGTACTTTTTGATGATCAATACGAGGTGCTGTGGGACGGAATTCATGCAAAGGACGCCGTGCTGACAAAGGAAGATTATTATGTACGTGGATGCACAGCGCTGCTGGATGCAGTAGGCCGCACGATAAATGATGTTGGAAACAGATTGTCCAAAGCAAAAGAGGAAGACCGTCCAGGCAAAGTGATCTTCGTCATCACAACAGACGGCATGGAAAACTCGAGCATCGAGTACGACTACGAAAAAATCAGCAAGCTCATCACACACCAAAAGGAAAAATACAGCTGGGAGTTCATTTTCATGGGAGCAAACATGGACGCGGTGAAAGAAGCGGGACACTTAGGGATTTCGGCTGAGCATGCGTATGAGTTTGAAGCGTCAAATGAGGGTGTGGAGAAGATGTATAGTGTGATGTGTGAGGCGGTGTCTTATATAAGGGATGAGAAAGAAGAATAGTACATGAGTGAAGTCTTCCTGTCTGGGAGGCTTCTTTTTTATTGCAAAATATCTTACATACCTTTCCAATTGAAGTAAAATTGAAATAAACGGAAAACACCATTAAAAAATTTCAAATTCCTAAAGCTAAATTACAATACTGCCAGTCTAATAGGTTGAAATCTAACAGAAGGGGGTGACCGCTTATTTTAAAACTTGTGAAAAAAGCTCAAAAAGGTGATAAGAAAGCGTATTTAACACTGTTTCAGCAATATGAAGATGATGTGTACCGTATGGCTTATATGTATGTAAAAAACCAAAACGATGCGCTGGATGTTGTACAGGATACAGCATACAAGTCATACAGCCAAATTAAAAAACTAAAAAGTCCTGAGTATTTTAAAACATGGCTGATCAAGATCACCATTAACTGCTCAATTGACCTGTTAAAAAAAAGACAAAACGTTGTTCATTTAAAGCCGGAGTATATAGAGTTTGTGCAATCGGATGATCAAGATATTTCTCTGCAGCTTACTCTCCAAGATTTGCTGGAAAAGTTAGATGAAAGTGAGAAAAGTGTAGTGATTTTAAAGTATTATCACCATTACACGTTTCAAGAGATTTCAGATGTACTGGAAGTGCCAATTGGTACGGTTAAAACGACGTTATATCGGTCACTCGATAAATTGCGAAAACAGCTGACGGCGGAGGATATTTATGGACAATAAAATTATAAGAGAAATGAACAAAATCGAGATTCCTAAAGAGGCCCGTCAAAGGGCAATACTTGGTATTGATTTGGCGGATAGAGAAGAGAAGAAGAAATCACCGAAGTACTGGATAGCTGGATTAGCAGCATCCGCTGTGATTCTTATGTCTGCCATTACTGTTCAGCAAACAAATATTGCTGATGCGGATATTCCTATGCTGTCTAAAGTGTTTGGTTCCAAAGAAAAGCTGTTAGAGCTTGAAACTGACAGTGAACAAAAAACGATGGAAGAGAGTTTTGTGAAGCTTGAACAGAATTTCGACTTGGCTAAGCAATACTTAACGCCTCAGGCATTTAGTGATTACAGCACGCTGTGGAAAGAGTGGCTGGATATCAATACAAAAATTAAATCAGAAAACAGAAACGTTCCCACCTATGAAGAGGAAAAACGATTAGATGAAATTCAATATTGGATTCAAAAATACGACTATAAAATAAAAATGCGTATCCATGAAAAAGAATAAGGAGTAACTATGGCTAAAAAAATTATTCCTGCCCTTATCGTGACTGTTCTTGCACTCGTCTTGATTGGTATCAAATTTTATCCAGATATCAAAACCACGTTTAACAGCAAAGAAGAAGAAATGGTCAACAAGATAGATGTTATTAACAAAAAAGAAAAGACATTTACAATTAGCGGCAAAGAGCATAGAAATCCATTCCTTGAAGACCCATTTCCTTTTCATAGGGAAGAAGAGGAACTGGTTAAAAGATACCCCGATCAATTCAGCATCGTGAAAAAAATGTTTTACTCTTGGGATAACATTGAAAATGCCCAAGGAGTGGTAGAGTGGGGACATCCTCTTTTGGGGTCAACGCACCGTCATACCTTTTACGTTGATTTGATCAATAAAAGAAATCTGACAACAAATGAGGAATTACAAGATGGTAAGGTGATACAGACAGAAAATCTTTTATTAAATGATGGTGTATTTATTCAAGAATTGGCTGAAAAAAAGCTAACTACAATAGAGGATTTGAAAAACAATTCTAATAAAATTGATGATCTTGCTAGGGAGATTGGTTGGTTAGGTGTAGGGAATATATTTATTACACAAAGCGAAGAGAATGAATTGCTAAGAGAAAATTATTCGAATTGGAGTTACACCATAGGGTCTAAGTTTGGAATGCCGACTTATGAAATTAAAGGTGTTATTCCAAAAGAAAAATCTGAATCTTTACAAGGAAACTTTACAATGAGTGTTTCCAAAGAAACCGGAGCTTTACTGGATCTGCAATGCTACAACAAAGAAAATATATTAACCTTTTTTGTGAAAGGAACAGACATTCAGATTAACAAAGGTATTGCTCCAGATGTATTTAAATTGGACGTTTCTGGAAGTAGAGAAGTTCCTTATGAGGAATATAGGAAGAACACATATGACTATACGGGTGAGAAAACGGGCTGGGATAAATAATGGGGATGCTGGACCTTAAGTCTTTCATTGGAAAAATGGCACTGCTTAGTATCGGGTTTGTGCTGGTCATTACCGTGATAGGGACGGTCAATGCATCTGGGTTAGCAAATAACTCATTGTTTGATTTTCTATCTCCCTTTAAAGGTGGAGGCAGTGCGGGAATGCTTGTGCTGTTGGCCGGTATTCTACCGATGATCGCCATCGTGATGCCTCTTCTTATGGATCAAGTAGAAAACGATATGATAGTCGTCAGGATTAAAAAGAAAAGAAAGCTATTTTATGAGCATGTCTTCTTTGCAGTTGGACTGACTGTTTTTTTAACCAGTCTCATAATAGTTATTGGTGTTGTGGGATCACTGATTTCGACAGGACAGTTAACGAACCTTTGGGGAACAAAAGAAGGATCGCTGTATTTTTGGCTGGATAACAAGGATTATTTTCAGCTTTACGTTCCCCGTGTTACTAGCGGGAAAGTATGGAGCTATATTATTGGTTCAAGATTCCTCGTGATTCTCTTTATGATACTGATGGTAATTTTCTTAAAACTGTTACTGAGGAAAAACGTGTATGTGTTTTTTACATCCCTGATCTTATGGTTGGGGGACGGACTTTTTTTCGATCAATACAGCTTGTTCACAGGGCAAGCCAGAATCTCGATGGAGCTTTGGCTGTCTCCAGAGGACCAGTTATTTAATCTCATCTATTTTCTTTTATGGATTACAGTTTTATTTTTCATATGTTTGAAAATCTATGACAAAAAAGAGTTTCTTTCATGAAAGGCTGGGAGGGATAACATGTTAAAGATGGAGTTTAGCCGAATTAGCAGCAGACCCGTTTTATGGATGCTGCTCGCTGCAGGGCTATTTCTTGGATTATGGCCAGTCATTCAAATGTGGCCGCAGGGTGTCACAGATCAATATTACATGATGTATCCTAGAAGCCCCTTTGTTAGCTGGATGTATCTCGAAGTTTCGAGTACATATCAGATTTATGCACTGATTTTTCCTCTCCTGGCTTCCCTTGTTTATTGTGATGCGTATGCAGAGGATTTTAATACAGGTTTAATCAAAAGCATTCTAACAAAGATACACAAGAAATCGTATTTAATGACACGATATGCTGTTAACTTTCTGCTTGGCGGGTTTATTGCTGTTTTCCCATTGCTTGTTAACTTCTTGGCATTGATGATGGCTTTTCCTTTAATTGAAAACAACTTTTACTATGGAATGGCGCCTGTCTCTCAAAATGGATTTTATCAGGATTTATTTTATCAGCATCCCTTTGTCTACATAGCACTGCGGTTTTTCTTGCTGTTCTTGTTTGGCGGCATACTTGCCTCATTAGGGCTTGCCCTTTCAACTGCTGTCAGGAACCGCTACATTGTTTTAGTGTTTCCATTCCTTCTGTTTTTAGGTTTGGATGTTTTGTTTCCAAGTTTGAACTGGTATAGCTATTCCGTTTCGGGATTGTTTTTATGGAATTATCAAGAACATTGGAGTATGCTGCTATATTTATTTGCAGGATTTTTGGGCAGCTTTGTCTGGTATTTAACAGCTGGTGTAAGAAATGAAACCGTTTAAAGCTGTGCACCTTGGAATAAGGGGATTGCTGTCATTCCACAGAACATGGCTTCTAATCGTTCTATATTGTATAGGAATTCAAACTGGTCTCTCCTTCATTGCAAGGGAAGGGCAATGGTCGAACAATGGAATTTATGATTTAATGGCAAACTTTTCTGGAATTAATGGCAGCACGAATCAAAATATGTTTATCGCTATTGCCATTCCAGTCATTGTGACGTTGATTTCTCAACTGACAGATAAGCACGAAAAAGCGCTGTATGTCTTGAAACTTGGATCTCGATCCCGCACATGGAGTTCTCTTGCAGCCTCGGCAATCTGTTTGTCGCTCATTTTAACGCTTATGATTCTTGGATTTTCCTATCTTGTCGGAATTCTTCTTAGGGGACCAGAGAACACCTGGCTACACAGCACAGGATCCATTAGCAAAGTGCTGAATAATAAAGAAGCTTTTCAATCCATTACTCCACACATCACCACGTTCAACATCCTATCGGCATTGTTTGTTACAAAGTTCTTTGGCTTTTTGCTAATTTCATTTTTGACACTTTTTCTAAAGTTTTTTTTGAAGAGCAGTGCCATTATCATAATTCTTTTAGTCACATTAGCTGGAATTGATTTATGCAATGTGCTCCCGTTTCCGATTTTTACAAGGGCAGCGAGCCTGGCGCTTCATAATTGGATCAATCCGATGAGTATCGTTTTTCAGAGTCTATATTTACTGGCTGTTTCATTTGTTCTGTTGGTCATAATCAGGCAGTTATATAAGAGGAAGGACTTTCTTTCATGAGCAGGACCACATTATATAAGCTGTTTTTACGGGACTTAAACTATAGTTTTTCATACGGCAAGTACAAATACTTAGCTTTTTACACAATCATCGCTTTCCTTGCACTCATGAAAAGTCTGCAGCTAAGAGAATTGGAGAGCAACAGTGTCGGAACGTTCTTTGCCTTGCTGAAAGACGAAGGCTACTTTTATCGGATATCTGATTATCAGGTGCCTTTTTATTGGGACTTTGTCCAGTTTCTATTGTTGTTTTTAATCGGTGATTTTTTATTTCAGGATATGGAGAATAACCGGACGTATCTATTAATGAGATGCCGGTCGAAGCTGCACTATCTAGTATCCAAAATGTGCTGGATCGTAGCTCAAAATATTCTCATGATTCTGGGGCTCTTTCTAACCATCTATATGGTATCAAGTGTTGTATTCGCTGATTTTACAATAGGTGCTTCGCCATATTTTGAGAGAGTGATAGAAACGCAGATGGAAATAAAAATATCATCTGTGGAACTGGTCATACGGATTTTCTTAGGTTATATGATAACTGGCATTTTGCTGTCAGTAATGATGCTTATGGGCACCCAGTTTGTTTCTCCAGTCATCACGTTTTTCGGGATTATTGTTGTCTGTGTTATCTCTACATTCTCAGATTTAAAATGGCTTCCGGCTATTCACTCTATGATTTTGAAACAGCAAATATTTAATATGGAGCACCAGCTGTCACTCAGCTTTTCTATCATTTATTGTCTTTCATTATTCTCGGTGGTAGCCGTCATTGCTTTATTTATTTTTCAGAAAAAAGACATCCTTTAGGAGGAACAAATAAATGTCTGAACTAGTGTATGTAACAGTTACACAGTTATCGAAGGAATTAAAAAAGCAGCCTATCTTAACAGACATCAACCTGGCGCTTTCAAAAGGAAAGATATATGGCTTTAGAGGCAAGAACGGCTCTGGCAAAACGATGCTGTTTCGAGCGCTTTGCGGGTTGATTCGGCCTACTGAAGGTTCGGTGATAGTTGGAGGAAATGTACTTGGAGAAGAGCTTTCTTTCCCGCCAAGTGTAGGTGTTTTGATTGAATATCCCGGATTCTTAAACGGCTACACAGGATTTAAAAACCTGAAAATGCTTGCTGGACTTAACAATTTAATTGACGATGATCGAATTAAAGAATCTATCAAGCTCGTGGGTCTTGATCCGGATGACAAAAGAAAATACAGAAAATATTCTCTCGGCATGAAACAGCGCCTCGGTCTTGCGCAGGCTATTATGGAAGAGCCAGATCTGATTATTTTAGATGAACCGACCAATGCCCTCGATACGGATGGCATTGAGGAACTGAAGCGCCTGCTCCTGGATTTAAAGGCGAAAAACAAATGTATCCTCATCGCGAGTCATGATAAAGAAGAACTCGATTATCTCTCGAATGAAATCTTTATGATGGAAAACGGCCGGATCACTGACCATTACCGGCTGGAAGGAGACGGACGATGGGCAAAAAGAAAATCATCGCTCTAGCAGCTGTATTGCTCGCTGTTATCGCTTGGGGAACAAGAGTATATTATGTGAATGCCGAGGTAGCAAGAAAGTATAACGTAGAAACATTTCGTATAGGGGATATCGTACCTATTGATGAAGCGGAGTTTAAGGTCAAGAATATATCCTATGGAAAAGCGGAGAAAACAAATGGATTTACATTTGTTCCGTTTTCTGTCGAGATGGAAGTTAAGAACACGTCCGATAAAAACGTATCTGCAATAAATTTAATCGAGACAAAGCTTGCGTTTGGCTACAATTACTACCAGACTAGAGACGGAGAGTTTGAGCCAGTCACATTGCGCAATCTGCCGCCCGGTGCAACAGAGACCATTCTTCTAACCTATCAAGTCGATGCTAAGTTTAAGGATACAAAAGGAAAGCTGTATTTAGATCAACATTTATACAAAGAGCATGTAAGCAAAGAGTACAAAAAAGGCAAGAGGTATGGTATTGCAATAGAGTTTTAAAAAATAGACCTATTAACATAATGGGGGTACGGTACCGTGTCGGTACCGTACCCCCATTTTTTATTCAACAATACCAAATCCAAAAATATGCTACCATAAGCAAAATTTCATAGCTTATGAAAATGTAAGGGTTTTCTTAATATAAAAAGAGAGGATTACAACAGAAGTATTTAGGGCGGTGAGTGTATGGACGTGAAAATCCAGCAACCAGAACAGCAGCTAATAGAACCCCTCGTCAAACCAGGGGCAAAGAGTAAACGATTTAAAAAAGCGGCCAAGCGAGTAAATAATCAGAAGTACTTGCAGATCATGGCCCTTCTTGGTGTCGTATGGATGTTCATCTTCAATTACATCCCGATGTATGGATTAATAATTGCGTTTAAAGAATTCAGCATCATCCAGTCAATATCTGAGGCACCTTGGGTAGGATTGATGCAGTTTAAAGAATTCTTGCAGGATGAGAACTTTCTTATCGTCCTGAAAAACACGCTCGGCATGAGTTTAATCAAGTTAATTATAGCCTTCCCGCTGCCGATTATTTTCGCGCTTCTGCTTAACGAGCTGACGTCGTTAAAGCTGAAGAAAGCGGTTCAGACGATTTCGTATTTGCCTCACTTTATTTCTTGGGTTGTGCTTGGCGGAATCCTGACAACTTGGCTTGCAGACATTGGTGTTATCAATGATGTGTTACTAGGTCTTGGCATGATCGACGAACGAACGAATTTCCTGGCAAGTCCGGATAACTTCTGGGCGATCGTCATTTTATCAGATATTTGGAAAGAGCTTGGCTGGTCGGCCATCATCTATCTCGCTGCGATCGCAGGCGTATCAACTGAGCTGTATGAAGCTGCGACAATTGACGGAGCGAACCGTTTCCAGAAGATGTGGCATGTTACATTGCCGGCTATTATGCCGACAATCGCAATCCTGTTCATTCTTGCAGTGAGCGGAGTGCTGAACTCGAACTTTGATCAAATCTTAATTCTTAAAAACTCATTAAATGAAAGTGCAAGTAACGTTATTGATACGTATGTTTACCAGCTTGGTATTCAAAACGCGAGATACTCGTATGCGACAGCAGTAGGACTAATGAAAGCCATTATCGCGTTCATCCTTCTACTATCAGCGAACAAAATCATGAAGAAAATTAACGGCACGTCGTTATTCTAGGGGAGGTGAGGTTTCTTGTTTAAGCTTTTCAAACGCAACAGGAGAACAACAAGCGAGTATATCTTTGATAATATTAATATCCTGATCATGCTCTCAATCTGTGCGATCACGATTTACCCGATATGGTATGTCATTGTGAATTCACTAAATGATGGCATGGATGCTATGAAGGGCGGCTCCATCTATTGGTGGCCGAGAGAGTTTTCCCTTGAGAACTATAAAGCGGTATTTAACAACCAAGGCATCTTGACCTCATTTGGGGTAACGGTTGCCAAAACGGTCATCGGAACAATCATCCACGTGTTCTTTACAGCTATGGTCGCTTATGCGATCTCGCGTAAAGACCTTTACGGCCGCAAGCTGTACATGATGATCGGGATCGTGACGATGTTTTTCAGCGGAGGTTTGATTCCATACTTCCTTTTAATTAGAGATTTGGGATTGTTTGATAACTTCCTAGTGTACATCATCCCGACGATGTTTAACTTTTTCCACCTGATTATCTTTGTCTCCTTCTTCAGGGAGCTTCCGACTTCACTGGAGGAAGCAGCTAAGATGGATGGAGCAAATGATTTCACGATTTTCATTCGAGTGATCATTCCATTGTCCATGCCTGTAATCGCAACGATCGCGCTTTTCCAAGGCGTGTATCAGTGGAACGACTATTTCGCGGGTGTTATCTTTGTCAACGATCCGTCGCTCCAGCCGATTCAGACGTATTTGTACAAGGTTGTAGCTGAATCGAGTTCGAACCAGATGATGATGAACGCATCCGGAACGATTGCGACTAAAACGGTTACCTCGCAGTCCATTAAGCTTGCCACGATGGTTGTGACCACATTGCCAATCGTGCTCGTGTATCCGTTCCTGCAGAAGTATTTTGTAAAAGGAATGCTGATCGGCTCTGTAAAAGGCTGATAACCATTCAAAACAGCAGTTTAAAGGGATGATCCCCCTTTTAACGGGGAAGGCTCAAGCGGCCTTCCCGATATATTTCAATCATTCTATACTTTATAAAAAGAGAGGGATAAAAGATGAAAAAGACATGGGTTAAAGGCTTTTCATTGCTTCTTATTTTGTCATTGTTCGTCGGGCTATTCGCCGGCTGTTCTAGTGACAAAGATGAAAGCGCTTCCGATGAAAAGAAGTCAAAAGCAACAGCAAACGAGCCAGGCTGGAAAACAAATAAAGATCCGATCACTTTCGATTGGTATGTGAACTTCTCATGGTTCGCACATAAATGGGGCGATGATGTTGTCTCTAAATATGTAACAGATAAGACAGGCGTTTCTGTTAACTTCATTTCACCTGCGGGTAACGAAGCTGAAAAAATGAACACAATGATCGCATCAGGCAAACTGCCAGACTTCATCACAATCGGCTGGTGGGAAGATGCAGTTAAGAAAATGGTAGAAGGCGAGCTTGTTCTTCCATTAAACGAACTGGCTGACAAGTATGACCCGTATTTTTATAAAGTATCAGACAACGCAAAAGTAGAATGGTATAAGCAAGAAGACGGCAACACGTACGGCTACCCGAACGCATCGTCTTCACCAAAAGATTTTGACAAGTACAAAGAGCTTAAACCGTCTAACCAGACGTTCCTTGTAAGAAAAGATATGTATGAAGCAATCGGCAGCCCAGACATGAGCACGCCGGAAGGATTCCTAGGAGCACTGCAAGCAGCAAAAGAAAAGTTCCCAGAAGTAAACGGTGCACCGCTTATTCCATTCGGAATGAACGAGTTCACAGATGTAGGTAACACATCTCTTGAAGCATACCTGCAAAACTTCCTTGCCATTCCTATGGAAAAAGACGGAAAGGTATATGACCGTACAGAGGACCCTGAGTACCTTGACTGGTTGAAAACATTCCGTAAAGCGAACGAAGAAGGATTATTGGCGAAGGATATCTTTATCGACAAGCGTCCGCAAATGGAAGAAAAAATCGCACAAGGCCGTTACTTCGCGATGCTTTACCAGCGCAGTGACCTTGCAGCACAGCAGCACGCGCTATATCAAAAAGATCCAAACTCCGTTTATATCGCAGTTGACGGACCAGCAAACTCTAAAGGCGATGCTCCGACTCTAGCAGGAGACAGCATCTCTGGATGGACAGTAACACTTATCTCTAAGGATGTAAAAGACAAAGAAAGAGCGATTCAATTCCTGACTTACTTAATCAGTGAAGAAGGACAGAAAGATCTTTACCTTGGAAAGAAAGGCGAAACGTATGACGAAACAGGCGGGAAGCCAGAATTCAAGCCTGAAGTTCTAGATCTATTGAACAAAGACCGTGCAGCGTTCGACCAGAAGTATGGTGCATCTTATAAGTACTGGATGCTTATGGACACGAACATGAACCTGCAATGGCTGCCGCCTTCATCTGAGCCGTTCAAGCAGATGGAAGACTGGACAAAAGGTAAGACAGTAAGTTTTGCAGAGTTTGACGGCATCAACCCAACAGGAACATCTGCTGAAGGTGTTGCTGCAAGCAAGATCGCACAAGAATGGGGCAAAACGCTTCCGAAGCTTCTTTTAGCAAAATCTGACAAAGAGTTCAAGAAGATTTTCAAAGAATACAAGAAAAAGCGTGATTCTTACGGCTATGACAAGGTTGTAGAGTATCAGCAAAAAACGTATAAAGATAACAAGGCAAAGCTAGAATCTGCAACAAAATAATCTCCCTAACAAAGGCGGCCTCTTTAGAAAAACAAATCTAAAGAGGCTGTCTATTCCTGTTTTAATGGAAGTTATTTCAATATTATTTTTTATATAAGAAACACTTCCTCTGTACTATACTTTAAGCATATAGAAAGTTACGGAAGTGATACATTTGAAAACTGCGGCTGCTGTCTCGAAATGGTCTGGACAGGCAAACAAGCTGATGGACAAGCTGTCTCTTCAGCAGAAACTCGTGGCCTTATATATTCTCATCATTATTATTCCTATTATCATTTTTACCGTTTATTATACGAACGACGTGTATGACCGCGCCATCCATGATATTCGAAATAAGAACGAAAATGCGATGGAAATCGAAAAAATTATCATTAAAAATAATATTGAAACGATAAGACGGACAGCGCAGATGGTCGTTTCAGATATGGAATTCATCGATTTCGTGAAATCAAGAAACGAAGCGAATGTAGATGAATTGATCAATTTTAAGATGAATGCATTTTCCAACGTCTCTAGACTGCAGGTGAACAATCCGGCGATTGAAAACATCCGCCTTTATACGACCAATCCATATGTAACGGAAATGTGGCCGATCCTTTTCAGCGAGAAACGGATCATGAAAAAGCCGTGGAGAAGTGATGTGGTAAGCCGTAACGGCATGGAGCTCTGGTGGTTTGATCAGCAGACAGAAGATGTGCTGGAAAGACTTCCTTCACAGAATATGTCAAAAATCTCACTGCTGCGCGAACTGGATTATCCAAAGGACGAGCACTTAGGCATTATTGAGATCAACATGCTGCTGAAAAACTTTTTTCCGAAAATGTTCGGCACAGTTAATGATAAAGGTTCTGTTTATGTCGTGCTCGATAGAAACGGGAAAATGATACGAAACTATCATGATACGTTTTTAAGAGATGCAGGGATCAAAACGAAAACTCTTAAACGTGAATTCTCTAAGTTTAAGAAAGAAGGAACAGGAAGCTTCGAGTTTATCAACAACCAAACCCCTTACCTTGTGGTGTACTCGTATATTGATGATATCGACAGCTATATGCTGAATGTGATTTCTCTAGAAGATTTGAACAAAGAAGCGGATAAAACGAGGAATATTATTCTGAGCGGTATTATTGTTCTCGTTCTAATACTCTCTTTATTTACGTATATCCTTGTCTCACTGCTGCTGAAGAAGATGTATCTATTAACAGACGCCGTCAAGCGAGTGGAAAAAGGAGAGTTTGTATTTGATGAAGATATTACAGGCAGCGACGAGATCAGTGAACTGGCGGCACATTTTAAAAGAATGGTCAGAAAGATTAATAGTCTTATAGCGGATGCCGTCAATAAACAGGCCGCAGCGAAGGAGACAGAGCTAAGAGCGCTTAAGACGCAGATCGACTCTCATTTCCTGTATAACACGCTGGAAAATATTAAGATGATGGCTGAAATTGAAGGGCAGTACGATATTTCTGATGCCGTGACATCTCTTGGGGAAATGATGCGCTACAACTTAAGGTGGAAAAACGATTTTATTGTATTTGAAGAAGAGCTTCATTATATTCAAAACTATATCGATATTATGAATCTGCGTTTAGACAACTCACTTGTTCTTCACATTGATGTTCCGAAAGAATTGCTTGATCAGGAAGTGCTGAAGATGTCGCTTCAGCCTATCATCGAAAACGCCATTAAACATGGGCTGTCATCTGTCCTATACTCACGTCCTGGTTTGATATACGTAACGGCTTGGAAGGACGGCAATTCGGCGTTTATCGAGATCAAGGATAATGGCATCGGTATGAACGAGGTTCTGTGCGAGAAACTGAACAATAGCATTCACTCAGTACAGGAAAAGCCCGAACAAGCTGAGGGCAGCGGAAACGGCATCGGGCTGCGCAATGTGAATGAGCGAATTCAGCTTTATTATGGCAAGGAAAGCGGTGTGACGGTTTCAAGTACAGAGGGCGAGTTTACAGCCGTAATCATCAGAATGCCTTATAAATCAATGAAAGGGGGCAGCGGACATGTATAAGATACTTATTGCAGACGATGAAAAAAATATCCGTCTCGGCATCCAGGCGATGATTAACCGGGAGTTTCCCGATACATTCGAAACAGCCGTCGCAGCTGACGGTATAGAAGCACTAGACATGATGGAAGAGAATGCAGCACATATTCTGATTACAGATATTAAAATGCCGCGCATGAGCGGGATTGAATTGATTAAAGAGCTGCAGCAAAGTGATAAACAAAAATCCCCTGCTCTCGTTATCCTCAGCGGCTATGATGACTTTGTGTATTCGAAGGAAGCGATTAAGGCGAACGTGAAAGATTATTTGCTCAAGCCAGTGAATAGAATTGAGCTGTTTAACACGCTAAACAGCATTGTGGAGGAATTTGAATCCGCAGGTAAATCTGCGAATCAATTCTTGGAAGAGTACAGAACAAGCCAGCTCAATTATATGCTGTTAAATCCAAATGTACAGAACGAAGACTTTGACGATTTTTATGAAAAAATGCAAGTTGAGCCGTTTCATAATGGCTATTATATAGGCATCATCAAATCAGATGAAAAAGATTTGTTAAGCAAAGTTAGCAAATTTTTAAGGGACAACGAGGCAGAAACGCTTTCCTTTCTAGACAGTGAATCACGGACGGTTATCATCACTCCTAGCATGCATCTGTTTTCTGAGCTGCAAAATTCGCTAAGCAGTGATAGCTTTGTCATTGGATTAAGCAATAAAGCGGATGATATTAAAGACATGAAAAGTGTGTATGAGCAGGCTGAAAATGCGCTGAAATATCATTTCTTCCATCCGCGCAGCACCATCATTTTTTATGATGAGGCGAAAGAAAAGCAAAGTGTATCGGATGTTCCGGTGGATAATATCAAGAAGATTTCCAATATGCTCGGCACAGAGCGTGAGGATGAGATTAAATCGCTTTTAGGTCAAGTGATGGATTATGAAACAATCTCCAGCCGTGAAATAGAGTATATGGAAAATTTGGCAAAAGAAATGAATGACATTATTTTTGTAAGCTTTTTTGCCAGGCTTGGTGAAGAGTCAGTAGAAACCTTCAATCTATTCAACAAGATCAGCAACATCTTTAACTTCAGAAATTTTCATGAGTACTTTCAGGCGCTTGAAAACCTTTTAATGCGATTGCATGAGTACAATAAACAAATGAAATCCGTTTATTCTGAACAGAAATATATGGATAAAGCGATCGCGTATATTAAAGAAAACTATCATAAAGATCTCAATCTAGCGGTCGTTTCAAACTACATTTCACTCAACTACTCGTATTTCAGTCATATGTTCAAAGACTACACAGGGCAGAATTTTGTTGATTACCTAAAAAATGTACGGATTGAAGAAGCAAAAAGTCTGCTGGGAGAAACCGATCTTAAAGTATTTGAAATCAGCGAAAAAGTAGGCTACAAAAATCCAAAGCAATTCGCGCGGGTATTCCGCGAGATTGAAGGAATATCACCAAAAGAATATCGGGAAAAGAACTAAGACGGGTTCCTTTTGGAGCTCGTTTTTATTATTAAAAAGCTCTAAATTTATTAAGCAAGGAATTTTTAGCGAAGGTATTACAGAGGTGTTAGTTTAACTTCAATGGCTTAAACATCTTGAATCCATCATTGAAAAAGTTGATCGGAGTGTAAGGCGCCGACTCCTCGAAAATGAAGGTCACATTTTCTTCGTGCGATGTCTTGCTGCGTAGCCTTCCTTATCCTGCGGGACGAGCGGGAAGGTGAGACCTCTCAATGGCGCGTAGCGGCGAGAGGGCTCACCTGTCCAGCAGAAAACGGCTAGCCCCTCGAGGTCAAAAGGGCAAGTGTCCAATAAGTCAAAGAGCGACTTACCGGCCCCTTTCCCTTTTGCTTGTCGGGGCTGAACGAGCCGTTTCTGCTTTTCGCCACGCCCCGCGGAAAGCGTGCGCCTGAAACGGAGATTAACGGCTCCGTTGAGTTCTTTAATGCAACATTGATTAAAATAAACAGCCACTCTAAAATTCTGAAACCATATACAAAATTCCCTGTCTCAAGTTGCGGACCATCCACCTGTAAAATAAGAGTGAGAAATAATGATTGCGCTTACAAATTCTACAACTAATCTCAGAGGTGATCGTATATGAGCAGATTTTCTAAAGACTTTATTTTCGGTACGGCAACATCTTCTTACCAAATTGAAGGAGCACATGACAAGGACGGAAGAACACCATCGATTTGGGACATGTTCTGCGATATTCCAGGCAAGGTAGAAAAAATGGAGAACGGTGATGTGGCGTGTGATCACTACCACCTTTATGAAAAGGATATTGAGGTGCTAAAGACGCTTGGCGTTGACTCGTACCGCTTTTCAATCGCTTGGCCGCGTATTTTCCCGGCAAAGGGCCAATACAACCCGGCTGGCATGGACTTTTACAAAAAGATTATCGCGCGTCTGACAGAAGAAGGCATCAAGCCTTCTGTTACGCTGTATCACTGGGATCTGCCGATGTGGGCGCATGAACTTGGCGGATGGACGAACCGCGAATCTGTGCAATGGTTTATCGAATATGCAGAAAAGTGCTTTGAAGAGCTAGGCGATTCTGTTCACATGTGGATCACGCACAATGAGCCATGGTGTGCAGGGTTCCTTGGCTACCATCAAGGGGTGCATGCTCCTGGCCATTCGAACATGGAAGAGGCGCTTAAGGCGGTTCACCATATTCTTCTTTCGCACGGGGAAGCTGTTACATTGCTAAAAGAAAAGTTTGGTTCAAACACGCCGATAGGCATCACGCTAAACTTATCGCCGATCTATCCGGCAAGTTCTTCTGTCAACGACAAGCTGGCGGCAAACAACGCGGACGGATACAGCAATCGCTGGTTCCTTGATCCAGTTTTAAAAGGATCTTACCCGGCAGATATGATGAACCTATTCTCAAAATATGTGCACGACTACAGCTTCATCCAGGATGGAGATCTAGAGAAAATTTCTACTGAGTGCGACTTCTTCGGCATCAATTATTATGCACGAGGATTGGTTGAGTTCAGTTCACCGTCTGACTTTCTGTACAAATACGCGCACAGCGACTATCCGAAAACAGGGATGGGCTGGGATATCAGCCCGGATGAATTTAAGGATCTGATTCGCCGTCTGCGCAAGGAATATACGAATCTTCCAATCTTCATCACGGAAAATGGAGCTGCGTTCCCTGATACGGTTTCCGAGGATAACAGAGTGCATGATTTCGAGCGTCAGCAGTACGTTGAAAGCCACATTAGTGCGGTTGCAGACTTGAACGACGAGGGAATGAACATCGCAGGTTACTACTTATGGTCATTACTTGATAACTTTGAGTGGTCGTTCGGTTATGACAAGCGCTTTGGAATTACGTATGTGAATTTTGAAACACAGGAAAGAATTTTAAAAGACAGCGGCCGCCGCTATGCGGAGATTATTGAAGAGCGCAATGTACAGCATGCAGGAGAACTTTCTAAATCTAACTAAATGAGGCTGCAGAACATGAATGTAAAGATCATACAGACATCAAAAAACACCGGAGATCGTTTTGCTGAAAAGGAAACATTGTCTTTTGAAAAGGTTGAAAAGTCAGAGGGCACTGCACTGAAACTTTTTCCGGAAAAGACGTTTCAGCGCTTTATGGGGTTTGGAGGAGCGTTTACCGAAGCAGCTGCTTATACACTTTCCAAAATTCCTGCAGCAGACAGACTGAGTGTGATAGAAAGCTATTTTCATAAAGAAAAAGGGCTTGGCTATAACCTTGGCCGGACGCACATTCATAGCTGTGACTTTGCTCTAGGCAATTACACGTACGTGGAAGATGGCGATACCGAGCTGAGCACGTTCAGCATAAAGCGCGAGAAGGAGCATGTGCTTCCGTTCATAAAAGACGCGGTGGCGGCAAGAGGAGAAGAGCTGACGATTCTCTCTTCTCCTTGGAGCCCTCCTGCTTGGATGAAAACGAACAATGAGATGAACAACGGCGGCAAGCTGAAGCCTGAGTACAACGATGTTTGGGCGCGTTATTATGCCAAGTATGTAAAGGCGATGGAAGCAGAAGGTGTTCCGATTTGGGGCATCACTGTGCAAAACGAGCCTGACGCGACACAGGTGTGGGATTCATGCCGCTACTCGGCGGAAGAAGAACGCGATTTTGTGAAAAATCATCTTGGACCGATTATGGAACAAGAAGGTTTAGAAGATAAAAAAATTATTATCTGGGATCATAACCGTGATATTGCGTATGAACGTGCGTCAACCGTGCTGTCTGATCCGGATGCAGCCCGCTATGTATGGGGTACGGGCATTCACTGGTACGTGTCGGAGGAGTTCGAGAACTTATCCAAAATTCATGAGGCTTTCCCTGATAAGCATCTGATTTTTACAGAAGGATGCATAGAAGGCGGAGTTCAGCTCGGCGCATGGCATACAGGCGAGCGTTACGCACGCAACATGATCGGCGACATGAATAACTATCTTGAAGGCTGGATTGACTGGAACCTTGTGCTGAACGAGCAGGGCGGACCGAACCATGTTGGCAATTATTGTGATGCTCCTATCATCGTGGATACAAAGACAGGCGAGATTCACTATAACAGCTCGTACTTCTACATCGGCCATTTCAGCAAGTACATTAAGCCGAATGCGGTGCGGATTGCGAGTGAGCTGAAGTCGGAGAGTTTGCAGACGGTGTCTTTCCAGAATGAAGACGGCAGCATTGCAACAGTTGTGATGAATGCCGGAGATAAGCCGGAGGAGCTTTCTGTTGTGATCGCAGGACAAGCTGTGAAGACTGTTTTGCCGGAGCATTCAATTACGACATTTATGATTACTTTATAAAAAAATCATCTTAGCGAGCGGCCTCTTTGGATTTTCAGAACGTGTTGGAATCAAGGGGGCCGTTCTTTTTTTAGCTTAAAAATAAGAGGAGGGAAAGATATGAAAAAAGCACTAGCAATTGTTATGACGGCAATGCTTATGGTGCCAAGCACTGGCTATGCGGCCAAAGACACAAAAGAAGATGGAAAAAAAGTGAAGCGCAATAAATCAGAATGGTCTCTTGTCTGGAATGATGAGTTTAATGGCAAAGAGATCGACCGCACTAAATGGGGTTTTGATAAAGGTAACTGGATCGTAGACAGTGAAGGCAACGGCATTACACCAGGCTGGGGAAATAACGAGAAAGAATTTTATACGGACTCAAAAGAAAACGCTTTCACTCGTGACGGCAATCTAGTCATCAAGGCGAAAAAGGAAAAAGTGTCCGACAAATTCGGTAACTACGATTATACGTCGGCTAAGCTGAAATCAAAAGGATTATTCAGTAAAACGTATGGACGGTATGAGATTAAGGCGAAGCTTCCGACAGGTAAAGGGCTTTGGCCGGCGCTTTGGATGCTGCCTGAAGAAGATAAGTACGGATCGTGGGCTGCTTCAGGAGAAATCGATATTATGGAGGCATGGGGAAGCAAGCCGAATAAAGTAGCGGGCACGATTCACTATGGCGAAGGCTGGCCGAACAATAAATATACGGGCAAAGAGTACGAGTTTCCTAAGAACAAGGGCATCAACCATTGGCACACGTACGCTCTTGAATGGGAGCCTGGCGAGCTGCGCTGGTTTGTTGACGGCGAGCTTTTTCACACGGAAAACAATTGGTACTCAAAAGGCAAGGATAATGCCGCGAACTACTCTTATCCAGCACCGTTTGACCAGAACTTCTACCTAGTCATGAATCTGGCAGTAGGCGGCTGGTTTGACGGCGAAACGGATGAGACGACACCGTTCCCGAGCGAGATGCTTGTTGATTATGTGCGTGTGTACGATTTGAAAAAACGAGATTACCGTGAGCCGGTGGAGCCTCCTGCTGAACCGGTCGTGCTACCTGCTGATGCGAAACAGCCGCTGAACGATGGTAACCACGTATATGATGAGAACTTTGAAAAGCCGATAACAGATATTGGGACGGGAGATAAGCAGCTCGATCCGCTTTATTGGAACTTTGTGCATCTGCCTGACTTTGGCGGAGCGGGAAGTGTGGCTGTAGAGAATGTGAACGGAGAAAATTTTGCAAAAGTGAACGTGGACAACCCAGGTTCACAGCTGTATTCGCTGCAAATGATTCAAAATGTATCACTCGGAAAAGGCGGCAAGTATAAAGTGAGCTTTGACGCGAAATCAACGGCAGCTCGCAATATGATGGTAAAACTGGGTGCAGGGCCTGAAAGAGGGTATGTCAAATACTCGAATGAAGAGAGCATTAAACTCGGCAGCGAGCTTCAGCGTTACGAGTTCACATTTAACATGCTGAACGATACGGATATCGCGTCTCGTCTGGAATTTAATATTGGAGGGAACGGAACAAATCCTGTATGGATCGGCAATGTGCGGGTAGAGGACGTGACGGCTGAGAAGGAAGACCCGAATGGGGCGAAGCAGCCGCTGCCGGATGGCAACCATATCTATAACGGCACTTTTGACCAGGGCAGCATGGACAGAATGACATACTGGAACTTTGAAACAGGAGAGGCTTCTGCTGTTGCATCTGTAAGTGAAGAAACTCGCGAGCTGCATGTCGATATAGTAGAAGGCGGCGTCTCATCTGATCAGGTTCAACTGAATCAAAAAGGGCTGTACCTATTGAAAGGCAACGACTACAAGTTGACGTTTAAAGCACGTTCAGATGAGCCAAGAACGATACAGGCGGGCGTGCTGAACAGTGATGGAAGTGTAAATTATTCTGAGCTGAAGACATTTGAACTGTCTGCTGGAATGGAAGAGAGAACGATCGAATTTACGATGCCGGATGATGTTACAGATTCAGCAGGGCAGCTCGTCTTTTATTTAGGGTCAGGGTCTAACCATGATGTGTACTTGGATGATGTATCGTTAATTAAAACATCTGACAAGCCAGATTACGGAAACATTGACCTTTATCCTCTGAAAAATGGTGATTTTACAGAGGGGCTGTCGTCATGGAGCAATTATGTCCATTACGATGCTGCCGCACAGCTTTCAACTGAAAACGGCGAGGCTCGTGCTGCCATCAACAGCGAAGGAAACGAGGCGTGGAGCGTCATACTTGAGCAGGGCAACCTTAACCTTGCTAATGGAGCCGTTTATGAGCTGTCTTTTGATGCACGTTCTACTAAAGAAAGAGATGTAGAGTTTACCGTTGAAAACGCTCAGTATAATCGCTATTTTAGTGACATTGTAACGTTGCATGATAATATGCAGCATTTCACCTATGAATTTAAGATGGCGGCTGACGATCTTGCTTCGTTTAAGATGCTGCTAGGGAAAAATGCGAAATCTCCTGTAGGCAGTCACGATGTTTTCATCGATAATGTCGTGCTGCGTGTAAAAGGTGCACCGGATGAGCAAGATCCCGTTTCAACACCTGGCATCGACAACGGAACGTTTTCAACTAACACTGAAAACTGGACCGCATGGTGGGGAGATCAGTGGAGCGGTTATGGAGAAGGAACAATTTCAAGCGAGAACGGCGAGTTGAAAGCGGCTGTTTCGAAAGTCGGCGGAGCTTCGTACGCTCCGCAAATCTTTCAAAAAGATTTGCTTTTTGAAAATGGAGCAACGTATACCGTTGAGTTTGATGCTCGGGCGGATGTAGCGCGAAAAATGAATGTGAACATCGGAAAAGAGCTGGCAACTGATCCTTGGTTTATTCCGTATGTTTCTACGCAGACCCTTGATCTGACGGATGAGATGAAACGCCACAGTTTTATCTTTGTGATGAACGAAGAAACGTTTGCTGATGGTAAGCTCGTGTTTGAACTCGGAAACATAGCAGACGGAAACGCTGCTGCAAATGTTTATATTGATAATGTGAGTGTTCAAAAACAGTAAATGGAATGGGGCAGATGAATTTTTATCTGCCCTTTTTTACATGCCTCAAAGGACTGAGTTTTTCTTTAGCGAAATAGACCTTTTATAATGACTTGCGCGGAGGAAAATATGTTATTTCAAAACGGAAAACTAAGTGTAAGGATTTTAGAAAAGGAAGACGCTCATCTGCTCGCTAAGTGGCTGTGTGATCCAGGCGTTCTGGAGTTTTACGAAGGACGAGACAATCCATTTGATTTGGATCGGGTGGAGCGTGAATTCTACAATCCAGATGAAGATGGTGTGCTGTGCATTGTAGAATTTGACGGTGTGCCTGCTGGGTATATTCAGTTTTATCATGTAACGGTTGAAGATCGAATGCGATTTGGATATGAGGATCCATCAGAAGTCATTTATGGAATGGATCAATTTATTGGGGAAACAGAGCTTTGGAATAAAGGGGTAGGAACAATTCTGGTTCAGGGGATGGTGAAATATTTGAAGGATATGAGGCGAGCTGATCGTGTAGTGATGGACCCGCAAACCTGGAACTTGCGGGCACTACGGTGCTACGAAAAATGCGGGTTTAAAAAGGTGATGCTGCTGCCGAAGAATGAGCTTCACGAAGGCGAATATCGTGACTGCTGGCTGGTGGAGTATAAGTGTTAGTGTTTATGGGGTACGGTACATTTACAAACAAAACGAAGCTATGGCTGCGTTGAATTGTAAATGTACCGTACCCCCTTTAATTCTTTAAGCAGATTCTTTGCTATTAACCACCTTTGATATTAATATACTAGTAACTTTTAAAAAGATAGTAATATTGAAAGGTGGAAATAGCAGCATGATGAAGCAAAAGTATGAGCCTTTATTTAAATCGTTTACGTTTGGAAACGGGGTAGAACTAAAAAACCGTGTCGTTTTGGCACCGATGACAAACTTTGCGTCCAATCCAGACGGAACAGTATCAGATGATGAAGTTGCCTACTATGAAAGACGTTCTGACGGCGTCGGGATGGTTGTCACGGCATGTACGTATGCCACGCCGAACGGTAAAGGATTTCCGGGAGAGTTTGCAGCAGACTCTGATGACATGATTCCGAGTCTTCGCCGTCTGGCATCGGCTATTAAAGAACAAGGTTCAAAAGCGATTCTTCAGATCTTTCATGGCGGACGCGAATGCCCATCTGAGCTTGTAAATGGAGATGTGGTGAGTGCGAGCAATATTCCTTCTGAGGGAGAAGGCAAGCCCGTTCCTCGTGAACTGACTTCTGAAGAGATCGAATCGATTGTACGCGATTTTGGAGAAGCAACAAGACGTGCGATTGAAGCTGGATATGACGGCGTTGAAATACATGGTGCTAACGGCTATCTCATTCAGCAGTTCTTCTCGCCTCATGCGAACCGCCGTGAAGATAAATGGGGAGGCAGCCTCGAAAAGAGAATGGCTTTCCCGCTTGCAGTAGTTGACTCGGTTCAAAAAGCGGTTGCTGAACATGGTGATGAGTCGTTTATCGTTGGGTACCGGTTCTCGCCTGAAGAACCAGAAACACCTGGCATCACGATGGCAGACACTTTGGCGCTTGTGGATGCTTTGAGTGAAAAGGATCTCGACTACCTTCACGTTTCGTTGATGGACTTCTGGTCAGAAGCAAGACGCGGAGTGGAAGATAAGCGGTCGCGCATCGAACTAATTCAGGAGCGTGTCGGGAAAAAAGTTCCGGTTATCGGTGTCGGCTCCATCTATACGGCAGACGATGCTGTGAAAGCTATGGAATCAGGGGTGCCACTTATTGCACTTGGGCGAGAGCTTATCATCGATCCAGATTGGGTGAAGAAAATCAAAGAAGGCCGGGAAGACGAGATTGTAACAAGTATTGATAAAAGCAAGCAAAAGGAGCTAGTCGTTCCAGATGCATTATGGAATGCGATCGTGAATTCACCGGGATGGTTTCCGGGAGTATAACTGATACAAAGTGATGGGGGTACGGTACCGTGGCGGTACCGTCCCCCCATCACTCTTTTTTTGTTCATTTTTAACATTTATTTGCATATATTGGAATTATATAGTACATTACAAGAGTAATGCACTAATGGAGTGTGGGTGGTGATGGTTTGTTATTAAACTTGAACAGCTTGACCCCGATTTATATTCAGATCGCGGATTGGCTTGAGAATGAGATATTGAACGCCAGTATCAATGTGGATGAAAAGATCTATTCGCAATATCAGCTTGCTGAGATGTTTAACATTAACCCCGCAACAGCGGCTAAAGGGTTAAATATTTTAGCGGATGAACAGGTTCTTTATAAAAAGCGAGGGCTGGGAATGTTTGTGTCGAGTGGGGCAAGAGAGATCATTTTGGAGAAAAGAAAAAATCAGAAGCTTAGTGGAATGGTTAAGGAACTAGCCATGGAAGCCGTTCAGCTGAATGTCGGTGAAGATGAGCTTGTTACATTGATAAAAGATATGCACCGAAAGATAAAGGAGGATATGAAATGAATGTGGTCAGCTGCCAGGGGGTTATGAAGCGATACGGCAGAGGGAATGCCCTCCGCAATTTGTCTTTTACATTGGCGGAAAACAGTATTACTGGACTGATTGGTAGAAACGGAGCGGGTAAAACAACGCTTTTGAGCATTATTGCTGGCTTGCAAAAGCAAACCTCCGGCGAAGTGCGCGTGTTTTCAGAGAACCCTTTTAATAATTTGAAAGTATCGGCCAACACTATATTCATCCACGGCAACATGACGTTTCCAGCGGCAATGACTTTGAGTGAGCTGCTGCAAACGGCAGGGAGCTTTTATCATAACTGGAACAATCAGCTGGCAGAGCGATTGTTAGAATACTTTTCTCTCGATCCGAGTCAGAATCATAACAATTTGTCCAAAGGAATGAAGAGTACGTTCAACATGATTGTCGGGCTGGCAGCGCGCTGTCCGCTGACGATTTTTGATGAACCAACTTCAGGCATGGATGCAGGAGTAAGGAAAGACTTTTACCGTGCACTGCTGAAGGACTATATTGCCTCACCGAGGACTATTATCCTCTCAAGTCATCTGCTTAATGAGGTGGAGGATATTTTAGAAGATATTTTATTGATCAAAGAAGGAGAAAAGTGCCTTCATATGACGGTTGAAGATATGAAGGAGTATGCGATAGGGATAAGCGGACCAGCTGCGGCCGTCGAAAGCTGGATCGCGGAAAGAGAAATCATTCACCAGCAGACAGCAGGTGTGAACGGAACGTATGCGGTTGTGAGGAATGTATTCTCTGAGGAAGGACTAGAAAGAGCTAGATTGCAAGGACTTGAGATGACGCCTGTCTCGGCAGACAGTCTGTGTATGTACCTGACAAGCAAAACAAAAGGAGGGATCGATCATGTATTTAGCTGAAGTGAAATTATCGAATATCGTTAAAAAGCAATATTCTTACAAGCTGAAATCTTACTCGAGCGGATTTACATCTTTAATATTCATACAGATGATTGCTATCCTTTTCTCTTTTAACGGATCATCCATGATGGGTGGCGGATCAGAGACGTTTTCATATGACGTTAAATATTTTACAGGAAGTATGATTCTCGTATTTACCATGCTATGGGCTTTCATTGTCGGTATTCTGATAACGACCAAAGCTTACCGAAATGATGATTACTCTTTCGTTACGAATCAAGCGGCAAGCCAATATTCTAACATTCTATTTCTCTTATCTGCCTGTGCTTTTGCAGGTGTTACGGCATTTCTTTCCACACACTTGTTTCAGCTGATCGCGGTTTTCGTCCTGAAAGATCATTCATTTATGATGCAGCAGCTGACAGTTGGAGAAATGTTGAAGGGTTTGTGTGCTTCATATTTGTATATCTTTCTGTTGGCCAGTATCGGATACTTTGCAGGTATGCTGATACAATTTAACAGAGCATTTGTGTTTATTCTTCCTGTTGTGATTTTCGGTCTGTTAATTTTAGAGGGAGTTGTGACAGGGGAATCAACAATGCTCTTTAAGACCGGTATATTTTTTGGAGATGAAACGTCCTTCGTGCTGTTTGCTATAAAAGTGATTGGTGTATCAAGTCTGTTTTATGCCGCAGCAAGTTTTCTCTTAAGGCAAATGGAGGTAAAAGCATGATTATCGTAACATTTTTAATCCCCATTATTCTTATTGCAGGTATTATGTCTGTTGTGATGCTGCTGTTTAAGTCAGGTCAACGAAGAGGTTTTAATCTTGGCGGGAAAATGAAATGGATACTAGGTGGTTATACCGTGATTTTGTTAATTGCTGCGATGCTGTCTGCTGTAATTCTTCCTGCAAAATTAACATCGGGCAAGACCTACAGTACGGAACAAATAGAACAGATACAAGATGAAGAAACAAGGGTATTTGATGAGGCGATGAACGGGAAGTATGATCCCGGTCAAACAGCTTTTAACAAAAAGAAAAGCTGGTCGCTTCCATTCAGCGAGAGGACGCTAACGGTATCCGCACCGTCAATAAGCGTATTCGTTGAACATACAGATCACAGCAAGGATGGGAGTATAGAGGCTGTCTATTACACAGGTAAATTCATTATTGAACGAATCGATGTTACCGACAAATCGAACCCGATAGAGCTTTCTCTTGCAGGATCGGATTTATCTGTAAATAATCCGATTCCAACAGAGGTTAATATGGGGCTTTTCCAAGCAGGCTTTGCCTTCAGCCAGTTTTCTGACGGAACTGGAGGTATGTCGTTCGACAGTGAAGCTACATTTGGACTTGGATTTGTTTATTTGAAAGTCCCAGCAGGTGTTGAAGTAAAAGGCGATGTAACATATGTGAATTAAGAAAAGAAAAGATGGGGGTACGGTACCGTGACGGTACCGTACCCCCATTATGTTAACCTGAAAATATTTTTACATAAAATAACAACAACTACCTTGCATTGTTCACTACTATGGTATATTCTTACAAGTGAGTCTACTGTATTTTTTTGGAACACTACTGGTTATTGTTTAGTACTGGATTATAATCGCTGGAGGAATGGAATGAATGTTCAATTCAAAAAAGGTGCGCTGGAGCTTTGTGTATTGATTCTTATTTCCAAGAAGGATCAATATGGCTACGAGCTGGCACAAAGTATTTCCAGCAAGATTGAGGTGGCAGAAGGAACACTGTATCCGCTTCTGAGGCGCTTGACGAAGGAAGAATATGTATCTACTTATCTTGCGGAATCGACTGAAGGTCCGCCTAGAAAATATTATTACTTAACAGAAAAAGGCGCTGCTTATATGAGAGTGCTGATTGACGAATGGAAGCAGTTTTCAAACGCTGTGAATGAATTCATTGTGGAGGGGCTCGAAAATGAAGAAAGCAATGTTTCTTGGAAAATTGGATTCTCTTCTCCAGCAAGTACCGGAGAATGACAGACGGGAAATGCTCTATGACTTTGAGGAGCACTTTTCAAATGGAATGGCAGAAGGAAAGATTGAGGAAGAACTCGTAGCTGAACTCGGCAGTCCGGAAATGATTGCGAAGGATTTGCTCAGTGAATACCGGCCAACGGTGAAACCGGCGGAGTATCATAGCAAAGGGGCTGGGAAGCTGAATTCAACTATTGTACTGGCAGGGCTGTTCTTTTTTAACCTCGTCTTTGTTCTTGGACCGGCTCTTGGGATAGCTGGGGTTTTTGTGGGGTTATGGGTTGCAGCTTTTGCTCTTCTCATTACTCCGTTAGCGGTCATTGGATCGCTTGTTGTGAATGGTCTGGACGGAATATTGCTCGTGTTTTTTGTCAGCTTGATTACTTGCAGTCTTGGAATTTTGCTGAGTGTAGGAATGTTGAATGCTGGCAGAGCTGCGAAACGGGCGATGACAAGGTACATCCGATTTAACAGTAATATTGTGTACGGAAAAGGAGAGAGAGCGGCATGAGCAGGATTGTGAAATTTGCACTGGCGATGTTAGCTGTAGGAGTGATTGGTACGGCAGGTACGGCAACCTTTACTGATGCGTTCTCACTAAAAACCACCGATTATCATAGTAAGAAAATGGTGAAAAGCGGGGGTGTTGAGAACATTGAAGTGGATGTTTCATCAACTGATGTTACAGTCGTGCCAGGGCAATCAGGTCAAATAGAAGTAACGTTGAAAGGAAGGCTCAGCAAAACGATTAAGGAAAAAAGCAATTATAAGCTTTCGGTTGAGGAAAAAGGGGACACATTGAAGGTGAAGGTCACCCAGAAGAATATGTACTTTTATGTAGGTATGGGAAGAGTGGACCTTAATCTGGAAGTGAAGGTACCTGAGAAAATGTATAAATCGTTGGTGATTGAAACGTCGTCAGGAGATATTGAACTTCGTGATCTTAAAGCAGATAAAGTGGAAGCAGAAGCGAGTTCAGGAGACATTAAAATGAAAAATGTGTCGGCGGATTCTGTGAGCCGCAGTGAAACAAGCAGCGGAGATATCACGCTGAAAGACTCTGTTTCAAAGAAGTTTGAACTGCTTGCAAGCTCAGGTGATATGATACTGAATGGCCTGAAGGGTGATGTGACAGCTGAGACGTCATCAGGAGAGATTGATGTGAAAGGGAAATCTGCATCAGGCAACATTAAAGCTGATACGGCAAGCGGCGATGTGAATGTTGTTTTTGAAGATCGGCCAGAGTCGCTGAGTATAGTTTTTGAAGGAAGCTCAGGTGATGGAACAGTGAATCTTGCAGGTGTGGATTATGATAAAAAAACAGACCATACCATCGCGGGCAGAATTGGTGAGGGAAAATATAAGTTACAAGTTACAACATCTTCTGGGGATTTCGAGTTGAATTAGAAACCATACAAATGGGGTACGGTACCGTGACGGTACCGTACCCCATTTATGTTAACTTCTATTATTGCCCTACAGCTGCAGGCACTGCGCTCAAGGAGCTTTCAACTTCAGCAGCAACCTCGCGTCCTTCGCGGATCGCCCAGACGATGAGGCTCTGTCCGCGGCGGGCATCGCCAGCTGCAAAAACGCCGTCAACGTTTGTTTGGTAGCTGCTTGAAGCAGTTGCCACTCGGCGGTTAGCCGTTGTTTTTACTCCAAACGCCGAGAGTACCGGCTGTTCTGGTCCTTCAAAACCGATCGCGATAAACACAAGCTGTGCCGGCCAAATACGTTCAGTGCCAAGCACCTCCTGCATGACCCATTCCCCGTTTTCATTCAGCGCTTTTTCCATTTGGACAGTGTGCAGCTCTTTTAACGTACCATCTGCATCAGCCACTAATTTTTTCGTCTGTACAGAATACTGGCGAGGATCTTCGCCATGCACAGCAGCTGCTTCTTCGTATGCGTAGTCCAGTGTGAAGATATTTGGCAGCTCAGGCCACATGTTGTCTGGCGTACGAGAACCAGGAAGCTTCGGGTACTTGCCGAACTGCACGACACTGCGGCACTTTTGGCGCAATGCCGTAGCCACGCAGTCAGCTCCCGTATCTCCGCCGCCAATGACGATTACATCTTTGCCTGCCGCATCAATGTATTTTTCGTCTGGCACTTGACTGCCAAGAAGGCGCTGAGTAGACACCGTCAGGTAATCCATCGCAAAATGCACGCCCACGGCATCGCGGCCCTCGAGTTCAAGATCGCGCTGTTTCTGTGCACCGGTACAAAGGATGACTGCATCGTATTCAGCTCTTAGCTGCTCAGGAGAAACGTCGCGTCCAATTTCCGTGTTTAGGACAAACTCAATGCCTTCCTGGCGTAGCAGGTCTATACGGCGTTCTACAATTCCTTTATCAAGCTTCATGTTCGGAATGCCATACACGAGCAGTCCGCCTGCACGGTCAGCTCGCTCATAAACAGTGACAGTGTGGCCGGCTTGGTTAAGCTGATCAGCTGCGGCTAATCCTGCAGGGCCAGAACCGACAATCGCGATTCTTTTGCCTGTTCGGCTGCCAGGAATCCGCGGCGTGATCCAGCCATTTTCAAAGCCTTTATCAATAATCGCTCTCTCAATATTTTTTATCGTAACAGCAGGCTCAGAAATCTCGACCGTACACGAGCCCTCACATGGAGCAGGGCAGACACGACCAGTGAACTCGGGAAAATTGTTTGTTTTCATCAGGCGGTCGAGCGCTTCTTTCCAGCGGCCGCGGTACACAAGGTCGTTCCACTCAGGGATCAGGTTGTGAATCGGACACCCGGATGTCATGCCGTTAATCTCCATCCCGATGTGGCAGAACGGCGTCGCGCAGTCCATGCAACGCGCGCCCTGCCTTTCCATCAGGCTGTCCGGTGCCGGAAGCGTGTATTCGTTCCAATCCTTGACTCGCTTTTTTGGATCGCGTTCATGGATGTCTTCTCTTTTATAGTCCAAAAATCCGGTTGGCTTACCCATAGTATCCCGCCTTTCTAGTTTAAAATATGGTTGTCGAAGTGCTAGACCCGTAAATTAGGATTGACCCGTAAAATTTAATTTAGATCTGTAAAATTAGTATATAGACTCGTAAATTTCAAATTAGACCCGCAAATCCCAAATTAGACTGCTGCGTTACACCCTCGCCAGCCTATTCAGCTCATTTCTTCTAGCCTTTGGGGCAGCAGCTGCTGCATTTCCTCCAGAAACGCTCTTAAATGCGTTCATTACGGCTGTTTCCTCAGAGTAACCAGCTTCACGCTCTTCCCGGATGCGTTCGAGCATCTGCTTGTAATCTTTAGGAATGACTTTTACAAAAAGCGGTGCAAGAGTCGGCCAGTTTTGCAGAACGTATGCCGCTTTTTCGCTGCCTGTTTCCTGCTGGTGAGCAGCGATCATCTCATATACAGAAGCGCGTTCATCTAAATCGGACAGATCTTCAAATTCAATACTTTCAAGATTGCAATGAGCTTTAAATTCGTCCGCGTTAGGAGCGAGAATATAAGCAATTCCGCCTGACATCCCGGCACCGAAGTTCTTGCCTGTTTCACCGAGCACGACGACCTTGCCGCCAGTCATATACTCACAGCCATGGTCGCCGATTCCTTCCACGACAACGTTAGCACCGCTGTTTCGGACGGCAAAACGTTCGCCTGCCATTCCATTAACATACGCCTCACCGCCGGATGCGCCGTAAAAGGCGACATTCCCGATAATGACATTGGAATTGGCCATATGGCGGAACGCAGCTGGTGCAGTGACCGTAATTTTACCGCCGGAAAGCCCTTTTCCTACGTAGTCGTTGGCATCACCGGTCAAGTGCATCGTCATTCCTTTAGGAGCGAATGCGCCAAAGCTTTGACCTGCATGACCTGTAAAGCGGAGTGTAACGGTATTATCAGGCAGACCTGCAGCACCATAGCGTTTAGAAATCTCACTGCCCGTAATTGTTCCAGCAACACGGTTAATGTTTTCAATCTCAAAACTAGCATCGACTGGCTTGCCGTTTTCAATAGCCTGCTCAACTGCAGGGAGTATTTCTTTTATATCAAGAGATTCATTGATTTTATGATCCTGCGGTGTACGGAATGAACGCGCACCTTCCACCTGGTATGTCAGGCTTGAAAGATCCAGATAACGCGCCTTCCAATGTTCCTTCGCTCGATTGCTCACTTCAAGCACGTCGGTACGTCCGACCATTTCATCAAGTGTACGGAATCCGAGCTGTGCCATGATCTCGCGCACTTCTTCAGCTACGAATCTCATATAGTTGACGACATGGTCCGGATTGCCGGCGAACTTGTCGCGAAGCTCTGGGTTCTGTGTTGCGACGCCGACAGGGCATGTATCCATGTGGCAGACACGCATCATCACACAGCCAAGCACGACAAGAGGTGCTGTCGCGAAGCCGAATTCCTCAGCACCGAGAAGGGCGGCCATGACAACGTCTTTACCTGTCATCAGCTTGCCGTCTGTTTCAAGAACAACACGTTCACGCAATCCGTTCAGCATAAGTGTCTGGTGCGTTTCAGCAAGACCCAGTTCCCACGGAAGCCCAGTATGCTTGATGCTCGTTTTCGGTGATGCACCTGTTCCGCCGTCGTATCCGCTGATCACGATTACATCAGCTGAACCTTTTGCTACACCGGAAGCAATTGTGCCGACACCGGCTTTAGCAACGAGTTTTACCGAAATGCGTGCGTGGCGGTTTGCATTTTTCAAGTCATGGATCAGCTGTGCGAGATCCTCGATTGAATAAATATCATGGTGCGGAGGAGGGGAAATTAATCCCACTCCTGGCGTTGAACCGCGGACTTCAGCAACCCAAGGATAAACCTTGTTGCCTGGCAGCTGTCCGCCCTCGCCTGGCTTTGCGCCCTGTGCCATCTTGATCTGCAGCTCATCAGCGTTCACAAGATAGTGGCTGTTAACGCCGAAACGGCCTGATGCTATCTGTTTGATCGCACTGCGGCGGTTGTCGCCATTGGCATCCGGGATAAAACGCTCCGGATTTTCGCCGCCTTCACCGCTGTTGCTTTTGCCGCCAAGGCGATTCATAGCAATAGCTAGTGCTTCGTGCGCTTCCTGGCTCAATGATCCGAATGACATCGCACCTGTCTTGAAGCGTTTTACGATAGAATCAACAGATTCAACTTCATCGAGTGGAAGAGCTTTTGTGTTTTTAAACGAGAACATGTTTCTTAAAAAGCCAAGACGCTCTTCATTTGCTGCTTCAGAAAATTGCTTGAAAAGTGAGTAGTCCTGCTTGCGGCACGCCCACTGCAGTGTGTGGATGGTCTTCGGATTGAACGCATGGTGCTCTCCGTTTGCTCTCCACTGAAAATCACTGCCAGAATCGAGAGTGCTGTCTGTATTTTTAGCATAAGCTTCATTATGTCGAACAAGTGTTTCCCGGGCAATAATGTCGAGGCCGATTCCATCCAGCTGTGATGCTGTACCAGGGAAGTAGCGTTCGATTGTTTTCTTGCCAATCCCTACGGCTTCAAAAATCTGTGCGCCACGGTAGCTTTGTACGGTTGAGATTCCCATCTTAGACATGACTTTAATAATTCCGTCTGTCACGCCTTTTTTGTACTTTTTAACAGCTTCATCATATGTCACCGTTAGGCTGCCGTCTGCCGCAGTCTCAGCATATGTCGCATATGCGAGGTAAGGGTAAATGGCATCAGCGCCATATCCGATCAGAGCCGCAAAATGGTGAACCTCACGTGTTTCGCCAGACTCGATGATCAGGCTCGTTTTTGTGCGCAGTCCTTTTTGTACAAGATGGTGGTGAACTGCGCTTGCTGCCAGCAGGGCAGGTATCGCAGCCGTGTTTTCGTTCATTTTACGGTCTGATAGGACAAGAATGCTAGCCCCGTCTAACACGGACTCTTCTGCCTGTTTCAGCAAGTTTTCTACAGATTGTTCTAAATCATCTGAAAATAAAGTGTGCAAAATGGCACTTCGGAATCCGCTGAAAGCTTTCTTTTTAATTTCTTTCATCTGTCCAGGAGTTAGAACAGGTGAGTCCAGCTGCAATCGGCGGCAGTTATTTTCGTCAGGGTGAAGAAGGTTGCCTTCCGCACCAAGCAAAGTCATGGATGATGTCACAAGCTGTTCGCGTATCGCATCAATCGGCGGGTTCGTCACTTGTGCGAAATGCTGCTTAAAGTAGTTGAAAAGTGACTGCGGACGATCAGATAACACTGCGAGCGGTGTATCGCTGCCCATCGATCCAATTGGATCTTTGCCTTCTGTTACAATGGCAAGAAGGTACTTTTTAATGTCTTCATACGTATATCCGAATGCTTTTTGCTGTGAAAGCAGGTTTGGCACCGTTTCTTTAGGCGTATTGCCGTGGTCGTTAATAGCAACGAGCTGCTGTTTCAGCCATTCTTGGTAAGGCTTCTCGTTCGCCATTTCACTCTTGATCTCTTGATCAGAAAGGATGCGGCCTTCTTCAATATCTATTAAAAGCATTTTGCCTGGGCTCAGACGGTCTTTATATACGATTTCTTCTTCGTCAACCGGAATGACGCCCACTTCGGATGAATAAATAATATGGTCATCTTTCGTTACGTAATAGCGCGCAGGGCGGAGACCGTTGCGGTCAAGAATCGCACCTATCTGACGTCCATCGGTGAATGAAATGCTCGTCGGTCCGTCCCAAGGCTCCATCAAGCAGCTGTGGTATTCATAAAACGCACGCTTTTCAGCTGAGATGTGCGGATTTTCCGTCCATGGCTCTGGGATGAGCATCATGGCCGCATGTGCCGGTTTTCTGCCAGCTAGTACAAGAAATTCAAACGCGTTATCTAGGATAGACGAGTCACTGCCATCGCTGTCGACGATCGGCAGAACTTTTTCAAGATCCGATCCGAACGCTTCAGAAACAAACTGCTGCTCGCGGGCTTTCATCCAGTTCATATTGCCGCGCAGCGTGTTGATCTCTCCATTGTGAATAATATAACGGTTTGGATGTGCTCGTTCCCAGCTCGGGAATGTATTTGTGCTAAAGCGGGAATGCACTAAAGCGAATGCCGATACAAAAGAAGGGTCCTGCAAATCAAGATAAAACGCATCGACCTGTTCAGGTGTCAACAACCCTTTGTAAATGATCGTTCTCGTTGAAAGGCCAGTAAAGTAAAAGCGCAGCTCCTGCTTTTTAGCCCAGTTCTCCGCCTGTTTACGGATAATATACAGCTTGCGCTCGAACGAAGCTTCGTCCTGAAGGCTTTCATCTGCGGCAATAAACACCTGGCGGATGACAGGGCACGTTTCTTTTGCAGCAGGTCCGATTGGTTCTTGATTTACTGGCACCGTTCTCCAGCCGATCAAGTGCTGTCCTTCTGCTTTAATTAAGTTGTTAATGTGGCTTTCAATCTGCTGCTGTTCTTTTTCGTTTTTTGAAAAGAAGAGCATGCCCACACCGTAGCGGCCTTTTTCAGGAAGGTTGAGTTCTGGACACTTTTCTCTGAAGAATGCATCTGGAATCTGTACCATCAGCCCAGCACCGTCTCCGGTAGCAGCGTCCTGTCCAGCGCGGTGTTCAAGTCTGCACAGCATTCCGAGGCCTTTTTTCACGATGTCGTGTGTCGCTTTTCCTTTTAAATGGGCGTAAACACCGATTCCGCATGCGTCGTGCTCGAATTGCGGATCGTAAAGCCCTTGTGCCTGAGGTATCTGATTGTAAGTCATGGACATGCCCTCCCGTTTTCCGTCTCTTTGTAATAGTGTATGTTTTCTGATTAATGCAAACAATATATAATATAGATAAGAATGATCTCAAAATGAGAACGATCGAGGTGATGAGGCTATGGAACTGCGACAATTGCAGTATTTTATTGAGGTGGCAGAAAGGGAACACGTGTCAGAAGCAGCGCAGCATCTTCATGTCGCACAGTCTGCCGTCAGCCGGCAAATCGCGAATTTGGAGGCGGAGCTCGGAGTTTCGCTTTTTGAGCGGGAAGGACGCAACGTCAAGCTCACAGCAGTAGGGAAGCTGTTCTTAACGCATGCAAAGACGGCGATGAAGGCGATAGATTTTGCGAAAAAGCAAATAGATGAGTATTTGGACCCCGAGAAAGGAACCGTAAAAATTGGTTTTCCAACTAGCTTGGCGAGTCAGCTCATGCCGACCGTAATCTCTGCTTTTAAAAGAGAACATCCTAATGTGGCGTTCTATTTAAGGCAGGGATCGTATAACTATTTGATTGATGCTGTGAAAAACGGGGAAATAGACCTGGCTCTGCTCGGACCTGTACCAAAAGATCATCCGGAAGTGGAAGGACATATTTTATTTACGGAAAATTTGTCGGTGCTCATTCCGTCTGATCATCATCTTGCTGAAAAGAGAAGTTTGTATTTAGGGGACTTGCGGAACGAGAATTTTGTATTGTTTCCTGAAGGATATGTACTGCGAAAAGTGGTTCTTGATGCGTGCCGTGAAGCGGGGTTCACGCCGAAGATTTCTTCTGAGGGAGAGGACTTAGATGCGTTAAAGGGGTTGGTCATTGCCGGTATGGGAGTAACCCTGTTGCCGGACAGTTCATTTAACGAAACGAAGCATCAATATACGGTAAAGCTGCCGATCGAAGCGCCAAGGGTTATCCGGACGGTAGGTATCATCAAGCCGAAGCTGCGGCAGTTGTCTCCAGCTGAGCGGGACTTCTATGAATTTGTAAAGCAGTTCTTCACGGTGCTGGAGCAGTATAGTTAACATAATGGGGGTACGGTACCCGTTTTCTGAAAACGGGTACCGTACCCCCATATGTTTTTAACTTATTAATTGCTGTAACAGGAGAGGGATGATGAGCAATGCAGTGACTAGAAGTGAGATCTCAATGATCTTTTTCTTAGTAAGCACTACTTTCTTGTCGTCTCTTAAGTGCTGCAGAACGGCTACGATAAACCCTGCAAGCATACATAAAAGCAGGGGAATGGAGGCTATCTTAGCAGGTGTTTCTGCAACGTAGCCTTTTTCGATTAATGCCATTATCAGCAGTAATGTAGGAAAGCTTATGCCTAACAGCAAAATATACGCTTTCTTCATTATCTAAACTCCTTTGTATCTTTTCTTCTATATAAATAAACGATTCTGCTGGTTGAAAGTTTCAATAAAAAAAGAGGTCAAGCGCTCTCTAGCGCCTGACCTCTTTAGGTTTAAGCTCCTTTTTTAAGTGAAGCAGCTTGGTTGTTTTGCTGTTGAAACAAGTATTCTTTAACGGCGTTAGCTTTGTTTTTCTTAACAAAGAATGGGTTCAGTGCTGCGACTGTCAGTACGTTTGCGCTCAAGCCCCAGAAGCCTTCGTAGATGCCCATTGATGTTCCGGTTGAATAAACCGTGAATGTTACAGCAAGTCCGACAAGCAAGCCGATGATTGTGGCTTCGCGAGTCTGGTTTTTCCAGAACAAGCTGATGACGATGGCAGGGAAGATCTGTACCATGCCGGAAACGCCGAGCAGCTGCAGCGACACGAGCGCCGTCGGGAACACGAGTCCGAAAAGCAGCGCCAAGCCAATTACGACAAATACCATGCCGCGTGTGATCATTGTCAGCTTAGGTCCTTTTACATCTGGATTGATTAAATCACGATAGATATTGTTCGCGAAAAGGTTTGATGCGCCGATTGCCATGATCGAACATGGGATGAGCGATGCGAGCGCGATTGTTGAATACGCAAGTCCTTGTCCTACACCGCCATACGAAGTCTGAATCAGACGGAGCAGTGCGAAACGCGGATCCGTTCCGTCAGGCAGAACGAGAAATGCGATAAAGCCAAGGAAAACAACAAGAATCAAGACGATGTTGTACAGCGGCAGATACATCGCGTTCTTTCGGATGGCATCTGCACTTTTTGCTGTGAATACACCTGTTGCGGCGTGTGCCCACATGAACAGAGCGAGTGCGGATACAAGTGATGCGGTGATGAACCATGGGATCCCTTTTGGTCCTTCTGTCGGAATCGTCAGAAGCTGTGGTGCGTCTTTGATGATTGTGTCCATCATTGGCGTCCAGCCGCCAAAGTGCATGATTGGCAGTGAAACGACCATGAACAGCATGATTGCCCAGACGAGCACATCTTTTATGATAGCCGTGTATGTCGGTCCTTTGATTCCGCTGAAAAAGGTGTACAGCGCAACAAGGAAGAACGATGTAATGACGACAACTTTTACATTGATAAAGCCTGTCCCGGCAACTTGCAGTGTATCCTGAATACCGCTCAGCTGCAGGCAAATATATGGAATAAGCATAAGAACGCCGACAATGGCGATCAGAGAGGAAAGAAGCTTGCTGTCAAAGCGCTCTCTCGCATAATCCGCGAGCGTTGTGAGCTTGTGGTGGTTAGCGACTTTCCATAGCTTTGGAAGGAAAAAGTAAGAGATAAAATACGCGAGAACGGAGTAAGGGATCGCGAAAAAGGCAAGACTTCCTGCAGTATAAGCCGTTGAAGTCAAACCAAGGAACGTGTATGCGGTATAAAGATCTGCGCCGACGAGAAACCAGACGAGCAAGCTCCCGAAACGGCGGCCTCCGACTGACCATTCCTCAACAGAGCTGCGGACACTTTTATCGCGTCCGGCAAGGAATCCGATGAGGACGACAGTAAGGATGATGAAGATGGTGATTGAAAGTGCTGTAAGATTTCCCTGCATGTTAATTCCAGCCTCCTTGTGATTTCTGAAGTTGATAGATGCCTAGTGTGCAAAGCGGAGTCAGAACAATCCACAGGAAAAACCAAAATTGCAGAAAAGGCAGCCCGAAAATGACGGGGTCAATGCGGTTCACTAACGGAAGCACGATAAGCTGTGCGAGGAACGGCAGAGAAATAAATAAAATCATAGCAAGTTTTTTCATGATGACTGGCTCCTTTTCGAGGTGTGTTGGTTAGTTAATGTCCCCTATCTTAACAGCCTTAAAGAGTCAGAACAAGAGGAATATATGAAATTTTTAAACAATTTAGCATGTAAGGGGTTTCATTTTCAAAACATGAAAAAACACCCGCGTTGAACGGATGTTTTTGTCTAGACAGTTTGAAATAACGATTGAATTGAAAAGGGTTCGATTCTAAGCAAACCGTCTTGTTCTTCAATTTTGTAAGTTCTTTCGTTTGAAGTGACATACAAAAATGACTGCAAGTTGACGCTATCATTTGAAAACCTATAGTCATAAAAGGAGTTAAGCTTGCCGTCGTTCACCTTTAATACAGATATTATGTCCTCAGGAAGAAGGTTTTCTAATGATTCATCAAGCTCATTTTGCTGCAGAAGCTGGTCAATGATCTTTTCAAAATGCTGATCCTCAATTAAAACGGGTTCGCCTTGTTGGGGAAGAGGGCTCATGGACAGCAGACTGCTGAGCTGGGTATCATCTTTTTGAGTGAAAAGCTCGTACACCCGGTTGTTGTATCGGGAGCGCTGAACGGTGAGATTTGCTGCGAAAAATATGGATGTTGTGACAAGTTCATTCCCGGCAGCTGTCTGGCATCGAATAACACGGGGTACGCTTGTGAGGCTCATCAAAAATTCTTTGAATGCCGGCTGAACAATTTCCTGATTATTTTCGATAGTTAACAATCCTTTGGAAAAAAGTCCGTTCATGGCACTGTCCATCCGGTACTGCAACTCTTCGTTTGAGATATCGCCGAATACGTCATCCTTGATAGAATAAGCAGCGGCTTCTCCGCCGATGAGGATTAATGACAGGATATATTCTTCTGCTGATAGAGAATAGGACATTGAGGGTGCTCCTTTCAAATTAAGGCAATAGGGTCATTATAAAAATTAATGCAACGATGTAGACGATTAGCAGCATTCTTGAGATGAACCAGTTATATGTCTCATAAATCAAATTTGCAGTTATGAAGGTCAATCCTATGAAGAATATATACATGATACCCGTTACAATATCGGAACCACTACTTATCCAATTAGCGAATCCTTCTCCAGCACTGCGGCTGATTAGGAACAAAAATGCGTACAACAAGTTAGTTACGATACAAATGTTGAGAATGGTTAAACCTGTATTAATAATTTCCATTGAAGTACTTCCTTTAAATTTTCATGAGAGGCTTTAATACTTATTTGCTGGCGGCAGCATCAAATAAATACGAAAAACCAATCATTGGAATCAGCATGAATAAAGCATACACAACTAGCAAAATCCTAGCATTAAACCAATTAAACTTACCAAAAAGCTTATTTGCAATGTAATAGGTTAAGCCTAAAAATGGAGCAACCAGCAGTTCTAAAAAATCTATATCCCGAATGATCCATTGATAAAGACCTTTACCTGCAGAATAGCTGATTAGGTATAGAAAACTAAACAGTATATTTGTTACTGAAAAAACGACTCCAAAACCAACAATCATAGCTAGAATTCCCATTAAATATTACATCCTTTACTCTGAGTTAGACGGATATGCTATAGCCAGCCGAAAACTTTATCCTTTACATCATCAAGCTTTTCTTTTGCACTATCTATCGCTTTACCTGCTTTTTCTTTTACATTATGAACGGCTTTTCCTACAGATGCACCAGCATCACTCATCCATTTGCTTGTGTATTTAGAGCCCCATTCACCCACACTTGCACCGATTGCACCACCAATAACAGCACCCGCTGCAGCTCCAAATGGTGCAAATGGACCTGAAAGTGCTCCCCCGATAGCGGCACCAACATACGTACCTACGGCTGCACCAGTAGCACTTCCAACAGCCTTATTAACTTCTTCACCGATTATCCTGCCCCGGGCCTCATATAGATCTTTTCCTTTTTTATTGCCAACTTCGTCCCATCGAGAATAAACATTATATATCCCGGTACCCGTGCTTATTACAGCCGCACCCGCACCCGCTCCTTTACCCGCAAGTTTGGCAAACTTACCCTTTTCAATTAGCATGGCTCGATCAGTATGTTTAAAAACTTTCTGTTTAACAGTTTCATGTACTGGCCGGTTACCGGTTGCCATTTTCAATGCTTTAGCTTCAGCTTTTTGTAACTTTGTACGAGTATCAACATATCGTGCTTGTTTCACATTGCTGTCCTTTGATTTTAACAGCTTTTCAATTTTGGCATTCTGTTTAGATTTTTTGTCTAAAGTCCGTATAAGGTTTCTGATGTTCTCTGGACCACTTTTCCCCTTAAGAAAATTCAATACCTTTTTATTGTACTTAAATGTGTAATGGTTCTTTTTCTTAGTAAATTCAATTCTAAGGAGCCCTGTTGATTGTGCAAGTCCTATTATAACAAGAGGAGGGATAGAATCTTTTGTACCCTTCCATAAATAATCAACCAGAGATTGCAGTTCTTCCTCTTCCTTCAAATCCTTTTCTAGATCCAGGTTCTTAGTATTTTCATAGGAAGTCAGAATCTCAACAGCATTTTTTGAAACATCCCCTGGGTTGCCAAGGTTTCCGCTGTTAGATCCTCCAACACCGCCAATAGAGCTGTTAGACAGCTTTTCTAAGAGTGAGCCGCTTTTATAATTGCTTACAGTAAGGTCGCGATTTTGGAACATGGATGAGATTTGTGTAACATACGAATTCATGTTGTGGACATGGTTAGATACCGAAACCAATTCATTCGTTTGCTGACTATCAAATTCATGTAATATCTGGACAGTTAAGTCTTTATCTTTCTTGGCAGTGCTCACTTCCTGAACGACAGTCCAATCATCAAGCTCAGGCAGCGAGACAATATCCTGAACGCTGGAAAGCACAGCATTCGTTTCGTTCGTTAAGTTTTCTGTTACTCTTTTAATCTTTTGAAGTCCGTCTTCCACCTCATTAAGCAAAAAACTTTCCTTAATGAACCCATTGCGAGCTGGTTCGAAGCCTTGAAGTGAACTGACGATACCGTTGAGAGCCATAATGTAATCGGCAGTCATAATCTGATAGTAGGAGAGAAATGGCAGGTGGCATTCCTGATAAAACGATTTTATCGCGTCTCCTCCATTTCCTTTTAATGATTCCCCGAGTTCTGTAAGTCCTCTGACTGCTTCTTCAATCTGCTGCATCTTTTCACTTTGAACAGCCAGCTTGTTAAGTATGTTGTCAATCCCGCTTATTAAAGATGACGCATCGAGTGTTTTCATCGATTTTATCCCCGCCTGTCTTGTTAAAATGTTCCAATATATCCCTGAAGTCCATTCCCTTAATTTTTACTCAATAAACTTCTTTTACCATATAACTACGGCAAAGGTCGACACGCAGATTCAATGAAATAATAAACGGTATTTTTTTACTATGTGACCATAAACGTTATGTAGATATAAAGTCTTATGAGCTGCTCTAAGGTTAATGTCCATTCCACGCAAACATATCCTTGAAAGTGTCCATTTGGAGTACCTTACCCCAAAAAACGTAATTGACCATTGTGGTCAATTGGGAGTATGATGTTATTGACCAACGTGGTCAATCGAGGGTATGTAAGGAGTTTTGTTATGTTTTCTAAGTTTCTTAGTTTGGATGAGGCTAAACAGAAACGTATTTTGAATGCAGCAATTAAGATGTATGTGCAGAAGGGGTATGATCTTGCTTCTACGAATGAAATTGTGAAGGAGGCGGGTATATCGAAGGGTCTTCTTTTTCATTACTTTCAGAACAAGAAAATGCTTTATCTTTTTGTGTTCGATCATTGCATGGAACTGGTGATGAATGATTTTTATAAAAAAGTAGATATGCAGATTCCAGACTTTTTTGAGCGTCTGCGTGAAATTACACGTGTGAAGATGGAATTGCTGAATATGTATCCCAATATCTTTCGTTTTTTTGAGAAAGCGTATTTAGAGGATGCATCTGATGTTAGAGCTGAATTTCAGGAGAAGCTGAAAAAGTTTAGTGAAAGCAGTTCTGATCAGCTTTTTGCCAATCTAGATATATCTAAGTTTAAGGATGGACTAGATATTCAAAAGGCGATTAAGAGTGTCATTTGGACGTTCGAGGGGTTTAGTGCAGAAGTGCTGGCAAAGGCAAAAGCTATGCAGCTCGATAAGCCAGATTACAATGAAGCATTTCGTGAAGCAGATGATTACATCGAGATGTTCAGAGGCAGCTTTTATAAATAAAAAGGGGACGTGAGCGTAATGAACGTGATCGAGATTAAAAACCTTACGAAAACGTATGGCAGCAGCCGGGGAATTGAGGATGTGAGCTTTTCAGTCGAAGAAGGTGAGATTTTCGGTTTTATCGGTCCGAATGGCGCTGGGAAATCGACAACACTCCGCACTATGCTTTCTATTATTTATCCAACGAGCGGAAGTGTGACGATCTTTGGCAAGGATTCGGTCAAAGACGCTCCGGAAATTAAGAAGGAGATTGGTTATCTGCCATCAGAGGTTTTTTATTACGACAACATGCGTGTGAAGGATCTTCTGAAGTATTCAGCGAGTTTTTATAAAAAAGACTGCCGCAAGCGAATTGCAGAGATGGCTGAGATCATGGACCTTGATTTAAATAAAAAAATTGATGATCTTTCTTATGGAAACCGAAAAAAAGTCGGGATTGTTCAAGGGCTGCTTCATGAACCGAAGCTGATTATTTTGGATGAACCGACGGGCGGGCTTGATCCGTTAATGCAGCAAAAGTTCTTTGAATTGCTGAAGGAGGAAAATCGGAAAGGTGCGACAATCCTGTTTTCTTCGCACATTTTAAGCGAGGTTCAGAAGATGTGTGACCGTGTGGCGATCATTAAAGAAGGGCGCATCATTGCAGTCGAGAAGATCAGCACGTTAAAAGAAAATAACCATAAGAAGATTCGGATTGAAACAAAGATTCCCGTCGATGCTGCGATTTTTGAATTTACGGGTGTGACGAATGTTGAACAGGATGAGAATACAATAAGCTTTTTATACAGCGGTGATATTAACGTTATTATGCAAAAGCTGGCCGGTATCGAGTTAGCAAACCTATGGGTGGAAGAGCCGGATCTTGAGGAGATTTTCATGCACTATTACGAGAAGGAGGAGTGACAGCGATGAATATGTTTATTCATGAGCTGAAGTCGGCACGGAAGTCCATTTTAATCTGGAGTTTGGCACTCGTGGGGATTACGGTTCTGTTTTTGTCTATATTTCCTTCTATTTCAAGAGATGCAGATGAATTTAAAAGGCTGATTGAAGGCTATCCAGAAGGCGTGCTTAAGGCTGTTGGTCTGCAGATTAATACGATCACATCATTCCTAGGATTCTATTCATATATGTTTTTGTATGTGATGCTATGCGGTGCTATTCAGGCTATGAACCTTGGAGCAGGCATTGTGGCGAAGGAAACAAGCGGGAAGACAGCTGAGTTTCTTCTCACAAAGCCTGTGACACGTCTTGAGATTCTTGCTGCTAAATGGCGTGCTGTTCTTGTTTCGCTTGTTATTACAAACATCGTGTTTGTTGCAGCCGCCTCGTTTATGGCGAATTTCGTGGCAGTAGAAGGAGTGGATGTAACCGTCTTTCTGCTAATCTCAGCTTCAAATTTCATCATTCAGCTCGTGTTTGCAGCATTGGGAATTTTCCTGGCTGTTGTTCTAAAGCGGATTCGTTCGGTACTCACGCTGTCGCTTAGCACGATCATGGTGTTTTTCGTCTTATCGGTTTTTGGCTCAATTGTTGGTGAGGAAGGGATACGCTACGTAACACCATTTAAGTATTTTGATTACGCCTATATTGCGGAGCATTCGGCATATGAAGCACGGTTTCTCGTACTTGGGCTGGTACTGGTAGTGATGATGCTTTCGGCAAGTTTCTGGCTGTTTTCGAAAAAAGATATTCACTCGATATAAGAGAGGGTGACGATGATGAACATGATATTGCGGGAATTGAAGGCTTCGCGCCGTTCGCTTATTTTCTGGATGGCCGGGATATTGGCGATGGTTGCTGGCGGGATGAGCAAATACGGCAGCATACAAGATTCGGGTCAGTCGATGAACGATATGATGGCGGCCATGCCAAAATCATTGCAAGCCCTTTTTGGCATCGGGTCAGTCGATCTTTCGACGGTTCTCGGCTATTATGTCGTCGTATTCGCGTATGTTTTGCTGATGGCAGCCATTCATGCGGGTCTGCTTGGCGCAAATGTTATTGCAAAAGAAGAGCGAGATAAAACAGCAGAATTTTTGATGTCAAAGCCAGTTTCGAGGATGCAGGTTTTAAAATCAAAGCTTGCCGCGGCGTTGTTTATGATTGTTATTTTTAACAGTACAGTGCTTGTTGTTTCTGTCTTGATGGTTCAGCATTATGGCGGAGGAAATGAGGACGCGGGAAGGCTCGCAATCTTAATGATGCTACTGTATTTGGTGCAAGTTCTATTCTTAAGTGCTGGTGCGGCGATTGCAGCTGTGAGCAAGAAGCCGAAACAGGCAGTATCACTGTCAGCCGGAGTGATACTCATAACATATCTGCTGTCGATCGTAATTGAATTGAGCGAGAATCTTGAGGTGCTGAGGTTTGCCACACCTTTCAAATATTTTGAGGCAAAAGAGGTATTGTTTGACATTGGAGGAGACTGGATGTTCATTGCACTTTCCGTTGTGTTATCAGGTGTTCTGCTGATTGTTGCATTTACCGTTTACCAGAAGCGGGATTTGAATGTTTAAAAACCGATTGGGGGTACGGTACTCATTAGAATAAGGACTTGCTGTGAGCGGAATATTTCTATGTGGTACCGTACCCCTTCCCTTACGTGAACACCTGCTTTTCGGAGCAGGTGTTTTTACTTAAGTACATAATAGATACATATTGACTCTGTGGTGCACCACACGGTTTATGATAAAGCTGTAACGGAGGAGAAGAGAAATGTATAAAGTCGGCGAGTTTTCAAAAATGACAGGTTTAAGTAAAGAGGCGCTGCGCTATTACAGCGATATCAAGCTTCTCGAGCCGGTCTATATTAATCCCGACAACAACTACCGATACTATGATAACGGCTCTTATATAGTAGCGATGCTGCTTGTACAGCTGCGGCGGTTTGACTTTACGATTCAGGAAATGAAGTCCGTTATTGAAGACGAATCTTTCGCTAACCTTGAGAACATTTTGCGTGAGAAGAAAAGAAAGATTGAAGAGGAAATACAGGAATTAAGCAGCAAGGTCGATGACATAGATGAATTTTTAAGAATAGGAAATGAGGGGGATTAGACATGATTACTTGGCGGAGTGAAAGAGAGATAGCGGTAAATATCGAAGAAGTGTGGGAGCTATTTAATGATGATCAGATTCAGCGAATCATGCCAAATGTGGTGGAGCATGTGCTGCTGGAAAAGAAACCTGGCATGGTGGGATCTAATTATAAGCAAAGCTATAAAGAGGGCAAGAGGGTTGAGACTTATGTTGTGACCGTCTTAGAATTTGAAGAAACGGAAACGAGAAAGCATCAAAAATGGAGCTTTGTTTTGGGAAAAGCGTTTGAGATTGAGTTTTCATTTACATTGACTAAATTGGATGAGGGCAGAACGCGCTTCTTGTATGAAGGGCAGAACAAAGGGATTAACTTTCTCGGCCGAGTGCTGATGAAGCTCGGTGAAAAGAGCAATAACAAAGTCGTTCAGGATTTTATGGATACGGTGGAGAGGGAAGCTTTAAAACAAAATATTCGAACGTGATTGAAGGTGAATAACAGGCAGATCCTCGTGCAGGAATCTGCTTGTTTTCATTTTGTCTGTCCTTTCCGTGTGTAATATTGGAGGAGAATGTCCATTTCGGGTACCGTACCCCATGCCGGGAAAATCTACCACCATCATTTTGCAGCTTAGGAGCTGTTTTGTGCAGGTCGGTTGTGAGGTGATTTACGGCCTCATTGCCCTGTCATATACTAAATTCAAAGAGAAGCGGCCGCTTTGATTGGAGGTGCTGAATGAAGATTACGATTTTAGAAGACGACGAACAAAATGAGCTTGAAATTATTGTGAAATGCAAAGTGATGAGTGATGACGTAATGAAAGTGCTGTCGTCATTGCGGTCAATAGAACGAAAAGTGTTAGGCACATTGGATGGGAAAGTACATGTGCTTCCGGCAGAGGATATCTATTATTTTGAATCAGTAGATAAGAAGAACTTCGCTTATACAAGGAAAGAAGTATATGAAATACCTCTTCGGCTTTATCAGATTGAAACGATGTTTGGCAAGGGTCCATTTTTCCGGGCTACTAAAGCTACCATTATTAACTTGGATAAAATCAGCACGATTTTGCCGCGGATTGGCGGCAGGCTTGAGGTAACGCTCGAAAACGGTGAACAGATGATGGTCTCAAGGCAGTATGTTTCTGATGTGAAAAACAAATTAGGTTTTTAGGAGGATTGAGAGGCATGTGGAACAAACTAATGGAGTCCACTCTAGTGTTTAAGACGATGGCAGGACTGTTTTTCTCAGCCGGCATCATCATTTATGTCGTGTTTGGCTTTATGCTAGGAGCAAGAGCGATTTCTTTTGAAATGATCGTGCAGATTTTCTTTTTAAGCATCTTCGTAACCATTATGAACTATGTATTATGGAGCGAGGACAGCGCGTTTAAAATGAACGCTGCCGGCAAGGTTTTTGTACAATATTTAGTATTAGGAACTGTGCTGCTTGGCATGTCGCAGTTGTTTCACTGGTTTGAATTAGGTACAGATCAATTTTATAAAATGCTGATCTTGTTTCACATGATTTATGCAGGCGGCATTTTCGGCTTTGCGATATATTTCAGAGTGTTAGGGATGAAGTTTAATAAAAAGATGCTGCATTATAGGGAGCAGAAGCAGAATTAGCTGTGAGTTTGTATGCGGGTGCCAGTGCGCCTGCTCTTTTTTTTGTTTTGAGTTTGTCGAAATTTGTAAAATGGCACAAATCTTGAAAAAGTGGGACAAAAAAATTCTAAAACGGCACATAAGCTAAAAATATGGCACATAACGCCTAAAAAAACTTCCATAAACCAGAAAAGGGATAACCAGCTAAGCTGGATATCCCTTTTCTATAAGAATTTGTCCGTTTCAGGTGGAAAATTGCTTGAAAGTGTCCATTTGGGGTACCGTACCCCATATGAGTCCCAAGCTTACTTCTTAAAAACCCCAAAAGGCTTCCCAATCGGCAGCAAAACACGGCCGAAGTGGGTGTTGAGGACGATCGCAGCTGAACCGTAGAAGGACAGCAGTGAGATCATAAGCTCGGCAACAGCTGCGAGCATGTGTGTCTGCTCGTGCATCACATCAAACGAACTTAACGAAAGACCGATAAAGAGAAAATCGATGCAGACGAAAATGCTGAACAATACTTTATGTGTTTCCATCGCACCAACGGTCATGAAGAGGCTGAAGATCAGGTAGCCGACAAATGCGACACCTAGCTGATGTGAATCCACGTCTCCTGCGAGTGCTTCACCGAATGCACCTAATTGGATGAGCCATGACATGCCGACGCCGAACCAGAAGAGGCCGAACGCGCCAAATGCGGTTGTTCCAAAGATATTGTTGTGCTTAGCGTCTTGAACAGCTGCGAAAAGCTGAGCGATTCCGCCTAAGAAAAAGGCCCACGGCAGGATGAAGGCTGTGCCGTCTGTGAGGCCGAGTTTTTGTGAAGATGCGACAAGCGTAACCATTGCGAGACCGAATAGGCCAAGGGCGGATGGATCGGCTGTTGTAATTTTAATTTGTGTAGAATTCTGATTATCCATTGTTTCCTCCTATTAAAAACATACTTTCCTACAGTACAGAAGAAAAGAAACGGTGTCAATAAGGGGTTGTTTTCCAGCAAAATGAGCTTTTGCCGAAACAGCTTCTAGCCTTTATAATAAGAAGATAACTTATACAATTCGGAAAAGGACTGGCGCGCCAGTCCTCTCTTAATTTTTAAAAGGAGGAATCTCCAACCATGCTAGAACAGGCTAGAAAGCTGCTGCAGCAGTATTATGGCTATTCGGCGTTCCGGAACGGGCAGGAACAGGCGATTCAGTCGGTGCTTTCAGGCAATGACACGCTTACCGTCATGCCGACGGGCGGAGGGAAATCGATCTGCTATCAGATTCCTGCACTCGTTTTTGAAGGAACGACAATCGTCATTTCGCCGCTCATCTCTCTTATGAAGGATCAGGTGGATGCGCTGCTTCAGGTCGGCATCCCCGCGGCATACATCAACTCTTCGATTACGGCCGCAGAATCGCGTGAACGGATACAAAAAGCAAAGCAAGGCGAGTACAAGCTGCTGTACATCGCACCTGAGCGGCTTGAATCATACGATTTTATGGAACATTTAAAAGAACTGGACATTCCGCTTCTTGCGGTAGATGAAGCGCACTGTATCTCGCAATGGGGCCACGATTTCCGGCCGAGCTACCAGCGCATCCAGCGGATGGTGCAGGTGCTGCCGCAAAAGCCGATCGTGATTGCCCTGACGGCAACGGCAACACCGCGCGTACGTTATGACATTTGCGAGTCGCTGAATATCGACGAAAACAACACAGTCCTTACAGGATTTGAGCGCGAAAACTTGTCATTCTCCGTTATCCGCGGGCAGGACAGGCTCCGTTATTTAAAGGATTTTTTGAAAAAGAACGAAAAAGAAGCAGGAATTATTTATGCGGCAACGCGAAAAAACGTTGATCAGCTGTACGAACACCTGCAAAAAAGCGGGATTGCCGTGTCACGGTATCATGCGGGTATGAGCGATGTGGAGCGGATGGAGCAGCAAGAGGAGTTTCTTCAGGACCGGACGGCGGTCATGGTTGCGACATCTGCATTCGGAATGGGAATCGATAAATCGAACATCCGCTATGTTATCCATTATCAGCTGACGAAAAATATGGAGAGCTATTATCAGGAAGCGGGGCGTGCCGGGCGTGACGGACTGCCGAGTGAATGTATCCTGCTATACTCGTCTCAGGACGTGCAGGTGCAGCGTTTCCTGATCGACCAGTCGAGCGAGCAGCACCGCATGTCCTCTGAGCTCGAGAAGCTGCAGCAGATGGTTGATTATTGCCATACGGAAAGCTGTCTGCAGAGCAAGATTGTTCATTATTTCAGTGAGGCAGAATCGCCGCCGTGCGGGCGCTGCGGCAACTGTACGGATTCCCGTGAAACGATGGACGTGACGCGCGAGGCGCAGATCGTACTGTCGTGTATCGTCCGCATGGGTCAGAAGCGCTTCGGGAAGACAATCATTGCACAGGTGCTGACTGCATCGCGTAATAAAAAAGTATTCGAGCTTGGATTTGAACGCCTGCCTACATACGGCATGCTGAAGGATCAGAGTGCGAAGGATGTGACCGATCTGATTGAGTTCCTTATCTCGCAGGAACTGATCGCGGTCGATCACGGTACGTTCCCGACACTTTATGTTAAAGAAAAAGGGCGAGAGGTGCTGGTTGGAAAAGAAACAGTCTATCGCAAAGAAGCTGTCAGAACGAAGCAGGTTTCTGTGGATGATCCGCTGTTTGAAGAGCTTCGTCTTGTGCGGAAGCAAATTGCTGAGCAGGAAGGCGTGCCGCCATTCGTTATTTTTGCTGATACCGCGTTAAAAGACATGTGCGCCAAGCAGCCGCGCAGCAGTGAGCAGTTCCTGACTGTAACTGGAGTCGGACAGAACAAGCTCGATCGGTACGGCGAAAAGTTCATGTCTGCGATCGAGGACTTTTTGATCGAGAATCCTGATTACAAAGCAGAAGTGAGCACAGAAACAGCGCCAGTGCGCACGCCGAAAAAGCCGACAGCCAACTCTCACCTCGAGACTTACAAGCTGTATAAGGACGAAATGGACCTTGAAGAAATCGCTGAAAATAGGAAACTTACAATAACGACGGTCGAGAATCATCTGATCCAGTGCATGCAGGACGGGAGGGACATCGACATGGAGGACGTGATTCCTGAAGAGTACATCAGGGATCTCGAGCGAGCTGTCCAGGAGGCTGGCGGGGACAAGCTGAAGCCAATCAAGGAGCTTGTACCGGATGAAGTGAGTTATTTTATGATTAAAGTTTTCTTGGCCCAAAAAGATAAAAGCCGAGTTTGATGAGATTTACGCATATGCCTTTCCGGTCGTGGAAAGGCTTTTATTATTAAAATACAAATGAGAAGAATAGAGGCAATTATGAAAAAGACAGCGCGTTTAAAAGTAAAGCAAGCTTATGTGAAGAGCTTGAAAGCAGGGTATCCGCTTATTTCGGAGGATGCCGTCCTTAATCTGCATGAAATAAAAGAAGAGGGGACGATTGTCGAGCTTTTTGACGAGAAAAACACGTTTCTTGGCAAAGGCTACTACGGCAAGCAAAATAAGGGGCGCGGCTGGATATTGACGCGTGACCCGCAGGAAGTGATTGATGATAGCTTCTTCAATCAAAAGATGAAAACGGCGGTTGCCCACCGAGAAGCGCTTTTCAAAGATTATGAAACGACGGCTTTCCGCGTATTTAACGGTGAGGGAGACGGAATCGGCGGTGTGACGATTGATCATTATAACAATTATTATGTGATCACGTGGTACAGCGAGGGTGTTTACGCGTTCAAGAATGACATCATTACGGCGCTGAAAAATAATGTTGAAAAAGTAAAAGGGATTTATGAGAAAAAGCGTTTTGCCGGAAAAGGGACGTATATCGAGGGCGATGATTTTGTGGAAGGCGAAAAAGCGCCTGAACCGCTGCTCGTAAGGGAAAATGGCATTCACTTCGCAGTATATTTGAACGACGGCGCGATGGTTGGCGTGTTCCTGGATCAGCGTGACGTGCGCAAGACCATCCGCGATAAATATGCGAAAGGCAAGACTGTGCTCAACACGTTTTCGTATACGGGTGCGTTTTCTGTAGCTGCTGCACTCGGCGGTGCGGTAAAAACGACGAGTGTTGACCTCGCTAACCGTAGCCGCGTAAAAACGCAGGAGCAGTTCAGTGTGAACGGCATTGACTACAGCGAGCACGACATTATTGTTGAGGATGTGTTCAACTACTTTAAGTACGCAGTCCGCAAGCAGCTTTCGTTTGATATGGTCATCCTTGATCCTCCAAGCTTTGCGCGTTCCAAGAAACACACATTTTCAGCAGAAAAAGACTACACTGGACTGCTTGAACAGGCGATTGCCATCACAGAGAAAAACGGTGTGATCGTGGCATCTTCCAACTGCGCCACATTCGGCATGACAAAGTTTAAAGATTTTATCGACAAAGCCTTCAAGCAAACAGGCGGTAAATATAAAATTTTAGAAGAGTTCAAACTCCCAACTGATTTCAAATACCACCGTGAGTTTAAAGAAGGTAACTATTTGAAAGTGGTTTTTATACAAAAGGGATAATGATAAAACGGCAGGTGCCTGACACCTGCCGTTTTTTTTATATGGCCTCTGCTTTAATCACAAACCGATCCTGCCGGACATCGAAATACCCATTAGACTGAATCTGCGTATGGATTTCATATAGCTTCTCCAAGCTTTTTTCAACGCTGAAATCTTCCAGCTGCCATGGGATCGCTTTTAAATAATAGATTAGTGCTCCGATATCGTAAAAACGCTGAGCAGGATACGATTCATTGCTGTATGTAATCTTAAATCCGTTCTGGAGCAGCTCTTCTGCTGCAAAGTGCAAATTCCAGTGCGCAAACTCATCATTTGCCGGAACGCCGAGCGCCTCATTGATCTGAATGCAGTCAGTCCCGCCTACCTGTTGCGTTAAAAAGATACTGCCGTCCTTAATAATTCGCCGCACTTCTTTTGGAGAGTAAGATTCGTGCCGGTTAATGATGACATCAAACTGGTTATCGTCAAATGGGAGAGTGGTATCGTCCTCAACCTGTGCTACTTTGACTCCAAGCGGTTCAAGCCGTTTAGCCGCGATTGGTACGTTTGGAGGATAGGCTTCTGTCGCCCATGCAACTTCAGGAAAAGGCCGCAATTTTGATAAAAACTCGCCTCCGCCGGTTCCCATATCGAGAAAAGCATCGCAATTTTGAACAAGGGTAGCCGCCATACTCCCATATGACCAAGGCAGCAGCTCAGACTGCATGCGCCCCGTATCTGTAATATAAGAAAAATCCCACCCGCTAAAGTGGTGCTCTGCACTTTTTATATAAGCTGTAAATAACTTATCGTCCTTCATTAATAAAGCCCCCTTCAGCTAAAGAATTCTGCATTTATTTAAAACGTCCTGTCACAAAGAAGCGGATCCCGTGAAATAAACCCAAAATAATAACGATGGGGTACGGTACGTTGCCGTTTGTCAGCAGATTAATAAAATACACGGTTATCAATGCGGCGATAAAAGACAGAATGTACGCAATCCAAGCCTTGCGGATGGCGGTATAAAGAAGAAACATAACCACGACAAAACACAGTAATAAGATACTGATAACTCCCCATTCTTTCATCGGAAAAAACGGCCAAGTTATCAGGCAAATGACAATCCAAACGATCATGTATTCTTTGAATGGTTTTTTCATTCATTTCACCTCATATACTGCTACCCGCAATATTTTACAGACAAACGGCTCATTAGGTATGCTAGTACTAGAATGACAGGGAAGTGTGGGGAGAAAAATGATGGAGAGCAGTGAGGGACGCATTCTCGTGATGACCTCTGTGGAAGCGGAACGGGATGCGGTTTTGCGCGGTATTGATTTTAATAAAAGAGTGGACGTCGTGCTGGCCGGTGTCGGACCGGTCTCAGCAGCTATTGAAACGACTAAAGCGCTGCAAAAGGAAGAGTACAGCCTCGTAATATGCGCCGGTATTGCAGGAGGGTTCACGGATAAAGCAGATGTTGGTTCGGTCGTTGTGGCCTCAGAAATCGTTTCAGCGGATTTAGGTGCAGAGTCACCGGACGGATTCATTCCGCTGGATGACCTCGGATTCGGATCATCCACAAGAATAGCAGTGGAAGAACACCTTGCGGGCGCTTTGACCTCTGCGCTCGAAGCAACAGGAATAATAACTAACCGGGGTACGGTACTCACATTATCCACAGTTACCGGAACGGCTGAAACGACGGCGGATCTTCAGGCGCGAGAGCCTGATGCAGTGGCGGAAGCGATGGAAGGATACGGCGTCGCGTCTGCGGCACGCAGCTATAACGTGCCTGTGCTTGAGCTTCGGGCAATCTCAAACGCCATCGGACCACGCGTCAGATCGGCATGGCGCATTAAAGATGCGCTGGCCGCACTCGAATCAGCAAGCAAAGTCATAACGGAGGTTTTTTAAATGAACAAAAAGCTAAGCATCGCCTTTTCACCATGTCCGAACGACACGTTTGTCTTTCACGCGCTCACACATGGGCTTGTTTCTGGAGCGCCTGAATTTGACGTCACGTATGCAGATATCAATATCACGAACGAGCTTGCTGCTGAAGCGGACGAGCTTGATATCCTTAAAATTTCATATGCCGCATTGCCGTATGTGCGGGACGACTATGCGCTCATCCTGTGCGGCGGAGCTCTCGGGCGCGGCTGCGGTCCGCTCGTTTTGGTGAATGATCCAGAAAAGGCGGATCCAGCGACACTGTCAGGTGCAAAGGTCGCTGTACCGAGCGAACGCTCGACAGCCTATCTTTTATTCCGGTTATGGGCGGCACAGAACGTACCAGGCGGAGTAGGCGAGATTGTCGTTATGCCGTTTAATGAGATCATGCCTGCAGTGAAGGATGGCCGGATCGATGCAGGACTCGTCATTCATGAAGCGCGCTTCACGTACCAAAACTTCGGGCTGACTATGCTCGCTGATATGGGCGAATGGTGGGAGAGCGATACGGGACTGCCGATTCCGCTTGGTGCAATTATCGCTAAAAAGACGCTCGATCTTGATGCTGTAACAGGCTGGATCCGCCAATCCGTTGAATACGCGTGGGCGAACCCTGGAGCATCCCGTGATTACGTGATGCAGCACGCGGACGAGCTGTCCGAGGAAGTGGCCCAGTCTCATATTGACTTGTATGTGAACGAATTTACCCGTGATCTTGGAGAAAAAGGGTTCGAAGCGATCACGTCTTTGCTGAACCGTGCCGCAGAGGAAGGTATTGTTCCGGAAAAGGATTATACAAAACTATTAAAAACAAGGTAAAAAAAGATGAAGAATATGACAGCTTTCCCACATAAGCGCCTTCATGCCATTGGAGAAACTAAAAACAAAACGGTTCTCATGTATCATGGATGGGGTTCGACAATAGAAACTCAAATGCTTCTGGCAGAAAGGTTAGCACAGGCTGGTTTTGATGTGATTTTACCGGAAATTATTTATCATGATACGAGAAGCCCGCTGGACGATCACTTTGAAAAAGCAATCATGCAAACGTACTTTTGGAAAACGATTTTTGAAAGCATCGATGAAATGAATGAGCTGCTTTCGGTATTGAATCTATCAAAAGAGGATACCATCCTGTATGGCAGTTCAATGGGCGGCTTTATTGCGAGCGGTATCTTTTTCAAACAAAGCGGCTTTGCTGGCATCGTGAATGTTAACGGCTCAAGTTCTTTCGTAACTTCTGAAACGATCTTTAGAGATAGAGACGGCCGTCATCCATTAAGTGATGACGAGCTTGCGCTATTTAAAAGCTATGACCCGAAATATTGCAGCAGAGATGAAGTGGCACCGGTGCTGTTTCTTCATGGACTTGAAGATGGGGTTGTTCCCATTGCCGGTCAAGAAGATTTTTACTCGCATTCCCCTAGAAAAGACAGCGTTCTGTTTTTGAAATATGAAGGAATTAATCATTCTATTTCAGAGGATATGGCAAAAGATATTTTAGATTGGTTTAAAACGAATTTTTAAGCAAGAAAGGGCAGCCCGCATGAGGGCTACCCTTTTAAGGCTGATTCCAAAATAGCAAAGATGCAGCGGGTATAATGACAGAGAAAAACAGAACAACTAGGTTGCCGACCAAACCTATCGTTCTCATTGCGCCTTTGCTGCTTAAAATGGATGTAATCAATCCGGCAACAGGCAATATGACAGCCACAGCAATCGTAACTGAACCAGGAAATAAATCGTCTAAGTTGCCGAACATCACAGCAGCATAAAACAAAGCGGAGATTAAGAAAAAAATAATTGAAGCTAGACCATATTTCTTCACAGCACTTACCTCACGTATACTTTTTTAGTTGTTTTCAATTCCGAAAACTCGCTCTTCAGCATCGAGTAAATCTCTAAATCTACAATTCCTTTGCCGACCCAGAGTGTCGCCTGGCGAAGCGTGCCTTCACAGATGAATCCGTTTTTCACTAGAACATGCTTGGATGCAGTGTTCTCAGGCATCACTTCTGCCTGAATTCTGTTAAACTCACCTTTTTCGAACAAAAATTCCACAAGCAGTCGAACAGCTTCCGTTGCGATCCCTTTTCCCCAATAAGACTCGGCAAGAAAATAACCGATCGTCACCATCTCTACCTTTTTGCTGAAATCAAACGCTTCAATAATACCGGCAAGGCGGCCCTCAACAAAAATGCCCCACTTAATCCTCGTCTGCTTATGAAAATCACGGTCAAAATAGCCGATCATGTTCTGTACAACAGCTTTGTTGGATTTAGGAAGTATGCCGCAATACGCAAAAACTCGTTCGTTGCTGTAGATGGCAAAAACATCATCCAAATCGCCGGCTTCAATTCTTTTAAGTTCTAGGTACTCAGAAGACAATACTGGAAACTCCGCAAACAACATTTGGATATTCATCACATAGCCTGCCTTTAGTTTTTATGGACGATAACCCAACATCCCCAACAGAATCGACAGCCATAGAAACAGCAGCCCAACAGGAATGATGCTGAGAACGATCCAAAATTTTTGCGTTTTCGTTTTACAATGTTTCAGCCACAAGTAATACGAATAAATAAGCAGCACCATAAACGGAATGGTGAAAAATCCGTAATAGGCGTCAACGTAATCGGAATTTTTATCCCAATAAACCTCGATTGGTCCTTTATAATGATATTTATCTTCAATTTCCTGTCTGCCGGTGTTAAAGAAATACGTTAAAACTGCGTAATACACGCCTGCACCAGTCTTTATCCACCATTTAATATGAGGGTTAAAAAGTATGATGGAACAAACGATAGCGAATATAAGAGCAATCATTCAGAGTTCGCCTCCTAAACAAATTTTACCATTTATTTCTATACAGCTGTCAAAAAAACTTGCATAAAATTTACCAACCGTGATACATTGATAACAGGTACCTTTTAATTCTAGGTAGGTGAAGTTTACATTGTTTAATCGTGAATTGTTGAAAGGAAGCACGTCACTTGTTGTGCTGCAGCTGCTGGCGGAGCGGGATATGTACGGCTATGAGCTGGTGAAGGAGCTTGAAAAGCGGAGTGACCAGCACTTGCAGGTGAAAGAAGGCACGCTTTATCCGGCGCTTCACAAGCTGGAAAAGCAGGAGTACATCGAGTGCTATTGGCAGGAGCAGGAGAAAGGCCCTGCGCGCAAGTATTACCGAATTACGGATGAAGGCGTGCAGATGCTGAAAGAGAAAACAGAAGAATGGCAGCAGTTCGTCCAGGTCATCAACAAAGTGATGGGGAGTCCGGAGCATGATCCATCTTAATGTGAAGGCTTCATATTTACAGAAGCTCGAAAAAGAACTAAAGAAACATCCGCAAAAACGCGATATTCTGCAGGATTACGATTCCCATTTAAGCGAACTCGTCCAGGAAAAGATAGAAGAGATAAAAACCACGGACGAATGGGAGCGGATTTTCGCTGAGCGTATCGGCCATCCGAAAGAAGTGGCGATGCTTTGGCAAGAGGAACTGTCAGTAACGCCAAGTAAGACGTTTTATCTTTTTCTGCTGCTGAACGCTGCCTTCTTTGTGGGAGGAAGCATTCTGACATTCGTGCACTTTCAAAGCCAATATGCATGGGTACGGCACACGTGGGCTGCACTGACATCTATACCGCTGCTGATTATGGCCATCTACCTTGGCTTCTGGGCGCTGCTCGGCTACGAGATTGGCAAGAGCTTCGGTGCTAGAGGAAGATCCCTCATGAAAAAGACGTTCGCCATCTCGGTTATTCCGAATTTCGGGCTCATGTTGCTTGTGCTGTTCCGCGTCGTTCCGCATGAATGGTTTGATCCTCTGCTTACTGAGACGTTTATCACGCTATGCGTCGGTGCGTTTTTCTTGATGTATCCCGTATGCTATGCCGGCTACAAGTGGGGAAAGAAGAAGTCAGTCTAAATTTTTTTTGCATAACTATATAGAATTACTATGTATATAGAATAACGATATAAAAAGGAGAGAGTAAAATGAATGCATCATGGAAAAGAACAGATATCGTATTTATGATTTTATGCACATTGCTTGGAGTTCTTGCAGAGCAGTCTTTTTTTCACAGTAAGATCGGTATTTCCTATTTTGTATTTGTAACCGCGCTATATTGGACGTTTTTCTGGCGCTTTAAAGGATTTGATTTCACGAATAGGCGGTTCGGCTTTTTCGTTCTTCTATCGATATGGCTGCTGTCATCGACCTTTTTCCTTTACTCCAATATGTTCTTTTACGGCTTTAACCAGCTCGTCATACCGGTACTTGTTATTTTCCATATGAGTTTGATTACCGGCAATCAATTAATACCATGGCACAAATTTTCGTTTATCTTTTACACATTGACCAGATTCTTCAGTACGTTTCCATACGTGCTGACGGTATTAAAATCCTTGAAAAGCAAATTAAAGCCCAAAACAAGCAATAAAACAACACAAGCGCTTATTAAAGTTACGATTGGTTTGCTGCTGTCTGTACCGCTGCTGTTTGTGGTCATCCTCCTTCTCTCTTCAGCAGACGAAAAATTTAAAATGCTAGTCGGAAACCTTCCAGATCTGCTTATTCAGGTTAACCCTTTTGAAGGAATCTTCCGTACATTAGCAGTCTTAATCATCTCAGCTGTACTGTTTGGGTATCTTCAAGTATTGAAAACCCACAGAGACATCGTTGTGGAAGGGAAATTTCGTCCGGGCGCATTCAGCTGGGATCCTATCATTGTCTGCACCCTTTTATTAATGGTGAACGCGGTGTACGTACTCTTTGCTTCGCTGCAGTTTCAATACTTTTTCAGCGGAACATTGCAGGAGAGCTACACGTTTGCCGAGTATGCACGACGGGGATTCTTCGAGCTGCTGGCGGTAACGCTTATCAACCTGTCTCTTCTGAATGGTGTTATCACGTTCACTCATCTTATAAACCGAGCTTTGAAGGCAGCGGTAAAGCTGCTTCTCACATTGCTCATTATCGTCAGCGGAATTATGCTCGTATCAGCTTTTGTCCGGTTGTCTCTTTATGAGAGCGCGTACGGGTTTACATTTGACCGCGTGCTTCCGCATTCCTTTATGCTGCTGCTCGCAGTAATCTTTATTTTCACCCTGATAAAAGTGTGGGTGGAAAGGCTGTCACTCGTGCGGTTTTATGTCATCTCAGCGCTCGTTTACTACACTGCGCTTAACATGGTGAACGTCGATCAGTTTATCGTGAATCAGAACATGCAAAGGTATGAGGAAACAGGCAAGATTGATCTTAATCACCTTACATCCCTTTCCTATGCTGGATTGGATGGTTTGATGGACTTGTATGAAAAAGAACCTTCCAATCAAAAGGTAAAACAGATTTTGCTTGATCAGAAAATCATGATGAAGAAGCAAGAGTCGTGGCAGTCGTTCAACCTGCTCGAACGCAAAGTCAGTGAACGGCTGGAGAATCTGAGTCTGTATTAAGAGAAAGAAAGAGGGCCGCCATCATTTTGGCGGCCGTTTTTTTTTATGCTGAATCTTTTAGGTCCTTCTCTCGTATTATCCTTTGTGCTGACATCGTATATTTAAATTAAGACGGAATTTGGAAAAAATGGTTTTTTGCTTCGCTTTTTTCTATATAATTAGGTATCGAGGGGTGAAAACATGAACAAGACGAAAAAGCTTTTAGCTGGTCTTTCTTCCATCTCGCTCGTTGCCGGACTTACGGCATGCTCAGACGAAGAGCTGCCGCCAGAGCCGACGGACAGTGAGTGCAGTGACTGGGATTGGGATGACAGTGAAGGGGTTTATGAGTGTGATGATACAAATTCCCGCTATTTTGGCTACTACTTTTACAACGGGACGTATTACAGAGACACGAACAGCCTTCACAAAAGCTCGAAATACAAGAAATACAAAAGCAGTTCAAGCTTCAAAGGCGGAAAAGGCTTTGGCAGCAGCAGCGGCGGTTTTGGCGGATAATTTTATAAAAAGGGTGTGGATGAATAATGGAACTCGTACTTAATTTCTTATTGTATGCTGCAACAGGCCTCGGCCTTTTGATGGTTGGATTTGTCATGTTCGAGATGACAACAAAAGTAAAAGAATTAAAGCTCATCAGCAAGGGAAACACAGCTGCGGCACTCTCTATCGGCGGACGTCTTTTCGGTCTCGCTTTCGTAATCGGCTCGTCTATCGCAAACTCAGTGAACATCGTTGACATGCTCATCTGGGGCGCGATCGGAATCGTGGCACAGGTTATCGCGTTTTACATAGCAGAGGTACTTATTCTTCGCATCAAGATTTCCAAAGCGGTAGAAGAAAACAACGTCGCAGTCGGCGTAATCCTGCTCCTTCTCAGCCTTTCAGTGGGTTGGGTAATTGCGCAGTGTTTGACGTATTAATGATAGAAATTGACTCATAGACGCTAAGTCTGTGAGTTTTTTTATTTTATAGAATAAAAGGGTTTTATATGTAAAATATGGAAAAAAGATTAAGTGAGGGGGAAAGGCTTTGAAGAAAATTCTAAAGATAGGCATTCTAGCTTTTGTTTTGATGGGTGCAGCCTGTTCCGATGACACTGGCAAAGGAAGCGAGAAGGCTGTTGAAACGAAGGCGATTAAGGATGGTCATGTCGTGGCCGTGCATCTTGGAGACACGTTTGAAGATCTGGTTCATCAAGGAAAAGTGCAGCTTCACAACCTCGATAAACTCATCCAGCTGGAAAAGAAGAGCGACGCAGGTGAAAAGGCTGACCCTGTAACCATCTCAATTTTTAACAGCCAAAAGCAGGAGCTAGCACAGAATACATTGAATTATGATGGGAAAGTTTTCACATTTAAAAATGAGTATGAAGGCTATAAAGGTACTCCTAAAGGTGAGTTTACGTGCGGGTATATGAGTATCCGAGGCGGAAGCGTGTTTTTGGAGAGCTGCAAAGATCAAGACGGAAAAGAAATAAGTACAATGCTGGCCTTTTTAGGTACACCTAAAGCCTTTAGGGATGCTGAAGAAAAGGCGAAATAAGGAGTGCTTTTCTGTGACTAAGGATTTAGTGTTCTTAACTCTGTTCATTATCGTTGTCGTTTACAATATAGTAAAAAACAGAAATCTGTTGAAGGAACTGACAATACTTCAGCTTTTAGGCACGGGTGTTTCTTATCTGGCTGCTATCATGCTGGCGTTTGTTTCAATTTACTACGGAGGAAATTGGATTTCAGGTTTTGTTTCTAATAGATTCCTAGAAGTAACGGTTCAATTTGTAACAATTTGTTTTACACTGATGTTTTGCGGTTATATTTTACCTTTTTTATTAAAAAAGATGACAAACGGAGTCCTTCCAAAAAGTTAGGAGTGTTCTAAGTGGCATACGAACTGAAAACAAAAGAGACGGATCAAAGTGTAATCGAGTTTATTGAACAGGTGGAAAGCGAAAAGAAGAAGGAAGATGCGTACAAGCTGCTGGACATTTTTACTGAGACGACTGGCTATGAGGCGAAAATGTGGGGGCCAAGCATCATCGGATTCGGTTCTTATCACTACAAGTACGATTCCGGCCATGAAGGTGATGCGCCATTAGTGGGCTTCTCCCCGCGAAAAGCGAAGATCAGTATATATTTTGCACCTGGTGACCCTAATCGAGAGGAACTGTTAAACAAGTTCGGCAAACACACGTCAGGGAAGGCTTGTGTGTATGTTAATAAAATGGCGGATATTGATGTGGAAGTGTTAAAGGCACTGATCACGCAATCAATTGCATTTTTGAAAGCGACTTATCCGGGGAATTAACGGCCAGATCAATTTGATCTGGCCATTTTTTTATGTAATGGCTTTGTGCGATCCGTCACAGTTTGGCATTCTTTGAGAAAGGCCGCAGGTGCAGTCGTTTAGACCTTTACCATCGAGAATTTGCGCCGTGTACTTTTCAATCCTTGTTACTCGGGTTTTGGATTGCTTTGGTTCTGAAAAAAAGCGGGCGTAAGCTTTTTGACGACCGGGTGTCAACGCTTCAAAAGCTGTTTTCAACGCAGGTGTATCACCGAACTTATTTTGAAGCTCTTCCGGAATGGTGAGTTCTGCATTATTCTTTTGAACAGCCACCTTTAAACCGGCTTTTTCAACCTCAATGGCTTCATTAATATAAGTTATCAGTATATCTTCCATTTCAACGATTTCTTGAAGATTGGTGAACCGAATCTGGCGTGCAGCCTGTACATTCTCAGTTTGCTGGATGAGAATCCCCTGTTCATCCTTTAACAAGGCGCCCTTGTGAAAAAGAAGAGCACAATATTCTTTAAATCCATGTATTAAGACGACGTTTTTTTTATTATATGTATAGCAAGGATGCATCCACTTAAAATCTTCGGTCAGCTCACAGTCAAGAACGATATTTCTCAGCTTCTCAAACTCTGCCTTCCATTTTTCAGCTTTTGCTAAAAATTCATCAACCTTAGGATTCATCTAAAAGCACCCCTTTGCCTCAAACTGAATGTTATTTCCTTAAAATACTCAAATACGCACTCCATGGACCGACATCTGACCGGTATCTTTCCGCCATTACTCTAGTAATCTGCGATATATGGGTTAAATCGTGAGCGACCCATGTCGAGAGCAGTTCCCGCAGTTTTACTTCGCCAAATTCAGGGTGCAATCCTGTTTGTTCAAGATGGATTTGTGGATTGATGAGGAGTTGAAGCTTATCTAGATTGGATGCTCGCAAGCTTTTAAATTCAGCAAGTCTCTGTGCAAGAGAAGCCTCTGATTCTTGATTCAAGTGAGCAAAGCGGTCAAATGATGGAAATGGCTTAGGACCGCCTTCCTCCAAGATGGATTCGATCCGCGGCAGAAAGTTCGTTTTCTCACATTCTATTAAATGATCGATTACTTCAACAGCGTTCCACGTACCCTCGCCTTCGTTTGATTGCAGCCAGCACTTTGAGAGGCCGGAAAGGAAGTACTCAAGCGTCTGTGGCGTGCGTTCTAGAACCTCAACTGCCTCATTAAGGTTAAAATTCATATGAAGAGCTCCTTTCTGATGTGCGGTTCGCTGGTCAGCGTGCAGAAACCACCGACCCGCAAGCCAGTCATAAACCTTTAAAGCACCATCTTCCCAAGATAAATGACATAAACCCCGCGGTCTTCATCAATCTCAGTAGAATCACGCAAAAATTGCCCGATTTCAGGAATGTCGATCACATCTTTTAACAGGTAGCGGATGACCTCCCAATGTGTAGCCAGCGGCATCGCGCGGATCAGCCGCATATCGCCCGATTCACGGTACTCACGGAACTCAATATGGACTCCTTGCCCTTTATAATTTTTTTCATCGCTGAAACGTCGAGCATCTCCTTTTTCTTCTACGACGAGAACCTCTTCTTTACCTGCCATTTCGTTAGAGAGCAGCTTGTATTCCTTTCCTTTTACAACAAAGTACTCGCAGAGCTGTCTTGCGTACACTTCATCTTCGTTCAAATTTTCTGGAACGGAGTAAGTTAAAAATCCTTCGTAATTGTCACCGCGCTGTATGTAATACGTTAGCTTCAATGTCTTGCCCTCCCTGAGGTATACTAAATCTATCATACCAGTGCGGAGGAAGAATTGTGGATTATAAAACGAAGCGGACTGCATTTTTTCAAAATATGCCAAATTATTGGGCCGATATGTATGGCCAGGAATATTCGCTGTATGGTGTACACCGTGTTACAGACGAATTTGCGGACAGATTGCGTAAGTTTGCAGATCGAGCCGGCAAAATCTTTTTCAAGACGCATGAGCTGCTGTCTTCGGATTTAGTAGAAGATGATACACTGCTGCAGCTCGGGTTTCCGCCAGAAACGCTCAGCTATATCCGGCATAGGAGTATGCTGCCGAAAACCGTAATCGGCAGGCTTGATGCGGTTGAATTAGACGGTACTCCAAAAGTAATGGAGTTTAACAGCGACACACCGACATTTATTTATGAATGTTTTTCTGTGACAGGAAAAATGTGCGCTGAGTTTGGATTGCAGAATCCAAACGATGGAGAAGAAGCTCAGCTGAAAAAAGCGGTGCGCTCCGCTGTGCTGAATGCATACCGCAGCCTGGGCACATCACATGCGCCTTACATTGTATTCACATCGCATGAGGATAATGAGGAAGACCGCAATACAGTCTTATATTTAAAAGAACTTGCGGGTGTACCGTCAAAGTATGTTCCGCTAAAAGAGTTGCAGATAATTTCAGGTGAAGGCCTGTTTGATGGGGAAGGACGCAAGATTGACGTGCTGTACAGGCAGACGTTCCCGGTGGAGTCGCTGATTAAGGATGTGGATCCCGAAAGCGGAGAGGACGTTGGACTGCAGCTAATGGAGCTTGTTATAGAAAAGAAGCTTGCGGTTGTGAACCCGCCGTCTGCGTTTCTTTTGCAAAGCAAAGCGGTCATGGCTGTCATTTGGGGACTGCATGAGGAAAAGTCGCCTTTTTTTACAGATGAAGAGCATGATTGGATAAAGCAGTGTTTCTTGCCGACGTACTTAGAGCCAGATGTGTTTATTGCAAAAGGAGAGAGTTATGTTAAGAAGCCAGTTTTCGGTCGCGAAGGAGATACGGTGGAGATCTTCGACGGAACAGGTACGCTGGTGGATGAGGATAAAAATAAAAGCTATAAAGAATATCTTTATGTGTATCAAAAATATGCCCAGCTGCCAAAAACACATTTTATGACCGAAAACGGAGAAAAAGAAGGTCATATCATGACAGGGATATTTGTTATTAACGGCAGTGCGAGCGCCTTCGGATTCAGAGTTGGCAGCCGCATTACCGATAATCTTTCTTATTTTTTGCCGGCAGGAAAATAATTTTTTTGCTTGCGGGGTACGGTACTATTCCTCTCAGACCGCATCGCTGCGCGGTTTATAGGGAATGGTACCGTACCCCTTATTATTTAAAATGTTGAAATAACAAGAAATAGAAAGAAATTGTGGGAAAAAGATAGATTGATAGAGATAATCCTTTAAAAATCACCTGAAATGACTATAAATTAATAATTCTGAATATTTTAATAATATTTACTTTGAGTTAATATATCCTTAACGAAACAAAGAAACACCCATTCTTAAAAAGGAAGGCGTGATTCCAGTGAAATAGGCAAGCGAAGCATATTATAATCACATCCAGCTAGTAAACGGTCTGTGAAAACCGGTTACGAGATGTGTGGATATGCGGGGACCACGCGTGTAAGATCATTTAACTTATCAATATAAGGGAGATGATTCCAATGACGCTGGTGAGCGAAGCATACTATTGATCGTGTTGCAGATGGAAATAGCCGGTGAAAACTATTTTCGCAGCATGTGTGTATGCGGGGACTGAAAAAAAGGACAATAAACTGTAAAAATGCAAGCAAATGATTAAATGCTTGTCAGTTAATTAAATGCAAGTGCATGTGTAACAGTAAGAAAGGAAAGAACGTATAAGTGAATATGGAAGAATCAAAATAGGGCGTCGGCTATGTACAATACACATAGAATCGACGCCCTTATTTTGTTCGTTTACATAATGGGGGTACGGTACCCTTTGCTTACTAATATTGTAGTGCTTTCTAGAAGATTTCTTCTTTTGAAAGGTTTTTTGTAAGAAAGTACAACAGCTTTGTCTCTAAAAACTCCAAGACCTAGTCCATGAAGAATAGTTAATTTTTTGGCTGATTCTTTCGCTTGATCTTCTTGAATTCATCATTGAAAAGTTGATTGGAGTGGAAGGTGCCGACTCCAGCGGGACAAGCGGTCAGGTGAGACACTCAATGGCGCGTAGCGGCGAGTGGCTCACCGCCTGCCCCGCGGAAAGCGTGCACCTGAAACGGAAATCAACCCTTCTCCGATTTCTTTAACTACAAAATAGTTCACTAAAACAGCCTTATGTTATAATTATTCGAAATATTTATATAAGTTAGAAAGTGGTGTTGTAGTTGCTAAGCCCTCTGGAACTGCTGGAGCTTGAAATTGAAGGAATTATCAACGCATCGAGTGAGAATATCATCATCGCGGATGGCGATGGAATCATTCTTCGTGCAGTAAAGAACAGTCAGGAGATGTATGGCATATCGTCTGAAAAGCTAGTCGGCCGGTCTGTTCAAGATTTGGAGATGGAAAAGATTTTCAATCCTTCTGTCACGCTGAGGGTGATCCAGACCAAGGCTCCTGTCCGTTTCATGCAGGAGACGGGTACCGGGAAAGTCATCATGACGCAGGGATTTCCGCTTTTTGATAATGAGAACAACATAATCCGTGTGATCAGCTTTTCTCATGATATGACAGAGATAGAAGAGCTGAAGGCGCAGTACGAAAAGCTGCAGGAGAAGATGAGGCGGTATGAGTCCGAGATGCAGCAGCTTCGTGATCAAAATATAACGGCAGACGGTATCGTAATAAAAAGCAAGAAGATGCAGAACGTCTGGGAGCTGGTGAACCGTGTTGCTAACAGTGATGCGTCGGTTGTGCTGGAGGGAGAGTCTGGAACAGGAAAAACGGTGTTTGCCAGAGCACTGCACTATGGCAGCAGCCGCAAAAATGCACCGCTTATTGAAGTGAACTGCGGAGCAATTCCGCACGCACTTTTCGAATCTGAAATGTTTGGATACGAGCCTGGTGCATTTACAGGAGCGAGCAGCAAGGGGAAGACGGGGCTGGTCGAGCTGGCAGACAAGGGAACCCTTTTTCTTGATGAGGTCGGCGAACTGCCGTTGTCCATACAAGTCAAGCTATTAAAAGTGCTGCAGGAAAAGAAAGTGACACGTATGGGCGGAAGCAAAAGCCGTTCGGTTGACTTTAGACTTGTGGCGGCTACCAACCGAAACCTAGAGTCCATGGTGAAGCAAGGGGCATTCCGTGATGATTTGTATTACCGCTTGAATGTTGTGCCGATCGCGATTCCGCCGCTGCGGGAACGGAAGGAAGACATCCTTCAGCTGATGAACTTTTTCTTGGAGAAGTTTAATGAAAAGTATGGGAGCGGTAAGACCTTTCACGCATCTGCTGTAGAGACTTTCTTAAATTACAGCTGGCCAGGAAACGTACGGGAACTCGAGAATCTTGTAGAACGGCTTGTCGTAACGCTCGAAAACAGCTTGATTACAAGCGGCCACCTTCCTCTATCACAGAATGAAAAATTCAGCAGCCAGCTGCCGGAAGAACTTCCGCAAAGTGGAGCAACCTTACAAGAATCATTAGAAATCGTTGAAAAAAGCTGGCTGATCCGTGCTTTTCGTGAATGTCGATCAACCTATGAAATGGCTGAATACCTAGGGATGAGCCAGCCGACAGTTGTACGGAGGCTAAAAAAATACGGAATTAATTCAAAAATGATTTAATCATTCATTATTGATTCGGAATCAAGAATAATGATTCATTATTGAATTGCTATATGCACAGTAAACTGAATTTTCAGTTGGCACGAAAATTGCATATTTATTTGGCGGAGCTTCATAAATGACGAACAAAGGGTGGTTACGGTGGAAAATAAATACGAGCAGCTGACAGGTTTGGATCAGAAACACTTTTTGCATCCGACAACTTCAATTAAACAGCAGCAGGCAACTGGGCCGGATTTTATTTTTACAGAAGGAAAAGGTGTGCGGCTATATGACATGAAAGGGAGATCCGCGATTGACGGTCTTTCTTCTCTATGGAACGTGAACATCGGACACGGACGTGAAGAGATCGCGCAGACGGCTTATGAACAAATGAAGACGCTAGGTTACAGCTCATGCTTCGCGACATACAGCAACGAACCGGCGATTAGGCTCGCAGCAAAATTAGCTGAGATCGCACCTGGAGATCTTTCTGCGACATTCTTCACTTCTGGCGGATCAGAATCTAACGACACGGCTTATAAGCTGGCGCGTCATTATTGGATTTTAAAAGGACAGCCAGAACGCAAAAAGATTATTTCGCGGTCTAAGTCTTATCACGGTGTTGCGATGGGAGCAACAAGCGCGACAGGACTAAAACCGTTCCGCGATTTTACGAATTCAAATGCGCCTGACTTCTGCTATGTGGATCACTTCTCGCGAGAAGCGCTGCGCCAAACAATTGAAAAAGAAGGACCTGAAACGGTAGCCGCGTTTATCGCCGAACCGGTTCAAGGGGCAGGCGGTCTGCATATCGCACCGGAAGGCTTTTTTGCAGAAATCAGAAGCATTTGCGATGAATACGGAATCTTGTTCATTACTGACGAAGTAATCACTGGATTCGGCAGAACGGGTACTTATTTTGGCATGGATCACTATGGCGTGGCGCCTGACATGATGTGCTTCGCTAAAGGGGTGACAAGCGGGTATGCACAGCTAGGCGGCGTGATGATCTCAGAAAAGATGCACAAGGACTTTATCCAGCTTTCAGAAGGAACGCTGCTGCACGGCTACACGTACAGCGGACATCCGATGGCTTGTGCAGTCGCTTTGAAAAACCTTGAAATTCTTGAGCGTGAAAATCTTATTCAAAACGCAAGGGTGATGGGTGAGGAGCTGCTGAAAGGTTTCCAAAGAATTCAATCAGAGCGCGGTATTGTCGGAAATGTACGTGCGCTGGGGCTTATGGGTGCGGTTGAAATCGTGAAAAACAAAGAAACGAACGAGCGCTTTGCAGAGCCGCTAGCGCCAAAGATTGTAGGCGAAGCAGCAAGACGCGGGCTCATCTGCCGTTCGGTTGTGTTTGACGGACAGGACACACTTGTTTTTGCGCCGCCGCTTATTATCAACCAGGAAGAAATCAATGAGCTGATCAGCATTTTAAACGATGCGATCGAAGCAGTAGAGACCGGGATTCCGGTAGCTGCCGCTCAGTAAATAAAGGAGAGAGAAGCCATGATTGAGGTATTAAACCCGGCAACAAAAGAAGTAGTCGCCACTGTTCCCAACGGTGGAAGCAAGGAAGCGGCTGCTGCGGTAGACCGCGCTTATGCCGCATTTAAGACGTGGTCGAAAAAGACAGCGCAGGAACGCAGTGCACTGCTCATGAAATGGCATCAGCTTATCGAACAGAAGACAGAAGAATTAGCGCGGCTGATGACAGAAGAGCAAGGAAAGCCGCTGAAGGAAGCAGCTGGGGAGATCGCATACGCGAACAGCTTTATTTCCTGGTATGCAGAGGAAGGGAAGCGGATTTACGGCCAGACGATTCCGGCTTCGCACCCGAACAAAAGGCTTCTCGTTCATAAGCAGCCTGTTGGAGTGATCGCTGCGATCACTCCGTGGAACTTTCCAGCGGCGATGATAACAAGAAAAGTGGCGCCTGCTCTTGCTGCGGGCTGTACCGCAGTGGTGAAGCCGGCGGAACAGACGCCGCTTACGGCCATCCGGCTTGCTGAGCTGGCACGTGATGCTGGGATTCCGGAGGGCGTGCTTCAAGTGGTGACAGGAGAAGCCGCAGAGATCGCAGATGTTTGGATGCAGGACACGCGCGTACGCAAGGTTTCTTTTACCGGATCGACGGAGGTCGGGAAGCTGCTTATGAGGAAAGCGGCAGATACGGTGAAAAAAATCTCACTTGAGCTTGGCGGTCATGCGCCGTTCATCGTTATGGCAGATGCAGATGTGAAAAAAGCGGCAGAGGGGCTGCTTGCTTCAAAATACCGCAATGCAGGACAGACGTGTGTGTGCACGAACCGTGTGTATGTTCATGAAAGCATCGCAGAACCGTTCACACAGGCGTTTGTTGAAGCTGTCTCCCGGCTAAAGGTTGGTAACGGCCTGGAAGAAGGCATGGATATTGGCCCGCTCATTGATGATGCTGCGGTTGAAAAAGTACAAAGACATATTGATGACGCCGTTTCAAAAGGCGGAAAGCTCGTGTGCGGCGGAGATGCAGCGGCAGGGAGCACAGGATATTTCGTGCAGCCTGCAGTCATCTCAGGAGCGAGTGACGATATGCTCTGCATGAACGAGGAAACGTTCGGACCGCTTGCACCGATTGCCACGTTCAAGACAGTGGATGAAGTGATTGAACGCGCAAACAATACACCGTATGGATTGGCAGCTTATGTGTATACGGAAAATTTGAGCCAGGCGTTCACGGTTACTGAGCAGCTGGAATACGGCATTGTGGGCTTGAACGATGCACTTCCTTCCGTTGCACAGGCACCGTTTGGCGGCATGAAACAGAGCGGTCTCGGCCGTGAAGGCAGCCACTTCGGCATCGAGGAGTATCTCGAGATTCAATACATCTCGATCGGACTATAAAAGAGGGGGTACGGTACCCTTTCCCGTCTGCAAGCGCTGCTGCGCTGTTTTCGGGAAAGCGTACCGTACCCCCAAACCACAAACTCAACAGGGAGGCGAACACGAATGGCAGTAAAGAACAATGAAGGTCTGCAGAAACAGCTTAAAACAAGGCATATTACGATGATTTCTCTTGGAGGCATAATTGGGGCAGGACTGTTTGTTGGAGCAGGTTCCGTCATCAATACAACCGGACCGAGTGCAGTGTTATCGTATGCATTTGCAGGAATACTCGTCGTATTTCTTATGCGGATGCTCGGTGAAATGGCTGCACACAATCCAGACAGCGGATCGTTTGCGACATACGCTCGTGAAGGAATCGGACAGTGGGCAGGCTATACGATCGGCTGGCTGTACTGGTTTTTCTGGGTTATCGTCATCGCGATTGAAGCCGTTGCAGGTGGAGCTATTGCACATGAATGGATGCCGTCGGTTCCAATCTGGGCTTGGAGTCTTATTCTTACATTTTTGTTAACGCTTACAAATATCTTTTCTGTTAAATCCTTTGGCGAGTTTGAATATTGGTTTGCACTTATTAAAATAGTAGCGATCTCTATCTTTATGGGATTGGGACTCTCAATTATTTTTGATATTTTTCCAGGAGTAGAGTCGCCAGGTACATCAAACCTGTTTGGCAAGGGCGGGTTTTCTCCGAATGGTATGGGCTCGATTTTCCTAGGGGTAGCTACTGTTATCTTTGCTTACTTTGGTGCAGAGATCGCGGCTATAGCTGCAGGCGAGTCGGAGGATCCGAAGAAAACGATCAAGATTGCCATTCGCAGCGTCGTGTGGCGTATCTTAATTTTCTATATCGGGTCAGTTGCGATCCTAGTAACCTTGCTTCCGTGGAACTCAACTACTGCTCTTAAGAGTCCGTATGTAACAATGCTTGATATGGTAGGTATTCCGAGTGCAGCGTTTATTATGAATCTAGTTGTTTTGACGTCCGTTCTTTCTTGCTTAAACTCGGCTCTATATACGAACTCACGAATGATCTTTTCACTCGCACAGCGTGGAGATGCACCGAGCGCTTTCTTAAAATTGAACAAGCAGGGTGTTCCAACTCGTGCAGTTTGGATCGGAACAGTCGTAGCTTACATCTGTGCCATTTTTAACTTTGTTTCGCCGGACAAGATGTTCCTGTTTCTTGTCAACGCGTCAGGTGCTATCGCGCTCATCGTATACTTGGCGATTGCTGTTTCTCACATCGTGATCCGTAAAAAGAGAGAGGCGAACGGTGAGGAGCTGGAGATGAAAATGTGGCTGTTCCCTGGTTTGTCGTACGTGACAATTGTGAGCATCGTGGCTATTCTCGTATCTATGGCATTCATTGATGCTATGCGATCGCAGCTGTTCCTGACTCTATTAATTGCTGCAGGTGTGATTACCTCGTACTTCCTGTTGAAGAAGAAAAAAAGCACGGCCTCAGCGGTTAAGAAAATAAGCTAAACATCGGGGGTCCGGTACTCTTTCCTATAATCAGCACAGCAATGCATGCTGATGGGAAAGAGTACCGGACCCCCATTATTAATGTCTTGGAGCAAACAGCATCACGCAGACGCCGATCAGGCAGATGCCGGCACCGATCCAGTCATACGTATCCGGCATTTTCCGGTCAACGCCCCAGCTCCATAAAAGAGAAAGAACGATAAAGACTCCGCCGTAAGCTGCATACACACGGCCGAAAGAAGGGAATGACTGCATGGTGGCGATGATTCCATAGCTTGCAAGAATCAGCCCGCCTAACAGGCCGTAAAATGAAGGTTTTCCTTCCCTAAGCCAAAGCCAGATCAAGTAGCCGCCTCCGATTTCAGCGAGTCCAGCGAGCACGAATAACAAAATGGTCATCATAGGAATAACCCCATAACGAGTGTGTTGTAATAAACACCATGAATATATGTATCTCGCTTTAATACACCTTCTATTTCAAAGCCTAGCTGTTTGTAAAGGGCGATGGCAAGCTCGTTATCCTCTCGCGTAACTAGTGTGATCTTTTTCGTGATTCCATTCCCAGAAGCCCATTTGATCAAGTCATTCATGAGCTTTTTGCCGATGCCTTTTCCATGATGTTCTTTTGATACTACAATACCAAGCGTTCCAACATGCTTTGTCCTCACTTTTTGGCTCGAATTGATCGTGGCAATGCTGATAATGTCATCGCCATCCAGAGCCAGGAGAATCAAAGAGTTCTCTTCATTGCGCGTGTTCTCCAAGTAATCGCCATATTCTATGTGATCCCGTTGAAACTCGTCCGAGCCAAAAGAAAGAAAATCACTTTCTCCGCCAACTTTATTGTAAAATTCGATGATTTGCTGAGCATCGTCTCTTTTTGCTTCCCGAACTATGTATTCCATGTATAGCCTCCGTCTGCGGTGAGCATCATTTTAGCAAATGACGGGCACCTGCCGTATTTTATAAATAGAAGAAGTCAGTTCTCGCTTCAAAAGCAAGTTTGCAGCCAATCTATAAGACTGACTGAGATGACTTATAGGGTATGATGGTTTAATAATAGGATAATCGGTTTAAGGGGATGATGCACTTGTCTTTTTTTACATGTGATAAACAAAAAGCATATATTAAAAAGCTGGACGTAGCAGTGAAGCATTTTGCCGACAGGGCAGCCGAGCTGGATGAATCGAACGGATTTCCTTTCGAGAATATAAAAGAATTGAAAGATTTCGGCTACACGAAGCTGACGCTGCCTAAAGAGTATGGAGGTCTTGGCGGCACTTTGATGGACTATTTGCTCGGGCAGGAAACCATTGCGCGTTATTGCGGAGCGACTTCACTGTCCATTGGCTGGCATGTAGGAGTGGTACTCGAAATTGTCGAAAGAAAAAATTGGAGCGAGGAAAAGCTTAAATCGTTTTTTGAAAAAGTAGCCGCAGGAGCGCTCGTCAATCGTGCCGGAACGGAGCCGCAGACAGGCAGTCCTACTAGAGGAGGAAGGCCGCAGACGACGGCAGTCCGAAAAGACAGCGGATGGGTGCTGAACGGCCGCAAAACGTTTACGACTCTTGCGCCTGTACTGGATATCTTTCTCGTAAGTGCCTGGATTGAGGAGGAAGAAAAAGTAGCATGGTTTTATGTAGAAAGAGAGTTGCCGGGAGTTTCAATCGATGAAACATGGAACATGATTGCGATGCAGGGAACGGGCAGCCATGACCTCGTACTGGATCAAGTCGAGGTAAAAGAAGAAGATCTTGTAGAGTATTCAGAAGGCCGCACGAAAAGCTCAGGCTGGCTGCTGCATATACCTGCTACTTATATTGGGATTGCTGCGGCAGCGAGGAACGAAGCAGTAGAGTTTGCGAAGACGTATTCGCCTAACAGTCTTCCAGGACCGATCGGTGACTTGCCAAACGTTCAGCGCTTGATCGGAGAGATGGATATAGAGCTTGCACAGGCGCGCCACTTTTTGTATTCAGTCGCGGAAAAATGGCAGATCTCAGAGAATCCAGAATTACTGAAGGATATGGGAGCTGTAAAGTACTGTGTAACAAATGCGGCTTTGTCGATTGTCGATAAAGCTATGAGGGTTGCCGGTGCGAGGAGTTTGCAAAAAGCAAACCCGCTGCAGCGCTTTTACCGCGATGTGCGGGCTGGGCTGCATAATCCGCCTATGGACGACTCGGTTGTGACCCTATTTGCCAAGTCGGCGCTTGAAAATAAGATGGTTAAATAAAAAGAGGGGGGTACGGTACCTTTTCCATACAGCATGCATCACACCGCTGTTTATGGAAAAAGGTACCGTACCCCCAACCTCGTCTTTTATTCTATAATGCCGACGCCGTTCAAGCCGGCTTCGGTCGATTTATATTCTGCACTTTCTGCGCCGTAAAGGTCAGCTGCGGATTGCAGCAAGGCTTTACGTGCGTCGCTGAATGTAGAAGTCGGCGTTAAGTAAACTGTCAGTGCACGGTAATAGATTTTACCGAGCTTTTCTCTGCCGATTTCAATGCCAGTCAAGTAAGCAGCATGGTTGATAATAGAAGAGTTAATGTGCACTCCTCCGTTATCGAGGTTTAATGGCAGATGATAGAACTCATCCATATGCTGAGGGTATTTTCCGTTACCGTCCCCATACGGCGTATAAGCAGCATTGACTGGGAATCGCCGCGGATTGCTCAGAGAGCGAAGTGCATCTCGGCCTGTCGCTACAGCATCAGCTCCCATGATATCTTCTCCAACCTCCCAGTCATTATCGTCAATCAATGCGCCAAAGATATCGGAGAACGCTTCATTAAGTGCCCCTGACTCAAATCGGTATTGCAGGTTGGAGGTGTTGGTCGTAACACCGTGAGTCATTTCATGCGCAGCGACGTCCAGTCCTGCAGAAAGCGAGATCATAAACTTGCCGTCACCATCTCCGTAAGTCATCTGCTGTCCGTTCCAGAAGGCATTGTTATAGTTTTCGCCATAATGAACAGTAGAAATGATGGCCATTCCTTTTCCGTCAATAGAATTACGGCCATGCTCATTCATGTAATAATCGTATACTTTTTTAGAGTTATAGTGGGCATCCACACCGGCTCTTTCATAATCGCTTTTAAACGAAGCGTCATTGGATTTAAACAACTCGCCGGGAAGTCTTACTGTACTCGATCGCCACTGGTTCTTAAAGTCATAGGTCAGCAGCCCTTCTGTATTTTCATGAGATTTGTCGTACAAGTAAAACTCTGTCCCGCCTTTTGTATCCTTATCGTTTTTATGAGCGATATTCAGAACACGATGATCACCCTTAACGCCGATGCCGGAGCCCTTGGATGCTTTGTACTCATCAGCGTGCATCAGACCGTTATACTGATCTACGATTTCTCCTGTTTTGGCGTTTATAAAGACGAACCAGTTGCCTGGCAGCTCGCCTAAGAAATTAAGGTTTACCTTGTAAGCCAGCTGATCTTGATAGATAACGAGATCTGTTTTTGGCTCATACTCAAATATTTCTGGTGCGGATACTGATCTTTTGGCGGCATCAAGAGCCTTACCAGCTGAAACAACAGGTGCTGTGTCGATTTCTTTTGCAGCCAGCTCGTTATTGTAGTAGCCGTTGATGGTCTGTACAGCGCCTTCTTTGTCATAATGAACGATCAGCTCGGAGTTTTCGACTGGAATGCCGTTTTTGGTCTGCTGCAGTTTAACATGAGTCATGCCGAGCTCATCGGTTTCTTTTTTCTTTACTTTCAGGTTCTTTTCGGGATTGATGAGTGAAAGCTTGTCCTTTTGCTGTTCAACAAAAAGCACAGCATCGGTACTGTCGTTTTTTTTGCCTGTCACCGTTTTTGCAAAGACAGAACGGTGATCGATTTTTGATGCAGAAGCATTTTTTTGAAGCTGTACAGTGCCTTGGTCTTGAGGCTGTAAGCCATAAGCTGGTGTTCCAGCAAACGGGGAGGCGAGTAAAGAAGCGGTCAGCACCATCGGGATAACAAATTTCTTCTTTTCCACAATATCACTCCATTCTTTTAATAAACTCGCTAAACTATGTATCTGCCTAACTTACAAAGATTGTAAAGGATAGCAAAGGTAAAGTTAATTGAAAATACAGTTAATTACAAAAGATGCGTAATAAATACTATATTATGGAAAACACCATCCTTTAAAGGACCTATATAAGGGGAAGAGAAAGTGACTTTTGGCACTGGGAGTCTTCTTAAAGCTTGGTTAATGAAATGAAAAAGCATCCCATCGTCATTGAAGGGGATGCTTTAGTCCGTTTTTTAATGCCACCATTTTTCAACAGGGAAGACCTCATCTCTAACCGTCACGCTTTCTCCTATTCTTGGGAGCGTGATAGAGACGCCGTGTTTTTTCGCTTCTTTATGAGCGCGTTCCGCAGGATCATTCCAGTCATGAAAAGACAGGGTAAAAGCTGCCCAGTGCACTGGAATTAATGTGCGTCCTTTAACATCAATATGAGCCTGAACCGTTTCCTCCGGCAGCATATGAATGGCCGCCCAGCGTTCATCGTATTGTCCGCATTCCATCAGGGTCAGGTCGAAGGGACCGTACTTTTCGCCGATCTCTTTAAAATGAGGGCCATATCCGCTGTCACCGCTGTAAAAGACTTTATTGTAACGGCCGATAAACGACCACGAGCACCATAGTGTTGAATTGCGGTCAGTAAGACTGCGTCCAGAGAAATGGCGTGCAGGTGCGCAGACTAGCTTAAGTCCTTCAAACTCAATTTCATCGTACCAGTAATGCTCGCTGATCTTTGACGGATCAGCCCCCCACCGTTCTAGATGGCCGCTCACACCGAGCGGTACGAAAATACGGCGTGCTTTATTTTTCAGCTTTTTAAAGGAGTCATAGTCCAGGTGGTCGTAATGGTCATGTGAAAAAATAATGGCATCCACCTCAGGTATACTGTCGATGTCAAACGGCAGTGTTTTGCTGAAACGCTTATTTCCAAACCACGGAAAAGGAGTAGGGGCGCTGCCGAACATTGGGTCTACAAGCAGAGTCTTGCCTTCGATTTCTAATATAAAGGCTGAATGTCCGATCCAAGTTACGCGAGCTTGTTCGGCCCCTAGAGGCTGTCCAAATTGAAACGGAACAACAGGAACCATGCTCGATGGCGTCCTGTGCGGATTGCCTTTCATATAATCTCTCAGCATAGAAAATATAGAAGAAGCGTTCATGTCCATGTTCGTTGTAATCTGATTCTCAAACACCTTGCCATTAAAATTCGGCAGGTTTTGCATCACCTTCAGCTTCTCACCAGAAGTGCGGGAGCCAAAAGCCGGGAAAAAACGAAAAAACAGAACAACCGCCAGTACGATCAAGGCAGCTGCAGCCAATGCCACTATCATATTCATTTCCTCTTTCTTACACGTATTTGAGAATATCATACACTTTTTTGGGGGTACGGTACCATTTCAGCGCATCCGGTGATATCACCTAGGTAGAAGGAAATGGTACCGTACCCCCATCTTTTCCCGCTTTATTAATTGTTATCCTGCTGTAACTTTTCTGTCATGTTGTCTTGATAGAATGAGCGGGTGAATCTTAGAGAGCAGAGGAGAGGATTGTTTGAAGAAGGTAACAGCAGGATTAGTTATAGCAGGGTTTTTAGCGATGAGACCAGAGGTAGGACATGCGGCTCTTGGAGATCAGAAGCTGAAGCCGGAGATGCAGCACGCAGAGGTTGAGGATTTACAGAAGATTTTAAAACAAAAAGGCTACTTTACATACAGCGGTGACACGACAACATATTATGGCACATACACAACAGACGCGGTTAAGAAATTTCAGCGTGACCATGGGCTGACAGCAGATGGAGAGACAGGGAATTCAACATACAAAGCTCTTGGAGTTTTCAGCAAGCCTGCAATGGTTGAGACAGCCAAGAAATACGAAGGAACTCCTTATGAATGGGGAGGGGAAGACCCAGATGGCTTTGACTGCAGCGGTTACCTAAACTACATTTTTGACGAAGCGGCTGGTATTGATCTGCCGCGTACAGTGAAAGAAATGTATGGCACGGGAACGAGTGTGAGCTCACCGGCAGTCGGGGATATCGTATATTATGATATTGATGGCGGCGGACCTAGCCATGCTGGAGTGTACATTGGAAATGGTAAGTTCATGCACAGCGGTTCATCAAATGGTGTTACGACTGCAGATATGGATAGCTCATACTGGGCTCCCAAATACGAAGGTGCAAAACGATACCGATAATTAAACTAAAAAAGGGGCTGGCGCCCAGTGCCAGCTCCTTTCCCTATTTTTGCTCAACAAAATATTGATCCTTGCGGTAGCATAACGCTTCCATGGAGGCTACGAGCTCCCCGTCGCTTTCGACACGGATTTTGTACCACGCTGTGCGGTAGTTCCGTTTCTCTTCTACAGCAATGGCACGCAGTACAGAACCGCATTTGCCAGGTGACATAAAGTTGACCGTCGTGTTCAGGCCGACAGATGTGCGGCCGTACGAGTTGCATGCAGCAGCAAAAGCGTAATCGGCAAGAGCAAAAATGACTGCGCCATGAGCGGTGCCGTGTGAATTAAGCATATGCTCCTTTACTTCAATTTCAGCAGCTGCTGTACCCGGACCAAGTGCTGCCAGTTTCATGCCGAGAAACTTGGCGTAAGGCTCGTTTTCAAACGCTGCCGTGATCTCATCTAAATGCTGTTCATGAATCTCCAGTTCCGTTTTATTCATCGTAACCCTCCGGCATATTTTATTTATTACATTACTAATTCTATTAAATAAAAAAGATACCTTTACGGAGATTTATGCATACACTTTAACGGGTATAAAAAAATGGACATTATCTGGACAAAAATAGTCGTTCAGGTACTGCTTTTTCACTTGAAATTTTGGTAACATAAGAGAATGAAATAAAGAAAGGAATGCAGCTATGAAACAAAAAAGGGCTATAAAGAAAGAAAGCCTGCAGAACACAGCAGAGAAGCCCCGATACATAACTGGACTAGATGGAATAAGAGCCATAGCTGTACTTGCAGTCATCGCCTACCACCTGAACTTTCAGTGGGCATCCGGCGGACTTCTCGGAGTAACGGTATTTTTCGTTCTCTCAGGCTATTTAATTACAGACCTATTAATATCGGAATATAACAATAATGGTAAAATTGACTTAAAAAACTTTTGGATCAGACGCGCTCGCAGACTCCTGCCCGGAATGTTTACGATGCTTCTTGTCGTCATGTCGTGGGTGACATTGTTCAAACAGGAACTGCTTACTAAGCTTTGTGAAGATGCGCTTGCTGCCATTTTTTATATAAGCAACTGGTATTATGTGTTTCAAGATTTGTCTTACTTTGAAAGTTTCGGTGTTACATCGCTTCTGACTCATTTCTGGTCATTAGCGGTTGAAGAACAATTTTATATTATATGGCCATTGTTTATCGGCCTTTTATTAAAGCTGCCTAAAAAGCTAGTATTCTCATATACACTGATGCTCGCCATCGTATCAGCGCTTGCGATGGCTGCCATGTATGAGCCGGGAGCAGACCCGAGCAGAATCTATTACGGAACAGACACACGAGCGTTCTCACTCTTAATAGGAGCAGCTCTCGCTATGATATGGCCGAGCCGAAAGCTGTCACAGAGCGCGCCAGCTTCTGCACGTATTTCAATGGATCTGACAGGAACTGCTGCACTGCTCGTCATATTGTTTATGATCTGGCAGACGAATCAGTATCAGGACTTTTTATACCAAGGCGGGATGGTCATCTTATCAGTTGCCTCAGCTCTGCTAGTCGGAGCCGTTGCTCATCCGTCCAGCACATTGAATAAAGTGCTCAGTCTTCAGCCGCTGAAATGGCTCGGACTGCGTTCATACGGCATTTATCTTTGGCATTATCCAGTCATCGCGCTGACAACGCCAAAAGTAAACGTTGAAGGGCCTAATCCTTTGCTGATCACTTTCCAGCTGACACTTATCCTTCTGCTTGCAGCGTTATCCTACGCGTTTATCGAAATGCCGATCCGTCATGGAGCGATCACAAAAACGTGGCATATGGTCAGACGCGGCGAATGGCAAGGCAAGGTCGGCTATTACAGTAAGTTTGTCACGGTCAGCGGAATTATCCTTATGCTCTGTGTCATCTCTACACTAGGAGTGGTTTCTGACCGGATTGTAAAAGCGTCCAATCCAATCAATGAAGTGTCATTGCCGTTGATTGGTCCAATAAAGGAAAAAGAAGTGCCGGCAGATAAGCCGAAGGAGCCAGAAGAAGTAAAGCCTGTTCCTCCTAAAGAGTCACGTGATAAAGACAGACCTGAAGAGCGAGCGCCTGCTTCAAAGCCTCCAACACCTCCAAAGCCTGCTGAGCCGGCAAAAGAGGTAAATAAGGATGCGAAGATTACAGTAATCGGCGACTCAGTCATGATTTCGGCCGCTGCTTATCTTGAAGTTGAGTTTCCGCGTCTGAAAGCGGATGGAAAAGTCGGCAGGCAGATGGAGGATGCCCACAGCATTTTTCAGCAGCTAAAAAGCTCGGGCCAGCTCGGCGATTATGTTGTCATCGAACTTGGAACGAACGGTCCCTTTGACAAAGAGCAGTTGGAGGAGCTGCTTGATCTAATCGGTGAGAAGAGAGAAGTTGTCCTCGTAAACGTACGCGTTCCGCGGCCATGGCAGACGGTCGTTAACGAAGTGCTCAGCGAAACAGCAGCAGAGCGCGATAATGTGACACTTGTTGATTGGTATGGAGCCAGTGCCTCGCACGCTGAATACTTCGGCGGCGACGGCGTTCACCTGACAAAAACAGGGGCAAAAGCTTTCACAGACCTGATTATCAAGGAATTAATAGAAGTGACGAATTAAATCTGACCCAGGATGCTTATGCGTTCTGGGTTTTATTTTTGTTCCAATAAAAGGAATTATCCTCTATTAATCTAATTTTATAAACAGGAGGGAATTTCTATGAATAATGTAAAAGACCAATATAAAACGTCGGAAAATCTTGATATACGTATTAACATTCATCAAAAATACAGCACAAATAAAGAAGACTGGCACTTGTGGCTGTTTGATCAATATTCTTTTAAGCCAGGAAGCCGCATTTTGGAACTTGGCTGCGGAAACGGAGCATTTTGGGTTAAGAACAAGCATCGCTTGCCAGACAGCTGTGAGATTACACTTTCCGATTATTCGGAAGGCATGCTGGCTGATGCCAAGAGCAGCCTTCAGGATTTGCCGAATTTTCATTTTCAGCAGATTAATATTGAAAACATTCCGTATAAGACGGACAGCTTTGACGTGGTGATCGCTAATCATATGCTCTATCATGTACCGGACCCCGGTAAGGGAATCTGTGAAGTCCGCCGGGTGTTAAAGGACGGAGGCATTTTCTACAGTTCAACGATAGGCACTTCTCATTTGAAGGAATTTGGCATGCTGCTGCAGGAGTTTGATGACACCATCCATTACGCATCAGCATATGATCATGCCAAGGTGTTTGGTCTCGAAAACGGTGAGAAGCAGCTTTTGTCACATTTTAACAACGTCGATTTAAAAACTTTTCCGGGTGACTTGAAAATCACGGATTTGCGAGCTGTTATAGATTATCTGCGCTCTACGCATACAGAAGCGAAGGAAAAGCTGATCGGAGAAAAAGTAAACGCGTTTGAACGATTCCTTCAGCAAAAAATGGTTGAAGGGGGAGGCTATATCATGATTACAAAATCGACCGGCCTGTTTGTATCAAAATGAAAATCATATATGCTCTTATAGTCGGAGGCGCACTGCTAATGGGCGGCTGCAGTAAAGAAGAATTAGATCCTAAAGTACAGGGGGCGAGACAGTTAAATAAGATGTACGAAAAAGGAAAAGAACAAGCGCTGGCAGCAGCGAAGGAAATGCAAAAAGACAAGAAGGATTTTATTATTGATGTGAGCGGTCCAATGATATGTACATATGAGAAAGAAGGGAAGCAGGACGGTCTAGAGTTTAACGACTATAAAATTCAGCAGACCTTTAATGGAAGCTTTGATAAAAACGTCGATGTGTATGCGTCTAAACTTCCGGTAGGTACAAAAATTTCTGGGAAAGCCAATTCGGAGCTTCTTTACACAGAATCAGGATCTGTTTATAGCTGCAAGTATTACAACGGAGATTAAGCCAAAGACCCCTTCTCAAAAGAAAAGGGGTCTTATATTTCAGCATGCGGTGATTACCAGCTAGAGCTTTCGTGCTGCTTCTTTTTCTTTTTCTTCTTTTTCTTGAAGTTCCAGCAATCGCCAGAAGAACTGGATGAGCTGGAAGAACTTGATGAACTAGAAGAACTAGAAGAACTAGAAGAGCTTTCGTGCTTATGATGGCAAGAGCTTTCCGGTTTCCATTGCGGGCTTTCGGGCTTCCATTGCGGACTTTCCGGTTTCCATTGTGGGCTTTCGTGTTTGCAGTGGCATGAGCTCTCATGCTTTGAAGAACTTTCGTGTTTGCACCAGCAAGGGAGGGAAGAGCTTTCGTGCTTGCAATGGCAAGATGAGCTCTCGTGCTTCCAGTGCCAGGAGCTTTCGTGCTTGCAATGGCAAGAAGAACTTTCAGGCTTGCAGTGCCAAGAGCTCTCGCATTTTTTATGCTTATTCCAAGACATATGTGACACTCCTTAAAAACGGTCGATGTGTAATACAAATATGCCATTTGGTATTACCCTCTATTTTATGCAGTGATGGGACAGGGTGTATGAATAAATGTCCCATTACAAGAGCGGATTTTTACATAAAATATACGCCTGAAGTCTTAGAGCACATTACATATGCGGGTCAATGGAAGTTATGCAGCAGATGGGTTATGGTAAAACTAGTAAAATAAACAAGCTCTTTTAATATGATGACGAAACCCTGAACGTTTTTTTTTCGTATAGTAATCAAAGAGTTGAAGACAGGAGTCGATAGCTATGAACGGATTTCTGGCATTTGCCGCACGGACGGGGCTTGCTGTTCCAAGTTCGGTCACCGTCTGGCTCGTCAGTTTTTTCGCTTTTGACCAAACCTTTTTGTTATCATCGGCAATCGCCACAGGCGGCGGTGCAGCTGTTTATACAGGGGCTTCAGTTTATATGAAGCACCAGTTTCTGAAAAAGCATCACCTTACACGCAGTGAGTATCTTTATATCCAGAAAAACCTGCGTGAAGCTAAGCCAAAGATTTTCCGGCTGCAAAAAGCGCTTTTTTCCATCAAGGACATATGGTCATTGAAGCGGAGAATTGAACTCGTGCGCATCGCCCGGAAAATACACAATCTCACAAAAAGAGAGCCAAAGCGGTTTTACAAGGCGGAACGATTTTATTTCACCCATCTTGATTCAGCGGTTGAACTTGCTGAAAAATACGTGTTTTTGTCCAGCAGCCCGAAAAAGAGCCGCGAAATGAGCCAGTCACTTGTAGAAACAAGCCGTACATTAGAGGAATTGACTGAGACCATCGAGAAGGATTTATATCATGTCCTTTCCGACGACATGAGCGATTTAAAATTTGAACTGGACGTTGCCAAGCACTCCATCAAATCCAATAAAGATTCATCCATTCCAGAAGAAGGCAGGCGATTATAATGAGCGAAAACAAAGCGCCTCTATTTGATGACAGCGATCTAATGAATGATCTTCTGTCCGATCCTTTCGGCGACAGCGCTGAAAAAAAAGAAGTCCAAAAAAGCAATAATGAACCGATCCGTCTAATTGATGTCATTCCTGAAGAAAACCGGGCAAAGGCACTCGAACTGGCAGAGCGCATTGACCCCAAAAACCATCAGGCGATGATCACTTACGGTGCACCCGCGCAATCCAAGCTGCTGTCTTTCTCAAACACGATGCTCGATCAAGTGAAAAAGAAGGATGCAGGCGAGATCGGAGTAATTATCAGCGACCTGATGAAAAAGCTGCAGGAAGTAAACCCGGAAGAGCTGAAATCAGAGAAGACAGGGCTAATAAGCCGCATGTTCGGAAAAGTAACCGGTTCCGTTCAAGAGGTGCTGTCCAAGTATCAAAAGACTGGCGCACAGATCGACCGGATCGCTGTAAAGCTCGACGGAAGCAAGAACGTCCTGCTGTCTGACATCGTCATGATGGAAAAGTTGTACGAGCATAACAAAGAGTACTTCCAGGCGCTGAACGTATACATTGCGGCTGGTGAAGTGAAGCTAGATGAGCTGAACCAAAAGACGATTCCTGCGCTGCGTAAAGAGGCTGAGGCTTCAGGAGACCAAATGAAGTTCCAGGAAGTAAACGACATGGTTCAGTTCGCTGACCGATTGGATAAAAGACTGCACGATCTGAAGCTGAGCCGTGAGATTACCATTCAGAGTGCGCCGCAAATCCGTCTAATCCAGAACACAAACCAGGCATTAGTTGAAAAAATCCAATCATCGATCATGACGGCAATCCCGTTATGGAAAAACCAAGTGGCGATCGCACTGACGCTGATGCGCCAGCGTTCAGCGGTTGAAGCACAAAAGCAGGTTTCTAAAACAACGAATGAATTGTTGCTGAAGAATGCTGAGATGCTGAAGACAAACACGATCGAGACGGCGAAAGAGAACGAACGCGGCCTGATCGATATTGAAACATTAAAGAAAACCCAGGCTAATTTACTTTCTACATTGGAAGAAACGCTGAAAATTCAGGAAGAAGGCCGAATCAAGCGCCGTTTAGCTGAAAATGAGCTTGCGGATATGGAAATTGGATTGAGACAGAAGCTGCTGGAGATTAAAGGCGAGTAAACAAGTTGAAAAACGAGCCCCGAAGGCAGACTTCTGGGCTCTTTTTTTGAGTGTGTGGGGGTTTGCGGGTCTAAATCTGGATTTGCGGGTCAAAAGTGAAGATTCTCGGGTCCAAAATTAAATTTACGGGTCAAAATCAAATTTTACGGGTCTAGCCCCTAACAAACCTACAACCTGCTATCAAAAACAGCATTAGGACATCTCTTCTTAAGTTCATCAATAAACAGCTTCTGGTTCTTGGGCGATATTTTCACGCTTCCCGTCCAGCCGGTTTTATAAAAGACTTCAATACTGTTCCTTGATGAATGCATACGAAACCCCGTGTATATATTGTCAACGGGTGCCACCTTTGTTATATCGCTGTATAAAATCCGGCTTTTTGCCGGTCCGCCTTTAACAAGCAGATATTCATTATGGAGAGTATATTTAAAAAAGAAACTTACCCAGAGGATAACACCCATAGTGAAAATATATAATGAACTTACTGCAGTTAGATTCTCAGCTGTCAGATTTTCTTTATCAAACCATAAGGGGATGAATAACGAACATCCCACCACAAAAAGTGTCACAAACATTAGGATAACAAAAAAACGATCTCTTTCTGCAGTGAATGTCATTAGAACAAGCCCCCATATCAGTTGATTAAATAATAATACGAAGCAGAGCTGAAAAAGTATTCATTTACTTCGCCTTTCGCTCTACAAGCTCCCGCTTAGCCCGCGACAGAGCCAAGAACTCCCCATCCAGCTCAACAAACCGTGGATTATCTTTCTCAATCATACAAAGCTCCCCAAGCACCGCGTTCAGCTTCGTATCAAGCACCATCAGCTGTTCTTCAATAGACTCCTCAGAAACACCTTTAACAGCACTCTTATTTTTCCGCTCCTCATATTCCTGAAGCCCCATTTCATGACGGCGAATCACACCATCTTCAATAGCAAGCAGCTTATCACACAGCTTCTCCATAAAATACGTATCATGGGAAACAACGAGCAGAGTACCATTATACTGGCTCAGTGTTTCTTCCAGCTGCTCTCGGCTTGGGAGATCAAGGTGGTTCGTCGGCTCATCTAAAATAAGCATGTCATAGTCACTAAGCAGCATACCTGTAAGTTTCACACGTGTCCGTTCTCCAAGACTCAAGCTGCTGACCTTTTGCCGAATCTTACTCTCATCCAGCCCAAGGTTAGCGAGCATCGTCCGTGCCCGCAGGATCTCATCGCGATTTTCAAGCCCAAGTGCCTCGATCGTTGTTTTCTCTGGATCCAAATCACCGACATCCTGGCTCAAATAAGCCACCTTAAGGGTAGGGCTCCGCCACAGCTCGCCGCAAGAAGCGTTCTGCTCACCAAGCATCATACGAATCAGCGTTGTTTTCCCAGAGCCGTTCCTCCCAAGCAGGCCAACACGCTCGCCATGCTTTACGTAAAAGTCAGTATCCTGAAAAAGTGTGACGCCGTCAAATTCCTTGCTGAGCTTTTTCGCCTCAACAATCCTTTTGCCTCGCTTTTCACCGTTCTGGAATTGAAAAAACACAGACGCTTCATCTTTCGGCTTCTCAACCCCGGTCTTGCTCATCTGCAATGTTAGGCGCTTTAGCTTCGATTTTACACGTGCCTCTGTTTTCTTTGCTTTCGCACGGTGAAACTCCTTTAAGCCCATCTGCCGGCTCTCTGACGAAGATCCGCCTTGTTTAGTAGAATCCCGGTGTCCTTTGGCAGCCCATTCCTTGTATTGCGCCATCTGGTTCTCGACTTTTTCCTTATAGCGCTGCTGTGATTCATAGTGCCGCAGCTGAATCTCGTGCTGCCGTTTTTTCTCATCACGGTACGCCGTATAATTCCCGTCATATACTTGAACCTTTCCAGCCTCAAGCTCCAGCACACAAGAAACTGTCCGATCCAGGAAATAACGGTCATGAGAAATGATGATCGCTGTTCCGCGAAATGCCTCGAGCTGCTCGACAAGCCATTTCACACCATCCAAATCCAAGTGGTTCGTCGGCTCATCAAGAATAAGGAAATCAGGATCCGATGCCCACACATTGGCCAGCGCCAGCTTTAATTTTTCCCCGCCGCTTAAATGGTGCAGCTTTTCCTGATTCCAGTGATTCGCTTTTTGCAGTCCAAGCTGGCTCGTGTGTTCGTAAACATCTTCACTGCTCATCATCTGCGTAAAATCATTGACCGTATAATCCACCGATTGATGAAGATAACCGATCTTCAAATGACGGCCGAACGTATCAATGGTTCCAGCCTCAAAATCGAGTGCACCTGTCAAAATCTCAGCGAGTGTCGTCTTCCCGGTACCATTAAAGCCGACAAGGCCGGCACGAGCCCCCTCGTTCAGTTCAAAAGACACATCACCTAAAACTACTTTATTTCCAAAGCTTTTCTTTATATTTTTCACTCTTAAAAAAGGCAAACTCATAAAAAAACCTCCCCGATTGCCCGGAGAGGCTACAGCTGCTTATGCCAAAATAGACGTATGCAAAGTAGACATACCTAATGATATGTACTTTCACAAACGATATCGGCAAAAATGGGCAGACGAATCCTATTCTCCAGGCGTTGATTTTTATTTAAATCAGCGTTAGAAAATAAGATTAGCTCCACATCGGCCCAACTTTCACCCTTTCGTTACCATGAATTAACAACAGTATAGTCGAGATGGAAGGAAAATGTCAAAAAAATTGCCGGAAGAATTTTTCTTCTGGCAATTTTTATTATTAAGAATCACAGCCTGTGCCGTCACCATCACGATCTAAGTGTTTACCATAACCAGGTTCGCCTTGGTGTACCGGAGCAGCGCCAGCAGCACGTGCTGCATCACAGTTTTTAAAATACACATTTGCTGCAGCAGCTTCCTGCTTGCGTTTGTCCTCAGCGGCACGGGCAGCAGCTTCTTGTTTACGCTGTTCCTCTGCAGCACGGGCAGCAGCTTCTTGCTTACGCTGTTCCTCAGCTGCGCGGGCAGCTGCTTCTTGCTTGCGTTTTTCCTCAGCAGCGCGAGCAGCCGCTTCTTCCTTGCGTTTTTCCTCAGCAGCGCGGGCAGCCGCTTCTTGCTTGCGTTTTTCCTCAGCAGCACGAGCAGCAGCCTCGTTTTCCTTTTTGTCAGCATCATCGTTAGTTGCAGTTGTTGTAGCGACAGTTTGTATCTCCTTTTTCTCACTTTTAGCAGAATCTTCATCAGGAGAGAGGAGAATGATTAGTGCTATGAAGAATATAGAAGCATACGTAAGTGATGAAATCGTCATTTTCCACCATTTGCGGCTTCTATAGCCAAGAATTTTGTTATACCATTTTCGCATCTTGACAGAAAATACGATACCTTGAGCAGAAAGTTCTTCTACAAACTTTTTGCCTGAGCTTTTCAACACGAGCGCGCCTTCATTTGTAAGGATTTCTGTTTTTATTGCGTAATGGTCTGCCACTGCTTCTGAAAAGAATGCAAATGGCCATGCTACGATCTTTTTCGCTCTACGTTCTTTGTCGTTATATTCATAAAGCCAAACGAATTTATCGACTACAATAAAATTACCTTTCTTTTCTTTTTTGTCTTTATAAGTTGCTTCGATAATTAATTTGTAATCAGGATGCTTTTCCTTTAATAGTCTTTCTCCATTCTTTGAAAAGCCCAGATCGTCTCGTTTCATCAGAAATGATGTGATTTGTACATTATTCTTTTTAAGCTCTTCTAGTTTTTCTGCGTGAAGAAAGTAGTCAAAGTTATGAGTTACAGTAGTAAGAATTTGCTGGTTCGGACTTATGATTTTCTTTTCTAAAATATCAAAGAATTCCTGAGAATCATCATCTTTCTTAATATCATCAAAGTTTCTTGTAGAACGGGAAACCCTTAAAGTAAGTTGCCATTCAGTCTTATCTTTTCCGTCAGGTCTTATATCAATATCATTAATCTTCTCATAAGGAATTGAGAAGTTTTCTTGCTTAGAAAAGAAATGAAGCTGGGCATTAGTTAAAGCAAGAACACCTTTTATCTCACGTCCGCTTTTCTTATCGCACTCTGCCTCGATTATTTTTATTACAGATTCTCCGTCTGGTATTAAGCTATATAATGCGTGCTGAAGCACCTTGTCATATTTTCTTGAAGCAGCTTGTTGAGATAAAGTAGGCTTATTGCCAATCCAGTTTTGCATTAATGTATCCTCCATTAACCTGAAAGTTATATTTGAAAAATGTATATTTTGGAAAACCTCATTAATTATATAACATTTACAAAAACTTTCAATTATTAATTTGCATAAAAGTGAAAATAAAACAATTCAGAAATAATAAATGGGAGGATGTTTACAAGGTGAAATATAAACAAAAGGATTTTTCACAAGAGCTGTTAAACAAAATTGAGCAATTCGAACAAAGTTTAAAAGATTACGTCCCTGCATTCCTAGCAAAATACAGACCTGTATTAGAGGGAGAAAAGCTTGAACTCGAAGCCGAGTTTGTGCGTGAAGGCGAGGAACCTTTCAAACCGGGTTACCGGTCTGAACTGTCAATCGGCGTGCTGGATGGTACAGGTGAATTGCTGGATTTGCATACTATTCCAATTTGGGAATGCACGCGATCTTTTGTCAGCGTAAAGGGTGAGCTGATAGATGAATCAATAGAGGATGTACATCTTGAACTGAAAGAGTACATAGAAGAATGGATGGAGTCCGAATAATAGAGCCGAACATACAAGATATGCAGTTATAACACCAAATATTCATGTTATTTATATTAAAAATTCTTGTGAAAAAGTCATTAGCATAGGAGCGTCCCGCATAGGATAGGAGGATTATACCTATATCACTATAGAAACGGACGGGACGCGATGAAAATGAGGAAGCTTGTTATCTTTTTGCTGTTTTTGTGCTTCATGTTTGTGTTAGTGAAGCCAGCGTCTGCTGCTGCGGCGCCATCAACGTACATCATCATCAACAAGTCGAACAACCAGCTTGCGTATTTTCTAAACAACAAGCTATATAAGGTTTTCCGTGTGGCGACGGGCCGCCAGCCATCCTACACACCGGAAGGATGGTTCAAGATCGTTAATAAAATCACTAATCGTCCGTATTACTCAGGCAACATCCCAGGCGGCGATCCGCGCAACCCGCTCGGCAACCGTTGGCTTGGCCTCAACGCCCGCGAAACATGGGGAACAACGTACGCCATTCATGGCAACAACAACTCCAGCTCCATCGGAAAATATGTCAGTGCCGGCTGCATTCGCATGTACAACAACGAGATCCTCTGGCTGTACAATCGAGTCCCTGTCAACACGCCCGTCATCATCACTACTTCAGCAAAAACCTTTCCAGCACTCGCCACCGCCTATGGATTTAAAGTCACAAACGGCTCACCAACTGTGCCGGTTACTGCATCTCAGCCCGTCCTGAAAAAAGGCAGCAAAGGAGAAGACGTCAAACGCCTGCAGCGCCGCTTAACCGATCTCGGCTACAGCACAAAAGGAGTCGATGGTATATTTGGCGCCAATACAGAGGCAGCAGTGAAGAGATTTCAGAGTGCTAAGAAGCTGAAGGTGGATGGGGTTGTAGGGGCGGCTACTTGGAAGGCTTTGAGGAAGTTTTAATAAGTTTATAGGTATGAGATAGCAACGGGTTATTCCCGTTGCTATTTTTATGATCTTTTAATTCGTTAATTCTTATAGTAACCTTACATATATGAAAACTTTTCCAATAATAAGCTAGCCTAGAACTAGAATAGGAGTTTTTATGGATACTGAAAAGAAACTAATTATCAACTCAGATAAAGAAAACCTACTCACAGAGCTAATACGTTCAATGAACGAATGTATCAGCTTTTATTTCAGTGTGGCGTTCGTCAATTACAGCGGACTACAGCTTTTGCTCGATCCGTTAAAGGAAGCGCAGGATAGAGGGATTAAAGGGAAGATCATCACGTCTACCTATCTAAATTTTACGGATCCTAAGGCGCTGGAGAAATTAAAAGAGTTTGATAATGTTGAGCTTAAAGTCTTTGTGACGGATAAGGAAATTGGCTTTCATACAAAGGCTTATATATTTGAGTACCGTGACAGTTATAAAGTTATCATCGGTTCGTCTAACATTACGCAGAGTGCGTTGAAAAGTAACGTGGAGTGGAACGTTGAGGTAATTGCGAAAGAGGACGCATCTTTTATTCAAAAGGTTCTTAAAGAATACAACGCTCTATGGGAATATAGCTCTGAGGCCAACGCGGAATTGATTCAAGACTATGAAGAGTTTTTAAAAACACTTAAGAGAACGCAGCCTGTACAGCAATCGATCTATGAAAAGAAAGAATACATCATTCCGAACAGGATGCAAAAAAGAGCGATTGAAAACTTAGAGCGACTCAGAGCCTTTGGCGAGAAAAAAGCTCTAGTCATTGCAGCGACAGGTACTGGTAAAACATATATGTCTGCTTTTGACGTTAAGAGATATTCGCCGAAAAAGGTTTTGTTTGTCGTGCATCGAGAGGAAATCCTGAGGAAAGCAAAGGAAACCTTCGAGAAGCTATTACCGAATGATGGTTTCACGTTTGGTCTATTAACCGGGAATCATAAGCAAAAAAACGTGGATTATTTATTCGCGACAATTCAGACTTTGTCTAAGTGTTATGAAGAGTTTGCTAGAGATGAGTTTCAATATCTCATTATCGATGAGGCGCACCATGCTACAAGTCCATCCTATCAAGGGGTATTGAATTACTTTGAGCCTGAGTTTACCCTTGGAATGACAGCAACTCCAGAACGTAGTGACAGTGGGAATGTATTTGATCTTTTTGATAACAACGTAGCCTTAGAAGTCCGACTTCATGAGGCGTTGGAGGACGAGCTTGTCATTCCGTTTCATTACTTTGGAATCACCGACATTGAAACAGTTGATTTGAGCGATGTTTCAATAGACGATATTGCGGAAGTAACGAAGAGATTGAAGGTCAACGAACGTGTGGATTTTATTATTGAGAAAATGAATTTTTATGGACACGACGGCGAAAAGCGTAAGTGCCTAGGTTTTTGTGCAAGTATTGATCATGCACAATACATGGCGAGTGAGTTCAACAAACGAGGATATAACAGCGTCTGTTTGTTTGGAGAGCATTCACCAGAGCAACGAGAACGATACATAAATAGATTGGAAAACGATGATGACGATTTAGAATTTATTTTTACAGTTGATATCTTTAACGAAGGGGTGGATATTCCTTCTGTTAATTCCGTGCTGATGCTGCGGCCAACGAATTCCCCGATTGTTTTTATTCAACAGCTGGGGCGTGGACTTAGAAAGCATGCGAATAAAAGCTTTCTTACTGTCTTAGATTTTATCGGTAATCATAACAAAACGTTCCTTATTGCACTCGCGCTTAATGGAAGTCGTTATTATGATAAAGAGAGTTTGAAGGTTGCCATTGCTACTGGATTTGCAAATATTCCAGGCTGCACGCATATACAGATGGACAAGATATCGCAAGAACGTATATTAGAGCAAATTGATCGAGAGAATTTCAGATCATTAAAGTATTTAAAGGAAGAGTATTTTGAGTTTAAGAAGCTAAACCAAGGTCTAATCCCTTACTACCTGGTGGACTATTTGAAATATGATGGTGCACCCGATCCGGTTAAGTTTATTGATAAGGAAAAATCGTATATCCAGTTTGTAGCGAAAGTGGAGAAGGATGAAGGTTTAAAAAATCTATTATTAGATATTGAGTTTGAAAATGTAGTGAAAGAACTTTCAAGCAAGCTTCCGCTTAAAAGAGTCTATGAGTTTGTAATCCTAAGGTACTTGCTTGATCATGATTACATCGATGTCGAGACTGCTCAACACGAAATACTGAAAATAATTAAACATGTGGATTTGGATAGTATCATTCACGCATTTGAAACGTTAAATCAAAATTATTATGATGTTGGACAAAAGAGCACCAAGTTGAAATTATGTGAATTAGATGGCTGGGTTTTGTCTAAAACGTCAGTATTTAAAAGGGTTATAGATAACGAAAATCAGAGAGCATTCATTGAGGACATTCTTACCTTTGGGATTTTTCGTTATGAAAAGGAATATAGAGAAGAGTATTATGGTGTTCCACACTTTAAGCTGTACGAACAGTACCAGATGGTCGATGCTGCGTTACTCTCTAACTATCGTAAAATCCATAGTTCATTTCGTGGGTCAGGACTAATAGCTAATGAGAAAGAATTCTTTCTCTATATTGATCTGCACAAAGAAGAAAGTATTAAAGAAAGTATTAATTATAAAGATATGTTTTTGGACGAACAGCATTTTCAATGGCAGTCCGTGAATAACACATCTCAAGCCTCAGAAAGAGGACAAAATATTATCAAGAACAAAGAACGTGGGGTAAATCTTCATCTGTTTGTAAGGAAATATAAAGAACTGGATGGGAAAACGGAGCCGTATATTTATATCGGCAAAGGGGATACCATTGCTTACGAAGGTGAAAAGCCGATTACGGTTACAATCAAACTAGAAAATGAAGTGCCAGCAAGCCTATTTAATGAATTCACGATAAAAGTGTAGCCTTCTCATTTTTGAGAAGGCTATTTTTCGTTTATTAACTGTTCTACTGCAGGAATGTCAGCAGGAGCCCACAATAACGAGGACAGATTTTCTCTTTTAAGCCAGATTAACGTCGAATGCTCATTAGGCTTTGGTGTGCCGATTGTAATTCTCGCCTTTAACGCGATTAAGTTAATCGTAAAAGCCTCATATTCGTGTGTATGATCGTTAAATAGCCCCTCTGTTTCAATGGTGCAACCTAACTCTTCTTCTATTTCTCTAATCAGCGCAGAAGATAAATCCTCTCCTGCCTCAACCTTTCCACCAGGAAACTCCCACATGTTTGGGATGGACATCTCTGGAGATCGTAGTGCACAAAGAATTTCTTTGTTTTCATTTTCTATTATTGCTGCAACGACTTTAACTAGTTTTTTCAATGGTTTCCTCCAACTTGCCTAAATTTCTTATTATATAGTTTAAAGGTTTTTGTCGAATGGATACAAGGACAAGTGACCGGATAAGGCGAATTAAAAAAATATCTGGTTAAAGAGGGAGTCTCATAATGAAATACAAGAAAGAACTTTTCCTGTTACTTCTGTATAGTACAGCTCTATTCTGGTCTTCAATGAATCCAGCTGATCGATTTACATGGTGGCTGGAAGTGATACCAGGGATAATTGGATTGTTTATCATAATAGCCACATTTCGCAACTACAAATTAACCATGCTATCTTACACCCTAATACTCATTCACTGCGTTATTTTATTTATTGGTGGACATTATACGTACGCGGAGATGCCTCTGTTTAATTGGCTAAAAGAAACGTTCGAGCTTGATCGCAACTATTATGACCGATTAGGTCACTTTGCCCAAGGATTTATACCAGCGATTATCATTCGTGAGATTTTATGGCGAAGCTCGCCACTCAAACATTCGAGGTGGATGCCATTTCTCGTGATTAGTACATGCTTGGCGATTAGTGCAGTTTATGAACTGGTTGAATTTGCTGTTGCGATTATGACTGGAGAAGCTGCAGAGGCGTTCCTCGGAACGCAACGGGATGTATGGGACACACAATGGGATATGCTGCTTGCCTTAATAGGTGCTAGCGTTTCATATCTATTACTTCAGCGGCTGCATGATAATCAATTAGAAAAAATAAAAACGAGGTGACCTACATGCTCTTCCACTACCACTTCTGGACCCCTCACGTAGAGGAAACAGAAAAATTTTATGTTAATCAAGGCTTCCGAATTTCTCTCCGAAATGGAAAGTATAACGGTGAGTTCCAAACGTTTAACCCCCCGCTTGCGTGGGATGATTTTCGGGATAAAGAAATTAAGTTCCGGATTATCGAAGCGCGTAAAGGCGCTGTGAATATCACGTTCGGCTACGGCAAGAAAGTTATATTCGATCATATTGGGTTTCTTGTCTCGCCGGCGGAATACCAGCAAATCTGCAAGAATGCCGAAGACTTAAACTGGAAGATTGACGGTGGTGAGCGGCGGACGTTCATTGCCACTCCATATGGCTTTAGGGTGGAACTGCAGACACATGGTGATGCAATCGATGGGACTGTAGAAGAGGCAGAGCTTAAGGAACTGCTGCTTACGGTAAAGAAACCGGAGATGAAGCGAGATTTAAATGATCTATTCGGCAGGGATGTTCCGTTGACAGCAGTTGTAGGAGATACGGTCACAGTTAATGAGGCTGTAATGACTGGAATGAAGGTAACAAGTATTCACGATCCTAATGGAGTCATGATAGCTATAAAGAGTGAAAGCCCCTCAGCTTAAGAGGGGCTTTCGCTTTTTATAAGTACTTTAGAAACAGCGCTTTTGCTTCTTCAAAAAAATTTTCTTGCAAGATATACGTATTAATATCCTTTAAGTAATCCAGTTTATGTTCTGGTGAGGACTTCACGATTTCTCCTGCCAATGAAAAATAGTTGATCCCTTCTGAAAGAACAGTTTCGTTTTTCGTTGTCTTATATTCAGTCAGGTTTATGATTCCGCCTAATAGTGCATCTTCATATCCAATCTTCTTTCCTTTTTTTCTTAACTCTTTAAAGCTTTCTCTGGCCAACTGGGTACTGTTGGATTTTATCATATTTTTAATTAATTGAATCTCACATTTATGTATGTAGCTTTCATTCTTTTTCTGTTCGTATGTGGTTTTTGCTTTAGTAAAACAATTTGTTGATTCATTCATGTCATTGATTTCCCGATAAAGCACACCTAAATTAAAATACACACCGGCCAAATGGTTGTTTTCATCTCTTGTTGTGAAAAGGCGTGATGCATCCAGGTAAGCAGCTATTGATTCCTGCAGTCTGCCAATATGACGGTAGCAGATGCCCAGTGTCATTTTAATCTCACCAAGTTTATGCAGTGTTGAATTATTTTCACCGCACTCCTGAGCATTCAATAGATAATAAATGGCTGTTTGGTACTCTCTTAAATATGTGTGATAAACTCCCATGTTGAAGTACGTTTCTACTGTTAAGTAGTAATCAGACGGATATTGATGAGTGAAATACATTGCCTTTGAAAAAGACTTAAAGGAATCTTCTATCTTATCCAGCTTAAAAAGGGTTGTTCCTAAAAAGTTATATAGCTTTCCCAACTGATTTTGATAGTTATCCTCATAAATTTTAATCGCTTTTAAAACATAAAGCTCGGCGTCCTCATAGTTTTTGTCAAACCAATTAATCCTCGCTTTAATCCAAAAGTATTTACCACGCTCAAAATTACTTAGCTTGCTCATCCACTCTCCAGTAATGCTCTCGAGCAATTGCTTCGCTCGATCCAGAGAATTTTCATTTAAATGCGATTCAATGTTATCCATTAAACTGATGATATTTAATTGATCGATAGCTTCGTTTCTCTCACTTTGGCCAATCAGGTATGAGATAGAGCAATTCAGCCGCTGAGCAAGCTTGTCGAGTGTATCTATGGACGGGCTTACCGTTCCTTTTTCCAGCTGGCTGATGAAACTGCGGTTCACAATTCCTTTAGCAAGTTCTTCTTGAGTGATGTTTTGTACGGTTCTCATTTCTTTAATTTTTATTCCGATTTGTGTGCTGATGTCCATGCTGTATCCTCCGGTTTAACAGTGTCTACCATAGTATAGTGGAGTTTTTGAAAAATTCCAAAAAGTATTTGACGATTGGAAAATAATACTATAATATGAAATTGTAAACAGTAATAACTATTGTTGTTACTAATAATAACAATTTAAATGTGAGGGGAATTAAATTGAAAAAATTAATGACAGGTCTTTTTGCATTAGCTCTAACTCTATCCGTTTTTTCAGGGGCAGTTTCACATCAAGCGGACGTAGGTACTGACGGAGAAGAAATTAAACCGTGGTCACAAACTTTATAAATAACGATCTGTTCATTCTGGTCTTTTCTGTAATCGCTTTCTCATTAGCTGTAAAAACAGTACAGCAGCTGAAACTGTTGAAAGTAGAAGTGGGTTATATGCCTGAACCTGCAGCGATTCAGAATGTAATTCAAGAAGATACATTAGTGGGAAAAAACCTATTAGATTATGTTCCGCTGGATTTATCCGATGGGGACGAGCATTATGCTGTAGCACTTACATCGTGTACTTGTTCGTATTGTCACTCGGGGATGGAAGAGCTAATAGCTTACAACCAATCAAAGTTAAAAATCTTCAACATTATGGAATGCAATGATTTAAATATTGCAGAGAATAAATTGGATTTTAAAGAGGACGTTGCAGCATTACATATGGTTAGCGATGACGTAATGTCGATGATGGGAGCTAGACAATTTCCGACTTTTTTGATTGTAGATCATACAGGGGAAATACTTCTTGAAAATACTTGGAGTAAACCGTTATTAAGAGCTATGAATAATAATTGAAAGGGGGTGAAATTATGTTGAAGAAAATTTTGGGAATTACATACGGACCAATCGGATGTAATGCTAAAGTTACAAGAAGTGTTTGCACACAGCAGGTATGCAGCTCTGGCAGTTACACTCGTATTAGAGAGTCCAGTACTTATGACAGCATTAGCGGTATTAAGTGCGCTACTTATTACTATTGCACTTGCTATGGTCAATAATTATTTACCAGGACCAGGAACTTTCTGGTCCTCATTTTCTTTTCAAAAGGGATTGTAACTAATGAAATGGGATGGATTAAAAAATGCATTTAAGCTGATACATATTCATGGGAAAAAATGGGCTCTATTTTCACTATTTACTAGAATACTAATGGGGATTTTACCCTTTGTATCCTTAAAGCTATTAGAGAAATTAGTAAATGAAGTTACTGGCTATCTTTCTAATGATTCACAAGGACTAAAAGTTATTTTTCTATTATTGTTTTTTCAATTCCTTGTGACAATTTCCAGAACCATTATTCAGCATGTAAATGAAGTAATGGATATGGAAATGGAATATAAGCTTGATTTTATTATAGGTAGAGCACTCTCTGAAAAAGCTGTAAAAGTACCATATCATAATTTCGAAAATGCTGAGTTTTATAATACCATTGAACGAATTGGCAATAACCAAGGAACCCGTATACTGAGTCCGCTCAAGCATTTATTAGATATATGTCAGGCGGTCATAAGTTTTGGGTCGTACATTGTTTTCCTAGCAATGGTTCATTGGAGCTTAGTAGTAATAAGTGTCATAGTTGCTGTGCCAACATTGTTTGTACAAGCTAGATATGGAAGTGAAAAGTTTTTCTTAATGAAGTACACAACAAAAGAAGCCAGAGAAGCAAATTTCATTTCTGCATTATTTCAAAACAAAGAAGGAAACAAAGAGATACGTCTTTTTAATCTAAGTAACTATTTGTTATCCATGTGGGAACGACTTACGCTTTATACCAATAACAAGGCGATTCAGCTGATGAAACGAGAAAAGCGGACTCTTATTATTTTAGATAGTCTAACGGCTTTAATGTATGTGGGAGCAAGCTGGATCATTATTAATTTGCTTCGCTCAAGCAAGCTTGGAGTAGGGCAATTTGTTTCTATCGGTCAAGCAATTCAAGGAGCTCAGGGTGTCATAAACTCCGCGGCTGTCAGTCTCGCCCGAATTTACGAAGAACAGCTATACTTAAATGATTATTTTTCTTTTATGGAACATGAAGATGAAACGTTTATTAAGCCTGCTTCGACATGGATTGATACAAATTCAGCTATTACGATCAGTAATGTGAATTTTTCCTACTCAGATCAGGGAAATAACGTGTTGAAGAATATAGATCTAACGATTAAAAAAGGTGAAAAGATTGCCATTGTAGGGGAGAACGGCTCAGGAAAGACAACGCTGGTAAAATGTATTTTGGGTCTGTATCCGATTACGAATGGTGACATTTACGTTCATCAAAAAAATATACAAGCGATGGAACCGCAAGAAATCAGTGATAGATTTTCAGCGATCTTTCAGGATTTCATTACCTATCCTTTTTCATTAAGAGAAAACGTTGCATTCGGGGATTTAAAACATTTGAATAATGATGAACTGCTGCTAGAAATGTGTAAACAGAGCGGGCTGTCCAAAAAGATTGAGAGTTTTCCGGATGGGTTAGACACAAAGTTAGGAAAGTTTTTATACGAAGGCAGTGAGGAACTGTCTGGCGGACAGTGGCAAAGGCTTGCCATCGCGAGAGCTATTCTTAAGGATTCGGATATCTTGATTATGGACGAGCCAACATCTGCACTTGATCCACTTACAGAGATGGATATCTTTGCGAAGCTGGACAGCATGGCAAAAAATAAGACAGCGATATTTGTGTCACATCGCATGGCAGCAGCGAGATTTGCAGATCGCATCCTTGTGATGAAAGATGGAGAAATCATAGAATCTGGCACACACGAGGAATTAATCAGCAAACCATCGGAATATAGCCAGTTATTTAATCTTCAGGCAAAGTGGTACGCCTAATCATAAAAGACATTTTGAGGAGAAATATGGACTACTTATTATGGTTGTTTCAGATCACAGTAGGAATCGTTTTTGTTGTCAGCAGTTTAAGCAAAGTCTCTAAATGGCAGGAACATAAACGGCTTATGCAGGATTATCAAATATTACCTGCAAAGCTTGTGCCAGCATCTGCTGGAGGATTATTTGTGTTTGAATTAGTAATAGGATTTTCGTTGATTTTAAATATTTATCCATCTGCCATATTATCGGCCTCCATATTGCTCATGGGAATCTTTACTGCAGCCATTCTTATTAACCTATTGAGGGGTCGCAATGAAATCTCTTGCGGGTGCGGTGGTGTTCTAGGTAACCATAAGATATCATGGTGGCTTATCCTCAGAAACGTGGTTATTACAGCCGGTTTATCTGTAAGCTTATACATTGAAAAAGAGATTTCCGTTATATCGTATGAGTATGGAACTCTGCTAATCATGAGCGTTATCCTCATCATTGTATTTTTAACGAGCAAGAATTTAGTAAACATCAGCCTAAAATCAAAAGAACTGGCAGGAGAGAGGTAGTTTGTTATGAGTTTAAGTACATTGTCACATGTATTGCTTTGGGCGTTTCTATTAGTCCAATTTGTGCTGCTTTTTACGTTTACAAGACTGCTTGTACAATTTCTTAACCGATTTAGAGCTGCAGGAGTAAAAGTGGAAGAGGAAGGGCTTTCTGTAAATACGAGTGCTCCGTTATTCCGAGGGAAAGATCAGCATGGAAATCTAGTAAAGCTTCATGATTATCTTGGCAAAGAGGTGCTGTTAGTATTCAGCAACGAATCTTGTTCAGTCTGTCAAAGTCTGCTTGAACAAGTGGCACCATTATCCGTCAAAACAATTGTGGTCAGTGGGGAGTTTTACTCTACTGCAGTAAAAGAAAAATACAGTCAATTCACCTTCCTTCATTCAGCTGACATTGTCGAAAACTATTATATTAAAAAGGTGCCTACAATGGTGCTGGTCGATGAGACAGGTGAAATTCGATTTATCGGCAACAATACACAAGTGAACGAAATGAAAAGCAAGCTGAATTCGCTGCACGCAGTTGCAGGCTGATAAATACGACAAGCCCCTCCATTCCGAGGGGCTTTCCTTTTACCCAAGATCATCCTTATAAACAATCCCATGCTCCAAATAAATCTTTAAAAGTGTCAGAGCCTCTCCCCAGCCGGCTGCACAATCAATGCAGGCGGCTAAATCTCTCTCTGAATTCGAATAGCCCGTTTCGGTAAGCATAACTCGAGTCCCTTCTTTATAGGATTCAAGCTGAATGCTTATAGTCGTCACACTTTCTCCAGGTGCCCACTGAAATACGAAGGATTTACCCGGAACAGCTTCAAGAATCATGCCTCCGTCTTCTATCGTTTTCTTTTCGCTGCCAAAGTTCGTCCAGCGCAGTCGAATTTCCCCGGTCCCATCGCCGTTCAATTCAACCGACGTGTCATCTGTAAACCAGGCGTTCCATCCTTCAGCTGTTGTGAGAGTGCGATAAACGAATTCTTTATCAGCTTTAATATATGTTTTCTGGTGAATGACAGGCATGTCACAGCCTCCTTTAATAATCATTACTTCGCTTTTAATTGAAACAAATCCTTGCTATATCATTGGATTTTGTTCCCAGTATTTGTTTGGATACTATAGAATAGAAATAGATATTCAAATGGAGGATTAGCAATGGCGGAATTAACATTCATAAAAGATTATCGCAACCAAAGTGAAATGCGCGAAAGCTTCATTCAGCTGGCTCAGCAAGTGTTCGGCATCGACTTTACAAGCTGGCATGAACATGGCTATTGGACGGAGAAATATATTCCATATTCTTATAGTGACGGAGAAAAAATAATCGCGAACGTATCTGTAAACCTCATCAACCTTGTTGTGCGTGGAAAAACCAAGCGCGCCATTCAAATCGGAACGGTGATGACGCATCCTGAATACCGCGGCCGAGGTCTTTCTAGAAAATTAATGGAGATTGTATTAAAGGATTTTGAGGGCGCTTACGATATTATGTATTTGTTCGCGAATAGGACGGTGCTGGACTTTTATCCAAAGTTTGGATTTCATGTTGTGGAAGAAACGCAGTATACAACGAAATATGCATCATCCAAACCTGGCAGAACAAGAAAATTAAGCCCAGAGGATGACCTTTCATTCATTTATGAGTTTGCCAAAAATAGAGTGCCTGTTTCCATGACGCTGGGCACTGTCAACACAGAGGAGCTGCTCATGTTCTATTGTCTGGCAGCATTTCCGGATGATATTTATTATCTTGAGGATGAGGAAGCGATTGTTATCTATCAAACGACACCAGAAAATGAAGTGCACATCTTTGAAATCGTCTCGCAAAAGAAAATGGATTTACATAGAATACTAGATGCCATTTGCACGAAGCAGACTCGCGATGTCATCTTTCATTTTACCGTCGATCAGCAGGAGGGGATGGAAAAGCAAAAATTCCATGGAAGTGAAGTAATGTTTGTCCGGATGGAAAACGAAATGGAGCTTCCTACTGAATTTAAGCATCCGATTACGTCTCAGGCATAAGGAGGACGATTGATGCTAGAATGGCTGGCTGCAAATATAAGCTTACCAACATTGCTGTGGCTGTTTCCGGTCACCTTCATGCTTCATGATTTTGAAGAAATTATTTTTGTAGAGTCATGGTTTAAGAGAAACTACAATAAAGTCGTCCATAAAGTACCCAAGCCCATGAGAACGACTTTTCAAGAGATGTCTCACATCACAGCGGCACGATTTTCTATACCTGTACTCATTCAGCTCGTATTCTATATCATCGCAACGTATCTTGCGGTTGAGAAGGAATTTTATTCGATGTTTGTTGGATTCAACCTGTTGCTGCTGCTTCACGTTTTTACACACTTAGGCCAGTCATTGCTGCTGAAGATTTACGCATTGGGGTCCGGTACCGCATTATTTATCACACTTCCATATTCGCTCTATTTGTTTTACCGGCTTCTTCATGAGAACGTAATCGGCTTTGGGGATTTAATCCTTTCCTTGCCATACGGGATCTTAACAGTTCTTATCGTCTACTTCGGTCATAAGCTGTCTCCTAAATTAATTAGCTAACAGGATGTCTTCTCCAGCAGAAGGCATCTTTTTTTGTCCTAAGCGTTCAAATTTTACAAAAATTACAATATGATTTTATAATTATTACAGAAATTGTAAGTTAAGGAGACTAACATGACAACAACCATAAAAAAAAGGTCTCTGCAGCTTGTTTTAACGACTCTTTGCTTGTTCTTAATCATTCCAATACCATTTTTATTCATTGATATGACCGATGTGCTTCCTGTACTGCGTTTAATTGACAAGGGTGAAGACGCTTCGGTTCTCGTGTGGGAGCTGTCTTTGGAATGGAAGCAATATAGTGAGGTTTTGACCAATATGGTGAAGTCTTTTGCTGACTTGCCGAACATGGAATATTACCAGAAGGACAAATTTTATCCGCTCTTTCCTGAGATCATTCGGCCATACATGTTATCGATGAAAATTTTCTTTATTGCACTGTTTGTCTCCGTGCTGCTTGCCGTGAGCATCGGTTTAACAGTGATGCTGCTGCCTCAGTCGCTTGGAAAAGTAATTAAAGGAGCGCTCATCTTTACAGAGTCTCTTCCCGACTTGTTTGTGATTGCACTGTTCCAGATAGCAGCGATCGCATTTTTTGAAAAAACAGGAATCCTATTGTTTCAAATCATACAAACCGCACAACAGCCAGCCGTGCTGCTTCCAGTGCTGTGTCTTTCCATTCTGCCATCCGTCTTTCTAGCACGGCTGCTCGTGCAGGCGATGGAAGAAGAATTGATTAAGCTTTATGTAGAAACAGCCATGGGAAAAGGATTAAGGTCAGCATACATCGTAATCGTCCATATTTTCAGAAACGCCATTTTCTCCACGACACATCACATCAAATCGCTGTTCTGGCTCATGCTCTCCAATCTGTTCATTATCGAGTATTTTTTAAACATTAATGGAATCCTCCGATACCTCGTCAAAACATACAGCCTGTTCGCACCGCAAGCAACTGTGGCAGGACTTATTATGATATTTGTGCCGTTCTTTGTATTGTTTGCGGTGTTGACCATTTTAGTGGAGCGAAAAAAGAAGAGAATGGAGCTGGTTGCATGATGAACCTAATTAAACAGCCCTTTTTTCTTATCGGAGTTTCCATACTAGCTCTTCTGTTTGCTGTAAGTGCAGTATATGTTGAATTAAAGCCGGATCCGCCAGAGATTGAGTTGGTTGTGTATAACAAGGAAGGCAAGCTGATGGGAAAAGCCCCGATGCCTCCATCCGAAAATCATTGGCTTGGCACGAACCAGCTTGGCGAGGATATGTTTTATAAAGTGATGATGGGCGCGAAGTATACGATCATGATTGCCCTTGGTTTAGCGATGTTGCGGATGGTGGTGTCATTTATCGGGTGTATTCTGCTCATGAACCTGCCTGGCAGGCTTCGTATGTTTTTAGTCGAGTGTGCGGAAACGTTTAAGTTCATTCCGGCTTCATTATTGGCGTATATTGTGCTTTCTCCTGTCATCATGATTTTCTTCTGGACGTATACAGACGCTGAATATTATGCATTGTCAATCGGAATCCTGACGATGATTGCGGTCCCAACGATTAGTGTTGCACTAATAGGAGAAGTAACCGAGATCAAGAAGATGGAGTTCTTTATTAGTGTCAAAATGATGGGCGGCAACAAGCTGCATGTGCTGCGGAAGCATATTATGCCATTCCTTATGCCGCGGATCCTGATCATGTTCGGACAGCAAATCGTATCATCGCTGCTTCTTCTCGCTCACATTGGCGTCCTTGGGCTGTTTATTGGCGGAGCGCGCTGGATCAAGATGGACGATTTAGGCAGGGTGAAGAAACCAATGCTGATGCGCAACGAATGGTCGGAGCTCGTCGCGTCTTCTGCCGATTATATTTGGTACGCCAAATGGGTGCTCCTTGCACCGCTCGGAGGGTTTGTTGTGGTGATATTTGCTGCCAATTTAATGGTGGAAGGGATGAAGAGGGGATTGCTGCTTGACCATAAAAAATTAAAAAGTAAGCCGATAAAAGAGATGAATAAAGGCAATGAAACAGTGGAAGAGAAGTTATTTCAGCTTAAAAAGGCAGAATGAGAAAATTTGTTAAAACCTTTTCCGTTCATCGCAGTCTAATACTTAGAAACGATGCAAAAGCATGAAGGAGGCATTACGTTGAGCGGAAGTGTGGAACTTTCCATAAAAGCCATTAATGGTGACGATGAGGCTTTTCTGGGTTTGATGCAGCTATACAAAATAGATCTATATAAGACTGCTCTTTCGTATTTACACAGTGAAACCGAAGCAATTGAGGCGCTGCAGGAAGTCACTTACCGCGCATACAAGAGCATCCGGTCACTAAAGGAGCCATCGTATGTGAAAACGTGGCTCATTCGAATAATGATTAACTATTGCAATGATGTACTGAAGAAGAAAAAGCGGCTTGTTTTTGATGATGGCTTGCTGGCAGCTCAAGGGGTTTCAGAAAACCATTCAGAAATGGAGCTGAAGGATGCGATGCTCGCGCTCGATGATCGTTCGCGAGAAATTCTGACGCTGAAATATTTTCACGATCTGAAAATAAAGGATATCGCCGACACGATGCAGTGCCCAGAAGGAACCATTAAAACATGGCTGAACAAAGCGCTGAAATCGCTGCGCGAAAAATTAGAAGAGAAGGGCGGGAGCTTGAATGTTTAAGAATCAAGAACTACAGTTGAACGATTATAAGAAAAGCTATGAAAACATTCCGGTCTCGCTCGACTCTCTCGATGCAGCGATCATGGCAGGTTTTCAAAAAGCTAAGAAAGAAGAACGTAAGAAAAAAAGAAGCTATAAGTGGGTGTACAGTTTTGTTGCAGCTGCAGTTATTTTGCTAGGCTTTTTTGCCACGATTCGTGTATCACCAGCATTTGCGAATGCTATAGCGAATCTACCAGGAATGGAAAAGATCGTTGAGATGGTTAAGTTCGATAAAGGAAAAATGAGCGCAGTAGAAAACGATTATTATCAGAAAATCGGCACATCTGCTGAAAAAAACGGCATGAGAGTAACGATTGATGGAGTTATAGCGGACGAAAGCGGAATGGTAGTGTTTTATACACTGACTCCAGAACAAAAGAAAGAGTACTTTGATATCCAAGCAGCCAAGATAATCAGCTTGGAAGGAAAGCATTTGGATCCAGGAACGACTGGATTCGGGAGCCCGAGTAATGAAGAAGGAATGGATCGTTACACAGGAGAGCTGGAGTTTTATTTTGAAAATAAAATACAAGGCAAGAAGTTTCAGCTGGATTTAAGCCTGGAGGGGGAAGAGTTCTCTATTCCGTTCACCCTTACGAAAGACATTAAGGTGTCCCAAAAATATACCATTAATAAGACGATTGAAATTGAAGGGCAGAAGCTCACTGTTGTTAGTGCAGAAGTCAGTCCTCTTCGTACCGGTGTACATGTCAAGATGGATCCGAATAATACAAAGCAGATTTTAGCACTAGAAGATTTGCGGATTGTAGACGAGAAAGGCGAGACGTGGGGTGGTATTAATGGAGGAGTAACAGGCAGCATAATCTCTGCGGATGAACAGATCATTTACCTGCAAAGCAATTACTTCCATAAGCCAGAAGAGCTGTATGTAGTAATCAATAAATTGCAGGCAGTTGAGAAAGAGGATATGACACTTGTGGTTGATACGGAAAAACTTCAGATTTTAAAACAGCCTCCGGGCAATGTTTTAAGCAGCTTGAAGATAGAAGATAATAATCTTGTTTTCACGATGAATGTTAAAAAGTTTCATGGGGATCCTTTCGGAGAAATAAAAGATGTTTACGGAAATGTGATTGAGACACATGGAGGGTTTTTCAGAACAAGTGATGAAGAAGGAATAAAGGAATTCGGGATTGAAATGCCTGATATGAAAACTGTGAAGGGTCCAATCACTATTGAGTTGAGCGCTTATCCTGCATGGATTAATGGAGAAGCTAAAGTGAGGATAAAATAATGAAAAACATTTATTTAGCTTTATTGCTGTTGATCATGAGTGCTGTAGGATGTTCTCAAAAAGAAGATAACGAGCTGAAGTGGCACAGCACGAAACAGGCTGCCATTAATGCAGGGTTAAAAGAAGATGATTTATCATCAGAAAGTATTCTGGATGAAGTCACGCAAGATGGAGAAACGTTTATCCTTTATTCAATGAAACTTGAAGAGCATAATATTGTGTTCATTGCTAACGTTGTTGAAAAAGACGGAAAGTATGCATGGTACCGGTCAGAGGCTGGAACGGGTGTAAACAACGTATCCCAAGTTGTGGGTGAAACGAGTACGTATTCAAAGAAAAAATATAAGGTGTATCTCGGTATTGCGGAAGAACTGAAAGGACCGATTACGTTAGACGGCGGTGGTTCTGTAATGCCGACCGTAAAGAAAGGAATCTATTATTATATTGAACCTATTACAAAGTAAACGGGTGGACAAAATGACATACAAAGATGGAACTGTCGTACTGCGTCCGATTCAAGAGGAAGATTTGCTGAGACTGTGGGAGCTAGCTTATAAAGAAGAAGCGCCAGAATGGAAAAAGTGGGATGCCCCGTACTTTGAGCATAAAGCTCTTTCTTTTCAGGAATATAAGGAAAAGCATCAGATTGTCGATCGCGATGATTATTGGGCCATTGAAGTGGATGGAACAGTTGTCGGCACGATTGGCTACTATTGGGAGCATCAGCCGTCCAACTGGCTCGAGATTGGCATCGTTATCTATGTTCCGGAATATTGGAGCGGGGGGTACGGTACCCGTGCGCTGAAAATGTGGATCGATCATTTGTTTCAAACATTGCCGCTCGTCCGAGTCGGGTTCACAACTTGGTCAGGCAACGAACGGATGATAAAAGCCGGAGAAAAGCTTGGCATGACGATGGAAGCCCGGCTAAGAAAATGCCGATTGTACAATGGAGTTTATTACGATTCTATTCGGATGGGTCTGTTGCGGGAAGAGTGGGAGGAGTGGCAAAAGGGCTGAATCATTCAGCCCTTTTTGCATATTATGTACAACACATTGTTGCTTTCTTCATATCACTTTTTTTAATGAGGACATTATTTTCTTTATCTATCTTGTAATCTAAGTTTGCATCATCCAAACGCTTAATTAAAGACTCCCTAAGTTCTCGATCATTCATATTTTCTCCCCAAATAATATAGCTCTCGTCTTTTGTTTGAGTAAAGGTGCAGCCAGATAAAGCAATTGTGCCAATTAAAAGAGCGAATATAAGTAAACGGCTAAATTTCATTCAGTACCTCTTTTCTACTACTATATTTGATAAGTAATACGGAAAACGGGTGGTGAAGTTCCAATATTTTCTATCATGCTGCTGATTTTAGTGGTAAAATCTATGTGAAAATATTCACATTAATAAGTGAGGGATATATATGAGTAATTGGCCAGCTATTGTAAGAAAGATGTTAGCGGCATTTTTTTCAACTAGTGCTATATCCGCCTATTTTTTTATTTGGGAGCTTGCAGACAAAAGCAGCGGTGGCTTTTTTGGTTTTTTTCTTATTGTGGCTTTCTATGCTGGAGTCGGAAACTATTTTTATGGAATACCAGTATCCTTTCTATCTGACTTTTTAACGAAAAAAGCTGGGGATTACCGGTTTGCAGCAGCAGGTTTTGTTCATATATTTCCCGCTTTATTAATTTTTGTATGGACTCGTGATCTTACTTTTTTTGCAGTTATTTGTGCGTTAGTGTTCTTCTTAGCAGATGAGTGGATGAAAAAGAAAAAAGACTCTATTACAAATCAAAAAAAGAAAATCGTTTTTATAAATGCAGCTGCCGTGATAGCTGTCTTTTCACTACTTCTATTTACCGCATGGAAGCTGAATGAACTGCAGGTGTTTGAAGAAAAGACCCACCAGTCTTATGTAATTCCTGCAGGCTATACAGGAAAAGTATATGCTGTCCACAATGTTAAGCGGGGGTCTGACCCCAAAACCGTTGACGGCTACAAGGTAGTGGAAATAAACGATCTGGGGTACGGTACCACAACTTACTCATTGCCAGCAGGAATTATAGAAGACAAATATTATTATGTAGACAATAAAGGAAACAAAACACGAATTGATGAGAAATGCATCAGCATAGGCGGCACTGAGGGTATTCAAGGCGAGGGCTATGATTACGAGAGCAGCGTCTTTTATGTTACGGATAAAAACTGCGGAGAAGACTTTCAGGTAAGTGGTACAGACTATTATTCTGAAGAGATATCTCTTGATGAAATACTGGAGAAAGAGGGATTGAAAACTAAAGATGGGGACCAGAAAAAGCAGCCGGACTAATAGAATCAGACCGGCTGCTTTTATTTTGTAACCGAAATGTTCAGATCTTGTTTAAGATACTCTTGATAAATGTGATGAAGCAAATCAGTTACTAAATGATCTGCACTCGAATGCTGCCGCCGGTCTGGAAGGTTCTTCGCTCCAAACACATACAGCAACGGATGCTGATGAAATTCTCCTAAGATGCCCACATTGACCAACGCATTCAGCATCCCGCCCGTCATATGATTCAATTGATGTTTAGGAATGTTTTCAGAATATCCTTGCTGTCGGACGAGACCGTTAATGATTGGAGCCCATATCATCGGGTTTATTTTATATTCTTGAAAAACGGTTTGCAGCAGGTGAAATACGTCCTGCAATTCACCACAGTTATGATTATCAAGCGGGTTATCGGTAATATGAATGCTCGTATAATAGCGTCTGATATGGTGATTGACCTTTTCCCAGCCTCCGCAAAACAAAGCTAATCTGTCAGCAACTTTATGATCATGACAGGCAATCATGACCTCAACGGCATCTTTAAGTGGCAGGGCAGAACGACCTTGGAAATGGGGATAAAGCTCCTTGCTGTCCTCATTAGCATCAAAAACGATATCCTCCACCATGTTGTCCCATTGAAATAAACCCTCTTCTACCCATTTCCCTATACAAAAACCAAGCGCCACTTTTGCAGCAGAAGCAAGAGGGACGGACAGACTGCTGTTCGCAGAAACAATGACCTGCTGATCTTTTGTTGAGAAGACAATCAGCCCGGCTGAACCTTTCAATTCTTCTAATCTAGTTATAATGTCCATTCTTCCCTCCGATATAAAAGCGATACGCCTTAACTATAATGTTGTCACCTGCTAGGAGATGACATCACCACAATGTTCCATTAAGTTTATAGTAAAGTATTTGGAAAAAATTATCATTAATAAAGATAATGTGTTGACGTAGAATGATCTCTAAATCTATAATACTTGGAATACATAAAATGGTAAAACAAGGAGATAGGCAGTTGGCGCAATTTACTAAAGTTGTTACACAAAAGGATGAACTCCGCGAGCTGATGGGCAAACCGTCACAGTTCGCCGTTAAAAAGGTAATCAGCAGCCTGGACGAGCATTGCCGAACGCTTATTTCGCTTTCGCCGTTTCTCGTGCTTTCCACATCAAACAGCGAGGGGCACTGCGACGCGTCGCCGAGGGGCGATCATCCTGGGTTTGTTCAAGTGCTGGACGACAAGACACTTCTCATTCCAGAAAGACCAGGCAACAAAAGGGTGGATTCACTAACAAATATTTTGTCCAATCCAAGGGCTGGTTTGCTGTTCCTTATTCCAGGTATGGGGGAGACACTTCGAATTAATGGAAAGGCGTGCATTGTAAGGGATGAGGAACTGCTGCAGCGTATGGCGGTAAAAGGGAAGCTGCCGCTTGCTGCTGTTGCTGTTGAGGTAGAAGAGATTTTTATTCATTGTGCAAAGTCAATCAAGCGATCGGGACTGTGGAGCGGAAATCTTGCTGATCCATTGCCATCTGCCGCTATGATGCTGACAGATCATATGAAAATTCCAGGTGTGACGGCAGAACAGACAGAGGCAAGGCTGCAGGATGGATACGCGAACAGATTATATTAGGGGGCAGAGAGATGAATCCAATTTTACTAGAGTTTCCTTCTGAATTTGAAACTGATAGATTGCTAGTCAGAATGCCGCACTTTGGAGACGGAAAGGCAGTCCATGAAGCGATCATGGCATCTCTCACTGAGCTTAAGCCGTGGCTGCCATTTGCGCATATTAATCAGAGCGCTGACGATGTGGAAGCCAACATCCGCGGAGCGCAATTGAAATTTTTAAAGCGCGAAGATCTAAGACTGCTTGTCTTTTTAAAAGAAACAGGAGAGTTTATTGGATCGACGGGTTTACACCGGATGGACTGGGACGTCAGGAAATTTGAAATTGGCTATTGGCAGGATACGCGCCACAGTGGAAAAGGCTATATGATTGAAGCGGTAAAAGGCATTGAGGAGTTCGCGGTCAATGAGCTTAAAGCTAGACGTCTGGAGATTCGCTGCGATACGCGCAACACTCGAAGCATGGCGATACCGCAGAGGCTTGGCTATACTCTTGAAGGCACTTTGCGCAGTGACTCTATCGACCTGATTACAGAAGAATTATGTGATACGCATATTTATGGGAAGGTATTTTAAAGGTTAGCAAAGAAGGTTAAGAAGCGGATTTCCTGTACTGGTATTGTAAGAATAAAGGCAGGTGAACAGGAATGGATTATGTGGCTTGCATTCAGCGGAGCATCGATTATATTGAAGAACATTTGGACAGAAGGATTACGTTAAATGAATTGGCTGAAATCGCGTGTTTTTCACCTTTTCATTTTCACCGTGTTTTCCATGTGATGGTAGGCGAGCCGGTCATGGATTATGTGAGGAAGCGAAGACTGTCGGCTGCAGCAGTACGCTTGTTGGCAACCGATGATAAAGTGATCGATATTGCGTTCGATGTCGGCTTTCATTACCATGAGTCTTTCAACCGAGCATTTAAAAAATGCTTCGGTGTTTCACCGAAACAGCTGCGCCAAAGAGGTTCTGTTCTTGGATCACTGCGTGAAAGAGCCTGCCTGAGCACCTACATTATGACAGGAGGAATCAGCGTGGAACCAAAATTTTTTACAAAGCCAGCATTTAGTATTATGGGCTATGAATTGAGAACATCTAACACAGACGGACAGAACAATCGGGATATACCGGCATTCTGGCAGGATTATATCGTAAACAGAAAGGGAGCTGCGATACCCAACCCAATTGACAGCAGCACGGAATTTGGAATGTGCGTTGACAATGATCCGGAAACGAGCGAGTTCACTTACCTTATCGGAATGGAAGTGGCAGAAGGAAGTACGGCTCCAGAGGGGATGACGTACAGAAGGTTTCCCGAAGCGGAGTATGCGGTGTTTACCACTCCAAAAGCTTCAGAGAGCGAATTTGTTCCTTCTATTCAAAATACATGGAACTACATTTTTACAAAGTGGTTTCAGAATTCAGGCTACGAGCATTCAGGATCAGTAGAATTTGAGCTTTATGATACAAGATGCCACGGCTCAGAGAACAAGCAAATCGACATTTATCTCCCTGTAAAGAAAACAGCTGTACCGAGTACGAAATAATTGATGAAGGTCTGGCCAGGTGCCGGGCCTTTGTCTGTTGTGGAGGTGGAGGATGTTTCTTTCAATTGATTATTTAGAAGTAGGAAATAAAAAACAAAGGGAAGTGTTTGATTTACTGAAACGGACAGGAATGATGAACCGTCTATCAAAATATACCCCTGTTTTGTGCGGAACGATTCCCATTGGTATTGATATTGAGGGCTCCGATTTGGATATCATCCTGTTTGTGGAGGAGTTGGACTTTTTTGAAGAGGAGGTAAAGCGGTTATTCGTTGATCGGGAGGGGTTCAGGATAAAACGGCTTAATGTGAGGAATGTGCGCGTAATAAAAGCTAATTTCTTTGCTGGAGGATATGAATTTGAGCTGTTCGGACAGCCGCGCCCTGTAACGGAGCAGTATGCGTATTTACATATGGTGATCGAACACGTGCTTATGAAGAGAATTCCCGGTTTAAAAGAAAATGTTATCAAGCTGAAAAAATCAGGAGTGAAGACAGAGCCTGCATTTTGCCAGCTGCTCGGAATTGAGGGAGACCCTTATGAACAGCTCATACTTTATGGAAAAAATAACGACATTATTTGACGGGAAATTATTTTACTATTGCTTAAGTTAGCTAGACTGCTATAAAAGTAAATAATGGTTTTTGTCGAATCGATAAAGAATAGGGGGGAACGAATGAAAAAGGCATGTTCTATATTTGCGGTAACTTTAGTTTTTCTTTTATGGGGATATCGTGATGCTTCAGCGACAAAGTGGGTTGAGCTGAATCCAAAAAAGGTGATAGAGAGAGCGGATGTAATTGTTGTCGGGACGTATGACATATCGGCCAATGCTGAGCACGATAGTGTTTATGCGGGTTATCCCTTCAAAACCTCGAAGGTTTATAAAGGTGAAGTAATGAACCCTATGGTTGTCGGAATAGATCAATATGATCTTGGAATTGTTGAAGAGTTTCAGGAAAACGGCGGCGAATACCTGCTTTTTTTAGAGGATGGAGAAGCGGACTTTCTTGTGCCGGTTGGCGGGCCAAACGGAATGATAGAACTTGAAAACGGAGAGGTTAGAGTAAGAGACGGAGTAGATTCAGAGCTATATAAGGAAGTGCTAAGCAAAAAAAGCGACAAGCCAGTTGATCTTGCTGATGAGGATAATGATACTGCTGGTGATGATGGCAGCGGACATTGGTGGCTGTATTTATCAGGGATTGCCGTTATAGGTGTACTTTTCTTCGGAAGGTTTAAAAAAGGATAGTTTTCATTGTGTTTTGGGATAAAAATACATATAATCAGAAAGCTGCTATAAAAGGATGGGGGTATTTCTGATGAATTTTCACATACGTGTCAGAGCTTGTGCGCTTATTATTAAGGAAAATGCGGTATTGCTAGTAGAGTTTGATTCTAAGAGAAATGGGCTGCATTACAACCTTCCAGCAGGCGGAGTAGAGCCGGGAGAGTCAGTCATTGAAGCGGTCCGGCGTGAAGCGATGGAAGAAGCAGGTGTCGACGTAGAGGTTGGAAAGCTGGCGTTTGTTTATGAAACAGCCCCGCATCTTGTAGCTGGCCGTAAAGCAGTTGCGGGTCACCACGGCATCAGTCTAATGTTTGAGTGTGCAATAAAAGAAGGATCTGAACCGCGAATGCCAGAGGTGCCGGATGAGGATCAGGTTGGAGTAAGGTGGGTTCACTTGGACGAGCTGGATAATATCGTGCTGTACCCAAACATTAAAGATCACATCAAAGCTTATGCCGAGGGCAAAAGCGGAAGCATGGAGCTGCTTCAGGAGCAGCATCTCACGGAGCAATAATTTGGGGGTACGGTACCGCAAATGGACATTTGAAGCAAAAAATCCATTTAAGAAGGACGGTACACATCTTAAAAAGAAAAATAAGGAAATAAATTCTATAATTGAATATAATTAACTTAGCGATTGCACTTATTATTAAAAATAGAAATGGCTAAGGAGGATTTACATATGCAAAAGTACAGAAGAAGAAACACGCAGGCATTTACCGTATTGGCGTATTTCACTTTTTTCGCAGGAGTCTTTTTGTTCTGTATCGGGCTATATAACGCAGACAGCCTGCAGCTGAACGAAAAAGGCTACTATATTGCAGTCATGATACTTGTAGCGGTTGGAGCGATCCTCACTCAGAAGGTGACACGCGATAATGCGGAAGATAACGAGATTATTGCTGAGCAAGAGAGAAGAATGAATAAAGCGGAATAGCGTATAAAGGAGGGCTTACATGCCTTCCTTTTTCTATGTTTATAGAGGGGCTATTATGAGATTACGGGATTAAATGACAAGCTTATGCTATGGTTTAATCAATGAACTAGTAAATTGATCTGAGATTAAAAGAGGTGTACATGATGAAACTGGACCATACAGGTATTGCCGTAAGACGTATAGATGAAGCAATTGAATTTTACACAAATGTACTTGGCGGCAAGCTGACTGAGCGATATACGAGTGAGAAGCCAGGAGTCGAGACGCATATCGCGGTGATACAGCTTGAAAATCAAGTGATTGAACTGCTGGAGCCAACGAGCAAAACGTCTCCGGTCGAGCGCTTCATCCGTCAAAAGGGAAAAGGCGTGCATCACCTTGCGTATCGGGTGGACGATCTGCATGTGGCGATCGAGGAGTTTGAAGCGCGCGGACTGACTTTCCTAAAAGACACGTACAGAATTAATCCGTACGGCAGAAGGCTGATTTATATTAACCCCGTGCATACGCAGGGCACGATTATCGAGCTTTGCGATTATATAACACCAGAATAAAAACCCGGCTATAAGCCAGGCTTCATATTATTTAGTACCACTCAAAGTGACTCTTGCACAGCTTTCAAGCCAATCTCTAAACAGTGTTTGCACGATGCGGCGTTTTTCAACCGTCATTAAATGTCCAGCCTCATTAAGGACGGCGAGTGTGCTGTTCGGGAATTTCTCAGCTAAAGGATAATAATCTTTGTAACCCGTAATAGCGTCCTGCTTGCCTGCAATGATCAAGGCTTGCTGGCTATATGTTTCAGCACTGAGCGGATCTTCAGGCAGGAAATAGCCGTTTTCTCTCCAGTTTGATAAGAGGAAGGTGCGGTCGGCTAGCATCCTGCCCGGCTGCAATTCATCAATAAACGCTACAAGGTTGTTATAGTTTTGATACACAAGAAGAGTCTCGAATGCCTGTCTTATTTCCTGATCAACAGCACGTAAAGCAGCTTCATCTCTTTCGCGGACAACCTTCTCAGGCAGTGTGCGTTCTTTTTTATGGAGTGCAGAAGCGAGCAGGCAAATTCCTCTTACACGGTGAGCAAGCTCGTTAAAAATTCCTTGCGCGATATATCCTCCATACGAGTGTCCGACTAAAGAGAATTGCCCATCAGGAATTGCCGTTTCTACAAATTCCCGCAGCAGCCTGACCATATCCTCCGTTGACCGAACGTCCGAACACACGCTGCGTCCGTGCGCTGGAATGTCCACATAAATCCGCTGAACATCCTCGCTCGGCTCGAAAATTGGCTCAATCCAAGCTCTCATGGACCGGTGATCCGTGCCCATGGAATGAAGGATAATTAAAGGGTGGCCATGACCCTCCATTTCGTAATAAAGCGTATCGTTTCCAATTGAAAACTCCATTTCGTTCTCTCCTTACAGCAGTTTCAACACCTTTTCAATATCCTCCCGCTCAACAGCGTATGTTCCATCAAGCCTGAAATACAGACTGCGCAAAAAATGCTTCGTATTAATTTTTAGTGTGTAGTTTTGATTGTAGTCTTCTGTTTTCTTATAGTCGCTCCAGCTTTCAAGCCATGTTAGAAGCTCTTCGCGTGTATGAAGGCCGCGTTTCATTACAGCGCATACAGCTGTCACCATACGCTCGTCCTCTTCTGTATCAAACACCTTTCGCGGTTCCATCAGCTTCAGCTGGGCGATATGCAGAATGTCAGTCAAGTCTGCTTTTGTTGTCGCATGATTAATAGCCAGCTCATCCAAGCAGTCCGCCATATGTGCCACTGAATGTGCCCACCCTTTTTCGTCTACATATCCCCGTATATCGTTTTCGCCCCGCGCATAGCTTAGAACTTTCTCTTTTACGTTATGAAACACAGTTTCTGATAAGAAGGGATGTTCATTATGTATGCTCACTGCTAACGCGGTAATCAAAACAGAAAATGTACGTGTGAAAACGGAATCCATACCCTCCTCACCTAATCCATTAAAAAGATGCGATTCATCAACGCTTAAGAGCAAGAGTTGTTCTAATTGATTCTCTGTAAACATTTTGCCGCGTATCATTTTAAACATCGTAGAATAAATGAGTTTATCGCGTAATACAGGATCCGTGTCGCCGATGTGGTTCATCATTTCCAGCGCCAGCTGAAAAGCTTCGTCCTGTTCTATATTTTTAACATCTAAATTCTCTAATTTTTCCTTTAGCAAAACAGTATTTAGTACCGTCATATTAATCACCTCAATCCTTTTATTCCATAAAAAGGGAAGGATTCCTTTATTCAAGAGATGACATAGAGTGTTTAAATCTTTACAATAAATAATAAGAATATTCAGTCTGTTTAAAGGGGGGCTAGTATGGTCTGGACTGAGACGCTGGAACGGTTTCCGTATCCGTTTAAAGAGGACGTTTACCGGTACTCAAATAATTCGGTGCCTATGGAGAATCCAATAAGTGTGGAGATGAATTCGAGATATGTGGAAGAGATAAAGCTGAAACGGCAGCTGCTGTCTGATCATCCTGAGCGCTGTTTTCAGTCGCTGCCTCATTCAATAAAAGCGCAATGGGAAGCTGCGGCTCTTGTGATGGAGCAGCTTGCGGGAGCGTATCCTGAAACCTTTTCATTGAAGAAAAATGGAAGGGAGTGGACGTTTCAAAACAAGACATTGAATGAAATGCAGTCATTTACATACGGCGATACAGCCAGCCTGGACCACGAGCCTCTTGATTTCGTCGGACGTCATGTTCAGGAGGACCTCATCCTTATGATGCAGCGGGACGGCGACCTGTATTTGGACGCGGGACAGCTCTGTTTCCCGGCCAACTGGTCGCTCGCGTTTAACCTCGGCATGAAGTTCCGTCAGATCCATCACCCGATTCCAGGGTTTAAAGAGGAAGGGCTCGACAGCCGTATTTTAAAATTTCTGCTCCGGCTCGAGTCGGGAGTGCCGTGGGAGCGTAAGAACTGGTCGCTTATGGCGGGAGACCGGCTTGATACCTCCCTTGAAACGTTTGATGAATGGGGGAAGCTTAGGAAAACGGTGACGAGAGATAATGCAGGGGAGTTTGTCCATCTTCGGATCGAGGTGCAGAAGCTATTCCGTCTGCCGCAGACACACAGCATCCTTTTTACAATACACACTTACGTAATCTCATTGGAAAGGTTCTGTGAAAACCCTGAATGGAAGCGCCAGTTTTATGAAATCTTGAAAGAGCTTCCTCCGCATATTACAGATTACAAAGGGATCGGCCGTTATAAGGGAGCAGTGCTCGCCTATCTGGAGGAGCAGCTGTGAAGAAGGTGCGAAAGTATATTATCATCGCTGATGAAAAAGGACTGGAGCTGCTGCGGCCGTTGTTTCGGCACAGCATGACGGTTGAGATGCTGAGCTTTAACGAAGAGCTGGCAGATCAGCTGGCGCGCCAGAAAATCGGGACGTACTTATACGCGGCACTGCCGTGGCAGCAGCTTGCTCAGGTAAGGAAATGGGCGGAGGATGCCGGATTTTCTGATGAGGAAGCGGAATATATGGGATACGGCGAGAAGGAGCAGCATGTCTATTGCTGCCGCTGTCATGCAGTCGGTAAAGATACAGTGAAGTGCGGTGAATGCGGGCTGTTGCTCGAGCTTTCTGATCATTACTCTTCATTGCACGATGCATACTTGGCTTATCCTGTTTTGTAAAAGGGGAGAAGATAGAATGAAGATTGGACTGGTCAGGCATTTTGAGGTGGAGCGGGGCTATCCAAACAAGCTGCTCACATCTGACGAACTGCTGAAATGGGTAGGCGAATATGATGCGTCGGCTGTGATTGAAAATGACGTACACATGAGGGGTATTGATTGGAAACGATGCTTTGCAAGCGATTTGACTCGTGCGGAATACACAGCGCGCAAGGTGTTCGGAGATAATGTCGTTCTATTGGAGGAGTTAAGGGAGATAAGGCTGTCGCCGCTGTTCCGTGCAAAAATGAAGCTGCCGCTGTTCGTTCATCTATTGTTCATCCGGCTTGCATGGTACTTCAACCATCCCTCACAGCCTGAGAGCAGAACAGCTGTTGTAGAGCGGATCCGTCGTTCATTGGAAAACATTCTCGACAGCGAGGAGGATGTGCTCATTGTCTCGCACGGCGGCATCATGATGTTTATGAGAAAAGAACTGATGAAGCTTGGGTTTACAGGACCGAAATTCGGTAAACCGAAGAATGGTGAAGTGTATGTCTTTGAACGGTAAAATTCAAGTCCAAGTCACGGCGGTTATTCAGGAAACACCAGCTGTTAAGCGGTTTAGACTGGCTTCGTGCAGCGGGCTTGCATTGCCGGAATTTAGCGGCGGTTCACACATCATAACGTACTTAGGGAAAGGGTTGGAGCGCCATTATTCGCTGACTCGTTATGAAAAGGGACAATATGAGATCGCCGTCCGGCTGAGTGAGGAGTCAAGAGGCGGATCCCGGTTTTGGCATAACGATATGAAGATCGGAGACATTCTGCACATCAGCTTTCCGAAAAATTATTTTCAGCTGAGTTTCAGTGCGAAGCGGCATATCTTTTATGCGGCTGGAATCGGGATTACACCTTTTCTTTCCATGATGAGAGAGCTGAAGGAAAGCGGCAGACCGTTTGAGCTTCATTATGCGGCGAAATCGCGTGAGCAGTGTGCGTTTTATGATTATCTGGTTAAAAACTATCCTATAGAATCCAAATTTTATTTCTCAAATGAAGGAAGACGCATCGATCCTGCCGTTTTGTCGGAGCATCGAATAGGAACTCATGTGTATTTCTGCGGACCAGATTCGTTTATCACGGAGTTTACTGAAGCAGCTTTGTCTGCTGGATTTCCTATGAAAAGTGTTCATAGCGAGCGTTTTGCACCACAGCAGCGTGCGGACGCCGTACCTTTTGCAGTGGAGTTAAGTGATGGAAGGCAGCTGGCTGTGCCCGAAAATAAAACCTTGCTTGATGCACTGCTTGCCGCTGGTGTTCGAGCGCCGCACTCATGCCGAGTCGGCCGGTGCGGGACGTGTGAGCTGCGTGTAGCATCAGGGGATGTTGACCACCGCGATTCTTTCCTCACAGAAGAAGAACGATTGGCTGGGAATGTTATGCTAGCATGCGTATCGCGGGCAAAATCGGGTAAGCTTGCCATTGAGATATGACCCGAAATGCGGTAACGTGGAGGCAGAAGTGCAAACAGGAGAGATGAGAGATGTATTTAACGATAGAAGAAACAGCGGAATATCTTTCGCTGCCGGTGTCATATATTGAAAGCCAGGTTCAGCAGAAAAAAATCCGCGCCATACACGATGGAGTGCAGTATTTAATTAACAAAGAGCAGTTTAACGGCCACCTTGATCAAGTAGAGAAGTATAAAAAAGAAATAGAAGAATACTTAAGCGAACCCATCCCTGAGGACTGGGACGCGAAGGATGAAGACTGAAGCTGCAAGAGACCGCTTCAGTCTTTTTTTTGAATGAAGGTTCATGGGAGACGGTACCTTTTCTTATTGAAGCCACTGCAGCGCAATTTCTTCGAAAAGGTACCGTACCCCTGAGAAAACTTGCAATCATTTTGTCATATAACTCTAACGTAACTAAAATATGTTTATTATATTATATCGATATAATTAACCCATTAAGTCTCTTTTGACGGGGGGAAGGAATGAAGATGAAAAAGGCATGGATTGCTGGCACTGCGGCCATTGCTGTGGCTGGAGCAGGCATAGCTGCAGCATCATCACATACTCCTTTTAAACTGGTACAGGCTGCTGGCTTGCAAAGCAAGAACAATAGCCCTGAAGAAGACTTCCAAAAAGAGTGGGAGCAAAAGGTTCAGCTGACCAAAGAGGAAGCACAGGACATTGCCTGCAAAATGGTATCGGGTGAAGTAGAGGTCGTGACAACCGAACTGGATCATTTCGAATCTAACATTGTTTATGATATTGTCGTGTTTGATGGCAAGACATTTAAGGAAGTGACTTTAAAAGCCAACGACGGAAAAGTGGTCAATGTGGCTGAAAATAGTAATGGCGGAGATGATTCAGAGTTATCGAGCCCATAAAGAAAACTTGGCTGACGCAATGTCTTTAAGTCAGCTTTAGCTGCACTTATACTTTGCGCGCTAGTTTTCTTAAAGTGTAAAAAAGGATGACATCAAGAGAGCGGACGGCCGCCTGTTGATGTCATCCTTTTTATTTTTTAAAGATTGCTGAGAACTTCTTCAATCGCTGAATCACCGGATAAAAGATCAAATCCTCGGTTGAAAGCTTGTTTTTCATCTAGAACAGCATATACAGTGCGCGCTACATCTTCACGAGGAATCGTTCCACGTTCTAAATCGCGTCCAGCTTGTATTCGGCCGGTTCCAGGTTCGTCCACCAAACCTCCTGGTCTTACAATCGTATACGTCAATCCGCTTTGCTCCAAAATTTTATCTGCATAATGCTTGGCCGCATAATAAGGCTTTAATTGCTCGTTCCAGTTTTCTCTGTTATGAGCCTGCAGTGCACTTACCATAACAAAACGGTCAATACCTGCCTGCTGCGCCGCCTCCACCATTTTTGCGGCACCATCCAGATCGATGAGCAATGTTTTGTCATGACCTGTGCTGCCGCCGGACCCTGCAGTAAACACAATTGCGTCGCAGCCTTTTGCGGCTTGCGCAAGTTCTTCAACACTTCCCTCTAGGTCAGCTTTAACCGTTTCTGCACCCAGCTTTTCAAGATTCTGTGCCTGTTCAGGCTTTCTCACCATCGCCCTCACACTGTGCTTATCGCTTTTTCCTAAAAGCTCTGTAAGTTTCTGGCCGATCTGCCCGTTTGCACCGACTAATAATACCTTCATTTATACAACACTCCTTTACCTAAAGGATTCACAACAAGGACAGTATTTCAAACATGCTAATGGGATTCAATGAATCTGCTTGAGTGGTTAGCTATATTTTTGTTTTCATATAAGCATTTATTCAGCGACGTTGCTTCACAAGGTGTATAATTACAAACATGAATAAAGTGGCAAGGGGTTTTATTACATGAAAAACCGCACGTTTATTGTTTATTTAGTGGCGGTCGCTGCGTTTCTTGGACCGTTTTCACAGACTATATATGTTCCTATTATTCCAGAAGTAACGAATCAGCTTGCGACGACACCGTTTTTGGTGAATGTTTCAATTTCGCTGTATACCGTCTTTCTGGCATTGATGCAGATGGTATACGGACCGCTGACGGATCAAATCGGGCGCAGAAAGGTGATGCTTGCCGGAATAGCGATCTACCTTGCTGCTACGGTTGGCTGTTTTTTTGCCGAATCAATTGAAATGCTGCTCATCTTCCGTTCATTGCAGGCTGTCGGAATCGCTGCTGGATCGGTTGTGGCAGTAACCGTTATTGGGGACCTGTTTGAAGGAAAAGACCGCATCAGGCCGATGGGAACCTTTCAGATGATGGTTTCGCTCGGACCTGTTTTAGGACCAGTGGCGGGAGGGTTCTTGAGCGGGTCATTTGATTTTCACAGTGTGTTCGTAGCACTTATCTTCGTTGGCATTATCATTCTTTTAGGCAACGTATTTTACTTAAAAGAAACAAAACCAGCCGGACTGTCACCAAGCAAGTTCCACGTGAGCGATTATTGGACGATACTAACAAACAGGACAGGATTAGCCATTATCGTACTTGGCTTTGTGCAGTATTACGGGTTGTATAATTTTCTCGTATTCTTGCCGGATATCATGGACGAGCAGTACAGCCTGACTGCGGAACAAAAAGGACTGGTGTTCTTGCCGCTGTCTCTCGGAATTGTGGCAGGAAGCTTGCTTGGCGGCAGACTGAAAAATTTCGACAGCCGGAACGTGATTGTGTCTACGGTGTTTTTGAACGTTGGTGCACTGTTGCTGTTCTTGCTTTTATCGCATGTTTCATTGCCGCTTCTCGCTCTGTCGATAAGCTTGTTCGGATTGTTCCTCGGAATGTCTCTTCCTGTCCAGACGGCGCTTTTAACACAGGAGTTCCAGGAAAAACGAGCTACAGCTATCGGTGCGTATAACTTTTTCCGGTACATGGGGATGGCAGTCGGACCTATTCTTGGCAGCTTTTTAGACTATATCGGTGGCGATACATTAGTTTTCGCCTTTCTGGACGCTGTGTTCCTCGTGTTAGCACTCTCACTAGCCGGGGTACGGTACCGCACAATAAAGCATTCCAAATAAGCCTGCAGCTTCTTGCGGGCTTATTTTATTAGGAATGGGTCAACCTGTCCGCCGCATACATAATCATAGAGGTGATATGTATGAGTGAGGATTTGAAGGGATTGACCGGCGAGATCGTGACGCCCGAAGATCCTCGTTATGAGCAGGCACGTCAGGAATGGAACCGTGCAATTCAGAAGTTTCCGCTCGTTATTGTGTACTGTTTAGAAATTAAGGATGTCCAGAATGCCATCCGCTGGGCGCGCAAAAACAAGGCGGAAATACGCATTCGTTCAGGCGGCCACCATTATGAAGGCTACTCGGTCGGAAACGGAGTCCTCGTCATTGACATTAGCCGGCTGACAAGAATTGATATGCATGAGGGTCAAAGATTAGTTAAAATTCAGTCAGGTGTGAAAAACAAAGAGCTGTATGAAGCTTTGGGAAGCCGCGGTTATCCGTTTCCAGGCGGCACTTGTCCGACTGTCGGAGTATGCGGGTATGTGCTTGGCGGAGGTTGGGGAATGTCGACCCGGCTGTTCGGCCTCGGAAGCGATCAGCTGCTTGAAATAGAAATCGTCAATTATAAAGGGAAATTATTGACCTGCAGCGAAGAGAAAAACAAGGATTTGTTCTGGGCGTTAAGAGGAGCAGGCGGCGGGAATTTTGGCGTGGTGGTCAGCATGACGTTCAGACTGCCGCCAAAAGTAGATAAAGTATCGCTTGTGCAGGTTTATGCACCAGAATCATCTAAAGCACAGCAGGAATCGTTTTTGACGGTATGGCAGGAATGGCTGAAAAAGCTGGATATACGGATGACAATTAATGTGTCTATTTATAACTCGGAAGAAGAAGGACTGGGCATTTTCGGACGCGGACTTTTTTATGGAGATACGGAAACCGCCTCAAAACTGCTGCAGCCGTTCGCGGACATCGGTTTGCAGATAACGGTAAGGCACCTCACGTTCTTAGAAGCCGTTACTGCGGTTATGAACGATTATCCACCGTTTGAAAAATTTCAATCCACGGGACGGTTTGTGCACCGTGATTTTGACAATAAAGAAATCCGAAAGATTGCTGGAACGATTCAAAAACCTGCAGATGGATCGGTTTTTACAGCCGTAACGGTGTATGCTCTAGGTGGTAGAGTGAGTGAAATCAGCCGGAAAGAATCTGCCTTTTATTTCCGAGATGCGCGCTATATAATGGGTATTCAGACGGTTTGGACAGATGATGCGTTTGAGAAGGTCAATCAGGATTGGCTGTATCCAAGATTTCAGTATATCCGCTCTGTTACGAAGGGGTCATTCGTCAATTTCCCATACGATAGGTTAGGAAATTATGAAAAAGCTTATTATGGAGGCAATGCGGAAAAACTCCGGAAGATTAATCGAGAGTACGACCCGCATAATGTTTTTACGTTTCCGCAGGGAATTAAAGGGTAGATAGAGAAAACATAAAGCGGCTTAAGCCTTTTTGGGGTAAAGCCGCTTTATGTTGTTATAGAAAGACGGAGGAAACCAATTGCGATGACGGCTACAACACGAACAACAAAAAGAAAAAAGAAAAAGAAAAAGGGTAAAGGCTGGCTGATTCTCCTTCTCCTGGCTGCAGGAGCGTTTTTCGCGCTGTATCAGCTAGAATTTAAATATTGGGATAGATCAATGCCGACGGGAATGCACCCGCTTGTTGCGGAAAAAAGGGACAAGCTTGTGGAAGAGGCTTCTAAGAAAGGTATACAAATCATGATCACCGATGATTTCAGGTCGGCTGCGGAACAGGACGAACTTTACGCGAAGGGCAGGACAAAGCCAGGAAATATCGTTACACATGCTGAGGGCGGCAAGTCGTACCATAATTATGGGATGGCGCTTGATTTTGCACTGGAAAATCAAGCAGGTGAAGCGGTCTGGGACATTAAGCGTGACGGCAACAAAAACGGCGAGGCAGACTGGATGGAAGTTGTGGCAATCGGAAAAAATTTAGGATTTGAATGGGGCGGAGAGATATTCGGCGATTTCAAAGATTATCCGCATTTTCAAATGGACTTTGGTCTGAGCATCTATGAATTGCAGCTTGGCCGGCGGCCTAAATAGAGAGGACTGGCATAATTTGAGCCAGTCTTTTTTTGCTTGGTTAAGTTTCTTTACGGCAGTCACTGGACAGTGTGCCTGCATATACTGGTTGCAACTGAACTAGGCAGGTGAGAGCACATGATGTACAACTATTATGGCAATATCATGCCCCGCCAGATGCACGATCCCTCGTATTTACATTATCAAAGCGAACCAAATGCGGATACTTCTGCCTTTGACGCGGCTTATTTGGTCATGCCGCATGTAGTGCCGTATCCAGCGGCGGCTGGGCAAACGTCTGGTGCTGCTTCAGTACAAAAGGCAAAAACCCCTGTGCAGAAGAGTTGGCTGCAGAATCAAAAAAGCTGGGTGCAAAATCAATGGAATCATAATCAAGGGATGACGGTTCCAATGTCTAATTGGGTGCCGTACCCCAATTATGTTAACTATGATTCTCAATGGAGTTATGCTGCCGCATCTGGAATGGGGTATGTAAATCGGGTACCGTACCCCAATTATGTAAACTACATGAACCACTCGCGAAGTGCGGTGATCACGGCGAAGGAAGGTGACGTAACTGGGGACGGCTACAGAGATAATGTTTTCATCACAGCTGAGCAAACACCTGACAGTCCGTTTTTACAAAATATCACTTTGGTCATTCAGAACGGAAAAACATCAGAGTATCAAAGAGTGCTTTTAAAGGAAAGCAGCGGCTACAATCCAACTCTCTTTCTCGGTGATTTTACCGGCAACCGAGTCGATGACATCTTAGTTATCATCGATACAGGCGGCAGTGGTGGAACGATTTATGCTTATGTCTTCTCGGATCTAAACGGGCAGCTGATGCAGATTTTTGATGCGGAGGACTTTAATAATCAGTATAAATATCAAGTCCGTTATTTGAACTATTTTAGAGCGGAAGTGACGAGCTTTAATTTCAGACAAAAGTTCTGGATTGATCTGCAGTATAAAGGCAAAGAGTATTTAAGCGAGGTGTACAAACCGGACGGCACACTGAAACAGCCTGTGGAGGGCTGGGTTTCTCCGTTATCCGGACTGTACCCGATCGATTATGACCGGAACGGAACATTTGAGCTGCAGGCTCTGCAAAGCATTGCCGGACGCTATAATGCTGACGGAATCGGCTACATGCAGACCGTTATGAAATGGAGCGGCCGCGCTTTTACCGGTGACAGGCAAAATGCGGTTATTACTGGCGGGGATATTAGATAAAAATGAAGTAATTAAGGGAATACGGGTCTAAATTCAATTTTGCGGGTCTAGCGGGAAAATTTGCGAGTCTAATTTCTAAATTACGGGTCAAAATTCAAATTTGCGGGTCTCAGCAAAAACCAGGGGCTCAAACAGGGTCTCAAAGCACAAATCAAAAGCCGTTCCTCTCCAGGAACGGCTTTCCGCACGTTTGTACCTATTCAATTATTAAAGAAGCGGTCATTTTCCAACCACCCGGTTCTTTCTGAAAAATGTTTGCGTTCTGCATAACCGTCTGCACGCGTTTACCTGTTGCTTTTACAATGTTGTCCGCCTTCACAAGCGTGATGACTGTGACGAAGCCCTGCTCATCATACTTATCGAAGCTGTGGTCCACGAGTTCCATCTTGCTGTCGAGCTGTTCGAATGCGGTCTGCATATGAAGCTTCTCTTTTTCATAATCGAATCCGACTGCGTTCTTGCTTAACGTGTTCATGTAGCGGTCAAGCTGGCTGGCGTTATAGGCAGCGATCTGCTCCTTTAACACGGCCATCACCTCCCGCTTCACTTCTTCTGGCACAGAACCTGAAACAGCATCATCTCCAGACATAGAACTCTCGGGCACAATAACCGCTCCGCTGCCATCCTCTGACTCAGGTACTTCTTCACTTTCCGGTTCCACAGCACTTGACTCTTCAATTGCCTCCACTTTTTCTTGTGTATCAGTGTTCTCTTCCTTTTCTGCTATGTCTGCGGTGGTCTCTTTCTTTACCGCCATGTCTGCAGTCTTCTCGTCCACTGTGGCACGATTTAATGACGTGCCGCATCCGGCTAAAAATAAGGAGCTTACCAGAATAATAGAAAACGTGCGTTTCATCATGCTGCTCACTTCCTCTCCACTTCTTTTTGTTGTAAGTCGATTCCCTTTTCACTGTTTTAAAAACTTCCAAATGTTCGGGACAAAAGTCCCCTTACAATAGGCTGAAAAAGGATTGATTAATAGTAAGATAGGGTATAGTCTGCATGACAAATTTTAACTATTATCATAGGTGGAGTAATAAGTGCAGCAGTAAGGAGTGCATAATGATGGGATTTTCAGATTCGCTGAATGACATTTTCCGTTCTATATCCAGCCAATCGGCAGCTATTGATGAGAAGATCAACAGGCTGCAGCGTGCTAAATCGGAGATCAGCCAAGAGCAGAATATGAGCTTGAACGAGATTCGCAGAATTTTGGAACCTGAGCTGGATGAGCTTTGGAAAGGAAGCCGGGCTAATAGCTTTGAGGATTTGCGTGAGGATGCATACCGTACAATTTCAGAGATCGTTCATGATGATTATGATGATTATAAACAGAAAATCGATTTTAAAATCGGCTTGTTAAAGGCGGAGCGCGGTGCATTGGATATCGCGAGCGGTCTGGCGCATGAGGCCGGACAGCTGCTCGATAAGGGTGAAGAGGCATTTGATGAGCTCAGCAGCAAGCTGGATGATTTAAGAAAGCGGGTGTTTTGATGCAGACGATTAAGCTTCATTTTGATGACGTCACACAGCAGCTGTCTGAAACGCAGCGTGCCCTGGACGCTGTCAATCTGCCGGCACCGTCAGAAGGATCGCTCGGGCGGAACGAGCTTGAATTTACGAAACAATGGATAGAGCGTGAGAGTAATCTTCATAAAATGGTCCTTGAATACATAAGTGTGGTCAGCAAGAACATCGAGGACACGAAGGCCAATGTTGAAATACTGAAAAAGCAGGATCAAGCCATTTTCAGAAATAAGTAAAGAGAGGGCACTCGTGACATATGGCAAACAAAGTATATGAAGCTTCCACATTGCAGTCGGCAGCAGAAGAGCGAGCACTGCATTACAAATCGCTGAAAGAGCAGTTTGAACGGCTGAAAAAAGAGTTTAGCAGCATTGTCGGAGATTCAGGTTTTCAAGGCCACGGAGCTGAGGCTATTAAAGGTTTTTACAAAGCCCAGATGGAAGTCGTTGATGCCTGGGTCCAGCTTATTGACATGAACACTGCGTTTCTAAAAGGAATACCGGGGGATGCGGAGGATGCAAACCTTGCAGGCAGTACGGTCGTCCAAGTTCCGTTCTTGAAAGAAAACGTAGCGCGTTCCATCAGAATGTCGCAGGATATGGTCGATGAGCAGCAGGACGCACTTCAGCGCATTTTTAATGATGTCGGCGACCTTGTTTCATTAAACGTATTTTCGAAAGGTCCGTTTGAGGACTTAATGCATAAAGCGGAGAAAAAACGTGATGAAACGGTAGAAAAGGTGAATGAGCTCGACCAGAAGCTGACGCAGGAATATATGATGTCCCAAAACCAGGAGAGCTTGATCTATGCTTTATTTGCTCAGCTGATGGAGGCGACGCGGCAGGGAGAGAATATTTCTCCTATCCATTTCAATTCTGAGGCGTATTATGCCGGGGAAGTGCACAAGGCGAAATCCGAGGTCGAACAAATGACTTCGGAGTATTTGACGTTTAAAGAGGATCAGATTCAGGCGCGTATTGCGGCAAAAGAGATAGAAGAAATGGAGAACCGCCCATGGTATGAGAAAACATGGGATACAGTGTGCACGTTCACGGGTGAAGTAACGGGCTATTATGACTCTAAGCGTGCTATTGAAGGCGTTGATCCGGTCACAGGCCGCAAGCTGTCCGATGCAGAAAGAATTGCAGCCGGCGCGATGGCTGCGGCTGGCTTCATTCCGGTAGTTGGCTGGGCGGGACGCGCTGTAAAAGGCGGAAGCGCCATCTACAAAACGGCACGCGGTGTAGATGCCGCTGCCGATGCGATGAGAGTGATGAAAACACCAAAGGGACTCACTGCTCTGCAAAAAACGGAATACGGCATTTACGGACTCGTTTCCGCCAACGGGTTCAGCGAATACTTTACTGGCAAGGATATGTTTGGCAACGAGCTTACACAGGAACAGCGCAACCAAAGTATGTTCAACGCCTTCGCGATCCTCGGTGTAAGCGGAGCAGGCTATGCCATCGATAAGATGAACGTGTCCAAAATGATCCAAAACAAATTCCCATACAGCACGCAATACGCCAAAATGAAAGCTGCGAAGGCGCAGGAAGTGTTTAAAGCTATTGGGAAGAATGTCGGGAATGTACGGGTTCCGGTTGGATTTAAAGTAGAATCCATGGCTGCCGCAACGGGTCAGACATTGAAGACCATTACGGTGGATACGAAGACTGCTAAAGAACTTATGCAGCAGGCTTCGATGGCGAAGGGTGCTGGAAGTAAAGTTATTAAAGGAAAATATGCTGCTGAGAATCTTGAGGATTTAAGAGGATATGACTCTATAATTGATGAAGTGTTAGCAAATTATAATATTAGTAGAAATGAGTTTAATGCATTAAAATTGAAAGATTATAGTGAGTTATTAGATGAAGACGTTGAATTATTAGAAGCTATTCGTAAAAGTGTATCACCCATAACAAAAGATACTTTACTTCAAAAAACAATTCCTTTTAAGGATATAGAAAATTATATAAATGGAAGATACGGCACAATTGGAGGATATATAGCTAAAGCTGAAGATGTGCATCATATCAAATCTTATAAAGAATTTGTTGAAAGCCTGAGGTTAGATTATATAGATGGCAGCGGTAGCAGACCTTTTCCGGAAGAAGGAGGATCTTACGGTATTATTAAATTTAAAACACAATTTGTTCATAATGTCGAAATCCCTTTTGGAGAAAAGTTTAATGGAGGTCATAATAAGGATGGCCCACCTTGTACTCGTAATGGATTTACTGGATCAAGAAATGGAACAGTAGTACCTGAATATAAATTTGATAATTACTATATGCCTAAACACGGTGCCGAACTATTTCAGGTTATAGATGGAAAAGAGATACTAATAGGTGTTTATGATGGTATGAAAGAAAGGTTTGTTCCTGTAAATTAACTGTCTTTTGGAGGTATATATGATTAGAAAAGGGACCTACGCAAAATATAATGGTAAAGAGTATAGGTTTGTAGATCTAGATGATGGAACTGTCAATTTGGTTAGTCATAATTCTGAAGAAAATGGCTTTATTCATTATGATAACGATATTTATATTAAGCATGTGAATGTCGATACGTTGGAAGAAACTTACATCATAAATCCTTATGCGAAGTATAAAGGTGAAATATTTGGTGTATCAAATGCAGAGGATGGAAAAGTACTTCTTGCTACTTCAGATGCTGAACTAGGTGAGTCATTTCAATTTAATTTGGTAGATAAATATTTTTACTCCAAGAAAGTTGATTTAATTGAAGTTGAAATTATTGAGGACATTTTGCCTTATTCAATAGATTAAAAAGAGGAGTTTAAACGCAATAGATTATTAAATGACAATAACTAAATATTTAAAGAAGCAACTATTTATTTGATTGCTTTTTGAATTAATTGGATAGGAACTTTAAGATGACTACATCAGAAGCAGAAAAAATAATAGAAAATGAAGGATTGGAAAATTACAACTGGTATGATGAACGAGAAGTTAGACCAGATGAAATCGGAATTGAAAAATTTGATGGTCAGTGGATTGTATATACTGCGGATGAAAGAGCGGTTGTTAAATCAGAACTCTCATACCCAACGGAGGCTCTAGAAGATTTTATTGAACGACTTAGAGCTGATAAAATTCTTAGAGAACTATAAACAATTGGGCTTCGCAATCTATAGAGAAAATTACTAAATTAGCATTAAGCTAAACCCCCATTGTTTCTTCAAGTGATTAAGGAGATGTAAAAATTAGAATGCAAAGTAACTAATGATAACCAGATTAAAATTTATTAGTAAAAATCGTAATCTTTTTTGTCTTTTGTTTTAGAATCGACTTTGTATATACGGATAAAAACTTCATATCATTCTTAGGCTGATTCATTTAAACTATCAGCCTGCTTTAGGGGATCAAATATTATGGTGAAAAAGGGAAAGTTCACAATACTCGGGAACAAAGAATATCGAATAGGAAAAGAGGGTGAAGATTGGGTTAATCTAGTGAGCAAAGATGGAGAGGATGCAATGAATGGTTTTCAACCCCATCCTTTAGATTCAACAGTTCTAATTAAAAAAGTATTGAAATCAGAATTAAATCTGAACTATCAAATTAATACCTATGCAATTTATAAGGGACACAGATTAGAAATTGGAAGTGAAAAAGAAGATAAAATTCTAGTTGGTACTGGCGACTCACGATTGGCGGACGAATTAAAGTTAGACAGAACAGATAAGTATTTTTATGAAAAATGGATTGATAAAAGTGAAGTTCAGCTAGTGGAAGAAAAAAAGCCTATATCAATATAAAAAACTAGTATTGATAAAATAAACATCCCCTCTTCAAGTTAAGAGGGGCTGTTCATCTTTTTATAACCTTCCCGCAGCCGTAGCTAAAACAAAGAAAACACCCAAGTACCCAATAAAAGCGAGCAGCGCGATCCCGACGCCTCCCCAGCTTGTACCGCCGGCCTTTTTAAGTGCCATATGCTGCTGTTCTTTGTTGGAGTACGTGGCATTAATTTCAGAAATTTTCTTCTCAGCGTGCTTTTTATAAAGAGAATTCGCCATAATGCCAATTACGGCAGCTCCGCCGAATGCAATGCCTCGGTTTACTGCCAAGTTTCCAATGTCCAGCAGAAGAGTAACGATATCCAGAGCAACTACAATGGATAAAATGATGGCGATATGCTTGTACATTTTGCGGTAGCCGAACCAGAAAATACTGAGGAAGTATGCAGCCCAGTTCCATGTAAGCTTTCTTTTGTCCGCTTCTTTATCCCACTTCTTGAAGTAATATTTTTTTTTCTTTTCTCCGACAAATAGAGCTAATTGCTCACCGTGTTCATATGGAACAGAGTCTGCATGCAGTGTTCCTCCCATTACACCGCTCTTATAATTTGCCTGAAAATGTGCATTCCCGCACTGCTGGCACACTAGTGCCGCCTCGGTTGATCTTTCAACACCGCATGAAGTGCATACCATCATAAGTCCTCCTCAAAAAGTAATAATTTTATATCTTCAAGACCATTCCACTTTTTACCGGTTAAAAAACCTAATAATGGAATATTATTAGGTACAATTATCTGTATGAAATAATCGGCAGTATTTGTTGCTAAATATTTATGAAGCGTGTATTATATACTTACATAAAGTAATCAACTTATAAAAGTTATATAAGGAGAGGTAATATGAGCTTTCATAAAAAACCAGCCACATACGTGAGTCATGTTCATTTACTTGTGCAGGATTTAATAAAATCCTTATCGTTTTATCAGGACATTTTAGGGTTTAAAACATTAGAACGCTCAGAGAATCAGGTGTTATTAACGTTAGACGGCAAAAATCCGTTATTAACAATCGAACAGCCTGAAGGCGTACTGCCGAGACAGCAGCGAACAACAGGGCTTTATCATTTTGCTTTGCTTGTTCCAAATCGTAAGGAACTAGCGAAGGTGCTGCAGCATTTTATTGATATAAGATATCCGTTGCAGGGAGCGTCCGATCACAAGGTGAGTGAAGCACTGTACTTAGCTGATCCAGACGGAAACGGCATCGAGATTTATCGTGACAGGAAGGATACTGAATGGCAATGGAATAGCGATCAAATCGTGATGGCGACAGAAGCGATTGATGTGCCTGATTTGCTGTCAGAGGCGGTTGGTGAGGAGTTTACTGGCTTGCACTCTGAAACAATCATGGGCCATATCCATCTTCATGTTGCGGATATATCAAGATCGCAGGAATTTTACGGGGCGCTTGGCTTTGAAGCGGTCAGCCGATACGGCAGCCAAGCTTTATTTGTTTCAACAGCCCGCTACCATCACCATATCGGATTGAACACATGGAACGGAGCGGGTGCACCGGCACCTAAGCCGAACAGTGTCGGGATGAAGTATTATACGATAGTTTTTGCAGATGCGAAGGCAAGAAGTGAGGCACTGAATAGGGTTGAAGAAATGGGCTTTAAATCAGAAGGCTATAACGTAACAGATCCTTCTGGCAACGTGATTAAGCTAGAAGTAAGACAAAATGGCTGAAAATCAGCTTATCGATTGTTAAATAACGGAAATTAGCCCGCGGAAGGGTAATTCGCGCCCGCGGATTGCTGTTTGGCGGCCGCAATTGTGTAGATTGCGCCCGCGCTTTTCTCTTCTGCACCCGCAAATGTGAAGAACACGCCCGCGCCAGTAAAAAATCATCCCAGCCGCCCTCTCAAAGCGAGCTTCACAACAAAAAAAGAGGCTTTCTGACAACATACATCGTCAGCAAAGCCTCTTTTCTAACTTTATTTCAACTTAAATGAGCTCTTCAACGAAACGATTTCGTTAAAAACAATTTTCTCGTCTGTCGGATGCTTCGGATCCACGTTAAAGTAGCCGTGGCGGAAGAACTGGAATTTGTCCTGTGCCTTCGCATCCTTCATGTTTGGCTCAATGTACCCTTGCTTCACGATCAAGGAATCCTGGTTCACATAATCAAGGAACGTCTTGCCTTCTGATTCCTCATCGCTCGCCATGTCTGCGTCCTTGATGAGCGGCTCGTAAAGGCGGAACTCGGCAGGAACAGCTTGAGTTGCTTCCACCCAGTGAAGCGTACCTTTAACTTTGCGGCCAGTGAAGCCAGTTCCTGATTTTGTTTCAGGATCATATGTGCAGTGAAGCTCTACTACGTTTCCGTCAGCGTCTTTTATGACATCTTCACACTTAATGAAATACGCGTGCTTCAAGCGGACTTCGTTGCCAGGGAAGAGGCGGAAGTATTTGTTTGGCGGATTTTCCATGAAGTCATCGCGCTCTACATAAATTTCACGTGAGAACGGAATCTTTCTCATACCCATCTCTGGATTTTCCGGGTTAATCTCGGCATCAAGCATTTCGACTTCGCCTTCTGGATAGTTCGTGATAACAACTTTCAAAGGATCTAGGATACCCATCGTACGCGGTGCCTTCATTTTTAAATCTTCGCGAACAAAGTGCTCGAGCATCGCTGTATCAACAGCACTTGCACCGCCCTTAGAAACACCCGTTTCTTTTACAAAAGCAACGATCGCTTCTGGCGTGTAGCCTTTGCGGCGCAGTCCAGAAATGGTCGGCATGCGCGGGTCATCCCAGCCATCTACATATCCTTCGTCAACGAGCTGCTTCAGCTTTCGCTTGCTCATCACAGTATTGATGAGGCCGAGGCGGCCGAATTCGATTTGGCGCGGCGTGTTTTCCATTTCGCATTCCGCGACAACCCAGTCGTACAGCGGACGCTGGTCTTCAAACTCCGTTGTACAAAGCGAGTGAGTCACTCCTTCGATCGCATCCTCGAGCGGGTGAGCAAACGCGTACATCGGATAGATGCACCACGTATCGCCAGTGTTATGGTGTGTGGTATGAGAAACACGATAAATAACCGGATCGCGCAGGTTGATATTTGGTGAACTCATATCGATTTTTGCACGAAGCACCTTTTGCCCATTTTCGAACTCGCCTTTTCTCATGCGGTCAAAAAGGTCCAGGTTTTCTTCGATCGAGCGATTGCGGTACGGGCTCTCTTTCCCAGGCTCTGTCAGCGTTCCGCGGTACTCGCGGATCTCATCTGCAGTGAGGTCGTCCACGTATGCTTTTCCTTTTTTAATAAGAAGGACAGCGCGCTCGTACATTTCTTCAAAATAATCAGAAGCAAAGCGAAGATTTTCCCACTCAAATCCAAGCCATTCCACATCTTTTTTAATCGCGTCCACATACTCCTGATCTTCCTTCAGAGGGTTCGTGTCATCAAATCGCAAGTTTGTTTCGCCGCCAAAATCATCGGCAAGGCCAAAGTTGATGATGATTGATTTCGCGTGCCCGATATGCAGGTATCCGTTCGGCTCAGGAGGGAAGCGTGTGATGACCTTCGCATGCTTTCCGTTCTCGAGATCTTCTTTTATAATACTTCGAATAAAATTAGAAGCGTTATTTTCCAAAATGTATCAGCCTTTCTGTTTCTAAAAAGTGAATGCTAAGGGTAATTATAACAAATAAATCTATCTGTCAGTGTATCCATCTATTCTATGAAAGATAAGAAGTTTTTTAAAGTATAAATAGTAAATTAGACGTAATGTTTTTTATCTATATTTGGAAAATTTGTTATAATTTCATTAACTAACATTTTTTAAGGTAGTGATTTTCATGATAAAAGATTTGATCTTTCATTCCACGCTTATTCTTTCTTATTTGTTTATTGTTGGCTTTGTTATTAGCTGGGAGCAGAAAAGCTTTTATACTCCGCTTTTTCATAATGTATTTCTCGGTATAGCCACAGGACTAATGGGAATTGTACTCATGTACTTTTCAGTGAGAATTTCATCAGATATCTTTATAGACATGAGGCATTTATTCATGATTATCGCTGCATTGTTTGGAGGTCCAATAGCAGCCATTCTTAGTGGAGCTATAATCGGCACGGGGCGAACGCTGATGCATGGATTAAGTGAATCGTCTGTGAGTCTAGGAATATTGATGGCTGGAATCGGGTGCATGGCAGCTGTCATTTCTCGAACAAAATGGGGTGTTTATACAAAAGGGTTTATCATGAACCTCATCTCACTGGCTGTAATATTTGCTGCATTTACATACCTATTAGATTTCCCAGCTGCTATAGAAAATTTTGCTTATTTATCGCTCTTCTCAATACCGCTCGGATTCCTTGCTGTTTCATTGAATCTGTATCTATATCGAAGCAATGAGATGATAAGAAAGATGAAGCAGGAAGTCCGGCTCGATTATCTGACCGGATTAAACAACGTCAGGACATTTGATGAAGAATTGAACCATTATAAAAATGAACGCGGAATCAGGGGCGAATTGCTTTCCATATTGTTTATGGATATCGATTTCTTCAAAAAAGTAAATGATACACACGGTCATGATGCCGGTGACGAAGTACTGAAGCAGCTCGCTCAAGTGCTCAAGGACAATTCCAGGTCGTTTGATATCGTATCGCGAAATGGAGGAGAAGAGTTTTCAGTACTGCTGCCGGATTGCCAGAATGCAAGAGCTATAGAGATCGCAGAAAGGATCCGTCAAGCAGTAGAGTCACATCCTTTTACCCTTCCATCAGGCAAGCTGCTGCATATTACCATATCGATTGGTGTGGCAAGTTTTCCTGAAACGGTAGGTCTAGTGGACGAGCTTGTGAAGCAGGCAGACGATGCCTTGTACAGCGCGAAAAAGAGCGGCCGTAATAAAGTCGTATCAGGTCCTTTGAAAACTTCTAGCGCGAAAATTAATACGTAGTCATGTATTGAGGCTCGCAGCATACGTTTATTATGATACCGATAGACAGTGACAGGGGGTTTAGCGCATGCCGTATTTTACGTTAAGTGATCAAACGAAGCTGCATTATACAGAAGCGGGGTCCGGTACACCTGTGATTTTTTTGCATGGTGTATGGATGAGCAGCCGTTTTTTTGAAAAGCAGCTGCCATATTTCAAGGAGCATTACCAAACCATCCTGCTGGACTTCCGCGGCCACGGACAGTCTGATTATCCGCCTCATGGACACACGATCGAGACGTATGCTCGCGATCTTCACGAGTTTATCAATGGAAAAAAGTTAAAAAATGTCGTGTTGGCAGGCTGGTCGATGGGAGCTTTCGTTGTCTGGGAATATTTAAAGCAGTTTGGCGATGCAAACATAAAGGCAAACGTGATCGTGGATGAGATGGCTTCTGATTTTAAGTGGCCGGATTTTCCGATTGGAGCCTTTGATTTTCCGACACTCATTCACTTTATGCGCGGTGTGCAGCATGATCGTCGTGCAACGCTAGAAGGCTTTGTGCCGCTCATGTTTAAGGAAGATCTCACGGAAAAAGATAAAGACTGGATCATGGACGAAGTGACAAGAATGCCAGAATCCATCGCCAGTGCCATTTTGTTCGATCAGTCGGTGGTCGATTACCGCGCCGATTTTCCTGATATGAAAAATCCGAGTCTGCTCTGCTTCGGCCGTGATGAGAAGCTGATTCCTGTTGCAGCAGGAGAACATATTCGCGATCTGCTGCCAAATGCTAAGCTTGAAATCTTTGAAAACAGCTGCCATTGTCCGTTTCTTGAGGAAACGGACCGATTTAATACGGTAGTTCACGAATTTATTCAATCAGTCTGAAATCATTATGCTTAGACAAAGCCATTTTTTACGAGGCTTTGTCTTTTTAATTTCGCCGCCGCATACATTAAAAGGATGATGACTCTTTTCTATGAAAGGGGCAGGACTATGTATAATCAGCAGCAACAGCAGCCCTATTTGTATCAGGGCTTGAGTCAGCCAATTGTACAAAGAAATACAAACACTCTTTTAGTAACAGGAGAGGGTACTCTTACAGTGGTTCCAGATCAAGCTATCGTTACACTCGGGGTAATTACGGAGAATATTCAATTAAGCACTGCTCAAAAAGAAAATAACGATAAGACTTCTGCAGTCATTCAGTCACTTCTAGCTATGGGAGTTAAAAATGAAGATATTCAAACGACATCTTATCGAATAGAGCCGCAGTATAATTATGAAGATGGAAAGCAGATTTTTAGAGGCTATCAAGTCAGCCACCAGCTTAAAGTGACGATCCGTGATATTGCAAAAACCGGTCAAATCATCGATCGTGCTGTTGCCAGCGGGGCAAATTCAGTCACTTCCATTGAGTTTTCAATTTCGTCGATCAATGCCTATTATAATCAAGCGTTAGCACTGGCTATTCAAAATGCTCAGCTTAAAGCTTTAACTATAGCAAAAGAGCTTAAGGTAACATTAAACCCTATTCCTTTTCATATAAAAGAACAATCCAAAGCTGTTCCGCCGCAGCCGATTCCTTTTCAAGCTGCTGAGATGGCGCAAAAGGCTGCCGTTCCTGTTCAGCCGGGGGAAACTAAGATTACAGCAGCGGCCGATGTATCATTTATATATTATTAAACAGGTCATCCATCCATTTTTCAGAGAATGAGGTATATCCCCATACAACCTAACTCCTTTAAACATACAATTAAGTATAGTGTATTGAATTTATTAAGGAGTGTTATTTTAATGCCAAAGAACAATAAGCAAGAATCTTCACAGCAGAAAGAGAGCTCGCAAAAGCAGAACAAAAAAGGAAAGCAAGAAAGCTCTCAAAAGCAAGGCAAAATGTGCAAAAAAAGAAAGAAGCAAGAAAGCTCTTCATCTTGGATTTAATAGAGCAGGCTGGCCATTAGTGGTCAGCTTTTTTTTCTTAAAATTGACAGCTTCAAATAGAACACTTTATATTTAACCATATGGTAAAGTGTCGCAAAAACAATTTGAATGATGTATTTTCGGTTCTTTCGGATCCGACGAGAAGAAGTATTATCGAGCAGCTGTCAAAAGGGGAAAGGAGTGTTCAGGAACTGGCGCAGCCTTTTGATATGTCTCTTCCGGCCATCTCCAAGCATTTAAAGGTATTAGAGAAGGCTGGTTTGGTATCGCAGCGGAAAGAGGGGCGCTACCGTTACTACTTTATAAAGCCGGATTCCATGGACAGTGCGTGTGAGTGGATGGAAGGATTGAAACAAGTGTGGACTAAGCTGGAAGGAATGTTTTCTGGCGGCAAAAACAAAAGCCAATGACAAAAACGTCTGGAGTGTGAGAAATGGAAGCTGCAACTGAAATTATCCAGGTGCAAGGTTTGGTGAAACGATACGGCGACTTTACTGCTGTTAAGGGCAGCCGGTTTCAAGTGCATAAAGGTGAAATATTTGGTTTACTCGGACCAAACGGGGCAGGCAAAACAACAACGCTTGAAATGCTTGTAGGCTTAAGGAAGCCTGATGAAGGAACTGCCGCAATTGATGGATACGATATTACCCGCGAGATGGAAAAGGTTAAAGAAGTTATCGGCGTACAGCTGCAGTCAACGACACTGTTTGAATTATTAAAGGTAGAAGAAATCCTTCATTTGTACGCAAGTTTTTATAAAAGGAACATCCCTATTCCGCAGCTGATCGATGATATGCTGCTCACAGAAAAGAAGAATAGCAGAATAAAAGGTTTGAGCGGCGGGCAGAAGCAGCGGCTCGCGATCGCATTGGCGCTAGTCCATGATCCATCTGTTATTTTTCTCGATGAACCGACGACCGGGCTCGATCCACAGGCACGCCGGACACTATGGGACATTATCCTGAAGCTAAAGGAACGCGGCAAGACAATTGTCCTAACTACACATTACATGGATGAGGCGCACGTGCTATGTGATCGTATCGCTATCATGGATCAAGGTGAGCTCATCGCTCTTGATACACCTGGAGAGCTAGTGAAGAATCTCCAGTCAGACAGCGCAGTCGAGTTCCGTTTTGAAGGTGAAAATCCTGATATGCAGCTTCCTGAAATAGAAGGTGTAAAGCAGGTAGGAAATCAGAAGGACGTACATATTTTATATACGGATAACCTGCAGACGACTCTTACGGATCTTATTCAAAAAGCTTCAGAAAAACAGCTGAAGCTTGCCGATCTGCAGACGCGTACCGCAACGCTTGAGGACGTGTTCATCCATATGACAGGAAGGAGGCTGCGAGAAGAATGAGAGCATACTGGCAGCTGACGTTATCACAGATTCGTATTTTCCTGCGCAACCGGCAAGTGCTGTTCTGGACGCTGGCGTTTCCGATCTTTTTGATGGTTATGCTCGGTTCCTTTTTAGGAAACGGAAATGGCATTTCAATCACAATCGGAGTGGTGGACCAAGACCAGTCAGAGCAGGCAAAGAGTTTTGCTGATGAATTAAAGAAAAACGAGGCGATCTCACTAGAAAAGATGAGCGAAGAGAAAGAGGCGCTAAGACAGCTGAAAAAAGGAGATTTGCAGCTTGTCGTCGTTATCCCTCAAGGGTACGGTACACAAATTTCAGCAGCTCCGGCAGAAAAACCGTTTCAGATGCCGGTCTATTATAACGAAACAAACTTTGCGGTATCACAGGTCGGACTCCAGCTTGTAACGAATGCGGTAGACAGCATTTCTAAAGAAAAAGTGAACTACAAGCCGGTCGTTGTTACAGATGCAAAAGGTGTTGAAGCACTGAACCTGCGTTATATCGATTTCCTCGTTCCGGGAATTGTAGCCATGATGATTATGAGCAACAACATGAACGGTGTCGCTGGCCAAATCGCATCTTGGCGTGAACGGGGCATCCTGCGCCGTATGCAGGGAACAACGCTGAAAGCCTCCACATTTATTGCGGCTCAAATTACAGCACGATTCCTGCTGAACGGATTGCAGGCGCTGATCGTCCTCGGTGTAGCATGGGCTGTTTTCGGAATTGAGGTCCGCGGTTCGTGGCTCACACTGATCACGTTTGTTGCGCTCGGTACACTTGCTTTCATGGCGATCGGATTTATCATTGCAGGCATCGCCAAAACACCGGAAAGTGCAGGGCCGATAGCAGGATTCCTGTCATTCCCGATGCTTTTCTTAGGCGGAGTATTTTTCCCGATCAAAAACATGCCAGAATTTTTACAGCCTATCGTACAGATTCTGCCGATCGCGCACCTAAGCCATGCATTGCGTGAAACGATGAACGTCGGTGCATCATTTGCGAGCCTAGGGATGGAAGCGATGATCTTAGGCGGATGGCTGATCGGGGCGTTTATTGCAGCGAGCTACACCTTTAAGTGGGAATAATAAAAGATAAGGGGATACAAAAATGAATACACAAAATGTAAAGAATCACGCAAGAATGCACCCAATCTATCATTATGTGCTTTCGCTGCTCGTTATTGTCGGGCTGATTGCAAGCATCGTAAATCTCTTTCGGTCAGAAGATACCCTGTCAGCGGTAATTTTAGTCGTGATGGCACTCGCCATGGCAATCACGTTCGCCCTCGTGCGTGTTTATCCATTAAAAGCACAGGATCGTGCAATCCGTGCTGAAGAAAATCTACGGTACTACGTTTTAACAGGTAAGCTTTTTGATTCTAGGCTGACACCTGGCCAGATTGTAGCATTGCGTTTTGCACCAGATGAGGAGTTTCCAGCACTTGCTGAAAGAGCAGCGGCTGAGGGGCTTAAGTCAAAGGAAATTAAGCAGGCGATTGTGAATTGGAAGGCCGATTATTATCGTATTTAATAAAATTAGAAACTCCCAAGGCTGGAAATCAGCCTTGGGAGTTTTTTATCGTCGGTTACTAATTATCTCTGCATCATACCTGAAGCCACATCTTTATCCGTCTCTTCCATCAGATTAACCGCTTCCCGCGTTCCTTGAGTATTTTTGCTGAGTAGTTCTTGATAGGCTGTCAACGTCTGCTGAAGGCGGTTATTGATGTTGTTTAGCTCATCAACGGTTTCTAAAATATTGAGTCCGCTTATGTCCTCAGGCATCACAGGTTCCAGAGCCTGCACAGCTGACTGAAGCTGAGATAAAGCAGCCTCCACTTCGTTATACTTAATTCTTATTTCACTCATAAATAATCACTTCCTTACCTATTATCACTATTTTGCAGTTCAGCGAGCTGAAGAGCAGAAATAGATTCCTGAATAGAACGGATTTCCTCATGCAGTTGGCTTTTCTTGGTATCGATAGCACTAAAAACAGTTTGGAATTGGCTGCCTTGTATTTCTTCATAAGCTGAGAGTATCCCATTTTCACGCAGGTTATCAAACTGCTTTGCTAGTACACCTTCCCATGTCATTGCTGATAATTCAGGTTTTGTACATAAATGTTGATTTCTTTGAAAATCTGACTGGCATTCTGCAAGTTCACTTTGGCAATTATTAAGGCGAATAAGGTGTTCCTGCTTTTTTCGTAATAATGCATACAGAGATGATAGTGTATCCATTGTTTAAAATTTGCACCTCTTTCATTTCAATTGACTCATCTTTCTATGTTACAGGAGATACCAAACTGGGAAAAATGGGTATTTTTTATTAATTTCATAAATGATATATGTTGTATTCCTTAGATATTTTACTATTACCCTCTATAAATGGAAAAACAAACCTATTAATTGCGACTAATTACCGATGGGGCACTAAAGAGGCTCATAGCTTTAAATCAGATAACTATTATGTTTTCTTAAAATAAATTAGATAGCGTTAGATTTGTTTTAATATACCAATATTAATATTTATTTGTAGTAAAAAAAGAGTTCTGCATCATGTTTCTAATTGAATATTTAGTAAGAAAGACTCGGTAAATAGGAATCAAAAAAATGTTATTTCGTGTTTGATATTGAAGTATCGTGGGAATTTGTGGTAGTAATTGAGAGGGCAAGAATTGATTACCTATATTAATAGGATAGGAATAAATAGATTATTGTATTACATAACAGGAAAAATTCTGCTTATACTCAAAAGTTATCCTAGAAAAGAAATGAGAAAAAAGTAACAAGTTTCTTTAAATTTCGGGTTTCGCAATTTCCAATATAGGGCAAATATAGGTGTGGTTATCCAATTGCCTTATTAACGGCAGAACAACCGGTCATCTTGATCGTTGTTTAAATAAACATTTACAAACAAGGGAGAGAAGAAGATGTCAGGAATTATTCGCGTTACACCAGCAGAGTTAGTTGATATGTCAGGCCGTTACTCCAACGAAAGCAGCCAGGTAGGAGAGCAGATTTCCCGCCTAAATAGCATGATCAGTCAATTGGAAGGCATGTGGGAAGGGGAAGCTAGCCGTGCATTCAGTCAGCAGTACGAAGCTCTTAAGCCTTCTTTCCAGCAAATGCAGCAGCTGCTTGAGGATATCTCAACACAGCTTAACAACACTTCTAAGGCGCTTGAAGACGCTGACAACCAAATCGCAAGCCAAATCAGAGGCTAAGCTTCATTTGACAACTGACTGTATGACAAAAAGGAGCGCCGACTCTCTGAAAGTTTTAGGCGCTTCTTCCTTTTGGGGTGAATGGATATGTACATTGAAGTAACTGTTGATCTGAAAAATTATACAGGGGAAACATTCGACCTGCGCCTGTCTAACTTCAACACGGTCAAAAAAGTGGTGGATATCATCTGGCAGGCAAAATCTATTCCTGTGCCGCCTAAGGAAGGTTTTTGGGTGCGCATTCCTAACAAAAACATCGTTTTGTCAGGTAACGAAAAACTGGCAGAGAGCGGAATTACAACCGGTGACCGGTTTGAAGTTCTATGAAGGGAGTCTAAAATTAGATGGCAGAAAAGAAGCAGACTTATCTGGAGCAGCAATTAGAAGCCCGCATTCATAGAGAAAACGATACGATTGCGTTTGCTTTTCAAAAAGAGAAAATAAAGCTCGATAATAGAGTCGAGATTGACATGCTAAAGGAACTTGATTCCGGCATCCATAGAGATATTACCCTGAACGAAGATGAACTAATCATAACTGTTCGTCCAGAAGAACGTTTCCATACTTTTCGTGCACTTAAGGAAAAAGATGGCCGCAGCACATACATATTCGCACATCAGCTTGTAAAGAAAGTTAAGGCGCATTCACTTACTAGAATCCACCTCATTGTGTGCCCAGAGAATATTGTTTTTGATGAAAGTCTAACCCCCAGCTTTTTGCATTACGGTGTAAAAGAAAGCATCCCTCCCTATGAAAAAGACAAAGAAAAGCTTTGGCAGGAGCTTAAAGCAGCCACAGCTTTAGCTATAGACGGTAAATATACATTTCAAGATTACTTGAAATTTCATGAAACGCTGGACCTCTCGCCTCAGGCTAAACAGATCCTAGCATCCAAGAATGAAGATGAGCTTCTGGAATGGATCGAACAGCAAATAAAAAGTCTGGACGAAAAGGACAAGACGTTTGTGAGCATTCCGCAAAATAAGTGGAAAGTAACCCGCTATGTTGCAATTGGTTTGCTGGCTGGTTTTATTCCGGCACTGCTTTATACACTGTACTCATTATTCTTTCTTGAACCGAAGCAGGAAGCTTTTGTAAGCAGCAATGAGCATTTCCTTGGCAGCGACTACAGCGAGGTGGTAGAAGTTCTTGCTGATTACGAAGCAGATGAGATGCCGGACGTGGTGCAATATCAGCTCGCTTCGTCATACATAAAGAACGCTAAATTGACTGAAGAGCAAAAGGAACAAGTGACGAATACAGTCACACTCCAGACCGATCCGCAATATTATTCGTACTGGATTCACATTGGACGTGGAGAGGGCAAGAAAGCTCTCGATATCGCCCGTGACCTTGAAGACCGTGATTTGATCGTTTACGGCTTGCTCGAATACCGAAATGAGATAAAAGCAGATGACGAACTGTCGAGTGAGGAAAAACAAAAGCTCTTAAAAGAAGTGCAGGCTGAAATCGACGAATACGAACAAGAACAACAGGCGCTGATTGAAGAGGAAGAGCGAAAAGAAGAGGAGAAGCGCCAGGCAGAGCAGCAGCTTGAAGAGCAGCGTAAGCTTGAAGAAGAAAAGAAGACGCAGGAAGAAGCGGCAGCAGCTGAAGCTGAAAAGGATAAAACCAAGACGCCAGCACCTGCCGGCGGAAACGAATAAGGGAGGTGCCGCATGAGCACGATTTGGGTGTTTCATCAAGAAACATATCAGCAGGTACCGATCCGTATAGAGTCGTTCCGTCCGATTACACTCGGACAAGAGCTGCAGCAGACGGTTACCGTAAGGGCATTTCCTTTTACAGGCGGTCCCATGACAATTCAAAAAAGCGATACTGACGACAGTCTGGAAATTGTTCAAAACGATAAGGTAGTCGGATCTGTTTCAGAAAACTCGCCTGTTGTTATAGAAGATAGCGGTGAGAAGCTATCAATCTTCCTAACTGAAGAAATGGATTATCAAGCAACTTATTTTACAGGAAATCATAAAGAAATTTTCTTTTCATCTGACAGTGAACAGGCCCACGTTACAAAAAAAGGGCAGGCTGACAAAGGCTTTTACCTCACAAAAGCAACAGGCAAATGGATGATTACTCCTAATAGCCAGAACGTCTATGTGAACGGCAGAAAGATAGAAGAAAAAGCCATTCTGGAAACAGGCGATATTATTTTCTGGCCGTTTATGACAATCAGGCTCGTTGAGGATGATTTGCTGCAGGTGAGCAGTCTTGCAGGTTACGAAACTATACTTCCTAGAAGCGAACAGCCTAAATCCGAAATGAGCAAAAAGTATCCTGTGTACAGAAGAACGCCAAGGATGATCTATGAGCTTCCGAAGGACAAAGTAACGATGTCTTTTCCTTCTCAAGAAGGTGAAGAACAGAACCGAGGGCTTTGGCTTATTATCATGCCGCCTGTTCTTATGATTCTTGTCATGGGAATCGTGGCACTCGTTCAGCCGCGCGGGATATTCATTATCGTATCCATGGTAATGTTCGCAACAACGCTCGTCACATCATCTGTGCAGTATTTTAAGGAACGCGGAAACTTTAAACGGCGAAAAGAACGCCGCCGCAAAGTGTACACCGTCTACCTTGATAATAAAAGAAAAGAGCTGCAAGAGCTGGCTGAAAAGCAAAAGATGGTGCTTGATTACCACTTTCCATCTTTTGAACGGATGAAGTATATGACTAGAGAGATATCAGACCGCATTTGGGAGAGGTCTCCGGAAAGTCACGACTTCCTGCAGATACGGCTTGGTACAGGTACTCTGCCGTCAAGCTACACGATTAATCTGAATGCAGGAGACATGGCAAACAGAGAGATTGATGATCTTTTGGAGCAGTCACAGCGCATGGAAAAGGTTTATCGCGAGGTAGAGAATGTTTCAGTAACTGTGAACCTTTCTAGCGGCGCGATGGGACTGGTCGGGAAAGAGAACATCGTAAAGAACGAAATTCATCAGATCATCGGCCAGCTTGCTTTTTTCCACAGCTATCATGACGTCAGGTTCGTTTTTATCTTCAATGAAAAAGATTACAAGCAATGGGAATGGGCTAAATGGCTGCCGCATTTTCAGATGCCGAACGGCTACGCAAAAGGCATGATCTATAACGAAAAAAGCCGAGATCAGCTTCTTTCATCTTTTTATGAAATGCTTCGGGAACGCGATATGGAGGAAGACAAGGAAAAGCTCCGTTTTTCACCGCACATTGTGTTTATCGTAATGGATCAGGAGCTTATTGCAGAACACGTTATTCTTGAGTATCTAGAAGGAGAATACTCGCATCTAGGTATCTCAGTTATATTTGCAGCTGAGACGAAGGAAAGCCTTGCCGAGAACGTTCACACGCTTGTCCGCTATATCAACGACAAGGAAGGCGATATCCTTATACAGGAGAAAAAAGCAGTCCAGATTCCATTCCACCTTGATGAGCACTACCGTGAAAACAATGAGGATTATGCCCGCATGCTTAAGACCCTGGATCATCAGGTCGGGATGACGAACTCGATCCCTAACAGCGTATCTTTCCTCGGCATGCTGAAGGCGAAGGAAGTAGACGAGCTTCCGATCGAACAAAACTGGCTCACGCGGCAATCTTCAAAATCACTAGCCGTACCAGTCGGCTTAAAAGGAAAAGAGGATCTCGTTGAACTGAACCTTCATGAGAAGGCACACGGGCCGCACGGACTTCTTGCAGGTACAACTGGATCAGGGAAATCGGAGTTTCTACAAACATATATACTATCGCTCGCGGTGCATTTCCACCCTCATGAAGTAGCGTTCTTGCTGATTGACTACAAAGGGGGAGGCATGGCGCAGCCGTTTAAGAACATGCCTCACTTGCTTGGAACAATTACCAATATCGAAGGCAGCAAAAACTTCAGCAGCAGAGCCCTTGCATCAATTAAGAGCGAGCTGAAAAGAAGACAGCGCCTTTTTGATCAATATGAGGTAAACCATATTAACGATTACACAACGCTCTATAAGCGCGGCCAGGCGGCTGATCCGCTGCCGCATCTCTTCTTGATTTCAGATGAGTTTGCCGAATTGAAATCAGAGGAGCCTGAATTTATCCGTGAACTTGTCAGTGCGGCAAGGATAGGACGTAGCTTAGGTGTTCACTTGATACTGGCGACGCAGAAGCCAGGCGGCGTTATAGATGACCAGATTTGGAGCAACGCACGCTTCAAGGTTGCTCTTAAGGTTCAGGATGCTGCAGACAGCCGTGAGATATTAAAGAATGCAGATGCCTCATCTATTACTGTTACGGGCCGAGGTTATTTGCAGGTTGGCAACAATGAAGTGTACGAACTCTTCCAGTCTGCATGGAGCGGTGCACCATATCAGGCCGAGTCGTTTGAAGCGGAAGATGAAGTAGCACTGGTGACGGACTACGGGTTAATTCCTCTGTCTGATGTCACTGCAAACGATGGAGATAAGAAGGAAACAGAGGCTGAGATCGATGTAGTCGTTGACAAAATTGAGGAGCTGCAGCAAAAGATGGGCATACGCAAGCTAAACAGCCCGTGGCTGCCGCCGCTTGATTCGCGTCTTTCCAAAACATCAAGTGAAGATGAACGGTCGAACGAAATTTATCTTGGCATGATTGACGAGCCAGAAAAGCAGAGCCAGTCACCGTATATTTACGAACTAATGGATGACGGAAACATCGGTATTTTCGGATCATCTGGTTACGGAAAATCGCATACCGTTCTCCGCATCTTGCTCAGTATGGCAGAGAAAATGAGTCCTGAAGAGCTTCACTATTATTTGTTCGATTTTGGCAACGGAACACTGCTGCCGCTGAAACAGCTGCCGCATACCGCTGACTACTTTTTAATGGATGAGGAACACAAGATCGAGAAGTTCCTTCGTCTGTTAAAGGATGAGATCGCGCGAAGGAAACAGCTGTTCCAGCAAAAAGAAGTGAGCAGCATTAAGATGTACAATGCTATGAGCGAGGAGAAGCTGCCACTGCAGTTTATCACAATTGATAACTTTGACCTTGTAAAAGAGGAACTTCCGGATATTGAGATGCAGATGACGCAGTTTGCGCGAGACGGACAGTCACTTGGCATTTATATGATCTTCACCGCAACGAGGATTAACTCAGTCAGGCAGTCACTCATGAACAACCTGAAAACAAAGATTGTGCACTATTTAATGGATTCAACAGAGGCATATATGATCTTGGGCAGAGTGCCGTTCTCGCCTGAGCCAATCCCAGGAAGGGCGATTATTAAAAGCGAGGAAGCACATTTCTCGCAAATCTACCTGCCAGCTGAAGGTGCAGACGATTATGAGCTGCTAGAGAACATGAAGCAAAAGATTCAGGATATCAAAGTGAAGTATCAGGATGCGCAGGCTCCTAGAGCAATACCGATGCTGCCTTCAGAGCTTACAATGGTCAGCTTTACGCAATATACAGAAGGCATGCAGCAGCCGGGTGTTCTTCCAATCGGTCTTGATGAAGAGCACGTGGAACCAGTGTATGTGGACTTTGTCCGGAACAAGCACTGCCTCATTGTCGGCCAGGCGCAAAAAGGAAAGACGAATGCGCTTAAAGTGCTGCTGAACACAATTCTTCTGCAAGATACACAGCATATCGGTATGTTCGATGCAATTGACCGCGGGCTCTCAAGCTACGCAACTGAAGAGAAGGTCAGCTACCTGGAGACAAAAGAAAACATTGCAGCGTGGCTTGACGGTGTAGAAGAATTGTTTAAAGAGCGGGAGAAAGAGTACGTTCAGAGCATCCAATCCGGCACCCTTCACCAGCTATCATACTCGCAGATCTACTTCATTATTGACGGCTACTCAAGATTTACTCAGACAACAGACAGCATGCTGCAGGACCGTATGTCCCGCTTTATGAAAAATTACAGCCACCTTGGATTCAATGTGATTGTTTCAGGCAACAACAATGAAATCACAAAAGGCTTTGATGCCTTTACAACGGAAATCAAGCAGATCAGACAGGCTCTCGTGCTCATGAAAAAATCGGAGCAGACGCTGCTTACCCTTCCTTATAACAGAAAAGAAGAAGACATCCACGCTGGATTTGGGTATTTCGTTGAGAATGGAAAAGAAACGAAAATACAAATACCTCTGTGTGTTATTGAAAGGAAGATTTACACATGACAGGTCAATGGAGCTATACCATTAAAATGATTTTGGCAGCGGCGGTCATTCTTGTTTTTCCACACTTGTTTATCCAGTTTGTCGGGGATAACCCGATGGAGGTTAAGGAGACTGCTACAAGATCGATCGCCATCGTAAACGAGGATGCCGGGGCGCCTGAAGCGGAGAACTTAAAGCTCAGCGAGAAGGTGCCGGCTCTTCTCAAGGAACAATCGGACTTTAAATGGACAGTGCTTGGCCGCAGTGCCGCTGTTAACGGGCTTAAAAACAATGAGTACGATGCTGTTGTCTTTATTCCATCCGATTTTACGAACAATCTATTAACCTACGATGACCAGCAGCCGGCAAAAGCGGACTTTCAATACAAAGTCCAAAGCCAGCTGAACGCAGTAAATAAAGAGAAGGTCCTTCGTGAGCTGGATTATGCGGCAAACCGGGTCAACACGAAAATGAGCTCTTTATATTGGAACTATGTATCAGAGGATATGGACAGTGTGCGAAAAGAATTTGACCGCATACTGGAAAAAGAAATTGATTTTCAGACGGTTATGGTGAACTTTTATAAGCCTAGCTCCAAAAACCTGGCAGGAGAATTGGAACGACAGAAGAGCCTGCTTGAGGATTTAAAAGCAAGCATGCAGCAAGGTGTGGAAAGCTCGCCTGAACGAGCCAGCAGCGTAGAGCAGTTTGAACAGAATCTTGCTGCATTCGTAAAGTATGTAGAAGCATATAAAGAGTACCAGAACGCTCAGCAAGAGCTCCTCGGAGTTGCACAGCAGGAAAGTATCCTGGCTATTCAGACAGGATCGCAAAGCTACGCGCTTCAGCAGGAAGAATCCCGCCAAGTGTTTAATGAACAGGGAGACCGGTTCACTGATACGATGGCAGGCATTGAAACGCTTATGCAGGAGAACAGTGATTCTGTCACGGCTCTAAACGAGACGAGGCTTGCGCAGGTTGACAGACAGATAAAAGAAATGAAAGAGATTCAAGGACGGTATCTGGATGTCTACAGAACGCAGCAGGAGCAAGTTCAGCTTACGGCAATTGAAAACGAGATGCTGAGTTTGCGAAAGAAAGTTGAGGATTCAAGTCCTGGCGAAGAAAAGCCGCCTGGAGATCCTAAAGATCCTAAGGAACCAGCGCAGCCAGGAGAGCCTGGTGATCAAGGCGGAGATAAACCTGGATTTAGCGATGAATTGCAGAAACTTCAGGATATGAAAGCAGGTATTGACGGTGTTTTGCCTCATTTAAAGGCAGTATCCGAGCCAACTCAAGAGCTGCTGAATTCTATTACCTATCTCGAAGGTCTTACAGGTGAGGAAGGAGAAATCCAAAAGCTGATCAACAGTATTTCTGCCAAGGAAAACGATGATAAGTGGAAGCAGGAGTATGATGCCTTAAAAGCATTGTATGATGGTCTCTTTGAAGAAAACGGAAAACTTGTTGAAGAATACAATGCACTGCTCGCAGAACATACAGACTTGCTTGCTGAATTGGATTCGTTAAAAGGCTCAAGTAAAAATCTGTTTATGCAAATAAGAGGTAAAGAGAGCAGTATTCTTAATTCATCAGTGCTTTCTGAGGCACGAAAAACGATGCTTGATGCAGCATTCAGCACTCCGCTTGAAAACAAGTCTTTAGACACGATTCTTGACTATTACGGGGCTCTTGCTCAATATGAATGGACGTTAACTCGTATGAGCAATGACGATCCGGTTAAAGAAACCGTTTTAAATGATGAAATTCTAAATGGCCGTGTAACTGAAACTTTGAGTGTAAACGAAAACGAGCAGTCGCAATGGGACGGCCTTATGCAAAAGGAACTTCCCGAAACGCAGCAAGTCATGAATACACTTAACATGGACTTTTCACAGTTCACGACTGACTATAATGTGAGCCTTGAGAGCCAGCAGGCTGCCATAATGGATGACATCGGGCTGATGGAAGAAAGCGCAAATACGGTTCTTTCACAGCTCCAGGAACTGCAGTCTGAGATGAATGCTCCTGCACCGAGCCAGAATGCTGACGGAACAGCGGTCATATCCAACCAGCAGAGCATTGGACAGGAAATGATGTATATAAATGAACTAATGAATACACTTGGGGACAGACAGAACTTCGTTGTGAACTATACAGGCGAATTGCAAAAGAAAGTAACGGTCGTCCAGAGCGATGCTGATGTATTGAACGAAAAATGGGCAACAAACGTAGCATCGACTAAACTCGTCAGAGACGATGTGCATAACGTATTAGGCAACACAGTGGTCGATGGCCAGAATAATGGCTATGTGTATGACTACTTGGCGAATCCGCTGAAAATCAGCGGAGACACACCAGCTGAGAAAACAAAAACAGTGCCGCCGGTTGTCATCCTGGTTATCGTTTTGATCAGCGCGCTGCTGATCGGATTCTTCAGTCACTATTTCAGCAATCTGCCGCTGCTTGTAAAAGGTTCGCTGTTTGCTTTGCTGAACTTGATTGTCGGACTTGTAATCAGCTTGTTCGGACTTGAAATTTACTCACTGTCCGACAGCCGTGCGATACAATGGTCTATTTTCACAATACTGCTTTTAACAGCAGCATCATTATTGGTTAAAACAGCCTTTTACTTAGGCAATGCAGCCGGCTGGATCGCGAGCGTCGGACTTGTACTATTCTTTGTAAGCCCGCTTCTTGCACTGGCAGCACCGAACTTCCTGTATGAAGATCCGATGTCTGCAATTTACATGTCTATTCAATATGATGCGGATAACCAGTTTGCTCAAGGATCATTCGTCTTGATCGGCATTATTGCGGTGCTGTCGGTGATTCCATTTGCAGCTGATGCCTGGAGAAAACCAGGAAAGCCTCAGGAGTCTGATCAAGCTTATGAAGCTTATTAAACTAGTACTGGCATTCGTGCTGCTGTTTACCTTTTTGAGCAGCAAGACAGCAAGTGCAGAAAAGAATATTAACAACCTGTCCCCAAATCTTTATGAAAAAAAGGACAGGAACAACAATACGGATTTCTTTACAGATGAACCGCTGAACGAGCAAAAAACACCAATTCCTGAAGAGCAGAAAAGCCTTACTTTTAAGATGAAACCTGATGAAAAGTGGGAGAACATTAAAGGCGAGCTGTTTGCAGAGGGAAGCGGTGAAGAAAAGAGCACAGTTGCGCAAAAAGCGAAGCAGCTGCATCTTTTTTCCGGCAAAAACAGCGGACAGTTTTTAAACAGAACGGATGAAACTAAGGAAACTAGCCAGTCAGCTCTGCCAATCGTATATATAATTTTAATAGCGCTTGGAGTACTGATGATTGTACTACTAATCCTGCCAGGAATGAGGCGCAGGAATGAGGACGCTTAACGAGACAGCCGGGAACGAATTTTCGTTCCTGGCTGTTTTTTTGCGGAATGAAACTTATATCTTTCAGGCTTGTGGATAAAAATAACTATTTTTGTAATTTATGAAACTTATTCCTCTTAATTTATGCTCTAATAGTTGAAGGAGGGGATAAGATTGGAAGTTATCCATCTTGTGCAGAAAGCGGTTCGCGGAAATGACGAAGCGTTTGAAGCACTTATGAAGCATGAGAGTGAAAAAATGTATAAAACCGCTTTTTTATATGTGCGAAATAAAGAGGATGCGCTGGATGTTGTGCAGGAGACGGTCTGTAAAGCGTATACCTCCATCCATCAGCTCAGAGAGCCGGCATATTTCAGTACTTGGCTAATCAAGATATTAATCAGGAATGCTTATCAGCTGCTAAGTAAACAGAAAAAAGTAGTTCTTACCGGTGACGATTTTCTCAATCAAGCTGCTGAAAAAGGGACAGATTCATATGCATCTGAGCTGGACGTCACATGTGCGATTTCACGCTTAGAGAAAAACTATCAAACGGCAATTATTTTATTCTATTATCATGATTTTTCTATTCGGAGGATCGCTGACACGATGGAAAAACCAGAGAGTACGGTCAAAACGTATCTTCGGCGTGCAAGACTTGAACTGAAAAACCTGTTAGGAGGGACGGACACTTATGGAAAAAGCGTGGTTTGATAAAGAGGTAGAGGAGATTGAAGTGCCGCAGCAGGATATTTTAAAAGCTATCAGCGCAGGCATGCAAAAAGGCCGGTTACAGAAAAAGCAAATTGTACGCAAAAAGCTGGCTACAAGAACAGGTTGGATTACTTCAAGCGCAGCTGCTCTTCTGCTTGCCGCAGGGTTCGTTTCCACGCCGGTCAAAACCGTACTGGCTGATGTTCCGTTCCTTGGGGGAATCTACGACAAGTTTGGCTCAGAAACAGGAAAAGAGCTTGCACAGAGCGGACTTGTTACAAAACTGAATGAAGAAGCGGTAAGCAACAATGTAAGTTTGACTGTGACGAGTGCTTATTATGATGGAACGAATGTCGGAATTACTTTTACAGCAACGGGTGATGGACTTGTAAAGGAAGATATCGACCGCAACGGAGTGTGGGTCTCAGGATTCAATTTCTACCTGTATGAAAAAGGCGAGCAAACGGAGAATGCCGGTTCCTCGAGCGGACTGAAGAAAACGGAAAACGGCTATGAGGCGGCGGTAGAATTTGAGTATCGCGAAAAAGAGTTGCCGGAAGACTTTACACTGCCTATTACCTTTACAAACATTGCAGGTAATGAGGGGATGTGGAAATTTAACGTACCGGTAAAGCAGCTGCCGATTAAAACGATCGCGTCAAATGCATCTGTGAAGACAAAAACAGATTCGCTGCAGCTGCAATCTGTAAGCCTCGCAAAAGCTTCAACCATTATTGATTTTACATGGTCAACTGCGATGGTGGCTGGTGCAAATGACTCAGTTGAGCTTAAGGTGTTAGATGATAAAGGAAAGCAAGTGAACAATCGAAACGGCGGAGTTTTAAGTGTCCAGAAAATAGATGGTATGCAAAAGAAAGAAATGCGGACGGTCTTAAATAAAGTCAATGCTAATGCGAAATATTTAATGGTCTATCCAGAAATCTCCCGTGATGAGGAAGATACACTGCATAAAATTACTGCTGCATCATTTAAAGTGAAGAGCAGCCGCAGTCCTTACAGTGTTTCTATAACAGGATTGAAAAAAGACGGAAATGTACTGACGCTTGATTATGAGCTAACAGGGTTGAAAGCATCAGCATTTAAAAAGGATATTCTGCAGAACTTTGCTGAAATGGCAAAAGTCGTGCATAAAAATGATTTAGCGCAGAAGCAGGAGGCTGCGATTTTGAGCAGCAAAGGAATTGTTTTAGATAAAGAAAAACTCCGCTTGCAATCCAGATTCGTACTCGCGAAAGGAAGTTCTGAAAAAGATTATTATGTGATGATCCCGTTCGGCATCCTCAGCATGAACAGCGGCCCGGATAAAATGGACCCGATTAAAATTATGTTAAACCAATAATTGAACAAAGCAGCCGCGTGAAAATTAAGCGGCTGTTTTTTATTTTAGTGAAGACAAAATGTCTTTGAATAATTGTATTCCTTTAACGATTTTCTTCTCATTTAAATACGAATAGCTTAGCCGTATCCAGTTTTCTTTTTCCTTCAGCGGATCGCAGATAGTGCCGGGGACAAAGGATAAAGACTGCTCCAGGCATGCAGCCAGAAGTTCCTCCATACGTATAGAATCAGGGATTTGAACCCATAAATTGAGCCCTCCGTCTGGAGTCTCCCAATAAAAGTCTTCTCCTTCAAGCGCTGATTCCATCGCGGCCTTCCTTAGCTCTAGTGCAATCCGCAGCTTTTCAATATGCTTCTGAAGACGCTCAGATGCGTAATAGTGAAGAAACATTTTTTGATTCAGCAGCGGTGTGCCGTTGTCAGCGAGCGACTTTGATGCAAGAAGCTGTTCCATTAGCGGCTGCCTGCACAGGATTGCAGAAATACGGAGCCCGGGTGCGATGTATTTGCTGAAGCTCCTCACGTACAGGCAATAGCCATGTACATCATATGTAAAAAGAGGGAGCGGAGGTTTCTTTTCAAAATAGATATCTCGGAACGGGTCATCCTCAAGGATGAAGACTCTGTATTTTTCAGCAAGATTAGCAAGCTGTTTCCGCTGATTGTCCGGTACAGTATAGCCTGTCGGATTTTGAAAAGTAGGATTCAAATAAAACAGAACAGGCTTCTTCTCTTTCATGAACTGTTCGAGCTGCTCCATATCATAGCCGTCAGGCGTGATATTCACTGGCAGGAGTCGTGCGCCCAGCTCTCTGAACATATCGATTGCGGGACTGTAAGTTGGTCTCTCGATTAATACGTGATCGCCGTTTCTAACAAACGTACGAGCGATTAGATCAATTGCCTGCTGCGATCCAGTTGTGATTAGCACGTCATCAGCTGTGATATATTGCTTTTGCTTTTCATAAAAATAGTTCGCAAGGGATTCCCGCAGCTCACGATCTCCTTGAACAGTAGAATACGTGCTCAGCACTTTAGGATACAGGTCGAGAACTTTTTTTGCAGAAGAAGATGTATATTGATTCGGTAAAAGGTCCGGGTCAATAACCGCCTGTGAAAACTGGAATTCAACGTGTACTCTGTGAATCTCAGACAGATGACTTTTATGAATGTAAGAGGTGACGATGGGGTAGTCGAGATCAGTCAAAATGGAAGACTCACCTTTGGCATAGTAACCTGATTTGTCCTTCACTTCCACTTTTCCGTTTTCCTTCAGCAGCTGATATGCTTTAAACACAGTCAGCCGGTGAACATTTAGCTCGGTGGCGAGTGAACGAATAGAAGGAAGCTTTTCGCCAGGCTTGTACTCTCCGCGCTCTAAGCGGTTATTGATTGTTTCATGTACTTTTATGAACAGCGGATTTTTCATGGCTGGCACACACTCCTTTTTATTTATTGTACAAAATTTCAAACAAAACTGTTCTGTTATTTTAAAACTGTTCTGTGCATGCCGCTATATGATAAATAGAAAAGGAGTGGCTGCGGATGGTGCTTTTTAATTATTTCGTTATGTGCCTTATTTTCGGAACAACCTTTCTCGCTATAAAAATAGGAGTAGACGCCGGAGCACCGCCGTTTTTCTCGGCAGGGAGCCGCTTTTTCATAGCAGGTGCAATTCTTTTCTTGTGGATGAAATGGCGCAAGAAAACAGAGTGGAGGCTGCTGCTTCGAAAAGAAATGCTGATAAGCGGTCTTGCTTTAACTTTCGGTACATTTTCCACTCTATATTGGGCGGAACAGTACGTCTCATCAGGCATTGCAGGTGTATTGTCAGCGACGGGACCGCTTATGATCATGCTTTGGCAGGTAATCTTATTCCGGCAAAAAGTGCCGCTTGTGGCTGCGGTTGGAGGATTGATTGGGTTTTGCGGTGTCGTCATCCTGCTGCTGCCTACATTGTACTTGGAAGTGAGCGGGCTGTGGCTTGCCGGCTGTCTGCTGATCTTAGCAGGGGAGGTTTCCTATTCAGGAGGTGCACTTTATTCTAAACGTGTCATACAGCGTTTTTCAGACACGTCTCCGATTGCGCTTAATGCGGCGCAGATGATGTACGGCGGAGCCTTGCTGTTCGTTTTATCTTCTTTTACGGAAAAAGTGGATATAGAAACATTTGTTCAGCCTGCAGCTTGGGGCTCGCTGCTGTACTTGACGGTTGCAGGATCGATGATCGGCCATACATTGTTTTATTGGCTCGTCTCTAAAACGAACCCTGTGTTTCCATCAACTTGGCTGTACATTTCGCCGCTTATCGCTCTATGTCTGGGCGCAGCTGTATACAATGAAGAAGTTACTTGGATCAGCGTTGCCGGCGGCATCACAATCATTGCAGGAATCATCCTTGTGAACGCCGATGCCATCAAGTCTATGCTAAGCAGGGGAAAGCTAAGCTTAAAAGCAAAAAAAAGCGCGTAATCCGGGGGTACGGTACCATACCCCTAAACCGTTTATTAGGCATTTACTTTTTATATGACAATCATTTAAACTGTTAAAATATTGAGCGTTTATTTTTGGGATACAATAATAGCAAGAATATAGATGGAGAGAATGCGGATGGAGATGGAACAGGACTTTACATATGACATAATGGGCGTCTGCCTTCTTGCTGGCAAGATCATGCTTGAGAGCGGCGCTGAAACGTACCGGGTCGAGGACACGATGATGAGGATCGCGGCTTCTTTCGGTATTGCTGAATCTCATCCTTATGTCACGCCGACGGGTATTTTGTTTTCAGTTGAAGCAGAAGAGCCGACAAAGACGAAGCTCATCCGCATCATGGAACGGACGACAGATCTGGAGAAGGTCGCTCAGGTTAACGGGATTTCGAGGCGTATCAGCGCAGGCGAAATGTCAGTCGGAGAAGCATATACAGCATTAAAAGCGATTGGTGCTTCAAAATCAACATATTCATACGCCGTACAAGTTCTGGCGGCAGCTGTTGCTTCAGGCTGCTTTTTAATCATGTTTAAAGGCAGCTGGGGCGACTTTATTCCAGCTTTTCTGGCTGGCGGCATTGGGTTCATGGCGCTTCTTTATTTTCACAACCTGGTTCCGATTAAATTCTTTTCTGAGTTTTCCGCCTCGCTGCTGATTGGCCTGCTTGCTCTGTTATTTGTCAAAACAGGAATAGGGAGTGACATGGATATTATTATTATCGGCTCAGTCATGCCGCTTGTGCCCGGTTTGCTTATAACCAATGCCGTGCGCGACTTGATGGCTGGCCATCTTATTTCAGGGCTGGCAAAAGGCGCTGACGCATTCTTAACAGCTTTTGCCATCGGATCAGGGATTGCCGTTATTTTTTCTATCATGTAAAGAGGGAGGTCCGTTATGTTTATTGCAGAGCAGCTTGTTACCAGTTTTATCGCATCAGCAGCTTTTATCATTCTGTTCAACGCTCCTCGGCCTTCCCTCTTAAAGTGCGGTTTTGTCGGCATGATGGGCTGGAGCATCTACATTATACTCACTGAAAATGGAGTCGACCTTGTTCCGGCGACTGTTATTGCATCGTTTATTGTTGCAGTGGCGAGCCAGTTTTTTGCGAAAAGGTACCGTACCCCGGTGATTATATATAGTGTCGGAGGGATCATTCCGCTTGTGCCTGGAGGGATGGCTTATGATGCGATGCGGAACTTTGTTCAGAACGACTATAATGTCGCTGTCAGCTTGGCGGCGAAAGCATTCATGATTTCGGGGTCAATCGCGATGGGAATAGTTTTCTCCGAGGTCATCAACCAGATTATCCGGCAGTCCCGTTTAAGAAGAATGCAATAACAGACACAAAAAGAGGCTTGATCCAAACGCTGGACCGAGCCTCTTTTGTATATTAAATGATTTTTCGGCCTTCCTGAGACAGTGCATAGTAGATGCCGTGCTGCAGTGTGCCGAAGCAATTCAAGGCGGAGAGATCGACCTGTTCACGGGTAATGGCGATACCCAGTTCAGCTGAAATGCCGACAAGGATGCTTTCTGAACCAAGAAGAGCAGCCGCTTTTGAAAGGCGTTCGATAAAATACAGGTTGGATGCATCAAAGCCGTCTGTATCCATTCCGGTTAGGTCAAGAATAAGAAATTTAGATTTAAGCTTTGGAAGACTTTCAAGAGTTTTGGTCAGCAGCTCTTCGGCACGGCTGTCATCGTAATTGCCGATCAGCGGAATTACTACAATATTTTCGAGTACAGGAATGATAGGGGAGGAAAGCTTTTGAATAAGCGATTTGAGCTCTTCAGTTCGTTTTTCCACCTCTTCTTCAAGCTTTCGAATCTCATCCTGTTCTTTCTTCCTCAGCAGCTCATGCATGTTTTTGGATGATGTCATATCAGAAGGGAAAAAGGAGAACACACAGCAAGGGTCATTGCCTACTTCACCCTGCAGCGTCTCATACCAGATGTTTGTGTTGAACAGCTTTGACAGCAGTCCGGCAAAATGGCCGGGGAGGAAGGATCCGTGTGTCATCTTTCCTTGAGCTTTATTGATCTTATATTCCCAGCTGTTTTTTAAGGTAACGATAACGCGAGATGTTTCAATATCCAATTCTTCAAATGTAACTTTCCCCCATCCAGCGGTTGCATAAAGGGGGGGAATGGCCTCAAGCGATTTTTCAAGAGACAGATTAAGTGATTTAAAGAAATCCCCTACAATTTCTCCCTGACGGTGCCCAGTCGTTTCCATGACTACACTAGCAGCATCATCTCCAGAAATCTCCTCGATTGTATCAAACAAGGTTTTCATGGCGGAGTCAATCCAAAATAATACAACATCGGAACCTTGGAATGTAAAATGACCTTCATCAAGATCCCATGTGAATTTGATGTCACCGAGTGTAAAGGTATCTTGTTTCGTTAGCATACTCGTGCTCTCCTTTTAAGAAAGTGATAAGTTGGCTGCTATATGTATGAGTTGTTAATTTGAAACTGTGCCAATCTAATCAATTCCCTCAATAATAGTGTTTAAAACCTTTTCTTGAAATATAAGTAAAATATTTTTTTGCGAATAGTAGAGTCATCGTAGTTCCAAAGTTAAAGTATAAGAAAAAGTGCACATTAAGGGCTGACTTAAAGGCATAGCATCAGCCAAGCGTTCTAAAAAATTTTCCTTTAAAAGTCAAAATATTTAAAAATTACAGGTAAAAGAGATATGATAGTACATATACTTAAGTTTGTTAACCATTTTAATGCGGAGGGAAAAAATGCAGAAGGTTCTTGCTTTGCTTAAGCCTTACCGCCTATGGGTAGTAGGGGCGCTGCTGCTGATGCTTACGGAACTGGCGGTAGAGCTGCTGCAGCCGCTCATTATGGCGAAAATCATCGATGAAGGAATTTTAAAGCGCGATTTGGATACGGTTTTTTATTGGGGTGCGATCATGCTGGGAATAGCGCTTGCTGCATTTGCTGCTGGGATCATTAACTCGTTTGTGGCAGCTCATGTCAGCCAGCATTATGGGTATGATTTGAGAAAATTATTATTTGATAAAATACAGTCTTTTTCGTTTGCCGATTTTAATAAGTTTGCTTCCTCGTCGCTCATTACAAGAATGACGAATGATGTAACACAAGTTCAGAATCTTGTTTTCATGAGTTTGAGGATTATGATGCGTGCTCCTCTTATTATTGTGGGCGGTGTTATTTTATCTTTGGTTGTCAACATGCAGCTTTCGCTGGCACTCCTTTTGACAGTCCCGCTGCTTCTCTTGTTTTTGGTGGCAGTAATGAAGAAAGCAGGTCAGCTTTTCAGCATCGTGCAAAAAAAGCTAGACAAAGTAAACAATGTAATGCAGGAAAACCTTGCGGGGATGAAATTAATTAAAGCGTTCATCAGACGGAAACATGAAGGGAACAGATTTCATAAAGCGAACGAAAGCTTGATGAACGATACGGTTTCTTCTCTGCGTCTTGTAGAAATGACGACTCCCATCCTGCTGTTCATCATGAATATAGCAGTGATGGTAATCCTTTGGTTTGGCAGCATGGATGTGTCTTCAGGGGAAATTAAAGCAGGTGAAGTTGTAGCGATCGTTAACTATGCGACCAGGATAACGACTGTCCTATCGATCTTTTCTTTTATCATCATGGCATTTTCACGTGCAAAAGCATCGTCTGAACGTATAAATGAGGTGCTGATGAGTGAGACCGAAATGAAGGACGGCAACCGTTCAGACAAAGTGATTGCAGAAGGGGCAGTTACATTTGAGAATGTAAGCTTTCAATACCCAGACACTGATGAAGTGGTGATTCGTGATTTGTCTTTTTCTATCGCAGCAGGTGAAACGGTAGCTGTCCTAGGTGCAACTGGATCAGGTAAAACATCGATGTTTCAGCTTATTCCAAGACTTTATGACACAACAGATGGCACGGTTAAAATTGACGGAACCGATGTGCGGGACATGGAGATGGAAAGGCTGAGAAGCGAGATCGGCTATGTTCCTCAGGAAGCTCTTCTGTTTACAGGTTCAATAAAAGAAAATATCCGCTGGGGCAACGAGACAGCATCAATGGAAGAGATCATTTCTGCGGCAAAGGACGCGCAAATTCATGAAACGGTCCAAAAACTGCCGCAGCAGTATGAAACAAGAGTCGGCCAGAAAGGGGTCAACCTTTCTGGTGGGCAGAAGCAGAGGCTTTCCATTGCCCGTGCTCTTGTAAGGCGGCCGAAGATTCTCCTGCTTGATGACAGTACGAGCGCGCTGGACTTAACGACGGAAGCAGCACTGCTGCAAGCGTTGAAAAAGCATCAATGCACAACTATCATCATTACACAAAAAATCAGTACAGCGATTCAAGCGGATAAGATCATGCTGCTCGAAGACAGCATATTGACAGCAGCAGGTACGCATGAGGAGCTTTTAGGAGAATCAGTGCTTTATCAGCGAATCGCAGCATCTCAATACGGAGAGGAGGCTGTCTATGGCAATGCGTCATCATCATAATTTCAACACGAAAAAGCAAAAGCCGAAAAATTGGAGCACGACCGTAAAACGCATCTGGGACTATATGGCGGAAAGAAAAGGACAGCTTATCCTCGTTTTCCTCATGATTATCGGCAGTTCGGCGTTTGGTTTACTTGGTCCGTTCCTTATCGGTGTAGCAATAGACAAATACATCGTACCGGGGAAGATGGAAGGGCTTCCTTTACTCCTTGCCGCATTTATCGCCGTTTATTTATTAAACTCTGTCTCTATCTTTCTTCAGAACTATTGGATGATCGGGGTTGCTCAGCATACGGTGTACAAGATGCGTTCTCAGCTGTTCCGCACCTTTCATCGCCTGCCAATATCTTATTTTGAAAAACGTCAGCATGGCGAATTGATGAGCCGGATAACCAATGATATAGATAACGTCAGCTCGACTCTTAATAGTTCGTTTATTCAAATCGTATCCAGTGTGCTGACTCTTGTCGGAACCGTTTCCGTCATGCTTTGGCTAAGCCCGCTGCTCACAGCGCTGACACTTATTATTGTTCCGCTCCTTTTTTGGGGGATGAAATGGATAACAAGCAGAACAGGTCCTCTTTATAAACAGATGCAAAAAAATACAGGGGAGCTGAACGGCTACATTGAAGAAATCATTTCTGGCCAGCGGATCGTCAAATCTTTTTCACAGGAAAAACGCGTAAGCGCAGAATTTATGGAAAAAAACGAAAAGCTCAAGCAGTCTGGGTATTGGTCACAGACGTTTTCTGGCTTTATACCAAAGCTGATGAACATGCTCAACAACCTGAGCTTTGCCATCATAGCAGGAATGGGCGGCTATCTTGCGCTAAAGGGGATGATCACGATCGGTGTCATCGTGATTTTTGCCGAATACTCTCGCCAATTCACGCGTCCTCTTAACGAGCTTGCCAACCAGTTTAATACACTGCTCTCGGCCGTTGCAGGAGCAGAGAGAGTGTTTGAAATACTTGATGAAGAAAAAGAAGAAAGCGATGAAATTACAGCAGTTGATGTTAAAGAACTGAGCGGAAACGTAGAGTTTCAGGACGTGTCCTTCTCTTATGATAAAGAAGGCGATACCGTTGCAAATGTTAGTTTTACAGCCAGCAAGGGGCAGATGACAGCACTCGTCGGTCCTACAGGGGCAGGCAAGACGACACTTTTCAATCTCCTGTCACGCTTCTATGATCCTGATGAAGGAAGTATCCTTTTTGACGGCAAACCATCCATATCCATTAAAAGGGAAAGCTTAAGGTCGCATATGGCGGTCGTGCTTCAGGATCCGTTTCTCTTTCAAGGCACGATACGTGAGAACATCCGTTACGGCCGTCTTGAGGCGAGTGATGAAGAAGTAGAGCAAGCAGCTGTTATGGCAAATGCTCATTCTTTTATCATGAAGCTACCTGAACAGTATGAAACTGTTCTGAAGCAGGAGGGCGGCGGTATCTCGCAAGGGCAGAGGCAGCTGCTGTCAATAGCTAGAGCGATGCTGGCTGATCCATCCATTCTTCTGCTTGATGAAGCGACGAGCAGCATCGACACGATTACTGAGCTTAAAATTCAAGATGCGCTTAAACGACTTTTTCAAGGAAGAACGAGCTTTGTTATTGCCCATCGTCTGAACACGATTCAGCGTGCGGATCAAATTATCGTGCTTCATGACGGCACGATTGCAGAGAAAGGGACGCATGATGAGCTTCTGTGTATGAAGGGTCATTATTACGATCTTTATCAAAATCAGATAAGCGAAAGATCGGGCTGAGAAAATTGGAACTATTTGTAGATTTGTCAACTAACTCTCTTTAATCTATAATTCATAATAGGTTAAATTTTCAGACAACGAGAGGTGGTTGAAATGGATACATTCCTAAAAGATGCAGTAAATGATGCAGTTGCCATTCTATGGAGTCAGCCGATGATCTATTTTTGCTTAGGTGTCGGGCTATTATTTTCTATTCTTACCCGGTTTCTGCAGGTCAGGCATTTTAAAGATATGATCAAGCTTATGTTTCAGGGGAAAAGCTCTGAAGCAGGCGTTTCTTCCTTTCAGGCGCTGGCTATCGCTCTGTCCGGACGTGTCGGCACAGGGAATATCGCCGGTACGGCAACAGCCATTGCTATGGGCGGACCTGGTGCCGTTTTCTGGATGTGGATGATTGCGTTTATTGGTGCAGCGAGTGCATTTATCGAATCAACGCTCGCACAGGTTTATAAAGTGAAGCAGGACGGGCAATATCGCGGGGGACCTGCTTATTACATTGAAAAAGGAATAGGCTGGAGATGGTACGGCATCATTTTTGCTGTCGCTGCTATCCTGGCGATGGCACTGCTAATGCCAGGCATTCAGTCTAACTCCATCGCAGTTGGACTAGACAATGCGTTTGAATTAGATACGCGGATCACAGGCGTCATTTTAATGGGGCTTTTAGCTGGAATTATTTTTGGCGGAGTAAAGCGGATTGCGGCTGTTGCGCAATATGTCGTTCCTTTCATGGCAATCGGCTATATTCTTGTTTCTCTCATTATCGTTGCGGCAAATGCATCAGAGCTTCCAGCTGTCTTCTCGCTAATTTTCCGCAGTGCTTTCGGAGCTGATGCAGCGTTCGGCGGTATTATAGGTGCTGCCATTTCTTGGGGTGTTAAGCGAGGAGTTTATTCAAACGAAGCTGGCCAGGGGACAGGCCCTCACCCGGCGGCGGCAGCAGAGGTTTCTCACCCAGCTAAGCAAGGGCTTGTACAGGCGTTCTCAGTTTATGTTGATACTCTTCTTGTTTGTTCAGCGACAGCGTTTATGATCCTTTTCACAGGTTCATACAATGTGTACGAAAATGCTGAGAAAACAAAATTCATTACTGAAAAGCTTCCAGGAGTACCGGATGGTCCTGGATTTACACAAGCCGCGATTGAATCCGTTCTTCCTGGATTCGGTGCTGGTTTCACAGCTGTTGCGCTGTTCTTCTTTGCCTTCACAACAATTATGGCCTATTACTATATGGCTGAAACGAATATTGCTTATCTAGCAAGAGGCAAGGACAGCAAGGTAGCCATGTTTCTTTTGAAAATCGTTATTCTCGGAGCAACATATTATGGTGCTGTCAAAGAGACGGAGCTCGCATGGGCGATGGGTGACATTGGCCTCGGAATCATGGTGTGGCTGAACCTAATCGCGATACTCATTTTAGCAAAGCCTGCACTTAGAGTATTAAAAGACTATGAGGAGCAAAAAAAGCAGGGTATCGATCCGGTCTTCAACTCTTCTAAACTCGGCATTAAAAACGCAGAGTATTGGGAGAATGGGTATAAAGGAACTGAAAATGAAAAGGACAAAGTGTCTTAAATTTATTAGACCTCAGCACACGCTGAGGTCTTTTTCTGTGGACTTTTATATTTCGTTTGCAAGATATGCAATTTTTTGTTTCCTTATAAAGGTAATTGGGAACTTTTGTCGTATTTTCACTTTAGACTGTAAAGAGAAATGAGGGATATGAGATGCTTGCTGAAAAATTACTATTACAAATGCTGATAGTACTGGCACCTGTTCTATTTTATAGTGTGCTGCTGGAAAAAAGCAGATGGGCAGAATCACCTTATCTTTCGGGAATATTAAATGGAGCGGCTGCATCTCTTAGCCTATTATTTAGCTTTTACGAATACGGAATTTACTGGGATTTACGTTACATACCGCTCGTTCTGGCCGTTTTATACGGAGGAACGAAAGCAGGACTTATCGTCTTTGCTTCACTGTTACTTACAAGAACATATTTAGGCGGAGATACGCTAGTTTACGGATATATAGCTATTTTTTTGGCTCTGTCAGTTCTATTATTGGTATACCGAAAATTCTGGAAGTGTACACCTGATAAACGCTGGAAGATGGCGATTGTTATAGGTTTTTGGCCTGTTATTGTTCAGCTTTGTATTCTTTTTGCAATCGTAGAAGAAAAACAGATTATCTTTCCTGTCACATGGTATCAATTAACGATGTACTGTGTGTTATTTGGATGCATTCAGATTATCGGGGTAGGCTGTGCTGCTATATTGAACGAGTCTATTATTGAGCGATCTTATATGAAAATCGAGATTCAGCGTGCTGAAAAACTCAACACAATAGGAGAGCTCGCTGCATCCATTGCTCATGAAGTGAGAAATCCGCTGACAGTCGTGAAAGGATTCCTTCAGCTCATGGAGAGGGACCAAACGCTGAACAGCAAGCAGTACATCCCGCTCGTATTAAGCGAGCTCGGACGGGCAGAATCCATCATCAGTGATTACTTGAACTTTGCAAAGCCGGAATTCCGCAAGATGGAAAAATTTAATGCTGCCGATTTTCTTCACGATTTAGCGTTGCTGCTAAATCCTCTTGCTTTGAAAAATGGTGTTGTTATCGAGGAGATTTACAAGAAAAGTGTTCTGCTTTATACAGATAAGAGCCAGCTGAAACAGGCGCTGGTAAATATGGTGAAGAACGCAATTGAGGCGACAGACCAAGGAGGCAAAGTGTCCATTATACTGGAGGGCAGTAATGCAGAAGCGTTCATTACGATAAAAGATACAGGCAAAGGAATGAGTGAAGAACAGCTCGAAAGAATCGGCACTTTGTTCTACACAACAAAAGATAAAGGTACAGGTCTTGGAACAGTGGTTTCTCTCCGCATAATCGAATCAATGAACGGAACTGTTCAATATGACAGCAAAAAAGGGAAAGGAACGGTCGTAACCGTTACACTTCCTGCTGAAGAATCGCAGGTTGAACAGGATCAAGTAACAAAAGAATTGGTACATAACTAAAAAGGGCCTGATTACCAGGCCCTTTTTTACATCATGGATTATACTTTTTTTCACTGGATGATGTGCTCTTCGTTCCTTTTTTGTCTTTTTCTTCTCGTTTCTCTTCCTTCAGATCTTCCATTGGTATGGGATCTACATTTTTCTCAGACTCAAACTTGTCAAACAGGCTTTCCTTGTCAGTTCTATACTGTTCAGGATGGTCCATCGGATTGTTCTTCATTGGCTTTTTTCGGTTTTCAGCCACAGCCGTCACCTCAATTCTTTTTTTATACTATTCCCGCTCACTGGAAGAAAAAACATGAGTACATGGGAAAGCTAGAGGGTAAGGATGGAATAGAGGTGATAAATATGTGGGATGGAATCCGTGATTTCTTTCTGTTTTTAGGCGGCTTCTTTAATATCAGTCTGCTGCTGATTGTACTGGTTATTATTTTTTTCGTTCAAAAAATGCGACGCAAGAAAAGGCAAAAAACAAGTTATTTGGAAGGGCATGAAAATCACGAAAAATATGAAGAGCGCCAAAAATGAAGCCATGAAAAAAGAGCCGGGTCGAGCATCCGGCTCTTTTTCATTGTTTCAACTTACTTGATTACTTTCTGTCTTGCATCCTTATTGCTTTTCAATGTTACGTTCGTACAGCTAAATCGGTACTAAACGGTTCTTGCACTCACTACTTGGCCCATCTCTTGGATCATTGCCTTTTTCGGTACACGGTGTGTTCCTCATCTTGCAACTCCTCCTTATGGTGTTATAGTGTTGCATAGTTAATGTACCCGGTTAAAATTTTTCAAAACATTATTATTTGAATTTTCTATTTTTTTATTTGCGGTTACAGTAACAGCGTTAACTGGCTTCATTTCTTTTGTGTGCACCGTAATGTTCTGAAAACCAGCTTGTTTTAAGTAGAGTGAAATGACTTTCCCGTTTTCTTCCGCCGTCTCATCCGTCGCTCCTTTTTCATGAGGCTGGAGCGTAATGGCAATCTGCCCGTTCGGTTTAAGCCATTCTTTAATCACACGAAGATCGTTCACAGGATCCTTCCAAATCAAAATGGAGTTGACCGAGTACGCTTTATCAAATGTCTCAGGCTGTTCACTAGCCTCCGCCACACTGCGGCTATAAAGTGTAACGCGTCTCTCTTTGATATAATCGCTATTGCGTGATTCGGCAAGTTCCTTCATATCAGCTGAAATGTCATAGCCTGTTAAACTGACATTTTGGTAGGCTCTGCAAATGTATTCAATGCCTTTTCCAGGACCATAGCCTACTTCAACCAGTTTATCGCCGTCCCGAATATCCAAAAGCGAAGCAGTCCATTTGTTCAGACTTTTATTCTCTACAGCCATATAGCGGCCAGCAATCTTCCCAATGACTCCTGTCGGCTTCTCAAATTTGTGAAAAATGTATTTGCGGATTCCCATCATACCCTCTCCTGTCATTGTGTTTACTGACTGTATACCCCAAACTTCATATCTTTTAAAAGGGCGCATTTCTAAAAGATAATTGCTTATGACAGGATTGTGTAAGTTTGAAAGTTCATCGGTTGTTGATATCTGAATTGTAAATTAATCTTCAAATGTTAAATCCATAAAAATAGTTTTCGAATTTCAATTAATCGATTTTGTTAAATTTTTTTTACTTTTGCTTTGTCTTCTAGAATCCATCATTGATAAAGTTGATCGGAGTGTAAGGTGCCGACTCCTCTAAAATGAAAATCGCATTTTCTTCGTGCGATGTCTTGCTGCGTAGCCTTCCTTATCCAGCGGGACGAGTGGGACAGGTGAGACCCTTTAGGTCGCGCAGCGGCAAAGGGGCTCACTTGTCCAGCAGAAAACGGCTAGCCCCTCGAGGTCAAAAGGGCAAGTGTCCAATAAGTCAAAGAGCGACTTACCGGCCCCTTTCCCTTTTGCTTGTCGGGGCTGAACGAGCCGTTTCTGCTTTTCGCCACACCCCGCGGAAAGCGTGCGCCTGAAACGGAGATCAACTACTTCACTGAATTCTATATAAGCAACATAGTTTACAAAAGCGCAGTTTAAAAAGACGGATAATTTTTTATTTTTAAAATTTAATGTTGACAGTGGTTTACTTGAAAGGTTATTTTAAGTATCAAAGTTAAATAGTTTAATTTCTTATCCAGAGAGGTAGAGGGACTGGCCCTATGAAACCTCGGCAGCAGGCTTATTGAAGCACTGTGCCAATTCCAGCAAGCGTAACGCTTGAAAGATAAGAAGAGCATAGCTGCTGCGTTTTTTCGCCTCTTCTTATTTTTATGGGAAGAGGCTTTTTGTATGGTTTGGTCTACAAAAAAAACGGAGGCATGTGATGACAAAGCAAATTATTTTAAATGCGTTTGAGATGACGAGTGCGATGCATAACTCGCACGGTTTGTGGAAGCACCCTAAGTCTAAGAGACACAGAGGCTATAAAGATTTGAATTATTGGATCGAAATGGCGCGCCTTCTTGAAAGAGGAAAGTTTGATGCCGTCTTTTTTGCAGATGTTCTAGGTGTTTATGACACATATAAGCAAAGCAAGGAACCTTCCATTCACGATGGTCTGCAGATTCCCGTGAACGACGGAGCTTTTGTCATACCGACTATGGCCAGCGTTACAGAGCATTTATCATTTGCTATCACGGTCAGCACAACCTATGAGCAGCCGTTCGGAAATGCAAGGAGGTTCTCGACGCTGGATCATCTTACAAACGGAAGGATTGCGTGGAATGTTGTGACCTCTTATCTGCCGAACGCTGCAAGGAATTTTGGACTGAAGGATATGGTCAAGCATGATAAGCGGTATGAGATCGCCGATGAGTTTCTTGAAGTTTCGTACAAGCTATGGGAGGAAAGCTGGGAGGACGGTGCGATTATAGAGGATGTGGAGAACGGGATTTTAGTAGACTCCTCTAAAGTGCACGAAATTAATCATACGGGCGAATTTTTCAGCGTGGAAGGCCCGCACTTAAGTGAGCCATCACCGCAGCGTACACCCGTTATTTACCAAGCAGGAACGTCAGAGCGCGGCCGTGATTTTTCTGCTAAGCATGCAGAATGTGTGTTTGTTGGCGGTCCAACGCCAGAACGCATTAAGTATTATGCAGATGATATTCGGAAGAGAGCAGTGGAACATGGACGGAATCCTGATCATGTGAAGATTATCTGCTTCTTAACTGTTATCGTGGCAGAAACGACTGAGCAAGCGGAGGCAAAGTACGAAGAATACAACAAGCTGTGGAGTCCAGATGCTGCTAAATCACAGTTTGGCGGAGCAAGCGGGTACGATCTTTCTGAATATGAAAAGCAAGATCAAGATCAGCCGTTTGAGTTTAAGAAAACTGAGCATGGCCACTATAAAGCGGCTTCGCTTACGAAGGATGCTTCGAAACAGCTATCGATTAAAGAGGCACTCGGAAGGCTTGAATCTATTGATCGAAACACCGTCTTTATCGGCAATCCCGTTGAAGTCGCTGATCAAATACAGCATCACTTTGAAACGTCAGGTGTCGATGGGTATAATTTGAACCATCTTGTGACGCCATCTTGCTTAGAAGACTTTATAGATCTTGTCATACCCATTTTGCAGGAACGAGGAATTTATAAAAAAGAATATAAAGATGGTTCGCTCCGGGAAAAATTGTTCAGCCATGGGAGAAGTGTTCTTCCAAATGACCATCCAGGAAGGAAATTTGCCCCGGGACGTCACCTAACTCATTCATAATGAACGACGGCATTTTCAATCTTGCTGAAGTTGCTATACAATAAAAGCAGCATAACAGACAAGGCAGGTTAGTTCATGAGTATTTTATTGGCTGAAAACTTAACTAAAACGTATGGCGAAAAAATATTATTCGATGACATTTCATTCTCTATTTCGGAAAATCAGAGAGTCGGTTTGATCGGAACAAACGGTACAGGAAAATCAACATTGCTGAAGGTGCTCGTGGGCCAGGAATCGGTGGAAAAAGGAAAGCTGACTCATTCCAATGCGTTTCATGTAGAATATGTGCCGCAGCAGCCAGAGCTCGATGAAGAACTGACGGTTCTTGAACAAATCTATTACGGCGACTCTCTTATCATGAAAACGATGAGAGAGTATGAGAAAGCGCTGATGGATCTCGAATTAGATCCTGCTGATGAGAAAAGGCTGACTAAGCTCATGAAAATGCAGCAGCGGATGGATGAAAACGATGCGTGGGAAGCGAACACGATAGCAAAAACGGTGCTGACTAAACTAGGATTAAGCGACTTCTCTCAAACTGTGAAGCATTTATCAGGCGGACAGCAAAAGCGTGTAGCGATCGCAAAAGCTCTTATCCAGCCAGCAGAGCTGCTGATTTTGGATGAGCCGACAAACCATCTAGACAACGATACGATTGAATGGCTCGAGCAATTTTTGTCTCAGTATAAAGGCGCTTTAATCATGGTCACGCATGATCGTTATTTCCTTAACCGTGTGACGAACCAAATTTTTGAGCTCGACCATGGCAGGCTTTTTGCTTATGAAGGCAACTATGAGACGTATCTCGAGAAAAAAGCGGATCGCGAGGAGCGCGAAGCAGCGAGTGAGGATAAGCGGCAAAACCTTCTGCGCCGCGAGCTGGCTTGGCTGCAGCGCGGAGCGAAAGCCCGCACGACAAAGCAGAAAGCGCGCATTCATCGTGCAGAGGAGCTGCAGGAGATTAAAGGTCCGCAGAAACAAGGCAATATAGAGTTTGCCATCGGGTCACAGCGTCTCGGGAAAAAAGTAATTGAACTTCAAGATGTTTCTAAAGCGCTTGGCGGCAGAACACTGATCAACAGGCTGGATTATTTAATGGTACCGGGAGAGCGTCTTGGAATTGTTGGACCGAACGGAAGCGGCAAGACAACGCTTTTGAACTTAATCGCCGGCAGGCTTCAGCCTGACAGCGGTACGGTCGAGATCGGCGAAACGGTCAAGATCGGCTATTACACACAAAACCATGATGAGATTGACGGCTCCCTCCGAATGATCGATTACATCAAGGAAGCGGCTTCCGTCATTTATACGGTTGACGGAACAGCAATAACGGCTGAGCAGATGCTCGAGCGGTTTCTGTTTCATAGATCACAGCAATATACGTTTATCCGCAAGCTGTCTGGCGGTGAGCGCCGCCGACTTTATTTGCTGCGTGTCTTAATGGGCGAACCGAACGTACTGTTTTTGGATGAGCCGACGAACGATTTGGATATTCAGACTCTCTCTATTCTAGAGGATTATCTTGATCATTTTCCTGGTGTCGTCGTTACCGTTTCGCATGACCGGTATTTTCTTGACCGCGTAGTTGACCGTTTGCTCGCCTTTGAAGGGGATGGCGAAATTCGCCGTTATCAAGGGGCATACAGCGAGTATATGGAAGAGAAGCGCGAGCGGGATGCAGCAGCAGCGGCTCAGCTTTCAGCAGAACGTGCGGTTGAAGCGAATCAGCAGAAAAAAGAAGGCCGGAAAAAGAAGCTGTCGTACAAAGAACAGCAGGAATGGGATACGATTGAAGACCGCATCATGGGCCTCGAAGAGCGAAAAAGCGAGCTGGAACAGGCGATTATCGCAGCCGGCAGTGATATTGGCAAGATCAATGAGCTTTTCGCTGAACAGAAGAAGATAGAGGACGAACTGGAAACAACGATGGAGCGGTGGGAAGAACTGTCGCTGCTTGTGGAAGAATTGAATAGCTAGTATGGAAGCCTTCTGAGTGGATCAGGAGGCTTTTTTATGTAAGCTTTTCAGCATACAGGGGGAGTTTCCGTGTCGAAATTTGTAGAATGGCACAAATCTTTTTAAAACGGCACATAGTTCTTTAATTTTGGAAGATATCCTTTTAAGATGGCACATAACCTCTGAAAATGGCACATATCCGAACTTTCGGGAACATTCAGTAATTTACCAAGTTATTTAAAACTGAAAAAATAACAATATTAGCCAAAATAAGGGCGTTTCTATCCATTTTCTTGAAGGTTCTAGCTGATTAATTATAAAAACTCCCTAAAAGAATAAGCAAAATCCGTAATTTATCGATTTTCCATTAATAATCCGGTTATGTATGATGAATTTCATAACAGTAAGCGGAGAGTGATTGCATGATTGTTAAGAAAAAGACTAAATCAATAAGGTTGATGAAGCTCGAGGCATTATTAAGACGAATGGGACCTGATCATCCGAAGAGACAGGCTGTGCAAGAGGAATTTGCTCGTCACTATGCAGGTTATAAGGGAGAACACTCAATTGATTACTATTTGCGTATGCTGCTTGAAAAAGAAAATTTTATCCTTTATGATGTGAGGCTTCTTTCCAAGCATGGTACCTATTTTCAAATAGATACGATCATAGTGTTTGCCAAAATGATTATGATTTTAGAAGTGAAGAATTTTCAAGGTGATATCTTTTTAGATTCGGAAGTCGATCAGATGGTACGGACAAGAAATGGCGTTGAAGAAGGTTTTCCAAACCCGTTGTCACAGCTTAATTTGCAGCATATGCAGCTTTCAGGATGGCTCAAACTTCATAAGTTTCCGAATGTACCGATTGAATCCCTGGTTGTTTTTACTAACCCCTTATCCATCGTCCGCTCAAATTCTAAGGAACAGCTTCAAAAGGTTGCTAAAGGAGCGAGCCTGATCACCAAAATTCAAAATTGCCTAGACCGTTATTCCACAGAAGCCTTTACTAAAAAAGAGTGCAAGAAGGCCATCAACTATTTGATGAAAAATCACACTCCGCATAATCCAGACATCATGCAAACTTTTCAAATAAGAGAACATGAAATTCAGAAAGGTGTTCAATGCTCAGCATGTGGAGCATTCAGTATGATTTGGAAAGTTGCAAAGTGGCACTGTATCAAGTGTCCGTTTAATTCAAGAACGGCTCACAAAGAAACAATCATGGATTATTCACTCCTTTTAAAAGAGCAATTTAAAAACAGAGATATTCGAGCATTTATAAGTTTAAGTTCTAGGAAAACAGTTCACCGTATCATTCATTCATTGAGTCCTATAATAATTGGTTCTAAAAAGGGAATGCGTTATATGCTTTCATATGAATAAACAAAAACCCCCACTCTAAACTTTCAAAGTGAGGGTTTAACTTATTAAAATACCTTTGTTGTCCAGCTTTCGCAGTTCCAGACATCAGTGGCAACTTCTTTATAAAATTCAGGTTCGTGGGAGATCAAGATGATGCTTCCTTTGTAAGCTTTTAAAGCGCGTTTGAGCTCTTCTTTAGCATCCACGTCCAGGTGGTTTGTCGGCTCATCGAGCACGAGCAGGTTCGTCTCATTGTTAATCAGCTTACATAATCGGACCTTCGCTTTTTCTCCTCCACTCAGCACTTCGACCTTGCTTTCAATATGCTTAGTCGTCAGCCCGCATTTTGCAAGTGCCGCACGCACCTCGTGGTGAGAGAATCCAGGGAATTCGCTCCAGATTTCTTCAATACACGTGTTATAGTTCGCTGTTTTTACCTCTTGCTGAAAGTATCCGACTTCCTGATGCTCGCCGCGTTCGACAGATCCAGAGACTGGCTTGATCTCGCCTAGAATGCTGCGGAGCAATGTTGTCTTACCGATTCCGTTTGCACCGACAAGAGCAATCTTCTGGCCCCGCTCCATGCGCAGGTTCAGCGGCTTTGATAACGGCTCGTCATAGCCGATAACAAGGTCCTTTGTTTCAAAAATCAGCTTGCCTGAAGTACGGCCTTGCTTAAAGTTAAACTCCGGCTTCGGCTTTTCTTTTGCCAGCTCGATAACATCCATCTTATCAAGCTTCTTTTGACGCGACATCGCCATGTTTCTTGTTGATACACGTGCTTTATTGCGTGCAACGAAATCCTTCAGCTGTGCCATTTCAGCCTGCTGTTTTTTATAAGCAGATTCGAGCTGAGATTTTTTCATCTCATAAATGCCCATGAAGTTGTCATAGTCCCCGACATAGCGGTTTAGTTCCTGATTTTCCATGTGGTAGATCAAGTTAATAACGCTGTTAAGGAACGGGATATCATGCGAGATGAGGATAAATGCGTTCTCATACTCTTGAAGGTAGCGCTTGAGCCACTCAATATGAACCTCGTCAAGATAGTTAGTAGGCTCATCGAGGAGCAGAATGTCTGGCTTTTCAAGCAATAGCTTGGCAAGAAGGACCTTCGTACGCTGTCCGCCGCTCAAATCGTTTACATCACGCTCAAGACCGATATCCTCTAGCCCTAGTCCGCGCGCGATTTCCTCAACTTTTGCATCAATGATATAAAAATCATTGTTAGTAAGCGTATCCTGCAGGACGCCGACATCCTCGAGAAGCTTCTCAAGCTCTTCTGGTGTCGCTTCGCCCATTTTTTCATAGATAGCGTTCATTTCCGCTTCCATGTCCAGCATGTATTGAAACGCGCTTTTTAGTACGTCGCGGATTGTCATGCCTTTTTGCAGCACAGTATGCTGATCGAGATAGCCGATGCGTGCTTTTTTAGCCCATTCAACTTTTCCTTCATCGGGCTTCAGTTTGCCTGTGATTATGTTCATGAAGGTTGATTTACCTTCACCATTCGCACCGATCAGGCCGATGTGCTCGCCTTTTAGCAGGCGGAATGACACATCATTAAAAATTGCACGGTCGCCAAAGCCGTGACTCAAGTTCGTTACTGATAAAATACTCATCTATAGAACACCTTTTTCTGTCAGAAGTCTCATACTGCTTCATTATAGTATTGAATAGGAATTGACTCAACAGCCTCAACGAAAAAAAGCTTCCCTCAAAAGAGAGAAGCGCACTGTGTGTTTGAATGTATTTTAAAAAGGCCGTTTTCGTAACCATTGTTGCTTTTAGAAATCAGAGAAGCAGTTGATCTGCGTTTCAGGCGCACGCTTTCCGCGGGGTGTGCGGTGAGCCCCTTTGCCGCTACGCGCCCTAAAGGGTCTCACCTGTCCCACTGATCCCGCCGGAGTCGGCACCTTACACTCAGATCAACTTGATCAATGATGTATTCAAAGATGATTAAGCTACTGTGATAAAAGAATATCTCATGTTTGAGGCATTGGTATTTTAACTTAGAGCGCAGAGGTGATGTCGGAAAATTTCTTTACAGACCAAACCCTTCAAAATAAACAATCTGTTAGGGAAAAGCCTTTACAAAGACAAAAACGGATGTCTCCGCAGGTTACAAAAAAGAGAAAAAAGGGTAAATTTTTCATAATTAAAATTAAGGGAGCGAAAATTAATGAGACGGACACCTATCATGGCTGTAATAGTTGGTATACTGATTGGCATCGTTCAGGTTATTCTTGGCTTGCGTTTATTATTTAAATTGTTTGGCGCTAATGAAGCTGCTCCGTTTGTTCAGTTTGTGCTTAGTCTCAGCGAGCCGCTGCTTTATCCGTTCCGTTCTATTTTCCCAATGGTGGATGTCGGCAGGTTTGAACTGGAACTTTCAACCCTGGTCGCCATTATCGTTTATGGAATTGCCGGCTATTTCTTGAGACGTCTTTTCATGATCGGGCATACGAAACGCGATCGTGATGTGGTTATCAGAGAACGGGACACAACGAGGGGATTATAAAAAGGAGCTGCTACGGCTCCTTTTAATGATTGTTACTTTTCGTCTTGTGTACGGTTTTTGAATGCTTCTTTTGTTACGAATGATTCTGAATCGGTTTCATCTGATGCCTGCACGATGCGAGGCTGGAGGCTGTTATCCGGAAACCTGCCGGGATGGCCTTTTTTCTTATGTTCAAATTCTTTTCCGCGTGACATGCTATTCACCCCTTTTCTACTTCATTTTTTCCCTTTGAGGTGAAAATATGTTTCTGAAACTTTTCTCTATCGAAAACGTTGGAATAGTTAAAGGACAGACAAAGGAGTGAGCGTGGATGCAAACGGCTTATTTCAAGGATAATTTCTTTTCAAGAGGGCTTACCGAAATATTTAATGAGAAAAAAGAAAAGACTGGATACCTTGATTTAAAGAGTGCTTTAACGTCTTCAGTGTCAGTTTGCGGGCTGGATCACAGGACACTCATTGAGGGCCGATTCAGCGGGTTTTTCAGAAGCAGGTGGACTGTCACCAACCAAAATAAAGAGGAAATTGGCTGGCTAAAGCATAAGCTGACGTTCACTAAAAAAGTTTTTGTCTATGAGACAGGAAACAGGGGAAGCTTTTCAATTGTTTCTAAGACGTTTTCTAGAGAGTACCGTGTTTTTGATGCACAGGAAAACGAAATCGCAGTCTTTGAAAAGGTGAACGGATTTTTCGAGAGCAGCTCGTATAAGCTCATCAGCCGATCACAGATTCTGTCAATAGAGGAGCTTACAGCTGTAGTAATGGGTGTGAACATGATTGAAAAGATGAACAACAGTGCGGCTCCTATGGGCGGCGCGGTGACATAATAATGGAGGATTTTTCAGAATACATAAAGGAAATGGTTAGTTCTTTCAACGGTAATGCAAGCATTATGATAGAGGGAAAAATGAATGCTGAATGGAACAGCAGCTTACGGGTGAGATCCGCAAGTCTAATAAAGCTGGCGGTAATGCTGGAAGTCTTTCGTCAGGCTGAACAAGGCAGTCTCAGTTTAACTGCACCAATAAAGGTTTCATCCCACTGCATGACAGGAGGATCTGGAGTCCTGAAAACTTTGGAGGTTGATCGAACATTTAGCATTCTAGAACTCGTTACTCTAATGATTACCGTTTCTGATAACTCAGCAACAAACAAGCTGATTGATCTTATTGGAATAAACCGGATTAATTCATTTTGTAAGGATATCGGCTGCTGCGAAACAGTGATCCAGCGGAGAATGATGGATCTTCATTCTGATAAAGATAATTGGACAAGTGCCCGGGATACGGTGACGATGCTGAAGCAGATTTTGAGATCTCCTTTTCAAAACGAAATGCTCAGCATTCTGTGCAGTCAGCAGTTCCGTCACAAGCTTCCTGCACTAATGAACCCTTGCTTGGCAGTAGGCAGCAAGACAGGCGAACTTCCGGGATTAGAGCATGATGCCGCAATAATTGTGAAAGATGAAGGGGAGCCTGTGATTGCCGCTGTTCTCTTGAGTGATTTTAAAAACAGCAATGACGCCATCATGCTTCATCGAAATATCGGGGAGCTTTTGTCCAAATTTATGATGAATAATTTGTCCTGATAGCGAATAGATTGTACAAAACTAAATACAACCACATCCAGGATACTTGCTTATATGATAAACCCGCATTCAATGCTGCTTTTTTGAATGTGGGTTTTTTGTGCAGACAGGTATACCCTTGAAGGAGGTGAGGGGAAAAATTTGATAAAATCGGGAATTCCTACTTGACGGATTGGAATAGTTATATTACTTTAAGTAAGCGACTATTTTTAAAGAGGGGGAACCCAGGATGACAACAACTTACCTGGTATTGTTGAATCTCGCCGTTATGGCAGTATTGCTTGGCGTTTTAGTGTATATGCAGCGCAAACACGTTTCATTTTCAAAGCGTGTATTTACCGGTCTCGGACTCGGAATTATATTTGGATTAATTCTTCAGTATGCGTATGAACCTGGATCTGAAGCGGTTGCGAAATCAGCAGATTGGTTTTCGCTGGTAGGCGGCGGTTATGTTACGTTCCTAAAAATGATCGTGATGCCACTTGTGTTTATTTCAATCTTATCGGCTTTTACAAAAATGAAGCTTTCTAATAACATCGGTAAAATCTCCACTTGGATTATTGGTCTTCTGATTGCGACTACAGCAGTAGCTGCTGCAGTCGGTATCGCTTCAGCGGTAGCATTTGACCTGGAAGCTGTGCAGATTGAGCAGGGTGATGCGGAGAACGCACGCGGTCAGGAACTTGAAGGGACTTTTGGTACAGTAAAAGATTTAACGCTGCCTCAGCAGATCTTATCGCTGCTCCCGGCTAATCCGTTCTTAGACTTTACAGGAGCTCGTCCGACTTCAACGATTGCAATTGTAATCTTTGCCGCTTTCTTAGGTCTTGCTTATTTAGGGGTTAAAAAGAAAAACGAAGAGCAGGCCGCTACGTTTGCAGGGATTGTTGATGCCTTCTACGGAGTTATCATGAGAGTAGTAACACTGATTCTGCGCCTGACGCCATATGGAGTATTGGCGATCATGACAAAAACCGTTGCATTGAGTGACCTAGACGCGATCACGAAGCTCGGAAAGTTTGTCATTGCTTCCTATGTTGCACTGCTTGTCATGTTCCTCATCCATTTAGCGATGATTACATTCTCAGGGCTTAATCCTGTAACATATATGAGAAAAGCGTTCCCGGTACTGTCTTTTGCCTTCACATCACGTACAAGTGCAGGGGCACTGCCTCTGAACATCCGTACACAAAAAAGCCTTGGTGTTCCAGACGGAATTGCTAACTTTTCCGGTTCATTTGGCTTATCGATCGGACAGAATGGCTGTGCAGGAATTTATCCAGCCATGCTCGCTGTAATGATCGCGCCGACTGTGGGGATTGACCCGCTTTCACCAAGCTTTATCGCAACACTTATCGCCATCGTCGCATTAAGCTCGTTTGGAGTAGCTGGGGTTGGCGGAGGAGCTACATTTGCAGCACTTCTTGTCCTTTCAGCGATGGATCTTCCGATCGCGCTGGCAGGGCTTCTGATCTCAGTAGAGCCGCTGATTGACATGGGGCGAACAGCAGTAAACGTCAGCGGAGCCATGACATCTGGTATCGTCACAAGCAGACTGCAAAACGAGCTGGACACAGATGTCTACAACGATGCTGATAATCAAGTTGAAGTGAGCGCATAAACACTGGGGTACGGTACTAGCCATATTCGATGCTTGTATTTGCTCACTATAATAGAAAAGGGGTCCGGTACCTTCGTGGTACCGGACCCCTTTTCATTTTTTATGCCAAGAATATACCCCAAAAGATAATAATCAATAAAGGTGTGAAGGCTGTACATAAAGGGTAAAATTCTACAATAGATGTTAAGGGAGGAAAATCCTGCACTGGTAAAAAACCGTTTAATCTTCCAGCAGAAGAAGCAGCTTCCAAAAATATGAACGTTTTTTGACCAAAGTGTGAAGAAGTTGTGAGCTTTGTTTGAAATTCTCGTGACACTTTCACAACGCAGATAACTTTTGTGTTAACGTTTGGTAGGATGTTAACAGAAAGTAAACATTAGGTACTTAACCAAAGTTTTCTTGTGAGGTAATTCACAAGCGACAAACATAGAAAGGAAGGTGGACCTGGTGATGCGACGGTTAAAGCCGTTTTTTACATTCGGGTTATTGATGGCCGTACTCATGCTAAGCGGCTGCAGCGAAATGGTTATATTAGATCCGAAAGGGCCAGTAGGGCAGCAACAAAAGGACCTTATTCTGTATTCAATTGGATTTATGACATTTATTCTAATTGTCGTTTATGCACTTACTGCTTTTATTGTTTATAAATATCGTGATCGAAAAAATCATAAAGGCTATGATCCTGATAATGAAGGAAGTCATTTGCTTGAAACGATTTGGTGGATCATTCCGATTATTATTACGATTGCATTGGCGGTTCCTACGGTTAAGACGATCTATTCTCTAGAAGGACCTCCTGAAGAGACTAAAGATCAAAAACCATTAGTGATTCATGCTACATCTGTCGATTGGAAATGGGTGTTTACTTACCCTGAGCAAGACATAGAAACTGTTAACTATCTTCATATTCCAGAAGATCGGCCAGTATTATTTAAGCTCACTTCTGCTGATTCAATGGCATCATTTTGGGTTCCGCAATTAGGCGGCCAAAAGTATGCGATGGCGGGTATGGAGACAAAGCTTTATCTGCAGGCTGACGAGCAAGGTACGTATGAAGGACGCAACTCTAACTTTACTGGAGAAGGGTTCACTGATCATACGTTTGATGTTATGTCCATGTCTGATAAAGAGTTTGAAAAATGGGTTAGCGAGACAAAAACCGATGCTCCAGAGTTAACGAAGGAGCAGTACGATAAACTGATGCTTCCTGGTCACGTTAAGGAGATGACTTTCTCTTCTACTCATTTAGGATGGGTCAACCATGCTGATGAGGCAGATTATGCGATGAAAGCTCGTGAGCGTTTAGGTTATGAGCCTAAGATCCCGCACTCAAAAGCTGCAAAAGAAGAAAAGAAAAAGCGTGAAGAAGAGAAGAAGAAGCAAGAAGAATCAGAGTCTCATGGGGATTCTCATGCCCATTAACAGAGGAGGCATTTCAATATGAAATGGGATGAATTTTTCGTAACAGGTGACCCGTTAATCTATGGTGCAGACGTATCCATTGTATTGACGATGGTGGGTATCCTGTTTTATCTTACAAAATTTAAAAAATGGAAATGGCTGTGGGACGAATGGCTCACAACTGTAGATCATAAAAAGCTTGGTATCATGTATATCGTTTCCGCTGTGCTGATGATGTTCCGCGGCGGGGTAGATGCACTCTTAATGAGGGCACAGCTCGCAGTTCCAGAGGCGAATTTCCTCGATTCACAGCACTATAACGAAATTTTTACAACTCACGGTACGATCATGATCATCTTCATGGCAATGCCGTTCTTGATTGGTTTGATAAACGTAGTTGTTCCATTACAAATCGGAGCACGTGACGTAGCTTATCCTTATTTAAATGCAGTCAGTTTCTGGACGTTCTTTATCGGTGCGATGTTATTCAACATCTCATTCGTAATCGGCGGTTCGCCATCGGCGGGCTGGACGAGTTACATGCCGCTTGCGAGTAATGAACTGAGTCCTGGGCCTGGCCAGAACTACTACTTGCTCGGTCTGCAGATAGCGGGGATTGGTACGCTCTTAACCGGTATTAACTTCTTAGTTACAATCCTTAAGATGCGTGCACCTGGAATGACATTGTTCCGTATGCCGATGTTTACATGGTCATCACTAGTAACAATGGTTATCATTATTTTCGCTTTCCCGATCCTTACAGTTGCACTAGTACTTATGACATTTGACCGTTTATTTGGAAGTCATTTCTTCACACTGCAAGGAGAAGGAATGGATATGCTTTGGGCAAACCTCTTCTGGTTATGGGGCCACCCAGAGGTATATATCGTTATTCTTCCGGCATTCGGTATGTTCTCTGAGATCATCTCTACGTTCTCTAAGAAAACATTGTTTGGTTATAAAGCCATGATCTGGTCTATGCTTCTTATTGCAGGATACAGCTTCTTGGTTTGGGTCCACCACTTCTTTACGATGGGTTCAGGAGCAGTCGTTAACTCCGTATTCTCTATCACAACGATGGCGATCGGTATTCCGACAGGGGTTAAGATATTTAACTGGCTCTTCACGATGTATAGGGGAAGGATAGAATTTACAACCCCAATGCTTTGGTCACTAGGCTTTATCGTGAACTTTGTTGTCGGCGGTGTTACAGGTGTCATGCTTGCTATGGCAGCTGCAGACTATCAGTACCACAACACATACTTCCTGGTATCTCACTTCCACTATGTGTTGATCGCGGGTACAGTGTTTGCATGTTTTGCCGGCTTGATTTTCTGGTATCCAAAGATGTTTGGCTACAAGCTGAACGAACGTATCGGTAAATGGGTTTTCTGGATCTTCACGATTGGATTTAACGTATGTTTCATGCCGCAGTACTTCCTTGGTCTAGACGGTATGCCAAGACGTGTCTACACGTACAGTGAAGAATCTGGCTGGGGTCCATTGAACATGGTTTCTACAATCGGCGGATTCATGATGGGTATCGCATTCGTCATTCTTGTTTACAACATTTATTACAGCTTCCGCTTTGCGAAGCGTGAAACGACTGGAGATGCTTGGAATGGACGTACACTTGAATGGTCTACTCCATCACCGATGCCTCCATTCTATAACTTTGCAAAAATTCCAGAGGTAACAGGTCTTGACCACTTCTGGAAACAAAAGCAGGCTGGAAAAGTTGAGAAATTAAAAGCCGAAGATATTAAGAAGATTCATATGCCTAGCAACTCTGGTGTTCCGTTCATCATGGCTTCATTCTTCTTTGTAGCCGGATTCGGAATGGTATTCGATTGGATGTGGATGGGCATCGCCGGAATGATCGGTGTATTTGGAACATTGATCTACCGTTCATTCGAGTACGACGATGGATATTATGTAAGTGTTGAAGAAGTAATCGAAACAGAAAAGATTTCAAAATAAGGAGGCGTGAAAAATGGCACATACAGAAACACACGACCCCAACACGCCTTTAGAGTATCGTTCGGAGATTGGGCGTCTAAACATTCTCGGTTTCTGGATTTTCCTAGGGGCAGAAATAGCGCTTTTTGCAACATTATTTGCGACTTATATGGTATTAACACATCGTATCGCAGATGGACCTGCACTTGGTGAACTGTTTGAAGTAAAGAGTTTGCTGATTCAAACCTTCTTGCTTCTAACGAGTAGTTTCACTTGCGGACTTGCGGTACATGAGATGCGCCGTCAGAACGTTAAAGGGCTGATCACATGGATGGCCATAACGCTTGGTCTTGGTCTGGGATTCCTGTACTTCGAGATTCAGGAGTTCTTGCACTTCATTCATGAAGGTGCAAACATCGGTACGAGTGCAGCCTGGTCAGGATTCTTTGTTCTTGTTGGAACTCACGGTGCCCACGTAACGTTTGGTATCTTCTGGGTAACGATGGTCTTGATCCAAGTGGCAAAGCGCGGTCTTACGCCAGCCACTTCTGCAAAAGTTTTTATCACCAGTCTATACTGGCACTTCTTAGACGTAGTGTGGATCTTTATCTTCACAGCTGTTTATCTGATGGGGATGGTGATGCATCATGGCTAATAAAACGGCAGTTAATGAACACCACGGCTTCCCGTGGAAGCATTTAATCGGTTTCGTGCTCTCCATCGTGCTTACTTTGTTTGCACTATGGGTCGCACTGGGTACTGATTTATCATTGACGTGGATTTTAATCATCATTTTCGGTTTTGCGTTCTTGCAAGCTGCTCTGCAGCTGCTGATGTTCATGCACGTGACGGAGAACTCGACTAAGAGTAATCTTACGAGCCGCGTGCAGATCGGTAATATATTGTTTGCAGCTTTCGTTGCCATCGTTATCGTCATTGGGTCTGTATGGGTAATGACAGCAGGCCACGCTAAGCATGATAAGCATGACGAGCCGAAGACCGAGAACCAAGAAAATCATGGTGAGCACGAAAGTCACTAATGAATATAATGCGAAAAGCCTCTTGCTACAAAATAGCAGGAGGCTTTTTTTATGTCATTATTTTCTTTTTGTGCAAAAAACATAACTCTAAAAAGAGGGCATATTGCTCGGCATCACGGCTTTATTTGAATTACTTACACTCCAAGCAAGCACAGTCGTGCTGTCTGTTCCTTTGTTATAGTGTACATCGTCTAGTAGTGATTGCACAGCATATATAGGGTCGTGGTCCTCAAAGCGCTGGTAAATCGTCTGAGGATCCGCGAATGGCTCGTTTGGACATTCTATAAGTCCATCGGTAGCGAGAATGATATAGTTGTTTCCATGCCGCAGCTCTCTGCGTCCTGTTGAATAACACGGAACATCTAAATCGAACGTATTTACCTGGCCGATCCATTCATAAAAGTTTCGTTGATTCAGCTGCTGCTGGCCAAAAGAACGCAGCTCGTTGGCAAACAAAAACAACAGGTTGTCTCCGACTGAAAACCACCATAAATAATTATCTTTGCGTACCGCGATCAAGCAGGCTGTTTCGCCTTTGATTTCTGAACATTTTCTCTTGAATGAATCAGACTGAAAAATAGACAGTATTTTTTCTTCAAGCCGAGGCAGACAGAATGAAGCTGGCTTGTTTAGAAGTACATGTATGGATTCCCGGCAGCTTTCTAAAGCATCGACTACCAGTTCAGCACTTTGTGCGGTATTGTGAGCATCCAATACAACAGCAAACTCCCAATTATATTCTTTGTTGCACCATACTAGGCAGCCGTCTTCGTTCTTTTTAGCACCTGCAGAAGAGTGCCCGCCATACCTGCCAATCGTAATGCAGCCAGCCTTCGTCACAGCCGGTGTATCGAGCAGCATATCATCACTGCCAACCCAGCTGAAGGAGGTTCTTAATAGTTCCATCGATTCACCCCGTATTTTGAATTTTTTTACAAGTATAGCTTAACTTGTTTCATTGTGGAAGAGGATTTACGATGGATATGTCATAATAAAAGAAGGAAAAATAAACCGGAAGAGGGGAGTAATATGCTTCACCATATTGAATTATATGTATCCCGTTTAGAAGAATCCCGGAGTTTCTGGGGCTGGCTGTTACACGAACTCGGCTATCAGGTTTATCAGGAGTGGAACAACGGATTTAGTTACAGAAAGGATCATTTTTATATCGTTTTCGTACAGACGGAGGAACGGTTCATGGACGTACCGTATCATCGATGCCGAGTGGGCTTGAACCATTTAGCCTTTCATGCAGACAGCAGGGAGCAGGTCGATCTTCTAACGGCAAAGCTTGAGGAACAGTCAGTTTCCATTCTTTATCAGGACCGTCATCCTTTTGCTGCTGGTGAAGACTATTACGCTGTTTTCTTTGAGGACCCTGACCGGATAAAAGTAGAAATCGCCGCACCGCCCGTTATAACAAAAACTCCCTGATCGCCCAGGGAGTTTTATTTATTCAACAATTGTTTTCTTCTCAAGTTTCTTCTTTTTAAAATAAGGCGCGTAAATCATGATTGCAGCGATGTGTGCAAAGATGACGTTAGCAACAAATATGCTGATAAACAGCGTGTGCATCAACGGGCTCATGTCAACTTTAGCCAAGTGCAGAATCATATAAAGCCAAATAACAGCGATAAATGGTATCTGCATGAGAGCCATTTTTTTGCTTTCTGTCCAAAGAAATAGTGGCGTGGCTGTAGCGATGAAAAGATACAGTACAAAAACGTCCATGATGAGTCAACCCCTTCCAGTGTTGTTACCGCTTACAAATTTGACGAAAAATCGTCGTATTTGTGAACATTCTGTTACAAGTAGTATACCACAAGAATTTTATATTGACACATCGATTTGTAAAAATAGGACAAATCTTTTAAAGATAATTGAAAAAGAAAAACCACTTTGAGTAATGTATCAAAGTGGTTTGAAGAGCTCGCTATTTATTTAAGGATGTATCATAGACGAGCAAAGATGATTGGTCGTCATCTGGGATGGTATAAAGCTTTATTCTCTCATCTTCCTGTTCAAGGAAAACAGGGTTTCTTGTTACAGAGTGACCTTGTGGAGAAAATAAGGAAATTGGAAGCTCATGCTCGACATCCATAGTTTTGCTGTCCAGCAAAGCCAGTCCGCCGAGCTCATATTTTCCCGGAGATGGAGCCGGCTGCGGCAGTTCTGTTACACCGCTGCAGATTAATTTATCGTTGCCAGCATCTTCACAGTCCTGATAATCAATGAAATGGCTGCTGTTTTTAGATTTTTTTTGAATTTTTCCGGTTTCATTAAACTCATAAAATGTGCGTGATCCCCAGCTTACAGCTTTTAGCTTACCACTTTTATCGTCATGTACGATGCCTCCAATATGATCGTCAGTGCGGAAGACTTCATTTGACTTCATCGTTTCGGGGTCGACTTTATAGATGATTGACTCGCTGTTTGGACGATATTCTGCAACTGATACCCATATTGATTTACCGTCAAAAGCAATACCGCCTGGGTGATACATTTGGCCTTCGCCAAGTTTGATGTCTTTTTTCAATTTTCCTTCATTATCAAAGACAAACAAGTGGCCGATTCCTTTTCCAGGTGATCGGTCGTACCCGTCTTTAAGTTCCCCGTATTTTACAGGCTTTTCGGTAACTTCTACTGAAGACATGTAATACAAGTCACCGATTTTTGTCATCCCTTGAGGGTGGAACGTGTTAAATTGCAGGTTCAGCTTTTCTTTTTGTTCCCAGACGTTTTCACGTGAAAGCTGCTGAAAAGAGTCTGCAAGGCTATCAGAAGAAGATGTATTGCTATTTGCAAAAGCCGCAGTTGCAGCAGAACCAATCGTTAATGCAGCAGCAGCTGCCAGAATTATTCTTTTCATCATTTTACCTCCTATTGGCTTTTACTTTTTAGCAGGGAGCATTAATATCGCATCACCGATCGGACGTTCTCCGGTCTTGTCAGATGGTGAATTGATTAGTTTCTGGTTAACGGTCATGGTTGTGGAGCCGCCGCCGTCAAGGTTCACAGCATCTACAGCGCCGAGTGATTTCATGATTTCTGCAGCTTCTCGGAAATTAGCGCCAATGCTATGTCCAGGTTTTCTGCCGTCGATCGTTACGAAAAGAAGGGTTCCATCCGGCTTGATCCCTGCCATTGTGCGCGGGTGGCGGCGAACACCAAATTGATAAAAGAATTCTGGATTATCATCATGGTGAAATCCTTCTGCTTTAGCAGGAATACGAACTGCTCCTTCATCCAGTAAACGTGGTCCGCCATTAATAATAGACGTATCACGTGTAATCTCCAGGGGGGTCTTTTCTTTTGTAACGTTTTCCTTTGTCTTCACTTTAGATCCGGTAACAAGGTTTTTCTTAATCCATTCAGCCGAATCTCCAGTACCAGCTATAACAATAGCATCGGGCGGGATTTTGTTGCCTCTGCTGTTATATACATTTATTACTTGTCCCTTAGAGTCGATAACAGCTTCTGCACCTTCACCAGTTGGCGTTGTATCTCCGTACGCAGAAGTGAACTTAATCAGCTCGCTATTGTCTGTACAAGTGAAATCATGCTTAGGTGCAGTCGTTTCAGTATCATCTATACCTCCGCAGCCTCGAATGAGGCCAGGAGTCCGGTTGATTCCATCCACGCTTTTTGTTGAGCCGTTAGCCGAGCGAATACTTTGTTTCGTTTCAAGAGATTCAATGCTAGCTTTATTGTTTTTATTAAGGATAAAGCTGCTTCTTCCGTTAACAGCCTCACTTTCCAACCTTCCGTTTATCATAGAGATTCCGGCAAGATCGCCTTCTGTTCCATCAGCTGGACCCATGACGAAGTAGCCGCCATTTACGGCTGCCAGAGCTTGGCTTCGCGCGCTCATTTCTGTCAGTTTTTCCTTGCCCGGAATAACTTTGGTAGCAAGTGAAGGCGTTACTTTGCCATTGAATACTTTTGGATCAATCTCAAGTACATGGGCTTTCCATGGACCGGACACAGGATCCCCAGTTTCAGATGAATGAATGGCACGGGCGTCAGCATACCCATCTTCGTTCAATTTTTTCTGTTGATCAGCAGCTTCCTGCTCGGTCTCAAATGTGTCAGTTCTCACCATGTATCCGAGCGCTCCTGCAGCGTTATCATCTTGAGGGCGCTCTCTGATTGTTATAATGACTGTTTTATATCCTTTTTGCTCTAAACCGTTTTGCAGTTTTTCAGCGTCTGCTTTTTTAGGGGAAAAGTCTATGTTAATCAAGTATCCAGCAGAATCATCTGGCTTTCCATATACGACTTCTTTATGTTTCAGACCAGGCTGCAGCTCGCTGCTGTTTAACATCATTGGCTTTGAGAATGGAGAAGCTGAGTTTTCATTTGCTGAAGCAGTTGAAGAAATGGACTGCGGGATTATTGGAGCAGAACCCAATAGTGTCATGACGGCTGTAACCGCTATGATGGATTTATTTAAAGTGAAATTCACGTTATGCCTCCTCTAGGTGTGTTATCTAACACCCTACAGGAGGATTGTTTACTTTCAATTAATTCAATGAAAAGAGTTTGTAAATAATAAAACGCACACATATTGTGTGCGTTGCCGATTAAAACTTATAAACCCAAAAGCGTTCCTTTTTCGCCCACTCATACATAGCAGGGTCTTGTTCTATCGCTTTGATAAGCCAGTCTGTCTGTGATTTATGCGCTTTGATGCAGTCCATTTTCCTGTCAAACACGTCAGACACGTCATTTACAATGTCAGGTTTTCCGATGCCTTCTTCAGTGTTGCGGGCAAAAGCTACGCAATGAAGCTCTGGACGGCTGTTTTCAGGAAGCAGACTAAGTGCATGAACGACCGCTTCTGCAGTTGCCTCATGATCCGGATGCACGCTGTAACCCGGATAGAAAGTAATAATGCGTGACGGCTTCAATTCTTCCACTACTTCTAAAATACGAGCTGCGAGAATATCACGGTCTTCGAATTCAACGGTTTTATCGCGGTATCCAAAGCGCCGTAAATCGGTAATTCCTACTGCTTTGCAAGCCTGATCAAGCTCAGATTTTCTGATCTCAGGCAGCGATTCACGGGTTGTAAAAGGGGGAATTCCCATATTTCGCCCCATCTCGCCTAATGTTAAACAAATATAGGTGACAGGCACTCCGCGGTTCGTCAGCTGGGCGATGGTCCCGGCTACGCCAAATGCTTCGTCATCTGGATGAGGGAAAACAACTAATATGTGCTCATTCACGTGTGGTGCCTCCTTATTCAAACGGATTACGGCTGATCTGAAGTGCTACGGCCAGCTTGCCCTCGGCATCATGGCCAGCAAGCAAGAGGCGGCCGCTGCTGTCGAGTTCCCAGTGTGTCAATCCTTCAGCATAGATCCAGCCAAGTTCTATCTTCAAGCCGACCCGGTAAGGTCCCGGTCCTGTTATTTTGCCAGAGTCAAAGTTTACCTTACCGTTTCGTATGTAGGCGTTAACGGTAAGTACCTTTTCGTTATTATGATTAGCATAAGCGCCATTGGTTGTTTCAAGGTGGAGATAAACGTCTTCTCCGAAAAATTGTTCAATTACCGGCTGCACATGCTCAATTAGTATCGGCTGCATGAAGTCACACTCCCTGAAATCTTCTTAACGCTTATTATAATGGAAAAGCCTTCAGAACCTATACCAATCTGCTTTACTTATCTTATTTAGAGAGTTAAATATAGGTGAAAGCCGCTCGGTATACACGGATAAAAAAGCAAAAGAGCCTTATGGAAAGGCTCTTTCAAGTTACTAATATGGTCAGCGGCTGTTTCGGTAAGCACCGTGCCATGTTGGCCCCACATATTCGTTAAGCGGGAAGGACTCTTTAATGGCTGCCGTAACAAATTCTTTGGCTGTGTAGATAGCATCTCTTGGGTGTGCACCCTTCGCCAGTTCAGCAGCGATGGCCGCAGAAAACGTGCATCCTGCTCCATGAGTATATTTCGTATCAATACGTTCACCTTCAAGAAGCTCAAACGTTTCGCCATCATAAAGAAGGTCGACAGCTTTCTCGTGCTCAAATTTGCCGCCGGCAGTAATAACAACAAATTGAGCGCCGTTCTGCTGGATTTTTTGTGCTGCTTCCTTCATTTGTTCTATGGTTGTGATCGGCTCCATCCCAGCTAGCTGTGCAGCCTCGAACAAGTTAGGTGTCACGACCGTAGCTTTCGGTACAAGAACGTTTTGAAGAGTTTCGGCTAGTTCTGGGTGAAGCGGTTCAGCTCCCTTGCATACCATAACCGGGTCGATGACGACATTTTTAAGGTTATGTTTTTCAATCATGTCGGCGGCTGCCTGAATGACTTCAACTGATGCAAGCATTCCCGTTTTAAGCGCATCAGCACCGATGCCAGAAATCGTTGTTTCAAGCTGTGCCTTGAATAGATCAACCGGGAGAAGGAACACTTCATGGAACCAGTCTCTGTGAGGATCTTGTGCAACTACAACGTTAAGAGCAGTCATACCGTACACGCCGAGTTCCTGGAAGGTTTTTAAGTCTGCTTGAATACCTGCGCCGCCGCTAGTATCGGATCCGGCAATAGTCAATGCTTTGTATTTTGACATAATATATGCTCCTTTACCTATTGAAATTTAGTTTGATATTCCGATTATAACAAAAACAGGAGAAAAAAGAGTAAGAGTAGAATTGTGAGGGTAAAAGAGAGTACGGAGAGGGTGAGAGATATGGATTTATTCTTTCATATGGCGGAACAGAGAATTAAAGAAGCACAGCGTGAAGGAGTTTTTGAAGACCTTCCTGGAAAAGGAAAGCCGCTAAAATTGGAAGACGAGTCATCAATTCCCTCCGACCTGAGGGCATCTTATAAGGTTTTAAAAAATGCCGGCATGGTACCTGAAGAAGTTCAGCTGAAAAAGGAAGTTTTAAGGATTGAAGATCTTATACATTGCTGTACGGCGATGGACGAACAGGAAAGACTGAAAAAGCAGCTGAATGAAAAAACATTGCGTTTTCAGGAACTGATGGAACGAAGAAAGCTGAGCCAGTCGGTGTGGTCAAGCTATGGAGCGCAAATAAATCGGAAATTTTGATAGGACAAAAGACTCAATTCGAAAATTCAGCGACATCATTTGCGGAATTAAATCAAAAAGAATGTTTTTTCACTATAAAATGCAGGAAAGCTTTTCCCTTTACTACGGGAAAGGCTTTTTTTATTGCCGTCTGCTTGCTATATATTGCAGATAAATTGGACGCCTTTACCAGGTTGACTAACCTGTATATACAAGTTAGTATGTAGGAGAAACATGTATATACAAGTTTACAGGTGTTCAATTTTCAGCAATTGGGAATGAATATCTAAGACGTTCTATTTCAGGTTAATCTTTTAGATAAAATGAAAACGCTTGCGGGAGGTAATGAAATGAGCAACATTCGTGAAACAGCAGAACAAATCGTGCAGGCAGTCGGCGGAAAGGAAAATATCTCGGCTGCAACGCACTGTGTAACAAGACTGCGCTTTGCTTTAAAAGATGAAAGCAAAGTTGACAGCAGCGCGCTTGAAAATATTGATCTTGTAAAAGGATCATTTTCGGCAAACGGTCAATATCAGGTTGTTATCGGACAAGGAACTGTTGATAAGGTCTATAACGAACTCGTTGACATTACTGGCATGGGCAGGGCGAGCAAACAGGATATAAAGGATGAAGCGGAAAAGAAACTGAATCCGCTGCAGCGGGCTATTAAGACGCTGGCAGATATTTTTATTCCTATTTTGCCTGCCATTGTAACCGCTGGTTTGCTTATGGGTATCAACAACATCCTGACGGGTCCTGGCATTTTTTATGATGAAAAATCTTTTGTAGATGTGAATACAGGCTGGAAGGACTTTGCGGACATCATAAATGTAATCGCAAACACCGCATTTACCTTCTTGCCGGCGCTTATTGGATGGTCGGCAGTTAAAAAGTTTGGCGGATCTCCGCTGCTCGGTATCGTGCTCGGTTTGATGCTCGTACACCCTAGTCTTTTAAATGCATGGGAATACGGAAAAGCGCTTGAAGCGGGTAAAATCCCGTATTGGAATCTCTTTGGATTTGATGTCGCGAAAGTCGGTTACCAAGGCCAAGTACTGCCTGTTCTTTTCGCTTCTTATATTTTGGCAAAGATTGAACTGTTCCTCGATAAGAGGATACCTGATGCATTCAAGCTGCTTTTAGTAGCGCCGATTACGCTGCTCGTTACTGGCTTCTTATCTTTTATCCTGATCGGACCGGTAACATTCGCTATCGGAAATGCGATCACGGATGGATTCGTGTCAATTTTTGACCATTTTGCATGGCTCGGCGGACTGATCTACGGCGGTTTTTATGCACTTCTTGTTGTCACTGGAATGCACCACACATTCTTGGCGGTTGACCTGCAGCTTGTTACAAATGCAGGGGGAACCTTCCTATGGCCGATGCTCGCACTTTCAAATATTGCGCAAGGATCAGCTGCGCTGGCTATGATGTTTGCGGCAAGAGATGAAAAGCTTAGAGGCTTGTCTTTAACATCTGCAATTTCGGCATATCTTGGCATAACTGAGCCAGCTATGTTCGGTGTTAACCTGCGCTTTAAATATCCATTTATTTTCGCGTGTATTGGATCTGCGATTGCTGGAATCACCATCACGATTCAAGGTGTAAAAGCATCTTCTATCGGTGTTGGCGGACTGCCAGGATTCTTGTCTATCATTCCTGAATTCTGGGGTGCATTCTTTATTGGAATGGCGATTTCTCTAATCGTACCATTTGTGCTTACTTTCCTTTATGCGAAGGTAAAGCTTCGAAAACAATAAACGAGAGGGTGCAGGAATAGTGAAAGAACCTTGGTGGAAAAAAGCTGCGGTCTATCAGATTTATCCGAAAAGCTTTCGTGATACGACAGGCAGCGGTGAAGGTGACCTTAACGGGATTACTGAAAAGCTCGATTATATAAAGTCACTCGGAACTGATGTAGTATGGCTTACTCCTGTTTACTCGTCGCCGCAGAAGGACAACGGCTATGATATCAGCGATTATTACGCTATTCATGAGGAATACGGGACGATGGAGGACTTTGAAAGGCTGCTTTCTGAAGCTCATAAAAGAGGACTGAAAATCATCATGGATATTGTAGTGAACCATACTTCAACAGAGCATGAATGGTTTCAGCGTGCAAAGGAATCAAAGGACAGTCCTTACCGAGATTATTACATTTGGAAAGAGCCAGGGCAGGACGGTAAAGAGCCGACAAACTGGATATCAAAATTTGGAGGGCCAGCTTGGCAGCTCGACGAGAAAACAGGTGAATATTACCTTCATTTGTTTGATGTCACGCAAGCTGATTTAAATTGGGAGAATGAAAAGCTGCGTAAAGAAGTCTACGATATGATGACTTTTTGGTTTGAGAAAGGAGTTGATGGCTTTCGCCTTGATGTCATCAACTTGATTTCTAAGAACCAGGCATTCCCGAATGATGACGGTTCAGTCCCTCCCGGTGACGGACGCAAGTTTTATACGGACGGCCCGAGAGTTCATGAATTCATGCAGGAGATGTACAAGAACGTCTTTTCAAAATATGATGTGATGACGGTAGGAGAGATGTCCTCAACATCGATTGATCATTGCATCAAGTACAGCAATCCAGAACGCGGCGAGCTAAGCATGACGTTTAATTTCCACCATTTGAAAGTAGATTATCCGAACGGTGAAAAGTGGAGCGTAGCCGACTTTGATTTCCTTAAATTAAAACAGATCTTATCTGAATGGCAGGTCCGCATGAATGAAGGCGGCGGCTGGAACGCTCTGTTCTGGTGCAACCATGACCAGCCAAGAATTGTTTCCCGGTATGGAGATGACGGCGAGTATAGAGTTCAGTCTGCAAAAATGCTCGCTACGTGTATCCATATGATGCAGGGCACACCATATATTTATCAAGGTGAAGAGTTCGGAATGACAAATCCCGGCTTCAACGATATCAGTCAGTACAGGGACGTAGAGTCGCTCAATATGTTCGAGATTCTTAAAGCTGAAGGAAAAGATGATGCTGAGATCCTAGAGATTTTGAAGCACAAATCGCGTGATAATTCGCGCACTCCAGTCCAATGGGACGCATCTGAAAACGCAGGCTTTACTTCGGGAACTCCTTGGATTCCTGTAGCTGACAATTACAAAGAGATCAATGCAAATCTTGCTGTCAAAGATCAAAGCTCTGTATTCTATCATTATCAGGATCTCATCAAGCTACGAAAAGAGCTGGATATCGTTACAGAAGGGAATTATGAACTTCTGCTTGAAGATGATTCTAGAATCTTTGCGTATCTCAGAAATGGAAATAACGAAAAGCTGCTCGTCGTCAATAACTTTTACAGTCAGGAAGCAGAAGCTGTTTTGACTGACAGTGTTCAATTAGAGCACTTTGCTTCTGAAATTTTGTTATCGAATTACAATGATTCACCTGCTCTTTCAAATCGCATAAAGCTTCGACCATATGAATCGATTATTTATCACCTTAAAAAGTAGTGCTACAATTTTAGCAGGTGATATCATATGAAAACAAACAAGTTTATTGCGGTTTACCATGAATGGGCAGATATGATTAATACAGGAGAAATAGCTCCTTTGTCCAAGCTTCCTTCAGAAAATGAACTTGCGCAAAAACACGAAACATCAAGAGAGACCATTCGCAAAGCATTGCAGATGCTTGCGGAAAACGGATATATTCAGAAAATCAGAGGAAAAGGCTCTGTTGTTCTGGATGTAAGCAAGTTAAGTTTTCCTGTATCAGGACTCGTAAGCTTTCAGGAGCTTGCGAAAAGCATGGGCAAAGAAACGAGAACGATCGTACATGAAATACAGGTCGTCAAACCAGATGAACGGCTTCAGCAAAGCCTTCATGCAAAATGCAGCGATGAAGTATGGAAAGTTTTACGAGTAAGGGAGATTGAGGGCGAAAAAGTGATTCTAGACAAGGACTTCTTTATGCGTTCTTTCGTCCCATCACTGACAAAGGAAATATGCGAAGGTTCTATTTATGAATACTTGGAAAATGATCTTGGACTTCCGATATCATTTGCTAAAAAAGAAATTGTCGTTGAAGAGGCCACAGAAGAAGATAAATCCGTTCTTGACCTAGATGGATTCACTCATATTGTTGTAGTTAAGAACACGGTATATCTTGAAGACGCCAGCCTCTTTCAATACACTGAATCCAGGCACAGACTGGATAAATTCAGGTTTGTCGACTTTGCGCGGCGAAGAAGCTGAAACAAAATAGAACTTCCAACACGGCCCTAGCAGCTATTATCTCTGCTGGGGCTTTCTTGATGGATTCGCGGGGTACGGTACCATTGACCAATGGTACCGTACCCCACAAACAAGCTAACCCTTAAGACCTATGATGTTGACAGAATCAGCCTTCTTAGTTATTATAGGTAACTGTACCAACTCGCTTCAACGCATAAAAGCGTTTAAGTAAGTGGGCGAATGTGCCTATTCCATTTAACAGCAAGAAGAAGGAGAGATTTTTATGAACAGCAAGATTTCAGCACCTGGGTTGATTGCCGTGTTGTTTTTATTATTTGGCATCATGTTTTCAAGCCTTGTGTTATTAAAGGTTGAGCCACATGTGCCGCTTATGGTTTGTGTTATCGTGCTCGGAGCATATGGCATTATCTGTGGCGCTGACTGGAAAACGATTGAGAAAGGGCTCATTCAAGGCATCACGAGCGGACTGCAGCCTGTACTGATTCTGCTGGTTATCGGTTTTGTTATTGCCAGCTGGATGATGAGCGGCACTGTCCCAACCTTGCTGTATTATGGAATGGATTATATTCAGCCTGAATGGTTCGCTTTAAGTGCTCTATTTATTACAATTTTAGTATCAACCTTTACTGGAAGCTCGTTTACGACGATTGGAACAGTCGGCGTGGCGCTGATGGGAATCGGGCAGGTAATGGACGTTCACCCTGGTATCGCAGCCGGAGCAATCGTATGCGGAGCTTTCTTTGGGGATAAAATGTCTCCATTATCCGATTCAACGAATCTTTCACCAGGTATTGCAGGGGTAAACATGTTTACGCATATCCGGCACATGCTGTGGACAACTGTCCCGTCATTGGCCATTACAGCAGTCATTTTCTTTTTTATCGGCCATGAGAACGCGGCAGGAAACGCAGCAGAGCTCGAAAAGATTCGCCAAACCCTGAGCAGTAATTTTCCTGTACATCCGTTAACGCTGCTTTCGCCAATCGCGGTCATGGTATTGGCATTCCGCCGTCTTCCGATCGTACCTACTTTGCTGGCGGGTGTCGCATTATCAATCATTACAGCATTTGTTCTCGTACCTGACCTTACGCTTGCTAAAGTCGCGTCCGTCATGCAAAACGGCCTGCAAATGCAGACTGGAAACAGTGCGGTAGACAGCATTGTCAACAAAGGCGGTCTGATTCCGATGATGTGGTCGATCTCACTCATTATGATCGCACTTTCACTTGGCGGTCTGATTCAAGTGCTTGGCATTTTTGAACTTTTGCTAAGTGCCATTCAAGATAAGCTTCATAAAGCAGGAAACTTAATTGCAGCGACAGTCGCATCTTCTGTAGGGATAAACCTTCTGGCAGGAGAGATGTACCTTTCAATCATGCTGCCAGGTCAAGCATTCAAGCCGCAATACGAAAAAGCAGGAGTGCCTTTAAAGAATCTATCCCGTACCCTTGAGGACGCAGGCACACTTGTTAATCCACTCGTGCCTTGGAGTGTGAGCGGTGCATTTATTGCTGCAACTCTAAATGTTCCTGTGCTGGATTACTTGCCATTTGCATTCATGCTTTGGCTTTCACCGCTGTTTGCGCTATTCTTTGGCTTTAGCGGAATCGGCTTGGGAATGAAAAGAAATGCAGAGAAATCTAAACAAACTGCTGCTTAATGTAAAAAGCTCCTCATATCGAGGGGCTTTTTCTTTTCAAATAATGGAAGTGGAATCTCTCTTATCTAGTATAATAATAGCGATAAGGGGGCTTGGATACGCATGACAAGTTTAATTCAATCAACAGACTTCCCACGGACAAAGACATCGATTTTGCAGGATTTAAAAGAACTCGGTGTGAAAAAGGGAATGACCATTATCGTGCACTCCAGTTTGAAGTCAATAGGATGGACGGTCGGGGGAGCAGCAGCTGTTGTGGAAGCGTTAATGGAGGCTGTTACAGAAGAGGGTACCATTGTTATGCCGGCACAGAGCGGGGATTTATCAGATCCGTCACATTGGCAGAACCCTCCTGTGCCTGAAAGCTGGTGGGAGACCATCAAGAATGAGATGCCGGCTTACGATCCACGAACTACGCCTACATGGTTTATGGGAAAGATTGTGGATATGTTCCGCAGCTATCCAGATGTGAAACGGAGCGGTCATCCGACTCTTTCATTTGCTGCATGGGGAAAAAATAGAGACTATATTGTAAACGAGCATCCTTATGACAACGGATTAGGGGAAGAATCGCCGCTTGCTAAAATTTATGCATTGAACGGATCTGTTCTTCTGCTGGGTGCAGGTTATGACAGCAACACATCCATGCATTTGGCGGAGCACCGTGCACTTGGCTTAGAAACAGAGAGTTCAGGAAGTCCAGTTATGGAAAATGGGGTTAGAGTTTGGAAAACATACATACGTGGAGTTTATCAGGAAGAGCTGTTCCCGGAAATTGGAGCTGCATTTGAACAAGAGCACAAGGTGTTAAGAGGGAAAATTGGTTCGGCGGACTCTCATCTTATGAGCCAAAGAGAACTAGTGGATTTTACTGAAAACTGGCTGAACAAAAAGCGAAATTGACAGCGATATGCTGGTGAATGTTTATGGATAACACAGAAAAGGAACACCATTACCGTAAAACTCTAAAGGAGGCGGTAATGTGAAATTAAAAAAGTTAATGACAGGAAGCATTGAAACTTGCGAGCCATCAACTCCTATTCAGGAAGTAGCGAGTCTAATGAGAACCATGGAAGTTGGATCAATACCTGTCGTAGAAAATGGTGAATTAGTTGGTATCGTTTCAGACCGTGATATTGTCATTCAAAGCGTAGCAGATGGTACAATCAACTGTACAGCAAGTGATGTAATGACGAGAAACCCCGTTACAGGAGAAATTGACATGACAGTCGAGGATGCGAAGAGACTTATGTCAGAACATCAAGTTCGCCGTCTTCCTATCATGGAAAATGGTAGAGTTGCTGGCATCGTTTCCTTAGGTGACTTAGCTGTAAAAGATATTGATAACAACAAAGCGGGAGATGCGCTTACTGAGATTTCTAAATCATAACCGAACGACTTCACAAAAAAGAGGATCACGCCAGATAATTACTCTGGCGTGATCCTCTTTTCATTATCAGCTTATTGTCATTACTTCATGTTTGGCCGCCAGTTCAACAAAGTGTGCCATGCTTGATATCTCGCCTGCGGTCAGATCATTTTCGACGCCATAGTGATCGACGCATGTTTTGCACGCGTACACCTTAACCCCTTTTTCCTGAAGCTCTTTCGCATGGAGAGAGGTAAGCGACTGATTCGTAAGACAGTATACACCTTTGTTCATAAAAAAGACGGCTGCAGGGAGTTCAGGCTGCTGTTTTAATACAGTGAAGAAGGTTTCCATAACAGTTTCCCCGAGTTCTTGTTCACCTTTGCCGAACGTGTCTGATGTTACGAGTACTACTTTATTGTTCATACAGCACCTCTTTTTCTATCAAGTATATCATGAAAAAAACCTCCATCCATGGATGAAGGTTTATGATTTTTCCTCTTCAGTTTCAATATCGATGTAATTCGGCAGTGCTTTTTTCGGAATAGAGATCTTCAATACTCCGTCACCAAACGTTGCACGCAAATCTTCCTGCCGAATCCGGAACGGAAGCGGTATGACCCGTTCAATTCTTTTTACCTGGCCGTTAAATTGCCTCGCTTTATTCAGAGAGTTTTCAATTTGGGTGCTCTCGTTCCGCTGTGCTACAATCCTTACTGCTTGATCAAAGACTTCAAGCTGAATATCTTTCATACTGTAATCATGCAGATGGGCATTAATGATGTATTTGTCAGGCGTTTCATCTGTTTCTACTAAAAACGACAGGTTCTCCATGATCTGCTTGTATTGGACGAACCCTTTATCAACGAGGTCTTCGAAAGACTTCAGCCAGCTCGACAGAGAGCGGTCATTAAAAGAGAGCATTCAATCTACCTCCTGAAAATAAAGTATTTACGCGTTAGCAGCGACATTGGAATCAAGAGCATCTGTGTCAATCGTGTTTGTTCCGCTGATGACAGTGACCGTCTGTACAAAATTCCCCGTATTGGCTCCGCCAGCTCCATTGTACGATTTACTTGTGCTTTTCGGATTAATAATGAAGCTGTCGCCGAAATTCACCTGTCCATTTGCTGCATTTATATTAATGGGGGCAACGATGAGTGATGGCATATATCCGCTCCTCTCCAGCCTTTTTTACACGATATTCACGGACGCGCCCATGTGTTACTTATTTAAGCCTTTTTCTAAATGAAAGGCGGAGTTTTCAATGAAGTGTGAGCTTCATTGCATATTCCATGAGAAATGTTCCAATTTTAGTTTCAATTGCATCGGTTGGTCCATTCATGTTATTTGCTCAATCATCTTGAATTCATCCTTGATAAAGTTGATTGGAGTGTAAGGCGCCGACTCCAGCGGGACGAGCGGTCAGGTGAGACCCTTTAGGTCGCGTAGCGGCAAAGGGGCTCACCGGACGCCCCGCGGAAAGCGTGCGCGTGAAACGGAGATCAACCCCTTCATAGCTTTCTTGAAGAGGCATATTATTTACGAAAAATAGTAAAAGAACATTTCTTGGGCTCTTTGCATAGCATGATGACAGAAATATGAAGAAGCGGGTGATGCCCATGCCGGCCATTGTTGGATCAATTTCTATCACATCTATTGGCAACAGTTCGGTTTTGAATGTTGGGGACGTACAGTCCATGTGTCCAGTAAGCTATGCCAAAACGTATGCTGGAGCAGGTTCCTTTAACACGGGCGATCACATTAATGTTCAGAACGGCTATAGTATGACCTACACGTATGATGCAGATAACAACGATCAAAACGTCGTAGCGAATAATTAATAATCCCCTCAAATCAGGCATATATTTCAGACAGAGGGGTGTGTTTATGAACGATCAGTTTAATGTATACAGTTATATGCAGCAGATTCAGGAATTGGTCAGCACTCAAAAAGAAAGGCTGCTGGTTCTAGAAGAGCAGGTGAAAGAGCTGACGAAACAAGTGGAAGAATTAAAGTCCAAACCGCCGCAAAATATTGAATATAAATTTGATCAGCTTAAAATTGAACGGCTGGATGGCACGCTTAATATAGGAATCACTCCTTCTTCTGATGATTCAAAGGAGCTAGTTGAACAGTTTACAGCCGGAAAAAACACGATTTCTACCGGAAGTACGGAATGGATGACATCTGATCCGTTTTTCAGTGATGTAAGAGGCGGCTTAGAAGACTTTTTCAAAGAAGAAATCATCGTTGAAGTTAAAAAGCTTGAAGCAGAGATGCAATTCCCGCTTGAAGACTCATACAGGCTGTTTATGGTAGAAGATATCCAGCGTCAAATCCCAGAACGGCTCGAACATTATCGCAGCAAATATAACCCGCAGGATGAGGAAGGCAAGCAGATGATCGTGCAGAAAACGAAAGAAGATGTTATGAAATCCATCACAGCGTTCATGGAACATTTGAAAAAGAGCATCGTGGAAGGCGGTGGGGGAGGCAATGAATTTTCAGGTAACCAACATTGAACTGAATGTCGGCAGTATTGACGTAGGAAGAGTGACACTTTCTTCTCTCTTTATTGTTGGAGACGCAGACATAATCAGGATGGGAAGCATTTATGATACTCCGCCTGAATCTCTTGTTATCGGACCAGATCTCGTTCCGCTTACTAGGGAAGAATAGCTGCGTTATGAAAAGAACGTCTGTCGTTCAATCTGTCGTCGTTGATGTCTTTGACAGCGCAGGAGTATTTGAAGCAGGTGACAGCGGGGAGATAAATTGCCTGTCTTATGCCATTGCGCTTCAGAGGCAGAATGCCCGGTTTGGTTCGTATAACCTTCAGTTTGTTGATTACGACGCGTTTAAAGTAACGATCCCGATCGCAGACTTTCCTTCACCTGTTAAGAAAAGAACGTTTAACGAGCATCCGTTCATAACAGTAGGCAAAATAACTTCGGTCGGTTTTGCGAATTCGGCGGTCTTTCATATCGGCAATACGGGTAACGTGAGACTGGAATCACGTGCATTGCAAATCCGGAATTTTATCGCTCGCCCTCCAGGGTGGACAGAGAGGAGGAACGTATGAATCTCTTTGTGAGCCAGAATATTGTCATCCACCAGTTAAAGGTAGAAGGAATCTCAAACTCTTCTGTCCTGCAAGTAGGCAGTGCAGGGATGATAACGCCAGTTTCCAATCTCTATAACTCGGGAGGATTCTTAGAAAAAGCGCCGCCGATCATTCCGCCAACATTAGTTCCGCTCGCTCCTGCAACGTAAGAGAGGTGATGGACCGCCATGGATCAATGGAAAGATATGCTGGAATGGAAGAAAATAGCTGATCAATATCTCGGAAAGTCTTTTTTTCATCCGCAAAATGTTCAGGAACGGACAAAAGAAGGCTCAGCTGGAAGCATAGCCATGAATATCTACGAATCACATCACGAACTATTATGTGTGGCGGCCATGCCTGGAATCGAAAAAGATACGGATGTCACCATATCGGCGGAGCATCAAACTCTGAAAATTTCAGGTAATGTAACGATTAAAAACGGTGTTTTTAAGCCGGTGATTGAAGAATTTTGGGGCGGTGAATTTGAAAGAGAGCTGTACCTTCCGTGCCCTGTCCGAAAAGAACAGGTTAGTGCATTTTATTTAAAAGGGTTCTTGTATATCCGGCTCATGAAGCTGAAGGACAGCTACCAGCAGACGCGCATCGACTGGAAGCGGTTTGGTGATTGATGAAAGAGCTATGGACAGGTTTTTATGAGTGAGCTCAAGATTAATGATTATAAGAAGGTGTCCATGTTCATTGCTGACAGGACACCTTCTTTTTTACTCGCCTTGCTTAATAGGGGGTTCTTCCTGCTGCGTGATATTAGTGTCAGGCCCTATCTGCTTAAGGTCTTCTGCATCAGCAACTGTGCCACCGGCCATTCCTTCATTGATCATCCGGTCAATGTCCAAGTAAAGATCTTCTTTTCCTTCGTATTTCTTATCATTGTTTGCCATGATCATTCATGCCTCCTTTAGTAAGAAGGATGTCCAATAAGGGAAATTCTATTGTGGGGTACGGTACCGGATTTAAGCTTCGGTACCGTACCCCATGCACATGAATACACAATGCAGGTTTACAACCAGCCAGGCAGGGGAATAGATTCCGTGATACTAGCTGGGGGTGTGTGCCATATGATCAATTATTATGAAGTGATTGAAAAGTATATCGAATTAATACGAAAACGCCATTGGCGGGGGGAACTCGCGGCAAAGCAGTACAAGCGCAAATTGGAGCTTATCCACTTGTGGCTCATCAGAGATTCTGTGCAATCATATGCCAGGTTTAAAAAATAATAAGAGTGCTTGACTTTCCTTCTTTTTGGCCGATATTCTATTCAAACGAAGCGCTAAACAGGAAGGTGCATCATGAACAAGGATAATGATTCTATTCACAGTGAAATACCGCATTTCAGAACCTATCTGATCAATATGTTCAGTGTGCTGCTGGCTGGCTATGGAACAGCAATGATACTAGGAAGGCCTATGCTGGCAGTGTTATTTTTGGCTGCTGGTTCTGTAATATGGTTCTTAAATCGGAGAGGAAGCTTCCGTCTTAATTCAATGGCGTTCGTATTGCTTATTGTTTTGCTGATCCTATTAATCAGCAGAGTGTTCTGGCATAACGGCTATATTCAATTAGACAACACCATGCTGTTTATCTGGAAGGCTTTTTATTTTACTGGCACATTTTTCGGTATAAGCTCGCTATTCGCAGCATTGACCGATCTCGATAACCGGAACAAATCAAGATTTGTTGGCAAATACGTACTTCATGCAGTTTACTTTACTGCCGCTATTATAATTGTTCCATACTGCGTCTTTTATTTTTACGGACTGCTTATTTTTGAAGGCTATCATATAGAACTTCTGATGCCATTGCTGCTTTTCTTGGCATGGATGCTTCTTTACATAGGGCAAACTACCATTCTTACAGGATCCAAAGCAAAAGAGTGGGGAGGACTGGCTGCAGTCATCCTGCTTGCTATGTATGTTGTAACGAGATGGAATGAAATTTTATAAAATCAAAAAAGAGCCGCACTCACATTTGAGTGCGGCTCTGCTTTTATTAGCGGTCCTTAAGTTTAGCCAGAAGGTTCAAGATTTCGAAGTACAGCCATACAAGTGTTACCATCAAGCCGAATGCTCCGTACCACTCCATATACTTAGGCACTCTCTGCTCTGCACCGTGTTCAATAAAATCAAAATCGAGAACAAGGTTCAGTGCTGCGATACCGACGATGAACAAGCTAATTCCGATACCAATAGGTCCAGAGTCATGAAGATAAGGAACGGATGCTCCGAAAAAGCTCATGATAAAGTTGACAAGGTATACAAGTAAAATACCCATTGTTGCCCCGAAAACCATCAGTCTGAAATTATGTGTGACGCGGATGATGCGGAATTTGTAAGCGATCAATAAAGCAAGCAATGTTCCAAACGTCAGCATTGCTGCTTGAAGAGTGATGCCGCTGTACTGTGATTCAAATTGAGCAGATATTCCGCCGACCGCTAAACCTTCAAGCGCAGCGTAAACTGGTGCCAGAACTGGTGCTGTTTTCGGGACGAAAATGACAATAAGTGCAGTGATTAAGCCGCCGATAAGCCCGATTATCAATAAGTGGGCAACAGGCTTCCCAGCAAAGTACTGACCCCATGTGTAAAAGGCTGTTCCTAGCAGGATCATAAGCATAATAAATGCTTTGTTTACCGTACCTGCCAGCGTCATTGCAGAATCGCCGCCAAGCCCCCTGTGCTTTGAAAATGTTGATGATTTTAAAGAAGGATTTGCACTTCTCATTGTTCTTCCATTCCTCCTGAGATAATAAAGTTATTATTTCGATAGTAATATATACGGCACATAAAGCAAATAGTTTCGTAAAATTAAAACGGCCGATCTTTGTTTTCTTTTTTAAAGGCTTTTCCTGTCAGGATGTTTTTGGCATACCATACTGGAGCCACAAGCAAATAGACTGGATTAGATAAGAAAGACGGCTTCTTCCCTTCAAACATGTGACCGATAAACTGCAAGATCCACCCCCCAATAAATAAAGCCAGCGCAATCTTCCAATTAAAGAAAAAAAGCGGAAGCGATACGATAATCATTGGGATGCCGACAGCATGGGTTGCTTTATTAATAGGATGCTGGTGGTCCTCTTTATATTTTTCAATAAAAGATTTTTGAGCGCTCATTAGTCAAATCCTCCTTTTTCCTCTTTCATTCGCCATAAGCAGTCCTATTCCTTTTGTTCAAACTAGGCCTCTTTGACTGTTTTTTACCTATACCGACAAAAATTTCATATTTTACCTGTATTATTATGTTTAGGAAATGGAAGGAGGTGAAATTATGCGATTTTCAAGTCTTGTATTTCAAGGCTTAATTGCAGGTGCCATCCTGTTCCTTCCTTCAGAAGTGTTTGCGGAAAAAGGCAAGACTATATCTTCACAGCATGCGAAGAATTTTTCTAAAGAAAAAAATGAAAACGCTGTTAATAAGGGAGCGGCTCACGCTCGCCCACAAGGGCAGCAGCCTCAGACCGTGCAAAAAGCATCTGTTAACAGAGGTCAGAGCCAGCTGAAAAATAGTCAGAAACAGCAAGTGAAAAAATCCTTGCCGCCAGCTTCAAACGCTCATGGAAAGGTTCAACAGGTTCCTGTTCAAAAAAGAGCTGCAATTCAAAAGAATTCAGTGATAAAACCAGTAACGGCTATAAAAGCTGCAAAGCCTAAAAGTCCGGCTAAACCGGTAATGTTACCAGAAAAACAGACTGCGCCGCATCTGCCTTTAAAAGTGCAGACTGCATCAAAAGCCAAGGTGAAAAATCTCCATAAACGGCAGGATTTATTTAAGCCAGAGCAGCAAAAACAGAGGCCTCTTCCAGCGGATGATCCATATATCCCTCAAGAGGAAGGTGTTTTACTGCAAGCTGTACAAAGTCTTAAGTCTGCTTCCAAGGAAAAAGAAGGCGGAGGGAAATCTTCCAATTTTTCAAAAGGCTTAATTTACTGCGGATCTGCAGCAGAAGAAAAAGCTGTGCAGCCGTGCTTTTTTACAAGGCTGGATTTGCTCAGGAACCAATGGGTGAATGCCCCGCCGTCTGAGCCGCCAAAAAACGCCCTTGATTTTTCAATTTGAACGTCAAAAAAAATGAAAAATTAAGGAGCGAAATAAATTATGAAAAAGAATAACCGTGTTTTTGTCAGAACTCTTGTTTTTGCAGGTGCATTAACTCTTGCTGCTATGGCTGGAGCTGGAACTGCCGATGCTTCCGGACACAAAGCGGAAGGAAAAGGAAAGCCTAACACAGCTGTAGAAAGAGGGCATAAAGCTCATAAGCCTGCTGCAAAACCTCATGGCAAGCAGGAAAAAGCGAACAAAGCTGCAACCGCACATAAAGCTGACAAACAGACGAAGGTGAAGGATAAATCGCATTCACAGGCTGCAGAGCATGCCAGTGAAAATGCTAAAAAACATGCCGCGCCTAACTCAGCTGTTCATGCACCGGTAGCTGTACCTGTGCCAGCTGAGCCTGTGGAAGATGTGAAAGAAGAAACTCCAGAAGTGGTAGTTGAGATCCCGGTTGAAGTTCCAACTGAAGAACCAGCTCCTGCCCCTGAAGAGGATGAAGTTGTAACTGTTCCTGCACCAGAACAAACTCCTGCTCCTGAAGAAGACGAAGAAAAGGAAGAGTCTGATGACCAGGAAAAAGACAAGCCTGAGGCTGTCTTAAAGGAAAAGAAAGATAAGAAAAAGAAAAAAGCTAAAAAAGAAAAGAAAAAGCGTGACAAAGAAATCGTAAAAGAAGTTTCTGATGATGATGCTGTGAAGGAAGATGATAATTCTACTTCAGATGATGAACAGACTGAAGAGGAATCTGAAAAAGTTAATCCATCTTTACAAAACAAAATTAATTCTCAGGCAGCTGAGCATGCAAGCGAAAACGCAAAGCTTCATGCATCTCCAAATTCAGCTGTGCTTGCAGGAGAAGACAACACAGAAGAGCAAACACCTGCTGAAGAAGTTCCTGCAACAGAGGAAGCACCTGAAGCAGAACTTCCAGAAGTTCCTGAGACAGAAGTAACTCCTGAAGCAGAACTTCCAGAAGTTCCTGAGACAGAAGAAGCACCTGAAGCAGAACTTCCAGAAGCTCCTGAGACAGAAGAAACTCCTGAAACTGAAGCACCTGAACAAGCTGATACGGAAACAACTGTTTCTGAGATTAACAAGGCTAAAGCATCTGCTTCAGTAAAAGCTAGCGAGACAGCGAAAAAGCGCGCTGCTGCAAACTCTGCAGTACATGCTGTGCCTGTACAAGAACCAGCTCAAGATGAGGCGTCTGAGCCTGCAGAAGACAGTGTTGAAATTATCACTGAAGAGCCTGTAACAGAACCGATTACAACAATTGAAGAAACAGTAATCGTTCAATAATTACTCAAAAAAGCCAGAGACCACTGCGTCTCTGGTTTTTTTCTGAGGTCAGGGGGTACGTTACCATCATTTGTACAGTACCCCTCTCTTTTTAAATGTGCTTTATCTTCAAGTTTCGCTGTTTGCATTTGAAAAATGAGGGAACTATAAACAGGATAATAAAAGGAGGTGGGATGATGCTGAAAGCTGGAGATCAGGCACCTGAATTCAGTCTGCCATCTACAAGTGGCAAAGACATTTCGCTATCGGATTTTAAAGGAGAAAAGAACGTTCTTGTTGCTTTTTATCCTCTTAATTTTACCCCTGGCTGAATTAAGGAAATCACCTCTTGGAAAGAGGATTATAAAAGGTTTGAAGAAGCCGAAACAGAAGTGCTCGCAATAAGCGTCGATCACATATACTCTCATAATGTTTTTGCAGCAGCGCTCGGCACACTTCCGTACCCTTTACTTGCAGACTGGCACAAAAAGACGGTTAAAGCATTCGGTGTCCTTAATGAGAAAGACGGGACAGCTATTCGTTCTTGTTTTGTGGTGGATAAGGAAGGCATACTGCGCTATTGCAACACGAATTTCGATGCAAACAAGCAGGATATGTACGAAGAAGTATTTTCAGCATGTGAAGAATGCAAAGGAGACACTCAATCATGAACCGAGAAGAAGAGAAGCAAAATGAGACAGCTAGGGCTGAAGAAAAGATAAATGACTTTTTTTATGGCATCGGGCAGGAAGAAGACCAGCCACACACAACAGACTACATGAACAACGAAACAGCAGCCATCAACATTGCCAAGCCTGAAAGAGAAAGAGAAGAATAATTGGGGGTACGGTACCCCGAATGGACACCACTCGTGAAGGCCGCCCTGGGAAAGGGCGGCCTTTTATCATACCTTAATTTAGTTCTTTTACTATGGTACTATAAAGGTAAGATAACCAGGAAGGAAAATCAGAATATGAATATCTTTTTAACTGGGGCGACCGGTTTTTTAGGCGGAAAGCTAATTAAAGGTCTTGCCGAGCAAGGGCACACCCTCTATATTTTGGCAAGGAGCTTGAGCAAAGCAGCTGCTATTTTAGATGGAATTAATCATAAGAATTCTAACATTCATATAATCAGTGGAGATATTACTCATCCTAATCTCGGTTTGTCACATGATCAGTTAGAGGAACTTAGCGGTGAGGTCGATGTCTTTTACCATATGGCAGCACTCGTGAAATTTGATCTGCATTTAAAAGAAGAACTTCATGATATAAATTACACAGGAACGCTGCACGCACTTGAGGCAGCAAAAGCTATGAAGGCAAAACGCTTTTTTTACGTATCCACTGCCTACACACTCGGAACAAGAGAGTACGGGGAGGAACGGCTGTATTCGGAAACGGGGCCGTTCAACAATCCTTATGAAGAAAGCAAATGCAAGGCTGAACATCTTGTGTTTGATTATCAGCAACATTTCGGCGTCATAATTCTTCGTCCGGCGATTATAGTTGGAGATTCGATAACAGGGGAAGCGGACTCGAAATTTACGATGTACGGTTTAATGAGGAGCTTAGAGGTGTTCAAGAAACGGATGGAACGCCAAAATAAAGGGAGCAAAACGTACCGTCTGCTGTGTGAACCCGATAGCACACAAAACCTTGTTCCAGTGGATTATGTAGCAGATGTTCTGCAAGAAGCCATTCACTTTGGAGAAGACGGTAGCATTTATAATATTACGAACAGCGATCCGCCAAACAGTATAGATGCATTGAACATCATCTGCGAGAACCTGGAAATTGAGAACATTGATACAGTGCCGTTTGAATCAGAAGCTGACCTTTCGCCTGAAGAGCGCAGCTTGAATGATATGATTGCTGTTTACAGGGACTATTTGACCCGGAACATTCAATTTGACGCAAAAAACACACGTACTCTAATGACCAAAGCAGGCAAAAAGGCACTGCAGATGGATACAGTGATGCTGAGAAGAATCATTTTTGGGTATGAAAAGTCTATAAAATAACGAAGTAAGCCACTGTTGAAAAATCAGCAGTGGTTTTTATTTTTTATAAATGATTCTAAAGTCCTATTAATCTAACTTACATATAGTTCCATATACCCGTTCTAAAATACTTGGAATATGTTACCTTCATATAGTAAGAAATTACAGAATATTTAATATGTTCTAACTATGGAGGGATGAGGTTGGATAATTGGGGGAAGAAGTTAGGGACGTCACTATTGGTGACAAGCTTGGCCCTTGGGGTTATGGCTCCAGCTGCCTTTACGAAGGAAGCGAAGGAAGAGGCTAAACCGGCAGCAGCAAATGTATTGGCATCAGCACCGGTTGACCTCAACATTATTGATCATGACCGTTTAGCAAAATCTTTACAGAAACGCGGGCTTATTTCATCAAAAGCTTCAAAAGCACAGGTTGAAAAAGCAGTTTCGAACTATATTAACAAAAAGGGCATGAAGACTGGCGGATCTGTTTCAAAAACGGACAAGCATTCAGAGCATGCTCACGAAATGGATGTAAAAACAAAAGATTTCTTGGCTAAGCAAAAGGAAAGTCTTTCTAACAAGCTTAACAAAAGCCACAGTCTTAATAAGAGCACAACTTCTTCAAGCGGATTGGTAAAAGTTAATCCGGCTAAGCCTGCTACATACAAGGGTGATGTGAGAGAAGATAAGGTTCTTGTTCTATTAACAGAGTTTGAAGACTTCAAACACAACAATGTTATCCAAGAAGATGGCTACATGTATTCTGACGACTTTAACAAAGAACATTATGAAAAATTGATGTTCGGCGATAACGAATTCACCCTCTTTAACGGTGAAAAGGTTCAAACGTTCAAGCAATATTATGAAGAGCAGTCTGGCGGAAGCTACACTGTAGACGGTACGGTTTCTGAGTGGCTGACTGTTCCAGGTAAAGCAGCAGATTATGGAGATGATAATCCTGCTGGCGGCCATGATAACTTGGCGCCTCTAGGGCCTCGTGATCTTGTAAAAGAAGCTCTTAAAGCGGCAGTAGCTAAGGGCATGGACCTTTCTGAATACGATGAGTTTGATCTTTACGATCTTGACGGTGACGGCGAACAGAACGAGCCGGACGGTCTTGTTGACCACTTGATGATCATCCATGCTGGAACTGGTCAGGAAGCTGGCGGCGGCAAGCTTGGCGACAATGCAATCTGGTCTCACCGCTGGGTACTGAACGGAGTATTCCCTGTTCCGAATACAACTGCAAAAGTTGGATACTGGGGCGGGAAAATGGCTGCTTACGACTACACAATCCAGCCTGAAGACGGTGCTGTAGGTGTATTCGCACACGAATACGGCCATGACCTTGGTCTTCCAGATGAGTATGACACTCAGTACTCTGGTGATGGAGAGCCAGTAGCATCTTGGTCTATCATGTCTGGAGGAAGCTGGAACGGTAACATCGCTGGTACAGCACCGACTAGCTTCTCGCCTCAAAATAAGGAATTCTTCCAAGATACGATGGGCGGAAACTGGGCTAACATTAAGGAAGTTAACTATGCAGACCTGCAGAAAAAGGGTGTAGCAACTGTTATCGATCAGTCTGTTACAAAATCCAATAACCCAGGTATCGTAAAAGTTAACCTTCCTAAGAAGGATGTTAAAGGAATTCAGCCGAAGTTTGGCCAGAAATATTACTACAGCACAAAAGGCGACGATCTTCATACAGCGATGACAACGCCTGAGATTGATTTGACAGGAAAAACAACTGCAAGTGTCGATTTTAAAGCTTACTATGATGTTGAATTCGATTATGACTATCTGTATGTAAATGTAATTGCAGATGGCGTTTCAAAGACGATTGATACTTATGGAGATAATGACACGGATGGAGATGCTCGTGCAGAATCTACTAAAGGTCTATGGGTCGACAAGCATTATGATCTTTCTGAGTATGCAGGCAAGAAAGTTAAAATCCAGTTTGAGTACGTAACGGATGGCGGCCTTGCACTTGAAGGCTTTGCTATGGATAACCTTGTTGTTACAGCTGACGGCGCAGTTGTTTTCTCTGATGATGCAGAAGGAACGCCTAAGCTTACTTTAGACGGAGCTGTTGTTTCAAACGGATTTGATAAGAAAGACCACTACTACTACATCGAGTGGAGAAACTACGCTGGCGCGGATAAGGCTCTTGCTTTCTCTCGCGGCGTGAAGTACAACACGGGTATGCTAGTATGGTATGCAGATGAAAGCTTCACAGATAACTGGGTAGGACAACATGCTGGCCAAGGGTTCCTTGGAGTAGTAGATGCACATCCTAAAGCGATCGTTGGTAAGCTTAACGGCCTTCCAACAGTAGCGCAGTCTACACGCTACCAGGTTGCTGATGCTGCATTCTCATTTGATAAGTCACCTAAATGGTACATCGATTCTCCATCACGTGGAATCTTTGATTACAAAGGTCTTACTGGTGTAACTGGATTTGATGATTCCAAAGCTTATATCGATTACAAAGACTACAATGGCAAACTTGCAGGCGGAGTAATTGACGATGCTGGACGTCTTGTTCCTAAGTTCGGTCTTAAGTTCCAGGTTCTTGGAGAAGCAAAAGACAACTCTGCAGGAGCTGTCTGGATCTACAAGAAGTAATAATGAAAAAACTGGCGGATTTCGCGCCAGTTTTTTTATTTTTTACACTTTAAGAGAGCATAACTTTTTTACAAAGCAGAGATTCGACGTAGTCAAAAAGTTAAGGTATAAAGTATAAGCGCAACTAAGGCTGACTTAAAGGCATAGCGTCAGCCAAGTTTTCTTTAGAATAACGCTTTACAAAAATTCACATACTATATTATACTTAAGGCATTAATTACCAAGTTCGCCAAAGGAGGAATGCATTATGGTATCGATTGTGAATACATTCATTGTTAATTGCATAGTGCAGCCTTTGGAAACGATCGAACGGGTATAGTTTAAAACTTTCCTTTTCATGAGTTTGTTATTTTGCCATGGGCTGCGTGTCGGTTCATGGTTTTTATATGCGCATTTTTGCCTCTAGGCAGAAGTGTGCATCACGAGAACCGTGCAATGCGGTTCTTTTTTTATTATCAAAAAAACAAACAACTCATTGGAGGAAACAAACTTGAAATTACAAAAATTAGGATTTAATGATAGTCTGCAGGAAGCATTTCAAATCTATAAAGAGCAGGGCCTCGTCCCTGGCAGAATCAGCCTTGAGCATAAAAGGATTTATCGTGTACTAACGGAACACGGAGAGCTTTTGGGTGAAGTAACCGGAAAGATGCGTCATGAAGCAGAGGGCCGCGGCGACTTTCCGGCTGTTGGTGACTGGGTCGCAGTGCAGGCTCGGCCTGAAGAGCAAAAAGCGACGATTCATGCCATACTTCCGCGCTTCAGCAAGTTTTCGCGTAAAGCAGCAGGGCTTATAACAGAAGAACAGATCGTCGCGACTAACGTAAACACCGTCTTTTTGGTGAACGCACTGAACCATGATTTTAATATTAGAAGGTTAGAGCGATACTTGCTGATGGCTTATGAGAGCGGCGCGAATCCTGTCGTGATTTTGAGCAAAGCTGATTTATGCAATGATGTCGATGAGAAAATCCGCCTGACTGAATCTGTTGCTTTTGGAGTGCCGATTCATGCCGTGAGCGTTGAAACAGGAGCGGGATTGGATGAACTCCAGCCTTACCTTGGCGAAGGTCAAACGGTCGCATTACTTGGTTCTTCGGGCGTAGGGAAATCTACACTCGCCAACTATTTATATGGCAGCGAAGTGCTGAAAACGAACGCGGTCAGAGAAGAAGACAGCCGCGGGCGCCATACAACGACACACCGTGAACTGCTTGTGATGGAGAGCGGAGGCGTTCTGATCGATACGCCGGGAATGCGCGAGCTTCAGCTATGGGAAGCAGACGAAGGCGTCGGCCAAAGTTTTCAAGATATTGAGTCGATAGCTGAGCAATGCCGATTCAATGATTGCACGCATAATAACGAACCTGGATGTGCAGTAAAAGAGGGACTTGAAGACGGCACACTTGATGCTTCCAGGTATCAAAGCTATGTAAAGCTGCAGCGCGAACTGGCCTTCCTTGCAAGAAAGGAAGATCAGCGTTTGGCGAATGCAGAGCGTGCCAAGTGGAAAAAAATCGCCGGTGACCGCACGAGAGTTCACCGCAAATAAAACACAAGAATCCCCTGAGGACATGTTGTCCTACAGGGGATTTCATATTTAAAGCCCTTTTTCTTCAATTTCCTGCAGCACGCCGTCCCAAAGCTTAATGCGGTATTCAAGCGCTTCTTTTGCGGTCCGTTCTGCTTCCTGCAGCTTTACAGCATCTCCGCCGCACAGCGACAGCAGCAGCCGTTCAGCTAACGGTCCGTGCTCGTCGCCGTCAAGCTCGATGTGGCGGTGCAGATAATATTTCAGCCAGTGCGCGTCAACACCGTTTGCTTCGACTTCATCGACAAGTGTCTGGAACATATCTGGAATAAGATCCTCGCGGCCATAGAAGAATGCAGCCGCTACTTCATGCGGTTTTCCATTCATAGCCAGACTGAGGCTGTGCTTCACAAAATCACCAGCCGTACCGGGAATAGAGCTTTGACCTAACGCTTCAATTGGATCAGCTCCAGATTTTAGTGAGTTCAAATATTCCTCCATAGCGGAATAGTCTGCTCCGACTTCTTCCATTGCTCGGTAATACAGCTCAAAGTGGCTGATATAGCCGCCCTCACCGTCTTCGTCTGTTTCTTCGCCAAGAACGATTTCATTAATAAACCGGGCATATTCAGGGTGCGGCTGAGGCATCCATGGAACGGATACGCTAGTCAGCTCCTGCTGCAATTTTTTCAATAAACTCATAAAATCCCAAACAGCAAATACGTGATGTTTCATTAATACTTTAATGCGCTCAGCGTTCGTCATCTGTTTATATAGAGGATGGCCAAGCAGACGGTCGCGTACTTCTTCTAACTCTTTTACATAAGATTGGCTCATTTTGTTCATCCTTTCACAATGTATTCTCGACATTATTTTACCGTGTAAAAAAGGCTTTTTACGCTTGAAACTGTGAAAATTGTATGAAGGATAACTGGCGAAAAAGGGAATAGCTGTAGTGAACATGAAAGGAGGCGGGATGATTGGCACAAAAATTTACGATTCAAACTCACGAAAGAGATGAGTTTTACGAAATCACCTCGACATTGCAGGCGTATGTAGAAGAGGAAGGTATACAGGATGGCGTGCTATACGTGTACTGTCCGCATACAACTGCAGGGATTACAATCAATGAAAATGCCGACCCCGATGTGAAGCGGGACATGATTATGAGGCTGGATGAGGTATACCCTTGGGAACATCCGAAATACCGGCATGCAGAGGGAAATACCGCATCACACCTGAAAGCAAGCACGATGGGAGCATCACAAATGGTTTTGATCTCAGAAGGGGAATTAATTCTCGGCACCTGGCAGGGAATATACTTCTGTGAGTTTGACGGCCCTAGAAGGCGAAACTACTTCGCGGAAATCTTAAAAAAATAATAGTAGACGGCAGAATATAATTTTCTGCCGTCTTTTTTTCGGCTCTTTTCTAAAGATTGTTGCTTTTGAACAGATTGGTTTGTAGAGAACTTTCAGCGGTTTTGCCTGTGAAGAAGTTAAGCTTCAACGCCTAACCAAAAGAAATGTTTCTATTTTCCCTTCAAATGCTTCGGCTGATTCTTTCATCAAAATGGCTTGAACATCTTGATCCCATCATTGATAAAGTTGATTGGAGTGGAATGTGCCGACTCCACCGCTCACCCCGCGGAAAGCGTGCGCCTGAAACGGAGATCAACCTCTTCTCTGAATTCAATAAAAGCAACATAGTTTACGAATACAGCCTTTTTTAGGTGTCACCCTCCTTGTTATCTTGTCGAATGAACAGGAAAACATTTAAATTAAATCAATTTTTTATTAAAAGTGTAAAAAACTAGTTGTTTGGGACGAGTTTATACTGTACTATTTTTTTAAATAGTATTAATAATCTAAAAATTCAAACAACAACAAAGGGGGATTTTGGGTGGTGCTTAAGAAAAGCTTGGCGGTAGTGATGGCATCCGCACTTTCATTAGGACTTTTGGCAGGCTGCGGCGGGGAATCCGGCGGGTCATCAGGAGGAAAAGTCATTAAAATTGCAACACAGACACCTCTATCTGGAGGAAGTGCAACACTAGGGGAATCCATTAAGCTTGGTGCCCAGCTTGCTCTTGAGGAAAACAAAAAGAAATTTGAAAAGATGGGCTTCAAGCTCCAGCTCGTTCCATATGATGATCAGGCTGACCCGAAAAAAGGGGTATCCAACGCTAACCAGCTTGGTGCGGATACGGCAGTAATGGCGGTCGTGGGACACTTGAATTCTGGAGTATCTATCCCGTCTTCTGAAGTATATGAAAAGTATAATGTGCCGATGGTGTCACCAGCCAACACGGCGACAGATGTTACAGACCGCGGTTTAAAAACGGTCAACCGCATCGTTGCACGTGATGACTTCCAAGGACCTGCAGGGGCGGACTTTGCTATTAAAACAATCGGTGCGAAGAAAATCTTCCTCGTACAAGATAAAACTGCATATGGACAAGGCTTAGCTGACGCGTTCAAAAAAGCTGCGGAAGAAGGCGGAGCTGAGATTCTTGGATACGAAGGGATCACGGTCGGAGAAACTGACTTCAATGGTGTTCTGAACCAGGTTGTTGCAAAGAAACCTGATCTTGTATTCTTCGGCGGACTTTACACTGAAGGAGCTCTTTTAATCAAGCAGGCTCGCGAGAAGGGTATCGACGTGCCATTCATGGGCGGAGATGGTCTTGATTCCTCCACTCTTGTTGAAATAGCTGGCGACGCTGTAAAGAATGTTTACTACACTTCAGTAGCAGCTGATGCGAACAAGACGCCAGAAGGGCAAAAGTTTGCTTCAAAATACAAAGATAAGTTCAACAAAACGATCGAGTCTTATTCGGCTTACGGCTATGACTCTATGAGCGTTGTGCTTCAAGGTCTTGAGGCAGCTATCAAGGCGAACGATGATAAGCTTCCTGAGCGCAAGGTTGTTGCAGAGCACATCCGCAAAATTCAGGATTTCCAAGGTGTTGTAACAAAGGTTGGCTTTGACGACAAGGGCGACAACAAGTTTGCGAAGGTTTACATTTACAAGTTTGAAGAAGCTAAATACCCAGGCAAGCAAGAAGGAGAAATCAGCAAATAAAATGAAGTGCCAGCAAAAAGAGGGAGTGACCCCAAAGGCCAACTCCCTCTTGTTTTTTTAAAGGAAGTTTCAGAGGGAAATTTAAGCATCCATTGAAAGGTAGGAAGTGACATGATTAGTGAGATTTTGCAAACACTGCCCCAGGTGCTTGTCGATGGCCTGACGCTCGGTGCCATCTATGCGGTCATCGCGCTCGGCTACACGATGGTCTACGGAATTTTGGAACTGATAAACTTTGCTCACGGCGAAATTTTCATGACAGGAGCTTTCGTTGGAGTCGCCGTCTTGTTCTTTATGTCAGGAGCGGGCTGGCTTGCGGTCATGCCTGCGATACTTGCTTTGCTTATCGTGCTTGTTGTGACATCACTTGTTACAGGTGTCCTCGGGATGGGCATAGAGAGGGTGGCATACCGGCCATTAAGAAAAGCGCCAAAACTTATCACGCTGATTTCAGCAATCGGTGTTTCGTTCCTGCTTCAGGATATTGTCCGCTTCATCACAGAATGGAAGAGGGGCAATTATATCGTTACAGGACCTCAATTGTTCGACTCGAAGATCGGACTTGATTTTTCATCGATCTGGAGCCATTTTAACGATGCGATTTTAAAAACGTCATCTGTCATCCTGCTCGTTTCAGCGATATTGATGATGATCGGTCTGGACTTCTTCGTTAACAAGTCTAAGTGGGGTATGGCGATGCGTTCTGTTGCGCAGGACAGAGATACAGCTGCACTTATGGGCATTAACGTCAATAAAGTTATTTCACTGACGTTCTTTATCGGTTCAGCACTTGGAGGAGCCACTGGGGTTTTGTTTGCGATGCAGTATGGAACGATCAATCCATACATAGGATTTATTCTTGGTTTAAAAGCATTTACCGCTGCGGTGCTTGGCGGGATCGGCAACATCCGGGGAGCTATGTTCGGCGGATTGCTGCTGGGTGTTCTAGAAATGTTCGCCTCAGCCAATTTACAAAAGCTCACAGGCGGTGTCTTCACTGCTGAATACAAAGATGTATTTGCTTTCGGAATACTGATCATCGTTTTGATTTTCAAGCCAGAAGGACTGTTTGGAAAAGCAGTTACCGAGAAAGTGTAGGTGAACGTCATGGAAAAGCTAAAATCATTCTTATCTGGCAATAAAATCGCTCAAGGTGTGCTGATCGGAGTGTATGTGCTGATCACCTCGCTGGCATTGTACCTGTCACAGAAATCGGTTGTTGCGTTCTTGCTGCTCTTATTTTCTTTATTGCTTCTTTATTACACACAGCTTTCGAATCGGCTCAAATGGCTGCTGGCAGGAGTTGTGCTGGTCGGCGTGCTGCCATGGGCGGCAAGCAGCGGACCGTCCTATCAGTCTTATATGGAAGTTGCCACTCTCGTCGGAATTTATGTGGCCATGGCGCTCGGACTGAACATTGTAGTCGGGCTAGCCGGTCTTCTTGATCTTGGATTTGTTGCCTTCTTCGCGATAGGAGCTTATACGTACGGCATATTTGCTACAGGACAGGCATCAAACTTTATGCCTTTCGGGGAATACCCGCTATCCGGCGAAAGCTTTTGGCTCTTTATCCTAGTCGGATGCTTTGCTGCAGCACTTTGCGGAGTTTTGCTCGGTATACCGGTTCTTCGGGTAAAAGGCGACTATCTCGCAATAGTTACGCTCGGATTTGGAGAAATCATCCGTATCGTTTACAACAACCTGGATAAGCCGATCAATTTTACGAACGGCGCGATGGGCATTTCATCTGTTACACCGCCTGAGCTTTTCGGCATGCAGTTTACGTATCCAAGCCAGTTTTACTATATCGTTCTTGGGATACTTGTAGTTGTAATGTTCGCGGTAAGAAACTTTGAGTATTCAAGAATTGGCCGGTCGTGGAAAGCGGTGCGTGAAAACGAAATTGCAGCACAGTCGATGGGCATTCACCTTGTAAAAACAAAGCTGCTGGCATTTGCTATCGGTGCATCGTTCTCTGGAATGATGGGAGTTGTGTTCGCTGCCAAGCAGGCATTTGTTGATCCTACAAGCTTTACTTTGCTAGAGTCGATCACAATTCTAGTTATGGTTATCCTTGGCGGGATGGGCAGTGTGCCTGGAGTTATCCTTGGTGCGGCGGTCGTCACGATCCTTAACCTGCAGGTGCTGACGGAAGTGACGAACTGGCTGAACCAGATGAGTATGGAAGGGGCCATTAGCTTTCCCGAAGCGTTGTCACCATCTAAAATGCAGCGATTTATTTTCGGTGCGATTCTCATACTGTTTGCCATTTATCGTCCGCAGGGACTAATTCCTGCAAAAAACCCAGTATTTAATGAAGAAGAGTTAAAAGCGCATGCGGCAAAGCAGACGGGAAAAAAGTCTTCCGTCCCGGAAGACCGAGCTATGCAGGCTTAAGAGGAGGGCATTCGGATGTCTATATTAGCAGTCAGCAATTTAACAAAAAAATTCGGCGGCCTCACAGCGGTTAACGGTGTTGACATCACCGTCCAAAAAGAGTCCATCACTGCGGTTATCGGGCCGAACGGTGCAGGGAAGACTACTTTTTTTAACCTCGTGACAGGAGTTTATCAGCCTGATAACGGAAACGTTCAGCTTGGTTCTACCTCGCTAGTCGGGTTAAAGCCTCATGAAATTTCAAGGCATGGCATCGCTCGAACATTTCAGAACATCCGTCTTTTTTCTAATATTACTGTTCTTGAAAATGTGATGGTCGGTCTTCACAATCATTTAAAGGGCGGAATATTCGGTACTTTGTTGCAGACGCCGTCTGTCCGGCGCGAAGAAAAGAGAGCAAAGGAAGAGGCTTATGAGTGGCTGGAATATGTTGGCCTCGGCAGCCTTTTGAATGAAGAAGCGAAGAATCTTCCTTATGGTGCACAGCGCAGATTGGAGATCGCCAGAGCGCTTGCGACGAAACCGAAACTGCTGCTGCTGGACGAGCCTGCAGCCGGAATGAACCCGCGTGAAACGAGAGAACTGACGGAATTTATTCATCGGATGCGAGAAGAGCTGAACTTGACGATCGTCCTGATTGAGCATGATATGAAGCTCGTTATGGAGATCTCGGAACAGATTTTCGTTCTGGATCACGGTGTCAAGATTGCGGAAGGGAAGCCTGAAGAAATCCGCAATAATGTAAATGTTATTGAGGCTTACTTGGGTAAGAGCGCGGTAACAGGGGCATAAAAGGAGGAGAGTCGCATGAGCATTCTTGAATTGAAGGACATACAAACATATTATGGCGGCATTCATGCCTTAAAGGGCATCTCTCTTAAAGTCGAAAAAGGGGAGATTGTTACTTTAATAGGCTCGAATGGAGCAGGAAAATCAACTGCGCTGAAAACAATCTGCGGACAGGTGCAGCCCAAGTCTGGCAGCGTTCTGTTTAACGGCAAAAACATTTCCAGCCAGCCAGCGCACGTTACGGCAAAGACAGGCATCGCTCATGTTCCAGAAGGGCGTAGGATTTTTCCGAGACTGACGGTAAAAGAAAACCTGGAGATGGGTGCTTTCGCGGTCAAAGACAAAAAAGCTATTCAAGATCGTATGGAAAAAGTGTTTCACTATTTTCCTAGAGTAAAGGAACGCTTATCACAAAAAGGAGGAACGATGAGCGGCGGCGAACAGCAGATGCTCGCAATCGGGCGAGCACTCATGAGCAAGCCAGATCTGCTCCTGCTTGATGAACCTTCCATGGGCCTTGCGCCGGTTATCGTGGAACAAATTTTCGACATCATAACAGAACTCAACAAGGAAGGGATGACTATTCTTTTAGTAGAACAGAATGCGTTTCAGGCCCTTCAGGTGGCACACCGGGGTTACGTGATACAGACTGGCGAGATCGTCATGAGCGGACAAGGATCGGACCTAATCACGAACGAGCAAGTGAGGGAAGCGTATTTGGCATAATTCAATCCATGAAAAAAGACCATATCCGGTCTTTTTTTCTTTCTAAAAGACTGTTGCCTTTGACCAGTTTGATTTCTAAAAAAATTCTGCGGAGTTACCACTGAAGTATTAATTAAGCTACAACGCTAAATTGTGAGGAATGTTTCGTTTAGGTTCAATTGCTGTGACTGACATATCCATCACATTCGCTTAATCATCGTGAATCCTTCATTGATAAAGTTGATCGGAGTGTAAGGCGCCGACTCCAGCGGGACAAGCGGTCAGGTGAGACACTCAATGGCGCGTAGCGGCAAGTGGCTCACCTGTCCAGCAGAAAACGGCTAGCCACTCGAGGTCAAAAGGGCAAGTGTCCAATAAGTCAAAGAGCGACTTACCGGCCCCTTTCCCTTTTGCTTGTCGTGGCTGAACGAGCCGTTTCTGCTTTTCGCCACGCCCCGCGGAAAGCGTGTGCCTGAAACGGAGATCAACTGCTTCCTTGTGTTCTAATTATGCCTTGCTTTCTTCAAAAAGCACACTTGAAAGCTTCAACAGAACTTCTCTTGCGCTGCCATGTATAGTAAGGTCAAATAAATGTGTATGATTGGCATCTTCCCTGTTAATGAGAACAGTTTTTCCTCTTGTTAATGAGGGAAGCTGGTTAACGGGATAGACCTGCAGACTTGTTCCGATCACAATCACTAAGTCTGATTTCTCAATGTGGCTCATTGCTTTCTGCCATACATCCTGAGGCAGCATCTCCCCGAACAGCACGATATCTGGACGCAGTTTGCCGCTGCAATGCTGGCAAGTTTTTTTATCGGTAAAATCCTGATGAGTAGCATTATTTCCACAATCATGACAAGAAACAGTCCGAAGCGAGCCATGCAGCTCTAATACATCCTGTGAACCTGATAAAGCGTGAAATCCGTCCACATTTTGTGTGGCAATGGAGGTTATCATTCCGGCAGATTGCATTTTCGTCAGAATATGATATCCTTCATGCGGGATAAAGTTCGTCACATCGTCTATGCGCAGCGTGTAAAAGTCACGGAATAAATCATAATGATCGCGAAGAGCATCAGTGGATGAAACGTACGCTGGGTCGTACTTAGCCCAAAGACCTGTCTGAGACCTGAAATCAGGAATGCCGCTCTCGGTTGACATGCCAGCTCCTGTAAGCAGTACAGTTCGCTTGGAATTGCGGATCCAGCTTGCAAGCTCAAGGATTTTTTCTTCCATTTCCCACACTCCCTGTTCTTTTTTTTTCATCATAACATAGTCTCTTAAAAGATAAGCTCTCTTAATTTTTCTTCTTATAAGAGGTATACTTTTAGTAACCGTATTAAGGAGGATTTGTTTTTATGATAAAAGTCCTTTTCGTTTGTTTAGGGAATATATGCCGTTCACCGATGGCTGAAGCGGTGTTCCGCAAGCTTGTGGAGGACCGCGGGCTGTCACATAAAATTAGAGTTGATTCTGCTGGAACAGGTAACTGGCATGTAGGAGAGCCTCCGCATGAAGGAACGCGGGGAATCTTAAGCGAGAGAAATATTTCGTATTCTGGCCAGAAAGCAAGACAGCTAAAGCAGACTGATTTAACAGATTTTGATTATTTAATCGGTATGGATGCAGAAAATATCGGAAACATGCACCGCATGGCCAGCCAAAGAAAGACGGGACATATTGCACGATTGCTCGATTTTGTGCCAAGAAGTGAATATGAAGATGTACCGGACCCCTACTTTACTGGAAACTTTAATGAGGTATATGATCTTGTGACTGAAGGATGCGAGAATCTGCTGAATGAAATAGTACGCCGCGAGTCGCTTTAGGAGGCTATGATGGGAGAAATAAGGCAGCTTAATGAGGAACACGAGTTTCGTGAAGCTTTTCCAGTCGTGAATCAGCTTAGAACGCATCTGACCGAAGATTTGTTTGTGGAGCTTGTATCGCAAATGAGGGAAGAAGGATACACACTGTTCGTTTGTCTGGATGGTGAAGAAATAAAGGCAGCAGCAGGAATAGCCGTACTGACAAACTTATATTACGGAAAGCACGTATGGGTTTACGATTTCGTAACGGACACCGAAGCCCGGTCGAAAGGATACGGGTATGAACTGCTTTCCTTTATCGAATCGTTTGCAGTTCAGAACGGGTGCAGCTGTGTGGCTTTAAGTTCTAATTTCGAAAGATCAGATGCACATCGCTTTTATGAAGAAAAAGCGGGATATGAAAGAGTTTCTTACGTATTCAAGAAAAATTTATAACAAAAAAAGGAGCCCTCATCGGGGCTCCTTTTATGCTAATTTATGCTCGTTTTCTCATACCACGCATGATCGCGCTCACGATAAGCACTACGACGATTGCTCCAATGATAGCTGGAATGATAGCAAATCCTGCTACATCTGGACCAAAGTCACCAAGGATTAATCCTCCAAGCCAAGCACCAACGAAACCTGCAATAATGTTGCCAATGATTCCGCCCGGTACGTCACGACCTGTAAGTAACCCTGCTAACCAACCAATAATACCTCCGATAATAAGTGCCCATAGAAAACCCATTTTGGATTCCTCCTTTTTTGATTTTAAATTTTTTTTGTGTGTTATTCGGCTGTACTCATAAGTTACCCAATGATATTTATTTATAAACAACCTTTACAAAATGTTTGTTACATAAGCCTTGCGGGGAAGATTAAATAGAAATAAATAAGAAAAGGAGCGATTTTATTATGCAGCCAAATTATGTTAATTATCAGCAGGATCAATCTCTTCTATGGAAAGGTATTATGGCAGGTGCACTTGCGGGAGCAGCACTCGCTATGCTGGACCGCGAAACAAGAAACACGGTAATGCATCAATTCAGACAAATGGGAAGAAGATCTGCCGTTATTGTTAATGAAGTAAGATCAAATCCGAAAGAAACAACATTAATGCTGAAAGAGCGAATCCAGATCGCAGCCGCTTCAGGCAAGGAGCTGATGGAAGATCTAAAATCAGCATCGGCGCATATTGAAAAAATCAAACAGTCAGGAATGGAAGCTGTGCAAAATCTAAAGGATACAGGAATGGAGATTAAAGAAGCAGGCATGGAACTAAAAGAAATTGGGCATAAAGCAGGAGAAGCAGGTCATCAGATTGCATCAGGAACAACAACAACGTCCGCAATGCCACCAGCGGAACGCAAAGAAACACTTCCCGGCCATTCTCAGGGGATTTAGCCATTGAAATTGTTTCGAATTTTAGGTTCACTTTCCCCTAAAGCGTTCGCGATAGAATTTTTTCACGGCTTTAAAAAAGGGGAAGTTACCGACCTTGCTGCCCAGCTTGCTTACTACTTTTTGCTTTCGCTGTTTCCATTTCTAATATTTATGATCACACTGGGCGGCTTTTTCATTACTCCCGCCGAGGCATTGGACTTGCTTGAACATTATGTTCCTCGAGACTCATTGGATATTATTGAGGAAAATCTTATCGCAGTTGTTGAAGGCGGTAAAGGTGGTCTCCTCTCATTTGGTATTATTGCTACACTTTGGTCAGCTTCTAACGGAATAAATGCGGTTATTCACGCTCTTAACGAAGCTTACGGTGTAGAGGAATGCCGCAAATTTTGGATCACAAGACTCCTTTCCGTATTTTTAACGTTTGGATTGATTTTTGCTATAGCTGTGGCCCTGATTCTTCCTGTCTTCGGAAAAGCGATAGGAAATGTGGCTTTCTCATATCTAGGGCTGGATGCGGCTTTTCTTCAGATTTGGGGCTTAGTCAGATGGCTGATCAGTTTCTTCGTAATTGCAGGTGTTTTTTCTGTATTGTATTATATGGGCCCTTGTAAAAAGCTTAAATTTACTGAAGTGTGGTACGGGGCAATAGTCGCCACGATGTTATGGCAGCTTGTTTCGCTCGGCTTCGCTTTTTATGTTGACCATTTTGGCAACTACTCGGCAACATATGGCAGCCTTGGTGCAATTATTATTCTGATGCTCTGGTTTTACCTAACAGGAATTGTCATTTTGAGCGGTGGGGTCTTAAATGCCACTCTTCATAAATATAAAGTCAGCTATGCCAAGAAAAGGGGCTTATTATCTGAGCGGTTCAGGGAATCTTAATAACATCCTTTACTAAAGGAGGATGAACAAGCCATGACAAAGAAACAAACGCACAACAATAAAAATAACAAAAATGACAGCCAGCATAAAACGAGCGGCAGTCAGAACAAAAAGAATAATTTCCACTAAAAATCAAACCCGCTCATGGCGGGTTTTTTTAATTATGTACAATTAATGCTGCGAAAAAACGTACAGCTTAATTTGTCCCTGATTTTAATTCCTGCTATAATGATTGCGGTCATGGAGAAACCCGCCAGCTACCTAGGCAATAATACGAAGGAGGGGAAGTCCATGGAATCGTTGATATTATCGTTCGTTGAATACTTGAAGCAGTTTGGCTATATAGGTATCGTATTGGCATTGACCTTTGAATTTGTACCTGCAGAGCTTGTACTGCCGCTTGCAGGTTACTGGGTGTATGAAGGAGACTTAAACTTTTGGGGAACTGTGTTTGCCGGAACGCTTGGGGGCACTTTTGGACCGCTTACTCTTTATGCATTAGGAAGGTTTGGCGGCAGACCGTTTCTTGAAAAGTATGGAAAATACGTATTTATTCGTGAAAAAGAAATTAATGCAGCAGATGATTTTTTTCATAAATATGGAGCGGGGGTTGCCTTCTTCGGGCGATTCCTGCCTGGAGTCAGGACAACCATCAGTGTGCCATGCGGAATGGCAAAAATGAATGTATGGATTTTTTCTGTTTATACATTTTTAGCGATGTTTCCGATTACAGCTTTTTATGTATATCTAGGAGAGAAATTCGGTCCAAAATGGAAAGAAGCTGGACCAATGGTGAAGGAGTATATGCTCCCTGTGGCGGCTGTCATCATCGTTGTGCTGGCACTGTTCTTTTTGTTTAAATATCAAAAGAGCCGAAAATTAAGAAATGGCTGAAAAGACTGGCCAAATTATTCATACACTCTCCTGCACTGCATGGTACACTTTAAGAACAAGAGCATAAAAGGGGAATGAAAGATGAGCAGCAAAACAGTAAAACAGAAAAAAGCAGTGAGGATTTTTTGGAGATGGATAGGGCTCCTGCTGTTCCTTTGTTATCTTTCTGGACTCATTTATGCGACGTTATTCACTTATAATCATTATGCTTATGGGAAATCGTTGAATCTTGTATTGTTCGACAGTATCAGATTGATGTGGGATAGCAGAGATTATATGCTTATATTTAAAAATATAATCGGAAATGTGATGCTTTTCTTTCCATTAGGATTTTTGCTCCCTCTTATCAGCCGCAAGCTTTCATCTTGGAGAGCGATGTTTTTAATCGGCTTTGGGACGAGCGGGATTATTGAAGTGCTTCAATATCAATATGCACAGCGTATATTTGATATTGATGATATCCTTCTTAACGGAATCGGTACAATGATCGGACTTTTGATCTTTAAAATATGCGCACTTTTTTTCCGGATTATTGAGCGCAATTTTTCACGCAAGAAATAAAAAAACCTGAACAGATTTTAAATCTGTTCAGGTTTTTCTTATATGTCCACTTAGTACGGACACTATAGCGGTTTTGTCCTTTTGGGGTACCGTACCCCAAAAATTACTTCGTTTCTTTGCCGAGGACGCGGTTAACGCGTTTTGTGAGCATTTTCATGCCGTCTCCGCCAGCTTGGAAGTGGCGAAGCTTGCCTTCAGCGTCAAATACGTAGTACGCAGGTACGTACTGGTTTTCAAAAGCATCTGTTAAAGTGTGTTCGTTGTCTACAAAAATTGGCTGTGTGATGTCGTGCTCTAGCGCTGTTGCTTTTACTGCTTCGATGTCCAAATCGCTTTCGGAGCGAGGCATATGAACGGCTACAACATTCAGTTCATCTTTATAATCATCGCGGAACTGGTTGATGTTCGGCATCGCTTCTTTGCACAGTCCGCAGCTGACAGACCAAAAATGAATAAGTGTCGGTTTATCTCCAACTAAATCGCTTTTTGTAACTTCTCCATTAATCCATTCCGCAGCGCCTTTAAATTCAGGCATTTCGTCGCGTAAACGCATGATATCCACTCCTGTTAATAATAATTATTATCTAATCAATAGTATAAATCAAAGTTGAGAAAAATGAAAATGGTATGCTTTTAGCTGGCCTTCCTACCCTTATGCTCTGAAATCGCTGTACTTTTATTCATTACAATCGCAATAAAAAGAAAGAACAGCATACTGCAGATAGGCAACGCAAATGCTTGTTTGCCCAGCCAGCTGATAGAAATACCCCCGATTACAGGGCCAGCCATGCTGCCTAGAGAAAAGGTGATGCCTGCAAGAATATTGCCTACAGGAAGCAGATGCTTAGGCAGTATATCGCTCATATACGCGATCCCCAGCGAGAATAGGGATCCAACAAACATTCCAGCTGCTACGAAAAGTGCCAAGTAAAGCCACAAATGCTCTTGAGCATAATTTGTAAGCAGAAATGAAATAAAACCTCCTGCAAGACAGATCAGCAGGATTGGTTTTCTGCCGTATTTGTCACTCATCGTCCCAAGCGGAAGCTGGAAAACAAGGCTGCCGATTACGAATGAAGGCAGCAAGATAGCCACCCAGTCAAGAGAAAGGCCGCTTCTTAGCGCGAATACAGGAAATGTGCCGTGAAGGGTTGCTTCTAAAAAGCCATAGCCAAATGGCGGAAGCAGAGCCGGCCATGCCATTTTCAAAACTTTGCTGTATCTTTCTTTCGCAGAAAATGCTGCTTCCCGAGAGCCTGCAAGCTCAGGATAGTCGTTGCTGATCGTATTCATCACCAAGAAGGATATTAAACAAAGCAAACCAGCCGCTATGAACGGAAGGTCTTCATTGTATTCAAGAAGTTTTGTCATAAGTGGCCCGATGCCAAAGCCTGATCCAAAAGCGATGCCATAGAGCGAAATATTCCGTCCGCGGTTTTTTTCTGGGCTGTTTGATGTAATCCATGTCTGAGTGGAAAAGTGCAGCATATGGTCGCCTATGCCTATAACAAGCCGGAGTATGAACCAGAACCAAAACACCTTCCAGACGGGAAACAGCAGGAAAGAGGATGCTACTGCCACCAGACCTATAAGGATTAGCGGCTTATATCCGAATTTCCGCAGCGGTTTTTCAATAAAAGGGGAAGCCAATAGTATTCCCGCATACAATGCAGTCGCGTTGAGGCCGTTCATCGCGGAAGACGTCCCTTTTGTTTCAAGCAGGACCGCAATAATAGGCAGAAGCATGCCCTGAGCGAAACCTGAAATAAATACGATGCTAATCAATACAGAGAACTTATATTTTGATAAAATCATGTCAGACTCCTCAGATGTAAACAATATATTCACTGCTATTGTACACGGATTATGCAGGAGAAAGAAATGTTAGGAGATGATTTGATGGAATTTACCATGAAGGAAAATGGGTTTACAACTAAAGTGGAATATGGAGAACTGCATATTTCGGGAAATGAAGATTTCGGATACCGCCCTTACCAGCTGCTTGTTTCCTCTGTTGCAGTCTGCAGCGGCGGAGTATTGCGCCAGGTTCTCAGCAAGATGCGCATATCATATGACGACATAAAAATTAAAGCAGAAGTCACACGAAACGAAAAGGAAGCAAACCGTGTCGAGCATATTCATTTGCATTTTACTGTAAAAAGCAGCGTGCTTACAGAAGAAAAGCTGGCAAAGGCTTTGGCTGTTACAGAAAAGAATTGCTCGATGGTGCAATCTGTTAAAGGAAGCATCAAGATAACGGAAAGCTTCGAACTTATCGGGTGAAACCAATATTATCCTCCTGTTCTGCGGGATAAATTTTATCTAGCAGAAAAAAATAAATACAAGAAAGGAGGATAATGATGAAGAAAATTATCATTTTAGTCATGATAACGTTACTATTGATACCGGGACACGCGCTTGCCGCTGAAAAAGCTAAGAAAGAGCAAAAAATTGAGGCAAAGCAAGAAACGGGATTTAAAGTTCCCAGCTCAGTCGTGAATATCTCGAAAGAAAATACTTATCCGAACTCCGCACAGGACATACCTTATCTTGAGCCAAGTAAAATGGCAAAAGATATGCTGAAAACATCAAACGTACGAATCACGAATCCAGAACTGATCCGCTTGCTGAATGAATCGAGCATAAATGCTTCGAAAATTGCCTTTTGGTACAAAGCCCGAATCTTTTTAGGACAATATCCTTTATCCTATCAATCCACTGAAACAACAGTGAACTGGGAACACCAGCAGGCGAACTTGAACAGACTCGATAACCGGGGAGGCAAGACAAATGCTACTCTAACGTTTAATCAGGCAGCACATAAAAGGATTTCTGGCGGATTGACTGCTCATATTCCGAATGAAGAAGCTGTCCAAAAGATGATGATCATAGCAGCTGCTGAAAAAACAAAGCTTCCGCTTGCTTTCCAGACAAATATCGGTGCAGCGACAAAGAAGAATTTTCCTTATAGCATTGCCCCAAAACAAGTAGGATTGCTGTACAGCTACGTGCCGGCAGTAAACGAACGCGGCAGGGTAGCTTATGGTGAAGTTTACATCGTCTTAAAAGGCGGAAAGCGAAAAATTGAAGTACAGAACGTAACGCAGCAAGGTATTGGAGCCTGGATCCCTGTTCAGGACCACCTATCCTTCAGGTTTAATACAGAGCGGTAATACAGCAAAAAGGATGAACCCCTGTTATGTGGGGTTCATCCTTTTGTTACTTTACTTGGCAGTCGCCGATCCACTGTTCGCTCCACTCTTGAATGGAGCTGATTACTGTTTTTAAGGATTGGCCTTTTTCTGTCAGTTCATATTCAATCCGCACCGGTGTTTCAGGATAGACGTGTCTGACGACAATGCCCACTGTTTCGAGCTCTTTCATACGTTCAGTCAGCATTCTGTCGCTCATTTCCGGAATCTGCTTCTTTATGTCCTTGAACCGTTTTGCGCCGCCTAATAAAACACGGATGATCAATCCTGTCCATTTTTTCCCTATAATATCAATTGTCACTTCATACTTGGGACACATTGTATTGTAGTCCATCATGCATCACCTCATGCTTGTTGGAGTTCGACTCCATAGCTATTATTACCTATAATTCTAAACGCAAGACTTACTTTTGTAAAGTGTACAGCCTTATTTGATGTTAGATGACAATACAGAAAAGTCACGCTTATTATAGTACATGTCCTTAACAAGCAGGTTCGGTCCGAGACATTTGACTGCTGGACAGTGGCAGTTAAGGGAACCCGCTGTTTGAGTGCTCAGCCAGTTTTGAAAGGCTGCAGGCAAGGATGTATCCTTAATGTTTCCAAGAGCTGGGGTATCGCCAAAGTCAGTGACGATGATCTGCCCGTCGAAAATATTAATGTTCAAGCGGGAGCGCCCGTCTGGGTCATTTCTGACTGTCACATTTTTGGCGCTGTATAGTCGTTTTAACAGAGCAAGGTCTTCATCATTTTCAGAACATGGGTAAAAAGGCAGGGTGCCGAAAAGCATCCATGTATCCTCGTCTCGGATATCAAGAAGCGTTTGTATCGCTTTGCGGGTGTCTTCGAGCGAGAGCACACCAAGAGCGCTAGCGAAATCGCTAGGGTACATAGGGTGAATTTCATGGCGCTGGCAGCCCATTTCGAGAACGTGTTTATGTATCTTCTCTAAATGAGGAAGAGTTCGGCTGTTCAGCATCGTCTCTGCAGAAACAATCACACCGCGTGACGTCAATGCGCGGGCGTTTTCAACCATCCGGTCAAAATAATTCGTCCGCTGTTCAAATGTAGGCTTACGTTCCATAACAGCGAATCCTGTTTCAGCGAATTCGTCCTCAGTACCCCAATTGTGTGAAATGTGCAGCACATCAAGGTAAGGAACGATTTTCTCATATCGCGCTAAATCAAGCGTCAGGTTAGAATTGATCTGTGTTCTCGCTCCGCGTTCATGGGCATACTTAATGAGTGGAACCACATACTGATCGACAGATTTCATCGACAGCATCGGTTCACCGCCAGTGATACTGAACGACCGCAGATGGGGCACTTCGTCAAGGCGGCTGATTAGAAGCTCGAGCGGCAGTGCATCAGGATCCTTTGTCTGCAGTGTATATCCGACTGCACAGTGAGCACACCTCATATTGCAAAGATTTGTTGTAGTAACTTCTATATTGGATAAAGTCAGCCGGCCATGTTCCTCGATATCCATATAAGCTTCCCAAGGATCATAAGTCGGTGAAATCTTCTGTAACACATTCATGATTTGACTCCTTTGTTCGTACAGCTATTAATAAATCAATGCTTATCATACCGCAAAACCTTTAAAATCAAAAGATTGGGTTGGCAAAAGCCTTTCCCATTGTTACAGTATACATGACAGGAAAGGAGAGGTGTTCGTGGGCAACTCTATCGATGATAAGACTACACAAAAGCAATATATAAAAAATCGAATGGATCTTCTTCTCCAGACGCTTGATTCTATAGATGCTGAAACAGCAGGCGTGGAAGAAATCGACCGCATCATCAGCATGCTTGATGATCTTGAGGAAAAATGCAAACAGTTCCGGTATAACTGGGAAAGTTAATACAATCCGCTGTCCTTCATTTTGAGGGCGGCGGATTTTTGTTTTTTGCTTTATCTATATATCCTGTAATGAAAGAAATCGAAGAAGCTGTTGATTTCCGTTTCAGGTGCACGCTTTCCGCGGGGTGAGCGGTGAGCCCTTCCGTCGCACGCGCCATTGGAAGGTCTCACCTTCTCACTCATCCCGCTGGAGTCGGCACCTTCCACTCCAATCAACTTAATCAAGGAAGTTACTGTGAGGAGTACAAGCGCTCAAATTCTGCGAACCGAGCAAATTTCAGGCAGTTAGATTAGAAAGAACTGTTTTCAAAATCAACTGATGATAAAACCATTTTTTTAATGACAGTTTGCTTGTTATACATGGGGCTGCTGTGCGCTTCTTTAAAGCCTCTATGTCATATAGAAGAATGAACAAAGTATTATGAAGTGTGATGTCTTTCGTTAAATGTTATTTTTCTTTATAATGGCAGTATATTGAATGTTGATATCGCTTTCAACGTATAAAAGGGGATATGTAAAATGCAGAACTTCCAGGAGAGCATGTATAAGTTGATTGTGGAAACTTCCACAAAGCTTCCTAAGGATGTCCGCCGCGCGATTCAGGCGGCAAAGCTGAAGGAGAATGCGGGTACGAGAGCGGCTATGTCGCTTGAAACGATAGCGGGAAACATCTTGAAAGCTGACGAGAATGTATCGCCGATCTGCCAGGATACAGGACTTCCTACTTTTAAAATTAAAGTGCCGGTGGGAGCAAACCAGATCGAAATGAAAAAGGCGATCCGGCAGGCGATCGCTGATTCAACGAGAGACACGAAGCTGCGACCGAATTCAGTGGATTCCATAACAGGTGAAAATAGCGGAGATAACCTTGGTGACGGGACACCAGTTATCAAGTTTGAACAGTGGGAAGAAGACTATATTGACGCACGCCTTATTTTAAAAGGCGGAGGCTGCGAAAATAAAAACATCCAATACAGCCTGCCGGCAGAATTAGAAGGTCTTGGACGTGCTGGACGTGATCTTGACGGCATCCGCAAATGCATCATGCACTCAGTTTATCAAGCACAAGGACAGGGCTGCAGTGCAGGGTTTATCGGTGTTGGGATCGGCGGGGACCGCACATCTGGCTATGAGCTTGCAAAAGAGATGCTGTTCCGTTCAGTAGATGATGTAAACCCGAACGAGAACCTTCGCAAGCTGGAAGAGTATGTGATGGAAAACGCCAACAAGCTAGGCATCGGGACTATGGGCTTTGGCGGCGAAACGACATTGCTTGGCTGTAAAGTAGGCGTGATCAATCGTATTCCGGCAAGCTTTTTCGTATCTGTTGCGTATAACTGCTGGGCTTATCGCCGCCTTGGTGTGAAAATTAACCCTCAGACAGGTGAAATCACAGAATGGCTTTATCAAGAAGGCGAGGATACAGATTTCTCTAAAGGAGCGGAAGAGGCAGCGGCTACTGTTGAAGCATCAGCAGAAAACAACGTAGTCACGCTGCAAGCGCCGATCACAGAAGAACAGGTGCGTGCCTTAAAGGTCGGTGATGTAGTAACCATTAACGGCATGATGCACACTGGCCGTGATGCTATTCATAAGCACTTGATGGACAACGATGCACCGATTGACTTGAACGGACAGATCATTTATCACTGCGGACCTGTTATGGCGAAAGACGGGGAAGGAAACTGGGTTGTGAAAGCGGCTGGACCGACAACAAGCATCCGTGAAGAACCGTATCAGGGCGATATTATGAAGAAATTTGGTATCCGTGCTGTTATCGGTAAAGGCGGAATGGGTCCAAAAACATTGAAAGCACTCCAGGAGCACGGCGGTGTATACTTGAACGCGATTGGCGGAGCTGCACAGTATTATGCAGAGTGTATGGAAAAAGTTGAAGGTGTTGACCTAATGGAGTTTGGCGTGCCAGAAGCGATGTGGCACATCCGTGTTAACGGATTTACGGCTGTCGTTACAATGGATGCACACGGCAACAGTCTTCATGAAGATGTAGACAAGTCCTCACTTGAAAAACTTGCTCAATTTAAAGATCCAGTTTTCAAATAAGACCAAATAACCGGCTGAGGCCGGTTTTTTTTTTGTTTCAGCTGTTAAAAAGTAACAAGCATTAACTTCCTCCTTTTTTCAAACGCTATGAGAAAAGGAGGAAAGTGATACTCATGAAAAATAAAGCGATATGGGCAGTAATTATAATAATCGGTGTACTTTTCCTTCCTCAGAAAGCTTTTGCCTTATCAAACGAGCGCCATGAATGGTATTTCGAAAAGAGAGGCGGCGAACAGCCGCCTGTGACTGATAAGAAATTTTATTCCCTGCTGAACAAATACGGCACGGTTTTTATTGGTGATACGTCCAAAAAAGAGATCTATCTTACATTTGATAACGGCTACGAAAATGGATTTACTGATAACGTCCTGAATGTACTTAAATCGAAAAAAGTACCGGCTGCTTTTTTTGTTACAGGCCAATTCATGAAAACACATCCTGAGCTAGTGAAACGGATGGCAGAAGAAGGGCATATTGTCGGCAACCACACATATCATCACCCTGAAATGACGTCGGTGAGTGATGAACGCATTAAGACCGAACTGCAGAAAGTGAAAAGCCGGTATAAAGAGATTACGGGAAAATCTCACATGATCTACGTAAGGCCGCCAAAAGGTGTGTTTTCAGAACGGACAATATCAATCGCTAAGGATGAAGGGTATACACACGTTTTCTGGTCACTGGCATTTCCAGATTGGGATACAAACAGGCAGCGTGGCTGGCAATATTCTTATAATCAAATCATGAAGCAGATTCACCCTGGTTCCATATTGCTCCTTCATACGGTTTCCAAAGACAACAGTGATGCTCTTGGTAAAGTAATCGACGATTTAAAAAAACGCGGCTATACTTTCAAAAGTCTTGATGATTTGAAAGCTGCCCAGCTGACACCGGCTATTTTTATTGCACCTTAAGTGTTCCTTTAGCAACGGGAGCACTTTTTTGTTTGATGATGCCCTTTTTTCGACTACAATAGGGAAAGCACATATTAAAGAGTACGGAAGAAGTGAAGAAAATGGCGAATCAAAAGCCTTCTTTTAATAATAAAAATAAAAGCACTATCAACCCTGTTCTTCATGAAGGACAGACGATCCCTTTAACCATTAAAAGGCTTGGTATCAACGGAGAGGGAGTAGGTTTTTTCAAAAAGACAGTCGTCTTTGTTCCAGGAGCATTGCCAGGAGAAGAGATTACTGCGGAAATTACAAAGGTGTTCCCGAACCGTGCAGAAGCAAAAGTGAAAAAGCTGCGAAAGCCATCAAAAGACCGGGTCACACCGCCTTGCCCGATATATGAGGAGTGCGGCGGGTGCCAGCTGCAGCATTTATCATATCCGGCACAGCTGCGGGAAAAGCAAGATATTGTTCGGCAGGCATTTGAGCGGTACACCAAGATTCCTGCATCCCGTCTGCCTTTAAAAGACACGCTTGGAATGGCGCACCCATGGGATTACCGTAATAAGAGCAGTTTTCAGGCTGGAAGAAAAGATGGACGAATCATTGCTGGACTTTACAGCAGTAATTCTCATGAACTGATTGATATTGATGACTGCCTTGTTCAGCATCCGGATACTACAAAAGTTACGAATGAAGTTAAGCGAATCCTAAAAGACTTGAATATTCCAATACACCCTGATAAAGCGAAGCGTGCTGCCGTTAGGACGATCGTTGTCAGAACTTCTTTTGAGACAGAAGGGCTGCAGTTAACGCTTGTAACATCTGGTGAAAACCTGCCTAAAAAAGATTTGTTTTTATCAGAAATGAAAAAACGGCTTCCGATGGTCACTTCAATTGTCCAAAACGTGAACGACAAAAAAACGTCTCTTATCTTTGGGGAAAAAACGATTCATTTAGGCGGCAGCGAGACCATAGCTGAAAAACTTGGCGATCTTTCCTTTGAACTTTCTGCACGCGCATTTTTTCAGCTTAATCCGAAACAGACGGTTGTTTTATATGACGAAGTAAAAAAACAAGCAAAGCTTACAGGTTCAGAAAAAATAGTGGATGCTTATTGCGGATCTGGAACGATCGGTTTATGGCTTGCACCTTTTGCAAAAGAAGTGCGAGGTATGGACGTTATTGAAGAGTCAATAGCAAACGCGAGAGAAAATGCAGCTAAACATGGGTTTAAACATACGGTTTATGAAACTGGAAAAGCAGAGAAATGGCTGCCGAAGTGGCTAAAAGAAGGGTGGAAACCGGACGTCGTTGTGGTAGACCCTCCAAGGACAGGCTGTGATGAGTCATTCCTGCAAACCGTTCTTAAAATTAAGCCAAAGCGTATGGTCTATGTTTCATGCAACCCATCCACGCTTGCGAAAGATGTCCACATGTTGATGAGTGGCGGATTTGAAGTAGAGGAGATAACGCCTGTGGATATGTTCCCGCAGACAGCACATATTGAAACAGTTTGTACTCTTATTTGGAAAGGATAATATCTTTTTCATTGAAATATTCTGACATATACACACTATCCACATGGTTATCCACAGTGTAATTTGTTGAATCGTGTCATTTTCGTAATGTTTTTGTAAAGTTTAAGATTCCGTTCGAAAACTATTCACAATATACACAGCCTGTTGATAACTTTATCAACAGGCTTTAATTTCTTATTTCAATAAAATAGACCCGCTCAATATGAGCGGGTCTATTTTGGCATTAACGGCGCGCTTTTTTCTGGCGGCTGTCTGCTGCCTGCGCTCTTGCTTGTGCTTCGAGATCATCTTGATCAGCTAATTCTCTGGAGTATTCGACGTCTACGCCAAGAGATGAGTTAGCTTGTGAAGCACGAGCTTGAGCATTTTGTTGGGACTTTCGATTACGTTTTTCCACACGCAAGCCTCCTTAAAAGCATTTGTAATGGTGAACGTGAATCTTAAGTCTTAACTAGAGGGGATGTCCCTCTAACTATATAATGTGCAGAAAATCGACAGCTTACACAGGAATTTTTTGTTAGCGTTTTGGCTGTTTTTCAGCCGCTTTCGCCTGTTTAATCTCTGAAGCGTAAGTCACTTCCTGAGTTTTGGACAACCCGTCTTGACGTTCAGTTGCTTTACGTCGGTCGCTTTTCATTTTAACGAAGTCCTCCTTCTTTTAAGATGACTTTAGTTTGTCCTACAAAGGTTCATGAAGTGCTAAGAGAATGATGGAAAGTTGAGGTTGATTTGTTAAACTCGAGTATTTACAAATTACGCATTAAGATACAATTTTCTTTGACAGCTTCATGAGAAATGCTTCGGATTTAGGTTCAATAGCTGGCTAGCACATTTTTCACATTCACTTGATCATCCTGAATCCATCATTGACAAAGTTGATCGGAGTGTAAGGTGCCGACTCCTGCGGGACGAGCGGGAAGCTGAGACCCTTTAGGGCGCGTAGCGGCAAAGGGGCTCACCTGTCCAGCAGAAAACGGCTAGCCCCTCGAGGTCAAAAGGGCAAGTGTCCAATAAGTCAAAGATCGACTTACCGGCCCCTTTCCCTTTTGCTTGTCGGGGCTGAACGAGCCGTTTCTGCTTTTCGCCACGCCCCGCGGAAAGCGTGCGCCTGAAACGGAGATCAACCTCTTCACTGAGTTCTTTTGATAAAACAAAAAAAGTGCGGATTATCCGCACTTTTTTATCTGTCATGCTTCTTTCAGCTGCTCTTCAACCGCACAGATAAGAGGCTGGGCCTGCTGCTGGTGCTGAAGACGAAGCTGATGCATGATATAGTTGTCTTTTTCAATTTGATAAAGGTTGTAAATATCTTCTTCTTTATTCAGCTGATCGTAAATATCTTTTCGCACTTCATTAGCAAGAGTAACGTAAGGAATCTTTTCAGCCGCTTTTTGAGAGCGAAGATTAGATTTTCGGATGCGCATAAAGATGGTGTGGATGTCCTTTTCATAAAACAGCTCAGAAAAAAATTCTTCTTTAGCCGGATTATTATATCCTTTGCCAAAGTATGGCTTTCCGATCCAGGTGCCAAGGAAGCCGTAGCCGTCCTGGACATCAAACAGGTTAATGGTGCCGATTGGGTTTTGCCATTCATCGAGAATGGTTCTAGAAATCAATGTTCCCTGATCTTCTTCCTCTATCGTCTGTTTCGTCAAAAACATGAATTCTTCGATGGAATTCGCTTTTTGGCGTACAAAAGGGAAGACTTCAGGGTGCACCATTAAATTGAAAAGAACATGACTGTCGTGTAAATCACGCTTTTTTAACAATTTAATCCCTCCCGGAGGGCAGAAAAATCCCCACCCTCGAATTAAGAATAAAAATTAATTCGGGGTGGGAATCGAACCCACTAGGACCAGCCTAAAGCTGGTGGCGCACCAATTGCCTTCCCATGCAAGTGTATTTAATTAATAACTCCTTCTGTATCATAAAACATTTTTATGAAAAAGCAAATAGTTTTTTATGTAGATTTTTTGTAAATTATTTCTCCATTTATGAAGGTCATGACGGGTTTTGACGAAAAATGAAAAGGATGGTCGTTCCATATCGAAAAATCCGCATCTTTGCCTATTTCAATACTGCCAATACGGTCCGCTACACCAAGGTTTTTAGCAGGATTTATAGTAATGGCTTCAAGGGCTTTTACTTCATCCAGGCCTTCTCGGACAGCAAGAGCCGCACACACATTAAGGTACTGAATCGGAGTGTATGGATGGTCTGTTGTTATGGAAATCTCAACATTATTCTCAGATAGTATCCTGCATGTTTCCCACGTTTTGTTTTTCAACTCGATTTTTGATTTTCTCGTAATCGTAGGACCTACACTTACCTGGAGGTTAAGGGGGGCAAGCACTTCAGCCACAAGGTGTCCTTCGGTACAATGCTCGATGCGGAAGTCGAGGTTGAACTCTTCAGCAAAACGGACGGCAGATAAAATATCGTCTGCTCTATGAGCATGTATACGGACAGGAATTTCCCTCCTCAAAGCAGAAACGATCGGTGCAACACGCAGATCGTTCTGACTAGGGTGGCTCCTAGCCTGATAAAACGCTTCACGGAGCATACCCATGATTCCCATCCTTGTTATCGAATTGTTGCTAGAGCCGGAGTGGATTCTTTTTGGATTCTCCCCAAGTGCAATTTTCAAGCCTGCTGTTTCTTTAATAAGCATTTTGCGAATATCCATGCCATGTGTCTTTATGACAGAGGTCGTTCCGCCAATGACATTCGCGCTTCCTGGCATAATATGAGCCGTCGTGATGCCATATTTCACCGCGTCTCGAAACGCGGAATCAAGCGGATGGCAGCCATCGATGGCACGGATGTGCGGGGTAAGGACTTCAAAGGTCTCGTTTGCGTCGTTTCCGGCCCAGCCTGTACCCTCATCATATAAGCCAAGATGGGTATGTACATCGATCAGTCCAGGCAGAAGATGCAATCCTTTACAGTCAATGACTGTCATATCATCGGAAGGTTCAATACTTGCAGAAACGCCGGCAATTTTGCCATCTTGTATTAACACGTCGCCGAATTCCATTATGGCTGATGTAATGGGGTATACTTTTGCACCTTTGAGCAATGTTTTCATATTTATCACCTGCTATACATTCTCTAGTTTTTATTGAAGTAAATCACGCAATGCTTCTGGAAGCCTTTGATAGGTGAAAGAGAAACCGTGATCGATTGCTTGTTCAGGAATAACGTGCTGTCCTTTCAAGACAAGCATGCTCATCTCGCCTAGCAGCAGTTTCAAAGCAATTGCTGGAGCGGGAAGCCAGTGAGGTTTGTTCAATACACGAGCTGTTTCTTTACCGAATTCATCCATTGTCACAGGATGAGGGGAGGTCGCGTTAACCGGACCTTCAATATCATTGTTCTCTATGACAAATTTTAGCAGCCTTGCCACATCCTCAACATGTATCCACGAGAGCCACTGATTACCGGAACCCACTCGGCCTCCTGCGTAATAATAATAAGGCGCCGTCATTTGCTTAAGAGCGCCTCCGTCCCTGCCCAGCACTACCCCAAAACGCGTAATAACTAGGCGTATGCCTAACTGCGCTGCTTTTGTAGCTTCTCCTTCCCACAATGCTGTCACATGGGCGAGAAAATCTTCGTCTCTGCCAGGAGACCTTTCTGTAAACGAATCAGTCTGAGAAGTGCCATAAAAACCGACTGCTGATGCGTTCACCCATACCTCAGGCTTTAGCCTCATTTTTTCTGCAAGTGATATTAGTTCTTTTGTTACTGTCATACGGCTTTCAAGGATTGCCTTTTTTTTGCCTTTTGTCCATCTGCCATTGATAGATTCCCCAGCTAGGTTCACGACTGCATGAATATCCGGAAGCTGTTTTTCGGGGGCTGCATCAGCATTTAGCCAATTTACGAATGTAATGCTATCACTTCCGCGTTTTTTATCGGCAGAACGAGTCAGAATATAAACATGCCAGCCGTCTTTGACCAGTATTTCAGTCAAGTGGCGGCCGATGAACCCAGTGCCTCCAGTGATTAATAAGTTTTTCATAAGAGCTCCTTTGTTATGGATAGTTATGCACAAAAATATTTATTTTAATATTAAGAATATTTGCTATAATCGTCTTAGCTATTATTATACCAAACAAAAAGTGGGGGTGCCGTTTTGGAACTGCAAAGAAAAACACAAGCAAAAAAGTCCAATCCTTTTTTGAAAGCGTTATTATGGATTGGAATCGCACTTGCAGGGGGGATCGCATTATCAGTAATTGCTCTGCAGCGTGATGAGAAAATCAGCGCGATCTGGTTCATCGTTGCATCACTTTGTACATATGCAGTGGCGTACAGATTTTATGCACGCTTTATAGCAGACAAAATCTTTAAACTGAATAAAGAAAACGCGACACCTGCTGAACGATATGCTGATGGAAAGGATTATGTGCCGACTAACAAATGGGTGCTGTACGGGCACCATTTCGCAGCCATCGCAGGAGCAGGTCCCCTTGTTGGACCAACGCTTGCAGCACAGATGGGGTATTTGCCAGGAACACTCTGGCTGATTGTTGGTGCTGTACTTGCAGGTGCGGTACAGGATTATGTTATCCTTCTTATCTCCATGCGCCGTAAAGGTAAATCAATCGGGCAGATTGCAAAGGAAGAGATCGGCCCTGTTGGCGGATACCTGGCTCTAGTCGGTGTGTTCGCGATTATGATCATTCTTATTGCCGTTCTTGCTGTTGTAGTGGTTAACGCTCTAAAATCAAGCCCTTGGGGTACATATACGATTGCGATGACTATTCCTATCGCTCTTTTCATGGGCTTTTATATGCGCTATCTGCGGCCAGGAAGGGTAGGGGAAGCATCGATAATCGGTTTTGCACTTCTATTATTCGCTCTTATCAGCGGCCAATGGGTGGCTGATTCAGCTACACTTGCACCTTATTTCACTTATGAAGGCAAAACTCTGGCATACTTGCTGATCGGATACGGATTTTTAGCATCTGTTCTGCCTGTATGGATGCTGCTTGCTCCGCGTGACTATCTAAGCACGTTCTTAAAAGTCGGGGTAATCGGTATGCTTGCCCTTGGAATCTTAATCGTAATGCCTGAAATACAAATGCCTGCTGTAACAAAGTTTATTGACGGGACAGGCCCTGTATTTGCGGGTAATTTATTCCCGTTCTTGTTTATTACAATCGCATGCGGTGCCGTATCCGGGTTCCACTCTCTTATATCTTCCGGAACGTCGCCAAAGCTAATCGCAAAAGAAACACACGCACCTATGGTCGGTTATGGCGGAATGCTCACAGAATCGTTCGTTGCAATCATGGCGATGGTTGCTGCAACACTTCTTACACCAGGACTTTATTTTGCTATCAACTCTCCGCCCGCTGCAGTCGGAGTGGACACAGCTGCTGCGGCACAAACCATATCGGATTGGGGCTTTGCGATTACAGCGGCTGAAATCGATGAGCTGGCTAAGAATGTTGATGAAGAATCGATCCTGTCACGTACAGGTGGAGCGCCTTCACTAGCTGTCGGTATGGCACAGATCTTCTCTCAAGTGATAGGCGGGAAAAGCTTAATGGCGTTCTGGTACCATTTTGCTATTCTCTTTGAAGCCGTCTTTATCTTAACGACGATTGATGCCGGAACGAGGGTAGGGCGATTTATGCTGCAAGATCTGCTCGGACATATTTATAAACCTCTCGGAAGAACCGACTCAACTTGGGCGGTTTATGTAACAAGCGGACTCGTCGTTGCTGGATGGGGCTACTTCCTTGTTGTCGGTGTAACCGATCCGCTAGGAGGTATCAACACTTTGTGGCCGCTCTTCGGAATCGTAAACCAGATGCTCGCCGCTATCGCCCTGATCGTTGCGACTACGGTTATTATTAAGATGGGGAAAGCGAAATATGCGTGGGTTACAGGTGTCCCGCTTACATGGCTTATGATCGTAACCTTTTATGCTGGATGGGAAAAAATCTTCTCAAACGTTCCAGCTGTAGGATTCCTTGAAAAAGCATCTCAGGTTAAAGCCCAAATGGCTGCTAACGAACTGCCGCCTGCGATACCGAATATGGAAGCAGCTTCACAGATCGTCTTTAACAATCAGCTCAACGCGGTGCTTACTGGATTGTTCATGCTTTTGATCACAGGAGTTCTCATTGATGCTGCCCGTATCTGGTATAAAGTGCTTGGACAAAAGAAAAACATACCGACATATGAAGAGCCTTTTGTTCAGACAAAGCTTGGTGAAGTTTAAATGAGCATTGCATTTTACATGAAGACCGTTTTAAAAAACATAGGCAACGTGTTTAAAGGAGTATCCAACCTCCCGAATTACGAAGCATATGTCACACACCTGAAGCTCCATCATCCTGAAAAGACACTGCCGACCGAAAAAGAATTCTTCGAGAAATATCTGGCGGACAAATACGGCCCATCCGCCACACGATGTTGATAACCCATAAAAGTGCAGGTTGCACTTCACACCAAAAAACCCCGCTGATGCGGGGTTTTTTTGGTTAGATTTGATTCTTGGCTTTGGTTTGGCTTAGGCAAATTAAGGTCTTCGATGCCTACCTGGGGTCCGGTACCGAGATTATGACCTTCGGTATAATAGTAAACCGTTATCGGTACCGGACCCCACTGCGGGACGCGGGGAAGCAAATGATGGTGTTGGTTTTTTTGCGTGGTTTAGGCTTATCATTTTTTTTGGTTGGGTTTTGGTTATTTCGCGTTGTTTAGGCATGCCACTTATTTGTGCTAAAATTAATTTATGAAAAGAGGTGGGAAAATGGCGGTTGTAACGCGGATTTCCGCTCAGAAGAAAAGCAAGGAACGTTACAATGTTTTTATAGATAGAGGAGCAGGAGAGGAATTTGCTTTCAGTGTGCATGAAGATGTGCTTATCTCCAACAGTCTAAAAAAAGGGATGGAGATCAGTGAGAGCGAGTGGGAAGAGATTCTTTCGCTCGATGAGCTGAAAAGAGCGTACAGCCGGGCTCTTCATTACCTCTCGTTTCGTATGCGGTCTGCTCATGAGATCTTTCAGTATCTCGTTAAGGCGGAGATTAATGAAGAAGTGGCCACGAAGGTTATTGCACAGCTGAAAGAGCAGAAATACGTGAATGACAGAGAGTTTGCCGGGATGCTCGTCCGGACGAGAATGAACACGACATCGAAGGGTCCTGGTGCAGTGAAGCAGGAGCTTATCACTAAAGGTGTCGGTGAGAGTGATATGCAGCATGCTCTCGCTGAATTCACGCATGAACGGCAGCTTGAAACGTGTACGAAGCTTGCCGAAAAAGTGCTCTCACAAAAAAAGAACATCTCACTGAATGAAAAAAAGCAAAAGCTCAAGATGCAGCTTTTGCAAAAAGGGTTTTCTTCAGATGTTATAGATCAAGCCATCTCTGCAGCATCAGCTTCAGCAAAGCCTGATGAAAACGAAGAGATGGAGGCACTTAAAAAACAGGCGGAAAAAGCACATCGAAAATACAGCAAGTATGAAGGCTATGAGTATGAAATGAGAATGAAACGGGCGCTTTTTTCTAAAGGGTTTTCGGCACATATGATCGATCAAGTGCTGCGTGAAAACCATTAGCGGTCGATAAAGATTTCATTTATCTTTCCATCGTCTTGCTGAACAATCATTTCGGCCACTTTTTCTGGACTCTTCAATCGGCTATGATCTTTAATATGTGTAGAGTTATCCCAAAAGGGTGTGTCCATGCCCCCCATATAAACGGCGACAGCGCGGAGCTGTGATTTCTCCCATTCTTTTGCAAGGCTCTCAGTAAAGCCTTTAACAGCGAACTTACTTGCACAGTATACCGACTCATTCACTTTTCCGCGTAACCCGGCGGTAGATATGATATTCATGACTGTACCGCGGCCTTGTGCTTGAAAGTGGGGAAGAGCAGCCATCACAGGGAATATGGTGCCTTTTACGTTAGTGTCGATCATTGTGTGGATATCATTTTCCGAGAGAGACTCTAACGGGCCAAAAACACCTGTGCCAGCGTTGTTGATAAGCATATGTACACTGCTGCTTGCAGTGAAAATAGCATTCATGACCATCTCTACCTGGTTCATATCGGTTACATCGCAGACAGCTGTTTCCGCCGTTCCGCCAGTTTGTTCAATAAAAGAAGCAGCTTCTGATAATTTTGATTGGTCTCTTCCAAGAAGGTAGACGGTATATGTTGAAGCATATTGCTTTGCAAGCTCTTTACCGAGGCCTGAACCGCCGCCTGTTATGATAACTGATGAGGGCATAATTTATCACTCCTGATTTTAAAAATATAGATATATCGTATAGAAAAGAAAGGTCGGAAACAATGGAAAAACGATTCAGTGAAATGACAGAGCATGAACTTCAGATGGAAATAGCGGCTTTGAGAGCAAAAGCACAAAAAGCAGAGCAGATGGGCATGGTAAGCGAATTTGCTGTTTACGATAGAAAAATTTCGCTCGCCAAAAGCTATCTTGTAGATCTAGAGCAATTTGAAAGCGGGAATACGTATGAACTCGAAGGCGACCCAGGTTCCACGTTCAAGCTCGTTTATATGAACGGAGTTTTTGCATGGGGCTACAAAAACGGCCAGCAGGAACTTGAGGCATATCCAGCTTCTATGCTCATCACAACATAAATAGGGAAGCGGCTGCGCTTCCCTATTCCTCACTATGAACGCTTACGTGTTTGAACTTCAAGCACATAGTTATTCAGTGCTTGCTGGGTTTCCCCGTTAACTTGATTATACGCGTGCTTTGAATTAGCCCGTGGGGAGTGAAATGGGTCGGAATAATTAGCGTTAAACAGGTTTGGCTGAAAGAACTGTTTCTTGTTCATTCGTGACACCCCCAGTATAAAATTCATAACCGTAAGAGTTACTGATCGTCCCGGTGCTGGTTGGACAAGAACATCCGCTCCTGAGGATGGTCGCGGATACTGCCGTCCGGGCGCTTGGAAGTGAATTCTTCCTTTGCCCGTGCTTCACCAGAGACGGAGATCCGATTTGGGAAGTTCTTTGACTTGTTTCTCATATAAAAGCCCTCCTTAAAATCGGTTCTGTTCTAGTATGAACCCTTGGAAAGCCTTTATGTGACGGAAAAAACCTTAAATAATGGGACAGGAGGGAGAAAAATGGAAGAGCGTTTTGACAAATTATCCGAGGTGCTTTTAAACATAAACAGAAGCCTTACGAAAGAAGAAGCACGAACATGGGTAGAAGGGCTTTGGGAGGATTTTGAATCGTCCAGAGCACGTGCAGGGTATGAATATTCCGGAAAAGAGGCAACTGAGGCGATGGTTCTTTCTTGGATAAAATCGTATGGACCGAGGCTGCACGAATACAGCAGCGACAACCCTAAATTTAAGCGTTATAAAAAAGACTGATCCGGAAATTCTGGATCAGTCTACTCGTTTTTAACAATATCTAAAGGTGAGTAATCAAGCTTCTTGCGCAGCCGGTCTTCACTGTATACCCAGCCTGTATAAGAAGTGATCACGTTCAGTTCTTCATCGAGCTGTGCGAGTGCTACGAATGGGTAATGTCCTTTGCTTCTGTAACGGAGATCAATATATCTAATTTCATGGCCGTATTCATTTTTCTCGATTTCCCAGCGGTAAACCGGTGAGAAGGAAAGGAAGGCGGCTAGATTTTTATCTTTATTTGCCGCAGCAATCATCGTATTCTCCGGAACCGGTTCGCGGTCGAATACGTCCCAGACAGTCAGCTCACCGCCCTGCAGACCCGCAACGATAAATTGTTTGGGTGTCTTGATGGCAAGGTGGTATTGACCGTATCTAATTGCGGGTGAAGCAATGATCTCCACAGCCTCTGGAATCTTTCTGCGAATTAAGGCATCAGCCTTTTTGCGTGCAATTATCCTCCATATATAATAAAAAACCAGGATCGCATAAATCGCTGCAAAAGTTTTGCCAGGGTCGCTCCCGCCGTACCAGAGCATAATTCCAAGCAGGTGAATGAAGAAAATAAACGGATCAAATATGCTGATCACCCCAAGGGCAACCCATTTTTTCGAAACTGGGTACAATGCTTGAGTACCATATGCGTTGAAAATATCCACGAAAACATGCAAAATAACAGCAATAGCAGTCCAAAGCAGGAGTTTCATGCCGTCAGCTCCTGGAACAAAAAGGTGGATGATTCCTGCCAAGAGCAAAGGCCATATCACTAAGGCGGGGAGTGAATGAGTGATTCCCCGGTGATTTCTTATATAAACAGCATTGTTTTTTAATTTTAAAACCGTATCGAAGTCTGGGGCTTGAGAGCCGATTAGCGTACCAGCAATCACAGCCTGTGATGTGATTGGGTCAGCAGCAATCGCTGGATCGATCATCGCCAGACCGCCAAGTCCGATCCCCATGACAATATGAGTTCCTGTATCCATAAATAACCGCACCTCCTTACCTTATAAATGGAGTGATACTATGAATGACGAAATTACAGTCTTTATGGAGTATAAAATAAAAGCAGAGTTTGATGAACAGTATAAAACGCTTATGAACAGCATTTCAAGCAAGCTTAATGCAGGTGGTGCTGCCGATGTTCATTGGTATAAAGCGGCTGACCAAGACAGCCTTTATGTTGAGTTTTTTAAGGTGGAAACCTATAGCATGTATTTATCTTTAAAAGAAGCAAGGCTTCAAAAAGATGTGCCAGTTTATTCAAAGCTTCACGAGATGATCGACGGCGGTGCAGCCAAGCTGCATTGCTGGGCGTTTATTAAACAAAACTTGGAGGGAAAAGATTGAACGAGCCAGACACATACACTACTGATTTCCCCATACAATCGTTTCAAGACGCCTTGTTAAACTGGTACCGGGAAAATCACCGGAAACTGCCGTGGCGGGAAAACAGCGATCCCTACCGAGTGTGGGTATCGGAAATTATGCTCCAGCAGACTCGGGTCGATACCGTTATTCCCTACTTCAATAACTTCATGGAAAAGTTTCCTGAGCTCAAAGATCTGGCAGATGCCGAACCTGAGCAGGTTATGAAAGCGTGGGAAGGTTTAGGTTATTATTCCCGAGTTATGAATTTGCAAACCGCTGTTAAAGAGGTGCAGGAAAGATACGGAGGGATCGTTCCAAATACACCAGAGGAAATATCCAACCTCAGAGGTGTCGGGCCCTATACAGCAGGTGCTGTACTGAGCATCGCATATGGCGTTCCTGAGCCTGCGGTGGACGGAAACGTTATGCGAGTCCTTTCAAGGATTTTATTAATTGAAGAAGATATCGCTAAGCCCAAAACAAGAAAGTTATTCGAACAAGCAGTCCGCAGCCTTATTTCGCATGAAGATCCTTCTTCATTTAATCAGGCATTGATGGAACTTGGTGCGATCATATGCACTCCAAGGTCGCCAGCATGCCTTATATGTCCCGTACAGCAGGAGTGCCGGGCATTCGCAGAAGGCAGACAGCAGGAACTTCCAATTAAGACGAAAAAAACAAAGGTAAAGCTAGCCAAGATGTCTGCAGTTATTGCTTATGATCAGCAAGGCAGGATGCTCATTCATAAACGTTCTTCTACAGGGCTGCTCGCAAGTTTATGGGAATTTCCTAATATAGAAACAGGGTTGTTAAACGATTCAGCTGGGAGTGAAGAGCTGCAGTCTTATGTTTATGAACAAACGGGTGTGGAAATATCGTTTAAAGGAAAAATCGGATATATTGAACATGTTTTTTCTCATCTGAAATGGGAGATCGATGTTTGGGAAGCCGTGATTACGGCTGAACCGGATGAGCTTTCGAAAGACTGGAAGGCAGTGCCACTGACAGAAGCTGAAAAATTAGCATTTCCGGTCTCGCACCAGAAAATGATCAAGCTCGCAAAGGAGGCAATCTTACTGTGAATTTGCATTTAGACGGAAAAAAGGTACTTGTAACAGGCGGTTCTAAAGGGATTGGACTTGCTATCGCTAAGGCGTTTAAAGAGGAAGGTGCTTTAGTCGGAATCGTTGGAAGAGACGGTGATTTACTCAAACAAGTAGCAGATGCTCAAGGCTTTACTCCGTTTCAAGGTGATGTTACAGAAAAAGAAGACAGAGAGAGAATTTTTTCAGGTTTTCTTAAGCAGTTCGGGACGATTGATGTTCTAGTTAACAATGCAGGAGGGAGCAACGGCAGCAGCGTTATGGAAACAAACATCAGTACGTTTGAGCAGGCCATGCATCTGAACTATATTTCAGCCGTTCACCTTAGTCAGTTAGCCGGCGCTGTGATGAAAGAGCGTGGTGAAGGATCAATTGTACAAATTTCATCTATCTTCGGACGAGAATCAGGAGGGAAGCCAACGTATAACGCGAGCAAAGCCGCTCTCATCTCCTTCACTAAATCATTCGCAGATGAAATGATCAGCCACGGAGTGCGTGTTAACGGTATAGCACCAGGATCTATTCTCCATGAAACAGGAAACTGGAAAAAGAGAATGGAACAAGATCCTGAGAAAATCGCAGCGTTCGTTGAGCAGAATATCCCAGCTGGCCGTTTTGGCACCGTTGAGGAAGTCGCTGATGCCGTTGTGTTCATCGCATCAAAACGCGCATCATGGATATCTGGAGCAACGCTCAATGTTGACGGAGGACAATCATACAGCTTTTAAGAACGGATACCGGCATCTCGCGATAGCCGGTTTTTTTATGCACTGAATGGATTTGGGATTTGGGGTACGGTACGTTTCCAGTTTTTCTTGAGTAATAAAGTTGCTCACAGCAATGAGTACCGTACCCCAAAAGTTAAATGATCAGTCATACTGCTGTTCAGTTCCGTGCTGCCAATCAGCTTCGCTGCGCTGCAATCCGCCGCGTGCTTCTATTTCTTTAATGATTTCACGGTGGATAGAGGTACCTTCTTCGTTCAAATAAGGTGCCATCTGCTGAAGGGAATGATGGAAAAATGCCAGCTCGCTGTCTTTCCAATCCTTCTTTGCCGTCATACTCAGTTCTGTCATGTCTCTTCCAATGTACATAATTCTCTCCTCGCTTTCGTCGTTATTTTTTGTTGTTCAGCACTTTTTATTCCCGATCTTCAGGAGGACAAATCCTTCTTTATTTCCATTGTTGAAAGCCTTTAAACATACCAAATTCTGTTTCGAAAAAGAGTTATTTTCGTTACATATTTGAGTTTAAAGCGGGTTAAATTAATTTGCGTGGAGGTGAAAAAACATGGACAAAAAACAACAACAAAACCAACAGCAACAACAAAAAGCTCAGCAACAGCGTCAACAGAACGCTCAAGCTGGTCAAGCTGGTCAGTATGGCACTGAATTTGCTGCTGAGACTAACGCTCAAGAAGTTCGTCAGCAAAATCAACAGTCTGCTCAACGCAAAAACCAACAGTAACCTCTGCAAGCAAAAGCGCTCCCTAACACAAGGGGGCGCTTTTCTGCGTGAACTTATAAAAGTGGGGTACGGTACCGTTAATGAAGAAATAATGACAGTAAAGGGAATTTCTTTATGAGTACCGTACCCCAGACACCCCATACAAATGGCCGCAAAAAACTAATTGATCCTCTGGTACACCTCTACATAACATGCATTCCGTTTGGGCTTTTACATTGTTGGGAAAACTATTCTGGAGATGAACGCAAAAAAAAGGCGCTTTTCTTTTGCCTGTATAGGGACACTATCATTTCCAAACTATTCTTAAAACGATATAATAAAGAAGAGACTATAGGTTTTTAAAAAGCAGTTCTATCGCTAAGGTATAGCGGAGCCGGAGATTGAAGCTAACGGAGAGCTTCGATACTCACCAAAAACCAAACAACTTTTCAGGCAATGAACGCTGGGTAGACACAAAAAGTACGAGGGAATGAAGAAGAAGCTGGTGAATTACCAAAAAGAAAAAAACGAAAGAGAAGGAGCGGACAAGTAAATAGGGTAACCCATTGGCTTCCGGAACTCGGGCAGAAAGGAGCGGCATATGAGTTTTCCTGCAACCGGAAGTATTATTAACATTCAAAGCTATAAGCATAATGGCTATCTCCACCGTACTTGGGGAGATACGGCCATTTTAAAGGGAAGCTCTCAGATTATTGTAGCCGGCAATGACCGGATCATCGTAACAGAGTCTGACGGCAGACAGTGGAGAACACGCGAACCAGCGATCTGCTATTTCAGTTCGAAGCTTTGGTTCAATGTCATAGGCATGCTAAGGGAAGATGGTATTTATTACTACTGCAATCTCGGCTCACCATTCATGTGGGATAACGAGGCCCTGAAGTATATCGACTATGATTTGGACGTAAAGGTTTTTCCTGATGGTACTTATATTCTCTTGGATGAAGATGAATATAAGCTGCATCATAGAATGATGAAATATCCGCCGGAACTTGATGCGATTTTAAAAAAGAATCTGAATGAGCTGCTGTCCATGATTACCCAGAAGAAAGGCCCGTTTGAGCCTGGTTTTGTGGAAGAATGGTATGAGCGGTTCCTCGAATTAAGATAATATAATACGAAGAAAACCTGTTGACCCATCAGCAGGTTTTCTGTTTCTTTATGGAAGGATCTTTCTTTTCTAAAAAGGTTGTTGCTTTTAAACGAGTTTGTATTGTAAAGAAAGCTCAACGGAGTTATCCCCCGAGATGTAAATTATTTTCAAGGCTATCTTAAAAGAATGTGTCCATTCTTGTTTCATTTTTTGGCTGACTCTTTCACCACAAATGCTTGATCATCTTGAATCCATCATTGATTAAAGTTGAACGGAGTGTAAGGTGCCGACTCCTCGAAAATGGAGGTCACATTTTCTTCGTGCGATGTCTTGCTGGGAAGCTTTCCTTATCCTGCGGGACGAGCGGGAAGGTGAGACCTCTCAATGGCGCGTAGCGCCGAGAGGGCTCACCGCCCTCCCCGCGGAAAGCGTGCGCCTGAAACGGAGGTCAACTGCTACTCTGAGTTCTTTAATAGCTACAAAGTATGCGAAAACAGGAATATAGAAAGACGGTGCATCAATTGGACAGTATAAAAAGATATTTAGAATTTGTTAAACCTTATAAGATGCAGATTGTGTGGACGATCTTGATCGGCCTGCTTAAGTTCGGCATCCCTTTACTGACCCCGCTTATTTTAAAAGTCGTTGTCGATGATATTATTCAGGCAGACTTAAGCATGGCTGATAAGAAAGAGAAGCTTTATTACTTGATGGGCGGAGCCTTTTTTGTCTTTGTAGTACTCCGCCCGCCAATCGAATACTTGCGGCAATATTATGCGCAGTGGGTCGGCAGCAAAATTTTGTATGATATTCGTGACAGGCTTTTTGATCATATTCAAAAACTGAGTCTGCGCTTTTATTCCAATAACAAATCAGGCGAGGTCATCTCGCGTGTCATTCATGATGTGGAACAAACGAAGACTTTCGTTATTACAGGCCTCATGAACGTCTGGCTGGATATGGCGACGATTATTATTGCTGCAGCTATTATGTTCTCTATGGATGTATGGCTGACAGTTGTCGCGCTTTCCATGCTTCCGTTTTATGGTTTGTCAGTTAAATTCTTTTACGCACGGCTCAGGAAGCTGACGAAGGATCGTTCACAAGCATTGGCTGAAGTACAAGGCCATCTGCATGAGCGTGTTCAGGGTATATCAGTCATCAGAAGTTTTGCCCTTGAAGAGCATGAGCAGCAGCAGTTCGACCGCCGAAATCGTAATTTTCTCGACAGGGCGATGGATCATACCATTTGGAACGCCAAGACATTTTCTGTTGTAAACACGATTACAGATATCGCTCCGCTGCTCGTAATCGGATTTGCCGCATATGAAGCGCTGAAGGGGGATATCACACTAGGGTCTCTCGTAGCGTTCGTCGGCTATATGGACAGGCTGTATAACCCGCTGAGGCGGCTTGTGAATTCATCGACCACTCTAACTCAGTCCATTGCTTCCATGGACCGCATGTTTGAGTTCATGGATGAGGAATACGACATTGTCGATAAGCCAGATGCCCGTCCTCTTCATCATGTTAAAGGGGAGGTCACGTTCGACAAGGTCAGCTTCCGGTACAACGAAGATGAACCAGACGTTTTGAAACAAATTTCGCTTAAAATTGAGGCTGGCGATACTGTGGCGTTAGTCGGAATGAGCGGGGGAGGTAAATCCTCCCTCGTTGGACTTCTTCCGCGTTTTTATGATGTGACAGGGGGCTCTATCCTTCTGGATGGGAAGGATATCCGCAGCTATCAGGTCAGAACTCTTCGCGATAAAATCGGCATGGTACTGCAGGATAATATTCTTTTCAGTGAATCTGTAAAAGCGAACATTCTGATGGGAAATCCTGAAGCAACGGGTGAAGAAGTCATCGCTGCTGCTAAGGCAGCAAACGCGCACGAATTTATCAGCAGCCTCCCTGAAGGTTATGACACCAAAATTGGGGAGCGGGGCGTCAAGCTTTCGGGTGGCCAGAAGCAGCGTGTAGCGATCGCGCGCGTCTTTTTGAAAAATCCGCCAATTCTCGTACTTGATGAAGCAACATCGGCGCTTGACCTTGAGAGTGAGCATCTTATACAAGAAGCGCTGGAAAAGCTTGCTAAGGACAGAACAACCTTTATCGTAGCCCACCGGCTTGCAACCATCACACATGCGGATAAAATCGTAGTTGTTGAGCATGGAGGCATTACAGAATCAGGAACGCATCAGGAGCTGATGGAGCGGAAAGGTTCATACTATGACCTGTTTACCGTCCAGCAGCTGGACTAAAAGAAGGCGTCATTTTCGGATTTTACGGAAATGGCGTCTTTTTTTTATTGGCTTAGAGTGATGCTTGTTTCGACATTTTTTATTGAAGGGCAGATGTAAAAGTGAAGAGTATAGGGATTAAGTTCTACTTGGGGAAACCCCTTTCCCAGCTGTAGTTAAGGGATTCGAACGCATGACTTTATACCTTTATTAATGTGCATTTTTTAGAGAGCGGAACACAAAATGACACTTCGGTGGCCCTAGATTTCCACTACTACTTTTGTTCTATTTGTCTAATTTTCTGAAATTTTTTTATTGTCAAATTGTCAGATAAATGTCATAATTCAATAAGATTTAGTCAGTTAGGGACAAACAACATGAGAAAGGGGTGAGATCATGGGCAGTCCAGTGATTGAAGTGAAACAATTACATACTTCTTTCATGACGGATGACGGAGAAATTCCAGTTGTCAGCGGAATCGACTTTCACGTAAACCCAGGCGAGGTACTCGGGATCGTAGGCGAATCAGGCTGCGGCAAAAGTGTTACGTCATTGTCAGTCATGGGACTTGTGCCATCCCCAAACGGCAGAGTAAAAGGAGAAATCCTTTTTAAAGGGGAAAATCTTGCTTCCGCATCCGAGAAGAGAATGCGGCAAATTCGCGGTAATGAAATCGCGATGATCTTTCAGGAGCCGATGACGAGCTTGAATCCGGTTTTTACAATCGGAGAACAGCTGACAGAATCGCTTCGGATACATAGGAAATGGAACAAAAAGCAGGCGATGGCTAGAGCTGTCGAGATGCTTAAGCTAGTCGGCCTCCCGCGTGCTGAAGAACTGGTTAAAGAATATCCGCACCAGCTTTCTGGCGGAATGAGGCAGCGCGTTATGATCGCCATGGCGATGATATGCGATCCTACCTTGCTCATTGCGGACGAGCCTACTACGGCTCTTGATGTAACGATTCAGGCTCAGATCCTTGAATTAATGAAAAAATTAAACAAAGAAACAGACACGGCCATCATGATGATCACACATGATTTAGGCGTTGTTGCTGAAATGTGTGAACGCATTGTAGTTATGTATGCCGGAAAGATTGTGGAAGAGGGCGACGTGAAGACGATCTTCCAGAATCCTAAGCACCCATACACAGTTGGTTTGATACAGTCTGTCCCGGATATGAGAGAGAAAAAGGAACGCCTATACTCTATTCCAGGAAATGTACCGAAGCCAGGCTCTATTCAGCAAGGCTGCCATTTTGCCCCGCGCTGTGCGCATGCGATGGCTCAGTGTCTGGAAGAAACGCCTGCTCTGAAATCGTTCGATAATGGCCAGCAGGTCAGATGCTGGCTGTATGAGGATGGGAAAGGAGCTGCAGCGAATGACACAGCCATTGGTTAAAGTAGAAAATTTAAAAAAGCACTTTCCGATAAAAGGCGGACTGCTAGGCAAGCAGGTTGGTGCCGTAAAGGCAGTAGACGGTGTATCCTTCTTCATAAATAAAGGTGAGACGCTGGGACTCGTAGGCGAGAGCGGCTGCGGCAAGTCAACAACAGGACGCATGCTGCTAAGGCTGTTAGAGCCTAGTGACGGCAAGATTTATTTCGAAGGGCAGGACATTACAGAGCTTTCCACAGGTGAAATGCGCAAAATGCGGCGAGAGATGCAGATGGTGTTTCAAGATCCTTTTGCCTCGCTGAACCCTCGTCATACAGTCGAGAAAATTCTTGAAGAGCCTTTGATCGTACATGGCGTAAAGGATAAGGCAGAGCGCAAGCGTCGCGTGAAAGAGCTGCTCGAAGTGGTGGGACTAAACAGCTGGCATGCTAAACGCTATCCGCACCAGTTTAGCGGAGGCCAGCGCCAGCGTATCGGCATCGCCCGTGCACTTGCGGTGAATCCGAAGCTGATTATAGCGGACGAGCCTGTATCTGCACTGGATGTATCCATTCAGTCTCAGGTGCTGAACCTGCTGCAGGATCTGCAGAAAGAGTTTGACTTAACCTATCTCTTTATCGCACACGATCTTGGGGTGGTTCGCCATATCAGCGACCGTGTCGGGGTTATGTATCTGGGCAATATTGTAGAACTCGCTGACAGTGAAGAGCTTTATGATGAGCCGATGCACCCTTACACTCAGGCGCTATTATCAGCAGTTCCGATTCCTGATGTTGAGCATAAAAAAGATCGCGTCATCCTTCAGGGTGATGTGCCGAGCCCGTCCAATCCTCCGAAAGGCTGCCCGTTCCATACGAGGTGCCCGCAGGCGTTTGATACGTGCGCAACTGTAAAACCTGTACTGCAGGAAGCTAAGCCAGGCCACTACGTTGCCTGTCACTTATATGAGTGACGAGCTCGTACATATACAAAAAGGCGATTCACACAAAAAACGAGAAACAGGGGGAAAGAAGATGAAGAAAAGTCTATTATTGATTTTCGCTTGCTTGCTTGCTCTTTCTGTTGGACTAGCTGGATGTTCATCTGAAGGCGGAGACAGCAAGAAAGGCAAAACAATGATTTACGGACGCGGCGGGGACTCTGTAGCCCTTGATCCGGCTGTTGTAACTGATGGAGAATCTTTCATCGTAACAGAACAAATCTTTGAAAACCTTGTACAATACGGCAAGGATAATACAGAAATCGAAGCAGGTCTTGCAAAGAAATGGGATATTTCTGATGACGGCTTAAAGTACACGTTCTACCTTGAAGAAGACGTTAAGTTCCATGACGGCACAGACTTTAATGCTGATGCAGTTGTTGAAAATTTCAAGCGCTGGTCTTCAAGCAAGGATGAAGCGAAATACGCTTACTATCCTTCCATGTTCGGCGGTTTCGAAGGTGACGAAGGACACGTAATTAAAGAAGTTAAAGCAGTTGATAAGAATACAGTTGAGTTCACATTGACTCGCCCGCAAGCACCATTCCTTAAGAACATCGCGATGAGCCCATTTGCGATCGGTAGCCCGAAAGCGTTTAAAGATGGCGAAAAGTTCGCGAAGCAGCCAGTAGGAACTGGACCTTTCAAGTTCAAATCTTGGAAGCCAAACGACACGATTGAAGTAGTTGCGAATGAAGACTACTGGAAAAAAGGACTTCCGAAGCTTGGCGGCGTGAAGTTCAAAGTAATCAAGGATAATGCAGCTCGTCTTAACGCAGTAACAAAGGGTGAGATCGACCTTATGGACGGATTGAACCCTAGTGATCTAGCAAAAGTAAAAGAAAACAACAAGCTTCAAGTATTCGAGCGTCCTTCAATGAACGTTGGATACTTCGGATTTAATACAGAAAAAGCTCCTTTCGACAAGAAAGAAGTGCGTCAGGCAATCAGCCACTTGATCAACAAGCAGGAAATCATCGACAACTTCTATGCTGGCACAGCAGAGCCTGCAAAGAACCCGATGCCTCCTTCAATCAGCGGATACAACGATTCAGTTCAAGACTATGAGTACAATGTAGACAAAGCAAAAGAACTATTAAAAGCAGCTGGCTACGAAAAAGGATTCAAGATGGATCTATGGGCTATGCCTGTAGCACGTCCATACATGCCTGACGGCCAGAAAGTCGGAGAAGCTATTCAGGCGTCTCTAAAGCAAGTTGGAATCGAAGCGAAAATCGTAACGTTTGAGTGGGGCGCATACTTGGAGAAGGTTCAGGCTGGTGAAGCACCTACGTTCATGCTTGGATGGACGGGCGACAACGGAGATGCTGACAACTTCCTTTACACTCTTCTTGACAAGGACACAATCGGTTCAAACAACTATTCACGCTACAAGAACGAAGAAGTTCACAAGCTTCTAATTGAAGCACAGCAGCTTTCTAACGAAGATGAGCGTAACGAGCTTTACAAAAAAGCACAGGAAATCATTCACGAAGATGCACCATGGGTTCCTCTTGTACACTCTAAGCCACAGCTAGTTGGTGCTAGCTCAGTTAAAGGATTCGTACCGCATCCGACTGGATCTCAGTCATTTGTAGACGTTTCCATCGACTAATCGCAGTACAATCGGGAGTATGGGGATTTCCGCATACTCCCTCTTTTTATGGCTGAAGAAGCCGATATGCCTTAAGAGAGGTGAAGAGAATGTTTGCGTATACCATTAGAAGATTAACATCATTAGTTCCCGTCCTTCTTGGAATGATCTTTATCGTATTTATGATGATCCGCGCGATCCCAGGGAACCCTGCGCAGCTCATTCTTGGCCAGCAGGCGACAGAGAGGGCAGTAGCAGCTTTGACGAAAGAGCTGGGTCTCGACCAGCCATGGTACACACAGTTCTGGTCCTATTTTTCTGGATTGTTTAAAGGGGATCTCGGTGTTTCATTAAAAACAAATACTCCGATCTCTGAAGAAATCTGGCCTTATCTCGCAGCAACGATTGAATTGTCGCTTGCCGCAATGCTCATTGCCGTAGTGATCGGGATAAACGCTGGAATCATCTCAGCCTGGTTCCAAAATTCATGGTTCGACTATTGTGCGATGGTCCTTGCCCTAATCGGTGTTTCGATGCCGATCTTCTGGCTTGGCTTGATGGAACAATATATCGTTGCCATTCAGTGGGATCTATTGCCGACGACCGGACGCGATAATATCCGGGATGCTGTGGATCCGATCACGCATCTGTACTTGATCGATACATTAATGCATGGCCGAATTGATCAATTCATCGAAGTGATCAAGCATTTAATCCTTCCGGGGTTTGCTCTAGGAACGATTCCGATGGCCATCATCGCACGTATGACCCGTTCTTCTATGCTGGAAGTGATGCGTTCCGATTACATCCGTACAGCGCGAGCTAAAGGGATGAAAATGTTCTGGGTCGTTTACAAGCATTCTTTGAAAAACGCACTCATTCCAGTAGTAACGGTAATCGGTCTTCAAATCGGTTTGCTCCTTGGAGGAGCGATCCTGACCGAAACGATCTTTGGCTGGCCGGGTATTGGAACGTACATTTACGAAGCGATTTCATCACGAGATTATCCGGTCATTCAATCAGGTATCTTAATTGTTGCGTTTATTTTCGTACTCATTAACTTATTGGTCGATTTGCTGTATGCAGCGATTGATCCAAGAATCAAGTATAAGTAGGAGGGATGTAACATGGCAGAAGCATTGCACAACACCCCGCCGGTTTTGCCGCCAGAAATGGCGCGTCCGGCAGAGGAAAAAGCGGTCTCTCCCTGGAAAGAGGCATGGAGGAGCTTCCGCAAAAACAAACTGGCCATCGTTGGTCTTTCCATCGTCTCGTTTTTTATCTTGCTCGCCATCTTTGCTGACCTCATAGCACCATATGAATATGATGCTACCAACCTGAGAAATAAGAACCTTGCACCTTCAGCTGAGCACTGGTTTGGCACTGATGAATTCGGGCGTGATATTTTGACCCGTATCATCTATGGAGCAAGAATTTCCTTATGGGTTGGAACTTTATCAGTGGCAGGCTCTATTATCGTCGGTTCTGCCCTGGGAATCATTGCCGGCTATTACGGTAGATGGGTGGATGCTGTCATTTCCCGTATCTTTGATATCCTGCTCGCTTTCCCGAGCATCCTGCTCGCGATCGCGGTTGTATCTGTACTTGGACCGTCGCTGAGAAACGCTCTTATCGCGATTGCGATCATTAACGTTCCAACGTTCGGACGTCTTCTGAGATCACGAGTGCTTTCGGTAAAAGAGGAAGAATACATTACAGCAGCGAAAGCGATTGGTATGAAAGACTCTCGTATCTTGCTGCATCATATTCTTCCAAACAGTCTTGCACCGATCATCGTTTCAGGAACACTTGCTGTCGCAACAGCGATCATTGAAGCGGCGGCATTAGGTTTCTTAGGATTAGGGGCACAGGCTCCAACTCCGGAATGGGGCAAGATGCTTGCTGATTCACGAAACTATATTATTGATGCGCCATGGACGGTACTGTTCCCGGGCCTCGCCATCATGCTGACCGTTCTCGGCTTTAACCTTATGGGCGACGGGCTGCGTGATGCACTCGATCCAAGAATGAAGAACTAAAGAAAAAGGACAACTGGCCTGTAGCGGTCAGTTGTCCCTTTTTTATAGGATAGTAAAGTTTGAAAAGGCGTCAGTCAAATTTTTTATTGATTTTGCAGAAGTTCTATATTTTCATCATCCGTATGATGATTTTTGTAGCTTTCAATAAGCCGGTTCAAGTGGCTTAAGTGGTCGCTGTAATCGATAATGAGAGCGAAAACTGGGAACAGATGGAGCCATTGGTCGTTCAATTCGCCATCAGGCTTGTAATAGCCAAGAAACGAATTCATGACAGACTGCTTGCTTTCGCAAATCTCATCGACCATTCCTACACAGTGATCGGCTCGGATTTTATCTGTATATTTTAACAAAATCTGTTCGTGATAGTTTGTCAGGCAGTCCAGCTGCACCTGCACAAGCTCTTGAAGATCTTCAGGCATCAGATAAAGCTCGTTCTCGTGGCGGTGCAAACTCTTTAACAGCTCACGCGCTTTATTAGTCGTCGAAATCATCTGCCGGTATAGAACGAGCTTGCGTCCCTTTGTATAGTGATTTCGTTTAAAGTACGTGCGCTCTTCTTTATAGAAGAGATAGAACTGATTCATCTTAATGCTGCTTTCTTTCAGCCGCTCGACTTCCTCTTTCAAGACAGTATGCTCTGAAGCGTGGCGCGTCAGCATACGCATCCACTTGATAATTTCATCGGTATGGGTAGAGATTTTATAAAATAGCTTTGCTTCGTACTTTGGCGGCATAAAGACAAGATTGACGATGAATGCAGATATGACACCGAGCATGACAAGCATAAAGCGTTCGAATGCAAATGTAATGAAGTTCGCTGACTGGCTCTCCATAATAACGATAACCGTTACGATGGCAAGCGGAATAGTAGATTCAATTTTCAACTTTAAGTTAGCGGCAATGACCAATATAACAACAAAGCCGACAACAAAAGGATTTGTGCCAAATAAAAGCACGAAAATAATAGCAAAAGCTGCTCCTACCAAGTTACCTTGGATTTGCTCAAGAATGGTCTGGAACGAACGGTAGATGGATGGCTGAATCGCAAAAGTGGCTGCGATGGCAGCGTAAACCGGACCGCTCAAATCAAGAAAAAGTGCTAAATAAATCGCTAAAGTAATCGCTAAGCCCGTTTTTATCATGCGGGCGCCAAGTTTCATTAGATTTACTAAACCCCTTCTATTAGTTATTACTTTAAGCTATATTGTGCTTAAAGCATTTTATAACTGAAACACTATACAATGTTTCTGAGTAATTATCAAGTACATCTTACGCACTGGCAGCACATTAGTTTCAAAGATAGTATTCCCATTTTCTATACAAGTAAAAAGAGCGGGCTCCACTAAACAGGGAGTCCGCTCTTTCTTTACGCTGTTAGTTTGTAATTTTCTTAAAAGCACGTCCTGCGGCTTCAATCGTTTTCTTCACGTCTTCCTCTGTGTGTTCAGTCGTGAGGAACATCGCTTCATATTTAGAAGGTGCAAGGTTAATGCCTTCTTCGAGCATCGCCATAAAATAGCGGCCGAAAACTTCGCCGTCCGTATTCTCAGCCTGCTCGTAATTGACGACCTTTTCGTCAGTGAAATAAAGTGTCAGCGCTCCTTTTAAGCGGTTGATGCTGACTGTGGCGTTGTGCTTTTCAGCCTGCTCAAGTAAGCCAGCTTCGAGCATCGCTCCAAGACGGTCCATCTCTTCATATACACCTTCTTGCTGCAGCACTTCAAGACAGGCGATGCCTGCAGAAATGGAAGCCGGGTTGCCCGCCATCGTTCCAGCCTGATAAGCAGGACCGAGGGGAGCTACTTTTTCCATGATTTCAATGCGTCCGCCGTAAGCGCCGATCGGCAAGCCGCCGCCAATAATTTTTCCCAAAGCCGTCATATCAGGCTTTATATCTAAATAATCCTGAGCACCGCCATACATAAATCGGAAAGCAGTGATCACTTCATCATAAATAACAAGAGCCCCATGCGAGTGTGTGATCTCGTTAACGGCTTGAAGGAAACCTTCTGCCGGTTCAACTATGCCGAAGTTGCCAACGATCGGCTCAACAAGAACAGCCGCGATCTCGCTGCCCCATTTTTCCATAGCGGATCGGTACGCTTCTATATCGTTGAAAGGAACGGTGATCACTTCCTGCGCGATGCTTTTTGGCACGCCTGCAGAGTCAGGAGTCCCAAGAGTTGATGGTCCAGAACCGGCGGCAACGAGAACAAGGTCAGAGTGGCCATGATAGCATCCTGCAAACTTGATGATTTTATCGCGGCCTGTATATGCGCGTGCCACACGGATCGTGGTCATTACAGCCTCTGTCCCTGAGTTGACGAAACGAACTTTATCCATTGCTGGCATCGCTTCTTTAAGCATCTTAGCAAACTTTACCTCAAGTGCGGTCGGCGTTCCGTATAAAAGACCGTTTTCAGCAGCTTCGGTGATCGCTTTTGTAATGTGCGGGTGTGCGTGGCCGGTGATTATTGGCCCATAAGCTGCCAGATAATCGATGTACTGGTTGCCGTCCTCGTCCCAGAAATAAGCGCCTTTTGCTTTTTTCATAAATGTTGGTGCTCCGCCGCCAACAGCTTTATAAGAGCGGGAAGGGCTGTTCACGCCGCCGACTATATGTTTCAGCGCTTCTTCATAAAGCGCTTCTGATGATGTACGATTCATGCTGTACGTCCTCCTTCAAATTCATTCTCGTCCCATTGTAGCAGAAACAGCGGGGAATGAGGGACTGAAACAGCCGGGCAAGCTCAGTTGTTTGAGTTTAGCTCAAGGTATGGGATAAACTATGGTGTGGAATTATTGGAGGGATAACAATGGAACCTATTATATATGTAAAGAATTTGCGGAAAGAATTTAAGTCGCATTCGAGCCGATCTGGATTAAAAGGAGCATTTCGTGACTTATTTACAAGAAACTATACGCTGAAAACAGCGGTAAACGATATTGAGTTTTCCATCCATAAAGGGGAGATGGTTGGCTATATCGGTGAAAACGGAGCAGGGAAATCAACAACAATCAAAATGCTGACCGGAATTCTCACACCGACAGCAGGTACTGTACGTGTAAATAATATGAATCCTCACAAAGAACGGGAAAAATTCGTGCGCTCGATCGGTGTAGTCTTCGGCCAGCGGTCACAGCTTTGGTGGGACATTGCCGTGCAGGAATCCTTCCGTCTGCTGAAAAAGGTGTACAACGTTCCTGATGAATTTTACGAATCTCATATGAAGGATGTCATCGACACACTGGATATCAGGCATCTTCTCGATCAGCCAGTCCGAAAACTTTCTTTAGGGCAGCGAATGCGCTGCGAACTGGCAGCCGCACTGATCCACAACCCGCCGCTTCTGTTTTTAGATGAGCCGACTATCGGTCTTGATGTGCTTGTAAAGCTCAAGATCCGAGATTTTTTAAAGAAAATCAATGAAAAGTATGGCACGACCATCTTGCTGACAACACATGACCTTTCTGATATCGAGGCGCTGTGCGAGCGTGTCATCATGCTCGACGAGGGCAAAATCATCTATGACGGTGCTCTAAGAGAACTTCGCGAGAACTGGGGAGAAGGCAAACAGATTCAGTTTACTTTCACAGAAGGAGCGAAACTGGAAGAGCTGCAGCAGCTGACAGAGGGTACACTCGTCGTCTGGGAGCAGGGAGACAATGAAGCGATTTGGCTTGCTGGAGTAGACAACGATGAAAATATGATTTCTGAAGTGATCGGGAAAGTTGCTTCGAGCAAAAAGATCATCGATATGAAGGTTGTTGAGATTACGACAGAAGAAATCATCCGTAACATTTATGAAGAAGGTGCTGTCCGTCATGGGTAAGTATTTGGAGATGATCCGAATCCGGTTTCTTATGATGCTGGCTTACCGGACGAACTATTACAGCGGAATCCTCATCTACAGCATCAATATCGGAGCGTATTACTTTTTGTGGAGCGCGATATACGGCGGAAAAGAGTCTGTGCAGGGCTTGTCCATCACACAGATGACAACGTACATTGCTGTCGCCTGGATGGCTCGCGCTTTTTACTTTAACAATATCGACCGCGAGATAGCTCTTGAGATCAAAGATGGCAAAGTGGCGATCGAGATGATCCGGCCTTATAACTATTTAAATATGAAAATGATGCAGGGGCTAGGCGAGGGCATCTTCCGCCTGCTGTTCTTCTCGGTTCCTGGGATGGTCATCGTTTATCTGGCGTTCCCCGTCGATCTTTCGGCAGGCGCCGCAACATGGGGCTATTTCTTCCTGTCTCTTGTGTTCAGTTTTATTATCAATACACAAATCAACTTGCTTGCTGGAATCGCGACATTCTTTCTATTTAACAATGACGGGCTCATCCGCGCTAAGCGTGTGGTTATTGATTTGTTTTCTGGACTGATCCTGCCAATCAGCTTTTATCCGGGATGGGCTCAGGAGATTATGGGCTATCTGCCTTTCCAAGGGATCAGCTACATTCCGAGCATGATTTTCACGGAAGGCTTTAAGGGCGGAGCAGTGGTAGAAGCCTTAATTACACAGGCTGCCTGGTCGCTTGTCCTGCTCGTGCCGATCTATTTTATGTGGAGCCTGGCAAAACGCCAGCTCATCGTGCAGGGAGGTTAAGAGATGTCATATTTATCGATTTTCTTTCAATACGCAGGACAATATGTGAAAACGAGACTCTCATACCGTGCCGATATGCTGGTGGAAATATTCTCGGATTTCCTCTTTCAGGCAGTAAACCTTGTGTTTATACTAGTCGTGTTTGGTCATACGAACCTTCTTGGCGGCTGGAGCAGGGAGGAGATGATTTTCATTTATGGCTTCTTCCTTGTACCGTTCGCTGTATTCGGCGCTTTCTTCAATATATGGGACTTCACCGACCGGTATATTGTAAAAGGGGAGATGGACCGTATCCTCACAAGACCGATTCACAGCTTGTTCCAGATCGTTCTTGAAAGGCTTGAACTGGAGTCCCTTTTTGGCGCGGTCACTGGCCTGATTGTCATGTTTTATGCGGGAAGCCGGCTCGGGCTTGAACTGCACTGGTATGATCCTTTCATTTTTATTGTACTCGTGCTCGGGGGTGTTCTCGTGTACGCCGGGATCTTTATCAGCTTGGCGAGTATCGGGTTCTGGTCAGACAGCCGGACTGATATTATGCCTATGATGTATAACATCGGCAACTACGGCCGGTATCCGGTTGATATTTATAATAAAGTGATCAAGTATATCCTCACATGGATCCTGCCGTTCGCCTTTGTCGGCGTCTATCCGTCCTCATATTTTCTAGGCAGGACGGAGTGGTATGGCTACGCCTTTCTAACACCTGTTATCGGTGCAGTCTTCTTCGGAGTCGCGGTATGGCTCTGGAACGTAGGTGTAACAAAATACAGAGGTGCAGGGAACTAATATCTAGCCGGGGTCCGGTACCATTCATATTCAGCGGCGCTATAAAGCGAGTTTGGATGAATGGTACCGGACCCCGGTCTTTTTTTGGACGAGTTTCATAGGCTGTAATGAGGTGGTATTTGTGATGGGGCAGGTTTTGCTGGTCATCATCGGATTTCTTTCTTTTTATATCATTTGCAGCAGCATCGCTATTTTGTTCAAGCATCCTGGACTAAAAGAGCACCTGATGCCGTTCGGCTACGTTGCGGTCCTCTTTGTCATCTATTTGACTGTGATTATCGGTTTTGGTCTTCTTTTCACAGTCACCGGTCTGCTCGGACTTCCAGTTCTTGAAGGTGCTGCAGGGTTTTCAGAAGGATCGCTTTGGGTTGTACTTCATGAAACGGTCTATTTCAGTGCATCGACATTGTTTTCGCTCGGATATGGAGATATATTGCCGATTGGCATCGGTCGTTTTATAGCAATAGTAGAAGCATTGATCGGCTATCTGCTGCCCATTGCTTTCGTGTTAACGTCTGTCATCCAGCATAATACTTCAGCAGATTAGTTGTAGTTGCTTCAGCTTTTGGCTAACCTTATAGAGATAATAAAAGCTGGAGGGAAAGAGATGACTGTAGCAATTGGTACAACTGCCCCGGATTTCACATTGCCGGCGAGCAACGGAACAACTTTCTCACTATCGGAGTTTGAAGGGAAAAATATCGTTCTTTATTTTTATCCGAAAGATATGACGCCAGGGTGCACGACGCAAGCCTGCGATTTCAGAGATCTGCATGAAGATTTCAGCGGCCTTGATACAGTTGTTCTTGGAATCAGCCCGGATCCTTTAGCGAGGCATGATAAATTCATTGCAAAACATGATCTGCCGTTTTTGCTGCTGTCTGATGAAAATCAAGAAGCGGCCAGTAAATATGAGGTGTGGAAGCTGAAGAAAAACTTCGGAAAAGAGTATATGGGAATCGAGCGATCGACATTTATCATCGATAAAAAAGGGAAACTCATAAAAGAGTACCGAAAAGTAAAAGTGAAAGAACACGCAGCTGAAGTGAAGCAGTATATAGAAGAAAACCTTTCCTAATGAAAAAGAATCCAGCAAATGATGCTGGATTCTTTTTCATTAATCAGCTTTCTCTCAATTCACCGACCGGAATATCCATCTCCTGATCGGGCTGATCTGCCGTGTATGCGCGAACAGTTTGCTTTGTTTCATCAACTGACTGCAGCCACACAGGAGTTCCGTTATAGAGCACTTCAATTTCCTTCGTCGATTCAATGATTTGCTGTGCGCGGGATGCGTTCATGTTCATCATCCTTTCCATTTTCTTTCGTTAGTATGGACGAATAGATTAGGCGGTATAAGTAACATCATGCTAAAATAAAATTATTGGAATTTTAGAAAAAGAATCACAGGGGGACTTACATAATGCGTGATCAACGAATTAATACTCTGGCGAAAACATTGCTTAACCATTCACTTCAGCTGAAAAAAGGACAAAAGGTGCTGATCAACGCTGGCATCGCTGCCAAGCCGCTTGTTAAAGAGCTTGTAAAAGAAACTTATGCTCTAGGTGCGTTTCCTTACGTTAACCTTACTGATGAAGAAGTTACGCGTGAGCTGATGCTTGGCTATGAAAGAGAGCAGCTCGAAGCACAGACAAAGTGGGATCTATACCGCATTAAGGATATTGACGCCTACATCTCAATCGTCGGTCAGGAAAATGACGCTGAGTTTTCTGAAGTGCCATCAGAAAAGCATAAGCTGAGAGGCGAAACATTCAAGCCGTATCAGCGTGTCATCATCGGTGAGCGTCAGTGGGTGCTGCTTAATTATCCAACTCGCGGATTTGCCCAGATGGCAAAAATGAGCTTCGAAAAGTTCACAGACTTCCTTCTTGATGTGTGCAACGTAGATTACAAAGCGATGTCCGAAGCACAGCAGCCGCTTAAAGAACTAATGGAAAGAACAGATAAGGTACGCATTGTATCTCCAGGAACTGATTTGTCGTTCTCGATTAAAGGAATTCCTGCCATTCCGTGCGCAGGGGAGAACAACATCCCTGATGGAGAAGTGTTTACTGCACCGGTAAAAGACAGTGTAAACGGAAAGATCACCTATAACACACCTTGTCCTTACCATGGAACGACATTCAATAATGTTAGCCTTACATTTAAGGACGGAAAGATCGTGGAAGCTACAGCCGATAATGATGTGGACCGCCTGAATGCAATCTTTGACACTGATGAAGGGTCACGTTACGTTGGGGAATTCGCCATTGGTGTCAATCCTATGATCATGCATCCGATGGGTGACATTCTATTCGACGAAAAAATTTGCGGCAGCATCCACTTCACACCTGGTGAAGCATATGAAGACGCAGACAACGGCAATAAATCAGCTGTCCACTGGGATATGGTATTGATCCAGCGTCCAGAATACGGCGGCGGAGAGCTCTATTTTGATGATGTGCTAATCCGAAAAGACGGATTGTTCGTCCTGCCTGTGCTCAAAGGCCTCAACCCTGATAATTTAAAATGAAAATAGGCGTATGACCACACGCTAAGACCTCTTCCGCATAGACTGAGGTTAACCTACTCTTTTAATTTTGGCGGGATGCTCAGAGCTTCCTGCTTTTTTTATTTTAGCTGTTTATTTCGTTGCTATTGAAGAGGTCAGAGAAGAGGTTGATCTGCGTTTCAGGCGCACGCTTTCCGCGGGGCGTGGCGAAAAGCAGAAACGCTCGTTCAGCCCCGACAAGCAAAAGGGAAAGGGGCCGGTAAGTCGGTCTTTGACTTATTGGACACTTGCCCTTTTGACCTCGAGGGGCTAGCCGTTTTCTGCTGGACAAGTGAGCCCATTTGCCGCTACGCGCCCCTAAATGGTCTCACCTGTCCCGCTGATCCCGCTGGAGTCGGCACCTTACACTCCGATCAACTTAATCAAAGATGAATTCAAGAGGATCAAGCGGAACGCCAGCCATAGCAATTGGTTCCTAACAAATCTTTTGTATTAGGCGTTGAAGCCATTCTGTCGTAACGCTGAACTTTCTAATAAAGTTCAATAGTAATAATCAAGTAGAAAAAGCCTTGTTAATTCTCTGTAAGAAAGGAGCGGATTCTTGTGTATATTTTATCTTCAGCCCGGCTTCGTACTCCGATTAAAGAACAGCTTGTTGATACATTTCCGGAGATGGAGTTTTATTTCGCCAATCTGATGGATGAAGGAAAGAATTACATTCATCAGGCTGACATTCTTATTACATATGGTGAGGACTTAACGGATGAACTGATTGAAAAGGCTGAGAAGCTTAAGTGGATTATGGTCATTTCAGCTGGTTTAGAGAAAATGCCATTTGAGGCAATCAAGAAAAAGAACATCCTTGTTACGAACGCAAGAGGTATCCATGCGGTTCCAATGGCTGAGTATACGATTTATATGCTGTTGCAAACGGCAAAGCAGGCGAAGACTCTTATCCGAAACGAACAGGATAAAGTCTGGAACCGCCAAGTTGGTATGACTGAGATCAGCGGAAAAACAATTGGCATCTTAGGTGCAGGAGCAATCGGGACAGAAATCGCCAGACTGGCCAAGGCGTTCAGCATGAAAACAATCGGATACAACCGCTCAGGTGAAAAAGGATCTTACTTTGACGAGATTTACAGCAGCCCAAATGAACTTCCTGAATTGTTCGCGAGCTGTGATTTTATCATAAACGTTCTGCCAAAAACGCCTGAAACCTTCAGGCTGATTGGAAAAGAGCTGTTCATCACAATGAATAAAGATGCTATTTTTATGAACATCGGCCGCGGTAGTACAGTTGTGGAAGAAGACCTAATTCAGGCTTTGGAAAACAAAACGTTTGCTCATGCGATTCTAGATGTGTTCGAACAAGAACCGCTGCCGGAGAATAATCCGTTGTGGGAGATGGACAATGTAACAGTAACGCCTCATATATCTAGCATCACACCACAATATCAAGAAAGAGCAATCGCGCTATTTGAAGATAACCTTAAACAATATGCAAAAGGAAGTACAAAGCTGACTAACATCATTCCACTTGAACGGGGGTATTAATAATGAAGATCTATACAAAAACCGGAGATAAAGGTACAACGTCACTGATTTATGGGGAAAGAGTAGCGAAGAATGACCTTCGGGTAGAAGCATACGGAACATGTGATGAGGCGAATAGTATGATCGGACTTGGACTCAGTACTCTTCCTCAAGAGGAATGGGCCAGGGATTTTACAGAAGTTATGCAAAAAGTACAGACTGTCCTCTTCCATGTCGGCGCTGAACTTGCCACACCACAAGGGAAAAAGGTTTCATGGATGCTTGAAGACAAAGATATCGTATTTCTTGAGAATACAATCGATGAGTGGCAATCTTCATTAAAGCCGCTGAAGCAATTTATCTTGCCTGGAGGTGCAGCACCTGCCAGTGCGCTTCACACTGCAAGAACAATCGCAAGAAGAGCAGAGCGAATTGCCGTAGGAGTCGAATCTGTCAATCCAGCTGTATTATCATATTTAAACAGGCTTTCCGATTTCCTTTTTGTTGCAGCACGATATGTAAATCATAAAATGGGAATCAGCGAACCCGTTCTTCATGAAAAAACGGAATAAAGCATGTTTCGCATGACCGTTCTATTGACAAACCTGATATAACAGTCTTAAACTAATTGTAACGATTATAAAGTAATAATTATTTCGTATAAAAAAGTGAGGTGCATGACGGTGTCTGAACAAAAAATTAGTGAAGCGATTCATACCCTGAAACACGCTGGTGTTCGAATCACACCTCAGCGTCATGCGATTCTTGAACATTTAATCCAATCCATGTCTCATCCCACAGCCGATGAGATTTATAAAGCGCTTGAAGGGAAGTTCCCGAATATGAGCGTGGCTACAGTATATAATAACCTGCGCATGTTTAAGGAAGTCGGTCTTGTCAAAGAGCTGACGTACGGAGACGCCTCCAGCCGATTCGACTGTGTCACAACTGAGCACTACCATGTGATCTGTGACCTTTGCGGAAAGATCGTCGATTTCCACTACCCAGGCCTTGATGAAGTAGAAAGTCTGGCTGAATCCGTAACAGGCTTTAAAATCGCACGTCATCGCATGGAAATTTACGGCGTCTGCCCAGACTGCCAAACAAAACATTAAGCCATCTCCTTTTGGAGAGGCTTTTTTTATTTGCTGTTACGTGTCGTTTTTTGATGTGAAAAAGAGCAAACAATTTTGTTTCCTAAATGGATTGCTAAACGTCTAATAAGTAAATAACCCAATGCAGCATGTCTGGGATGCTGACAGCGGGAATCATCTAAAAGGCGGAGGCAATTTTAATGAAAAAAGGGTTATTGTTTTTCCTAAGCATGGTTATGGCATTTTCCATTTGGGGAGCGTTCGGAGCAGCTGATTCATACGCGGCAGCCAAAACGAAAGAGCAGATCTATCTTGACAGAGCGCACGACCTTCAGTGGAGCCTCTTCAACGGGCGCAAATCTACGAAAGCACAAATTTATGCAACGATGGAGAAAGGATTTACAACCGGATTTACGCATTTGTTTTTCAGGTACCATTTTAAAAAGGCAGGACTTAATTCTAAAGGTGAACAGCTATACGCAGTGCCAGCCTACGACGATATGTCTTTCACTCAAACCGGATTTTGCTGGAACAAAAAATGCTTAAAAGGAAAACAAAAATACCCGTCCGTCAAATATATAACAAAAGGAAGCGATCTTTTCGTAACCATTACACAATATCAGTACAACGAATTGTCTGGAAACCATGTTTATACTGTTAAGATGATCAAGAAAAAGAACAGCAAAGAACCATTGCGAGTTTATTCCATACAGCGAAAATATGATTAATAGGAAAAAGAGGATGAACCCATTTAGCTGGGTCATCCTCTTTTATGTGTCATATTTACTCTGTTCTGAACAGTCATACTTTGTTATCTTTATAAAACAGGTTTTTTATTATTTCTTTTTTTGATATTTTTTGGAGTTGTATTTTTCATCAAACTCAAGTCCTTCAAGATCCTTATCCAGCGTGAGCGGCTGATTGCAAGACATACATGCATCTGCTCGGCCAAGAACCTTGGTGACAATCCCACAGTTCGGGCAGACAACCTGCACAGCCTGAGTTGAGATCATTCCAATCCAAAAATAAACACCTGAGCTTCCGATCACAGCCAGAAAACCAACAATCATAAAAAGAGACATGAGCAGGAAGCTGCTCTTGAAAAAGAGCCCAGCATACATAATGATGATTCCGATAAAAACAAGGCTTAATGCAAACGTCCGGATTTTATTAATTTTACTCGTATATTTGATCATGCGTGTCCCTCCCATTTTCAACTAACAGTATATCATAGGGAGGCAGAAGAAAAACAAAGAGGATATTTAAAAAACGCGTTGAATGGTTTAGTGTTGCAATCTATATATAGGAGATGACTTCATTGGAAGATTTGTTACGTCCGTTATATCAGGAAAGAGCAAGCAACGAAGGGACACTTGGTGTGCTGCTCATCGAAAAGACAAAACCGTTTTTTCCAGCTACCGACAACCTCGACTGTGTGCTGTTTATTATCGTTCAGCAAGCAGAAAAGCCTTGGAGCATTAAACATTATGAGTTTGACAATAAAAAAGCAGCTCTTCACATCGTTACAGAAGACCAGCTGAACAACTGGCTCCTGCTCGGTTCCAACCGCAGAGCGGTAGAATGGGTATTGAACGGAAAAGTGCTGTTTAACCGCAATGAGTATGTAACAAGACTCCGCGACAGACTGCACGAGTTCCCGATTCAGGAGCGCACGAAAAAAATCGGACTCGAATTTGCTAAACTGCTGCGCCGTTATTACGACGGCAAAGAACTGTCCCACTCCGGCCAATACCTTGATGCCTTCAATAACATCATGCATGCTCTGCATCACATGGCCCGCCTTGCCGTAGTGGAGCATGGGTTCTATCCTGAAGTAACCGTTTGGAATCAGGTTAAAATGATTGAACCTGAAATATATAAGCTGTACGAAGAACTTGTTACAGGGAACGAGACCCTTGATAAGCGAATTGAACTTCTGCTGTTAGCTTCCGAGTTCTCTCTTACTTCTAAGACAAAGCTTGGAGCAAGCCATCTGCTGAATGTAATGGGTGAAAAGGAAGAATGGACTTATCAGGAGTTAATGGATCATCCTGAAACGTCTGCTTATGCTATCGACTTGACAGTTCTTCTCGAGCACTTGATCGACAGAGGGTTTTTAAAGACCATCCGGAAAGAAACGAAGGGCAAGAATCTTTATCACCGTTACTATTCTTTACAAGGGTAAAAAAACAATAGAAAAAGTTCAAAAAAAGGTGTTGACCTGTTTTGATCATCCGTGATATATTATTTCTTGTCGCTGCGACACACCGACTTAGCAAGCAAACAGCAAGCCAGTGTCGCCGGCAAGAAAAACAAAAAACAGGTTGACATCTAAAACACCAGATGCTATCCTAATAAAGTCGCCAAAACGAGCGACGCACGAAAAAGTTCTTAGAAAACTGAACAAAAGCATAGGTAAGGAATTAAATTAATTCCGTCAGTTTTAAACAAGCAAGAGACAGATTAAACACTTTATTGGAGAGTTTGATCCTGGCTCAGGATGAACGCT
>NZ_NOII01000109.1 GCF_002245695.1 Fictibacillus aquaticus | reverse complement strand
ATTGCTCCAAATACCACGGCGGCGAGTGTCGAAATTAAAGCACTGTATGCAGAAAGTGTCATTGCACGAAATATTATGCCCACGTTTACCTTTAATGGAATGACTGGTATCAACACGACAGAGCAAAATTCACCTTATCGGGCCTCAGTTCCAATGGGCATTTATAATGTCGTGACTGTTTTACATGAAGCACGTGGCCTAGATTTAACACTACGTTGGTTATTGTTCTGTTCTGGGATTCTGGGCACTTTAATGGTCGCAACAGGACTTATTTTATGGTGTGTCAAACGTGCGCCACAACAACAAAAACAAGGTTATAAATCTTTTGGTTATCGCTTAGTTGAAGTCACCAATATTACGGTAATTATTGGTTTACCTTTGGCTTGTGCAGGTTATTTTTATGCAAACCGATTATTACCAGTGCAACTCGAAACACGTTTAGATTGGGAAATTAATATTTTCTTGATTACGTGGTTATGCTGCCTTATTTATGCCAATTTCCGTACCCATCGACAGGCTTGGTTGGAATTACTCGGGTTCGCGACCATCATGTTTGCTTTGCTGCCTATTTTAAATGCACTGACAGGTGGTCATGCGTTATGGCTCAGTATTGCAGAAGGACAATGGATGATTGCCAGTTTCGACCTCATGGCATGGGCTTTGGCATTCATCTTTGGCATGGCTTATCTTAAAGTCAAAAATCATAAAGGATTAACTGCCAAAAAAACCAAATCAGCTCCTCGACCACAGGAGCTAACATCATGATGTTCTTTTTATTGATTTGGTCATTATCTAGCTTAGCCTTTATTGCCTTAGCCAGTTCGATGTCGAAACATCAAAAACAGATTTTTGGCAATGAACTCAACGCCATACAAACGCGCTACG
>NZ_NOII01000108.1 GCF_002245695.1 Fictibacillus aquaticus | reverse complement strand
GTAACCGTAACACTCTTGCTCGTAGGGGTATTCTTAGCCATCTTGCTAAACATCAACCATGTAGCAGGACAGATCGAAAAAGACGTTCACATTCGGGCGTTCATCGAGCAGACGGAAAAGAAAGAGAACTATGCTGCTTACGAAAAAGAGCTGGAAGAAATTCAGAAAGTCGAATCAGTTAAATTCCAGTCTAAAGAAGAAGGCTTGAAAAACTTGATTGAAGACCTTGGAGATGAAGGGAAAGTTTTCTCTGGTCTTCAAAAGGAAAACCCGCTTCCTGACACGTTTGTCATTGAGACAAAGAAGCCTCAGGATACGGCGCTTGTCGCCAAACAGATTGAAAAGTATCCGTTCGTCTATAAAGTCGAGTACGGAAAAGGAACGGTTGAAAAGCTGTTTGAAGTAACTGGTGCAGCAAGGAACGTTGGTATCGCGCTCGTCATCGGGCTTATTTTTACTGCTATGTTCCTGATCGCCAATACGATTAAGCTGACAATCGTATCCCGCCGCCGTGAGATCGAGATCATGAAGCTTGTTGGTGCGACANNTCCGTCAGCCAGAAGCTTGGAACCGTCTTTATTGACTTGCTTCCGGTTTACCCGCTCATTCCGCAGCTGGCACTTCTATTGGTAGCAATCGGCGGAACGATCGGAATCTGGGGAAGCGTGACATCAGTGCGCAAGTTCTTACGAGTATAATCATAAACGCGACATATAATTCGGGGTACAAGGGGGAAAAGTAACACATGAATCGAAGGATTGCAGGAATTACTCTTTCACTCAGTCTTGCACTGGGAACACTAGCTTTTTACCAGCAGCCAGAATCTACCGCTAAAGCCGAAACATTATCAGAAATCAAAAAGAAGCAGGATGCCAACAAACAGCGCGGTGCAGCAGCTGAAAAGAAGCTCGCTCAAAACGAGCACAAGCAAGATGCACTTGAATCAGAAATTGCGCGTCTTGATAAAATTTCTACTGAAACCGATGAAAAAATCAGAGCGAAAGAAGCAGAGATCGCAGATACGAAGGAAGAAATCGCTGAACTTGAAAAAGAGATCGAAGTCGTGCAAAAACGCATTGACGAGCGCGATAAGCTTTTAAAAGACCGTGTTAAAGCCATGTACGAAAACGGCGGAGCGGTCAGTTATCTAGATGTTATGCTTGGTTCTAAGGACTTCGGCAACTTCATCGAGCGTGTATTCGCTCTTAATATGATCGCTGACCAAGACAAGCAGATTCTAGAGGATCAAAAGAAAGATAAAAAGCTTTTAGAAAGCAAAAAGTCCAAAGTTGAAGCAGCATTGACGAAGCTTCAGATTGCAGCATCGCAGCTTCAGGAACTACGTAAGCAGCTAGATTCACAGATGGCTGCTAAGGACAAGCTTATGGATCAGCTTAAAAAAGATCAGTCCCATCTAGAGCATGAGGTGCATAAGGTAGAAAACGCTGAAAAGCTATTGAAGGCTCAGGAAGCAGCTATCCGCGCCGAGATGGA
>NZ_NOII01000107.1 GCF_002245695.1 Fictibacillus aquaticus | reverse complement strand
GGAGGATTGGCGAACGAAGCCGCAATGCCGTTTTTCTTGAACGTATTGCTTCCTATCGTCTTTATCTCAGTTTTGATCGGGATCGCTCAGCACTTCAAGATCCTCCCTTTTATTATCAGGTATATCGGGCTGGCACTTAGCAAGGTTAATGGTCTTGGAAAGCTCGAGTCTTATAACGCGGTTGCTTCAGCTGTATTCGGACAGTCCGAAGTATTCATTTCTGTTAAAAAACTTCTCGGCCACTTGCCAAAGCACCGTATGTACACACTATGTACGTCTGCTATGTCAACAGTTTCCGCAAGTATCCTTGGGGCGTACATGATGATGATCGACCCTAAGTATGTCATCACCGCATTAGTGCTGAACTTGTTCGGCGGTTTCATCATCGCTAATATNNTCGCACCAGTGGCTTTCCTCGTCGGTGTTCCATGGGCAGAAGCCGTGTCAGCCGGAACGATTATGGCAACCAAGCTTGTTTCCAATGAATTCGTTGCGATGATGGACTTAGCTAAAGTTGGGGACAGCATGTCAGAACGAACGCTCGGTATCGTATCTGTGTTCCTTGTTTCCTTCGCCAACTTTTCATCTATCGGTATCATTACAGGAGCTGTAAAAGGCTTGCACGAAGAACAGGGCAATGTAGTTGCTCGCTTCGGAATGAAGCTGCTTTACGGCGCAACACTTGTCAGCATACTTTCTGCTGCTATTGCTGGATTGTTCTTATAAGATAGTAAAAGACTTGTTCAACGAGAGATGTTGAACAAGTCTTTTTTGTTTTTTCGTCTACTTAAAAAGAAGTCAGAGAAGAAGTTGATCTCCGTTTCAGGCGCACGCTCTCCGCGGGGCGTGGCGAAAAGCAGAAACGGCTCGTTCAGCCCCGACAAGCAAAAGGGAAAGGGGCCGGTAAGTCGTTCTTTGACTTATTGGACACTTGCCCTTTTGACCTCGAGGGGCTAGCCGTTTTCTGCTGGACAAGTGAGCCCCTTTGCCGCTTCGCGCCACTAAAGGGTCTCACC
>NZ_NOII01000106.1 GCF_002245695.1 Fictibacillus aquaticus | reverse complement strand
CTGATCGAAGAGCTAAAGAGTATTCTTTCTGCTTTGCACATCACGGATGAGGACTTTTTAGAATCCTGTGCGCAGGCAATGCCTGATTTGAAGAATAAATTACGTGAACTGGAGCGCTATTCTCATCCATAATTTTACACAAGACATCATTATGGTGATGTGCTATTATAGTACTCGAGGCGGACAAGTGCCGTTTCACACAAGATAATCAAGACATCCGGTGTTGGCGCACCGGATTTTTTTATATCATTATTTATACATACATAAAACTTAACAAAGGATGATCGTTCAATGGAGCCGAACCTTTTGGCAGCTATTTTATTTTTTGTTGCAGGCAGTGTATTATTCGTTCAGGGCATCAAACCTGGCCAGACAAGAAAAGGTCTTTTTATAGGAAGTGCTGTCGCAGCCGATTTGCTTGGTGTTGTTGCACTTCTTGCATTTTAAGAATATTTCACATCTATCCAAAACACCGATGCGGCTTAGCATCGGTGTTTCTGTGTTTTGTTGCATAAAAAAGAGGCGGGATCTATCTCCCGCCTCTTTTTAGCATTCTTCCGGTGTACCGGCGTTAGTTGCCGTTTTAAATGATGATCCGCACCCGCATGAAGCGATGGCATTCGGATTTGTAATCGTAAATCCGCCGCCCATCATGTTCT
>NZ_NOII01000105.1:1255-1668 GCF_002245695.1 Fictibacillus aquaticus | reverse complement strand
GTACGATAAACCCGTACATCCGCCGCCTTTAACAGCAACGCGCAGAAACTGATCTTGGTTTTCTTCAGCTGCTAACATTTCTTTTATTTTCCCGGCAGCTTCTGCCGTAATTTCTATAATCATCCGCGACTCACCCTTTCACATTGAAACCTTTACTTATTATATAGTATACAAATGCATCGGTTTCTTCTCAAGCAAAGGGGCTTATTTTGAATAATAGGCAGAATGCTCAAGGCGCAGTATCTTATTATGCGCTTCATCAATTTCCATACTGTATTTCAGAACGGCTGGATGCTTAATGCCAAGTTCTCTCGCTGCGTCCATCATCTTTGCCCTGAGTTCTTCAAGATCGTCCAAATATGCTGATAATTTTAATGACTTGCTTCCCATTTCGCCGTACACTCCCTGATTAT
>NZ_NOII01000105.1:0-1208 GCF_002245695.1 Fictibacillus aquaticus | reverse complement strand
CAGAAGGCTTATAATGGTTACAGCATTTACTTCATATTATTAACTTGTTTTTACGATACATTTATTCGCAGCTTGACGAGTAGAACGGGGGAAAGAAATGACGATATTCACTTCTCAACAATCACGTATGCAGGAAATTGCAGAGAAAGTTAAACATGGTGAAAGACTCACGATAGAAGATGGACTTTTTCTATATGAAACAGAAGACCTGCTTGGAGTTGCACAGCTGGCCAACCAAGTAAATCTTCGCAAAAACGGCGACCGTGTCTATTTTATTGAAAACTTATATATCAACCCGACAAACGTCTGTGAGGCAACATGCAGCTTCTGCGGCTTTAAGCGCAAGCCTGGAGAAGAAGGTGCTTATACGATGGACGATGCCAAGCTTCTTGAGTATGTGGAAAAACGCTGGAATGACAACATCCGTGAATTCCATATCGTTGGCGGCCACAACCATGAAGTACCGTTCGATTATTACTTGAATACAATTAAAACGCTAAAAGCAAAATATCCGCAAGTAACCGTTAAAGCATATACCGGAGCGGAAATTGAATTCTTCTCTCGCATTGCGGGCATTTCGATGAAAGAAGTATTGGAAGAGTTAATCAAAGCTGGTCTCGACACTATGCCTGGCGGCGGTGCAGAGATCCTTACCGAACGTTACCGTTTAAAGATGAGCCCAGACAAAGCATCTACTGACCAGTGGCTTGAAGCTCATGAAATTGCACACGGTCTTGGTCTGCGCACACATGCTACAATGCTGTACGGCTCGATTGAGACAAAAGAAGAGCGACTCATCCACATGGACAGACTGCGCCAGCTGCAAGACCGCACGAACGGCTTCATGGTCTTTATCCCGCTTGCGATGCAGCCCCGCTCTGCGACAATGGGGCTTCAGCGCCGTACATCAGCGTTTGATGATATGAGAACGATCGCGATCAGCCGGTTGATGCTCGATAACTTCGACCACGTGAAAGCATATTGGATCAACATTGGAGTGCAGCTGACACAAATGGCACTTACGTTCGGATCAAGTGATATTCACGGTACGCTGATCGAAGAACGTATCTCTCATGCAGTGGGTGCACTGACGTCATCAGGCATCACAAGAAAAGAACTTGTCCACCTGATCAAAACCGCTAACAAAACACCAGTCGAACGCGACACGTTCTATAATGTCATAAAAGAATATTAAACAAAACAAAACC
>NZ_NOII01000104.1 GCF_002245695.1 Fictibacillus aquaticus | reverse complement strand
CTTGTACAATAAAACACCATGAGAATATCATGGTGTTTGTGCGGTGATTAATGTTTTTTGCGACCTTTTGCACCAGCGCCAGGACCTCTCAGCGCTGCAGCACCTGGTGAAGCAGCGACTCTTCTTATCCAAGCACCGTTTGCAGAGGGGGTGATTGTGCCGCCAGCGACATTAGGAGAGGTAGTGCCGTTTTGTCCTCCTCCAGCAATCGTGTCAGTTACACTGTTAATGTGAATGGTGATCGGTGTAATAATCGTGCTTTGTTTAATGCAGGAATCTATAATTTTAACTGTAGTCAAATTCTTATTCTTGTTTAAAATATCTTTTGCGATGGATAGATTATCTTTAACAATTGGTTTTTGAACTTGTCCGTAACCCAAATAAATCATCCTTCCAAATGGAAATCATGAAACATATAGCCTCATAATAAATAGTTTATGCACAACTGAACGATTAGGAAGGGTGAATGGCTATACTCGTCTACTATTTTTGAAAATATGTGTTTGTACATATAGTATTAATTCGTTGTAAAATAAAAAACTCTTGAAATGGTCAAGAGTTTTGAATAAGTATGTATTGGTGGACCCTATCG
>NZ_NOII01000103.1 GCF_002245695.1 Fictibacillus aquaticus | reverse complement strand
CCGCTTGCCGGCATTTACAGCGCCATGCGTGAGGTTGATTCCTCCTGGTATTTTGTTCTTCCATGCGATATGCCTTTGTTGGACTGTGATGCAGCAGGAATTATCGCTTCATTCAGAGATGACGCATACGATGCCGTCATTCCCGAAGCAGACGGCAGATTTCAGCCGCTCGCTGGTTTATACAACAAAAGGATAAAAAATGAGCTGGAAAACCAGCTAGACAGCGGCAGCTATCGGATGATATCACTGCTGAATTCAATCAAACCGCTTATCATAAAAGAAGAGCAGCATAAATTACACCCAGATGTTTTTCAGAACATCAATGATCAAGCTGCTTTAAAGCAGATGATACAGCGCAGGAAGTAAGCAGAAAGGAGGATGGCCATGGAAAACTTAACAGATAAACTAAAAAGACCTCTCCGTGATCTAAGAATCTCTGTGACAGACCGCTGCAATTTCCGCTGTTCATACTGTATGCCGGCCGAGATTTTCGGTAATGATTATCCCTTTCTGGAGAAAAGCCAGCTGCTCAGCTTCGAGGAGATCACACGGCTTGTCAGCATCTTTCAGAAAACAGCAGGTATTCAGAAGGTGCGGATCACAGGCGGAGAGCCGCTCATGAGAAAAGACGTTGATAAGCTGATTGCCATGATTTCGGCGATAGAAGGCATAGATGATATCGCGATGACCACAAATGGATCGCTTCTGCCCGTCTATGCACAGCGCTTGAAAGCTGCTGGTCTCAAGCGTGTGACCGTCAGCCTTGATACACTTCATGACGAACGCTTTAAGGAAATCAACGGCCGTGGCGTGAGCGTGAAAGCTGTGCTGGCTGGAATGGAAGCGGCTGAAAAGGCTGGATTAGGTGTTAAGGTGAACATGGTTGTCCAAAAAGGGATGAACGAAGGAGATATCCTTGAGATGGCTCGCTATTTTAAAGGGACAGGCCGTATTCTCCGTTTTATTGAGTTCATGGACGTCGGCAACTCGAATGGCTGGAACATGGAAAAAGTTTTTTCCAAACAGGACATTTTTAACACTATTCATGCTGAAATGCCACTGCAACCGCTGAAGCCGACCTATCAAGGCGAGGTAGCGACACGATTTCAATATCAAGGAAGCGACGAAGAGATCGGGATCATCTCCTCCATAACGGATGCTTTCTGCAGCAGCTGCAACAGAGCACGCCTTTCTGCTGAAGGTCAGCTGTACACATGCCTTTTTGCGTCAAAAGGGCACGATCTGCGAAGTGTTTTGCGCAAGTCAGAAAACGATGAACACATTATCAGCATACTAAAAGAAATATGGAGTTCCCGTACAGACCGCTATTCGGAGGAGAGAATGCAGAACACAGACAAGCCTAGAAA
>NZ_NOII01000102.1 GCF_002245695.1 Fictibacillus aquaticus | reverse complement strand
GCACCTCTTCCAGCATTAATGAAAATGGCAGATTGCTTCATTTTCTCAAACTCATCGCGACCGAACATCCCCTGCGTTTCTGGAGTTAAAGGTGCCAGGTTGACAACAAAGTCCGCTTTCTCGATCAGCTCATCAAATTCAGCGTGAATGACCCCAAGATTTTTCTCTGACTCCAGCTTGCGTGTCCGGTTATGGTAAAGCACTTCCATATCGAACCCTCTCGCTCTTTTGGCTACTGCTTCACCGATGCGTCCCATGCCAACAATGCCGATCCTTTTATGGTGAACATCAGTACCAGCGAGCAGCAGCGGGCTCCAGCTGTTCCATTTTCCGCTCTTCACATACTCTGCAGCTTCTACAATCCTTCTGGCAGACGCTAGAATAAGAGCAAACACAAGATCTGCAGTGGTGTCGGTCAATACATCAGGTGTATTGGTAATCGTTACTCCGTGCTTCTTGGCGGCATGCAAATCGATATTATCGTAGCCGACCGCAACATTCGCCACCACTTTCAGAAACGGTAATGACAAGATCTCTTCATCGATTTTATCTGAAAGCATAACAAGAAGAGCATCTGCTTCTGCCGCTTCCTTCACCAGCACGTCCCTTGGAACGGCTTGATCCTCGCTGTCCCACATTTTAATATGTGCTGCTTGAGACAAAGCGTCGAGCGTCTCTTCTGGAAGCTTTCTTGTTACATAAACGTATGGCTTTCTCATTACACCACTCCTTTTCCTTATTTTCTCATGATGCCCTTCATCCCGCAAAGAACTTTTGGGGGTACGGTACCGCAAACAATTATATGCTGGCTTTAAGCCAAACGGACTGTGGCGGTACCGTACCCCCAGATTTCCCTTGCATGAAAAAAGTTGCATGAAAAAAGGAGAGCAGTAGGTGCTCTCCTTAATATGGTGTTGACAGCCAGTCAACGATAGGAATATTAAGTTCCTTCACAGGCAGCCCGATCGCTCTGTAG
>NZ_NOII01000101.1 GCF_002245695.1 Fictibacillus aquaticus | reverse complement strand
CGACTTCACCTACACTATAGCCCTGCTTTGTCATTTCCTGCATCGTCACCATGAGGCCGTATGTCCCGATGCGGTTGGCGATAAAGTTAGGTGTATCCTTCGCAAGAACAACGCCTTTTCCAAGGACGTCCTCGCCGAATTTCTTCACATATTCAATGACTTCTGGTTTCGTGTTTTCTGTTGGGATAATTTCAAGCAGCTTCAAATATCTTGGAGGATTGAAAAAGTGCGTTCCAAGGAAATGTGCTTTGAAGTCTTCTGAGCGGCCTTCCGCCATAGCGTAGATGGAGATTCCTGAGGTGTTTGAGCTGACGATGCTGCCTTGCTTGCGATATGCATCCACTTTTTCAAAGATTGTTTTTTTAATATCGAGACGTTCTACGACCACCTCGATGATCCAGTCTACATCGGCAAGCTTTTCCATATCATCAGAAAAGTTACCGGCTGTGATCAGATCAAGGTTTTCTTTTACTGCAAGCGGAGCCGGCTTCTGTTTTAAAAGCCTTTCTTTTGCTAGCAGCGTCAATTTATTGCGGAAGTTCGGGTGCTCTTCAGTAAGCCCCTTTGCCTTTTCAGCATCATTTAAGGACGTTGGCACCATATCAAGCAGCAGCGTGGGAATCCCGACGTTGGCTAGATGTGCCGCAATACCAGAACCCATGACGCCAGATCCTAATACTGCCGCTTTTCGGATTTCACGTAACAAGATAGTTCCCTCCCATTGAATGAACACTCATTCATTTTTATGGCAAAAAATAAATGACTAAAATCATTTA
>NZ_NOII01000100.1 GCF_002245695.1 Fictibacillus aquaticus | reverse complement strand
CAATTTGAGTGTGAAATACATTATGACATCGCATATTAAGAAAAGAAAAAGTGTGCTAATGGTCTAGCCCCACTAAAACATATGGCTATTTTGTACAAATTCAAACATTAAAATCAGGAGTATATGATGAAGAAAATGATTAAGACATTGATGATTTGCTGCATTTTAATGACGTTATTCGGAGCCGAATTAAAAGCACATGCAAGCGAACCCCCGACACATTTTCCGCTCATACAAAACGGCGATCCTGTGCCTTGGAAAAAGGCGGAACAGCTCTTGCCGCGAGGTTCAATATTTACTGTGATCGATAAAGAAACAGGTTTCTATTTTAAAGTCCAGCGAAGGGCCGGAAGCAGCCATGCTGATGTACAGCCCCTCAGCTATGGAGACACCGCTGTGCTAAAGCACTTATACAACGGTAAATGGAGCTGGCGAAGACGCGCCATTTTGATTCCTGTCAACGATCAGCTGATAGCAGCTAGCATGCACGGGATGCCGCACGGAAGAGGTTCGCTGCCTAATGGCTTTCCAGGCCATTTTTGCATTCATTTTCAAGGCAGCCGCACTCATAAGAAAGAAAACATGGATCCTTCCCATCAGCTCATGGTTTACAAAGCAGCTGGAAAATTGGAGGAATACGCTGCCAATGCTTCACCAGAGCAGCTTATCGTCATGTTTTTAGCCGGATTAAAGCAGCAGGATAAAGCGATCGTTCAGCATACACTCTCGTCTGAACTGCAGAGCTCTGCGATGATCCGTGATTATTTACTTGAAATACATGCTCTGCACTATGAACTGGTTAAAAAGGAAACACGCTATCCTCCTTTCGTTAAAAC
>NZ_NOII01000010.1 GCF_002245695.1 Fictibacillus aquaticus | reverse complement strand
GGAAACGTCGATATCTAGTTTTGAAAGAGCAATCTTTCTAAAAGTATACAGTCTGGTCATGATGGCGAAGAGGCCACACCCGTTCCCATACCGAACACGGAAGTTAAGCTCTTCAGCGCCGATGGTAGTTGGGGGTTTCCCCCTGTAAGAGTAGGACGTGGCCGGGCTGTTACATATTCCACAGTAGCTCAGTGGTAGAGCTATCGGCTGTTAACCGATCGGTCGCAGGTTCGAGTCCTGCCTGTGGAGCCATTGGAGAGCTGTCCGAGAGGTCGAAGGAGCACGATTGGAAATCGTGTATACGGTCAACCCCGTATCAAGGGTTCGAATCCCTTGCTCTCCGCCATACATACCTTAAATGGCCCGTTGGTCAAGCGGTTAAGACACCGCCCTTTCACGGCGGTAACACGGGTTCGAATCCCGTACGGGTCACCATTAACTTACTAACTTAATCCGGAGGATTAGCTCAGCTGGGAGAGCACCTGCCTTACAAGCAGGGGGTCGGCGGTTCGAACCCGTCATCCTCCACCATTACTTTCTTACTCACAGTTCACCTACATAAGCGGGGTGGAGCATGGAGCGTAATCTTCTGTGATTACACGGCGACATGTTTCGACGCATACGCTTCTAAGAGGTACGAGTAGAGGAAGAAACAACAAGCTCGGACACATCGTCCGTAAGCATACTCATTGTCGCGGGGTGGAGCAGTCTGGTAGCTCGTCGGGCTCATAACCCGAAGGTCGCAGGTTCAAATCCTGTCCCCGCAACCAATATTATTTCATGAACTTCGTCGGATAATCATCTGGCTCATGAAATATCAGTAGTGCCGTTTAGGTGCAACCAATTATTTTTCATTCAATTGTTACATGGATCCGTGGTGTAGTGGTTAACATGCCTGCCTGTCACGCAGGAGATCGCCGGTTCGACCCCGGTCGGGTCCGCCATTTATTTTCAAATATATCTTAGAGATGGCTCGGTAGCTCAGTCGGTAGAGCAGAGGACTGAAAATCCTCGTGTCGGCGGTTCGATTCCGTCCCGAGCCACCATATTCCTTAAATACTAATGGGCCGGTTTAGCTCAATTGGTAGAGCAACTGACTTGTAATCAGTAGGTTGGGGGTTCAAGTCCTCTAGCCGGCACCACAATTTGTTTCTTTCAGAATACAAATTGCTGCTAAGAGGAATGTAAGTGATGAATTTCCTCTTGAATAAACGGTGTTTTTGAATTAAAATAGTATTTGTCTCCTTATATGGAGGGGTAGCGAAGTGGCTAAACGCGGCGGACTGTAAATCCGCTCCCTCAGGGTTCGGCGGTTCGAATCCGTCCCCCTCCACCATTTTCTTAGACAAACACAAATTCCTTTACAGGGGCATAGTTTAAAGGTAGAACGAAGGTCTCCAAAACCTTTGGTGTGGGTTCGATTCCTACTGCCCCTGCCATTTACATCTTAGATAACATCATGGCGGTCGTGGCGAAGTGGTTAACGCATCGGATTGTGGTTCCGACATTCGGGGGTTCGATTCCCCTCGATCGCCCCATTATTGGGCTATAGCCAAGCGGTAAGGCAACGGACTTTGACTCCGTCACGCGTAGGTTCGAATCCTGCTAGCCCAGCCATTTTCATATGCGGAAGTAGTTCAGTGGTAGAATACCACCTTGCCAAGGTGGGGGTCGCGGGTTCGAATCCCGTCTTCCGCTCCATTTTTTATTATACGGCGGCATAGCCAAGTGGTAAGGCACGGGTCTGCAAAACCTTTACCCCCGGTTCGAGTCCGGGTGCCGCCTCCATTTTTTTATTTAAAGCACATTCGATTCCATGCCGGTGTGGCGGAATTGGCAGACGCGCACGACTCAAAATCGTGTTCCTTCTGGAGTGCCGGTTCGACCCCGGCCACCGGTACCATCTTACTTTTTTAAAACAAATACTAACAATCAGTTAGACGTTTTCTACTCCGGTAGAGAACGTCTTTTTAGCACGCATCAGATAGAGATTCAATTAAGTTCAACTATGTTAGCTTAGGGCCTGATAATTGTCATATTTGCGTTTCCTGTATCAACAGCACGATTGGACGTAAAGGGTGCTGTTGAGGCAGCATAGGATATTATCGATATGATTAGCTACAAAAGAAGAAGCAAAAGCTTTATGATTCTTTTGTGTTGGAGAATACATTTTGGATAAGCGGTTAAGTTTAAAGCAGGAAAAAGTTCAGGGAATCTAATTTTTTTTGAACAGGTGTCATATTTCACAATGAAATGGACTATATATGAATCAAGCTAGTTGTAGGTTTTAATAAAGCACTTCCCGAATGCGGGAAGTGCTTTATTACGTACAAAGGTCGATTGTATAGTCTCCGCCGTGGACCTGAGTAAACATTTTGGCGATTGATAAGAGAAGTTCTTGAGAAGGCTCTTGATCGAGTGATGGCGGCAGATAGATGATATGAAGAGCATCTGTTGCCTGATCAGTCATCATCGTGCGTTTAGAGTCCACTACAGGGCTTCCGAAAGCGCCTTGTTCGTCGCAGCTGATGAGCTTGCCTTCCATGTTCATTAAACGCCCGTTTAAACCTTCGTATTCGTCTTCGGCAGTGCCAAGCTTTATCGTGACCTCTCCCTTTATATTAGCGGCATCATAAATGCCAAGAGGAAGGGCGTGGCGCAGGGAGAAGAAGTTGTTTACATCTACCGCACTGTTTACAGAACCGAGATCCTTTCCGCTCAGCACTCTGCGGATAAGAGCTTCTGATGCAGGCCGGTATCGTGAGGGATCCATTCCTAAAGCTTTAAAAACGGCTCGATATTCCTGTATATATGGCCAATCAGAAGGCTGTTTTTCCTCTAGGCGGATGGATTCAGTGAATAGTTGGAAACGGCCTTTAATCATTTGCGGAGAATCGCCAACCGCGATATGATGGTATGTAATGAATCCAATTTTAAAGCCAGGGACAAGCTGTTTTATATCAGGGCTGATCGTCCCTTTTTTCATGGCTGTTCACCTCGTTTTTTACTCATAAGTGTATCATATATTTCATAATTCATGCAGAAAGGAGGACGTGTGATGACAGGCGCCCAGTTAAAAGAAGAGTTAATCGCATATAGTAAATCAATCGGCATAGATAAAATTGGGTTTGCCGCAGCTGACGTGTTTCAGCAGCTGAAGCAAAGGCTGATCGATCAGCAGGAACTTGGATATCAATCTGGATTTGAAGAGCCGGATATTGATAAACGGACGAATCCAGAATTGCTTTTATCAGGCGCGTCCTCCATCATTTCAATCGCGCTTGCGTATCCTTCTAAAATGAAGGATGCTCCGAAAAGTGTGAAAGGTGAACGTCGCGGGATTTTCTGCCGTGCGTCATGGGGCAGAGATTACCACCATGTGCTGCGTGAAAAGCTGCAGCTGCTTGAAGCGTTCATTTTAGAAAAGTGCCCGGATGCAGCCGTTAAGTCGATGGTGGATACAGGGGAACTGTCGGACCGGGCTGTTGCGGAAAGGGCAGGAATCGGATGGACCGGAAAAAACTGTGCTATCATCACGCCAGAGTTTGGTTCTTATGTTTATTTAGGAGAACTGATAACAGATCTGGCAATACCTCCAGACACACCTATGGAAGAGCAATGCGGATCATGCAATATTTGTGTTGACGCATGTCCGACTGGAGCTCTTGTTCAGGGAGGGCAGCTCGATTCGAATAAATGTGTTGCATATCTGACTCAGTCAAAGGATTTTATACCAGACCAGTATCGGACTAAAATTGGCAACCGCCTTTACGGCTGTGATACGTGCCAGACGGTCTGTCCTGAAAATAAAAAAAAGGATTTTCACCTTCATCCTGATATGGAGCCCGATCCTGAGATCGCCAAACCTCTGCTGAGACCGCTGCTGAACATGAGCAACCGCGATTTTAAAGAAAAGTTTGGCCATGTCTCCGGCTCATGGCGTGGAAAAAAACCGATTCAGCGAAACGCGATTCTGGCACTTGCTCATTTTAAAGATGAAACAGCAGTGGAGGATCTTTTACATGTAATGAAAGTAGATCCACGGCCTGTAATGAGGGGCACTGCAGCATGGGCCCTTGGTAAAATAGGCGGGGAAATGATAGAGAATCATCTTATAATGGCAAAAGAACAAGAAAAAGATGAGAATGTGCTTTCAGAGATAGAAAAAGGGCTTCAAATGCTTAAAAATGAGCAAATTTCATAATCGCAAATGTTTTCAATGTCGGATAGTATAAAGGACAAGTAACGAAAAGAAGGGATACTTATGTGTCAGATAAAAACCGTACTCTACTATGAGGAATGTGAAAGCATACTCGGTCCGCTTACGATAATTTCTACCGATAAGGGGATCTGCCGGCTGGATTTTGGCACATTAAACGAGAACCTTCCATCGCTTCAAGCATGGATGGCTAAGTTTTTTATTAAAGGAGAGCTTGTTCATGCTCCTCTGAAGCTAGCCTCGGCAATTGATCAGTTAAAAAGCTATTTTAATGGAACATTAAGAGAATTTGTAATGGACTTTGATTTATACGGCACTCCCTTCCAGAAAAAAGTTTGGGAGCAGCTCGCGGGAATACCTTATGGCACGACTTGCTCTTACAAGGAAGTGGCTTCAGGAATCGGCGCTCCAAAGGCAGTAAGAGCGGTAGGATCAGCCAATAACCAGAATCCTGTTCCTGTATTTATTCCGTGCCACCGTGTAATCGGCAGTAATGGCGCCCTTGTGGGATATGGAGGCGGTCTTGATAAGAAAGAAATACTGCTGAGCATCGAGCATAACAGCTGTCAAAAAACGTCCTAGAACCCAATTGCGGGTTCTTTTTTTTTGCCGCTGACTCATATGTTAAAGAAGCAGAGAGGAGTGGCAGCAAATGTGGACGAATATCCTGAAAAATTATATACAGAACCAGTCACAGTGGATGATCGGCAATGAGCGGACGTCCAGAGTTTTTTACTTGATGAAAGAACAGGAAAGCTTTAACCGGAAAAAGGAAATGCTGAAGGAGCGGAAGGCGAGCATCGTAAATAATCAGACAAGCGGCTCGATTGTCCGGACTGCTGAAGCTGATGGAAAAACACAAGTCGATTACCTTGTGCATCACAGTCTGCTTATCAAGCAAGGCTATGACTTTTATGTGGAAGAGCTTGTGCAGGAAAGGAGAAGTGTCTTTGAAGACGACGTCATGCTGAGCGACTCGCCGATCGTTGAAGAAGGAAGTTCCACTGACGCTAATAAAATAGATCGTGACACCTCACCGCCAGATATGCGTAAGGGCGTCTATCAGAGGATGGAAGCGGTCAAATACGCAGAACGCTGGTGGAACACTCACAATCCGGCATTTAAGTCGTTTGATGTTAACTGCACGAATTATGTATCACAGTGCATCAATGCGGGCGGAATCCATATGACCAATCACGCTGTACGGACGAAAGGCTGGTGGATGAGGAACAACAGCTGGAGTTACAGCTGGAGTGTAGCTCATGCTTTCCGGTGGTTTTTAAGCGGTTCACGCAGCGGGCTTGTTGCAGAAGAAAAGCATTCTGCAAGCCAGCTGCTGCCTGGGGACATCGTCTGTTATGATTTTAATGGTGACGGGCGCTGGGAGCACAGTACGATTGTCGTCGCGAAGGACCCTATGGGAGAGCCTTTAGTTAATGCGAACACGACGAACAGCCGGATGCGCTATTGGGGCTACGAAGACTCGACAGCTTACACGAAAAGGATACAATATAAGTTTTTTCACATCGTTTAATTTGTTTAGGGGGTACGGTACCATTTAATAAATTTGGCTTAGATGCTGAATTTTATTTAAATGGTACCGTACCCCCTCTTCGTTGAGAGGGCATGCTATAATAGTCGCAGCAAAGTATTTTAAGAGGTGAGCTTTTTGGCAATTCATGTTGTACTTTATCAGCCGGAAATTCCGGCGAACACAGGAAATATAGCGAGAACTTGTGCAGGAACGGACACACATCTTCATCTCATCCGTCCGCTGGGCTTTTCGACAGATGACAAATACTTAAAGCGTGCAGGACTTGATTATTGGGAGCACGTGAACCTGACATATTATGATGACATTCAGGAGCTATTTGACCGGTATCCAGAAGGCAAGTTCCATCTTGTCACGAAATTCGGAGAAAAGAATCATACTGATTTTGATTATTCCAATCAGGAAGAAGAATACTTCTTTATCTTTGGAAAAGAGACAACAGGACTGCCAAGAGAGTTGATCGATGCGAACCGTGAGACATGCATGCGATTGCCGATGAACGAAAACATCCGCTCGCTTAACTTGTCTAACACGGCAGCCATCCTTATTTATGAAGCACTCAGGCAGCAGGATTACCGTGATCTGCGCAAATAAGCACAAATAAAAAAACGTCCCGTGTAATCGGGGCGTTTTTATATGTATAGCGATATTAGTTCTTTCCAGGCCGGTCGTTGTATCCCGCTGTGAAAATGGCGGACAAGAACGCGAGCATAACAAGCAGTATAAGGATGAAACTCATTTTGCCGTCCTCCTTTTGCATAAGTCTTTCCATATTTTCTTTATTTATTATAAAGGAAAAAGAAAGCGCTGTGAATCTAAAATGAGTATAATTAGTACAGGTTTTATCTAGAAAGGGGCAAGCAGTCAATTTTGAAGAAAAATGTATACATCACAGGGTATCTGCCGCTGTTTTCTATCATCTTGTTCAGCAGCGCATTTGCGATACATATTGAACGGCTTTTAATTGTTAAACTTAAATATTTCGGTGTTTATCAAGGCATGCGTGAAATGTTCTCGACGCAGACCATACATCTTTCAGCAGGGTTTTGTTTATTTTTGCTGTTTTTTATGAGCTTGGCTGCATTAAAGCTCTTATCCGATTCTGTCATGCAGCTTGGGCTCTTTTTCTTTTCTTCTGACACGGAAGGAGAAACGCTCCGAAAGACAAGGCAGGGCGGATGGATCTTTTTTGTGGGAGCCATGATTGCCGTCGTGCTGAACTTTAGCTTTGCCGTAATTTTATCTGTCTTTGCAGTCAGCGCTATTGTTTATTTCTTTTATTTCTTGCTAAAAGCAAGCGCGCATATGGGGACAGTGAATCTGATCGGTATGGTGTTTTTGCAGCTGTTTTTCTGGGCTGCGTTCGGTCTCGTTACGGCGTACACCGTCATTAGGCTTTATAACGCGCTGATGGCCGGAATCGCCTCATGACTGTCCACCAGCCTTAATATCACCGGCTGTGAGCGTATGACATAACATCGCGCCAAATGCCGATCTGCGGCTGAATGCCTTCAACAAATCCGATCGATCCCGGCTTATCTCGTCCGATCCAGACGCCTGACGTGTAGCGGTCAGTCAATCCTATAAACCAGAGATCTTTCACATTGTTAGTTGTACCGGTTTTACCGCCGAGATACGACGGTCCGGAAAAGGCTGCACGCCGTGCGGTCCCGGAAGAAACAACGCTGCTGAGAAGCGACCGCATCTTTTCATTCGTGTCCGGACTCCAAACAGGAGTGCCGGACTTTTTCCATTGAAAAAGAATCTTGCCGTCTCTGTTCTTGACTGTACGGATCGCATGAGGTGCAGTATAGATTCCATTACTTGCATACGTGCTGTAAGCAGAGGTCAGTTCAAGCGGCGAAAAGCCATACTCGAAACCGCCAAGCGCCGCAGGCAAGCGGTGATCATTGTTAGAGATCCCTTTAAAGTGAAAGGGCTCTAGATATTTAAACGATTGTTTAACACCAGTTGTTTTCAGCAGCCTCACAGCTGTTGTGTTGATAGATGAAGCTAGCGCCTGGCCGAGCGGCATATGGCCGTATACAGCACCGCCATAGTTCTGAGGACAATATCCGCTCTCGCAAAACGGCCGAGCATCAATAAGAGTGGATGCATTAGCATTAAATTTATCTATATAAGGGGTATACACCAATAGCGGCTTGATAGCAGAACCAGGCTGGCGCCTGCTTTCGTAAGCACGGTTGAAATCGGTATAGCGGCTGTTCTTCCCGCCGGCAAGAGCTGAGATTTCATGCTTTGCATGATCCACGACCACAACTGCACCCTCGACCTCCTCGTAAGGAAGGAACTGAACGAGTGACTGTTCGGACTTCTCCTGCAATGATGGGTCTAAGGATGTCTCTATCGTCACTCCTTCTGCTATCAGCTTTGATACCTCTTGATCAAGTTTTGCTCCTTTGAGTCCTTTTTTATTTTCCGCGATCAGCTGCTTCAATTCTTCTCTCACATAAGCTGCATAGCCAGGAAACTTTTCAGCTGGCAACTGCTGTATAACCTTCATCTCTTCGTTTAAAGCTGTAAGATACTCATTTTTAGAAATAGCTTTTTGCTCCAGCATCTTCTTTAATATCCACTTTTGGCGCTTTTTTGTCTGTTCAAGCTTTGTCACTGGATTATAAAGTGATGGGTTGTTCGGTATCGCGGCAAGTAGAGCTGTTTCAGCAGTGGACAGCTCTCCAGCGCTCTTGCCAAAGTAATACCGGCTTGCAGATTCAATGCCATAAACACCGTTTTGAAAATAGATGGTGTTTACATATAGCTCCAGGATCTTTTTCTTGCTCAGTGACTTTTCGATCTCATATGAAATCAGGAGCTCTTTCAGCTTGCGGTCGTAAGTCTGCTCGTGTGTGAGGAACAGGTTTCTTGCCAGCTGCTGTGTTATCGTGCTTGCGCCTTCCTGAATTCCTCCGCCGCGGAAATTGATGATGAGCGCGCGTGCAACGGCTTTTCCGTCAATGCCGTGGTGGGTGAGAAAGTCTTGATCTTCTGTCGAGATAAAGCTTTGTATCACTTTTTTAGGTATAAGCTCATAGGCTATGTAAATTCGGTTTTCTGTTCCTCTAAACTCGAAAAAAGTGCTGCCGCTGCTGTCGAGCACCGGACTGTTTTTCTGAAGAGGATAGTCGGTAACATCCGCAATGGATTTTACCGTATCACCGATCGGCGTGTATGAATGAATTTCCTTGCTTAAACCTGTAAACGCGGCCCCGATGATACCTAGTAAAAATACGGCCGCTGCAAAACCAAATAATCGATTCATGCTGCACCTCTTGCCTGTCTTTGTAAATTCACCCCTATTTTACCATGTCAGTAACTCTGTTTAGGAAATATTCTTCTTATCCGAAAATAATGTTTCCATCGAATGATTACGGACATCCTCGCATAGAGTAGATTAACACTTGATGGAGCCAATACAATCAAGGGAGGTACTCATGGATATTTTATCGAAAATACAATTGCACCGTGAGGAGGAGCAGCGTCTTGTGTGGGAAGGTACTTTTGCCGAGTATCTTGATATTTTAAAAGAGCGGCCGCATGTAGCTCAATCAGCACACTCCCGCGTTTATAACATGATTAAAGACGCTGGCATTGACACCTTCAATGGTCAAAAGAAGTACCGTTTTTTTGACAACCAAATTTTCGGACTTGAAGAAGCGATTGAACGGCTTGTAGAAGAATATTTTCATCCGGCAGCCAAGCGGCTTGACGTGAGAAAGCGGATCCTGCTGCTCATGGGTCCTGTATCTGGCGGGAAATCTACACTAGTGACGATGCTTAAAAGAGGACTTGAGCAATATTCCAAAACAGACAGCGGTGCGGTTTATGCCATTAAAGGCTGCCCGATGCATGAAGATCCGCTACATCTCATCCCGCACCACCTCAGACAGGACTTTTTTGAAGAATATGGCGTAAGAATTGAAGGAAGCCTGTCCCCGCTAAACACGATGCGCCTGGAGAAAGAGTACGGAAACCGTATTGAAGATGTCATTGTAGAACGGATTTTCTTTTCTGAAGACAAGAGGACAGGAATTGGAACATTCAGCCCGTCAGATCCCAAATCCCAGGATATCGCGGACTTGACCGGCAGCATCGACTTTTCAACGATTGCTGAATACGGTTCTGAATCCGATCCGCGCGCATACCGTTTTGACGGAGAACTCAATAAAGCGAACCGCGGTATGATGGAGTTTCAGGAAATGCTCAAGTGTGATGAGAAATTCTTATGGCATTTATTATCTCTTACCCAGGAAGGCAACTTTAAAGCAGGCCGATTTGCATTGATCTCTGCGGATGAACTGATCGTTGCACATACGAACGAAGCGGAATACCGTTCATTTATCGCCAACAAGAAAAATGAGGCGCTGCACTCCCGTATTATTGTCATGGCTGTACCATACAACTTGAAGGTTTCTGAAGAAGAGCGCATTTATGAAAAAATGATTCAGGCGAGTGACATGTCGCACGTGCATATCGCGCCGCATGCGCTGCGTGTTGCCGCGATATTCTCTATCTTAACTAGGTTGAAGGATTCGAAAAAACAAGGCATGGATCTGCTGAAGAAGATGAGACTGTATGACGGCGAGATCGTGGAAGGCTTTAACCATGTAGATCTGGAAGAGCTGAAGCGCGAGTTTGCTGATGAAGGCATGAGCGGGATCGATCCGCGCTATATCATCAACCGGATTTCGTCCACGATCATCCGCAAGGAAGTGCCTTCAATTAACGCGCTGGATGTGCTGCGTTCTCTTAAAGATGGACTTGACCATCATGCATCCATCTCGAAGGAAGACAAAGAGCGCTATGTGAACTATATTTCCGTTGCCCGCAAAGAGTACGACGAGATCGCGAAAAAAGAAGTGCAAAAGGCGTTTGTGTATTCTTATGAAGAATCAGCGGTCACGCTCATGGATAATTATCTTGATAACGTGGAAGCATATTGCAACAAGAACAAGCTGCGCGATCCCCTGACGGGTGAGGAAATGAGTCCGGATGAAAAGCTGATGCGCTCGATTGAAGAACAGATCGGCATTTCTGAGAACGCGAAAAAAGCGTTCCGAGAAGAAATTCTGATCCGAATCTCGGCTTATGCGAGAAAAGGGAAGAAGTTTAACTACCAGTCGCACGAAAGACTGCGTGAAGCGATACAAAAGAAACTTTTTGCAGATTTGAAGGATGTTGTAAAGATTACAACATCGTCCAAAACACCGGATGAGTCGCAGCTTAAGAAAATAAATGAGGTTATCGCCCGTCTTGTCGACGAACATGGCTATAATACGACCAGCGCCAATGAGCTTCTGAGGTATGTGGGAAGCTTGCTTAACCGATAATAGTGATACCAGCATACTTGGATGAAGCAAGGCATCCGGGTATGCTTTTTCTCACTATTCAGAACTGATATATTGAATTTCAGTACGTTAAAATGGTAAATTGATACTAAAGAGATAGGTAAAGGAAGTGGACCTCATGAGCTCTGACAGAGAAAGAAACGGCTTGCTTGACTGGATTAAGGCAATAGGAATCGCTCTAATACTCGCGATTGTAATAAAGAAATTCTTGTTTGAGCAGTACGTGGTTTACGGGGAGTCTATGATGCCGACAATCGAGAACGGAAACCGGCTCATCGTTAACAAAATCGGCTATGAGATTACAGAGCCAAAGCGTTTTGACTTAATCGTTTTTCACGCGAATGAAAAAGAAGATTATATTAAACGAGTGATCGGCTTGCCAGGTGAACATATCGCTTACCGCAATGATCAATTATATATAAATTATAAACCGGTAGCCGAGCCTTATTTGAACGAGTATAAAAAGCAAGTGCCCAACAGCAACCTCACTGGCGATTTTACATTAGAAGAGATTACAGGCGGATTGAAGAAAATCCCTAAAGGGCAGATTCTCGTACTTGGGGACAACCGTCTGCACAGCCAGGACAGCCGGCATATCGGGCTTGTAAAAATAAAGGATGTGATCGGGAAGGCGAATATTCGCTACTGGCCGGTCGACGAGATGAAGGTTTTTGACGGTTTGGAAAAAAAGGAATAGGGGAAAATAACCATCAAGAGGTGATTCCCTTGAAAAACGAAAAAGAACAGGACAAACGAAAAAATAGCTCAATGGCATCAACATTTGAAGAAATGAAAGAACACGGAAAAATCATGGAACATGTATCTTCTAACAAGGAAGTAAAGAAGAGCGGCAAGACCCCTGATCCGCAGCAGCTTGAATCGGATCAGGAACAGGAAGATAAATAAGGAGCCCCATTCCGCTTGGCGGAGTGGGGTTTTTTGTGTTTTTATTATGGAGCGGGAGTGCGCGGGCGCGTTCTACACATTTGCGGGCGCAAACCGTCTCGGCGCGGGCGCCTTCTGCCCAGCTGCGGGCGCGAACAGCTCATGCGCGGGCGCAAAACAATAATCCGCGGGCGTAATTCCGTTTTATGGAAATCAACCCCGTATTCTGATCGCATATTTGAGGCTGTTTCCTCTTCCTTCTGACTTGTAATTCATTTTTTTCAACAGCCTTTTTGTAATAGATGGAGACTGAAGCTGTAAGAAGTTTCTCGCCTGCCCATTGGAAATAAGACTAGAAATTAAAAGACCAAAATCATTAAATGCTGTTTCATGAGCTTTTGCATCGAAACAGCCGCAGCGCTGACATAACCAATAACCTTGAGACCGCTTCATAGGAAGCCCGAGACAATTTGGACATTGAACACCTGTAAGTATCTCACTAGCCTTTATTTTGTATATGTCCAAAATATCAGGGAAATGTTCGGTGTGATATTTTTGAAGCTGAGAAGAAACTTTTTTGAGTTCTTTTGCCGAAAGGATAGCATCTTGGTACTTTTTTGAAAACTCATCAATTTTTAAAGGAAGAATTCTTTTTCTGATCACTTTCAGCTTTAAGGCAGGATTGTATTTATCGGAGAACTTAATTATGGTTTGAGGGTTGGTGAAGACAACCAATGATTCGACGGGCAGCTGCTGCAGTTTCTTTTGTTTTAGCCAGTCTCGAAAATGATATTCCTGAATCAGCACTTGATTAATGGGATCGGGAAAGCACTCTTCAGTTCCATCCTTCTTATAGCGGATCATCTGATCGTGCATGTCATCAAAGTAAACTGTCCCAGAGATATTTTTGACTTCAATAATCAGCGCATATGTTTCAGTAAAAAGTAGTACATCGACTTGGAAAAAATGAAACCCGTTGTTCGTCATCCTTATATTAAACAACGTAATGTGGCCATTTTGCGGCAGCATTTTAAGTTCATATAGCAGAGAAAGCTCACCTTTATAACCCGCCTCCAGCCTGCCAAAATCACTTTCAATATTGGCCCAATTTGGATGAATATTTGGCGTTCTCCGCAAAAGTGCACCTGTCTGAAGAAGCTTTATTCCCGGTAAAGGCGGTTTTAGGATCATTCAGATTCCTCCATTCAATTTTATTCACCGTATCATTATCAGTATTAGAGGTCGAATGACGAAAAGAATGAATCTAAACCGTTTTATTATCAACTTTTAAATTTTGTTAAAGGAAACTTAGCGAAAATAGACATGCTTTGGAGTTCAAATGACGGATTTTATAACAAATTAGCTTGTTTTTGAATGGCGCGGCCGGCAAACTTTCACGTGCGGGCGCGTTCTACACATTTGCGGGCGCTAACCGTTGCTGCGCGGGCGTGTTCTGCCCATCTGCGGGCGCGAACAGCCAAAGCGCGGGCACAAACCACTATTCCTCGGGCGTAATTCCGTTATATGGAAAACACGGCTGCCAAAACAACCTTCCCCAATCTTGCTAAAATAAAGCAATTCTCCAGCGTTCCTGCATATCATAGAGTAACCAACCCTTTTTCGGACAACAATCCATGAGCGGAATGCAGCAGCTGAATTTTCTGGGGTTGATCAAAAATAGGCAGCATTTGCTGCGCTGGGGGGAAACCCATGAGTGAAACGTCTAAAAATAACTTCGTCGTCTCCCAGGAAAACTGGTCCCTCCACCGAAAAGGCTATCAAGATCATCAAAGGCATATGGAAAAAGTGCAGGAAGCCATTAAAAACAACTTGCCGGATTTGATTAGTGAGGAGAACATTATCCTTTCAAACGGAAAGGATGTTATTAAGATTCCGATCCGTTCACTGGACGAATACAAAATCCGATACAACTATGAAAAGAATAAGCACGTAGGCCAAGGTGATGGAGACAGCCAGGTGGGGGATGTTGTAGCGCGTGACGGGCGCGCCGCGCAGAACGGTCCGGGCAAAGGGAAAGGTCCGGCTGGGGATAAGCCAGGTTCAGATTATGCAGAGGCAGAAGTGTCAATCGCTGAACTTCAGGAAATGCTTTTTAAAGAACTCGAACTGCCGGATTTAAAACAGAAGGAACAAGACAACATTACTGTAGAAAAAATTGAGTTTAATGACATCAGGCGGACAGGACTGATGGGGAACGTTGATAAAAAGAAGACGATTCTTTCCGCATTTAAACGAAACGCGTTAGACGGGCGTCCAGGAGTCGCGCCGATCTATAACGATGATCTGCGCTTTAAAACGTGGAATGAAGTGACAAAGCCTGAATCAAAGGCTGTTGTGCTGGCGATGATGGATACCTCCGGGAGTATGGGGATTTGGGAAAAGTACATGGCACGAAGCTTCTTTTTCTGGATGACACGCTTTCTTCGGTCAAAATACGAAACAGTCGATATCGAATTCATTGCCCATCATACAGAAGCGAAAGTCGTGACTGAAGATGACTTTTTTTCAAAAGGCGAAAGCGGCGGTACAATCTGCTCATCCGCATATAGAAAAGCACTGGAACTTATTGAAACGAAATACAATTCTGCCCGCTATAATATTTATCCTTTTCATTTTTCCGACGGAGACAACCTGACAAGCGATAACGCACGGTGTGTGAAGCTTGTGGAGCAGATTATGGAGCATACGAATATGTTTGGATACGGTGAGGTAAATGCCTATAACCGCCATTCCACATTAATGAGTGTATACAAAAACTTTAACGACCCTAAATTTCAATACTACATTCTAAAAGAAAAAGCAGATGTGTACCATTCCATGAAGCATTTCTTCAAGAAAAAAGAAACCGTATAGAGTATATTCAGAGATACCTTCTGGGGTACGGTACCGCACATTAGAAAAAAGCCTTATTAAAGGGTTAAAGTCGTTCGAGTACCGTACCCCATAATAGCCCCATTATAATCCCAGCATATCCGCCATCCATGTATTGGATGGCGGATTTTGCTGTTTTTTACATATAACTAAAGAAACGGATTGGGAGGAGCGGAGCGTTTGAATGGTTCAGCAGTAAAGAAGGTTGTTGCAATATTGGTTCTGGCTGTGGTTTTGGCTGCCTCCCCGAATAAAGCGGAAGCGGCGTGGTTTGAGCCGTTAAGCATCCACTTCATTGACGTCGGGCAGGCGGACAGTATTTTAGTGAGGGCACCGAACGGGGAAAATATGCTAATTGATGGCGGGGATGAAAACGATGCGGATACGATCATTAATTATTTGAAGAATGAAGGCATCACGCATTTGGACATTGTTGTTGCGACACATCCGCATCATGATCATATCGGTTCTTTGGATGATGTAATCAAGGCGTTTCCTGTGAGTCTCGTCTACATGCCGAACCTGCCATATGATACAAAATATTATCATGATCTTTTCCGCAACATCAGCGAAAAGCAGATTCAGGTTGAACGTGCGAAGTCAGGGGTAACCTTCCGGATGGGTTTTGCCGTTAAAGTAGAAATGCTCGCGCCGCGTGCGGCTTACTACAAGTATATAAACGATTATTCAGCAGTAATAAAAATCAACCATGGAAGAAATGATTTTCTATTAATGGCTGATGCGGGAGCAGAGGAAGAGCGGGAACTGCTGCTGAAAAAGAAGGATAAGATTAAGGCCGATGTAATAAAGATCGGCCACCATGGGGCAAACACTGGAACGACGATGAAATTTCTGAAAAAAGTGAAGCCTAAAACGGCAGTTATATCGGTCGGCAAGAACAACCCGTATCATTTTCCTTCAAAAGATGTTCTATCCCGGCTCGAAAAACAAAGGGCCACAGTGTACAGAACGGATGAACTTGGATCAATCATCGCGATCTCAAACGGCAAGAATATTCATTTTAAAACAGACGGTATTCGATAGGCAGAGAAATCCATCTGCCTATTTCTTGCGCTTTTTGCTGTAAAACGCAACAATAATAGACAAAAACCTTTAGGGGGAAAAGTAATGATAAAAGCACTCATCTTTGATTTTGACGGCACGATCCTTGATACAGAATCGCAGGAATATCAGGCGCTGAAAGAAATTTTTGAAGATCATGGCTGTGAGCTTCCTCTTGAAGTCTGGGGAAAGTGCATTGGTACTCATAACGTGTTTGATCCTTACGAATACTTGGAGGAACAGTACAAACAGCCGGTTAACCATGATGAATTACGGGAAAAGAGAGTTAACAGGTCACATAGCCTCATTCATGAGCAAGAGGCTCTGCCAGGAGTAATCGCTTATCTCGAGGCAGCAAAAGAAATGGGACTTAAAATCGGGCTTGCATCAAGTTCTACCCGAAGCTGGGTAACTGGGCATCTTGAGAGAATCGGACTGCTTCATTATTTTGAAACGATAAAAACGTCAGACGATGTCGAGCAGGTTAAGCCGAATCCTGCACTTTATGTGGAAGCTGCCAAAGCACTCGGAGTGAAACCAGAGGAAGCGGTCGCGTTTGAAGATTCGCTGAACGGAGCAAAGGCCGCAAAAGCAGCGGGCATGCACTGCGTGGTTATTCCAAATCCGGTCACTAAACACATGAATTTTGATGAAATGGACCTTGTACTTGAGTCGCTTGCAGAAAAAGAGCTGCATCAGTTGCTGTCTACTTTTAAATAAACAGTAGAAGCCCGAACAGATAAACTTTATATGTAAAAGGAGTGGCAGAATTGAGCGATTTAGATGTTTCTAAATTCGAGAAAAAAATGGAGCTAAGAAATATTCAGTTTGAGGACATAGACGAGATTCTGGCGATGCAGAAGCTTTGTTTTCCTAACAGCATGGAGCCATGGAAAAGAGAACAGCTTGAAAGCCACCTCAGGATTTTTCCGGAAGGACAGTTTTGCGTAACATATGAAGGGAAGATTATCGGAAGCTGCTCGAGTCTGATCGTGAACTTTGATGAATATGATGATAAGCATACATGGGATGAGATCACTGACAAAGGCTATATTACAAACCACGATCCGGAAGGCTTTAACCTTTATGGCATCGAGGTAATGGTGCATCCTGACTACAGACGCATGAAAATTGGAAAACGCCTTTATGAAGCCCGCAAGGAACTGGCGGAACAGCTAAACTTGAAGAGCATCATTCTTGGCGGCCGTATTCCAAACTATCATAAGCATTCGGATGAGATGTCTCCGAGAGAGTATGTAAAAGAAGTTATTCAGCACAATATTTATGATCCAGTTCTCACCTTCCAGCTGATGAATGGTTTTACAGTTATGAGAATCAACAAACGATACCTTCCAGATGACAAGCAATCCGATGCTTATGCAACGCTGATGGAATGGAACAACGTGGATTATATCCCGAACAACACGAAACGCCACTTTAAAACGAGCGAACCGGTGCGAATTACTGCCATCCAATATATGATGAAGACGATCAGCTCGTTCGAAGAGTTCGCGACACAGGTGGAATACTATACAGACGTTGCTGCAGACCAAGGATCGGATTTTGCTGTGTTTCCAGAGCTTCTCACTACACAGCTGCTTTCTTTCGTTGAGGAAAAAAGCCCGAGCCAGGCGATCCGAAAGCTTACTGAATTTACGGAGCAGTATATTGAACTGTTTACAAAACTTGCGGTCCGCTATGATGTGAACATAATCGGAGGTTCTCATTTCATAGAAGAAGAGGGCAATATTTATAATGTGGCTTACTTGTTCAGGCGCGACGGAACGATAGAAAAGCAGGACAAGCTGCACATTACCCCAAATGAACGCAAATGGTGGGGAATCAGCCCTGGCGACAAGGTACGGGTGTTCGACACGGACTGCGGAAAGATTGCGATTTTAATCTGTTATGATATTGAATTCCCAGAGCTGCCGAGAATTGCGGCAGATATGGGTGCGAAAATCATCTTTACGCCTTTCTGTACTGAGGACCGGCAAGGTTATATCAGGGTACGGTACTGTTCACAGGCGAGAGCTATAGAAAATGAAGTTTACACGGTGATAGCAGGAACAGTCGGAAACCTCTCACAGGTGGAAAATATGGATATTCAGTATGCGCAGTCGGGTATTTTTACTCCGTCAGATTTTGCTTTTCCGCGGGACGGAATTGTCGGAGAATGCCACCCGAATATCGAAACTGTCGTAGTCGGTGACGTGGATTTGGAAATATTGCGCAGACAGCGTAAGACGGGAAGCGTTACGCCGCTAAGGGACCGTCGTCTCGACTTATACCGCGTTGTACAAAAAGATAAAAGCCAAGCCGGCAGAGACTGACAAAGTCTCCCGGCTTTTTTCTTGCCCATTAACTATTTTCCGGGAAATATATATTCTATTCGACAGCATGTTTTAATCCATTGTGTTAACTATTATAATAAAAAGGTATTTAGTGAAGGATCGGCACGTTTAAAGGAAGGAAATACCCATTTCTTAAAGAATAGTACATAAAAACACACCATGAGGAGGAGAAAAATGGCTTGGAAAGAAGCATACAGCAAATGGAACTCAGCAGCAGAGCTTGATACAGAGGTGAGAGCTTGGCTCGATGAAGCATCTCAGGATGATTCTCAGCTTGAAGAGTGTTTTTATAAGTCATTAGAATTTGGTACTGGCGGAATGCGCGGAGAAATCGGACCTGGAACAAATCGCATGAATGTTTATACTGTACGAAAAGCATCGCTTGGACTCGCCCATTTTATAAAAGAGCAGGGAGAAGAAGCGGCAGCAAGAGGTGTGGCTATTGCTTTTGATTCCCGTTTTAAATCGCCAGAGTTTGCGATGGAAGCAGCTAAAACTTTGGCATCGAACGGCATCAAAGCTTTTGTATTCGAAGGTTTAAGGCCGACACCGGAGCTGTCTTTTGCGGTTCGTTTTCTGAACGCTTATGGCGGGATAGTTATCACGGCAAGCCATAATCCTCCTGAATACAATGGCTATAAAGTATACGGACCTGATGGCGGCCAGCTGCCGCCAGCTGAAGCAGATCAAGTGATTGATAAAGTTAACGCCGTAGATAATGAATTAGCGATATCTGTCCGTTCTGAAGAAGAGCTGAAAGCGGAGGGCATGATACAAATGATCGGAACTGAAATTGATGAGGCTTACTTAAACGAGCTTATGAGCATCAGTCTTAATCCGGAAGTGAATAAAGAGCTGCACGATATGAGCATTGTGTTTACTCCGCTTCACGGAACAGCGAATGTGCCGGTTAGGGAAGGACTGAAGAGGCTTGGGTTTACGAACGTAACGATTGTTAAAGAGCAGGAGCAGCCTGACTCGCAATTTTCAACCGTAAAATCGCCAAACCCTGAAGAGCATGCGGCATTTGAGCTGGCGATTCAATATGGCGAAAGTCACGGAGCGGAGCTTCTGATGGCGACCGATCCGGATGCTGACAGAGTCGGCATTGCTGTTAAGAATCATGATGGCGAGTACACGATCTTAACAGGAAACCAGACAGGTGCTTTAATGCTTGAATATATCCTGTCAGAGCGGAAGAGACAGAACATCCTTCCTGATAACGGCATTGTGCTGAAGACAATCGTGACATCAGAGCTCGGCAGAAAGATCGCTCAGCATTATGGGATATCAGCTGAAGATACCCTGACCGGTTTTAAATTTATCGGCGAAAAGATGAAGGAATATGAAGAAACGGGCGAGCATACTTTCTTATTCGGATACGAAGAAAGCTATGGTTCTCTTATTGGCGGATTTGTCCGGGATAAAGACGCCGTTCAGGCATGCCTGCTGGCTGCAGAAATGGCTGCTTTTTATAAAAAACAGGGAAAAACGCTATATCACGCAATGACAGACATTTATGAGAAATATGGCTACTTTATTGAAGGGCTTGAGTCATTAACGTTGAAAGGAAAAGCGGGAGCAGAGCAAATTGAAGCGTTGCTCTCCAGTTTTAGAACAAACTCTCCTTCTGAAGCAGCAGGCACAACAGTTGCTGCGGTCGAGGATTACAAAACACAGGAACGCGTGGACTCGATTAAAGAAGAAAAAACAGCGCTTGATCTGCCGGTCTCCAATGTTTTAAAGTATTTCCTCGCTGACGGTTCATGGTTCTGCATCCGGCCTTCTGGAACAGAGCCTAAAGTGAAATTTTATTTTGGTGTAGAAGCGAAAACGAAATCGGATAGTGAAGCACAGCTGGAGTCATTAAGGAAGTCTGTTATGGACATCGTACATGAGAAAATGGCGAGCGCGGTATAATAGAACAATGGAAGAGAAGGTATTAAAGCCTTCTCTTTTTCATAACAAATATATGTGTTTGACAACGTGGACAACATAAGGTAATATACCCCTATAGGTATTTAAAAAGGAGGTGCTGTTATGGAATATACAAAAGAAATGAAGAATCGCCTGAGAAGAATTGAGGGTCAGATTCGCGGAGTGCTGCGTATGCTGGAAGAAGAAAAGGATTGTAAAGATGTCATCACCCAGCTTTCGGCTTCAAGGACGGCGATCGACCGGACGATCGGTTTGATTGTCGGCACCAACCTGGAGCAGTGCCTGCGCGAGCAAATGGAAAAAGGCGATAATACAAATACTGATTTCGTAAAAGAAGCAGTTCAGCTTCTTGTGAAAAGCAGATAAAGAATCTGTTCGAACCAATGGGTTGACAGATTTTCTTTTAGCATATAATATACCCCTATAGGTATTTTGATGAGGTGATAATGTTGATAATCACACCAAAAGCTAAAGAGTATTTATTGAAAAAGAACAAAACATCAGTCAGAGTGTTTATGGCTGGTTTTGGCTGAGGCGGACCCCGCTTAGGTGTGGCTCTGGATGAGCCGCGTAAGAATGATGTTATAGAAACAGAAGAAAATATTACGATTGCATTAGATCCTGCGATAGCTCCATTTTTGCAGCAGGCAGCACTTGATGTGCAGGAGTTTCTATTTATGAAGCAGCTGACGGTTGTTTCAAATGTTAGTTCATGTTAAAAAAATTTGGTTAGAAATATACCTATATGGGTATGTAAACTTAATTATAGGAGGAGATATTAATCATGTCAGCTATCAAAACAATTTCACCATTCGAAGTCGATAATAAGCTGAAGGAAAATAAACAGCTTAACATTATTGATGTAAGAGAAGACGATGAAGTTCGAAACGGGATGATTCCCGGCGCAAAACACATCGCACTTGGCACGATTCCTGAACGTCTTAATGAACTCGATCATTCCACAGAGTACATTATGGTGTGCCGTTCAGGTAAGCGCAGTGAAAAGGCTTGTGAGTATTTGCAGCAACAAGGGTTCAACGTTACAAATATGTCGGGCGGAATGATGTTATGGCAGGGAGAAGTTCAATAATAATTCAGGAGGTAATTTGGAATGATTAAAGTAGACCAAACATTGGATTGTAAAGGGTTATCATGCCCGATGCCGATCGTTCGTACGAAGAAAGCGATCGACCAGCTTGAAGCGGGACAGGTGATCGAGGTCCAGGCAACAGATAAGGGATCGCTTGCTGATATTCAAGGCTGGGCACGAAATACAGGGCATCAGTACCTTGGTACAACAACGGAAGGCGATGTTCTGAAACACTACCTGCGCAAATCGGATCCAAACGAGGTAAAGGAAGAAACTAAATATCCTCATGTGATTCAGAACGAAGAGCTTGCTCAAAGACTTACTGACAAAGAAAATATCGTTGTTCTAGATGTAAGGGAGCCTGCAGAGTATGCGTTCAAACGTATACCAGGAGCGGTATCTATTCCGCTTGGAGAGCTTGAAGGAAGACTGCAAGAAATTGATAAGAATAAAGAAGTATTTGTGGTCTGCCGTACAGGGAGCCGCAGTGACATGGCATCACAGCTCTTAGCAGAAAACGGTTTTGAGAACGTGAAAAATGTTTTACCCGGAATGTCGGAATGGAACGGTCCAGAAGAAGAGGGAGGAAAATAATATGGCAAACAGAACAGCAATTATCGCAAGCAATGGCAGCATGTTTGATGCTTATAAAGTATTTAATATTGCTACAGCAGCAGCGTCTGCAGATTATGAAGTCACGATTTTCTTCACATTTGAAGGCTTAAATTTAATTCATAAAGAGGCTCATAAAAATCTGCCGATGCCTGCAGGAAAAGAACATTTTGCTGAAGGCTTCCAGAAAGCTAATGTTCCTTCAATCGAAGAATTAGCTCAAATGGCAGTAGAGATGGGCGTAAAGATTATTGCGTGCCAGATGACAATGGATGTCATGAATCTCAAAAAAGAAGATTTTATTGACGGAATTGACGTTGGCGGGGCTATGATGTTCCTTGATTTTGCAAAAGACGCTAACATGACACTTACATTCTAAAGAAAAAATTTTCAGGAGAAATATACCACGGGAGGTATCGGAATGATTAAACCAATGACAGCAAAGGAAGCTGCATCAAGAGTATTAGACGGGGAATTGTTTATCCTTGATGTGCGTAACGAAAGTGATTATAAGGATTGGAAGATTGAAGGGAAAGGTATTCAATCCATCAACAGGCCGTATTTTGACCTTATCGACGGTGTAGAGGATGTACTGGAACTTCTTCCAAAGGGGAAGGAAGTCCTTGTCGCTTGTGCTAAAGAAGGTTCATCTCAAATGGTCGCAGAAATGCTCGATGAAGCAGGCGTAGAGGATGTGTACTACCTTGAAGGCGGAATGAAATCATGGAGCGAATATTTAAATCCTGTTAAAGTAGGCGATTTGAAGGACGGGGGCTCCATTTACCAGTTCAACCGAATCGGTAAAGGATGTTTGTCTTATCTTGTTGAATCAGGCGGAGAAGCTGCAATCATTGATTCAGCAAGAATGACGGATGCATATGTAGATTTTGCGAAAGAAAACAACCTGACAATCAAGCACTTGATTGACACTCACCTTCATGCTGACCATATTTCTGGCGGCCGCAAACTTGCTGAAGCAGCAAACGGCACGTACTGGCTTCCTGAAAAAGATGCTGGTGAAGTAACGTTTGAATATGAAAAGCTTGAAGACGGAAAAGAAATCGTTGTTGGAAGCACGAAAATTGCGATCCAGCCTTTATACAGCCCTGGACACACGATCGGAAGCACAAGTCTGATTGTTGATGATCAATACTTGCTTTCAGGAGACATTTTATTCGTTGATTCTATTGGACGCCCAGACTTAGCAGGCAAAGCTGAGGATTGGGTTGGCGATCTTCGCAATACTCTTTACAACAAATATAGCGAGCTTTCCAAAGATCTTATCGTTCTTCCTGCTCACTTCGGTAAGATAAGCGAGATCGATGAGAAAGGTATTGTTCAGGCTAAGCTTGGAGTACTTTTCGAGCAGAATGAAGGCTTAAAGATCGAAAGTGAAGAGACGTTCCGCAAGGCAGTTACAGAAAATCTTCCGCCGCAGCCGAACGCGTATCAGGAAATTCGCCAGACGAATATGGGGCAAATCAACCCTAATGAAGATGAGCAGCGTGAGATGGAGATTGGTCCTAACCGCTGTGCCATCACTGAATAATTTTTAAAACAAAAAAAACAAAACAATACTCAGGAGGTATTTTATTATGAATTCAACACAAGTTTTAGATACTAAAGGTTTATCATGCCCGATGCCGATCGTTAAGACGAAAAAGGCGATGGATACTTTAAACAGCGGAGATATTTTAGAAATCCTTGCAACAGATAAAGGAGCAGTAAATGACTTAGCTGCTTGGTCGAAATCTTCTGGTCATGAGCTGCTTGATCATAAAGAAGAAGATGGCGTATTCAAGTTTTGGATTAAAAAAGGCTAACTAATATAGGGTGGAGGGTATGTGAATGCCCTCTTTTTTTCAAAAATAATAAATACCCATAGGTGTATGGGAAGAGGAGTGTTGAAAAATGGAACAGCAAAATAAATCAACAATGGTTGTATTCAGCGGTGATCTTGATAAAGCGATGGCAAGTTTTATTATCGCAACAGGTGCGGCTGCAATGGGGAAACAAGTTACAATGTTCTTTACTTTCTGGGGATTGAACATTCTGCGTAAAGAAGAATACGTAAAAGTTGAAAAATCATTCATGGATAAAATGTTTGCTAAAATGCTTCCAAGAGGACCAGAGAAGCTGGGTATTTCTAAGATGAACATGGGCGGACTAGGCGCAAAGTTCATGAAGAGCACGATGAAAAAGAAGAACATCGTAACACTTAAAGAATTGATCGAAATGGCTCAAGACTTGGACGTTAAGATGGTTGCTTGTACGATGTCGATGGATGTTATGGGAATCACGAAAGAAGAATTAATCGATGGTCTGGATTATGCAGGGGTTGCTTCTTATCTGGCTGATGCAGATGAATCTAAGATTAACTTGTTTATCTAGTTTTTACTCGAAGTAAAAGAGGTGAATGTATATGGACATCGGATTTATTATCACTATATTTTTAATCGGATTTATAGGTTCATTTATATCAGGAATGGTTGGAATTGGCGGATCGATAATCAAGTACCCGATGTTGTTATATATTCCAGTAATGCTGGGATATACAGCATATTCTGCGCATGAAGTCTCAGGAATCAGTGCAGTCCAGGTATTTTTTGCTACAATCGGCGGAGTCTGGGCTTACCGCAAAGGCGGCTACCTTAATAAAACACTCATTATTTATATGGGTTCCGCAATTTTAGTCGGAAGCTTCCTTGGAGGGTTCGGTTCTAAGGTTATGACGGAAGGACAGATAAACATTGTATATGCAGTGTTAGCTACGATTGCCGCTGTCATGATGTTTGTTCCGAAAAAAGGGATCGACGACATTCCGCTCGATCAAGTTAAATTTAACAAGTGGCTTGCTGCAGCATTAGCCTTTATTGTCGGTATAGCTGCAGGTGTAGTTGGTGCGGCAGGTGCATTTATCTTAGTTCCAATCATGCTTGTTGTGCTTAAAATCCCAACCCGCATGACGATTGCTACATCATTGGCGATCACGTTTATCTCTTCTATTGGAGCTACCATCGGTAAGATTACTACTGGCCAGGTGCTGTTATGGCCTGCGGTGATTATGGTCGTAGCAAGCTTAATTGCTTCTCCGCTTGGTGCGAACTTCGGTAAGAAAGTGAATACTAAAATTCTTCAATATATTCTTGCAGGACTAATTGTAGCAACTTCAATTAAAATTTGGATGGATATACTAGGGTAAACATGCACGTATTCATCCTCTTTTTAATCATTCTTTTTTCCGTCTTGTATAGCAGCAAAAGACATCCGAAAAGTATTCCTTTCAGACCTTCACAGCTTCATGAGAATGATAAATTGCTTTTAGACGTTAGAGATTATATAGAAGCGCATCAGCATCCATTGAATGTAGGGCAATGCCACATTCCTTTAGCATACTTGAAGAGAAACTTCAGTGAAATTAATCAAAAAGAACTTATCTTATTAGCTTCTTCGCTGCGTGAAGTTTCAGTTGCTGAAAGGTTCTTACAAAGGAAGTCCGTTCGGGTTGTTGGATATCATATTGTTTAAAATACCGTTTATCTAAGCGGTATTTTTTTTGTAAGGATGAAGAATTTAAATCTAGGGAAAATGAAATAACAAATATGAACGTACTTTTAGTTTAAGGAGGGGTTTTCTTGAAAGAAAAAAGAATACATGAATCCGCTGATGAATCTAAATATATCCAGCAGCATCTCGCTAATGAAAGAACCTTTTTGGCATGGATAAGGACAGCTATTGCTCTCGCAGGTATCGGATTTGTCATAATTAATTTGCATTTTACTTTACTGGAGAAATCATCAACCGCCCAGGATGATGCGGTAGTTGCGGCGGGGGCGGTCTCATTTGCCCTGGCAATCGGTACGATTCTATTTGCGGCTTATGATTTTATTAGTAAAAGAAATCAAATCAATACAGGGAAATTCCGTTCGCCGATAAATATCGTATTTGTTATTTCAGGAACTTTATCAGCTGTTATTATGCTCTTGTTAGTGAGTTATTTAATTTATCTATATTAATAAATATTAAATCCTTCTCTTTATACATTCTTAACATTGATTTGATTAGCTTTTGAAGAGGAGGTTTGAGATGGAATTTATACAGATCGGCAGCATTCCTTTGCTTCTTGAACATTTTTATTTATTTCTAAGTATGATTAGCAGCCTTTTAGCAGTCTTTTTATGGGGACGCCTAAAGTCCGGAAAAACTCCATTGTTTTTCAATGACTTGGCAAGAGGATACATTCATGCATTTATCTTTTGGAAGTTGAGTCCGATCATTTTTTCATTTTTTTCTGTATGGGAAAACCCTTTATCCCTTTTATTCTTCATCGGAGGCAGTAAAGGATTGGTTTTAGCCGGTATTTACTTATGCATATTTGTACTGTTACTTCTTAGAAAGAACGGAAAAATATTAGAACTGCTGGCTTGGACGATAATTGGAGTAACAACAACCATTTCATTTTCCATTTGGCCATTGATTCAAAAGGGACAAATCACTCAATTCTTTATTTTGACAATGCTGCTATTCCTTTATTTTATTTGGACCTTTTCAGAAGAGAACTCAAAGCAAATTGTATTCAAAGCGGCAGTGATTCATATAGCAGGTATAGTTATCAGCCCGTATTATTCAATCCCGTCTTTAGGAACAGGATTACATGTCTATTTTCTGCTGAGTTATATAATAATTTTTCTTGCTTCTTCATTAAATCTTAACACTGTGATAGAAGAATGGAAGTGGAGGTGAAAAAATGGAAAATGTAACAATTGTATTTGCTCTGACTGCTGGTTTATTATCTTTTTTCTCTCCATGTATTTTCCCGCTTATCCCTGCTTATGTCGCTCATTTAACAGGAGGCGATATTAGGGACGGAAAAGTGCATATGGAGAAAAAAACAGTTATGGCTCGTTCCATTCTTTTTATTTTAGGATTTAGTTTAATTTTTGTATTGATGGGTGCGTCAGCAAGTGTGGTCGGCCAATGGTTTGCTCAATATCGAGAATTTGTTGAAAAAATAAGCGGACTGCTTATTATTGTATTTGGATTTCAAATGCTTGGCTGGCTCCAATTAACGTTTTTGATGAAAGAGAAATCTTGGGGAAATAAAAGTAAATCCGACGCCAATCCAATTCGTTCCTTTCTTTTAGGTTTAGCCTTCGGATCAGGATGGACACCGTGTGTTGGATTAGCGCTTTCTTCCATATTATTGATGGCTGGCTCAGCAGATACAGTTAACAGCGGCATGCTTATGCTCTGGGTATACTCTCTTGGATTAGGAATTCCATTCTTGTTTATTTCTATTACTGTTACGTATTCCTTTGCAGCTGTAAAGAAAATAAACAAATGGCTTCCTAAAATTTCTAAAGTTAATGGAGCGATTATGGTTGGGATGGGGCTTCTGCTCTTTACCGGCCAAATGCAAAAAATAAGCTCCTGGCTTGCTTATATTTCGGTTGCTCCATAATTTGCGAGGTGAAAATGATGAAAAGAAATCTATTGGCGATTGTTATTATTATAGGCTTAATTGGATATGCGATCTACGATATTAAGGGACAAGAAAAAGATAAAAAAACGGCAACTCAGAAATCAGAAAACACAGAACAAGTTGAGGAAACAACTGCTTCCGAAGTAACTTCTTCGGGCAAATCTGGAATAAATGAAGGTGACTTTGCCCCGGATTTCACATTGCAGACCTTAGAAGGAAAGAACATTAAGCTTTCAGATTATAAAGGCAAGAAAGTGGTATTAAACTTATGGGCGAGCTGGTGTCCTCCATGCAAAGCTGAAATGCCTCATATGCAAGCTTTTTACGAGAAAAACAAAGACAAGCAAAATGTTGAAATCCTTGCTGTCAATTTAACAACTATGGAAAAAGATCGAGCAAATATACAGACGTTTGTTGATGATTATCAATTAACATTTCCTGTACCATTGGATGAAAAAGGGGATATTGGGGTTGAATATCAGGCTTTTTCAATACCGACAACGTATATGATTGATTCAAACGGGACGATTCAAAGAAAAATTGTCGGTCCTATGGATGAAGAATTCTTAAATAAAATGGTGTCTTCCATGAAATAGAAGGTGAAAAGATGGAGTTGAAAGGGAAATCGATTTTAATAGTAGAAGACGATCCTAAAATTCGAAACCTCATGAAGATTTATCTTGAAAATTCAGGGTATGAGACCTATCTGGCTGAAGACGGCGAGGAAGGAAAAAAGGCATTTAAAGAGATCGACCCATGCTTTATGATTGTTGATCTAATGATGCCCAAACTCAGCGGGGAAAAACTCACGGAGTGGATAAGAAATGAACAAAAGAGTGAAATCCCGCTCATCATGGTCACAGCGAAGAGTGATGAAAAAGATCGCATAGCAGGACTTCAATCTGGTGCAGATGATTATGTTACAAAGCCTTTCAGCCCAGGGGAATTAGTTGCACGTGTTGAAGCGGTATTGCGGAGAACTGTTCATCGCTGCAATAAAATTTCCTATAAGGGTCTTACGATTAAGCCTTTTAAAGGTGAAGTGACATATAAAGGGGAAAGTATTGCGCTAACACCAAATGAGTTCAAGCTTTTATATAAGCTGATGAGACATCCTAATCAAATCTTAAAGCGAGATCAGCTATTGGACGAAATGTATCCCAATCATGAAAAAACAGTGAATGACAGGACTGTAGATGTGCACTTGGTCAAACTGCGGGAAAAAATAGAACGAAATGATGACATCACTTTTATTGAAACCGTGAGAGGAATGGGGTATCGATTTGTGTCTTTTTAGAAGACAGCATTTATTCTCAAAGTTAGCGATAATCAATGGTTTAGCGATTGGGATCGTGATTCTCTTTGCGGGTCTCTCAATAAAAGATTATGCCTGCCTGCTTGTGAACGACTGGAAAATTGTTGGTCCTGAGTTTAATAAACGGCTGGATATATATTTTCTTCAGGTAAGTTTATTAGCTTTTCTCTTAGCATTCTTCGTTCATTTCTTTTTAGTTAAACGAGTTATACATCCCTTGAAGAAACTTACTGATCAAGCCATTAAAATAAAACAAGGAGTATATCCCGTACCACTTCAGGTAATCGAAAAAGATGAAATAGGTGAATTAACGAAAACATTTAATGAAATGACAGCAACTCTGCAAGATAACGAACAGAAACGAACAAGAATGTTTAGAGATATTGCTCATGAACTTAGAACACCGCTTACGAATTTAAATGGCTATCTGGAAGGATTGAAATCAGGAGTTATCCATGGAGATACTGAACTGTTTGGCTCACTGCTTGAAGAATCCAAACGTCTTACACGATTAGTTGAACAAGTGACCGAACTCAACCGCTGGGAGGACTCGTTACAGGATAAATGGCAGTGTATAGCAATCAATCAGCTAATAATGGAATCCGTAGAATTTTTTAGCGTCGCTTTAAACAGGAAGCGGATAACATATGAAATTGACGCTGAAAATGTCATTCTTGAAGGGAATAAGGACGGATTAAAACAAATTCTATTCAATTTGTTAAACAATGTATGTTTTTATGATAAAGCCGGATGGGTAAAGATAAATGGGGAAGTGAAGAATTCCTTTTACAAAATAAGCATTATTAACGAAGGCCAGTATATTAATCCAGAAAAGAAGGACTTGCTTTTTGACCGTTTTTATCGGGGAGATCCTTCTAGAAAAAGAAACACAGATGGTTCAGGGTTAGGGCTGACAATTGTAAAGGAAATTACTGAAGCACATGGAGGACATGCGGGTATCGAAACAGATGGCAAACATCATTGTTTCTGGTTTCAAATTCCGATTAAAACAGAAGGAGGACATTAAATGTTCCACTATACAGTTGAAACAAGCATGGGTATTGAAGAGGCAGCAAAGCAGTTAGAGGAAACACTAAAGGCGGAAAAATTCGGAGTGCTCTGGCAGTTTAATGTGAAAGATAAGCTGCAGGAAAAAGGGCTGGATTTTGACCAGGAATACCTCATTCTCGAGGTATGCAATCCTCATGAGGCAAAAGAAGTTCTTTCCATTAATAAAATGATCGGGTATTTCCTGCCGTGTAAAATTGTACTCTACACAGACAGCGGAAAGACGAAAATAGGAATGCCTAAGCCAACAGAGTTCGTCAAGCTGATTGATGACGCCAACCTTGAAGCAAAAGCAAAGGATATTGAGGATCGGCTCATCGCTTGTTTAGACAAGAGTGTTCAATGAGAATAAGAAGCGGGGGTCCGGTACCAATGGTACCGGACCCTCGATTCTTTATTATTCACTAATAAATCTTAATCTGCCTGATAAGTGTGAGGCTCATCGTGGCAAATCCGACAGCAAGTATTGTCACAAGAGAATAAAATAATATGCCTTCACCGAGTACATAAAGCCCAGCGATGATGACGAGTGCATCGATCAAGAAAATGACCATTCCGACATTGATCGAGAGCCATCTAGAAATAAATAATGCAAGCAGGTCTGTTCCCCCTGTGCTTGTTTGGTGGCGAAGCATGATCCCGATGCCTGTTCCGATCAGCAGCCCGCCAATAACCGAGCTCTCCATGATAGGAAGCTTCATAACGCCTTTCAGCGGCTCCAGCAAATCGATAACAACAGAAGAAACAAGCATTCCATGAATACTGTTAATAAAATAAGAACGCTCCAGCTTCCACGCCAATATATAAATAGGAAGGCTTAAACAAATGATTGTAAGTCCTGCTTTAATTCCCCAGACGTATTTCACAAGCAAGCTAATGCCGATCATCCCGCCATCGAGAAGGTGAAAGGGAAGAATAAACGCGTTAATTCCAATCCCGATACAAAAGCTTCCTAAAAAAATGGCCATAGTCCTTCTAAGCATCTGCATCATCCTCATCTATACCTTGTACATAAATGTATGCGGATGAAGGCTTGTTTAGTCATGATAAAGTGGTGATTGGAGGCCAAGTTAACATAAGTTGTACCGGACCCCAAAAGAAAAAACAGGCATCATTGGCTGCCTGTTTTAGCATGGATATCGTCTTCGGTAACATTTTTAAGCTGGAATTTTTCTTTCAGCCGTCCGATTAGTTCTTGGGCTTCTTCATATTCACTGTTGCTGTTAAACGTATGTTCAAAATACAAGCTGTCTCCGCTGGCTTGAATAAGAAGCTTCATCTTAATCTCTGTTGGGGGCTGAGATGAATCTTCGTCGGAAAATACTACACCGCCAGGCTGCTTTTCATTCTGGGCAAGCAGCATTGTTCCTCCGGACGACTGGCTGCTCGTCCATTGCTCGATCTCTTCAAGTGATTCTGCGCGCTTCATCAAATCATCCTTTCCAGAGTACATACTACAGAGAGTTTCCCCGTCGTCATTTTAAAATAAACGAATGTTTATCAACTTTATTTACGGAAAATAGGTAATCACCCTGTCCAAAGAGGGACCAGCTGCATTTACTGTAGTATCATCGGTTATCTAGCCGCAAGGAAGGAAGTTACGTTTAGCTTATGAATTTTAGACGACAGGCTCGCCGCTTTATTGACAGGCAAGTCGAGGTTGACACGGTGAATGAGACATATGTGGGACGCCTGGCAAAAGTCGAACACGACGTCATCCTTTTATGCATCTGCCACAAAGGCCAGAATCACCTGATCATCATCCGAATTGACCAAATCGTTGCCCTATCCGCGGTGTGAAAAAAAGAGCATTGCATCATGACTTGCTCATGCTGCAGTGCTCTTTCCTTTTTTCCTTGATGGGGTACGGTACCATTCATCAGCATCTGGCTATATAGCTGTGATGTCGGTGAATGGTACCGTACCCCGCATCAGTTTATTTTTTTGAAAAGCCAAGCTGGATGGGCTTTGGCGGAGCGCAGCAAAGGGATAGGTCGCGGGCGTCGCCAGCTGATTCGAACTCGCTGTCTTCCTTCGTGAAGAAGATCTCCCAAGCATTGCCGTCGGGGTCATACACCCATACTTTATCCTGAACAGCATAGCAGCAAGTCGTATCCATCTCATCGATAAGCAGAAGACCGGATTCTCTCAGTCGCTCTCCCATCTTGAGCACATCCTCCGTGTTGTTCACCTGAAATCCAAGATGGTTCAACACACCTTTTTCTTCAAACGGTCTTACGTTCAGCGAGAAATGAAGAGAAGGAGAGTCTAATTCAAACTTGGCGTAATTTTCCTTTACCTTCGTCGGCTCTGCACCGAAGAAGCTTTTATAAAAATCAAGGGACTTATTCAAATCACTGCAGTTAACCGCAACATGCATTCTTGTAATCATGAGTAATTCCTCCTTTAAATTAAGCGATGATGAGCAGCCATACATACAAGCCGCAAAGTGTTATGAATAGTGTAGGAATCGTTAGTATTATGCCAGTTTTAAAATATTGACCCCAAGTAATCCTTACACCTTTTTTTGATAAAACATGAAGCCATAGCAGAGTGGCAAGAGAACCGATCGGCGTGATTTTGGGTCCAAGGTCAGAACCGATGACATTCGCATAAATGAGTGCTTCTCGAATCACGCCTGATGTATCCGTTCCCTGAATGGCAAGAGCGTCAATCATAACCGTAGGCATATTGTTCATTACGGATGAAAGGATCGCAGCGATAAAGCCCATTCCGAGTGTTGCTGCAAATAGTCCATGATCTGCCGTTTTTTCAATCAGCACACCAAGCATATCGGTTAGTCCAGCGTTGCGCAGGCCGTAAACGACGACATACATGCCAATAGAGAAAATAACAACAGTCCACGGTGCATCTTTTACAACTTTTTTCGTGACGATAACCGGACTCTTTCTTGCAGCAAGTATGAAAACAGCTGCTGCAATACCAGCGATAAACGATACCGGAATATGCAGTGTTTCACTTAACAGGTAACCTGCAAGAAGGACAGCAAGAATGATCCATGAAAGTCGGAAAAGTTTTTCATCCCGTATCGCTTCAGCGGGTTTCTTCAACTGTGACATATCATAGTCAGCTGGTATATCTTTTCTGAAAAACAAGTAAAGAACAATCAGACTCGCAGCGAGCGAGAAGAAGTTTGGCACGATCATCCGGCTAGCGTATTCTAAAAATCCGATGCCGAAAAAGTCAGCGCTGACAATATTCACAAGATTGGATATGACAAGCGGCAGTGATGTTGTATCGGCGATAAATCCTGAGGCCATAATAAATGGCAGTATCATAGAATCCTTGAACTTTAATGCCCGTACTTGTGCAAGAACGATAGGAGTCAGAATCAGAGCGGCTCCGTCATTCGCAAAAAAGGCAGATACAGCAGCGCCGAGTAAAACAACGTACAAAAACATCTTTTTGCCGCTGCCGCCTGCTAAACGGGCCATATGAAGAGCAGCCCACTCGAAAAATCCGATTTCATCGAGAATAATGGAAATCAGGATAATGGCGACGAAGGCAAGTGTGGCATTCCAGACGATTCCTGTTACCGCACGCACATCGGCACCGTCTACAACTCCAAGTATCATCGCAACAACCGCACCAATAGAAGCAGACCATCCGATAGACAAACCGCGTGGCTGCCAAATTACGAAAATAATCGTAACTATAAAAACGAGAAAAGCGAGTATTGCCATAGTGTTCATTAGAAACTTACCTCCAGTGTCTTTCTAGGTGCAGCAAACCTTCATTCCGGATGTTTTTAGCTGTTCGATATCCGAACTCATGTCAGGCAGTGCGTTCAAATTTTCTTTTATGAATGGATACATTTCGCCATCAATGGAATAAAAAATCCATTGACTGCTGCGGCGTTCCTTGACGAGCTTAGCTTGTTTAAGTTTACGGAGATGCTGTGAAATGCTCGGCTGTGTCATCTTTAAAATTTCAACTAGTTCACACACACATAGTTCCTCGTGCTTTACGAGCGCAAGAATCTTAAGTCTTGTTTTATCTGCCATCGCTTTATAGCATTCAGCCAGCTGATCGAGTTCCAAGGTTACTCACCCCTCTTTTGTTAATGTTTTGTTTCAGTATATCATTAAATGTTGATATAAGTATATTCTTATATTATGATTTAAAGTGAAAATAAGAGGGAGGTCTTTCATATGACTAAACCAATCATCTACTTTCTTTGTACAGGAAACTCATGCCGCTCACAGATGGCAGAAGGGTTCGGACATCACTATTTAGGTGAAAAATATGAAGTTTATTCCGCGGGCATCGAGGCGCACGGTGTGAACCCGAACGCTGTTAAGGCGATGAAAGAGGTCGATATTGATATCACAAACCAAACATCTGACGTGATCGACCAAGAAATCTTGAAAAAAGCAGATTTCGTTGTCACGCTATGCGGACATGCCAACGATGTTTGTCCTGCAACCCCGCCGAACAAAGATCGTGCTCACTGGGGATTCGATGATCCTGCTGGAAAAGAGTGGAGCGAATTTCAGCGTGTACGTGATGAAATTGGAGAACGCATCAAAAAGTTTGCTGAGACAGGTAAATAACATAAAAAACGGGGCTGACATAGAATGTCGGCCCCGTTTTTTATGTTTAACTAATAAGATTACCTGGTTTGGCTATTTTAAGAACGAGGTGATTTATAAATGCGCAGCAAAATATTAATTCTTCTAATAGTCGTATTTATCACAATTCCTGTTTCAGTTAACGCTGCAGAACCTAAAGCTGCTTTTATACGATCTGACGGGTTATGGCTAAAAAAAGGGACAAAAGAAACCAGACTCGTGAGCGAGAGTGGACTAACTCAGCCAAAATGGTCATTTGATGGAACATACATAAGCTACTATGATTTTGAAGGTAAGCTTTGGGCTTACAGTTTAAGTACGCATGACAAAAAGGAAGTGTTTCATTCATCAGTAAGCCTGGCTCAGTGGTCGCCGAGAGAAAAAACGATTGCTTTTAAAGACAGCAGCATACTAAACATTAGGAAGCTTGAACCATACTCCCCGTTTTCAAATGCCGCGCTTGGAACTGGAAGCTATTCGTGGACACCTGACGGTCAGGGCTTTATCGTTTCATCTGATGCTAACTTGACACCTGCGGGCTGGACAAATGTTGCTATCTTTCATGTACCGATGGACGCTTCAGGCAACACTGGAAAAGTGAAGAAATTAGCAGAGCTGCCAGGGGAAAGTGATGATTTTTTTGCGATCGGCACATCGCCGTTTTTGTTTTCAGTAAATAAAAATTTGATGGCGTTTATCGCATGTCCAACTGCATCCTATTCGGCTGACCGAAATTTTCTTTCTCTGCTCACAACGGAAGGAAAGAAATTTCGAGTGGTAGGTGAGGTGCTTGCTGATATTAATTGGATGAAATGGTCTACAGATGGAAATTTCATCGCTTTTATTGAAGGCGAGGGAAGACTGACGACTGAAAATAAGAAACTGACGATCTTTAGCACAACCGATAATAAAAAGAAATCCTACACACCTGCTGGATACGCTGACGGAGATTTCACTTGGACCAGCAAGACATCTATCGTTGTTTCAAGAAAGAAGGAAAGCGGCTGGAACATAGCTCAGGAGAAAAGACCGAAGCCGCAGCTTGTCTCGGTGGATTTGATGACTGGTGGCAGTCGGAACATTACATCTCAAAGTTCACAGTATAGTGACACTCACCCTGTATCTCTAAAGGACAATCAATTGTTTTGGGAGCGGCATCAGCAGTCCGGAATCCACGTATGGCAAGCTGATAGCAATGGAAGCAGCCAAAAAATATGGATCGAAAATGTGACGCCAGAACAATGGAGTATTTATCAAACGAATTGAATCTCCGAAGTCTTGCCTCATGAAATCCCCTCTTCGCTCATAAAGTGTAAGTACAGGATGAGCTAGGGGGGAAATTCATGAATTGGGACGTTCAAAATAAACAATTGGAACATGCCATAGCTGAGATTACGGAAATCGCGGAAGGGTTCGGCCTTGATTTTTATCCGATGAGATATGAGATATGTCCGGCAGATATTATATACACATTCGGCGCATATGGGATGCCAACGCGCTTTTCGCACTGGAGCTTCGGCAAACAATTTCATAAAATGAAGCTGCAATATGATCTCGGCTTAAGCAAGATTTATGAGCTTGTGATCAACTCTGACCCATGCTATGCATTTTTGCTGGACACGAACTCACTGATCCAGAACAAGCTGATTATTGCTCACGTTCTGGCTCACTGCGATTTTTTCAAAAATAATGTGCGTTTCTCGAACACGAGGCGCGATATGGTAGAGAGTATGACCGCTACCGCTGAACGTGTCGCACAGTATGAGATGCTTTACGGGAAACAGGCCGTTGAAGAATTCTTGGATGCTGTGCTCGCGATTCAGGAGCATATCGATCCGTCTCTCGTCCGCGGCAAACTGGAATATCGGATGGATGAAGAGGAAGAAGAGCCTATAAAAAAAGAAACACCATATGATGATTTATGGGGGCTGGACGGCAAGAAAGAAGAAATGCCAAAGAAGAAGAAATCATTTCCGCCGCAGCCCGAAAAAGATATCTTGCTGTTTATACAAGAATACAGCCGCGAGCTCGAGGAATGGCAGCGCGACATCCTGTCCATGATGCGCGAGGAGATGCTCTATTTCTGGCCTCAGCTTGAAACGAAAATCATGAACGAAGGCTGGGCGTCCTACTGGCACGCGAAGATCTTGCAGGAGATGGATCTAACGTCACATGAGACGATCGAGTTCGCTAAGCTGAACGCGGGTGTCGTGCAGCCGTCTAAAACATCGATTAACCCGTATTATCTTGGGCTACAGATTTTCAAAGACATCGAAGAGCGGTATAACAAGCCTAATGAAGAGCTTCGCCGTCAGGGAGTGCTGCCAGGCTCAGGCCGTGAGAAGATGTATGAAGTCCGCGAACTCGAATCTGACATGTCGTTCATCCGCAATTACTTAACGAAGGATCTTGCCGAGCGGGAGGATATGTACCTTTTCCAGAAGCAGGGCAAAGACTATAAAATCGTCGATAAAGAGTGGGAGAACGTGCGGGATCAGTTAGTCGGCATGAGGGTGAATGGCGGATTTCCGTACTTGACTGTGAAAAACGGAGACTATCTCAAGAACGGCGAACTGTATATGCATCACAGTTATGAAGACATCGAGCTTGATGTGAAGTATCTCGAGAAAGTGCTGCCGCACGTGCATTATCTGTGGGGACGCACTGTGCACATGGAGACGAAGATCGAGGAGAAGCCTGTGCTGTTCACCTATGACGGGAAGAGTGTGCATCGGAAATATCTTTAAGAATTAAACAATTGTTTAAAAAGCACTCCTTTGCGGGGGTGCTTTTAGTTTTTGTTTTATTCAATATCTCACCATAAAAATTCACATGAAATGCTCAACCTCAGCTCTAAGCATTAAAATCCAACAAGCCAAATTTTTTGAACTTGACCTGTTTTGTATTAAATCACACAAGAATCGTGATTGATAAATTTGATAAAGGCGTCTACTGCTGGGCTGGGAAAGGTTTCCTTATGCCGGACAATATGAAAGTTTCTAAATGTGTTTAATTCGTTTCCTTTTAGTATTTGAATTTCTCCAAATTTTGTTTCCATTCGGACGGTTCTTCTTGAAACAAAACTCAAGAATTCGCCTGTTAAAACAGCTTGTTTAATCGCTTCGGTTGAATCAAGTTCAATAAACTGCTGAAGCTGAACGTTATGCTGTTTAAGGTGATTCTCGATTGTTTTGCGTGTGTTTGAATCGTGACCTCTCATTACGTATTTCTCATTCACTATGTCTTTTAGACTGCTGATTTTTTTATTAATAAGCGGGTGACTTTTTCCTGCGATTAGGACGATTTCATCCTGTATAAAAGGCTCGTGAATCAAGGCGGAAATGACAGGTACTTCAGGGATAATGGCAATATCGAGTACGTTGTTTTTAACTTTGACGAGGATTTCATCTGTTGGCTGTATTTCTAGTTTGATATTGACCCCTGGATACTTTTTCATAAAGTTAATGACGATTGGAGCCATCAAATAATTGCCGATTGTAGTACTTGCCCCGACCACGATCGATCCACTATTTACATTTTTCATTCCTTCCATAAATGACTCAGTTTGATTCACTAAGGAGAGTATTTTCTCAGCATTTTCGAACAAAAACGTACCAGCATCTGTTAGCTTTATTTCCCGCCCGACTCGATGAAAGAGGGTTAGTCCTAACTTCTGCTCTAATGCTTCAATTTGTCTAGAAACAGCTGGCTGACTGATGGACAGTACCACGGCAGCTCTGGTAAAACTGCGCTGCTTAGCTACTTGATAAAACGTTTTGAGCTGATAAAAATCCAAGTCTTCTCTCTCCTTTGTAAATCGTATAACGAAAATGCATTTAAACTATTACGAATATGCATTTTAATTATAGAACTCTTAAGCATAAAATGAAAGTAAGATAAAAAAAGCGGGGGGATTTCAATGGATCATAATCGAAAGTCCCTGATGTACACAGTTCATATGACAATGAGCCAAGGTGAGTCATTTCAAGTACAGCAATTACTAACAGAAAAAGAAATTTCATTCCAACTCGAAATCGTTTCTTCTTGTTTACTTTTGAAGGTAAATGAGGAAGATGCAGCTCTGGCAAAAGAAATCATTACAAATCGTTCTCTCGTTATTCAGGAAAAAGATTCACATCTTATAAAGGAAAAGCTCTATAAGCGGAGCTTGCTGGTCGTAAGTCTATCGCAAATTTTTGGCGGCGCTGGACTGGCAGCAGGAATAACGGTCGGTGCACTTCTTGCTAAAGAAATGTTGGGCACAGAAGCCTATTCAGGATTGCCGGCAGCTTTGTTTACTTTAGGATCAGCTGGTGCGGCTTTCATAGTAGGGAAGCTTTCACAGAGATTTGGCCGCCGTACAGGATTAACAGCTGGATTTATGACAGGCGGCTTTGGAGCACTTGGAGTGGCTCTTTCTGCAATAACCAATAGTATTATTCTTTTATTTTTTTCATTGTTGATTTATGGAGCAGGGACAGCGTCAAATTTACAAGCGCGATATGCAGGGACGGATCTTGCGAGCGAGCAGCAGCGTGCCACAGCAGTCAGCATCATTATGGTTTCTACAACATTTGGCGCATTTGCTGGGCCGAGTTTAGTTGGAACGATGAAAGATTATGCACTAAATATTGGTATTCCTTCTCTTGCGGGTCCGTTTTTATTTTCAGGCACGGCATTTATAATTGCAGGTCTTATTATTTTTCTCATGCTTCGTCCGGATCCATATCATTTCGTAAAGATGCTAGAAAACAATAAACGCAGCCGAAATTCTAATGTTGAACATACAACAAGTGAAATTCCAGCTTATAAAAACGGCATTATGGCCGGTGCAGCAATCATGATTTTGACACAGCTTGTGATGATTGCGATTATGACGATGACTCCGATTCATATGGAGCATCATGGGCATAGTCTAAATGAAATCGGACTAGTAATAGGTGTTCATATAGGTTCCATGTATCTGCCTTCTTTACTAACAGGATTATTAGTAGATAAAATCGGGCGAACCATTATGGGCGCAGCTTCAGGAGTTATTCTGCTGCTTGCAGGCATAATAGCGGCAATGGCTCCAAGCAATTCTTTGCTTTTCCTTATAATCGCTCTATCTTTGCTTGGTATTGGCTGGAATGTTGGATTAATAACAGGAACAACAATGATAGTAGATTCTACCGAGCCTTCTCAGCGTGCAAAGAGCCAGGGAACGGTGGATGTCTTTATCGCTTTGGCGGGAGCTTCAGGTGGAGCGTTATCAGGTGTGATTGTAGGTTCTTCTAGTTATGCGACATTGTCTTTTGCGGGAGGAATCTTATCTTTATTGCTGGTTCCCTTAGTAGTAAGGAAAAATCGTAATACAAAGATAGAGCTCAATAAAAAGCGGAATATGAGTAATTAACTAATATACGCTGGCAAGTGTTTTCGGAAATTAATAGAAATATTTGAAACAATAAAAGCTGCCAAGAATTTGGCAGCTTTTATTAATGTAAAGACCAGCACTTTGCAGCATACAATAAAGGCACAAGTTCTGCTTGTAGAAGCAAGTACATCCGGCCATTTATTGAAACTCGCTTTGATATAGGCAGGATTGCCATCAGTAAGGGAATATTTTTTAAAGACTTCGATGTGCACAATTTTCGCCTGCTATATACGAAGAAAATGTTTGTTAGGTTTCACGATTTAGAAGAAAAAAAATAAAACATTTTTATATTTGAACGTTATGTGTGAAAGTTAACCATACAGTTGACTGTACGGTTTTATATACGATAAGTTACAGTGAAAAGGTGAGGGAAGAGGTGAGTAAATTGGGAAGTTGTATCGAATTGGCGAACTAGCGGATTGCACACATGTTTCAAGAAGGACCATTGACTATTACTCCCAAATTGGCTTACTAGAGCCTTATCGAACGGCATCTAATTATCGGTTATATGATGAAGAATCAGTGAGTGTGCTAAAGCTGATTGAACATTACAAGAACATGAACATGCCCTTGCAGGAAATAAAGTCATCTATTGAACTTGTAAAGAAGAAAAATAGTATAAGTAGCACTCAAGTGGAAAAGCATTTTGATCAGATCGCAGAGTTTATGAAACACCTTGAGAAGGAAATCATGGAAATGAAGCCGATACTTGAGAACCTGGAAGATAAACAGCGTGAATTGGTATTGAGTAAAGTCTCTCCACAAGGAGTAACTTTAGCCCATTCTTTGCTTTTGCTTTTAGGGTGAATATTCGTTTATGTACAATAAAAACCTGGGAGGTGGATCCCTTGTTGTTCGATTACACAGCAGGGGTATTATTTGGAGATATTTAATTTATTTATGGTAGTTGTGCTTATTGCGTTAACGGCGTTTTTTGTAGCTACTGAGTTTGCGATTGTAAAAATTCGTACGACGAGAATAGATCAGCTGGCAGCAGAAGGAAATCATAAGGCTATCGCTGCTCAAAAGGTCATTACAAATTTGGACGAATATTTATCTGCCTGCCAGCTAGGGATAACGATTACGGCGTTAGGTCTTGGCTGGCTTGGTAAGCCGACTGTTGAGCTTTTGCTAAGACCACTATTCTTACAATTTGAAATTGCAGAATCTGTTTCAAGTTTATTATCGTTTATCATTGCCTTTTCATTGATTACGTTTCTTCATGTTGTAGTGGGTGAACTTGCCCCTAAAACGATGGCTATACAAAAGGCTGAAGAAGTAACGTTAAGGGTTGCTAAGCCAATCATGTTCTTTTATAAACTGATGTATCCATTCATTAAAACTCTCAATGGTTCTGCACGTTTATTTACAGGGCTTTTTGGCATTAAACCGGCGTCAGAACATGAACTCGCTCACTCAGAGGAAGAATTGCGTTTGATTCTTTCAGAAAGTTATAAAAGCGGGGAAATCAATCAATCTGAGTTTAAATTTGTGAACAACATTTTTCAATTTGACAATCGTCTTGCAAAAGAAATCATGGTGCCTCGAATGGATATGATAACTTTGGATATTGCAGAAACCGTTAAAGAGACGATTAAAGTGGTAACCGAGGAAAAGTACACACGATATCCTGTAATTGATGGGGATAAGGATCATATTGTTGGTATGGTCAATATGAAAGAAGTTCTTACCGATATTGTAAAAGGCAAAAACGTGGAAAGTAAAATTGAGGATTATGTCAGACCGGTAATTCAGGTATTTGAATCGACAGCCATTCACGAGCTGCTTCTTAAGATGCAGAAGGAACGGGTTCATATGGCAGTTCTAATCGATGAGTATGGCGGAACTTCTGGCCTTGTTACAGTAGAAGACATCCTCGAAGAAATTGTTGGAGAAATCCGAGACGAATTTGATTATGATGAAGTGCCTCACATAAAAAAAATCGATGAAAACAAAACGATATTAGATGGAAAAGTACTAATCGAAGAAGTGAACGATTTGTTCGGCCTTAATATCAGTGATGAAGATGTTGATACGATCGGCGGCTGGATACTCTCAGAGAAAATGGAAGTGAATACAGGAGATGAAATAGCAGTTGATAATTATCTCTTTAAGGTTCTTGAAGCAGATGGATATCATGTAAAGTCGCTTGAAGTCGTAAAAATATCATAAAACTAAATACTGTAAAAGGCGTGTCTGTAATATAGGCACGTCTTTTTTTAGGTGATCTTGTGATAAAAGACACAAATTAAACAATTGTTTAATTTGTGTCTACTGAGAAATAACCTAACTCGATTCTCCGAGCGATTAAATTAGTGAAAGTAAAATTCCGCCTAACGCTCCTGTAGCAACTACGATCCAAGGAGAAACCTTCCAATAAACAAGCATGCTAAAAAGCACTGCGGCAAAAGCAAAATCGATTGGTTTCTGTATAGTGCTCGTCCAGATCGGCTTATAAAATGCAGAAATCAAAATACCGACAACCGCGGCGTTTACACCCATTAAAGCACCATTGATCTTAGGGTTGCGCCTTAGCATATTCCAAAAAGGAAGCGTGCCTAAGATAAGAAGGAATGCAGGAAGGAATATGGCGATAGTCGCCAGCAGTCCGCCTTGCCATCCGTTCATGACGGCGCCAAGGTATGCTGCAAAAGTAAACAGCGGACCCGGTACAGCTTGAGCAGCGCCGTAGCCTGCCAAAAACTCCCCTTCACTGATCCAATTCGTTGGAACAAATTCCTGCTGCAATAAAGGAAGGACAACATGGCCGCCCCCGAAAACTAATGAGCCGGAACGGTAAAAGCTGTCAAAAAAAGCGACCCAATAAGATGACGTGACTTCTTTTAAGACAGGCAATAGCACTAAAAGAGCAAAGAATAACGTCAAACATACTGCGGCAAATTTTCGTGAGATGGGGAAATCTGCTGCCGTTTCGCCATCTTTCGTATTATGCCGGTAAAGAATATAGCCAACAAATCCTGCAATCAAGATAACGGTGACTTGAGAGAAAGCGGTCTGCCAGAGCAGAGTAATGACCAAAGCAAACAAGGCGATTGCTTTTCTTTTTAAGTCAGGCGTCAAATTGCTGGCCATTCCTAAAATAGCATGAGCGACGACAGCTACCGCCACAATTTTTAATCCGTGGATCCAACTTAAATTCACATCATCCATTGCAGATAAAGTCACTGCGAATAAAATCAAGGCGATAACGGAAGGGAGTGTAAAACCGAGAAATGAAATAATACCGCCTAGAACTCCCCCGCGCATGACCCCAATTCCGATTCCCACCTGGCTGCTTGCTGGTCCGGGCAGGAACTGGCAGAGCGCCACTAAATCTGCATAGCTTTTTTCGTCGAGCCATTTTCTTTTGCGGACGTATTCTTCATGAAAGTATCCTAGGTGAGCGACCGGTCCGCCAAAGGATGTTAAGCCGAGTTTTGTTGAAACGAATAAAATTTCCATAAGCGTTCTAAAGGTACTCTTTTTTTGCACTGGATTACCACCTCTAGTGTAATATTGAATGTACTCCGAAAAAGAATAACATGTTGAAAGTACGACTTCCACTATTGTCCAAGTGTATTTACATGATTTTAATATTCCAACAGGAGTTTGAAAAAATGTCCTACTAAAAAAGAAACCCTCTCAAAAAATCAAGAAGGTTTCTCTATCTTAGTGAATATCTTTCTTCTTAAACCTGCCGCCGCGTACTTCTGCGATATCAGCAATCGCAAGAAAAGCATCTGGGTCATGGCTTTCTACGATTTCTTTCAGCTTTGCTTCTTCCAGCCTAGTGATAACACAGAAAATGACTTTTTTATTATCGCCCGTATAGGCACCCTCACCGCTTAAATACGTCACGCCGCGGCCAAGACGTTTAATGATCGCTTCACCGATATCGTCGTATTTTTCGCTGATAATCCAGGCAGATTTCGATTCATCAAGCCCCTGCACGACGACATCAATCGTTTTAAACGCAATGATATAGGCCAGAATTGAATACATAGCACGGTCCCAGCTGAACACAAAACCGGCAGAACCTAAAATAAAGAGGTTGAAGAACATGATAATTTCACCGACGGAGAATGGTGTTTTCTTCGTGATAAGTATAGCTAATATTTCTGTTCCGTCTAACGCTCCGCCGTACCGGATTACGATTCCGACACCGACGCCAAGCACCATGCCTCCAAAAATCGTTGCAAGAAGAATGTCTTCAGTAAACGCAGGTACAGGGTGGAATAGAGAAGTAAAGAATGAGAGGACAGCAATCCCGAAAAGTGTGGAAATGGCAAATGTTTTTCCAATCTGCTTATAACCAATATAAAAGAATGGAATGTTTAATACGAATATGAACAAACCAAGAGGAGATTGTGTTAAATGAGATAAAATAATCGAAATTCCGACAATGCCGCCATCAATAACCTTGTTTGGTACGAGGAAAATTTCGAGCCCGACTGCCATTAACAAAGCTCCTAAAAAAATCGCAACCGTCCTTTTCAGGATTTTTGTTTTGGTGAGCTTTGGGTGTAATGCTTTCTGCAATTCTAATTCAGTCAATAAAAACCACTCCTTATGTATCGTGAATTTAAGGGGGCTGAACGAGTGCCCTAACCTATTAAGCGTACCATTGAACGTTTTTAAGTTCCAACAATCTGCTTAAATCAATGGCTGTCTAAGAATTAAACAAATGTTTAAATTCATTTAGAGAAAGTGCAGTATATTTTCAGTCCTGATAAGTAAGTAAAAAAGCACGCCGCCTGCGTGCTCTTCCTGTCTATTAAGTATTCAAGCTGCAGGAATTCTGCGCAGGCCGAGGTCTCCTTACAAGTTCACCACCGCAGTTCGGGCAGACGTTTTTCATTTCAGCTGTACAAGGTTCACAGAACGTACATTCATGAACACAAATGTAAACGAGCGAGTGTCCTTTAACAGATGACTCACAGCGTTCACATTGTTCTCTCATTTCAAGTGCCATAATCACTGCCTCCTTAACATTTTCAGGTAAAATATAACATTTCATACAAAAGAGTAAAAGAATTCTGCCTTTCAGCAAGTTTATACTTTCTGTTTCATTGTGTAATGTTATGATTGAAAAGTTAATTTTATTAAAATGATTAAAAACATAGTAGGAAATTGAGGGATGCTGTTATGAGTAAAGCAAAAGGCAAAGGCGGAACGGGAAGAGGTACTGGAAAGAAAGGGTGGAACCGCTGGAAGTCAAGCGCTAAGAAGAAGGGGCCAAAACCTTATGTGAGCAAAGGCGCTAAAAAGCAAAAAGAAGAAACTAACGCCGAAAACAATGACTTTTAAAATATCCATGAAGCAATGCGGTTTTTAAAATGCCTCCAATCAGGGGGCTTTTTTGTTTTCCGCAGATAATCATTGAAAACATAAGTAATTCAAAGAAAATAGGCTTGTTATTCGCTTACATAATCCATACACAATTTTACAGTCCTATGCTATAATGCAACTCGTTGACATCGGCCCCGACTTTCATGAGAGTTGAAAGTCATTCATTTTAAATAAAAAAGTTGGAGAGGTGTTTTTGGTTGGATTTACAGACAATTAAACATGAGTGGTTTGGGAATATCAGAGGAGATATTCTCGCAGGTATAGTAGTAGCATTGGCGCTAATCCCTGAGGCAATTGCTTTTTCGATTATTGCTGGGGTTGACCCGATGGTTGGCTTATATGCCTCGTTTTGTATTGCCGTAGTGATTGCGTTCGTTGGCGGCAGACCAGGAATGATTTCTGCAGCAACAGGTGCGATGGCATTACTGATGACGACGCTTGTTGCCGATCATGGTCTGAAGTATTTACTTGCAGCGACCATTCTAACAGGAGTTATACAAATCCTGATCGGTGTGCTGAAGCTAGGCAAATACATGAAATTTATTCCCCGGTCCGTTATGGTTGGATTTGTGAACGCTCTGGCTATCCTTATCTTTATGGCTCAGCTTCCACACTTTGCTGGCGAATCATGGGTGATGTATGCGATGGTGGCAGGCGCTCTTGCCATCATTTATCTGTTCCCGAGGGTTACGAAAGCTGTTCCGTCACCGCTTGTGGCAATTATAGTCATTACCATAATAGCAATTGCAACTGGATCTTCGGTGCGTACTGTTGGCGATATGGGAGAATTGACACAGGCTCTGCCTATGTTCTTAATTCCTGATATTCCGCTAAACTTTGAGACATTGAAAATCATTTTCCCTTATTCATTTGCCCTTGCATTAGTCGGTTTATTAGAATCTCTCTTAACCGCTCAAATCGTGGACGATATGACAGACACGGAAAGCGACAAGAATAAAGAAGCAAAAGGGCAAGGGATGGCAAACATCGTTGCTGGATTCTTTGGCGGCATGGCGGGATGTGCAATGATCGGCCAGTCGGTCATTAACGTGAAATCTGGGGGACGCGGAAGACTGTCTACATTTGTTGCGGGTACATTCTTGATGGTGCTTATTATTTTATTGAATGATATTCTTGTATCCATACCGATGGCTGCGCTTGTTGGCGTCATGATCATGGTGTCAATTGGCACGTTTGACTGGTCTTCGTTAACAAAGCTTCACGTTATGCCTAAGACCGATGCAGCCGTCATGATCGTAACAGTGGTAACAGTCGTTCTGACACATGATCTTTCAAAAGGCGTACTGGCTGGAGTAATTTTAAGTGCATTGTTCTTTGCCTCTAAAATATCGAAAGTGAATGTCGAAACGAGAACAGATGAAGTTCTTAACATTAAAACATATACGGTGAGAGGGCAGCTTTTCTTCGCCTCTGTTACTGATTTTATTTCAAAGTTTGATGTTACAGAGAAGGCAGATAAAATCATTATTGATTTCTCGCAGACACATTTATGGGATGATTCTGCGGTAGGTGCGATTGATAAAATCGTGATTAAATATCGTATGAATGGTACAGATGTCGAGATTGTTGGCTTGAACGAAGAGAGTGCGGCTCTCGTTTCTAAACTTGCTGTTCATGATAAAGCAGAGACTAATTTTTCTGCTCATTGATAGGGTATACAAAAGGGTACACGTGAAGTGTGCTCTTTATTTCGTTTAAATTTACAGAATATTTTGAAATTTAATTAATGAGCCGTTATTATATTGTTAAACGCGATTTCAAAAGGGTGGTGAGCAGATCATGTTTATCCATGAAACTAATTTCCGGAAAAAAGCCTTTGAAAAGCTCTTTAACATAACAGAACCTGAAGATCATTATAATGGTATACACAATTATTGTTTGGCAGCACTGGGATTGCTGACGATTTTATTAAGCAAATTTGCAGCTTAGAATGAGCTCATCTATTTCAGAGCTCATTTTTATTAAACTAAATATCAATTTTTTTTGATTTAATAGTTGCATTTAATAAAATATGGAATATAATGAAGTTACATCAAATAAAATTGATGTAAGGAGCGATTGCTATGAATAAAGAAATTCCACTCATCAACACTTCAGAAACCGTGGATTTTAAGCGTTATGAAAAAAAGTTTAAAGCGCTGTCTGACCAGAAGAGATTGCAAATCATCAACATTCTGGCATCGAAAGGAACGGTCTGTGTTTGCGATCTTGCACCGATGATCGACATGCCGCAATCAAAATTATCCTATCACTTAAAAATTTTGCTTGATGCTGAACTCATTAAGAAAGAGACAAGAGGAACGTGGAACGATTACTCTTTAAATGTTAAGGAAGTGAGGAGTCTTCTGTCCGACCAGCTGTGCTGCATCTTTCTTCCGTCTGGTTGTTAAATGCTGCTTTTAAAGCAGTTTTTATTTTAAAAATACATCAAATTTTTTTGATGTATTAATCAAGAAAAATTGATATAAGGAGAGGAAAAAATGAATTCATATTACTTAGAAAAAATGGCTGAGGAAAAAATGAAGCAGTTTGAAAAGGATGCTAGTAATTATCGCACAGTGAAACATTCTGCAAAGAACCATTTGTTTTCTTTTATTGCGAACCTGAGGAGTGAAAATAAGAAGCACATCGCAGCTTGCTGTGCTTGAGGAGGAGAAAGAAGATGCTCGCTGAAACGTTCAAAAGCTTTTTGGCAATCGCAATCGAACTAACCATACTTTTTGTCGTGATTTCATTCTTGATCAATCTGCTCCAGTCCTACATTCCATACGAGAAGGTTGAAAAGCATCTAGGGGGTAAAAATAAAATTTTTGCTGCTTTCTTCGCGCTCATATTCGCGTTCGTCACGCCATTCTGTTCATGCTCGACTATACCGGTTGTCGTAAACATGCTTAAAAAGAAGATGCCATTTTCAATAGTAATGATTTTCTTGTTCGCTTCACCCGTGCTAGATCCGACCATCATCACCATTATGGGTGTCATATTAGGATGGAAAGTGACCGTAATGTATACCGTCATCACGGCAATCTTTTCTGTAGTAATCGGCTTCACGCTTGCTGCACTTGGCTTTGAAAAATCAGTAAAGAATGTTGTGATGAAAGGCTATGAAGAAAGCAATAAGAAATTCGATTGGAAAGCAGCTTGGCAGGAGACCATGCAGCTTATGAAAAGTGTGTATCCGTACCTGCTGATCGGAGCGGCAATCGGAGCTGTCATTCATGGACTGGTGCCGACCAAGTGGATTGCTGGTACGTTTGGAAGCGGAAATTGGTGGCTTATACCGCTTGCAGCTGTAATAGGAATCCCGCTTTATATCCGCCTGTCGAGCATGATCCCGATTTCTCAGGTGCTGATCGCAAAAGGAATGGCTCTCGGACCGGTTATGGCTCTGATGATCAGCTCAGCGGGAGCAAGCCTTCCCGAAGTGATATTGCTGAAATCCATCTTTAAAAAAGAGCTAGTTATCACGTTTGTACTATCAGTGATGACAATGTCTACCGTTTCCGGATTTATCTTTTATCTCATCTAATTATAAGGAAATTACTGAAAGGAGGTGAAGAACGTGAACTTTATTAAAAAGCTAGTTGGAACGAAAAAAGGCAGCGATTGCTGCGGAGTTGAAATAATCGAAGTAGAAACCAGTGAAGAGTCTTGCTGCAGTTCAGAGGCAGAAACTGAATCCGGCAGCTGCTGTGAGGATGAGAAGGATGCAGGCTCTTGCTGCGCGTAATGACGAAGAACAATAAAATGCAGGCCAGCGGAATCCGCCAGCCTGCATTTTATTTTTTTTGATCCAAATAATAGCTTGAGAATGTGAGTAGACTTGCAGCGACTGCAACAAGACCGCCTGCCCATGTGACGTCGAGAAGTCCGGCTTGTTCATATACGATACCGCCGAGTGCTGAACCAAATGCGATGCCGACGTTGCTTGCGACAGGCATTAGCGATGCTGCAAGGCTCGTTGCGTTCGGCTGGTATTTTCCTGCTAGGTCAATTAAATAAAGCTGAGTAGAAGTGGTAAGAAGTATTCCTGTTAAAGACATGAGCCCAATATTAATCATGCCCGCAAGGTAGCTTCCTGTCGTCCAATACAGTGCGAAAAGAACGAGCGCCTGAACGAGAAAGACAAAACGAAGGCGTCCGATGCCGTTGCGGCTCGCAATCTTGCCGGCGAGTATGTTGCTGAATATAGAGATGATGCCGTATGCGAACAATATTAAGCTGATTGATCCGCTTGCTACACCCATTCCTTTTAAAATTGGAACAAGGTAAGTGTACACAGCATATAGAGCACCAAATCCCAGTGCAGGAATAAAGAACGCCATCATAATTCGCGGGTGAATCAAGAGCATAATCTGATCTTTGATCGAACCGCGCTCTTGACTAAGCTTTGAAGGAAGCACTTTGTATGATGACAATAATGCGCACAAGCCAAGCAGTGTCGTTAGGATGAATGTAGCGTGCCAGCTGAACATTCCTGCGATAAAGGTTCCAAGCGGAACACCGATCACATTGGCAAGTGTAAAACCGCCAAACACAAATGAAATAGCAAGCCCGCGTTTTGCATCAGGAACCGATTCGCTGGCGACAACCATTGCTAGCGAAATCAGCACTCCTGTTACGATAGCTGTCAGCATCCGGAACACCATAAGCAGTGTGTAGCTGCCAGTAAATACACAGGCTAGATTAAGGATGATGAATACAGCGATAAGTGTGAGCATCCATTTCCGTTTAGGATAATGGCTAGTTGCCGACATGACGACCGGTGTAGCCACAGCGAACGTGATGGCAAAGGCGGAAACCAATGTTCCTGCTTTTGCGTTCGTGATATGAAGGCTATGTGAAATATCGGTTAAAATGCCGACGATGACGAACTCGCTCGTTCCGAGGACAAATGTCAGGAGTGACAATGTTAATATAAGCAGCCAATGCTGTCTGGATAGTTTTGCAGCTTGCATAAGAACCTCTTTTCATAGATGAGAACAGTATATAATCAACAATTTCTAATCTTAACATAACCTTCTCTTTGGAAAAATAAAAAAACTCCCGCATCATACAAGATGTGAGAGTTCGTAACTTTCATACTTTCAGTTTAGGCAGCCATTTTCCGGCACGCCTCAGCACAGCGGAAGCAGGCTTCGGCACACTTCTGACAATGTTCATGATCATGTTTTTTGCATTCGGTGCCGCACGCTTCACAAATTTCTGCACACAGTTGACAGATCTGGATAGCAAAGGGGCTGTTTCTTAACATAGCGTCAGCAGCATAGCCACAGATGTCCGCACATTCTCTGTCAAGCCGGATACATTCAGCCATCATCTTAACATCTTCCTCTTGCAGGCAGGAGTCAAAGCAATAATTGCAAGCTTTCAAGCATGCAAGGCATTCATCAATACATTCCTGAAAATTTTCATGAGACATAGTATCCCTCCTAAAAAAATGTTCACATACATAATGTACCTCGAGGGATAATTATGAAACGCTACTCTTTATGAATCCATTCAGATTTTTCGTTTTTTGATGAATATCCTGATAGTGTTACTTTATTGTCTTTAATACGGTACAAATAAACCGCGTCCGGCTCATTTAAAAAAACAGCTTCTATCGAACCAGGGCTGCGAAATACTCCTTCTCCTCTCCGTAAGACCCATTGCTCATCTTTGTATTTGGTTTGCAAATAAGATTCTACGTGGTCCATATTTTCCATTACATCAAGCTTTTCCTGATCGTGGCGCGCGATAAAATAAACTGTTTCCCCAATAGATAGCAGCAATGCAGCTGCGAGAAACATCACTTTCCATTTTTTCAGAACCAGGGAAAGCCCGCCTAATATCAGCACCGGAGCGATGGCGATCATGCATGTAACAACAGCAAGAGAAGACATTATGAGTGGCACTTCCTTTTTTATTTGATGTTTAATGTATTCTTCATTACTTCTTCACAACCTGTAGTTAAGCTAAAAAAGATGGATGATCTTCATGTTCATCCGCTTGATGAAAAGGACCAGATGCAAAATTTGCTACATCATTCCATGACAAAGGTGTATACAAAATATTGGGGAAATTTCAGCAGGACGGAGAGCTGTTTATTGCTGATTTTACGGTTGAAGTGGAATAACAACAAAAAGCCTGCCACATACTGGAGGGCACTGAATTAAGTTTTTAACAAAGTGTGGTGCGATGATTTCCGTTCCAGGGTGCTGAGCTTTCCGCGGGGCGTGCGGTGAGCCCCTTTGCCGCTACGCGCCCTAAAGGGTCTCACCTTCCCGCTCGTTCCGCTGGAATCTCGCACCCTTCCGCTTCAATCACTCCAAGTTTTCATCAAATATGAATAAAAAACGACAAATAAATAAGGGGCTACACCGCCTCGACTCTCATTGTCGAGGCGGTGTAGCCCTATCTTTTTTATTATTAGGCTTCAAATACACGTCTTTTTTAAAAAGATTGATACATGGTTGCTTTTGAACGATTTGTTTGTATGGAAGGTCAGCGGTAATTCCTCTGAGAAATCCAACGATTACCAAATAGAAATGCTTCCAATTTTTTTGATTACTGAATCATCTTGAATTCATCATTGGTAAAGTTGATCGGAGTGTAAGGTGCCGACTCCTGCGGGACAAGCAGGAAGGTGAGACCACTCAATGTCGCGTAGCGACGAGGGGGCTCACCGCCTGCCCCGCGGAAAGCGTGCACCTGAAACGGAGAGCAACCTCTTCTCTGAAATCTAGCCTATATTTTAACGATGTTTCATGTTCCGTCCGTAAAAAATTTCATCCATCTCAGCTTGGAGCTGCTGCGTAATCTTTTCTCGTTCACTCGAACTGAGCGTATCCTTCGAGTAGCCAAAAAGATAGTTGTTCAAGTCGAATTCCTTAAGGCGACACTTCGTATGAAAGACGTTTTCCTGATAAATGTTCGTATCGATCATATCGAACATGCTTTTGTGCTCTTGTGAGATATAATTCTGAATAGATGTGATGTCATGATCGATGAACAGCTTTTCGCCATTAATGTCCCTTGTGAATCCGCGGACACGGTAGTCGACTGTCATAATGTCTGTATCAAAGAAATCAATCAAATGATTAAGAGCTTTAAGCGGTGAGATCTCTCCGCATGTTGAAACATCGATATCCGCACGAAACGTTGATATGCCTTCATTCGGATGAAACTCTGGATACGTGTGAACGGTCAGATGACTTTTATCGAGCTGCATAACGACAGAGCCGGGCATAGCCCCGAGTTCTTCGTCTTCGTAAGCTTCTGCAGGAACCTCTACAATAGGTCCTTCTGATACAAGAAGGGTTACGCTCGCTCCTTGTGGAACATAATCTTGTTTGGCGACGTTAAGCACGTGCGCTCCGATCGTATCAGAAACGGTATTTAAGATTTTAGTCAAGCGGTCGGCATTGTACTGCTCATCAATGTACTCGATGTACGCTTCACGCTCTTCCTTCGTCTTCGTGTAGCAAATATCATACATATTAAAACTTAATGATTTTGTCAGGTTATTGAAACCATGAAGCTGGATGCGTTCTTGTCCTTGAGGCTGATTCATTTCTCTAAAATCCCCTTTATCTCTTAGTAAGTTTACTCATAACCATAAGATACCCTTAGCCGGTTTTAAAAAAACAATGTGGCAGGAGGCTGAAGAATGAAAACCATTTTAATCGTAGATGATGAACCGAAATTAACCGAAGTCATCTCTTCTTATTTGAAAAAAGAAGGCTTTCAGACAGCAGAAGCAGAAAACGGAAAAAGAGCTCTCGAACTGATAAATAGCCTTAGCGTGGATTTGGTTGTATTGGACTTAATGCTCCCCGATATGAATGGGGAAGAGGTTTGCAAGATTATTCGGCAAGAATCAGATGTACCGGTACTGATGCTGACAGCTAAGGTGAAGGAAGAAGACCGAATAAACGGTCTGTATGTGGGTGCGGATGATTACATGGTTAAGCCGTTCAGCCCGCGTGAGCTTGTGATGCGGATCAAAACGGTCTTGCGCCGAACGGAAGGATCACAGCTGCTGGCGGAAAAAATCTCTTATAATAACGGTCAGCTTGTGATTGATGCAGGCGAACAGGAGGTTTTCGTACACGATAAAAAGGTGAGCTTAACACCGAACGAATATAAAACTTTACTCGTTTTTGCACGCCATCCAAAGCGGCCGTTTTCTAGGGAAGAATTAGTCGAGAAGGTTCTCGGCTACGATTTTGAAGGAAGCACACGCACGATTGACCAGCATGTGAAGAACCTGCGGCAGAAAATAGAGAAGGATCCGAAAGCACCTCAATACATTCAGACCGTTTTTGGAGTCGGCTATAAGTTTGCTGGAGGATCTAATGTTTAGACGGCTCGCAATCAGTTTTGGTGCCGCAGCATCGATCATCCTCTTAATCGCAAGTCTCGTCATCATCTATGAAGTGCATTATCATTTGATGATGTTTGAGGAGGATGTGAAAGGATTTGGGGAATCAAGTGCACTTGTGCATCATTTTGAGCAAGCGCTCTTGAGTTCGATCATCTGGACAGCTGCAGGGTCCTTGATCCTTGTTGCTGTGATCAGTTATTTTGTCGCTAAAAATCTTTCCAGACCGCTCGTCCAGATGAGAAAAGCAGCTGAAAAAATGGCAGGCGGAGAATTAGAGGTAAGGATTGAAACAATCGGCAATGACGAGTTGAACGATCTTGGCACGTCATTAAACGAGCTCGCTTCACAGCTTCAAAAACAGGAGGAGGCGCGGAAAACACTTACAGCGGATGTTGCCCATGAGCTTCGTACTCCGCTAGCCACAGTAAAAAGCCATATTGAAGCAATCGAGGATGGAATCTTTGATCCTACCCCAGAAAGGATGAGCGGGCTGAGAGAAGAGATAGACAGGCTGATTTACCTTGTACAGGATCTCGAACAGCTGACTGATATGGAATCACCGCAGTTCACGCTTAAGAAAGAGAGCGTAAACTTAGGGGAGCTTTTACTAAAAAATGCGGAGCCGCTGAAAGCTTCTTTTACGCAAAAAGGAGTGCTGCTCAATTTGAACACGCAGGGTAATACAGTAGTTGAAGCTGATCCAAAGAGGATCGCACAGATAATGTTCAACTTGATGAGCAACGCACTTAAATACACCCCCTCAGGAGGAAGAGTGAATGCAGAGGTGTTTGAAGAGATCGGAAGCGTTGTGTTGGCTGTGAAAGATACTGGTATTGGGATTAAGGAAGCTGAACTGGATCGCATTTTTGACCGTTTTTATCGGACGGAAAAATCCCGTAACCGCGAATATGGCGGAAGCGGAATTGGATTGACCATCGCAAAGAAGCTTGTTGATGCCCATTGCGGCGACATTTGGGTAGAAAGCAAGCCTGGTTATGGAACAGCCTTTTATGTGAGGCTATATAAATGAAGCATCAGCACCCCAGCCTTATTTTAGACTGGGGTGCTCGTTTATTCTGCTCTTACATAAGTACTTTGCACAAACTGCCCGTAAGTCCGGCTGTTTGTCAGTTTCAGCTTGATCTCTTGCGGGAATTTTGTAAACAAAGGTATCCCTTCACCAAGAAGGACTGGAGTTACTGTAATGATGTATTCGTCGATCAAATTTTCTGACATGAACGCTTCAATTACTTTTGATCCGCCAACCACCCAGATATTTTTGCCTGGCTCTCTGCGTAACTTTTTTACAATAGAAGCGACATCTTCATTAGAGAAACTAATTTTCGGATCCTCGCCTTTGCCAGAAGAAGTCAAAACAATGTTGTGTTTATCATAATGCGGATACTCATTATTCATCATTTGTAAAACATGTTCATAAGTTGCTCTTCCGGATATCATTGTATCAATTGTGTCATAGAATTCAGTATAGCCATTGCTTCCTTCGCCTTCAACGGCAAAAAGCCATTCAAGACTTCCGTCAGTTTTCGCAATATAACCGTCTAGACTCACGGCAATAAATAATACGACTTTACGTGTATGTTCCATTACAAAGCCTCCTGTTTGTGTTTTATTGTTTTAATTGTACATTTGAAATATGTCATGTTGTGTCTTATTTAAGATTTTTTTAGGAGGAATTTTAGAATGAGAGCGGACCGGTTAATGAACATCCTCATCCTGCTTCAAAACAGGGGAAAGATTACGACGGGGGAGCTTGCTGAAGAGCTGGAAGTTTCAGAGCGTACGATTCAGCGGGATATGGATGCTCTTACAACGGCTGGTGTGCCAGTGTTGGCAGAGCGCGGCAAAGCAGGCGGATGGCGGCTGTATGATGATTTCAAAACGAAGCTCAGCGGGTTGAATAAGGAAGACATCCGGTCACTGTTTATCTTTCCTTCTAAAACGCTGCTCGAAGACCTTGGACTAGGAACGGGACTTGATACACGTGAAAAACTGTTATCTTCGCTTGCTGGCCCATATCAAGAAGAAGCGCAGCACATTAGAGACAGAATCTACATTGATTCAGAAGGCTGGAAAGAAAACGGTCATAAAAAGGACGAAGCTTTGCCTGAGATATTTACAGCTGTTTTTGAAAACAGAAGGATAAAGATTGAATATGAAAAGATTAATGGGGATATTATTAACCGGACAGTAGAACCACTCGGGCTGGTTGCACAAAAAGGTAACTGGTATCTCGCTGCGAGTCACGATGGGCAGCTCCGAAGCTATCGTGTTTCGCGTGTGTTAACTGCTCATCTTCTGGATGAAGTGTTTGAAAGACCGGATGGATTTCATCTGGAGGAGTATTGGAGACAGTCTAAAAAGGATTTTGCCGCAGAACTTCCTACGTTTGAGGTAGAAGTAGATATTTCAGCGGATATCGCCAAGCGTGTTCACTTTTCTGCAGGGAAGTTCATGAAAGTCGTCCGTCCGCCATTGAAAAAAGGGGAGCGGATGCGGGCTGTCTTTCATTTTCAAAGTGAACAGGAAGCCGTTGAGTTCATACTCGGTTTCGGGACGAAAATGACGATCATTAAACCAAAGAAACTGATTAAGAAAATTGTGGCTGAAGCCGTTTCGGTGATCAGTTATTATGAGGACTGAGTCAAGGCAGCTGAGATGCTGTCTTTTTTATATTCAAAAAAAGGCTGCCCAAAGTGTTGTGACACTGCTGGGACAGCCAGGCTATTATACTTTTTTCTCAGATTGGACGGATGCTCCGCTGCGGACGTCTAGATGATCTTTATACTCCACAAGCCCGATCTCGCAGCCTTTCCCGATTACAATATGATTGCCGCGTACGACCTTTGCAAATGTGTTTTCAAGCACGATGTTATCACCCTCAATGACCTCTGCAGTTAAGCGGTCATCGTGGCTTGGAAACAGCTTGCGGAGAATCTTTTTCCATGGCGATGCAAACTCTGTGTTTTTAACTTCGATGTCTTTACCGCCCATCTCCTTCACTTTGCATTCTCCATATAAATCGACTTCAATAGATTCTGCATTTAAAAGACCATGAATATTGAACTGTCCTTTGGCGTGAAAATCCTCTGCTGAGCAGCTGCCTTCAATCTTCGCTCTTCCGCGGATTGAAATTTCATCACACGAAAGATCGTTCTTAAATGTGGCAGAACCGTTTACTTCACATTCCTTCGCTTCGGCGTTTCCGGCAACAGTGGCGGAGCCGTTGATACTAAGCTCGCGGCACGCCAGGTTTTTTTCAATCGTACCGGACCCCATAATGGTTACTTCATCGGCATTGACAGCGCCTTGGATTTTGGCGGACCCGTTGATTTTAACTTCTCGTGCCGTGATGCTGCCATAAACATTGGCGCTGCCGTTTGCTTTGAAAAGAGAGCAGTTGATGTCTCCTTGGATCTTGCCAGAACCATTTACTTTTACATCCTCATAAAATCCCCCGGCAGCGCTGCCGGACCCTGAAATGGTTAAATCGGTGCGGGTGGTTTGTTCCATCTCTTGATTCCTCCTACGTTAGCTGAATTTTTAATTGCTCGGCAAATCCATTAAGATTGAGGGATGCGATAACTTTTGTTTGGGAGTCAAGAAGAAGCTCACAGGATGTTGGAATGAATAAGACAAGCGGAACTCCCATTTTGCGAATTAAAAGAATGTTCATGTCTTGGCCTTGAAGCTTTTCGCGGTGGTCTGAGAAGGTTTGCAGAAGCAGATCGGCTTCAGTAAGCGTCATGTCTCCTTGGTGGAGAAGGTGGTCGGTGATGCGAAGCTGCACGATTTCAAGAAACGAATACTCTTGCTTTGTCCCAAGCAGCCTAGTAGAAAGCTCCAGTGTAGTGGGTGAAACAATGTTCCGTTCTGTAAGCTGGCTTGATGTCATACTTGCTGCAGCAGGCTGAGGGGAAAACATATCAGCGAGGTCATCAAGGGAGACGTCATCTTTTAAATTCATGATTTTCTCGACGCGTTCTATAATGCTCTTGCGAGGAAAAAAGGTTTCCTGGCCGGTGAAAGTGGACTTGCGTATAAACCATGATTCAGGGATGAGTTTTTTCCTTTTCCAACGGTACAGCTGTCCGTATGAAATACCCGCATGTTCGAGGAGATCTTTTTTGGAGATCAAATCATTTTCCATTATATCCCTCCTTTGTTATATCCAATGTAACATAACATTGTTACGCTGTAAAACATATTGTGAACAATCTTTATCAAAATTGTCGTCTGACTTGTAGGAGAACGTAAAACGTACTATGATGACGTTATCAATTTACTAATATATACAGGAGCGGTTATGATGAAAAAATGGATTGCAGCTCTTTTTGTGCTGCTGCTCATAGTGTCGCCTCAGAAGTCGTTTGCTCATTCAGGGCTGGTTAAGTCTGAGCCTGCAGAGGGGAGTACAGTGACTGATAATAACGTTAAGTTTCTGCTTACGTTTAATACAGAAATTGAGAATCTGAGCCGTATAAGAGTAACAGATTCAAACGGTAAAGAAGTAGCTCTCATGCAAATGGCAGCGAAAGGCAACGAACTTGTCAGCGAGAGCGAGAACGCGATGCCAAACGGAACATACAATGTGTATTGGAAAATTATCGGGGAGGACAGCCACGTCGTTCAAGGGTCTTATAAGTTTACGGTGAAGGCGGAAGAGCAGATTGAGGCGAAACCGCCAGCAGCCAAAAATGATGACGGGGTGAAAAAAGAGGAGAAAACGAAAAATGAAGTGAAGACAGAGAACAAAAAGAACACACCTGAGTTTTCGTCTTTGCTTTATATTTTGGTTGGACTTGCAGCACTTGCAGTAGTTTTAGGGTTAATCATAGGTAAAAGAAGAAAAAAATAAGTGAAAAGTTTTCTAGGGTTCCGCCGGGCGATAAAAGTACGGGGCTGGTCCGAGAGAAAACGCACAGATGTATATGAATCTGTGTACACGGAAGGATAAAAGCCTGGGAGGATATTGATGTTAATATCTTTCCCGGCTTATTTTTATGAGGAGGTTTATTATAATGGCTTGGTTTTATCTTTTTATTGCAGGGATTTTTGAGATCGTATGGGCAATCGGACTTAAATATACAAATGGATTTACGAAGCTCTGGCCGTCTGTTGTAACAGCAGCGGGGATGATCATCAGTTTTTATTTTTTGTCTCAAGCAACAAAAGTGCTGCCGATCGGAACGGCTTATACCATCTGGACCGGAATAGGTGCGGCAGGTGCAGTCATTCTTGGCATAGTACTCTTTAATGAACCGAAAAGCTTAATGCGCTTTTTGTTTCTATCACTTATCATAGCAGGCATTATCGGGTTAAAGGCTACAGCAGGCAGTCAGTCATGACTGCCTGGCTTTTTTTATCATAGTTGCAAGTACAACGATGATGAGCGGGATAAAACCGAAGAAAAAAGTGACCAGTGGCTCCAAAACAGAGCCAGATTCACCTAACTCTACTTCATTTTTATACATGGTAAGAGACAGGAAAAACACAATGATAGTGATGAGCGACAGCAGCTGTTTCTCTTTTATGCCAACAAGTCTTGTGATGGCAGCATCTGCGATAAACAGAAGAAGTGTAATTTTCATATATGTTCCAAGTATAATTGCGATTCCAAAAATGGCTTCAACCCTTTCGACGATCTGGCCGATACTGATCAGCTGTGCGAGGATGTATAGCGGAAATTTCTTAGAAAAAACCAGTGGTCCAAGGGCCATCAAAGAGGCTGCAATCGTCAAAGTAAGCAGGATGCCATTAATGGCAAGTCCGATATATAAGTATTTGCCAAGTGCTTTCTGTTCGTTCTGATTCCGGTAAACAAGCAGCATGGAAAAGTACAATATATCCATGTACGGAAAGCCAAACCCAACGTAAACACCGTTTAAAACAGGCTTGATCCCCTCAGGGAATATAGGCAGGAGCTGGTGAAACTCATAGAATGGCAGAGGCAGGAGAAGCATTAACAAGACTATAGCAAATAGAATATACATTAAGAGGTGGAACATGCGTGCGATGATTTCTATTCCAGCCATTGCGGTTAAGCCTGCCGTAAGCAGGATGAGGAAATGAAATACATAAAGCGGTGTCTCTCTCATCATGGATGTAGTGAAATACTGGCTCATTCCATAAACGATATTGCCTGAAATATAAAGTATGATCAGTAAAAAAAGGCCGATTACAATAATGGCTCCAATCTTGCCAAGAGCTTTCTGAGAATGTTCTACATAACAAAGCCCGGGATTTTGTTTTTCTAGATAAAGAATTAAGAACAGTATAATAAATCCGATGCCATTCGCTGCCAGCATGGAAACCCAAGCTCCGTTCTTGCTGGCTGCGAGCATGGGACCTTGGATGTTAATGATTGCTGAACCTGTCAAATAAGTTTGAAACAGGACGGCGAGCTGCCATGTACTGATTTTTTCAGCACTGTTCATTTTGTTTACTCCTTTCTTCACGATTGAAAGTAGGCGTTAACATACTGTGCGGCGGGACCCAACAGCTGTTTAAAGAAGTCATCGAGGTTATAACGGCTATTGTCTGTGAAATAAAGAAACCCCAGATAAAAGGCGCCGACGCACAAAATCAAATGATATTTTTTAGCAGAAGAATTTTGTTTTGCTTTTTTGTAGTCCCAATATAAAACCGCTAAAATGCAGCATAGTACAAATATTTTTTCGAACATGAATGGTTTCTCCTTTAGCCGCCGACTTTAAATGGTTCTCCGGAATCTATCCCTGAATTGATGATGTTTACTTTTGTGTCAACATTAAACTTCACTTTAGGATACAGCTTATCCCAATCCTGCTTTATACTCTGCCACTTCTTTGTTTTATGACGGTACAGCTCATTACCGACACCCAGAACATCCAACCGTTCTTTCTGGGTTTTCTTCAACAACTGTGACAGCTTCATTTCAATAACAGCTGCGACACGGTTGTTCAGCTTTTCAATCTGTGTACTGTCTAGAGCTGATGAGCACCTTAATTCTCCAATGCTGACCTTCATTTCAACTTTTCCATCATATTGGATTTGATTTTTTGAAGTATGCATTTTCCAATTCGTACTTGATGTGACAACCTCGAACGTTTCCGCTTTGTCCTTCGCATCTTTTCCGCAAGGTACCTCAATTATCGCTCCTTTCAGTTCGTTAAGGCCGATCATTAAATATTTTGTTTCTTGAGGTGTAAATATTTTTTTTAGCTTACCATCCTTCAAAACGGCTAAACCAGCGACGACAACACTGTCTTTCGCAGTCTTTTCCTCTTTGATATATGGCACATATGCGATACCCACTTCGCTTAACATCTGCTTTCCAAGTGTGAAAAGTGTAGCAGGATATGTTTTCCCGCTATGTTCACCAGCAGCCTTTGAAATCTCATTCAGCTGCTGGCTTATCGTGTTTTCTACGTGCGGCTTTGTTTTTAAATATTTTGGAGCTTCTCCTTTTGTCAGAGCAATCCCGGTTAGAATCCGTGGTTCGTGATCGCGGTAAAAAAATTCGAGCACTTCGTTTAAAGGAACTTTCTTCGCTGTTTTCTCATCGATCAGAATAAATCGCATATGGCCCCAAGTTGCTTTACGGCCAAGATGTGTTGTGATATCTCTGATGGCTTCAAATACGGTATCGCCCTCAGTAGCTATGTTTAAAAAAGATACATCGCTTCCTCCGCCTGAAGAGGCTATTTTTGCCGCAGGTTTATAAAATTGAGTTGTTAGTTTAAAACGGTCTTTTTTGTACTCGATCGCAATAGATTGGACAAACCCGTAATCAGGAAGTTCAGCTTGATCCCAGCACCCTGTCAGAAGTCCAAGGCATAAAAGGGATATAAATATTTTCCGATTGATAAACATGGTTCTCCCTGCCTTGCTTCAAGAGCGTGTCTTGAACATATTTTTCTTGCCTGGCCCTTTCAGAAGTTTCTTGAGTGTTAATCTCATTAACCCGTCTCTCAATATAACCGTGTTGTTTAAGTTGAGCGCACCTAAGTAAGACTGGTTCATTACCTTCAGCTTCGACAGGTGGAGGAAGAGCAGGATGAACCCGATAAGTAATCCGAAGCCTCCGAGGGTAGCAGCCAGAATCATGAAGGGAAGCCGGATGATGCGGGCAGCAAAACCGAAATCATATTGTGGTATGGAAAAGGAAGCAATGCCCGTCAGGCCGATGACAACGACCATGATAGGAGACGCGATACCGGCATTAATGGAGGCCTCCCCGATAATGAGGGCTCCAACAATACTGACAGTTGATCCAATCGGTTTTGGAAGACGGATTCCTGCCTCTTGAAGCAGTTCAAAGAAAAAAATCATGATAAGAGCCTCGATTACGGCTGGAAAAGGGATGCCTTCCCGTGTATCTAAAATGGCAATAAGCAGTACAGTTGGTATTAGTTCTGCGTGAAAAGTGGTCAATGCAATATAAATGCTTGGCAGCGTCAAACTTAAAATAAAGCCTGCTATCCGAAGCTGGCGGATAAGCGATGAAAAAGTGGATCGCTGATAATAATCGGATGCGGATTGGAAGAACTCATGAAACATTCCCGGGCAGATAACGATTGTTCCTGTACCTTCCACCATCACGATAATTTTCCCTTGTAAGAGAGCAGCAGCAGCAACATCCGGCCGTTCAGTAATTCGGAATTGCGGAAAAGGTGTGAGCGTAGAGTCTTCAATCAGCTCAGCGATATAAGAGGTTTCAAGAATCTCCTCTGAAGCGATTTTCTCAATTCTTTTTTCAAATTCTTTGAGCATGTCCTTATCACACGTGCCTGCTAAGTACCCATATGCCCAGCGCGTACGTGTTCTTTTTCCAGCATTCTTGTAGTGTATTTTAAGATCAGACGATTTAAGACGTGCACGGATCAGACCGATATTCTTTGTGAGGTTCTCAATCGTGCCTTCACGCGGGCCAGTAACAACCATCTCGTTCTGCGGTTCAGCCACAGACCTTTTTTCAACCGAATAAGAGTTATAGCTGAGTGCCTGGTTCCATCCATCAAATAAAATGATGATGTGCCCGGTCATGATTTGTTCGGATACATCCTTTAAAGTATGAGGAGTCTTTACTGGGCGTTCAGTCACGCCGCGGCGCAGGAAGAAATGCTGCACGTCATGCGAGGTAAGGGGGATGCCAGGACTTAATCGTTCTGAAACGAGGTCCTGCAGCGCCATTTTCAGCAGATTTTGCTTCTCATTCTGAATGATCGATGTGCAGTAGACGACTACCGCCTCCTGCTCGTAGTCGGCGCCGAACTGATAGGATTCAAAAATAATATCTTCACAGCCTTGAAACAGGCTTTTTAGAAACGTGATGTTCTTATTAAAATCTATAGACAATGTCTGCGAAACTGATGTTTTTTCCATGATGTCCGCCCTCAAATTGTTGTTGTACTAGTAATGTTTGGTAATGCGGCGTAAGTTATGCATGTAGATTGTCGTGGAGCTGTGTGTCTTTTTCAGGAAGACACTTCTGAGGGAATGTCCATATGGGGTACCGTACCCCATAAAAAGGAACCTATAAAGGAAACAGCCGATTCATTAGCGAATTAGTGCATTGCTTAAAATATTCCTGTTTTTCTTGAATACATATGTAATAATCACTTGCAGCGCAATGCATAAAAAAGGGGGGAGAGAATGGAGCATTTCTTTGGAATGGAGTTTAAACCTTTTCATATGTTCGGTACGGCACATCTAGTGTCAATGGCAGTAATTCTCGCAGCGATTCTATTGTTCTTGCCGCTAAGGATGTTTTTTACTGGCAGAGCAGATAAAGTGTTCCGCTGGGTTCTTGCAGGGGTACTGATATGTTGTGAAATAACCTATCATGCGTGGGCAGTGTACAACGGGAACTGGGACATTTCAAAGCATTTGCCGCTGCAGCTATGCAGTTTGAGTATCCTGGCTTCAAGCATCCTGCTGCTGACAAACAACACAAAGTTCTTTCCTTTTGTTTATTTTGCCGGGTTTGTAGGGGCAACACAGGCGCTGATAACTCCTGAGCTGGAAGCGTCATTCCCGCATTATCGTTTCTTTGATTATTTCGTCGCGCATGGGGCTATAGTGGTAGCTGCGATGTATTATGTGATCGTGAAGCGTGTGCGTCTGCGGCTTGTGAGCCTTTTTAAGACTTTTGGCTTCATTAATGCCTATGCGCTTTTCGTTTATGTCATTAACAGCCTCATTGGAAGCAATTATATGTTTTTGATGAAAAAGCCGGAAAACGGCAGTATCATTGACTTTTTGGGACCGCATCCTTGGTATATTCTATCGCTGGAGGCCGTGGCTTTTGTCCTGTGCCTGATCGCTTATTATCCTGTCAGAAGGACGGAAAAACTCGTGCCATTTCAGCATTCTTCAAAGTTATAAGTTGTTATTATAAGCATTAGCCGTTTTTTGTGGTAAAATGGTGTTTAACTATATAAAAAACCCAGGAGGTGACAACTCTCGTATCTCGGCTTTTTGAGGTACAGAGGGTCTAATTGGACATATTAAAGTTAATCGTGGTAGCTCTTCTCATTCTATTAACGGCATTTTTCGTGGCGGCAGAATTCGCAATCATCCGTGTTCGCCGGACACGCATCGACCAATTAGTGGAGGAAGGGAACAGAAAAGCTTTAGCGGTTCGTAAAGTCATTTCCAATCTCGATGGCTCGCTCTCCGCGTGCCAGCTTGGAATTACGATTACAGCCCTAGGACTGGGCTGGCTAGGTGAACAAACGATGGAGCATCTGCTTCATCCGGTTTTTGAAAGATTAGATGTAGATAAAGCGCTCGCAACAACCGTTTCAGTTATTCTTGCTTTTGCAGTGATTACATTCTTGCATGTAGTACTAGGAGAGCTTGCTCCAAAGACGATTGCCATTCAGCAGGCAGAATCAGTCAGTCTGCTATTAGCCGGGCCTTTATTATTATTTTATAAATTGATGTACCCGTTTATCTGGCTTTTGAACGGAAGCGCACAGATTTTGACAAGGATGCTTGGTTTTAAAGCGGCGTCTGAACACGAGGTGTCACACAGCGAAGAAGAGCTTCGTTTAATTTTGAGCGAAAGCTACAAAAGCGGTGAGATCAATAAATCAGAATTCAGCTATGTAAATAAAGTGTTCGATTTCGATGATCGAGTGGCAAAAGAAATCATGGTTCCGCGCACAGAAATGATGTGTGTATACATGGATAATACGATGGAAGAAAACCTCGAGATTATCATGCAGGAAAAGTATACGCGTTATCCTGTTGTTGGAGAAGACAAGGACCATGTACTTGGAATGATCAACTCAAAAGAAATCTTTTTTGATCTTATAAATGGTGAAAAGCATGACTTGGAGCATTACATTCGTCCCGTATTGAGTGTGTTTGAAGCGACACCGATCAAAGAGACGCTTGTAAAGCTTCAGAAAAACAGGTTCCACATGGCCATCCTAGTCGACGAGTACGGCGGAACAGCCGGCCTTGTAACGATTGAAGATATCATGGAAGAGCTTGTAGGGGAGATCCGCGACGAGTTTGACGAAGACGAGTCCCCAATGATCATGGATCTTAAGCCGAACATTAAAGTTCTTGATGGCAAGGTTCTGATCGCTGATGTTAACGAGATGTATGCTCTTGATATCGATGACAGCGAGCTTGATACGATCGGCGGCTGGATGCTTTCGATGAACTCTGATATACAGGCAGGGGAGTCCCTCTTGCATGAAGTATACGAGTTTAAGGTGATTGAGATCGAAGGCCATCAGATCAAGAAAATACAGGTGCGGAAGACTGAGACAGTGAAAGAAGAGCCGATGACAGAGCCTTCAGCGGAAAGATCTTTTAATAATTAAACGAAAACAGCACCCGGAGCATAATCCGGGTGCTGTTTTTATTTTGGCTGTTTGTACAAATTGTGGTGCAATTGGTAGAAAGTTCAGCGCGTTGTCACTGCAGTGATGCTTTGATGCTTAATCCATGAGAGATTTCATTCTTAGGTTAAATTGAGTGATCGACACATTCATCACATTCGCTTGATCATCTCGAATTCATCTTTGATAAAGTTGATCGGAGTGTAAGGTGCCGACTCCTGCGGGACGAGCGGGAAGGTGAGACACTCAATGGCGCGTAGCGGCGAGTGGCTCACCGCCCGCCCCGCGGAAAGCGTGCGCCTGAAACGCAGATCAACCCTTCTCTGAGTTCTTTCAGTTCAAAAGCAACAATCTTTTTTGAAAAAGCTCTATTTAATAGCGTGTTTTAGTTCGTTGATGCCTGCGATAGCTGCGACGGCTGCGAGTGATAAAAGGAATGTCATGCCGTACACCTCCTGCCTGATTGGTTGTTAAGTATAAAATATCCGCAAAACACAAATTTGAAACGTTATTGATTCTAATATAGTATTTCGGACCTGAAAACTATTTAATAGGCATACCTAAATAACTAAGAAAAATCAGAGTATTGTTAAAGGTTCGCGGCTATTTAATTTTGTACGTTGTGTGAAACTTGAAATAAAACCCATTTTCCAGAAAGTTAACTACCGTATAATGGAAGTGGGGGTGTGTTTATGAAAACAGTTCTAAGTACCAGACCTGTCCGAATAATTCTTTACCTTTTCATCATTTTGGCTGTTTTAAGCAGCAATTATTTCGTTTACCGCATTGAAGAAATGCCTGCACCGCCATACATGGTGTTCGGATCATTGTTTGATCTTCTTGTGGTCATACCTTTAGTGACTTACTTTATGATCATCAGAAAAAAGCATTCTTGGAAACTCGTTGTTCTTGCTGTACTGGCTGGATATTTTGCCGGAACACGCATTATCCCTTCAGCTCAGATGGAACAATTTTCGTATATTCCTAAAGTGCTAATTGGATTTGAACTGCTTATTGGAATTGCCGAACTGTATTTCCTCATTTTTATCGCACGCAAAATCATAAACGGAATCAGGAAATTTAAGCAAGATAATAATACTAATATCCCGTTTGCTATAAGAGCCAGACGTAATTTATACAGCCAGATTTCACCTTCTCCTGTTACCGAGCTGTACATGAGTGAATGGACGATGTTTTATTTTGCTTTCTGGTCTTGGCGAAAGAAAAAAACGGAAGGACCTAACGTTTTCACTTATCACGAAAAGACTGGATTTACAGCTATGAACATCATGCTGATACATGCTATTGCGCTGGAATCTGTCGGCTTTCACTATATATTGCACCAGTGGAACGTCTGGATGGCTTACGTTATTTTAGTGCTCAACATTTATACGATGATTTTTTTAATCTCTCATATTCAAGGGGTGAGGAAACAGCCGTTTGTATTGACAGATCAGGAGCTGGTTCTACAGGTAGGCATAACGAAAGGTATTGCTGTGCCTCTGGAAAACATTCAAGAGATAAGGCAATATGATGGACCCGATCAGCCAAAGCCTGCAGAGTTGAAAGAAACATTTGAGGCTTATGTGGCAGACTTTGTGCAGGAAAAACCACAGTTTGAGATCTTGCTGAACGAACCTCAGGATTATAAGCTGATGTACGGCATTAAACGTAAAGCAAGCAGAATTCTAATAAGAGTAGACAATCCTTCGCTGTTTTATGATAAAATCCGAGAGAGTATATCAGAAACTGCCTAGCATCCTCTTTTTATAGAGGGTGTTTTATTTTTTCGATTTTTGAAGAGACTTTTATATATTAAGCACTTGAGGTGGATTTATGTTTAAGGAAGCTTACAGGCCAAGAAGGGAAAAACACCTGACCTCGGTTCATCTGATCATCATCTTCTATTTAATTTCAGTAATTGTTGCTACAGGTTTGCTGAGCCTGCCTGGCCTTCATAGAGAAGGAACGGATGCTGCATTCATAGATATTCTGTTCACAGCAGTCAGTGCTGTTAGTGTAACCGGACTGACGTCTCTCAGTATTGCTGAGACCTTTAATCCTGCCGGTGTAGTTGTGCTTGCAGCTGTTGTGCAGATCGGCGGAATCGGTGTCATGACACTCGGAACGGCAATATGGCTTCTTATAGGAAAAAGAATAGGGATGAGAGAACGGCAGCTGATCATGACTGACCAGAACCAATCCACATTATCAGGACTTGTTCAGCTTATGAGGCAGATTTTGTTCCTGATTTTTGCCATAGAGCTTGTCGGCGCAATCCTGCTTTTTATCCTGTTCCTGCCCCATTACAGTTCTTGGCAGTCATCGCTTTATCATGCCTTCTTCGCATCGGTAACTGCTACAACAAATGCTGGATTTGATATTACAGGCAGTTCGCTTATTCCGTTCCGTCACGATTATTTAGTGCAGATTGTTACGATGTTCCTAATTACTGCAGGAGCAATTGGGTTTCCTGTATTGATCGAGATCAAGAATTTCATCAGCGAGCGGAAGTATAAAGAAAAATATACATTTACCCTTTTTACAAAAATTACGGTACTGACCTTCATGGGACTTGTTTTCGCGGGAGCAGTAGGTATATTCCTGCTGGAGATGAGGCTCTTCTTTGAGGGGAAAAGCTGGCATGAAACGTTCTTTTATTCGCTGTTTCAATCGGTTACTACCCGTAGCGGCGGACTCAGCACGATGAACATTCCAGATTTTTCTGTTCAGACATGGCTGTTTATCAGCATCATGATGTTTATCGGCGCTTCTCCTTCAAGTGTCGGCGGCGGGATACGAACGACTACATTTGCTGTTGTGCTTTTGGCCATCTATTCTTTTGCAAAAGGGACGGACACAATCAAAATTTTCAAAAGAGAAATTATCCCTGAAGACGTGAAAAAATCGTTTATCGTGGTGATTGTCGCGACCATGATCGTCCTGACTGCGACATTTATTCTTATGATCACAGATCCGATGGGTGTTGAGCTTTTATTTTTTGAGGTGTGTTCAGCATTCGGTACGACCGGCTTGTCTCTTGGCATAACGGCAGATTTAAGCGCAACCGGAAAAGTCATTCTCATGATTTTGATGTTTATCGGACGGATCGGGATATTGTCTTTCCTTTTCATCATCCGAGGAAGGACCGTAAACGAACGGTACCGCTATCCTCAGGAAAAACTGATTATCGGACAATAGCAAGTATTCACATTTGTATTCTCATATAAGGTTCTTTATAATGAATCTTAATTGAATACAAAGTACCTTCGGGGTCGGGTGAAATTCCCAACCGGCGGTGATGAAACATTTGTTTCTCAGCCCGTGACCCGAACGCATAGCTATGTGCTAGCGGGCGGTGGATTCGGTGAAATTCCGGAGCCGACAGTATAGTCTGGATGGGAGAAGGTAAGGAGAAGGCTTTTGCGCATTTTAAAACAAATACGTGATTAAGCTTTATTTAGCATTGCTTTTTAACAGCAAAAACCCCGGGAGAATTGTATCTTCCGGGGTTTTTACGTTTTAAGAGAAAGAAGGTGAGAAGGATGACAGATGAGCATTATATGAAGCTGGCACTTGAACTCGCAAAGAGTGCAGAAGGACAGACGTCCCCTAATCCGATGGTCGGTGCTGTAGTTGTAAAAGACGGACAGATTGCGGGAATGGGAGCTCACCTGAGAGCAGGGGAGCACCATGCAGAGGTTCACGCATTAAATATGGCAGGAGATAAAGCCATGGACTCAGTTATTTATGTCACACTTGAACCTTGCAGCCACTATGGAAAGACACCGCCTTGCGCTGACAGGATTATTGAAGCTGGTGTTAAGAAGGTTGTGATTGCCGCAATAGACCAGAACCCAATCGTGAGTGGAAAGGGTATTCAACGGCTTCGCGAAGCAGGGTTAGAAGTTGTAACTGGCATTTGCAGACAAGAAGCGGAAAGTATGAACAAAGTGTTCAATCACTTTCAAAAGCACCGCAAACCGTATGTTACTTTAAAGACAGCTGTAAGCCTTGATGGCAAAATCGCTGCCGCTTCCGGCGAAAGCAAATGGATTACGAGTGCAGAATCCAGAGATGATGCCCATCGTTACCGGCATTCCCATGATGCCATCCTTGTTGGAATAGGAACTGTCCTGGCCGACAATCCTTCTCTTACCACACGTCTGCCAAACGGCGGAAGTAACCCCATCCGAATTATTTTAGATACCACATTACAGACGCCGATCGAGGCAAAACTAGTAACAGACAGTGAAGCGCCGACCTGGATCATAACCGGTTCAGGCGTAAGTATGGAACAAATTTTACCGTATACAGAAAAAGGAGTACGTGTAATTCCTTTATCAACGCCTTCAATTGAAATTGAAAGTGTACTGGAGCTGCTCGGAAGCGAAAACATCACATCATTATTTGTTGAAGGAGGCTCCTCAGTGAATGGCAGCTTCCTGCAGTCAGGAAGCATTCAGCAGGTGATTATGTATCAGGCGCCAATTCTGATCGGAGGCTCAGATGCTCCCCAGCCTTTTGGCGGCGGGGGAATTGAACGGCTTAAAGACGCCTTAAAGCTGGAGCTTGAAAGTGTCGAACGAATCGGACCAGATATTAAAATTACAGCTTCGGTAAGAGGAGGATCATAAATGTTTACAGGAATCATTGAAGAATTAGGAACAGTATCCTCGATCCGAAAAGGGAACGAAACGATTGTCATTACAATTGGAGCACAGAAAGTCCTCGAAGATGTTAATTTGGGAGACAGCATCGCAGTAAATGGCGTCTGCCTGACGGTCACCTCATATACAGATAGACAGTTCACGGTAGATGTGATGCCTGAAACATATAAGACGACTACTCTGAAGGAACTGAATACAACTTCGGCAGTAAATCTAGAAAGAGCGATGGCTGCCGGAGGGCGGTTTGGGGGCCATTTTGTGTCAGGACATGTGGACGGAACAGGCGAGATCATCGATAAGCGGCCTGAAAAGAATGCCATCTATTATGAGATTAAGATGCCGGAGCCGTTAATGGTTTATTTTATGATGAAAGGCTCCGTTTCTATCGATGGGACGAGCTTGACAATTTTTGGCGTTTCAGATGACACGATCACCGTCTCACTAATCCCTCATACCGTTTCTCATACAGTTCTCGGAGCAAAGGGAAAAGGTCAGTCCGTAAATGTCGAATGTGACATGCTCGCTAAATATGTAAGCCGCATGATGGTGAGTAAAGTGAAAGAACGAACGGGCGGAAAAAAAGAACTGACATTTGAGTTTTTTGAGCAAAATGGTTTTTAGACAGGAGGAAAACATGTTCCATTCAATAGAAGAAGCACTTGAAGATTTGAAAACAGGAAAAATGATTATTGTTATTGATGATGAAGACCGTGAAAATGAGGGTGACTTTGTGATGCTGGCCGATAAAGTAACGCCTGAAGCGGTGAACTTCATGGTAACACAAGGACGGGGACTCGTATGTGTTCCGGTTACAGAGGAAATTGCTGACAGACTGGCGCTGGCACCGATGGTCCTGCAGAATACTGACTCCCACGGAACTGCTTTTACAGTGAGTGTTGATCATGCTAAAACAACAACAGGCATTTCGGCACATGAACGTGCTTTTACGATTAAAGAGCTTGCTGCATCGCATTCTGCTGCAGAAGATTTTAAACGGCCAGGCCACATATTCCCTCTTATCGCAAAAGAAGGAGGCGTGCTCAGGCGTGCCGGTCATACCGAAGCTGCAGTGGATCTCGCAAAGCTTGCAGGCGGGAATCCAGCTGGTGTTATCTGCGAGATCATGAACGAAGACGGCTCGATGGCACGTGTTCCGCAGCTTAAGGAAATTAGCGAGCAGCACAATATTAAGCTGATCACGATAAAGGATCTTATCGCTTACCGCAATAAACGAGACAAGCTTGTAAAGAAGGAAGTGGAAATCATGCTTCCGACTGAATTCGGCGACTTTAAGGCGGTAGGCTTCTCGAATCAGCTGGATGACAAAGAACATGTCGCTCTAATAAAAGGAGAATTGTCTCCAGATGAGCCGGTGCTTGTCAGGGTGCATTCTGAATGCCTCACTGGCGATGTTTTCGGTTCCAACCGCTGTGATTGCGGACCTCAGCTGCATGCAGCTCTCGCACAGATTGAAAGAGAAGGACGCGGTGTTCTGCTGTACATGCGGCAGGAAGGACGGGGCATTGGGCTGTTAAATAAAATGCGCGCCTACAAGCTTCAAGAGCAAGGACTTGATACAGTTGAAGCAAACGAGCAGCTAGGGTTCGCACCGGACTTAAGAGATTATGGCATCGGCGCTCAGATATTAAGGGAGCTTGGCATCCGCAAAATGAAGCTGATGACAAATAACCCTAGAAAGATTGCTGGCTTGAACGGCTATGGGCTGGATGTGACGGAACGCGTTCCGATTCAGATGCCGGCTGTAAAAGACAATGAACGCTACTTGAAAACGAAGAAGAGCAAGCTTGGACATATGCTTCATTTTTAACACTTAAAAAAATTCTGGAGGGTTTATAAAAATGGCTAAAACATTTGAAGGACATTTAGTAGGAACTGGGCTGAAGGTTGGAATCGTGGCAGGGCGTTTTAATGAATTCATTACAGGCAAGCTTGTATCGGGCGCACAGGATGCTTTTAAGCGCCACGGTCTCTCGGAGGATGATGTAGATATGGCATGGGTGCCAGGAGCATTTGAGATTCCTCTGATCGCGAAGAAAATGGCAGAGAGCGGGAACTATGATGCAGTCGTCACACTTGGTGCGGTAATCCGCGGCAGCACTCCGCACTTTGACTATGTATGCAACGAAGCAGCCAAAGGGGTTTCGGCAGCTGCGATGTCAACGGGCGTTCCGGTTATCTTTGGCGTATTGACAGTAGATTCTATCGAGCAGGCTGTCGAGCGTGCAGGGACGAAAGCAGGAAACAAAGGCTGGGAGGCAGCTGTTTCCGCGATCGAAATGGCTAATCTTACGAGGCAGTTCAACTAAAAAATTGGCCGACTTCCGCTGCAGCGGAAATCGGCCAATTTTTGTTTTTAGGCGAACATTTTCTTTGATTTTGTTTATTAATATTATTATGAGTTATATTATTTTTAATTTGACATACTAATTAGAATAGTGTTAAGATTACCAAAGTTAAACAAATACCTATTTTATGGAAAGGAGCAGGTGTCATGATGATTGTAATGAATAAGACTCTCGTCCGCAGAATGCAAACGGGCGCAGCAGCAGCCGACCTACAATTTCATACCATGACCCGCCGCTCTGGAAAATAGGCTAGCTGTCTTTTTTTCTGCATTTAGCTGAATTTTTACATATCTGGCAGGTCACATTTCCATTTGTGGCGTGTTTTTTTTATTTTTAAGCATACCCGCTCGTGGTATGCTTTTTTTATTTCGGTTTAACTGGAAAATTCCGTTAAATATAACAATTTTAAAGGGAGAAGTGAAGCATGTGAAAAGTAGAAAAACGATGATTTGGCTAGAACGAAAAGACCACACATTATTTGGGTAGCCAGGCAGCGGCTTATCACGCAGAACGTAAAGAGAGAAAGAGGGGATAACGTATGTTTACGGTTTTATTTAAGTTAGGCTGGTTCTTTAAGAGGCACTGGATAAGGTATACAATTGCCATTTCCTTGCTCACATTAGTTGGAGTGCTTGAGGTCATTCCGCCGAAATTGATCGGGGATGCAATCGACGCCATTTATATGGGGACACTTACAAAAGCTAAAATGATCGAGACAATATTAATATTTGCAGCAGTTCTCGTCACCATGTACGGGTTTATGTACATCTGGCTTTACCAGCTTTTTGGCGGAGCATTCATCATCGAGCGGACGATGCGTTCGCGTTTTATGCGCCACATGCTGAAGATGACTCCGACGTTTTATGAGAAAAACCGCACGGGAGATCTGATGGCAAGAGCAACGAATGACTTAAAGGCAATCTCGATGACTGCGGGGTTCGGTGTATTGACCCTAGTTGATTCCACGCTTTTTATGGGCACGATATTGCTAGTAATGGGCTTCATGATCAGCTGGAAGCTGACATTCGCAGCTATTATACCGCTGCCGGTTATCGCGATTATTATCAACAAGTATGGAGCTAAAGTACACCAAAGATTTACCGTAGCACAGGATGCATTTGGTGAAATGAACGATTCAGTATTAGAGAGTGTTCAGGGTGTGCGTGTCGTCCGGGCATACGTGCAGGAAGAAGCGGACATAAAGCGCTTTAATGATGTAACCGAAGAGGTGTATCAGAAAAACCTTGCTGTATCCCGGATCGATGCTTTGTTTGATCCGACGATTAAGATTATGGTCGGCATCAGCTATTTAATCGGTTTAGGATATGGAGCTTATATGGTCTTTCATAACACGATCACACTTGGCGAGCTTGTATCGTTCAACGTTTACCTAGGAATGCTGATTTGGCCGATGATTGCTGTGGGTGAATTGATTAACGTCATGCAGCGTGGGAGCGCATCGCTTGACCGTGTGAACGAAACATTAGCTTATAAACAGGATGTGGTGAACGGAGATGACCTTGTTCCGCTCGCGGAGCCTGGTACGATTGCATTTGAGAATGTCACGTTCCGATATCCATCATCTGAGTTTGATAATTTAAAAGATGTAACCGTATCCGTCAAAAAAGGCGGAACTCTTGGAATCGTAGGACGGACTGGATCAGGAAAAACGACTTTGTTAAAGCAGCTGCTGCGTGAATATCCTGCTGGTGAGGGTGAAATTAAGATTTCTGGCATTTCTATTGAAGATATTGATATGGAAGCTTTGCAAGGGTGGATCGGTTATGTACCGCAGGATGCTTTTCTTTTCTCACGCTCTGTAAAAGAAAATATTCAATTTGGCAACAGCAAGGGAACAGATGAGAAGCTTGACCATGTTCTTAAAATGTCTGCTTTCAGAAAAGATGTGGAGTTCCTGCCGGAAGGGCTGAGCACTTTAGTAGGTGAAAAAGGAGTGGCATTGTCGGGCGGCCAGAAGCAGCGTGTTTCAATAGCGCGTGCGCTTTATGTGGATCCAGAAATCCTTATCTTGGATGACGCCCTGTCAGCGGTTGATGCTAAAACTGAAGCGGCGATCATCCAAAACATCCGAACAGAACGCGCCGGTAAAACAACGTTTATCACGACACATCGTCTGTCAGCTGTAGAACATGCAGACTGGATAGTCGTCATGGATGATGGCTATATTGCAGAAGAAGGAACTCACCAAATGCTCATCGAGCGTGATGGGTGGTATAAGGAACAATACGAGCGACAGAAGCTCGAGGAAAATCTGAACGGGGAGGCGATTTAATATGAACGTCGGAAAACGACTGTTTCAATACGCCTTAATATATAAAAAGAGCTTTATGCTCGGCCTGTTCATGCTTGCAGTAGCGGTGGCGGCTGAATTAACCGGACCATTCATCGCCAAAACATTGATCGATGACCACATTCTCGGCATCGAGCGCACATGGCATGAAACAGAAAACAAAGACAGCTATACAGCTGAATATAAAGGAACGACTTATAAGCGATCCGATTATTTTGAAGATGGGGAGAAGAAAGGTCCTGAAGCGAATATCGTACAGATCGGGCGCTCTTATTATTTTGTTAATGAGAAAATCACCGCGAAAGAAGGTGACAGGAAGTACGAGAACAACCAAGTAATCTTCAGTTTTAAAGAAAAACAAACGGCATATGAAGCAGAAAAACTAACCATTAAGGAAGTATTTCCATTCTACAAGCCCGAAATAAAAGGAATTCTTAAGCTGATGGGCTTCTATCTAGCGCTTCTGATCTTCGCTGGCTTTTTCCAGTACGGACAGCGATTTATGCTGCAGCGTTCTTCCAACCTGGTTATTAAAAAGATACGACAGGATGTGTTCGCTCAGGTTCAGCGAGTTCCGATCACATATTTTGATAATCAGCCTGCAGGCAAAATTGTTGCTCGCATCACGAACGATACTGAATCGATCAAAGATCTGTTTATAAACGTGCTTGCCAACTTCTTTACAGGCATCATCTACCTGACAGGAATCTTCACTGCATTGTTCCTTCTGGATGCAAGACTAGCATCCATCTGTCTTGTGCTCGTACCGATTCTGCTTATTTGGATCAAGGTATACAGAAAGTTTGCCTCCGCGTACAACCATAAGATTCGATCGGTATTGTCTGACATCAATGCAATGATTAACGAATCGATCAACGGAATGACGATTATTCAAGCGTTCAAGCGTCAGAAGGAAACACAAAAAGAATTTGAAGCAATGAACACCGATTATTTCACGTACCAAAGAAAATTGCTCAGTTTGAATGCGATGACAGGACATAACCTTGTACTGCTGCTTAAGAATCTTGCATTCATGGCGTTCATCTGGTACTTCGGCGGGCAGGCGCTCGGTGTAGGATCCGCCATTTCTATCGGCGTATTGTACGCATTTGTAGATTATTTGAACCGTCTATTCCATCCGGTAACAGGGATGGTCAACCAGCTTGCTCAGCTCGAGCAGGCACTCGTTTCAGCTGAACGCGTTTTCGTGCTGTTAGATGAACCTGGAATGAAAGTGGTACGCCGCGACCCAGGGCGTTATACCGGAAATGTGTCGTTTGAAAATGTGTCTTTCAGCTACGTGAAAGATGAAAAAGTACTGAAAAACATTTCATTCGATGCAGCTCAAGGTGAAACGGTAGCCCTTGTCGGACACACGGGCTCCGGCAAGAGCTCTATTATGAATCTTCTGTTCCGTTTTTATGATATCAAGGAAGGCAAAATCACGATAGATGGCCGTGACATCATGGCGATGTCGAAGCAGGAGCTGCGTCAGCATATGGGTATCGTGCTGCAGGATCCGTTCCTTTTTTCCGGTACGATTGCAAGTAACGTCAGCTTGAATGACCCGTCCATCACACGCGAAATGGTGGAAAAGGCTCTTACCGACGTAGGGGCGATGCCATTTATTGAAAACCTGCCAAAAGGATTGGATGAACCGGTGATCGAAAAAGGCAGCACATTGTCATCCGGGCAGCGTCAGCTGATATCCTTTGCTCGTGCGTTAGCTTTTAATCCATCCATTCTCATTTTAGATGAAGCGACGGCAAGCATTGATACAGAAACCGAAGCTGTTATTCAAGAAGCACTGGATGTTCTTAAGAAAGGAAGAACGACATTTATCATCGCCCACCGATTGTCTACCATCAAGAACGCTGATCAAATCCTTGTTCTTGACCGAGGTGTGATCGTTGAGCGCGGACACCATGATGAACTGATGGAAAACAAAGGGCGCTACTATCAGATGTATCAGATTCAGCAGGGAAACGGTGAAAAGAATAAAAAAGCAGTAAGCTAAAAAAGAAAGAGGAGAAGCGGCTATGACGCTTCTCCTCTTATTGCTTTTTAGTTTGTTTCCTTATTTTTATCATCCATTTCATCGTTCTTTTCTCCATCATCTACACCATTATCTTGGTCCACACCATCTCCGCAGGCTGTCACTCCGCCTAAAGTCAACATCGCTGCAAGGCTTCCAACTAAAAGTTTTCGATAAAATGTCATGCGAATCTCCTCCTGATTTTTAAGAGTGTGTGCTGCTGTTTATTCATAGATTAAAAATACCCTTGTCTTCTTTCAGGAAACTTTTTTATGAGAAAACAGGAGTTTTGGCTTATTTTTGATTAGTCAAGTGATTTATATCACACCATTATTTTGTGCGTTGCTTTACTGTAAGGTTGAAGCTTCTTAGAAAAGAGGAGAAATAGTTGTCCATCTTATCGTTTATAACGCCAAAAGAGAAAATGCCGAGTTTAAAGGAAATAGCTGCTTTAAATCGTGATAAAGCGGTTATACGCTTGCCGGAGAACAGTGATCTGCAAAAACAGCTTAAAATGATTTCGTTAACGACGGAGGATCTGGCAGCTGCAAAACAGCTGCAGCCTTTTATTTCACAGCATATAGATCAGATTGTCAGCCGATTTTACAAAAATATTGAACATGAACCTAAGCTTATGAAGATTATTGAGAAGCACAGTTCTGTTCAGCGGCTGAAGGTGACGCTCAACCGGCACATTCAAGAGATGTTTGAGGGATCAATCAACGAGCAATACGCAGTGAAAAGAAAGTTTATTGCAGAAATACATTTTAAGATCGGCCTTGAGCCGAAATGGTACATATCATCGTTTCAGGATATGCTTTTGAGCATTTTAAACGTAATCAGTCTGCACTTTAACGATAAAGACGATTACCATACTGCAGCAGCAGCCGTGACGAAAATATTAAATTTTGAACAGCAGCTTGTTCTAGAGGCATTTGAACAGGAGCAGGCTAAACAGCGTGAACAGCATGAATATGAAAAACAAAAAATCCGGCAAAAAGTAAGTATGTCAGTAGATGAATTAGCTGCGATTTCGCAAGAGACAAATGCATCCCTGCAAGAGTTATCAGCTCAGGCAGAGAGTGTTGTCGGTTTTGCTAAAGACAGCAATGAAACAGCAGCAGAAGCAGGCGTTCAGTCACTTGAAGGGAAGAAAAGACTGAGTCTGCATATGGAAAAAGTTTCTTCAGTTAAAGAACGTACGATTCAGATTGCTGAAGAAATGCAGCTGCTCGAAGAGGCAACCGATCAAATACGGAGTGTTGTGGATATCGTTAAGGACATAGCTGAACAGACCAATCTGCTTTCGCTGAATGCTGCTATTGAAGCAGCGAGGGCAGGTGAAGCGGGCAAAGGGTTCTCGATCGTCGCCCAGGAGGTAAGAAAGCTTTCTGAACAAACTAAAACATCTGTTACAGGTGTAGCGGAAATTGTTTTGATCACAAACGAACGCATCGAAAAAGTATCTCGTTCATTGAATCGTATTCAGGAGATTGTAAAAGAAAGTGTAGCAGATTCAGGGGAAATCACCTCATTTTTTCATGATATCAGCGGAAAAATGGAAGTGAGCAGAAGTAAGAGCGGGATGCTGCAAGCCGAAATAGAAGGGATGGCACGAGTGATCGATGACTTGGCCGGCGCGGCAGGTCAGATTGCCTCTTCGGCGGACTCACTAGCTGAAATGGCGGGAAGCATGGAATAAAAAAAGGGTCAGCAGGAAATCCAATTTCCTGCTGACCCTTTTATTTAATTAATACTGATCGCATATTGTGCCCGGTTCGTCTGGAAGGTGATGATACTATTATCAAGCCTCACATCGTTTATGCCGTCGAGTGGCACTTCATACATTACAGAAGGAAGTTCAACTTGGCTTCCCTCACCCGTACTGTATGCACGGCCATGAAGGAACAGAATATGGTCACCTAAGTATTCGTCTTCGGCGTCCCGCTGTTCGAAAGTGGCTTCTTCAAGTGAGATAGTGATCTGATCCAAGTCACCCGCTTCTTCTTTGCGGATTGATATTTGCTGTCCGGCCCAGCTATTCAGGTAATCCTTCATTTCAATAATTTTAGTTTCCGACATAGTTTTTCACCTCTATGTTCAATGTTCCCCGAAAAGTGGAGAATAAACAAACAAAGAGATTAAACGTTAGTCTTTTAACTCAACAAGCTTTACTTGGCCCCATGGCGCTACTTTTACGATAGCTGTAAGATCTCCAGCCTTTTCTTCAAGTGCTTTTCCAGTGTTGTCTTCTACATAAAAACGCTCAAGCCCATATTGAAGCCCGATAGTATCCTTTGTGCCGTTCCAGCTCGGATAAGCATTCGCTTTCAGAACAACGTCAGAACCGTCCACATCCGGACGGTTTTTACTCAATTCTTTTACAGAATATATCCCGTCCTTTTCAGTTAGCGTAACAAAGACCGTTTTATCGTTATGCTCCCATTCCCCCGGCCACATGCTCGTATCCACTTCGCTTATATCGTAATTTAATATCACATAGTCTCCATAAAGAATATCACTAGGATCGACTGGTTTTGTCTTGATAGCGATCTCCCGTCCAAACATGTCTGCAGCATAATAACTGCCTGCGATTAAGAGAAGGACGGCGAGCTGAATGGCAACGGCCAGTTTCCATGACAATTTTTTCATCACTTACCGCCTCCATTCAGCATTTCTTTTTTCTTACGCTGCAAAATGGCGTTTAATCCGAAAAGCAGCAATCCGCCGATCAGGAAGAAGAGCGACTTTGGCAGGAACGCCCATGCAAGATTGAAATAGGCCATCAGCGTTACAACAAGGAATAAAAAGATACCAGCATTCATGCGGCGCCTGTTTTCTGTTTTATAAGCGTATTCAAGCATTAAGCCAGAAAAGATAAAGAGCATGACCAAATACACGATGCCCGTTACAAATTGGGAAAGTGCTGCAGTGAGAAGGAACAGCGGGACAAAGATGAGCAGCTCCCAAATGACCAGCATGTTTCCGTTTCTCCGTTTGCCATAGACAGATAGTCCTGATGCAGCAATAAACAACAGTAAATAAAGTATTTCATTAGGATAAGAGAGGTTGTCGTTCCAATTGTTCGTTAATGTGAAATATAAAAAATAGGCGAATATAAGACCTGTAATGACAGCTGTCTGCTGAAATGGGCGTTTCCATGGGTGGTTTTCAACAAGGTCAAACAATGCATAAACACCTGTGAAAAAAAGCAGCAGCCAGAAAAGGTTCCAATCCATATCGATAAAGAACAAAAGTGCTTGAAGCGAAAACCCAAAGCTGAAAATCCAGTTGTACGCGCTGATATTGGCTTTGTACGTGTACCAGCCGATTCCAGCGGCAAAGAGGATGAACAGAACATAGCTGAAAGAATTGAACTCGCTGAACGAATTAAACTGTCCATACCCGATCAGTACTAAAGCAACTAAATAAAAAATTCGCTGCTTTTCACGGTACAAGTAGTAAAGAGCGGCGAGAGACCATAACACAAACAGCCTGGCATCATATGAAATAAGGTTAAACGTCTGGCCGAGCAGGATGATGCCAGCACCGAAAGAGATGATTCCGAGTATGATTAAGCTGTTTCCTAAGCTTTTCTGACCCTTGGCAAGATAACGCTCACCTGCCGTATAGAAACCAACAAGAATTAATGCAATAATTAAAAGCCGGAACAGCGGTGTAATTCCATCCCAGTTCGAAGCAATAAAAGAAAGGATGCTGAGTCCGATAAGCAGTGAGCCGAATAATGGAAGAAGGCCGGTTATCTTTTTATTGCTTTCCTCTGGATAAAGTGCGGCTATTCGCTGAGCCTGCTCCTCAGTCACGATCCCTTCATTGACCCACTTTTTCCCTTCATGATGAATCCATTTTTTGTTCAAAAAAACACCCCCTTGATTAACTCTATGCAGAAACGCGCTAAAAAAGAAAACAGCAGGTTTCCCCTGCTGTATATTTCGACAATATTATGCTTTGTCCTGTACGTAGTGGACGATCTTTAAGACTGTTTTTCGAGGGAGAAAACGTACAACAGATGCGAGAAGCTTGTTTTTGGCGCCAGGGATTACAAGGCGCTTACCTTGCATTAGTGCGTTAAACCCTGCACGTGCCACCTCATCTGCACTCATCGCTCCTGATTTAAATAATCGGGATTCACCTAAGTTAGCTCTGCTCTCGAAATTAGTGGATGTTGCACCAGGGGCAAGAGCTGTAACGGTAATGTTCGTGTTCCTCAGTTCGTAGCTTAACGCCTCTGAGAATGAAAGCACGTAAGCTTTCGTTGCATAATAAATGGCCATGAGCGGTCCTGGCTGGAACGCTGCAGTTGAGGCGACATTCAATATTTTTCCTTTGTTGCGGCTGACCATTCCAGGAAGAAGACGCTTCGTAAGCTCAGTAAGAGCAGTAATGTTTACAGTGATCATGTCCCGTTCTTCTTCCCATTTAGTGTCTGTGAACGGACCATATGCAGCAAAGCCTGCGTTGTTGATCAAAATATCTATTGTGATGTTTTGGGCATCCAGCTCAGCTGCAAGAAGGGCGGGTGCTTGAGAGAGACTCAAATCCTGCGCGATGGTCTTAACATGTACGTTATATTTTGTTTGAAGCTGTTCAGCGATTTCCATCAGTCTTGCATCATTCCTGGCAGTCAGAACTAAAGAGTAACCCTGCTGGGCGAACATCTCAGAAAAAGATAAGCCGATCCCTGAAGAAGCTCCTGTAATCAATACTGTTTGTGAATTCATTTATAGTATCCTCCATTGGTTTAAAAGTTTAAACATATAGACATTATAGCGCGTTATCATGAAATGTAAAGTGTTTTTGTGCATTGCAGGGATGAGGGGGGTACGGTACCATTTCGAAAAAAAGCATAGATAACGCACTTTGAAGTGAAATGGTACCGTACCCCCAACAAGTACCATGGCAGAGGGACTATATATTGCCAGCGCTGCGGCTGCATATGGACCAAGGAATGACACACAATATGACCAAGGAGGTGATACACATGGCAGACAACAAAAGCTCAAACCAATTAGTCGTACCTGGAGCTCAGCAAGCTATCGACCAGATGAAATACGAAATCGCTTCCGAGTTCGGTGTCCAATTAGGACCAGATGCAACTGCTCGCGCTAACGGATCAGTTGGTGGTGAGATCACGAAGCGTCTAGTTCAAATGGCTCAACAGCAATTTGGCGGACAACGATAACTCTATAATCATGGCTGTAAGGGATGGAGCAATCCATCCCTTTTAATTAAACAACTGTTTAAAATGAGGTGCTTTTTGTGTCCGTTTGCCCGCTTTGCAATCTGTTACATACTGCTGCGATCCGCTGTCCTGAGTGCGGGTCAGAGACAGAAGACAAAGGAAAAGTTTCTGATTTTTACGATGACTACAGTCCATATATGGAGATTGACGGCCTGAAGCTGGAAGACGGATTTCCAGCAGATGAAAGAGACCGCCAGTGCCCGCATATTTTCTACTGCCATTCGTGTCAGCAGGAAGTATTGTTTTTTATAAATGAATGGGATTAATATACAAAAAAGCTCTGTTCTAGTTTGCGTGAACAGAGCTTTTTTTATGATTTTATAAGGTATCTTTTTTCCATAACTACTCGGATGTAGTCAAGAACAATGGTAAGGATCCAATATATGAGAGCTGCTTCTAGCAGGATCGGAAGAACAATAAGGCTTGAAGCGCTGCGCTGGTCAGCGATCAATGTAAGTTCCGGCACGGTGATGACCGAAGCGAGTGAAGAAGCCTTTACGATATCAATGAGTGAATTCCATACTGATGGAATAGATACTCTCCACGCCTGAGGAAAGATGACCTCTTTAAACGTGATGTATCGGTTCATTCCAAGAGAGTAGGCGGCTTCCCATTGCCCATCATCGATTGACTGGATAGCTCCGCGGTAGGATTCAGCAATATAAGCGCTGAAATGCATGATTAATCCTGCAAGTGCCGCCTGCCAGCCTTCAACTATGAACAAAAAAGTAAAGCCGTTGTAAAAAATAAGAAGCTGGATGAGCAGAGGCGTTCCCCTGAAAAAAGAAATATAAAGCTTGGCGAAGTTTGAAAGCAGCGGATTGGATGACATCCTAAAAAGGGCGATCACAAGACCGAACACGAGTGCACCGAAAATTGATGCCACACTCAGGATAACGGTAAGACGTGCTCCCTCCAGCAAATAGGGGAGGGAGTCCGCCATATATTCTAGTGACTTATTCACTTACATTTTCACCAAAATATTTTTTTGAAATCTTCTCTAACGTACCGTCTTCTTTCATCTCAGCAAGTGCTTTATCGACCTTCTTCACAAGATCTTTGTTTCCTTTTAGGAATGCAAATGCCATTTCGTTCTCGTTGAACGGTTCGCCGACTGCTTTGACTTTGTAATCGGTTTTCTTTAACTCAGTGAGGATAAACAGTTCATCGTTCATCGCTGCGTCAACGCGGTTTACATTCAAGTCAGTAAGAACTTGAGCGATTCCTTTATAAAATTTTAAGTCTGCACCAGCTTTTTCTGCTTCGGCTGCATAGTTGCTTCCTTGTGTTGTACCGACTGTCTTTCCTTTTAAATCTTCAATGCCTTTAATGTCTTTGTTTTTCTTATTAACGATAACTTTTCCACCCGAAACTGTGTAAGGTGTTGAAAAGTCATATTGTCCTTTGCGTTCGTCTGTGATTGTAACTTGGTTTGCAACCATGTCGAATCGTTTGGAGTCAAGTGAAGTAAACATATTCTTCCATTCTGTCGGAACAAATTTCGCTTTCATATCAAGACGCTTAGCCACTTCTTTAGCCACTTCAACATCGTAGCCTGTAATTTCATTCGTTTTCTTATCACGGTAGGAGAAAGGAGGATAAGTTGCTTCCGTTCCAATTGTAAGAACGCCGCCTTTTTCCTTTCCGCCTTCTTTCTTTTCTGATGTTCCGCATGCAGCAAGAGCACCAGTCAGCAGCACTGCTGTAAGAAGCATAAAGAGCCACTTTTTCATTGTATGTACCTCCTGAGGTGTTATTATTTTAATTCCGATAAAACGTATCCGAATTCCTCTATTTTAATGAGAGAAAGATGGGAATGTCAATTATTATTCATCATTCCCGAAGTTGGGATTTTTTCTCCAGATTTTACGTAAAAGAGAAGAAGGTCCCAGTTTCATTCAAAATTCAGTGTTAATGAATTTTCGAAAACTTTGTTGCTTTTAAAGAAATCAGAGAAGAAGTTGATCTCCGTTTTAGGGGCACGCTTTCCGCGGGGCAGGCGGTGAGCCACTCGCCGCTACGCGCCATTGAGTGTCTCACCTGACCGCTTGTCCCGCAGGAGTCGGCACCTTTCACTACGATCAACTGTATTAATTATGGATTCAAGATGATCGAGCAAATGCGATAATAATCAGCCAAAGCAATTGAATGAAAAATGGAAACATTTATCAGGTTTAGGCATTGAAGTTTTTAAAGGCAATTCCGCTGAACCTTCTTACAAAACAAATCATTCCTAAGCAACAACATTTTTTAGAAAAGATAATAAATAAAAAGCTGCCCTACATTCAGGGCAGCTTGGATGATTTAGCGAATGCGAAGCTCGCTTTCTTTATCGAAGAAGTGCGCTTTATTCATATCTAACGCAAGTGAGATATTCTGGCCGTTTACGACATCAGTGCGGGAATCAACACGCGCGATGAAGTCTTGTCCAGAAATCGTAGAATATAGGAATGTTTCTGCTCCCATCAATTCTGCTACATCGATCTTTGCTTCGATGCGAGTGTTTGCAGATGACTCAAGGAACACAGGCTCATCATGGATGTCCTCAGGACGGATACCTAGCACGATCTCTTTGTTCAAGTAGCCGCGCTCTTTAAGAACTTTCATTTTTCCGCCAGGGATCGCAACCTTCACATCACCGATATTGAAGAAGCCGTCTTCAAGTGTTCCGTTCAGGAAGTTCATCGCCGGACTTCCGATAAATCCGCCTACGAAGATATTTTCAGGTGTGTCATACACCTCTTTAGGAGAACCAACCTGCTGAATCAGACCGTCCTTCATTACAACGATGCGTGTCGCCATTGTCATCGCTTCTGTCTGGTCATGCGTTACATAAATAGTCGTTGTTTGAAGACGCTGGTGAAGCTTTGTGATCTCAGCGCGCATCTGTACACGTAATTTAGCATCAAGGTTAGAAAGCGGCTCATCCATCAAGAAAACTTTCGCGTCTCGGACGATAGCACGGCCGAGTGCAACACGCTGGCGCTGACCGCCGGAAAGAGCTTTTGGCTTACGGTCAAGGTATTGCTCAAGACCAAGGATACGGGCAGCTTCTTTTACACGCTTGTCGATTTCTTCTTTGCTGAATTTGCGCAGCTTAAGCCCGAACGCCATGTTGTCATAAACATTCATGTGAGGATATAGTGCATAGTTCTGGAAAACCATCGCGATATCACGGTCTTTTGGTGCCACGTCGTTCACGACACGGCCATCGATAACGAGATCCCCTTCAGAGATGTCTTCAAGACCAGCGATCATACGGAGAGTTGTAGATTTACCGCAACCTGATGGACCTACGAACACGATAAATTCTTTGTCAGCAATATCAAGGTTAAAGTCATGTACAGCTGTTACTTTATTGTCATAGCGTTTTACGATATTTTTTAATGCGATACCTGCCACTGTAAAAAACCCCTTTCGATGCGTAAATGAAAACGTTTACGTTATAAAGCAAGGTTACACGTTGAAAGGGCTTTCGTAAATGGATAGAGTGCCTAAAAAACAATTCACTCATTATGCATGTTGCACAAATGAAAAGAACTAGCCGAGTAAAGGTACCTTGTGTACCGTACCCCGGCTAGTTCTATAATAATGCGAAATATACGGGCAGTGCCTGATGAAACTGCCTGACATCAATGCCCGTCCTTTCGGCAAATCGATCCACCCGATATTGAAGGCTGTTGCGGTGAATGTACAATTTTTTAGCAGCGACAGATATATTGAACCCCGATTCAATATAAACTTTGATGCTTTGGGCCATCTCTTTATCCTCCAGGATGTCTTCAGGCAAAAGAGAGGAGAGAACCTGCTTCGTATGGCTTGCAGCATCATTCAGCAGCAGCCGCGGGATGATGTCACTGAAACGATACACATCTTTAGGCGGCAGGCCTCCAGCTGCTGATTGAAAAGCTTCACGTTCTGCTTGATAAACGATGGAAGGATCGCTTCCGTCCTGCTGCCATAATCCAGCAAAAAGCTGGACATCCAAATAAAGGTCGGAAGTAATCAGCTCTTTGAACCCAGCATATGCTTCCTCATCGCTGTCACTGTATTCTTGTTCAATGATGACACCACTCTTTTGGTCAGGGTGCAGGATAAATACAGAAGAGTGAGGAAACAGGCCGTGCACCGCCTGTTTTAATGAAGATATTTCTTGAAGCGGCTTTTTAAACAATAGATGCAGGAAACGAAAGCTGCCGCTGCCATCATATTGTTCACCTTCAAATAAAATACGGTGCCATCTGTTTTCAGGCTGTGACAGCGCGTTATCCATTTTGCCTTCATATTGACAGAGTGCAAGCAGCAGCGAGGATTCACTTTCCGAAAGTGCGTCCAAATCGATGCCAAAGAGTTCTCCCTGTGGCGTTTTGAGCCAAGTGTACTGTGCTTCACTGTTTTGTGGGGTTGTCATAATCTTGCCTTCATAGTGCTTTTTAAGCTGTTCAAGCATCACATTCGTATCCTTTCCGTATAATCCTTGCTATGATTATACAATGATATAACCTATTGGACAAAACAGGGGAAATACGTGCATTCATAAAGGAGGGAGAAGATGAAAAGGTGTCCTTGAGTGACTTCAGAAACGGTCGTGTACGACTGGAACGATGAACGTATTATCACTTCGGCAAAGGAATGGAGAGCTACAGTGAACAAGCAGCTCATCCTTACTTTTGACGATGGCCCTTCTAGCGTTCTTGGAGAAATTCTCAACACTTTAAAAAGCCATAATGTGAAGGCTTTGTTTTTTTGGCAGACACGCCTGCTGTATGAAAAGAGGCCATGGAGAAGGGTACTGGATGAAGGGCATATGATCGGCGGCCATTCAATCCGGCATCCTGACCTGAAAAAACTGTCTTATGAATCACAAGAAAAAGAAATATCCGGGAGTGTACGAAAGATTGAAAGCATTACGGGACAGCAGGTAAAGTTCTTCAGGCCTCCATTTGGAAGCTATAATGACGACACACTTTTAATATTAAAGAAGCTTAAGTTAAGGCCATTTTTATGGGATGTCGCAGGTCTGGACTGGGAATTGAAGCAGAAGCCTGACCATATCATCAGCAATATTATAAGTCATGCTGAAGAAGGTTCTATCATCCTTCTCCACGAACTTCAGCAGACGGCTGTTGTGCTTGATGAACTGCTAAGACAATTAAAAAAGGAAGGATACGAGTTTATCCTTCCAGAGTAAAGATAATGCTTATTTTGTTTTGTGCTCCCTTTTTACATTCATCAGCCATTTATCACGCCGAGGCTGGCCACTTCCTGTAAATCCTGCCAGGTAAAGTGCGTATTGAAAAGGAAGCTGCAATGTCCGTTTTTTCTGTGAGGACAGAAGCGGGTGATCAAATATTCCTCGCCCCGGCTTAGCGTTCGCTTCAAACAGCCAGACCCTTCCTTTTCTGTCTAATCCAAAATCAAACCCGATCTCGCCTATAGGACCTGGCAATCTTTTATCTAGGCAGCGGCTCAGCACGAGAGCCGCTTTGCCGATCTCTTTCACAAGATTCGCCCCAGCATCCTGATTTCCTGAAAACTCACTGAACGAAATAACCTCGCCACCATTGCCGGTATGTGTTGTAACGACAGACTCTCCGCATATTTTCACCGCAGCTGCGCTCACTTCCCATTGACCTGAACTATTCTTGTTCGTATGAAAACGGAAATCCGTCCGTCTGCCTCTAATTTGTACAAGATCTATCCCCTGCTGAAGCAATGCTGGTTTTGTACCGAGAAGAGCTCTGTACAGCCTTTCAGCAGAATGATAGGTATGTGCAGAAACGCTGTCTTTTTGCTGCGCACGGCAATAAAAACCAGTACTTTTCTTTGTGATGCATACGACCCCTTTACCCAGGCTTCCTTCTGCTGGCTTCACGAAAAGCTCCTCATACTTTCCCGCCATCTCAATAAAAGTTTCAAGAGAAGGATTGAAATGTGTTTCAGGCAAATAAACTCTGCAATCAGCATCTTGAAAAAGGTGTTCATGCACCGTTCCTTTATCAAAAAAGGAAGGATTAAAAACCGAGGTTTTTCCCTGTTCACGAAGCCACGACAATGTTCTGCGGTATTGCTTAGACTGTTCTGTTTTTCTGTCTGGAAGTTTGTTATAAACCACATCTGGCAATGGAACCTCTTGCTGTACCCACTGTCCAGAATTAAGAAACCATCCGTTAATTCTGCGGCTGTCGGGCTGAACATTTCTGTAGCTGAAAATAAAAGGCAGGCAGCCCGCCTCAACTCCGGCATCCAAATAGTTTTCGAAAAAAGAAGAATACGATGAAGAATCTGGCTGAAAACCTTCAGCTAATATACCGACTAGCGGACCCAGCCGCAAGCATCCTTTTACTGCTGCAGCCCTCATGTGAGCTTCAAAAGGAATACATAATTCGTTCCAGAGGTTCTCGCTCAAGCCTATCTCTAAAGAGTGCTCGTGAAAAGAAATCGATACTACTTCAGCTGTATATTTGCCAAAGGATACATTCTGAATAGACTTCTCAGCTTTTTGCCATGTTTCAGGCAGCACAGCAGTTCTTCCAGGAAGACCGGGCTGCCTTACAAGCTTATAGTTTAAAAGTTCCATATTAAAAAGCTCCTTTACATTTCATAGTGTTGCAAGTATATGCACCCCAAGCTTGCCCTACACCATTGCCGGTTTGTATAATTAGTTCGGGGGTACGGTACCCTAAATGGACAATTTTTCTTGAAAATCCATTCAGTGCGGACACTTCAAATTATTGGACAGGAGATAACCTATGGATATATTCATTATGATGGCATTTATGATCGGTATTGGTGCTGTCATCGGCGGAGTGACGAATTTAATCGCCATCAAAATGCTGTTTCGCCCGTTCAACACGTTATATATAGGAAAGTTTCGAGTGCCCTTTACACCTGGACTTATTCCGAAAAGACGCCACCAGCTTGCTGTTCAGCTTGGTGAGACTGTTACAACACACCTCCTGACTGCAGAAGGTGTGAAAGGGAAGATAAGCGATCCCATTTTCGCTCAAGAGCTGACAGATTGGACAAGTGAAGAGGTAAGGCGTTTTCTAAAAAGCGACAAGTCGGTTTCACAATGGCTGGAACAGCAGTTTGACATACAGAACGCTGAACAAATGCTGAAAGAAAAAGCGGAAGACTGGATTAAGAACAAGCTTGAAGACATTTTGTCCGGGTGGCGAGGCGAAAAGCTTCATGATTTGCTTCCTGCCGAATGGAACGCGAAGGCTGAAGAAAAGCTGCCAGAGCTCAGCCGCCTTATTCTTCAAAAAGCGGAGGATTATTTAGAAAGCACACAAGGAAGGGCTGCGCTTGCTAAAGGCGTCGACGCTTTTCTTATGGATAAGGGGACACTCGTCAACATGGTGTCGATGTTTTTCGGAAACATCAGCATCGCTGAAAAAATCAGACCGGAGCTGCTCAAGTTTATCAGGCAGCCACAGACAGAACAGACGGTCAACGAATTGCTTAAAAAAGAGTGGCAAAACATTAAGCAGAAGAAATGGTCTGAGCTGGAAGCCTCATTTGACCCTTCAGGAACGATGAAGGATGAAGCAGCTGCCATCATCGTCAGCCAGCTGCCGATCGGGAGCTTTTTATCGAGGCCGCTTAAAGAATGGACTTCTCCGGTTGAACAGATATTAACAGAGAGAATGGTCCCTAAAGCAGTGGCACTCGGGATGGAGATGGTAAGTGACCGGCTGGAGCTGCTTCTTGGAAAAATGAACCTCGCCAAGATTGTAGAAGAGCAGGTAGAAACCTTCTCACTGCAGCGGCTGGAGGAAATTATTATTTCAATTGCCAAGTCTGAGCTGAAGATGATCACATGGCTTGGGGCGCTTCTAGGCGGTCTTATAGGTGTGGTTCAAGGTTTGGTTGTGCTATTTTTATAAATCTTTGTTATAGTGGTAACCGAATGTTTATTTTAAGGAGGAAAAACGATGTCTAACGTTTATGATATTGCGTACGATTTAGAAAAAGCACTTCGAAACAGCAGCGATTTTCAGGACTTGAAAAAAGCATATGACGAAGTGAACGCGAATGAAGAGACGAAAAACCTATTTGAGGAATTCCGTGATCTTCAAATGAGCCTTCAGCAAAAGCAAATGACAGGTCAGGAAATCACTGAGGAAGAAGTTCAGAAAGCACAAGGTGTGTTTCAGGACGTTCAGCAGAATGAAACAATCTCAAAGCTTATGGCGGCTGAACAGCGCATGAGCATGATCGTAACAGAAATGAACAAGATTATCACAAAGCCGCTTGAAGAGCTCTACGGACCTATGGTGTCCAACTAAAAAAAGTTTAAGAAAGAGCGGGGGTCCGGTACGCAGGTACCGGACCCCCGCTCTTTCTGTCTTTAAAACCTCTCAGGTACTACCATCTGCCCAGCCTGCATACAGTTAGAGTAGCTATCATTCTAGTGTCAGCAGAAAAGGGGGAGTACCATGGTATATAAACTGCTTGCGATTGACATCGATGGGACCCTATTGCGAAGCAACTTTCGCATTGACAGAGAAACCCGGGAAGCCATCGATTATGTGAAAGGGAAAGGCGTTTACGTCACCCTTGCCTCAGGAAGAAGTTTTCCTTCTACACAAAAGATCGCAAAAGCTTTGAAGCTCGACAGCTACCTGATCAGCCATAACGGTGGTTTTATTGCACAATCAGTGGATGATCCAATCTACGAAAGACGCATTAAAACAGAAGAGGCATACAAAATTGCTGATATTCTGGAAAACTATGAATGCCATATCAGAATGGTGCATGAGCGCTTTGCTGTTGGAAACCAGATGAGACAGAAGAGCCAGCTTGTCGCCAAGCTGACTTTGAGTACCGGAGATCCGCTTTTCTACCCTGTGACATTTACAGAGAACCTGGCAGAACATGTACTTACACAGGATATTTCACCGCCTAAGATTGATGTTCAGTTTTTCGATGAAAATGAAAAGAAATCGGCGGAGAACTATGTGAAAACACATTTTCCAAACTATGAATATACTTCTTCATCCAAATGCCATTTTGAGATCACGGCGCAAAAAGTCACAAAAGGCGCAGCTCTAAAAGTGCTTTGCGAAAGACTCGGCATCTTGCCTCACGAAACAGTTGCCATAGGGGATTCATATAATGATAAAGACATGATTGAATATGCCGGGCTTGGCGTAGCAATGGCGAACGCGCCTGAAGAAGTGAAGAAATGTGCAAAATGGATCACCCGAACCAATGACCAGCTTGGGGTCTCATATATGATTAAAGAAGTGTTCCGCAAACAGATGCGGTCACAGATCATTCATAAATAAATGATAATGAGATTCGATTAATGGCACTAAAAAAAGTTTACTAACAAGTGTGGTCCTTGTGATTTCCGCTCCAGGGTGCTGAGCTTTCCGCGGGGCGTGCGGTGAGCCCCTTTGCCGCTACGCGACCTAAAGGGTCTCACCTTCCCGCTCGTCCCGCTGGAGTCTCGCACCCTTCCGCTCCAATCACAACGAAATTCGCTTACAACTAAATAGAAACAAACTACAAAAAAGGGTCAAACCAACTCGTAATGTCGAGGCGGTTGACTCTTACTTTTGTATCATAAAAAGTTTCGAATGCACGCCTTTTTTCTAAAAGATGTTTGCATTGTTGCTTTTGAACAATTGGTTGTAGGAAAGGTCAAAGGAATTTACTCTGAAAAATCCAGCTCCTACCGACGAGAAATGTGTATATTCTTCCGTAATTATTATAGCTGATTTCTTCATTATGTTCGCTTGATCATCTGGAATCCATCATTGATTAGGTTGATCGGAGTGTAAGGTGCCGACTCCTGCGGGACAAGCGGTCAGGTGAGATACTCAATGGCGCGTAGCGGCGAGTGGCTCACCGCCTGCCCCGCGGAAAGCGTGCGCCTGAAACGCAGATCAACCTCTTCTCTGATTTCTTTAATAGCAACAAAGCAACAAAGCAACAAATCAGAGGGCTTTTTTCTTTTGTATTTATTGGATAAAATAGGGAGTACTATTTCAGGGAGGGAGCCATTTTTTTATGAGCCAATCATTTCGAAAACTGACGGAAAACGATGTTCCAGAGGTACAAGCTTTACGGCTAGAAGCGCTGGAAAAGTATCCGGATGCGTATCTTACAACAAAAGAGGATCAGTTAAAATTGACGGAAGATGAACATAGAGAACGGTTCCGGAATCATAATAACGTTCAATTTCTGACAGGCGCTTTTATAGAAGGTAAACTTGTCGGCATGATGGGCGTCATGGGGGAAACAAGGGAAAAGATTAAGCATAAAGCAACGCTAGTCGCTGTTTATGTAGGTGATCAGTATCACGGAAAAGGGATCGCAAAAAAACTGCTGGTTTATACCCTAGATCAGGCGAAAGAGAGCGGAGAAATCGAGCAGCTGCAGCTGGCGGTGGCAATAGAAAATGAGCCGGCGGTCAGACTTTATAAAAATGCGGGATTTGAAATTTACGGTACAGAAAAGAACGCATTGAAATCTGGAGACAGGTACATAGATGAATATTTGATGGTTCGCTTTTTATAACGCTGTTTTCTTAATCCTGAAACGGAAACAACAGCTTCTTATCAGCTGGAAATTTTTCGCAAACAGCTTTTTATGTAAAAAAATGCCGCAAAGATTACAATTATGTTAAAAAACATCAAAATGAAAGGGTTTTCATAAATGCTGTCGAATCCTATTACCGAAAGAAACACTATTTATTTAAGGGAGGATTCAAATGGAAAACACAGCAGTAAGTCTTCAACTAAAGCCGAAAGTGGCCGAGTTTCTAAACGGAACAAAAAAGCTCTTCATTAATGGTGAGTGGGTAAACGCGGCATCAGGCAAAACATTTGAAACACTTAATCCTTCAACAGGCGAAGTGCTTGCACTAGTATCCGAAGGCGGAAAAGAAGATATCGACCGTGCAGTAAAAGCGGCACGTGCTGCATTCGACACTGGATACTGGTCAAAGATGCCAGCCTCCAAACGAAGCCACCTTATTTACAAATTAGCTGACTTAATGGAGCAAAATAAAGAAGAGCTTGCACAGCTCGACACACTCGACAACGGAAAGCCGATCGGTGAAACGATGAACGCGGATGTTCCGCTTGCAATCGAGCATTTCCGCTACTATGCAGGATGGTCCACAAAAATTGTCGGACAGACAATTCCTGTAGCAGGAAGCTTCTTTAACTATACTCGCCACGAAGCAGTAGGGGTTGTAGGGCAGATCATCCCTTGGAACTTCCCGCTTCTAATGGCAGCATGGAAGCTTGGAGCAGCTCTTGCAACTGGATGTACAGTTGTCTTGAAGCCGGCAGAACAGACGCCTCTTTCTGCGCTGTATCTTGCACAGCTTGCACATGAAGCAGGATTCCCGGAAGGTGTCCTGAACGTTGTAACTGGAGCAGGCGAAACAGGAGCAGCACTTGTTGACCATCAGGATGTCGACAAGATCGCGTTCACTGGATCTACTGATGTTGGAAAGCTTATCATGAGAAATGCTTCTCACACGCTTAAGCGTGTAACACTTGAGCTTGGCGGAAAGTCACCTAACATCATCCTTCCTGATGCAGATATGAGCCGTGCAATTCCAGGAGCGCTCAGCGGTATCATGTTCAACCAAGGACAGGTATGCTGTGCCGGATCGCGTCTTTTCATTCAGAAAAAGTCGTTTGATAATGTTGTGGCTGATCTCGTATCACATGCAAAGAAAATCAAGCAGGGACCTGGTCTGGATCCTGAGACAAACATGGGGCCGCTCGTTTCTGAAGAGCAGCATAACCGCGTACTCAGCTACATTCAGAAAGGCCGCGATGAGGGTGCTGAGCTTCTTACAGGAGGAAGCGTTCCTTTCGAGAAGGGTTATTTCGTAGAGCCGACAATCTTTGCTGATGTAGACGACAAGATGACGATCGCTAAAGAAGAAATCTTTGGACCTGTCGTAGCTGCTATGCCTTTCGAAGACTTGGATGAAGTAATCGCTCGTGCGAACAATTCCGAGTATGGACTCGCTGCAGGTCTATGGACAGAGAACCTGAAGACAGCTCACTATGTATCTAATAAACTTCGCGCTGGTACAGTTTGGGTGAACTGCTACAACGCGTTTGATGCAGCATCTCCATTCGGCGGATATAAGCAGTCCGGAATGGGCCGTGAAATGGGCTCTTACGCATTAAATAACTATACAGAAGTTAAGAGCGTTTGGGTTAACCTAAAGTAAAAGCATCATTAGGGGTCAATAAAATGGACGGAACAAAGAACTCTCTGCAAAAATGCAGAGAGTTCTTTTTGGCATACAAAAAAAGACCCAGGAATGCTGCTCACCTGGTTCTTCTCATTGGCTGTTTTCTTAGTGTATGTTCTTGTTCAGAGTCATCGCAAAGGTTAACAGATTTTCGGTCAATATCCCTGCTTTTATTACTCGAAAATTTTTGCCTTCTTTAGAAGATTAAACGAAGCAATTCATGACATCTTGTCCCTCGTGGATAAAGTTGATTGGAGTGTAAGGTGCCGACTCCAGCAGGATAAGTGGGACAGGTGAGACCTCTTAGGGCGCATTGCGGCAAGAGGGCTCACCGCCCACCCTGCGGAAAGCGTGCACCTGAAACGGAAATCAACGGCTTCTTTGATTTCTAAATAGCAACAAATCTTTCCATATCAAGTATTTCATTTAAATCATCACTTTTATAAACCGCAGCCCAGTATCGTCATAATCCAAATTGCGGTAAAAGTCGTGAGTGTCGGTCCGGTGTTTGCCGCTGTTCAGCAAAATAGCTGTACAGCCCTGTTCTTTCGCCCACTCTTCGCCATGCAGAACGAGTGATTTGCCAAAGCCGTTGCCGCGGAATTCTTCGCTGACAACGAGTGCTGTAATCCGGGCATATGTCCCATTCTTTTCAAAATACATACCTTTAGTCAGACCGATCATTCCGGTTATGCGCTCTTCATAGCAAGAAACGAAGCAAGCGTAGCTGCTGTCGTTCAGAAGAAGAGAAAGCCTTTCTTCCATCTCTTCCTGCATAGTAGGATAGCCAAGCTCTCCCATAAGATAGGCAAGGTCACCGCTGTCTTCCATAACAGCTTTGCGGATATAACAGTTGCTCATCATCTTCACCCCGCAGGTTTATTAGCGGTGGAACAGAAGTAGCTGTCCTTTAGGCGATGTCAGGCGATGTGTTTTTTCTTCTGCCTCAAGCTCTTTTAACCGCTCTTCACCAAGCCTTTTTGCCGCTTTATCGTCAGCTGCCTTCAATGTTTCGTCCGCTATTTTTTCACCATTTTTTTCATATACCGTAAGTGTGTAGGATAACATGATGTCAATCGCTCCTTTCTCTCTTTCTTCGTTATTCGATAAGATTTTTATAATTCCTTCTAATGAACCATTTTTAAAAAACAGCTCCTATTTTTGTAAAATATAACCATAAAGTACTATCACTGTAGTACACTTTATTTAGGGGGGAGATAACGTGCTGCACATACATAATGTAAAAAAGAACTTTGGACAGTTTACCGCAGTCCACTCACTTAACCTAGAAGTGGAGCGAGGTGGAATATTTGGTTTGCTTGGAGCAAACGGTGCGGGTAAAACCACTACGTTCCGCATGATTCTTGGTTTGCTTACGCCAAGTCAAGGAACGATTAAGTGGAATGGGCAGGAGCTTTCGTACAAAACGAGTGACACGATAGGATACCTGCCGGAAGAAAGAGGTTTGTACCCGAAGCTGACGGTGAAAGAACAGCTGACTTATCTGGGACAGCTTCGCGGAATGAAAAAGTCTCATATACTTGAAGCTGCAGAAGCTTGGCTGAAGCGTTTTCAGGCTGAGCAATATTTAAATAAAAAGGTCGAATCACTATCAAAGGGAAATCAGCAGAAAATCCAGTTCATTGCTTCGGTGCTGCATAAGCCAGAACTGCTTATCTTAGATGAACCATTCAGCGGCCTTGATCCTGTAAATGTTGATCTTTTAAAAGAAGCCGTAAAAGAACTAAATGAAGAAGGAATGACCATCGTTTTTTCGAGCCACAGAATGGAGCATGTGGAAGAGCTGTGCCAGAACATTTGCATCATGCATAAAGGCAAAGCGGCTGTAAGCGGACATTTGAAAGATATCAAGCGGTCGTTCGGCAAAAAGAATGTTGTCGTTCACGCAGATTTTGACCTTATGTATTTAACCGAGCTAGACGGCATCCTCAAGCATCACCGCTTTACAGATGGCATGCGTTTTCAGGTGGAAAAAGAGGAAGTCGCACATGATATTTTCCAAAACATATACAATAAGGGATTCGTTACGAAGTTTGAGCTGGAAGAGCCTTCTCTCCACGATATTTTCATAGAGAAAGTGGGTGCAGCTAATGAGTAAGTTTTGGATTGTTCTGCTGCATACGTATCGTAATAAAATTAAATCAAAGCCGTTTATCATCTCCACTGCAATAACGATGGTGCTGATTTTTACTATTGCGAACATTAACCACATCGCTAAACTGTTCGGCAACGATGTGCCTGACAAGATAGGAGTTATTGACGAGTCAGGAGTATTTTATCCACTCTTGCAAGAGCAGGTAAAACCTCTAAAAGAAGACATTACACTTGTGTCTGTCAGTGATGAGAAGACAGCAGAGGTAAACGTTTCGAAAGGAAAGCATGAAGGTTACCTTATCATAAAACAAAGCAGCGAGGGGCTGCCAGAAGGTATCTTTAAAGCAGAAGATGTTACAAAGCAAAGCAGCATTGATGATATCCAAAATGCGCTCCAGCAAGTAAAAAACATGGTTTCAGTGGAATCGCTCGGTTTGTCGACTGCAGAGGTGGAAAAGATGTATGCCCCTGTCGGTTTTGAAAAAGTATCGCTGCTTGAAAGTGCAAAAAGTGAAGAAGAAGCAAACCAGGTGTATGTGCTCGTTTATGTGCTTCTTTTATTCATCTATATGTCTGTGATGATGTACGGTACGATGATTGCAACAGAAGTGGCAACGGAAAAGTCATCACGTGTCATGGAAATCTTGATATCAAGCGTGTCACCTGTTAAACAGATGTTCGGCAAAATATTCGGCATCGTTCTCGTAGCCTTTACACAGCTAACCGTTTTTGCTGGCTCAGTATACACGGCTCTACAGTTGAACGAAAGTATAAGCGGGAAAGACAGCATGCTGGATATATTGAATCTAGGATCTATACCGTTATCTTTATATATTTACGCAGCGTTATATTTCCTTTTAGGCTTTTTCATGTTTGCGACATTATTTGCAATGCTCGGTTCGCTTATTAATCGAGTGGAGGAAGTGAACAGCCTCTTAACCCCGCTTATTATGGTGATAGTTGGAGCGTTCATGATTGCGATTTACGGCCGCGAGAATCCAGAATCAGCAGTTGTTACAATAGCTTCATATTTTCCATTGTTCACCCCAATGATCATGCTGCTGAGAGTCGGAATGACGGATCTTCCTTTCTGGGAGATACTTCTGAGCTTTGGTATCCTTCTCGCGTCAATATCCATTTTTGCAACTATCGGAGCAAGAGTTTATCGCGGAGGAGTACTTCTTTACGGAGGAAGCCCATCGCTTAAACTCATCAAACAGGCTTTGCTGATGTCTAAGGAAGAGAAGAAAATAGAAGGATAGAGATTGAGACCCTCCAGATTAAATGGAGGGTTTTTTTGTCGTATACATAGAACATCCGTTTGTTTTTCTCCTCTAAAATTCGTTTAAAGTGGTAAAATAATGAGAGAATAAGAGGTAAAAGGATGTGTGATGATGATTACATTTATTCACTGTGCCGATCTTCATCTGGACAGTCCATTTAAGGGATTGAAAGGATTGCCTAAATCCATATTTGATAGATTGCAAGAAAGCACATTCGCCTCATTCAGCAGGCTGACTGATGCAGCAATTGAGGAAAAAGTGGATTTTATGCTGATTGTCGGGGATGTGTTTGATGGAGATATGAGAAGCCTTAAAGCACAATTCCGTTTTAATAAAGAAATGGAAAAGCTTAATAAATATGGCATTACCGTCTTTGTTTCCCACGGAAACCATGATCATCTCGGGGGACAGTGGACAGATCTAGACTGGCCTGAAAATGTTATCTTTTTTGCTGGGAACAACGTTCAGCAGGTACCCTTCATTAAGAATGGAGTAACAGCAGCCCTGATTCATGGATTCAGCTATGAAACGAAGGCTGTAGAAGAGAACCGGACGAGCCAATACCCTGTCAAAGCAGGGGACGTGCATCATATCGGCATGCTTCATGGCCAGGCAGCGGGGTACACGGGACATGATCCTTACGCACCTTTTCTGCTGCAGGAACTGATCAGCAAAAATTATGACTACTGGGCTTTAGGCCATATACATAAACGGAGCGAGCTGTCTTTACAGCCGCCAGTCTGTTATTCAGGCAACATTCAAGGCAGGCATAAAAACGAGACAGGAGAAAAAGGTGCATATGTCGTCACACTCAATGAGAACGGGGCGGAAAGCCGCTTTATCCCAACTTGCGATATTATCTGGAAAGAAATAATCCTGGATATGTCAACGGTGGATCGTGAGTCTGATCTTTTAAACAAATGTTTAATTTTTAAAGAAGAAATGCGTGAAGAAAGCAGGGGAGTCCTCCTAAGAGTCATTTTAACAGGAAAAAGCTCTATATTCTTAAGTCTCTCGGCTTTTTTGCTGGAACTGCATGATGTATTGAATGAAGAAGAAAACGGAGAAGATTTTGTTTATGTTCATGAGATCATCAATGATTGTTTTCCGGCGGATGCAGACGGTAATCAGTCAAACACAGGATTTTGGAGCGATGTGCAGCAGACACTAGAAGACAGCAGCTGGATTGAGGAAACATTAGGTGATCTGTATCACCATCGGCAGGCTGCAAAATATCTTGATAGACTTCCGGAAGAAGAGATGAAGGAACTGATTAAACAGGCAGAAAATGAGCTTTTGCAGGAACGGTTCAAGAGCTAAAAACAGGAGAGGAGGAAGACAGGGATGGTATCCATTAAACATCTGTATATCTACCAATTTGGCGGGATGAAGCAGTGGGAAGCAAAGGATTTATCAGCGGGACTGAACGTTTTTTACGGTGAGAATGAGGCAGGGAAAACAACCATTATGCAGTTCATAACAGCCGTTTTATTTGGATTTTCAGGCAGAACGCAGAGCGGAAGTCGCTATGAACCGAAAGATGGAGGCAGGCGGGGCGGAAAGATTGTCTTTTACGATGCTGCTTGGGGAGATGTAACTGTTGAACGGGTAGACAGTTCGAAGGCTGCGGGAGATGTAACGGTATACCTGGAAAACGGTGAAACGCATGGAGAAGATTTTTTAAAAACCTGGCTGAACGGATTAGATAAATCTTTCTTTCAAGGGATTTTCAGCTTCGGACTCGATGGTCTTCAGCAGCTCGATCTTATGAGTGAAAAAGAACTTGGGGATTTTCTATTAGGAGCTGGGATGACAGGAGGGGAAAATCTTTCTGCGTTAGAAGGACGGCTCGAAAGAAAATGGAGCACACTGTTTAAACCAGGAGGAAGGAAACCTTTAATAAACAGCAAGATTGCTGAGCTGAAGGATGCAGAGGAAAACCTGGCAAAATGGAAAAAAAAGAATGAAAGCTACGCTATGCTGCTGAGAGAAAAGGAACAGAAATCAGCCGCAAAAGGAGAGCTGCTGCAGAGGATTACAGAAGCAGAAAAAGAGATCGGACGTTTAAACAAGTGGATGGAACTCGAGCCCGTTCTGCAAAAGTGGAGCGAAAGCGGCCGATATATAGCCGAGACAGGTGATCATTTTTTTCCTGAGGATGGATTGAGAAGGTATGAAGCATGGAGAGCGCAGGCTGTATCTATGGAAGGGGAGCTTGGTTATCTTAAGGAAAAAATGGATGCGATACGGCAAGAGACAGATCCATCAAAGAATAAATACATTACAGGCAATGAAGATGAAATCAGATTGATGGGTGAACAGTATCACCGGTACAAGCTGATGAAAGAAGAAGCTGAAACGCTGCATGCGGCGCTTGCTGAAAACGGCCGATCTGTATGGGAAATCAGTAAAGAAGCTGGGGGAGAATGGACTAAAGAGAAAGTGCAGTCACTTATTCTTACACTTGCCGCAAAAAATAGCTGGATGCAGATGTTTAACAATCTTCAGCAGCTTCAGCAAAGAAAAGAAATACTTGATGATCAGCTGGAAAGGTCTCGTAAGAATCTTGAAGAAGCAGAGATGAAAGAGGAAGAGCTTCGTTTAAAGCTTATGCCGGATGAAGACAGAGAAAAGCTTGTTGAAAAGAGACAGGCGTTTTTTCAAAATAGAATGAACTCTTCTAAGGAAGCAGAGCTCACCGCAGAATACGAGTATGTGACTAGGCTGCTTAAGACTGAAAAGAACAAAAGCAGCTATAAACAAGGCATAAAGTGGATAGCCGCCTGCCTCTTACTAGGAGTTCTTATGACTGCAGCCGCTGTTTTCACTTCTGATATCCTATTCTATCCCGCACTGCTGCTGCTTTTCACAGGAGCTTTTTTAGCAGCTGACTATTTTAAAAAGAAGCGGTATGTACTCTCTTTGCAAAAAGAAGAAGAAAAGCTGAGGCGCTATAAGAATTCTGAAAGCGACTCCCTAAACACGGAAGACTGGCTGCAGGTGCTTGAAGACGAAGAGAGGAGACGTTCGCAATGGGAACTTGCTCTGCGTGAACTGGAAGAGGAAGAAAAAAATTATCACGAGATTGCACATGCACTTGATCAAATTGAACTAAAAGAACATCGCCTCTATCAAGAGGCTGATACTTGGATGCAGGACTTCGGTTGGAACGGTGCGCCTCATATGCTGTTCACCGCGGGTATTCTTGATGTTTTAGGAAAAGTGAAAAATTTATACGAAGAAGCAGACCGGATTAACGTAAAGCTTCACAAACTGGCTGAAAATACGGCTTCTTTTGAGAGAAGGGTGTTTCGGGCAGCAGAGGAGGCAGGCTTAAAGGGAAATGATCCAGGGTTTCTTCTGAAAGAAATGAATGATCTGCTGAATAAAAAGGAAAAGTCTGATGAACGGCTGAGAGAGATGGAGAGGCAAAATCAGTCTTTTGCAGAACGTTCAGCAGAAATTACGAACAGGCTAAAAAAGATAGAAGAAGAAACAAAAAGACTTCTGACAGCAGCAAGATGCATTGATGAAAACGAATTTTACACTGCCGCACGGGCATATGAATCATACTTTGCTCATAAACAGACGTTTAAAGAGGCAAGTCTGCACCTCGCATCGCTTGGCTATGATGAATATCAAATAAAAGACATGGCTGAAGCAGTGCTTCTTGAACCGGCAAAACTAGTTAGCGAGCTTGAGCAGATGAAAGAGATGCTTTCACTGTGGAAAAAAGAGAAGAATATGCTGAGCGATGAATGTTCACAGCTTGATTATGAAATGAAAATGCTGCTTGAGGATGGCACATATTCAGCTGCTGTCCATAAATTTCAGCAGCTGAAGAGCGAGCTTGGAAACCTTGCAAAAGAGTATGCTGTCTATAAAATCACGCATGCTGCCATAATGAAAACACGGGAGAAGTACAGGACAGAGAAATTGCCGGCTGTGCTGGAAGAAACGTCAAAGCTCTTTGCAGAGGCATCCCAAAATCGTTATACGAGCGTGAACCTGAATCAGGATGGATTGCTATATGTACAAGATCAGAAGAATACAAGATTTTCGCCAGCAGAACTAAGCAAAGGGACAGCGGAACTGCTCTATCTTTGCATCAGGGCAGCACTTGCCATACATTCAGGTGATTTGAAAATGCTCATGGTAATGGATGATATTACCGTGAATTTTGATAAAAAGAGGACCAGGCAGGCAGCTGGCTTGATAAAGAACATTGCAAGGGAACGCCAAGTTTTGTATTTTACATGCCATGAACACGTAATGGAAGTTTTTTCTCACAAAAAGGTGTATGATTTGAATGTGAAATCTGCAGTATAATACGTTTGACGAGCCTAATTTAAGGCTGTCATTGCATACAGCTAGTAAGGAGGCGATGTAGGTTGCAGCCATACAGGATTGTTTTAGTAGAGGATGAAATAGACTTAGGGCACGTTCTCCAGGCATACATGGAAAGGGAAGGCTGGGAGGTCTGTCTCTATCATAATGGCGAAGATGCGCTCTTATCTGAAACAAAGTCCCCGCATTTATGGGTGCTGGACATAATGCTTCCGGGGATGGACGGTTATGAACTCATTAAGGAGATAAAAAAGAAGGGGGATGTCCCTGTCATCTTCATATCGGCGCGCGATCAGGATCTTGACCGCATTGTCGGACTGGAGCTTGGCGGAGACGATTACCTAGCAAAACCATTTCTCCCTCGTGAGCTGGTTATAAGAGCGAGAAAGCTTCTGTCAAGAGTGTATGAACAAGGCGGTGTTATGCCAAAAACGATTGAGGTGACGGGCTATACAATCGATCTTGCGGCAAGAAAGATTACGAGAGACAACGAGCCTATCAGCCTGACATCTAAAGAGATGGATGTACTGCTGTACTTGATAGAAAATAAAGGACAAGCCCGAACGAGAGATGAGATCCTTCACTCGGTTTGGGGAGAGGATTATTTTGGCTCAGAGCGTGCGGTCGATGATGTGATAAGAAGGATCAGAAAAAAATTACCGCGAGTAAACCTTGAGACAGTGTATGGAGCGGGATACAGGATCGTCCCGACATGATTTCGCTTACCTTGACACAGCGAATCTGGCTGTCATTCGCTCTTTTACTAATGACGGTCGGTGTGCTGACAGCAGTCCTCTATCCATTGTCCATCAAGGACACAATGACAGACGAGACGTACCGCATAATAGAAGCCGAACAAGAACGCCTCAGCGATCCGCAAGCGGCTGAGCGGAACCTTGATAAATCGATTGATTTTATCGAGAGGCGCAATGCCTCTCGTTCTGTCGGACACATTATGCTCATCAACCAGTATTACGAGAGAAAAGGAGACCTTGTACCAGAAAACGTCTTGGCAGAGATGGGGAAAAAAGCGTATAAGCAGAAAAAAGATCGCGGCCACTATGAACTTACATACCGCGGAGCTGTTCTGTTCTATGTGATTTCAAAGAGTGACAGAGGCGATTCGGGTGAGAACGTCTACTATATCTCGTATATGTGGGATACGTACCGTGACCACATGGTTAACCGCCTCTGGCAGCGCCTAGTTATTATTCTCCTGCTCACAGGACTGCTAGCTGTCATACCAGCAATCTGGCTGGCAAGGTACTTGCGTTCTCCTCTTAAAATTTTAGGAAGACGGTTCGAACAGATCGCACAGCGCAACTGGCAGGAACAGTTTTATTGGAAGAGCGAAGATGAATTTAAAGTCCTGTCTCTTCAATTTGAAAAAATGAGACAGAACCTTCTCCGCCATGATGCTGCACAAAAAACGTTCATCCAGCATGCATCTCACGAACTGAAGACACCGCTCATGACGATCAAAAGCTACGCTCAGTCTGTTAAGGACGGCATCCTCCCGAAGACAAATGTTGAAGGGATGATGGATGTTATTTTAGGCGAGACGAAGCGGATGGAAAAAAGAGTGCAAAATATGCTTTATTATACAAAGCTGGATGCAGTAAAGTTCGATGCATTAGAAAAAGAGGATTTAAGGTTTGGCGATTTATGCGAAGAAATCATTGAACGTTTTCAATACTTGCGTGAAGATATTTCTTTTCATGCTGAAGGTGAGGACGTACATTTTATGGGAGACAGAGAGCAGTGGACCATTCTGCTCGAAAACCTTGTGCAGAACGCGATCCGCTATGCACGCGCCTCAATCCTTATAAAAGCCGAAATCAGCAGCGGAGTGCTGACCGCTCAAGTGTTTAATGACGGCGAGAAACTTACATCTGTTCAGACAGAGGAGCTTTTTCAGCCGTTTAGGAAGGGAAGCAAAGGCCAGTTCGGGCTCGGGCTTGCTATAGTAAAAAGAATTGCAGAATTGCACGGCGGAACGGCTGATGCACTAAATACAGAACACGGTGTTGTTTTCCGTATTACCGTTCCTTTCGTACAGTCTGACAGAGAGGAAATTAAATAATGGCTGCTAATAGAAATCCGCGCAAAGCGCCTCTCGCAGTGCTAATGTTTAATCTGTTTATTATCATGGTAGGAATCGGACTGGTCATTCCAATCCTGCCGTATTACATCGAAGAATTTCAGGCTTCTGGCAGGGAGCTTGGGCTCTTAATCGCTATATTTGCTTTTATGCAATTCCTGTTCGCTCCTGTATGGGGGCGTCTTTCAGACAAGTACGGACGCAAACCGCTCGTTGCACTTGGTATGTTCGGTTTTGCGGCAGGAGAATTCATTTTTGCTTTTGCAACGGACTTATGGATGCTATTCCTGTCACGTGCGATAGCAGGAATTTTTGGATCTGCACTGATGCCGACTGCCATGGCCTATGTTGCAGATGTAACTACGGAAGAAGACCGCGGGAAAGGAATGGGGATGATTGGTGCAGCGATGGCACTTGGAATCGTCATCGGACCTGGAATTGGCGGATGGCTTGCAGAATATAATCTGAGCTATCCGTTCTTTGCAGCAGGTTTCGCTGCAATAGTTGGAGGGCTTGTGTCACTGTTTCTGCTTTCCGAATCCTTAAGTGAAGAAGAAAAAGCAAAGGCAAAGAACAAAAAGAAAACGAGCATGCTGTCAAACATGGTATCGGCCCTGAAAGGACCGCTCGGTTTTCTGCTTATTCTTGTGTTTGTCATCAGCTTTGCACTCACAAACTTTCAGGCTATTTTCGGCTTTTATATGCTTAAAAAGTTTGGTTATGGTCCGAGTGAGGTTGGAATCCTCGTTGCGGCGACTGGTATTATTGGTGCGATAGCGCAGGGGACGCTCGTTGGCCGTCTGACTCGAACGTTTGGAGACAGCAAAGTGGTGACAGGAGCCCTTCTTGTCAGTGCCGGCGGCTTTGTGCTCATGACATTTGCAGGAAGCTATCTCACCGTACTGCTGACGGTCAGCTTGTTCTTCCTCGGCAACTCAATAGTCAGGCCGGCAGTCAATTCTCTTATATCCAAGATGGCGGGCACAGAGCAAGGGATGATCATGGGATTGAACAACTCGTTTTTCAGTCTTGGCAACGCGATCGGACCGATTGTCGCAGGTGCTCTGTTTGAGCTTCATATGGAATGGCCGTATTGGTTCGGAGCAATACTGATGATCATCACTCTTCTCGCGATGAAAGTGTGGGGTTCGCGGAAAAAAGAGGAAGAAATGGCGGGGAGTATTCATTCGTAGCCTGTTCGCTGGCTGTGATATACTTTATATAAAGATTGAATTATCGGAGGCGGAGCGATGAAAAAAGGTATTGCATTTTATAAAGTCGGAGAAGCGGTAGACGGATTTTTCCTGATTAAATCTGCCGTTAAGGGCGTTGCCAGCAATGGAAAACCTTTTATGACCATTCATCTTCAGGATCAGACCGGTGACGTGGAGGCAAAGCTTTGGGACTGTTCACCTGAGGATGAAGAAATCTACATACCTCAATCGATCGTCCGCATCGGCGGTGAGATGGGAAGCTATCGCGGAAAGTCACAGATGAAGCTCAAAGCTATTCGCCCAGCAACAGAGCTTGACGGAGTTAAGATGAGCGATTTTCTTGAAACGGCTCCGTTGTCACAAGAGACAATGGGTGAAGCAGTGACCAAGTACATTTTTGAAATGAAGAACCCAAATATTCAGCGCCTCACACGCCATCTATTGAAAAAGCATCAGACTGCGTTCTTTGAGTATCCCGCTGCGGTTAAGAATCATCATGAGTTCGTGTCGGGTCTCGCATACCATGTCGTCTCGATGCTTGACCTCGCAAAGGCTTTATCCAAGCTTTATCCTTCGCTGGATACTGACCTGCTTTATTCAGGCATCATCCTGCACGATCTTGGAAAAGTCATTGAGCTTTCAGGGCCGGTTGCGGCAAGCTACACACTCGAAGGCAAGCTTTTAGGCCATATTTCCATCATGGTTAACGAAATCGGACAGGCAGCCAGAGAACTCGAAATCGACGGTGAAGAAGTTACTGTGCTTCAGCATCTAGTACTAAGCCACCATAGCAAGCCCGAGTGGGGCAGCCCGAAAGCGCCGATGATCCGCGAGGCTGAAATTCTTCATATGATTGACAATTTTGATGCAAGGATGAATATGATGGACCGCGTGTTAAATAAGACAGAGCCAGGCGAGTTTACAGAAAAAGTGTTTGCGCTAGAAAACCGTTCGATGTATAAACCGTCATTTCAGAAGGAACCTGTAGGAAAGTAATTGCATTTTATGGGAATTAGTGTTAAATTGGAAATAGATTTTGAATTTACAGGAGGCTGTTATCATGGAAATCATTGTTCAAGGAAAGGTGCGCAATCAGACTAAATAATTCTTAACCATATTATGGTTGAGGTCTATTTATGTTTGTTTGATCCATCTTCTCTTGAACAGCTGATTTCCTGACGTACGATAGTCTTTTTCTAAAGCCTATAGTCCGCGCAGGGATATCTTTGCGGTGCTATAGGTTTTTTTGTGTGCCTTCCGCTGCTGTTTCCCCTGAGAAGATGCTTATTGGAAAAAAACAGATTGGATGTGGCATTATGAAATGGAAAGATTGGGACCGCAATATTAAAGTGCGGCTTTTAGGAGAATTCACGTTTAATGTACTATTTTGGATGTACTTCCCGTTTATGGCCGTCTATTTTGCAGATGAGCTAGGAAAGGGGATGGCAGGGGCGCTTCTAGTCGCCTCGCAGCTTGTTGGTGTATTTGCCAACTTAGTAGGAGGCTACTGTGCAGACCGTTATGGCAGAAAAAAAATGATGGTGTTTGCAGCAGCCGGTCAGACGGTATCCTTTGTATTTTTTGTTCTGGCTAACTCGCCGTGGTTTACATCTCCGATCATCACTTTTTTGGCGTTCACAGCGCTTGGTGTTTTCGGTTCTCTGTATTGGCCAGCCAGCCATGCAATGATTGCAGATGTCGTGCCTGAAAAGCATCGAAGCAGCGTATTTGCCGTATTCTATACGTCAATTAATATATCTGTTGTTTTTGGCCCGATATTGGGAAGTATCTTTTTCTTTCAATACCGTTTCGGCTTGCTGCTAGCTTGTCTTGTCGTCAGCTTTATTCTGACGATTATTCTTGACAAAATGATAAGGGAAACGGTTCCTCTCAGGGATACTGCCGAAGCTGTTCAAGAAGACAGCAGTCCAAGAAAATGGAGCGATGCGGTATGGAACCAGTTGAAGGATTACCGTGTTATCGCATCTGATAAGCTGTTCCTGCTCTTTATCGTGGCTGGAATACTTGTCGCTCAGACGTTCATGCAGCTGGATCTTCTTATCGCGGTGTATACGACTGAAAAGGTACCGGAGCAGACACTCTTATCTGTTGGCAGCTGGGATCTTACACTGACAGGCGAGAAGCTGTTCGGTTACCTCGTATCTTCCAATGGCTTGCTCGTAGCGCTTTTCACTGTTTTTATGGCGAAATGGATGTCTAAATACCGTGAAGGCAATGTATTTGTTATGTCATCTGTCCTTTACGGTGCAGGTATGTTTGTATTTGGAAGTACAGACCTTGTCTGGTTTCTATTCATTGGAATCGTTATTTTCACAGCTGCTGAGCTGATGGTTGTGGGGATTCAGGAGAGTTTTATTTCCAAGCTGGCACCTGAACATATGAGAGGCCAATATTTTGCGGCAGCAGGTCTGCGATTTACGATCGGCCGCAGTATTGCTCCGGTTACGATCCCGATGACAATGTGGATTGGTTTCCAAAACACATTTTACGTACTTGTTTTCTTAGCACTAATGAGCGCAGTGCTGTACCACTTTATGTTCAAAGCGTTTGACCGAAAAGAACAGACTGTAAAATTAGCCAAAACTGAAGTGCTGACATGACATAATCAAAGCTTTGCCATCATAGGATAATGTAAAGCTTGTCTTATGAAAGGGGTAGGGTACATGAAAGGTTACGCGGCACTTTTCTTTGGAGTAATTTTAATTACAGCGTTTGTGTTAAAAGAATACACAGGGCCTGTTGCTGCTCTGTTCAACGCGACGCCTTGGTGGATGTACTTCGTTCTCGGCGGCATTATCCTGAGCGGATACAGAAGTTATACCGCTTTTTACGTCGACCGGGAAGAGGAACTAAAGCTTATTGAAGAAGAAGGCAGAGTATATATGGAGCGCATCGCAGAAAGACGAGCGAAGATAGAGAACTAAATTGCGAGGATTAGAAAAGACAGAGCTGAGCGCTCTGTCTTTTTTTGCGTACAGTATTAAAAAAAGAAGGAGAACAGGTGAATGTTGATAGAAGATTGGCGCAAGCGGCTATTAAACGGCGTGTTTTTACAACATAGGTGAGTGAAATGGCTCAGGGGTGAAAGTTTAACAAACAATGCCTTATCCATGAGGAATATTTTCATTCTTACTTCAATTGCTACTGCTGATCTTTTATTACACTCGGTTAATCACCTTTGAATTCATCATTGATAAGGTTGATCGGAGTGTAAGGTGCCGACTCCAGCGGGACGAGTGGGACAGGTGAGACCCTTTAGGGCGCGTAGCGGCAAAGGGGCTCACCGCCCGCCCCGCGGAAAGCGTGCACCTGAAACGGAGAGCAACCCCTCCTCTGAAATCTAAAAGCAACTAGGTATACAAAAGTACCTAAAAAAATCCCCGCTAGCCACAATGGTCAGCGGGGACATTACTATAAAAGTTATTGAGGCATTGGCTGCTGTTCTTGAGCTTTCAATGCGTCTTTAAGATCTTTATCCTTGATCTTAACATCAGCTTTCTTGCGGAGCTTGTCCACGATTTCCTGGATAGGCTTCGCTTTTTGCTGCTTAAGTTCTTTCACAATTTCATCTTTCTTATCTTCGAACTTGTTCTCACGCTTATCTTCTACCTTGATGATATGGTAGCCATAGTCGGATTTAACAGGCTCAGAGATTTTCCCTTTTTCAAGAGAGAATGCTGCTTTATCAAAAGCAGGAACCATTGCGCCTTTACCGAAGAATCCAAGATCTCCGCCCTTAGTTTTAGAGCCTGGGTCTTTAGAATACTCTTCTGCAAGCTTTGCAAAATCTCCGCCTTTATCAAGCTTAGCTTTTACTTCTTTTGCTGTTTTTTCATCGTCAACAAGAATGTGGCTAGCTTTTACTTCTGTTTTATATTTCTCTTCGAACACTTTCTTTGCTTCTTCATCAGAAACTTTCACGCCGCTTGTCGCTGCTTTTTCGCTTGCAAGCATGCCTTTGATACGCTCTTTTAGAACTTTTTCATCTTTAATGCCGTTTTGCTCAAGAAGCTGTTTGAATGCATCCTCGCCGCCTGATTCTTTCTTAATCTTTTCGATCTCTTTATCGACTTCTTTATCGGAAACCTTATATTCCTTTTCTAGTACCATCTGGTCAACCATTTCCTTCAAAACTTGGTTGCCGTAGCGGTCCTTAAGCTCCTGATAAAATTCGTCCTGCGTGATGTCACCGGCTTTGGACTCGACTACTTTTTCAGATCCGCCGGAGTTGCATGCAGATAAAGACAATAGGCCAGCTGTTAAGCCGACAGATAATAACCATTTTTTCATTCTGTAACACTCCTACATTTTGAAGTAATAATTTAACAACTCTTACTATAGCATAAACACGACCGTAATTCCTATTCAAGCAGGAAAATATGAGAAAATTTACACAAAGAAAAGGGTTAATAAAAAAAATAATGAAAAACCGGGTCATTCGCCTAAACCAATTGGGTGTCTGCTCTATATGATAACAGAAATGAAGGAGGGGTTTATTATGAGTTATGGGTATGGAAGCGGACATGGATTTGCAATTATTTTGGTGCTGTTTATTCTATTGGTCATTATTGGCGGCCTCCTCTGCTGCTGATAGGGGAAAATTCCTAGCGCTAAGCCCTTCAGACAGTCTGAATCTGCCCCTGGCATAGTAACTAATTATCTAAATTCTTAAAGAAAAACCGGGAAAAAGGGCAGCCGCCTATGCGATTGTGGAGCATGCTGCATAGGATAGGATACAGATAATTGAGGAGGTGTCATCATGGGCTACGGATATGGAAAGGGCTTTGCGCTGATTGTTGTGTTGTTTATTCTATTAATCATCGTAGGCGCTGCTTGGTGCTGCTAAGTAAGAGAACAGTGTCTGCTTTAAATAAGGAGGTATGAAAATGGGTAAAGCATACGGAAACAGCTTTGCGCTTGTTGTTGTATTATTTATATTGCTCATTATCATCGGTGCATGTTGGGTCTGCTAATGAGAAGATTATGGTTTGGAAGCAGCAAGGGGGAGAAGAAACAGTTCCCCCTTGCTTTATTTTTGTTTTGTAGAAAAAATTCAGGCAAATACGTTTTCAATGTACACAGAAATGAGCAGAATGGTTAACAGGATATTTACGGTGCGGAATACCTGAAACTGCTTTTCTGCTGGAATTTCTCTTTGAGCGCATAATCGGTCAGTGAGTGAATTAAAAATGAATAGCAGGACAGGTGCCACGAATACAAAGATATTGCCTGTCATCATACATACCCCCAAAAGTAAAAAAGTCCCATGTTTAACTTTATCAAATGTTAAGGAATAAGAGTAGAAAATAATAATTTGGAGATGAAAAGATGAGAAATGGATGGAAGGCAGCCTTTTTTACGTTGCTGCTGATCGCGTTAATCGTACCGGTCGTACTTGTTTCAATGTTATTTATAAACCCCTCTAAAGGGAAATGGGATGACTCGAGACTAAATGACACTGTGGCAGGTGAAAAACTGCTCAGCGTGGAGACAGACAAGGAAAAGGTCGAGGAAATATTGAACAAAGAGATCAAGAAAAAACAGCCTAACTTGGACCTTTATGTGAACATGAGAGACGATATTTTAATAAAAGGAAAACTGCCTTTTATGGAAAGGGAATTTCCGTATCAAATTTCGTTTGAGCCTGAGGTTCTGAAAAATGGAGATCTTCTTTTAAAGGAGAAAGAGATTCAGGTCGGTCTTCTTCCGCTGCCAGGAAAAGAGGTATTCCAGCTGTTTCAGGCACAGGTTGATCTGCCAGAATGGATTGATGTGTATCCAAATGAAGAATCTCTGCATGTGAAATTAACGGAGATGGACGTTAAGAAAACATACAAAGTTAAAGCTGAAACCTTTGATTTGAAGAAGGATGTCATACGGTTAGGTGTTTATGAATAAAGGTGTATTCAGTTAAATACAAAAAGGAAGCGCACATACGCAGCGCTTCCTTTTTGTTTATGAAACTTTTTCATTGATAAGAATGAAAAAGCCGTTTATATCATGATCTTCTATAAGCGCTTCTTTCGGAGCTTTCAAAAGACAGCTGTAATAAATAAAGTCATAGATGCTTAGTGCAAAGTTTACCGCAGCAAATGTGATAAAGAACGGCATGAACACTGGCCAGGAATATGCGCTTGCAAAGCATCCAGATGTGATCAAGAAGAACGGTGACAGCACAGAAAGCTTCATGATCTTTAATGAAAGAGCAGTTTTAAATTGGCAGTGGATGTATGGCACACTTCCCGATGTCCTTTTATACACAAGCCCTGCGGGAATACCTGAGAGCCATAATGGCAAACAGTGTCCAATTTTATGAACAGGCAGGATGAACAGTATGGAAAGCAGGAACGGCCACCCGCCAGCTTCGATAATTATTGTTTCTGGAAAAAAAGCAAGAAAGAGATCATAAAAAAGCATAAAAAAAGCAAGTCCGCTAAAAAGGGATAGGATTAAAAGGCGCTGCGAGCCCATTGTCTTTTGAATATTGATCGATTTATAACAGTTCATAATTCACCTGATGTCTTTAAATTTACGTGGAAAAACCACTAACATAATTTACGACTTTTATAGATTGAAATCAATATGTTTTTTTAAAAAAACATGGTAATTTTAGACAAAGGTATCATGAGTTCAAATGACTTCTTATAAAATTGCGCTTTGTAAGGGGACAATCTCCTGTGAACGATTCATATTTCTCTTACGCTTCCTTCCATCGTTGCTTTATACATGGTTTGCAATTTTTTAAGGCTACTTGCGATTTCGACAATTAGTGGCTTGTAAGGATTTCTGGGCTTTCACTTTTGTATTACTTCCTGTATTGAGTTGTTTGGAGTGTAAGGTGCCGACTCCGGCGGGAAGAGTGGGAAGGTGAGACCTTCCAATGGCGCATGCGACGGAAGGGCTCACCTCTCACCCCTCGGAAAGCGTACACCTGAAACGGAAATCAACGGCTCCTTCGATTTCATTCAAAGTAAAGAAGTTTTCGAAAACAGCCTAAAGAAAACGTAAGACATTGTTACAAATCAGGCACTAATGAATTATAATATAGTCAAAGATTGTCCGGAAAGCAGGATGTTGGATGGAAACAATAGAGGAACGGGTAGAGAGGCTTGAATTTTATAATGAACTTACGGTAAAAAGCATCGATCTTTCCGCTTATCCATTTTATGCCCTAATCATGGAAAATAAGCTGACAGAAGAAGAGATGCAGGAGACAGAGGAACTGTGCACCAGGCTTGCGAAGAAATATGAGGTCATGCAGGAGGAAGGTTTTGTTCATTATACAGCACTGCTGATCGAGTTTGCAGGAATGCTGACGCCAAAATTAAAGCCCCGCCAAGCCATTATGGCTCTGCGGGACCAGGATTTATTTCTGCCTCTTATGAAAAAGCTATACGAGCTTTCTTTAACTTATGAATGAGTGCCGGCAAGCTCTGGTTCATCTTCTGATGCAGCGTTCATTTCTGCCTCGAATTTATCTTCGAGTTTATTGAATATAGACATGAAATCTTCACCGTACAAGTTGCGGATGATGAACATAAGGTCTGGGAACTCAGGGAACCTTCCATACAGATCCTTAATCGGCTGGGAAGCTGTATAGATGCTGAATTGTGAAGTGTCATATGTACTTAAAGTCTGAAGAAACAGTTCTTCTCCTTTTGGCGTCAGGCAGATATACGTGTTGCGCTTGTCATCTTCCTTCTTAGAGAAAGTCAGGTAGCCCTGCTCCTCAAGTTTTTTGGAGAAATTAAATGCAGTAGAGACGTGCATGACTCCAAACTTGGCGATATCGGAAATTGACGCTCCTTCTAAATGGTAGGCAATCCAAAGAATATGGTGCTCGTTTATGTTTAGGCCATAATCCTTAATCCAGTTTTGCCAGTCCTTTTCTACACTCTTCCATAATGCCTTGCTAATTTGAGCTAGTTTATGACTGTAGATCATTGCTTCTTTAAAATTGTACAGCTGTTCTTTGTTCATAGTAAACTGCCCTCCATCAAAAATCATACCATTACCTATTCCTCATTATGCCAATATTTCCTATAATAAGAAAGTTAAATTTTATAATTTTTTATATTTTTTTTAGTAAAATAGTTGGGTTAGTGAGTCTTTTGGTGCATTTAGGAATAGTTTTATCAAAAAAATGAAAAAAGCAGGCAAGCCGGACCGGCAAGCCTGCTTTAAATTACTGTTTATCTTCCATCATTTCCTCTTCGGCTGTATCTGCTGCTACTTCTTCCATCGCTTCTTTTTGCTCTTTTTTAGCAAAGGAAATGCGGTCTTTCAAGAGAATACCTTCTCTCTTTACATTTGAGATGGATGTTTTAACTTTATCCATACCTTTCTTTAAGTCTTCACGAACTTCTTTACCAGCTTTCGGAGTGGTAAGAAGTGCTGTGGCTGCTGTGACGACCGTTCCGATTGCAAAGCCAGTGATTACCGATTTTTTCTTAGACATGATGATTCCTCCTTGTTCTTTTCTTGCTATAGGATTTCTAGGCAATACAGCTTCATTCCTACAGAGAAAAAAGGCGAAACCTTAAATATTTCCCGAGCAGATTCGGCATGTTTGGACAAGCGCCCGCATACAATGGTACAGGGGGGATGGCGATGTGGTTCGTGACTTTACTGCTGCTGGCAGCAGGTTGTTTTTTACTAGTTAGAATGGGTTTGTCCCTTACAGCAGTAAGCCGTTACAGCTTCCGAAACAGAAGTGTTCAAAGAAAGAAAATCAGCGCCTTTTTAATTGGATTCCTAGGTGTTATTTTAGTGATTTTCTCTATGTATCTTTTTGTCGGATAATAAAATTTCGTCGAAAAATGACTAAGAAATTTCAGTTATTTTTCTGAAGAATAAGAGGGATTACAGCAGGGTTATGTTAGAAAAACAAGAAAGGAAGGTATATGATAAGGGAAAAGGAGGGGATTTTCTTGCAAAGGCATACGATCGGAAATTATTTTAATAAGATGAAGGAAAAAGCAGACAGCGTGTTTCAAAGCAAGGATGACACAACAGAGCTTCTTAACACTGCTGACAGCAAATCACAGTCTGACAGCATAATACAAGAGCTGAGTGCACAGGTGAAAGCACTTGTGAGACTGGTTAAGAGCTACAGACAGGGAACATATCGTGATATCTCCAAAAAATCCGTGCTCATCATGGTGGCAGGTCTGCTTTATTTTGTAAGCCCAGTTGATGCCATTCCGGATTTTCTTATCGGCCTTGGCTTTGCAGATGATGCTGCAGTACTTGGTTTCATCTTCCGAACGCTGAGCCAAGAAATCGACTCTTTTATGGAATGGGAAAGAAAAGAAGAAGACAGCTACATACATCCGGCTCCGTAATAGAAAAAGAGACACTCCGCAAAAAAGCGGAGTGTCTCTTTTAAGTTTTTAAAGCATAGAAGCAGTTGGCATCGTACGTTTTGTAATTTTAGAAGCGACCGGATAAAGAACGGCCATAAGTGCTGCGTTAAACCCAGCAGCAGGCAGTACAACCGTTAGGATCAGAGCAGTAAACGGCCCAGGAAGACCGACAATGACCAAAGCAGCCGTTAAGAATAACGTTCCGCTCACAATTGTACCAGCAGCGGTAAGGATTGTGGCAATGAGTGCGCTGCGCTTTAGTTTAGATACAGCTAGAATCAAGAAGAAAAAGATAAAAGCTGTCAGTGGTTTTTCTATAATATTTGCAAGCTGTCCGCCTGGGAAGCCTGTTGTAAGTGCTGAAATGATACCTGCACCTAGACTGGCCATAACAACGTTTCCTTTTTGAGGGTTGATCATGATCGCAAGGAACATCATCGTAAGAAGCATATCAGGCTTCATCCCCATAAAGAACGGAGGCACAATCGTATGCAGTACATATCCGAGTGCAAGGAGCACCCCAGTAAAAGCTAAAGATTTTGTATTCATTTCTCATCTCTCCTCATCTCTGCTCACTTAACGTGAAGCATTGTTTCCTTTCCAGCAGTGCCCTCATGGCCTGCTGCGAAAAGGCTTGTTTCATTTTAACAAATATATGTGCTGTGTGCCAGTGCAGTGCTGTTTTATGAAAATATTCCCACTACAGCTTTTCAGCTATAAGAGAGGCGGTTTTTGCCATCTCGTCGGCTGGAGTGTCTGTCGTTTTCCAAACTGCACCGAAGCCGTCTCCCTTTCCATAACGCGGGAGGAAGTGCATGTGATAATGAAACACGGTCTGTCCTGCCGCTTCTTTATTATTGTTCAAGATATTCAGCCCAACTGGCTCAAAAGCGGCATTAAGCGCGTTAGCGATTTTTGGCGCAGCAGAGAATAAAGAGGCAGCAGCCTGTTCAGGCAGCTCAAAAATATCTCTATGATGCTCCTTCGGTATGAGCAGAGTGTGCCCCTTTGTTACTTGGCTGATATCGAGAAAAGCGAGAACATGGTCATCTTCGTATACTTTGTAAGACGGGATCTGACCTGCAATGATTTTACAGAAAATGCAGTTTTCATCATGTTTCATCCTTATCACCTCGTATGTAAATGTTGTTTTCAGTTTAGCATAAAAACAGAAAAGGCTCTTTTCTTAAAGATAATTTGTTTTAGAGTAATTTGTTGTTGCAAAAAAATATAAGGAGGGATTCGCTGAAGGTAAACTGTCTTTCTTCAGCGTATTGCTTCTTTCTGAATCGTTATCACTTCTACTCTCTGTTACATAAAAATGTTGTTTTCATCAGGGTATATCAAATTCTTCTTCTTTCTTAAGCATCCTTGATTAGGTTGATTGGAGTGTAAGGTGCCGACTCCTCGAAAATGAAGTTCACATTTTCTTCGTGCGATGTCTTGCTGCGCAGCCTTACTTATCCAGCGGGACGAGTGGGACAGGTGAGACCCTTTAGGGCGCGCAGCGG
>NZ_NOII01000001.1 GCF_002245695.1 Fictibacillus aquaticus | reverse complement strand
AAATCAGTGAAGAAGTTGATCTCCGTTTCAGGTGCACGCTTTCCGCGGGGCGTGGCGAAAAGCAGAATCGGCTGGTTCAGCCCCGACCAGCAAAAGGGAAAGGGGCCGGTAAGTCGCTCTTTGACTTATTGTACACTTGCCCTTTTGACCTCGAGGGGCTAGCCGTTTTCTGCTGGACAGGTGAGCCCCTTTGCCGCTTCGCGCCCTAAAGGGTCTCACCTGTCCCACTGATCCCGCTGGAGTCGGCGCCTTACACTGCAATCAACTTTTTCAATGATGAATTCAGTAGATGTTTTAAGAAGAGAGCTGTTTTCACATTCATTATTTCTATGAAGTAATCGAAAAAGCTGCAAAATTCCGTTGAAATCTCGTTCTTACACTCCATATAGAATTATTACTTCTTCTTCACAATCCTTATTACGCGGTAGAATCCTGCGCGATTGAACAAATAACTTCCTATTATATAGAAGACAATTCCAATCGGTACTAGGATGGCGAGCTGCCATAGTGAGTACAGTGATTCGATATCTGTGAAGTATTGGATCGCGAGCAGCGGCAGTGCCATGAAGATGCTCGGGATGATGACTCTCATGCACATCATCAATACACGTCTTGTTTCTTCTTTCGGGAAATCTTTGTACAAAGCGATGAAAGAGAAGGACAAGAAATAGAATGATACGATCGAACTTGTCAGAGCCAGGCCAGGATAGCCGAAGCGGTCAACGAGCAGCATGTTCATTATTATGTTCAGCACGACAGTCGAAATACTGATGCGCATGATGATTTTCGTTTTATCTAGAGCATACATCGATTTGGCGACGATATAATGCAGTCCTTGCACGACCATGAGCGGAAGGTAGTTCACGAGTGCCAGATACGTGTTCGCTGTATCCTGCGGGGTGAATTGGCCGCGTTCGTAAATAAAGGACAATGCCGGCATCCCGACAATGTACAGACCGACCGCTATCGGAACCAGCGAAATAAAGCTAAGCTCGAGACCCATGAAAACCGTATTTTGAAACTTTTTGCGATCACCGATTTGCTCGGCTAAAAGAGTAAAGATAATCGTCGCGATTGTCGTTGCATAAATGGTGTTCGGTATGCTGACGAGCAGGGAAGCGTTGTTCAAGTATGTGACCGCGCCTTCCTCAGTTCCAGTAGCAAAAATCTTGTTGATGAACATGTTGATCTGTCCGACTACAGTGTTCAAAAATGACGGAAGCAACAGAACGAGCAAAGTCTTCTTAAACTCTGGCTCGATCTGAAGCGTCGGCTGCCAGCGAAACCCGCTTTTCGCTAAATAAAAATATTGCAGCAAACCGCCGAGGATCGTTCCGGTGATAAAGCCGTATGCAAGACTGTTGATGCCCATCTGATCTGAGAATAAAATGGCGAACACCGCTCCTGTGAGCGTAGCGAGCAGTCTTGAAATTTGGGCAGGTACGAAAATGCGCCTTGCCTGCAGGTAGGATTCTAAAATACCATTAAGCGCGATTGCACTTAAAAACAAGAAGAAAAACTGTGTCACATCTACCGCTGTTTTCTCCGTTACATTGTCCATATCAGGAAACATGAGCGGCAGGAAATACGGCACAAAAAAGTAGAGAATGACCGTGGCGCCGAAGAACCAGACAACTGTCTGATTCATGACCCCGACCGCGTTCTTTTCTGTTTCTTCAGGACGTTCTTTTCGATTTTTAACATAAAGCGGCAAAAAGACGTTGTTAAAGCCGCCAGAAATCATGGCAACGACAAGTGTGATAAAAGAGAATGAGATCAAATAGCCGTCTGTGTAATGCGTCGCGCCGAACTGCCATGCCATCACGCTCTCGCGCAGGAAGCCGGAGAACTTCAGGACGAGCGACAGCAATGTAATAATGATGGCCGTTCTTTTTAATTTTGACATGTACCGTTCACCTTCATTTCTTATAAAAGAGCAGTAAGGCAATGGCCTTACTGCTTAATGGTATTACTTCTGCTTCAGCGCTTCAAGATAGATCGCTTCATATTTTTCTGCGGCTGCAAGGTGAGAGTATTCTTCCTCGATCTTTGTACGTGCTTTCACCGCGTATGTTTCGCTTAGCTCTTTTGAGCCGAACAGCTGAAGGATCGCTTCGATCAGCTCGTCCACATTTTTTTCTTCTGTTAAAATTCCGTCAACACCGCTGTCTACGATTTCTTTTAAACCGCCTACAGCGCTTGCGATTAGAGGTGAGCCAGAGCCCATCGCTTCAAGTGCCGAGATAGATGTTGCTTCCTCAACACCAGCAGAGTAGACAGAAGGCACGAGTACGATATCTGTCATCGCATAATACTCTTTCATCGTGTCATGCGGGATAGCGCCGAGAAGCTTCACGTTCTTTTCAAGTCCGTTTTCTGCAACAAACTTTTTGATCGTTCCCATTTCTTCACCGCTGCCGGCGTAGATAAGAAGGGCTTCAGGGTACTGCTTAACAACTTCCTTTAACGCCATCGCCGGATAAATGACGCCGTTTTTCTTTGTCAGACGGCGAGGGATGAAGATCATTTTTGCTTCTTCCGGTACACCGTGCTTTTTGCGGTACGTCATCTTGTTGCTTGAGTCCGGCTTAAAGCCATTGATGTCGATGAAGTTTTTGATCGCAGTTGCTGTAATCCCAGCCTGATCTGCCACATAGTTCTTGATGCGCTGATCAACCGTGATAACTTTGCGAGTTGTTTGGAACGCTTTTTTCTCCATTTCCTGAAGATACTTCGCTTCCGGACTGTGCTCTTCTACCGATCCTTTGCTGACTGCTTCAAAAGCCATGTAGCCGTGAACGGTTGAAACGACAGGTACACCAGATTCCAGTGACGCAAACGTTGCGTATGTATCCTGAGCGTTGATGACGTCATATTTCTTCGTCTTCACTTTTTCTTTGATGAGCTGTGCAAGGATTCTCTGGCGTGCTTTACGGCTCCAGATAATGCCTTTACCTTTTGCTACTTTATTAATAACAAAGCTGGGACCTTGAGCCATCATTTTTATTTTTGCCGGGCTTGCGTCAGAGATCGATACAACATCAACCGAATGGCCGCGAGCTTCAAGTCCTGCTTTTAACGTTGTTACGTGAGTGGAAAGACCTCCCGCATGAGGATAATCAAATACTGTAGTTAGCAGAATGTTCATTTTTTCCTCCATAAAATATCAAGAGAGATTTGCAATAAACCTCTCTTGACGTTAGTGATTGTATAATTAGTTACCAAAGTATTCTCTAAGAAGGTCCACGTTTCTGACCGCCTCACTGCGAAGTTCTTTTGCATTTTCAGTAATCAAAGCAGATGCAGCATCGCGGTTTTCTAATAAGTGGATAGCGTTGTCCGCCATCTTGTTCGTATCGATTTCTTCAAGCAGGAACGAGTAATCCCACATTCCGCTTCGCTTCAATAGGCTTTCTACTTTCTTATCGTAGCTGATTCCGATGTGCGGAACACCTTTAAGTGTTGCGAAAATCAATGAGTGAAGCCTCATGCCGATTGTCAGGCGGCTGCGGCCGATAAAGTCCAGGTACTGATTTGGCGTAAAATCGCCAGCAAGTACATGAACTTTATCACTATGCTTCATGCGCTCGATCACAAGGTTTGAAGCTTTTACGTCGTGATGTCCTTCCATCGGTACGAAAACCGGAATAACATCTTTCTTTTCAAGCAGCTTGTCTAATGTTTCAGCCATCTCAGCGTAATGCTCAGTGCGGCCGAACCAAGGACGGACAGATACTGCTACAACACGGTTCATATCCTCTTCTGCTAAAGGAAGGCTCTCAAGGCAAGCTTTATCTTCTTTTGGCATGAAGCCGAACACGATGTCTGAAGTAACGATTGATTTAGGGCGTTTTACACCTAATTTGTGCAGCAATTGCTTTGAGTATTCATCGCGTACCGTAATAAGATCTGCCAGGTTGGCAAATACTTTCATTAAAAGTTTGCCGTAACGAGTGTTAACCGGCCCGATGCCCTGCGAGAAGAACATAACCTTCGCGCCGCAAAGCTTTGCCAAAAATACGATCAAAAGGTAATAAGGCAGCGGTCCAAAAATGACCTTGGTCGGGTACGTATCCTGCAGCAGCCCGCCTCCGCCGCTTATAAGCAAATCCGCTTGTCGCAATGCGCGGATTTTTTCTTTGTTTTCATGACGCCATCCTCTGTACACGCTTTTCACGTTGTGAGTGCTGGCTGTTTCCTGCGGTGACAGTGAAAAAACCGTAATATCTGGATTATCCAATTCTTCTCTGAGGTTATCGACAATGGACTCCAGAATGGCCTCATCACCGGTATTCCCCAGGCCGTAGAATCCTGAAATGACAACTTTCAAAAGAAAAAAGCCTCCTTTAATAGACAATTGACCTAAATTATATTATCATTGTTATCAATTTGTTGCAATTCGGCAAGATAACAAGGATATCACGTCGATATTTGACGTTTCTAACTATATTGCATATCCTTTACTTGAATATCAAATTTATTATTAACTTTGTATACAGTTGATGGAAGGGAAGGTTCCTTATAATGAGGAAGATTTGTGTTGTAGGACTAGGCTATATTGGCTTACCGACAGCCGCGATTTTTGCCCGGTCCGGTTATGAAGTCATTGGCGTTGACGTAAACGAAAAAGTGGTTTCTTCACTTAACAGCGGAGAAATTTTAATTGAGGAAGTTGGACTGCCTGAGCTTGTTAAAGAGGTAGTAAAAAATGGCAAGCTTAAAGCTTCTGTTACACCAGAGGAAGCGGACGTGTTCATTATCGCAGTACCAACTCCGATACATGAGGATCACTCAGCAAACGTGGACTATGTGGTTCAAGCTTCAAAAACAATCGCACCTCTATTGAAAAAAGGTGACGTTGTGATTGTAGAATCTACAATTCCGCCTCGTACGATTGATGACGTTGTTGCTCCTATATTAAAGGAAGCTGGATATAATCTTGAGGATGACGTTTACCTGGCTCACTGCCCAGAGCGTGTTCTTCCAGGAAGAATCTTGATTGAGCTTATCGAGAACACACGTATCGTCGGAGGAATCAACCCTGAGGCTTCTAAGCGTGCAGGTGACGTATACCGTGCAGTGGTAGAAGGTCAGGTTATTGAAACTGAAGCATTGACAGCAGAAATGTCTAAGCTGATGGAAAACACGTTCCGTGACGTGAACATCGCGCTTGCAAATGAGCTTGTAAAGATTGCGCGCCGCATCGGAGTTAATGCGCATGACGTGATCGAGCTTGCGAACATGCACCCGCGTGTAAACATTCACCAGCCAGGACCTGGAGTTGGAGGACACTGTCTGGCAGTCGATCCTTACTTCATTATTGAAAAAGCGGTAGAAGAGTCTCCGCTCATCCAGCAGTCACGCAAGATCAACAATTCTATGCCGCACTTTGTTGTAAACGAAGTGAACTATCTTGTGAGTGAGCTTGAAAAGCCAAAGGTAGCTGTTCTTGGATTGACTTACAAAGGAAACATCGACGACGTGCGTGAAAGCCCGGCGATGGAAATCCTGAACGACCTTCTCAGCAACGACCGCTTGGACATCGCTGTTCACGATCCATATGTGCAGCAGGAAAAGCTGAAGGTGCCTAACCTTTCACTTGAAGATGCTTTGAAGGATGCAGACCTAGCTGTTATCCTGACTGACCACAATCAGTTCAAGCAGCTTGACGGAAGCAAAGTGGCTTCTCTTATGAAGCATCCTGTTGTATTTGACACAAAGAACTGCTGCAGCCTCGACAGCTCTGCAGGCGTTAACGTTTATAAAATCGGAAACCTTTCTGGGGTTAAGCCGATTGTATAAGTAGGTAAAAAAAACATCCAAAAACGGCTCGTGCTGTTTTGGATGTTTTTTTGTTGTGAACTATTTATGGTTTTTAGTTTTTGGACGATATAATGGTGGGATTTTTCTTGAATCGGGGAATTGGTACTTAAAACGCTTTCCTGTAAATTACTGAATTAACTGTTAATTTACCTATAGTATTATTTCAATTGCTGTCAAATTTTTTACACAAAAAATACATAACGGTCTTATATTTTTCGTATCTCTTTAGGCTGGTTTATGCTATCATTATTTTTGGTAAACATAAATGGGTTTTTAGGTCGGTTTCGGTCGAAAAAACAGTTTGAACTGTGAACTAAGTGACTAAGAAGGTGCATTTCGGGAATGTACCTATATAAATAACAACAGACAGAGAGGTGCCAGAATGCTTTTGCATTACTTATTAACACTAGCGATCTCGTTTGGTCTCAGCATTATTCTCACTCCGTACGTTATCAAGTTAAGCTATAAAATTGGAGCCGTTGATAAGCCGAATAAACGAAAGGTCCATGACCGCATCGTACCAAGGCTTGGAGGACTCGCTATTTACGGCGGTATCGCTGGTGCGTTTTTGTATATTTTAAGCGTGATCGATTTATCATACAGTATCTTGATTGCGTCTACTGTTATCGTAGCAACAGGAATTATCGATGACAGATACAACATCAGGCCTTGGCAGAAGCTCCTTGGCCAGATGATTGCAACTGTTATTGTTCTTGCGGACGGATTCAGCATCAACTATATTACAATTCCGTTTACAGACGGATACAGCCTTGAAGTAAGCAGCTGGATGGCGCTTCCGATTTCATTCATTTGGATTATCGGAATCACGAATGCGATCAATTTGATCGACGGTCTTGATGGATTGGCTGCTGGGGTTTCAGCGATTGCCGCTTTTTCCATCTTCACGATTGCTGTAAGCATGGGCAACATTCCTGTAGCTCTTATCTCGCTTGCAATCTTGGGCAGTACGTCTGGATTCTTGTTCTTTAATTTTAATCCGGCTAAGATTTTCATGGGTGATACAGGGTCGCTGCTCTTGGGGTTCTTACTGGCTGTACTGTCAGTGATGGGCTTTAAGCAGGTTACATTCGTAACGCTAATCATTCCTATTATTATCCTAGCTGTGCCGATTACAGACACTCTTATCGCGATTGTACGAAGAAAAGTGAACAAGATGGGCATCATGGACGCAGATAAGAATCACCTGCACCACCGTCTTCTTGCATCTGGTTTCACTCATAAGCAAGCAGTGCTGTTCATTTACTTCATCGCGAGTGTGTTTGGAACAGCAGCTGTGTTCTTGAACAATGCAAATCTGTTATCATCAATGATTGTTTATTGCGTGCTGCTTTTGATCATCGAGCTTCTTATCGAAAAGCTTTGCTTGATCAGCCAGCGATATAAACCATTAATTTCCTTGTACGATAAGGTTAAAGTTGTAATGGTTGCAAATAATGATAATAACAAATTCAACCGTAAAGGTTAGGTAAAATGAATAAAGAAACTTACTTAGGCGTAGATGTTACGCCTTTATCTTATTCTGAGATCCTTTCTTCCTTAAAAGAGAGAATGGATCAGCAGCTGAAGTCAACAATCATTGCCGTGAATCCAGAGAAAATCATCGCTGCGAATAAAGATCCGCAGCTGATGGACCTCATCAACAGCTCCACGTATCAAATTCCAGATGGAGTCGGTGTCCTGCTTGCATCTAAAATGGTTAAAGGCAAGGTTCAATCTCGTGTAACGGGTGTGGATATGATGGACCGCCTTCTGGAGTTTGCCGCACAGCATGGCTACCGAGTCTTCATGTATGGAGCGAAGGAAGAGGTTGTGTCTGAGGCAAAGCGCAAAATCGAGGAGAAGTATCCAGCGATCACGATCGCTGGTTATGAGAACGGTTATGTAAAAGACCATGAAGCTCTCGTAAAGCGCATAAACGATGTGCAGGCAGACATCCTTTTTGTAGCGATGGGAAGCCCGCGTCAGGAATTATGGATTCGGGAGCATATGGACAAACTGAATGTAAGAGTATATCAGGGAGTAGGCGGAAGCTTTGATGTTTTCAGCGGCAACGTTAAACGGGCTCCAGAAGCCTTCCGTAAGCTTGGCCTCGAGTGGTTTTACAGACTGGCAACACAGCCGTCTCGCTTTAAACGACAGCTGGCTCTGCCTAAATTTTTATTAAAAGTACTTGCAAAACGCTAAAGGCTTGATCAATTTCAAGCCTTTTTATTTTAGCTGTTAAAAGGAGCCGCATATGATCAGAAACTATAAGCCCGGTGATGAAGAGGGCATTCAGGCTTTGTTTCAAGAGGTTTTTAACAAAAAAAGACCGTTAGAAGAATGGCGATGGAAGTTTCAGCAAAATCCTTATAAAGAGCCTCTTATCGCATTATGGGATGAAAATGAAATTGCAGGACATGTGTCTCTTGTACCTTTTGCTGCAAAATGGTTTGATGAAGAAGTGACATTCGGAGCCCGCCTCGATACGATGGTATCGCAAAAACACCGCGGAAAACGTATTTATCCCCAATTAAACGAGTATTTGTTCTCACAAGCAGAAGAAAAAGGCTTTGATTTTCTTTTTGGCTTTCCGGCGGAGCTGGCGAAAAAGCTCCTCGTTCGCGACAGCGGAGCAGCCGAAATCGCTGAGATTCCGCGACTTATGCTCATTAATCGTGTTTCAGGTATGGTGGGAGCAAAGTTTCCTTTCCTGAAGCCGTTGCTGCCATTTGTAAGGATAGCAGAATCCTTTAAGAAGCATCGCGAAAAAAGTACGCCGTTTGAAATTAAGGAAATCAAACAATGCGGACCTGAGTTTGATGCATTGTGGGAGAGCGTGAAAAACGATTACCCGATCCTTTTAAAGAGAAGTTCAAGTTTTTTAAATTGGCGTTATTTTGCCCGTCCAGGTTTTGCGTACCGGATGTTTGGCTGTTATCAAGATGGCAACTTAAAAGGATATACAGTTATCAATGTGCAGGAGAAGGCATACGGTAAAGGCTCGCTGAAGAACGGTTTTATCGTGGATATGATGGCTGTGCAGGACCGTGATGTGTGGAGTGCACTTATCAGCAGGGCTAAATCCGAGCTGAGCAGCTGTGATATGGTCAATACGTGGGCATTAACGCACACGATGCTATATGACGAATTGAAGAAAGCATCGTTTATACATAAAGATGCTCCGATGACTCTTGTAGGAAAAAGTATCTCGAAGCTTCCGAAACAGCAAGAAGGATATACTATCAATAACTGGTTCATTACACCTGGTGATGTCGACTCGTTTTAAGGAGTGAAAGTAATTGAAAAGGAAAGTGTTAAAGCTCGCAAAGCCGTTCATTCTGCCCTTTAATGAGCGCTTGCTGAGAAAATATTATAATCAGAATTTAGCGTTAAGCACGATTCAATCGTGGAAAAAAATCCTTGTCCTTGCACCGCACGTGGATGATGAAACGATCGGACTTGGGGGTACGATTCTAAAAGCTGTTCAGAACGGTACAGAGGTTCACTGTCTGTATATTACGAACGGTGCAAAAAGTGTATCAGGAATGTCGGCAGAGGAATTGATGGCGGCTAGGAAAAACGAGGCAGAGCAGGTAAAAAGCGTGCTTGGCATGAAAACCGTCGGTTACCTTGATCAGCCTGATGGCGAAGTAAAGGTGACGGATGAGGTCGTTCGTATGCTGCAGGAACAAATCAGCCGCATCAAGCCTGATGTTATTTTCACAACAACGCTGATCGACTGCCATCCAGACCATGTCGCAACAGCAAGGATACTCGCAGAGACGCTTAAGCATACCTCTTATACAGGAGAAGTGTGGAGCTATGAGATCAACTGTCCGATGGATCCTGAATACATCAACAGAGTAGTGGATATCACTCCATATAAAGAGAAAAAAGATGAGGCGCTAAAAATATTCCGCTCTCAGTCCATTGATTTCGACGGGTTTGTTTATCTTTCTCACATTAAACCGGAGCTTCTCGGATTGAAATCAGGAGTCCAGTACGCTGAAAGCTTTATTGCGCTTTCGCCGAAAGAGTTTATCGCTGCCGCTGACCGCCTGATGGATGAAGGGGATGACCACAGTCATCTTTTCAGACAAGTAAACAAGACAGAGACTCTTCTTTTAGGTATACTTCCAAAACGCCAAAGAAAGCAAGAGCTGTATAGAAAGGGGTACCTAAAATGAAGGTTGATCTGAAGGAGTTTGCATTTATATTTGCGGCGATTGTGCTTGTCGCTGTCAGTCTCGCCGTTCCAAATCAGATGCTGGCACTCGGCATAACAGGAATTTTCGCAGTTTATGCTTTTTTAAAGCCGAAAAACGGACTTTTGCTCTTAATCATGTATTTCCCTGTCCGGGCGTTTCTAATCGAAGTAAATCCCGGGCTTAAAGGAATCGGCGACGCCATCATATTAGCTTCCTTCTTAAAAGTGCTGTTCATGCAGCGTAAAGAGCTCAAGAACATTTTCCGTTTTGATTTTATCGAATGGGCATTTCTTGGATTCTGTGCAGTCGGAGCCATCTCCGCACTGCTGACAGATGTAAGGCCTGTGGCGATTATCTTCCAGCTGCGCGCCTTCTTGGTGGCGTTCTTGCTCTATTACATCGTAAAAAGACTCGATATCACAAAAGAGGATGTATATAAGTTCCTCTGGGTAACGGTTATCACTGGATTGATCATCTGCCTTCACGGAATTATTGAAAAAGTATCTGTAAGAACGCTCTTGCTCCCTGAAGCTTGGGAGCAAAAAAGGCTAACACCGACAAACAAGGACCGTATTTACGGCTTGATCGGCAACCCGAACGTTTTGTCAGTGTTCTTGTCCATCGTGTTCCTTTTGACGCTTGTACTGCGTTCATTGACTGATTCGATTAAAGTGCGCTGGATGCTGTTCGTGTCTCTCGTTCTCACTCTCGGTGTACTTGAACTGACGTATTCTAGAGGAACATTCCTTGCACTAGGCTTTGCATTTATCGTTTATCTTGTTTTAACAAGACGTTTCGCTATTGTGAAAACAGTTGCGATTGCAGGGGTGCTTGCGACTGTACTCATCTATTATCCAGCCAATATTGCGGCAGAAGCGTATGGCAAAACATTAATGCAGGTTCCTTATGAGAAGAAGCCTGGTGAAGAAACACCTGAAGAACCGCAAGACGAAGAGGATCAAAGTGAGGCTGAAAAGCGCCTGTCTGAAACTTTTAATCAAAGCACGCTCGAACTAAGCAAGAAGAGCGGCCGTTTGTTTGTTATCACGAAAGGCTTCAACGTTTTTAAAGACCACCCGGTAATCGGTACTGGCTTTGCAACATTCGGTGATTCGGCTACAAAAACCTTCTCGTCTCCAATTTATGAAGATTACGGCATCACACGAAACATTTATTCAGACAACCAGTACATCCAGATCATTGCTCAGACGGGAGCAGTAGGAGTCATCATCTTTGCAGCTTTCTTGCTCGGTATGCTCTATTTTATCTGGAAAAAGCGAGACGTTAATGCGTTTGCTTTGCCGCTGTTGGCGCTGCTTCTCGGTACTTTTGTCTGGGGCTTGTTCTACAACATCTGGGAAAACAAAACCTTTACGGTGTATTTCTTTATCCTTCTCGGCTACATGTTTAACTATCACTTGAAACGGAAGCCGATATCATGAAGGTTTTGCATGTAATCAGCGGCGGGGAAACAGGCGGTTCTAAAAACCATCTGCTCAGCCTTTTGGACGGACTTCCTCAGGATGAAGTGATGCTCTGTGTGTTTCAAAAAGGGGCATTATACGATCAGGCCGTCGCATTAGGAATCCGTACTGAAGTGCTTCAGCAAAGTTCACGCTATGATCTGTCTATCTTGACTAAGCTGCGCCAGCTTATTAAAGCCGAGAAAATCGATATCGTACATTCACATGGTCCGCGTGCGAATTTGTATTGCTACATGGTCAGCTATGCTGTTTCCTTCCGCTGGATCACGACCGTGCACAGCGACCCGCGTGACGATTTTATCCGCGGCGGTGTGAAGGGAAGAGTATTCACAGCGATCAACATGAAAATCTTAAAGCGCATCTCACACTTTTTTGCCGTGTCTGAGCGGTTCAAGGAAATGCTCGTATCATTCGGCATTCCAGCAAGCAAGATTACGGCTATTTATAATGGGATTGATTTTAACAACGTACCTCCTGTTCAGATCAAACGTGAAGAAATCGGGCTGGATGAGAAGCATTTTGCGGCCATTATGGTTGCCAGGCTTCATCCGATAAAAGGGCATACTGAGGTGTTTCAGGCTGTTCAGAGGATCGCTGCCAAGCATCCAGAGTTCAGGCTGCTTCTCGTCGGCGACGGACCGATTAAGGATGAACTTGTACGCGAGGCAGAAGAGCGCGGCATCGTGCAGAACGTTTTATTCCTTGGTTTTCAGAAGGATGTGCATTCGTTCTTCCACATGTCAGATGTAGAACTGCTGGCCTCATACAGTGAAAGTTTTCCGCTTGTTTTGCTTGAAGCTGCAAGAGCGGATACAACGATCATTTCCACGGATGTTGGAGGCGTGAAGCATCTTGTACCGGATAACACGTTCGGCTGGGTGATTCCAGTCAAGGACGTGGACGCGCTTGAGAAGGCGTTGATTGAAGCGATTGAAAAGAAAAACGCAGGTGAGCTCGAGGAAATGGGGAAGAGACTGCATGCGAAAGCTTCATCAGAATTTTCTATCCAGCGACTTGTCAATCATACTTATTCAACGTATAAAGAATTTATGGGCATCCGGTGAATCCGGGTGCTTTTATTTTTGTTTCGTAAACCATGTTGCAAAGGACTCAGAGGAGTGGTTGAGCTCCGTTTCAGGCGCACGCTTTCCGCGGGGCGGGCGGTAAGCCCCTTTGCCGCTACGCGCCATAAAGGGTCTCACCTGTCCCACTCGTCCCGCTGGAGTCGGCGCCTTACACTCCGATCAACTTTCAATGAAGGACTCATTAGATGTGTAAACCACAGCAATTGAACGAAAATATGAAACATTTCTCATGATATTATCCTCGACGCTTGTTTTAAGCTCTGAGGCTACTCATCTAAACCTTTTTAGAAAGAAATCTTTTCAAAAGCAACGATCTTTAAAAAAGAGCCAGGTTTTTGAAGATGCAAGAGGATAACATTATAAAAAATTTAGCACCAGCTGAGTTTTCTTTGACTTAAATGAAGCGGTAAAGGAAATGTTAACATTGGAGGGAAAAACATGGCCTATTTATATCCGATGTTCATAAGCCTTTTGGCAGCAGCAGCTGTTACACCGCTTGTTATTAAGCTTGCTGTCCGCCTTGGTGTTACCGATCAGCCTAATTCCAGGAAAGTGCACGTGAAAAGCACTCCGAGTATGGGAGGACTTGCGATTTTTATCGCGTTTATCGCTGGGGTTTGGGTGTCTGATGCGACAAGTGATTTCCTGTTTCCTATTTTGGCAGGTGCCTTTGTTATTGTTGTAACTGGTCTGCTCGATGATTATTATGCATTTACTCCTCTCGCCAAGCTGGCAGGTCAGGTGCTGGCCGCCATGATTGTGATCCTTAATGGAGTCGTGGTCGAGTTTATTAATGTGCCGTTCGGAACGATCGTGCATCTAGGCTGGTTCGGGGTACCTCTGACGCTGCTTTGGATTTTAGGCATTACGAATGCGATTAACCTGATCGATGGTCTCGACGGTCTCGCAGCAGGTGTTACATCTATCGTTCTACTCACTATTACGATCATCGCTTTTGGCATGTTCAATTATTTTGTTGCAGCCATCGCCCTTATTCTTCTTGGAGCCAATCTCGGCTTTCTTCTCTTCAATTTTTACCCGGCAAAAATTTTTATGGGAGACACTGGATCTCTGTTCCTCGGGTATATGCTTTCGGTTATCTCGCTGTTAGGTTTTAAAAATGTAACGCTCTTTTCACTGATTATCCCCGTCATCATTCTTGGTGTACCCATTTCAGATACGATTTTTGCCATCATCCGCCGTGCTGTACAGCGAAAGCCGCTGTCAGAGCCTGATAAGTCGCATCTCCATCACTGCCTCATGCGAGTCGGCTACAACCACCGTCAGACGGTTCTTATCATATATGGAATCAGCACACTTTTCGGATTGTTTGCGATCATGTTTTCTAAAACCACCATTTGGGGAGCGGTAGTGATACTTACGATGTTTGTCGTTACACTCGAGATTATCGTTGAAATGGTCGGACTCGTTCATAAAAATTACCGCCCGCTGCTGAATCTCGTTTCAAAGCTGAAAAGTATGCACAGTAAGTGAAAACAGAGAACAGGACAAAAGAAAAGGCAGACACTCGTAAACAGTGTCTGCCTTTTATCGTTTTATTGAGGCTTGTAATCCAGGTGCTGCTGAATCTCATTGCTTACTTTAATTAGCGAGTCCTCATTAACTTCATAATAATAAGCATCAAGATTTAAATCATGTCCCTCAAGTTTTAGCTGTTCAATTTTGCCGAGTCCCCCTGCATAACGCTGCAGTGCGATAATATTTCCGAATGAGAAATTCGTTTTCATATTATCACCGACACTGTCGATGATATTGTCATATTTCGGAATGGCAAGAGGTGATTTTGACTTCTCAAGAATGGCTCTAATCAATTCTTTCTGACGATCGCCGCGTCCAAGATCTCCTGTTGGATCTTGTTTTCTCATGCGTACAAAGCCGAGAGCTTCTTCTCCATTGAGTGTATGCACACCCTTTTCAAGCTTGATCGCGTTCTTGCGGTCTTTGCTGTCTTGTGTGGTAAACGAAAACGGTACATTTACTTCCACACCGCCGAGGTGATCAACGATATCCATAAATGCGTCAAAGTTGAGTTTTACAAAATAATCGACAGGTACATCAAAAAAGTTTTCGATGGTGGAAACCGTAAGATCAACGCCGCCAAATGCAAAAGCGTGATTAATCTTATCCTTTTCACCGCGCCCAGGGATTTCAACATATGTGTCACGCGGGATGCTGACCATCTTTACCGACTTTTCATTTTTATTAAAGGTCGCAAGGATGAGGGCGTCGGAGCGGGTATTTCCGCCTTTCTCACGCTCGTCAATTCCTACAAACAGCACAGAGAAATTATCTTTTGCCGGGTTAACCGCTTCATCCCGTTTTTCTGACTTGTCTCCACGCTCGAGTTCTTCGTTAGCCTTTGATGTCGCGTTGGCAAGCTTATACGTCAAATAGCCGCCGTAGCCCACAACAGCAAGCACTACTACTAGCAGAGGCAACAGCCATCGTCTTTTTTTCTTTTTCTTTAATTTTTTTCGTTCAGCTCGTTCCATTATGAGTGGCTCCCTTGTTAGGATAAAACGCTTGTCTACACTATAGCGGAAATCGGAAATTGTGGCAATATATGACATAAAAAATAAAGGTTGTTCGTTTAACCTAGTCGTATTATAGAACTCAGAGTAGATGTTGTTCTCCGTTTCAGGCACACGCTTTCCGCGGGGCAGTCGGTGAGCCCTTTGCCGCTGTGCGCCCTAAAGGGTCTCACCTGACCGCTTGTCCCGCTGGAGTCGGCACCTTACACTCCGATCAACTTTATCAATGATGAATTCAAGATGAACAAACCAATTGATGAATGAATATGCCAGCTGCAGAATTCAATCTATATCGAAACATCTAATGAAATAGCATTGGAATTTGCTCTTCGGTGGCAACTTCGCTGATATTACTAAAAAGACAAATCATTCAAAAGCAACAATCTTTTAAAAAAAGTCAGAGTTAAAGGAGAAAATTGTATATCCTTTCACCATTGTCGCCTTGTGATTTCTTTTTATACACATAAAAAAACCGGCCCCTTGTTTGGGCCGGTTGTGTGTTATTGCTGTTCTTGACTGTAATCTTGTGATTGTTCTTCTTCTTGGTTTTGACCTTGGCTTTCTTCTGTCTGAGCATCTTCTTCGTATTCAAGATGCTTTTTCAGTGTATCACTTACTTGCCAGAGAGATTCATCTTCAAGCTCGTAGTAATAGCCATGATCGTTCAAGTCGTGACCTTCAAGCTTCAGCGTTTCAATGTTATTCAATGAGCTCGCGTATTTTTGAAGTGCCACAATGTTTCCAAATGTGAAGTTCGTCAGCATGTTATCGCCAACGTTATCGATCACATTATCGTATTTCGTCACAGACGATACTGATTTACTTTTATCTAGAATAGCTTTAATTAGTTCCTTCTGGCGTTCTCCGCGTCCAAGATCTCCTGTAGGATCCTGTTTTCTCATACGGACATAACCAAGCGCTTCCTCACCGTTCAAAGTGTGCGTGCCTTCTTTTAATGAGATAGCATTCTTGCGGTCCTTAGAATCCTGAACTGTAAAGTCGAACGGTACATCTACTTCAACACCGTTCAATGAATCAACAATTTCGATAAATGCATTGAAGTTCAATTTTACAAAGTAGTCAACTGGAACATCAAACATGTTCTCAACTGTTGCGACAGTCATGTCCATACCGCCGAACGCATGAGCGTGGTTAATTTTATCCTTACCATGCTCTGGAATCTCAGCAAGTGTATCACGCGGGATACTGACCATCTTGACGGACTTTTCTTTTTTATTAAATGTTGCAAGAATTAGTGCATCCGTACGGCTGTTTTCACCAACATCACGTTCATCAATCCCGACGAACAGGACAGAGAAGTTATCCTTGGCTGGATTAACAGCTTCGTCACGCATGTCAGATTTTTCTCCGCGATTAAGTTCTGAATTAGCATTCGATGTTGCGCTTGCCAGCTTGTATGTTAAATATCCTCCGTACGCCAGCCCGGTAAAAAGGATCAGCAAGACAGGCAGGAGAATAAAGGCGATCCTTCTTCTTCTTCTTTTCTTACGACGTAATCTATCCATTGCGAAAACTCCCTCTTATGGTAACTTATATACATCATTCGGTAAAAACCGATATTTGTTGTCTTAAACAAAATAAAAAGTCAGCGCTTTTTTACTAACGAAAAAGCACATGATTTCAATATAAAGGAAGGATATTATTTTAGCAATATTTGTCGAAGAATTATCAAAGATTTTACATTATTTATAGTCGCTCTCTAAATATATGCTTTCCTTCAATTCAATACGCGCACGGCCATTTGTCAAATTCGTCATCCATGAAATGAAAGCGTCTGTCTCTTCCGAAGGGACATAGGTATATATGCTTACGTTTTCAAGGTATTGTATTTCTTTAAGTTCATAATTAGACTGACGAATCTGCTGTTCCAGCGTTCCTAACCATGTATAGTCGACTTCTGTCTCAATAATTTGAGTCCATTTCCGCTCAACGATGCCAATTTCGTTCAAACCTTCGCTGACGGATTTTCCGTAAGCGCGTATCAATCCTCCTGCGCCAAGTTTAATTCCGCCAAAATAGCGAGTTACGACGACGGTTACATCTTTTAATTTCCTTTTTTTCAAAACTTCTAACATTGGAACACCCGCTGTGCCCGAAGGCTCTCCATCATCGTTCGCTTTTTGAATCTGATCGTGCTCGCCAATGAGATAAGCAGAGCAGTTATGAGTGGCTGAGCTGTGCTTTTTCTTGATCTCCTGAATAAAAGCAACGGCTTCTTCTTCTGTCTCCGTACGTTTGAAATGTGCGATAAAGCGAGATTTATCAATAATGATTTCATGGTCTCCAAAAGTCTTTACAGTAAGATAATTTAATAGCAAGGTGATCATCTCCACAAAAATTTTGTAAAATTGCCGTAATTGCAACAGCAAAAGGGTATAAAGTGGTATCCTTCATTATAAGGGTGATATGGCAAGCAAACAAATTTTCTATAAGCCGCTCCGCCATGCAGTACCTTTTTACTGCGTTAATTTATTTATTTTTAAAAAAAGTCATAAAATGTCACATTGCTTCGAATTGATATCTATATATAGGAAAATAATGACTACCTAGACAAAAAGACCTGTAAAAAAATTAGGTAAGATGGTTCTAGTTATAAGGTTCTGTTTTCTTTACTGTTTTAATTGGAGGAAATTTACATGTCGGCAAAACTGGCTCTTGATCCTAGATTATTGGACGGTATTTTAGATAAAACCATCGATACGGTAAAAGAAAGCAAAACGCAGATTTTCGACATCAGCGAGCATTCGCGCCAAGAATTCATTACGCTTTCACAGGAACTAGAGATGGTGAAAGACCAGGTGCTCGATACGATTGCAAGGACGGATGTGCTCGAAGCTGCTGCTAGAGAAGCGCGTTCGCGCCTGGCCGAGGTGAGCAAGCATTTTCAGAAGTACAGCGAAAGCGATATTCGCGAGTGCTATGAAAACGCGAACCACATCCAGATCGAACTGTCGATTATCCGCCAGACAGAAAAACAGCTTCGCGAAAAGAGGGATGACCTCGAACGCCGCCTGCTTGCTCTCAAAGATACGGTAAGTAAAGCAGAATTGCTGACAAGTCAGATTTCGGTCGTGCTTACATATTTAAGCGGCGATCTGAAAAAGCTGAACGAACTCGTCCAGGACGCTCAGCAGAAACAGGAATTCGGGCTTCAAATCATCGAAGCACAAGAGGAAGAACGTAAGAGAGTTTCTCGTGAAATTCATGACGGACCAGCTCAGCTTATGGCAAATGTCCTTATCCGTTCCGAACTCATCGAAAAAATCTTCATCGAGAGAGGAACAGATGCAGCGCATGCCGAAATCAAGGATTTAAGGGAAATGGTCAGAGGAGCGCTGAAGGAAGTGCGCCGAATCATCTACGATCTGCGGCCGATGGCACTAGACGATCTTGGACTCGTTCCTACGCTGCGTAAGTATTTGCGCAATGTTGAGGAAAGCCAAAAGGTCAATATCAGCTTGCAGTCGCTCGGTAAAGAAATGCGTTTTCCGACAAAAATGGAGATCGCGCTGTTCCGGCTTGTACAGGAATCTGTCAGCAATGCCTGCAAACATGCCGAATCAGATGAAATACAAGTAAAGCTTGAGTTTACGTCAAAATTCGTTACACTTTATATTAAAGATAACGGAAAAGGCTTCGATATGAAACAGCCCCAGAAAACCAACTCGTTCGGCCTTATGGGCATGAGGGAGAGGGTCGAGCTGCTCGAAGGCACTTTAAAAATCAATTCACGGCCGAAATTCGGCACAAGTGTATACATTCAAATTCCGATACAGAATTGAGGAGGGACTCAACATGCCAAATTTAAATATGGTGGATTCCAGTTCAACAGACAAAACGACAATCGCAATCATCGACGACCACCGCTTATTCCGCGAAGGAGTCAAACGAATTCTGGATATGGAAGACAATTTTTCAGTTGTAGCGGAAGGTGATGACGGATCTGAAGCGGAAGAAATCGTCCGCGACCACAACCCGGACGTCGTCCTGATGGACATTAACATGCCGCACGTGAACGGAGTCGAAGCAACTCGCCGTCTGATAGAAAAAGCGCCTGACACAAAGGTTATCATCCTATCGATCCACGATGATGAAACATACGTGTCACACGCCGTACAAACCGGTGCATCAGGATACTTGCTGAAAGAGATGGACGCCGATTCATTGATCGAAGCGGTCCGCGTCGTAGCTGACGGAGGTGCGTACCTTCACCCGAAGATTACGTACAACCTGCTGAACGAATTCCGCCGTCTTTCCACTAACCCGAAAGACGACAAAAATGTCGGCTTCCAAGAAGTCGAATACCGCAAGCCGCTCCACATCCTGACCCGCCGCGAATGCGAAGTCCTTCAGCTCCTAGCTGACGGCCGCAGCAACCGCACAATCGGTGAAGAGCTGTTCATTTCCGAGAAAACAGTTAAAAACCATGTGAGTAACATTCTGCAAAAGATGAACGTTAACGACCGTACCCAGGCAGTAGTAGAAGCTATCAAAAATGGCTGGGTCAAGGTGAGATAACCTACAGATATTAGATTGAAAAGAGGCTTTGCTGGCGGTGTATGCTGCCGGGGGGCCTCTTTTCTTTGTGGAGGCCCCTCTGAGAGGGAGCTAGGGACCGCCGCCGACGTATAAGAGGGAAGCGCGGGCGCAATCTACACAAATGCGGGCGCAGAAAAGGAAAGCGCGGGCGCAATCTCAAAAATTGCGGGCGCCAAACAGCAATCCGCGGGCGCAAACGACTCATACGCGGGCCACTTTCCGTGATTTTACATTTCCCCAGCCCCAGCAAAAAGCCAATAAGCTAATTTTTTTGTTGGGTACCGTACCCCTCACACAAAAGCCCCCCCAAAAAAAGAGTTCACTCAAAATAGTTCTCTAGACTGCGCTATACTTGTATCATCATTAGGGTAAAGAGAAAAAACGGAGGTGAGGGGAATGGAAAAGGATTTTATTATCGCAGCGGATATAGGCGGGACGAATGTCGAGACAGCACTTTGCCGTTTGAATGGAGACATGATCACGAGCACAGAATTTTCAACGCAGGATCATATCAAAACTGGCATTGTTGAAGAGCTATGCCGGAGTGTAAATAAGATGCTGGATGAACAAGGGGTATCGATCAGCCAAGTGGCATGTGCCGGTATTGGTGTACCTGGTCTTGTTAATGTGAATGAAGGAATCGTATATAACGCCCCTAACCTGAAATGGAAGAACTATCATATAAAAGAAGCGGTTGAGCGGGAATTGAATATTCCGGCTTATATTGAAAATGATGTGAACGCAGGCTTGCTAGGCGAGGCAGCTTTTGGTGCAGCTCGCGGTAAAAAAGACGTCGTACTTATCATGATCGGCACGAGTATCGGTGCAGGGTTCATGATGGATGGAAAACTATACCGCGGCTCCAGCTGGGGAGCGGGCGAGATCGGCTATATGATCAGTGATTACGAATCGGCAGACAAAGGCTTCACTCCGATTAGAGAGGAATATGGTTTTTTGAGCAGCAAGATGGGCGGGTATGCAATTGCCAAGCTATATTCAGATCGTTCAGGAAAAAATGTGAAAACAGATGAGGTATTCCGCCTTGCGAATAACGGTGACGAGCTGGCGGCCTCTATCATAAAGGACGGCATCCTCCACCTCGGAATGGCTGTGACGAATATTGTTTCGATGCTAAACCCCGAGGTCTTGCTGTTTGGAGGAGGAGTCAGCCAAAATGGCGGGCAGTTTATACAAAAAATACATGAAATCGTGAAAAATAACGTTCCTTTTCCTGTGGAGTTGGGCATTTCATCACTCGGTGACCAGTCTGTCCTGTACGGTGCTGCTGCACTTTGCCAAAAAGAGCATCTGCACAAGTTGAAAAAATAAAGTACAATATGCCAAAGCCTTTCTTTAACTCGGTAAGTGTTTAATGAAACTTATTAGTTAATGATGTAAACTAGTAAGGTAGATAAACAGAGCTCAATCGAGCACAGGAAAGGAATTTACAATGGCTAAAGTTGCAATAATTACTGACAGTACCTCATATCTTCCTGAAAACCTGAGAGAAGAAAAGAACATTGTAATGATTCCGCTGAATGTCATCATCAACAATGAAACGTATAAAGAAGAAGTGGAATTGAGCAATGACGATTTTTACGATATGGTCGGGACTGAAGGCGCCCTTCCAAAAACTTCGCAGCCGGCAATCGGCGAACTGGTAGAGCTTCTTGAAAAACTTTCTGCAGATTATGACGAAGCTGTTATGATCACATTATCGAGCGGCATCAGTGGAACATATCAAAGCGCGGCTGCAGCAGGCGGAATGATTGAAGGAATCAAGCTTCATGTGTTTGACTCTGAAATCAGCTGTGCACCGCAAGGCTTTTACGTTGAAAAAGCAGCCGAGATGGCAGCTGCTGGTTCAGCAGGGGACGAAATTATGTATACATTAGAAGCGATGAAGGCACAGGGAATTCCCGCTTATTTTGTAGTCGACGACCTCAACCACCTGCACCGCGGCGGGCGCTTGAACACAGCGCAGCTTCTGGTCGGGAATTTTCTGCAGATTAAGCCGATCCTTCATTTTGAAGACAAAAAAATCGTCCCGTTTGAAAAAGTGCGCACAAAGAAAAAAGCGATTAAGCGCATTTATGAAATTATGGACAATGACATTCAGCCAGGTGATGATATCCGCGTCTGCGTGATTCATGCACGCCGGGAGGAAGAAGCGAAAGAAATACTCGCTGAAATTCTTGAAAAGTATCCGCACGCTGACATCACGATGAGCTATTTCGGACCAGTCATCGGAACGCATCTAGGCGAAGGATCTCTCGGTATTACTTGGTATAAAAAAAGATAATCGTAAGGAGGTTTCATATGAACTTCTTTGACGAAACTTCTCCGGACCGCATCAATGAAACGTTGATGCGGTTTTTGTATGGCCGCATTCTGCTTCGTGAAGAACTTCCATTTAGTGACGAAGAGTTAAGAGATTCGGCTGCTGTCCGCAGCGCAGGTGTCTTGAGAGTGAACGGTCGCTTTGTGTGCAACCGCTGTGAAAATAACGAGCAGCAGCTGTTTGCCAGTTTTAGCTGCTTTCGCTGCAAGCGGGAAAGTTGCCATTATTGCCGGCATTGCATCATGATGGGGCGGGTGAGTGAGTGCTCAGAACTATTTGAAGCAAGTAGTGAGCATGAAACTTGGCCGGTACATAATTCATCATTATCGTGGGAAGGGACGCTATCTCCTTGGCAGGCAAAAGGGAGCGAGGCGATTTTAGATGCTATTGATAAAAAAGGAGAGCTGTTAATCTGGGCAGTATGCGGAGCCGGTAAGACAGAAATTCTTTTCCGAGGAATTGAAAAGGCTCTTACTTTAGGCGAACGCATATGTATTGCCACTCCCCGGACAGATGTTGTGCTTGAGTTAGCACCACGTATAAAGGATGTTTTTCCAGAAGTGAAGGTTTCCGCGCTGTACGGCGGATCAGAAGAAAAAGACTGCCCAGGACAGATCATCATCTCTACCACACACCAGCTGTACCGATTTAAACAAGCGTTTAACACCGTAATCGTGGATGAGGTGGACGCTTTTCCATACAGTTACGAACAAACCCTTCAAAATGCCGTGAAAAAAGCTGCCAGAACCAATGCCTTATTCATCTACTTAACCGCGACTCCTGATAAGAAGCTAAAAAAACGAGCTGAAACTGGAAAGCTTCAGCACGTTAAAATACCGCGAAGGTTCCACGGCAGGCCGCTGCCGGTGCCGAAGTTCAAGTCAAGCTGGAATTGGCATAAGGAGCTGAAAAAGGGAAAACTGCCTAAGCCTATTTTGAATTGGTTACGTACACTTCAAGAAACAGATCGGAGCGGTTTTTTATTTATCCCATCCATCAAATTACTGGAAACTTTTCTTCCCAGCATTCAGAACATTTTCCCTTCAGCAGAAAGCGTCCATTCAGAGGATCCCAACAGAAAAGAAAAAGTGTTAAGGTTCCGGAACAAGGAAATAAAGTTGCTCGTTACGACGACCATTCTTGAAAGAGGTGTAACGGTGCCGAAGCTCGATGTAGCTGTGCTTGGAGCTGAAGAAGATATTTTCACAGAGAGCGCTCTCGTTCAGATTGCCGGTAGAGCCGGGCGCAAGGCAGATGACACGAACGGGAGTGTGACATTTTTTCACCACGTAAAATCAGAAGCGATGAACCGTGCTGTCCGCCAGATTAACTTGATGAACAAGGAGGGCGGGAAATGAGCAGGTGTCTTTATTGTTTTACTCCTTACGCTTTTCCACTGTCGTGGGAGAGTCTTTTCAACCTGCACACAGACAATGGACTTTGCGAGGAGTGCTCAGAAAAACTTGAGGAAATAAATGGAGATATATGTGAAATGTGCGGACGACCTTTTTCATTATTTCCCGAGCAATATCGACAAGAAAATACGTGTAATGACTGCGTGAGGTGGGAGAGTGACATTGTATGGACCGGGATTTTGGCGGGAAACAGGTCGCTTTATGTCTATAATCCGTTCATGCAGGAAATGCTGTCGAAATATAAATACCGTGGTGACGCTGAGCTTGCCAAGGTATTTTATAATACTGCTAGAAAAATGTATAAAAAGGAATTTCAAAAACATATACTCGTTCCGATTCCATTAAGCGAAGAGCGCCATCTTGAACGAGGATTTAATCAATCACTCTTAATTGCAGAAGGAATGGGACCAGTCCACAATGTGCTGATCAGAACATCGCATGAGCAAAAACAGAGCAAAAAGAATCGTGCTGAGCGAATGAATATGGAGAATAAACCGTTCGAGGCTGTTGAGGATGTCTCGGGAAAGAAGGTACTGTTGATTGACGACGTGTATACAACGGGTTCCACGATCCGGCAGGCAGCTAAAACTCTTCGTGACGCCGGAGCAAGTTCAGTTTCCTCACTTACTCTTGCACGCTAGCATTAAACAAACAAATTCAGATGCCGATACAATGACAAAAGAGACGTTTAAAGGAGCGTTCTGGAGTTATGGAATTAACCAACTGCAGCGAGTGCGGCAAACTGTATGTTCAATATGTAAGAGACACGTGCGATGCGTGCTACGTAAATGAGGAAAAACAGTATGAGGCGGTATATAAGTTCATCCGCCGCAGCGAGAACCGTTTGGCAACTTTGATGGAAACTCATATAAAAACCGGTGTGCCAGAGAAGACGATCATCAAGTTTATTCACCAAGGCAGGATCCGTGTGAAGGACTTTCCGAACTTCGCCTACCCATGTGACGGCTGCGGAGCACCGATGACTGATGGAAGGCTGTGCCAGGTTTGTAAGGACAGTATTAAAAAGGATCTCGATTTAGAAGATCTTATACGGCAAAAGCAGGCGGAAATGAGAGGTTCTTACTATACAGAGAAGTAGAAAGAAATAGTCATTTCGTCCATTAAAATATTAATAATTATGCCGATACTAGGACTATAGAGAAGATGTATCGGTTTGTTTTTTGGACTTTAGGAAAGATATCTTTTTAAAGAGGTGAACAAAATGAAAATTAATAACTTTAACCCAATACACAATAACCCATATAAAAAGCAAATGAACGAAGCAGCTGGACAGAGCAAGCAGACACCTCAGAAGCGTGACGAAATCAATATTTCTTCTGAAGCAAAAAATCTTCATACACAGCTGAAGCTCGATGCAGAGCGCAAAGCGAAAGTGGAAGAAATTAAAAAGCAGGTCGAGAACGGAACATATCAAGTACAGCCAGAGAAAACTGCAAAATCTTTCTTGGATTTCTGGCGTAAACAATAGGAGGCAGTGATGGAAGCTGCAAAAATGATAGCTTTGCTAGATAAGCTGAACAGCGTACATCAGGAGCTTATATCGCTGGGCCAGCGTAAAACAGAGGCCGTGAAAAAGGGCGAGATGATGATTCTTAATGCGCTGCTGAAGGAAGAAGACATCCATACGAAAAAATTGCAGCAGATTGATGCGGAACGGACGATGCACTTTGGCAGCAGGACGCTGTCAGACATCATGGCAAGCTGTGCATCAGCTGATCAAGAAAGACTAAGCGAGCTGCAGCAGGAAATACAGCTAAACTATGAGACTCTAAAGCAAGTGAATGAGCTGAATCAGCAGCTGCTTCATCAGTCATTGCAGGTGGTGAATTTGACACTCGACATGATGATGCCTGAAGCTGAGCCGGTAAACTATACAAAGCCGCAAATGAAGGGATACGGCACAGCAGGCACATCCCTTTTTGACTCAAAAGCGTAATAGATACGGAGGAATAACAGATGCGTTCAACTTTCCATGGCCTTGAAACAGCAAGGCGGGGCATGTACACACAGCAGTCAGCATTGATGACGACAGGACATAATATTGCTAATGCCAACACTCCCGGTTTCAGCCGCCAGCGTATTAACTTTGTCGGGACTGAACCTTATCCAGCTGCAGCGCGCAACCGTCCTGAAGTTCCAGGTCAGATGGGAACAGGTGTTAAAGCAGGTTCTGTCCAGCGCATACGTGAAGGCTTCCTTGATGTACAGTTCCGCGGCGAGAACAACAAGTTTGGCTATTGGAACGCAAAAAGCGAAGCACTTGAAAAGATGGAAGACATCATGAACGAGCCATCTGAAAACGGACTTTCTAAGACACTCGACCGTTTCTGGCAGTCGCTTCAAGATCTATCCGTCAACCCTGAAGACTCAGGAGCACGCTCGGTCGTACGCCAGCGCGGGATCGCAGTGGCCGAAACGTTTAATTATCTATCAAACTCTCTGACTACTATTCAATCAGACATAAAGAGCCAGGCCGAAATGAGTGTTCAGGAAATAAACTCATTGGCTTCGCAAATCAACAACATCAACCTACAGATTAAAGAGGTTGAGCCACATGGTTATCTTCCGAATGACCTGTATGATGAGCGCGACAATCTTATGGACAAGCTGTCACAGCTCGTGAACGTTCAGAAGACGAAGCAGGAAAGCGGTGGCCAGGCGCTTAAGATTGCGGAAGGCATGTATAAGGTAGAAATCGTAGATAAAGATGGCAACGCGTTTACATTGGTTGATACAGGGGCAAATCCCTCTGTGTTAAATCCTGTTTCCGTCAATTATGGAGCGAACGGCTACGCAGACTCTGTCTCGGTAGGCGGAAGCCAGATTACAGTGGCTGGTCTTTCCGGCGGGACATTAAAGGGTCAATTGGAGAGCTTCGGCTACAATGAAGGTGGAGCGGTTAAAGGTGAGTATCATGAGATGCTTGCAAGCCTTGATGAAATGGCCTATTACTTTGCCAATTCCTTCAATGATGCTCATTCCGTTGGATGGAGCATTGATAGCATTAAATCGGGAATGAAGACTTCTTATCAATTTTTTGATGGGTTAGCGGGTGGTCCTGCAGGAGCAGCGAAAGACCTAAAACTTCATATAGACATGGACAACCTGGATCATATTGCAGCTGCCAAGAGCCCATACAGCGGGGACGGCAGCAACGCTCTTACTCTATCTGATGTTAAAAATAATGATTTGCCGTTTTCTTCAGGTGCTACAAGTCTACAAAGCTATTATGAAGGCAGGATTGGAAAGATGGCAGTTGCAACTCAGCAGGCTGTCCGTTTAACGCATAACTCTCAAGTTTTGGCTGAAGCAGTTGAACAGCGCCGTACATCGATAAGCGGTGTATCAATAGATGAAGAAATGACGAACATGATCCAGTTTCAGCACGCATACAATGCGGCTGCCCGAAGCATCACAGTAGTCGATGAAATGCTTGATAAAATCATAAACGGCATGGGCGTCGGCGGAAGGTAGGGAATAATCTATGCGAGTGACACAAAACATGCTGTCCAATAACATGCTTCGCCACATCAGCGACAGCTACAGACGAATGGACAAAACACAGGAACAGCTCACAACAGGCAAGAAAATCAGCCGACCGTCCGATGATCCTGTCGTTGCGATGAAGGGGATGGCTTATCGGACTGGATTGACGGAAGTTGAGCAGTTTAAGAGGAATCTTTCTGAAGCGTATAATTGGGTTGAGAATAGTGATGCTGCACTTGATAAAGCGACGAGTGTGCTGCAACGTATACGTGAGCTGACTGTGCAGGCGAGCAATGATACCTTGGATGCTTCACAAAAAGCAATGATTGGCGAAGAAGTGACTCAATTGAAAGAGCATTTGGTTTCCATCGCTAATACACAGGTAGCAGGCAAGTACATCTTTAATGGAAATGATACGAAAAACTCTCCTGTTGATTTAGAGAAGGCTAAAATATCTAATAACAGTAATTATGTAAGTATTGAGCTTTCTAAAGGAATTCCGGTTTCTGTTAATATTAATGCGACAAAAGTATTCACTTACAATACAGGATCTCCAGAAACAGGACTGTTTGGTGATATCCAGGAACTTGAAAAGGCTCTTAATGGTACAGGAACAATGCCAATTGCTAGCTTTATCGATAAACTTGAATCCAATATAAACAATATTGTCGGAGAAAGAGCAGAACTTGGAGCAAGGTATAATCGCATTGAGCTCATTGATGCCCGTGTCAGTGAGCAGGAAGTAATTGCTAACAGAGTATTATCCGATAATGAAGATGCAGAGATAGAGCGTGTTATCACTGACCTTAAAATGCAGGAAAGTGTACACCGCGCTGCACTTGGGGTTGGAGCAAGAATCGTTCAGCCTTCTTTACTGGACTTTTTAAGATAAATAATAGAGGCTGACCAAGACAGCATGTTTTGGGCGGCTTTTTTTTTATAGCAGAACAGCCATTAGCTCGGAATAAAGGAGCGTAGATCAAATGAACTCCGTTACACTTAAAATACAGTCGACTCCCGGACTTATCGAATTGAGCCGAGAGAAGCCAGTACAAGAAATACATCAGCCTGCTGCAGAAATGACAATTATACAAAAGCCTGCAGAATTAACTATGGAACGTACTCCTGGAAAGCTATCCATTGATCAGACTAAAGCACGTGAAGATATGGATTTAAAGAGTGTTTTTAAACGGACGGAAGAAGCTGCACAAAATGGTTACAATGACTGGCTGGCTGGTATGGCCCGATTATCTCAACAGGGTGACGAACTGATGAGAATTGAGAATGGTGGCAATCCTCTTGCTTTTCAGGTTGCTGAAAACAGTGCCAGCCCACAGTACGATTTTAATATTGGCTTTATTCCTTCTCACTTTAGTGTCAAAATTAATTATCAACCTTCTATTCTACAAATCAATTGGAAGACAAACTTACCTGAAATAAATATTACTGCCAACGAACCGGAGCATACATATACACCAGGTTCAGTATCTGTAAGTATGAAACAATGGCCATCTTTAACAATTGAAGTCTTAGGACTTGAAATCGATGAAAAAAAATAAAGGGAGAATAACATGCTAATTGAAACAAAGTATGATCAACAAGTTGAAGTAAAGAAAGAGGATATAATCCAATTCGATAACGGTATACCAGGATTTGAAGATGAAACGGAATTTGTACTTGTGCCGTTTGAGGAAACCGTATTTTCACTCTTACAATCAGTTCACACGAAAAATCTGGCATTCATGACTGCCGAACCATTTTACTTTTTTCCCGATTACCATTTTGACTTGCCTGACTCTGCAATAAAGCAACTGGACATCACGATCCCTGAAGATGTGAATGTTCTAGTAATCATTACTGCGACTGATCCTTTTGTTAAATCGACAGTTAATCTACAGGGACCGATTATTATCAACACAAAGAACAACCGGGCAAAACAAGTAGTCCTAAACGACAGCTCCTACACAACACGACATCCTTTAATAGGCAAGGAGAGATAATATGCTCGTACTCACACGGAAACTTCAGGAAGCAATAAAAATAGGAGATGATATTGAGGTTACTGTCCTTGCTGTGGAAGGGGAGCAGGTTAAACTTGGCATAAGCGCTCCAAAATATGTAGAGATACACCGTAAAGAAATCTATGTATCCATACAGGAAGAAAACAGTAAAGCGGCCAGCCCTTTGATTTCCTTAGATCAAATAAAAAATTTCAAAAAAAGCAATTAACCTGCTAAAGATAATAGAGCAAGAGACGATATATGTATTGTAAGGACAAGCGTTACTTTTAGCGGCCGGTAAAAGTACGCTCGTTCAAAAAACAAACCAACCACAAGGATGTGGGCGGAACCATTTCAAGGAGGAAATTATTATGAGAATCAATCACAATATCGCTGCTCTTAACACGCACCGTCAATTGAACAGTGCTGCTAACGCACAATCAAAATCAATGGAAAAATTATCTTCAGGTCTTCGCATCAACCGTGCTGGTGATGATGCAGCTGGACTTGCTATTTCAGAAAAAATGCGCGGACAAATTCGTGGTTTAGATCAAGCATCCCGCAATGCTCAAGATGGTATCTCTCTTATTCAAACAGCTGAAGGCGGACTTAACGAAATTCATTCAATCTTACAGCGTCAACGTGAGCTTGCTGTTCAATCAGCGAACGACACTAACGTAGGTGCGGACCGTAACGCTCTAAAGGCTGAATTCGATCAGCTTTCTTCTGAAATTGAGAGAATTAAAGACAACACTACTTTCAATACAAAGCAACTTCTTGACGGTTCTGATGCCAATGGATTAATTCACGTTGGTGCTGATGCTGGTCAAACAATTACTATCGATTTCACTACTGCAGGTGTTGATGTTACAGCTGCTCATACTGCAGTTGCTGCACTTAATATCTCTACTCAAGCAGGAGCTGATGGGGCTGTTACGGCAGTACAGACTCAAATTGAATCTATTTCTTCAGGACGCTCTTACCTTGGTGCTCTTCAAAACCGTTTAGAGCACACAATCAACAACCTTAACAATGCTTCTGAAAACCTAACTGCAGCTGAGTCTCGTGTTCGTGACGTAGACATGGCTAAAGAAATGATGGAGCAGACGAAAAACTCTATCCTTTCACAAGCTGCTCAAGCTATGCTTGCACAAGCTAACCAACAGCCACAAGGTGTATTACAGCTTCTTCGTTAATCTAACAATATAGCCTTTATAAAGGTGAGCGGGCTCTGGGGAATCCTAGAGCCCATTTTTTTAGATAGAAACTAGTTCTAATGAACCATTACAATACAGCTAGTATGGGAGGGTTATACATGAGTAAAAAGCTGCTGAGGAAATTATTGAGTTTAGGAATCATATCTTTACTGCTCTTTCCGCAATGGATTGCATATGCCACAGATGTCATTATTGATGATCCGACTCCTGATCTAAAGGCACCACTATTAAATAATATAAATGTATCAAGCAATGAACTAAGTCCAACTAATTCTATAAAGGTAATAGCAGAAATATCTGATATACTATCTGGATTTAACTCAGGATACATAATTTACAAAAAGCCAAATAACCAAACAGTTGAAAAAGAATTTGTTTACAACTCGACAACTAATAAATATGAAGCGACACTGACAGCTGATCAAACAGATATTGCTGGTGAGTGGAGAGCAACAACCATTTATTTAAAAGATAAAAAAGACAATGATGTAACTTTGCATGACCAAACAATACAGCATAACGGTGAAAAAGTAGACTTTTCAAATATTCACCTAAATGTAAGCGGAGTTACACCTCCTCCAGAACCTACAGATAAAGAAGCTCCTCTATTACATGATATATTCGTAACTTCCCAACAAGTAAATGTAAATGAAAACATTGAAATAAAAGCCGATATTACAGATAACGAAACAGGTGTTTCTTATATTTATGCTGTTTATAAAAAGCCAAGTGGTAGTCATGAGTATATCTATCTTAATCAAAACAGCGAAGGTCAGTTTACAGGCACTCATACCATTGGGAAATATGAAGAAAGCGGTGACTGGTTATTAACCTCTCTTTATGTAAGTGATCGTGCAGGCAATTCCCAAACATACACTAGTTATTTAGACAATGAAGATAACCAAAAGAATTTTGAGCATTGCAAAGTAAATGTAAGCGGTACAATTGTGGATAATGAAGCACCGAAATTAGTATCCATATCTGTTGAATCTCAGCAAGTACAGGCTAATGAACAGATTAAAATTTCAGCTCAGGCAACAGATAACGAATCTGGTGCAGCATCAATACGTGCTGAATATGAAAAGCCTGACGGTTCTACACAATACGCATATCTATATAAAAATTCAGATGGTGTTTTTTCAGGAACAATTAGTATTGGTCAGTATGAAGAAAGAGGAAATTGGATTCTTAAAAGAGTTTATCTGGCAGATGCCGTAGGAAATAATCAAAGCATTACAAGTTATGAAGATAGCAGCGGCATTTTAAAGGACTTTACAAATTGTACAGTTGAAATTACCGGGACAACACCTGATAAGGAAGGGCCTGAGATTGTTCACCGTGAAATTAGTGTAGAGCAAATTTCATCTACCCAAGCTGCAGTCAAACTTGCAGTTGAAGTCAAGGATGATATTTCTGGGATCACTTACAGTTCCTTATCTGGAACATACAGCAAGCCAAGTGGAAGAACCTTGAATGTGAATTTCAAAAAAAACAACAGTCTCTATACGGCAACAATACTAATAGATAAGTTTGATGAAACAGGAACTTGGACGTTTCAAACCATGTCCATAAGAGATTGGTTAGGAAATGAAAATTCTCCTTCAACTAGAGCGCAGAATATTGCTTATTTTTCAGAACTTGATTTTAATGTAATGGGGAAAATCACAGTAACACCGGGGAGTCCGGAAAGCATTGATTTAGATGTACCTACTGAAATGAACAGCGGACAAACATTGCAGTTAAAGCCAATGTTAAAATATAGCAACCCTGCTGTAGCAGCTAAAGACATTACAAATGATAATAATACAAAATATTCTTCAACAAAAACTAATTTGCTTGCAATCACTTCTTCAGGATTAATGTCAGTGCCAAGCGAAGCAGATTCTGGAAATGTATTTGTAGAAGTTTCTTATGGGGAAATCAAAAAACAATTTGAAGTGAAAATCAATGGCGGCAGTATTGAATCTGTTCTGCAAGTTACACCCTTATCAACCATTTTACATGCCGGTAAGACCGAACAAATGAAAGTAGTTGAGGTCTACGACGGTGCCAGAAAAGATGTTACTAATTCTTCTACCGGGATAACTTATACTAGCAGTAATCCATCTCTAGTTACAATTAGTAAAGATGGCCTTATTCAAGCAGTTTCAGGTGATGTTCAAGGATCTGCAATCATTCAAGTAAAATATAACAACATGGTAAGTCAAACAAACGTAAAGGTAACAAAACCTGTTGCAACTTCCCTTGCTATTTCGCCAGCTGAAGAAGATTTATCTCTTACAAACAATAAATTACAATTTGTTGTGAAAGCTATTATGTCTGATGGCACTACAAGAGATGTAACAAAGGCTGACGCAGGAACAACATATACATCTTCAAATAAAGCTATTGCGCAAGTAAGCCCAGATGGATATGTATCAATTCCTGCCGATGCCAAAAGCGGAACTGTCACTATCACAGTAAACAGTAACAACTTACTAATAAAATCAGTATTGCACGTAACTGGCAATCCTGACTTGGTCAACGTTAACCTAGATTCTATTCCGTCAGAAATTAACATAGGAGAACAAGTTCAGCTTTCCTTCCAGTCAGAATGGTCTGATGGAACGGTAAAAGAAATCAATTTAGCTGATGTTACTTTTAATAGTTCAAGAAGCGATCGTGTGACTATTTCAGCCGAAGGTTTATTTGAATCATTTAGTGCAGGTACTTCAGAAATAGTTATAACATATGAAGGAAAAACGTTCTCAAAAACAACAAGGGTTCTGCCGCCAGCTTCTGTAACGAGCATTTACTTAGAAAATCCTCTTGTTGCTCAAATGAAAATCGGGGACAAAAGCAACATTAGCGGTGTCAAAGCAGTTTGGTCAAACGGGATTGTTACAGATTTAGCAATCCATGATTTAAAGTTTAGTAGTTCACGTCCGGATCGTGTATCAGTAAATACGGAGGGACTGTTAACTGCCATCTCAAGCGGAAGCAGTAATATCACAATAGAATATAACGGTCTAATCATCACTGCATCAGTTAAGGTTGAAGCTGCGGCAACCATTCTAAGTATTGAACTTGAAACACCGATACCTGCTGAAATGAAAATAGGACAAGAACATGTAATCGGCAAGGTAAGAGCAAAATGGACCAACGGTGATGTTACTGAAATTAACAGTGCCGAACTATTATACTTAAGCACACGCTCTGATCGCCTTTCTGTCAATGCGGATGGCAAGCTTAATGCTATATCTAGCGGCAGCAGTTACGTTGATGTAATTTATAAGGATAAGACAATTCGTACTGCAGTTAAGGTGACAGCAGGACCTACTTTAGTAGGTATTACATTAGGTACACCACTCCCTGTATCTATGAAAGTAGGAGAAGAATATACCATCAGCAATGTAAAAGCGAAATGGTCGAATGGAGAAGAAACAATATTAAGTAATTCTGCGCTCACGTTTACGAGCAGCCGATCAGATAGAATTTCAATAACAGCAGATGGAAAGCTTAAAGCAATTTCCGTGGGGACAAGTAATATTTCTATCTATTATTCTGGCTATCTGATTCAAACTAGTATTAAAGCAGTATCTTATTAATTCTGAATATGAAAAATAAATCAATTTTAGAAAAAAAAACTATTTAAGTAGGAATAAGGTAATGTTAATATTTACTTATTAAATAAATTTCAGTGAAAAAGGCAAATCACAGGAAACTGTGAGACGCAAAGCCATGGGCCTGTACCGACTATTCGGATGGCAGCCGGTTGCCACAAGGTATAGGGGAAAAGTCCTGACTATCTTGTCAGGGCTTTTTTGTGCGCTTTTTCCTGTGGAAAAGGAGGATATTAAAATGAAGAAGAATTTGTCCTTGTTTCTTTGTTTCGTGATGCTATTAAACTTTGCTCTTCCACTTTACAAAGCAGCTTCAGCTAGTGAACTATTAGCACCTATTAATGTGAAGGCTACCGAGTACTCTCCAACAAATATTAAGCTGACGTGGGATGCAGTGTCAGGTGCAGGAAGTTATAAAATTTATCAGTTAAATGGGTCAGAAAAAACATTTCTAAGTGAGAGTTCAAGCAATGCAGGTTATGTTAATACTTTAAATGAAGGAAATTACGAATTTGCTGTTTCGGCAATTTCAGGACCAACTGAGTCTATACTTTCAGTGCCTGTGTCTGTTAATATCATTTATCCTGTTATGGAAACACCAAAAAATTTAACACATACTATAAAAAACGGGAATGAAGTACAGTTGAGGTGGGAGCCTTCTCCTAATGTGGCTGGATATAAAATCTTTCAAACTTTTAACGGTGAAAGAAAGCTCCTTACGAAAACAACTTCATTAACTTACTATGCTAGAAGTTTAGTTGAAGGGAAGTACACCTTTGAAGTCTTAGCTTATCACGATCGTTTTGGAGAATCTTTGGCTGCTAAAGCAGAAACGGAAATCATTAATCCTGTTATGCAGCCGCCTGCTGATTTGACGTTAAGTCTCCGTAATGGCAATGATGTAGTTTTAAAGTGGACTGCATCAGAGTTTGCAGATAACTATAACATTTATAGAATTACTGAAAATGAAAGAGTAAAAGTTGCATCTATAGACAGTACTTATACATCTAAAACTTTTTATAAGCAGCCTGAAGGATATTACAAATATGAAGTAACTGCTTCAAGTGACCGTTTTGGAGAATCAATCAATGCTAGTATGGTAGAACATAATTTAGTTTATTCAGAAATGCAACCTCCAGAAATTTTGACGGCAGCTATAAAAAATGGCAATGATCTATACTTAAAATGGAATGAATCTCAATACGCATCATCTTATAACATATATAAACTAGTAAACAACGAAAGAATTTTTTTGAAAAACAGTAAAAATACAAATGTTACTCTTTTTAACATGCCAGAAGAGTATTATGAAATTGAAATAACAGCAGTAAGTGATCGTTTTGGAGAATCGGCTTCTGCTAGTTACACAGAATTAAATCTTATCCATCCTGATATGACTGCACCAGCAAATGTTAAGCTGGATGTCAGAATGGGGAATGATATTGCATTAACTTGGGACGAATCAGCATTTGCAGATAGTTATAATGTATATCAAATCCAAGATGGTAAACGAACACTAATAAAAAACATAATCGGCCTATCTTATACTCATAGAAATCTGCCAGAAGGAAACTATTCATTTGAGATTACGTCTTTTAGTTCTCGATTCGGCGAGTCATCAGGCACTTCCGTAGAGTATGACCTTGTTCATCCAATTATGCAGCCACCCACAGAAGCTACATATAAAATTTTAAATGGAAACGATATAATACTTTCCTGGACTGAAGCCTCTTATGTAAGCAAATATAATATTTATCAACTTGAAAATGGTGAAAGAAAACTAATAGGCTCAACTTCAAATAATAATACAACAAAATATACACTGCCAAATTTGCCAGAAGGAAAATTATCTTTTGAAGTCACTTCTTTTAGTGACAGATTCGGTGAGTCCAAACAGGCGATGCCGTTTGAATATAATATGGTCCATCCAGAAATGAAAGCTCCTACAAATTTGAAAGCAAGTATTATTAACGGTAATGAAATAGCTTTATACTGGGATACGGCGGAATTTGCAAATAGTTACAGCATCTATCAAACGGTTAATGGCGAAAGAAAGCATGTAGCAACAACCGTTAATCCCTCTTATCGTTTGAAAAATCAGCCAGAAGGAACTCATGGATTCGAAGTATTTGCTCATAGCGACAGATTCGGACCTTCAGAAACAGCAGGGCAGACTCAAATAAAGTTGAAATATCCAATTATGCAGCCTCCTGTTCTTAAGTTAGCACCATTAAACACAGATTCTATAAGCCTTACGTGGAAATCTGTTCAATTTGCCTCAACGTATAATATTTACAAAGTGGAAAATGGTAAAAATGTTTTCGTGAAAAATACAAATTTATTCACTGAAACCATTAATAAACTGCCTAATGGTTCCCATGAATACGTAGTTACAGCTATTAGTCCTTTATTTGGAGAGTCAGAAATCTCAAATAAAGTAACATTTGAAGTTGAACTTGGGGCACCAAATGTTATTGCTGAAGTTAAGGAATTGCAAGTAACGCTGAACTGGTCCGAAGTTACAGGGGCTGCGTCTTATAATGTTTATGTGATGAAAGATGGTTCAGAAAAATACTTGGGAACGGTTGAGACCGGGACATCCTACATCATGGAAGATGTTGAACCTGGAGTCTACGAATACCATTTATATGCCGTTTCAGGTATTGGAACAAAATCAAAAGTTTATGGCAAAGCAGAAGCAGAGGTCATTGAACCGGATCAAACAGCCCCAATAACAAGATCGAATTTAGATGAGGGTTGGTATAGATATGATATCTATGGCAAACTCACCGCATCCGACGATCGGTCAGGTGTAGACAAAACCTTTTACTCAATCAATAGCGGTGAGATGGCAGAAGGAAGAGCATTCACAATTACAGAAGAAGGCAGCCATACCGTTTCATTCTACAGTATTGATAAAAAAGGCAATGTGGAAGAAGTTAAAACCGAGACAGTGAAGCTTGATAAGAAAGCTCCTGTATCTGAAATTAATACAAATCTTGCACTACCAGAAATCACAGCAACAGATGAATTAAGCGGTTTAGCTAAGACTTACTTCTCCATCAACGGAGGTGAGTTAACAGAAGGAAATATTTTACCCGCTCTATCAGAAGGAAGCTATGAAATTGAATACTTTAGCACAGATAAAGCTGGAAATGTAGAAGCAACCAAAACGCTCACTTTTATTGTGGATCAACAAGCTCCAGAAACGTTAAGTAACATAACAGAAAAATGGAGCAAGAAAGATTTTAAAGTGCAGCTAACAGCAACAGACGACCTAAGCGGAGTAGCTTCAACCTTCTACTCAATAAACGGATCTGAATTCACTGAAGGCACAAGCTTCTCTGTTGAAGAAGAAGGCGTTCACGAAGTATCCTTCTACAGCGTAGATAAAGCAGGAAATGTAGAAGAAGTAAAAACAGCCACAGTAAAGCTGGACATAACAGCTCCAGTTTCTGAAATTAACACAGATCTAGCGCAGCCAGAGATCACAGCAATAGACGAACTAAGCGGTCTTGATAAAACATACTTCTCTATCAACGGAGGAGACCTTACAGAAGGAAATATCCTTCCTGCCCTTCCAGAAGGAAGCTATGAAATCTCTTATTACAGCATCGATAAAGCAGGCAACCAAGAAGAAGCGAAAACCATTTCATACATGGTTGACGAAACTGCTCCTGTTACAACAAGCAACTTAACAGAAGATTGGAACACAGCAAGCTTCGGCGTTCAGCTAACAGCGACTGACGACCTAAGCGGAGTAGCTTCAACTTTCTACTCTCTGAACGGATCAGAGTTTGCTGAAGGGACAAGCTTTACCGTTGAAGAAGAAGGCATACACGAAGTTGCCTACTATAGCGTAGATAAAGCAGGAAACAAGGAAGAATTAAAAACAGAAAAGCTATTTATCGATTTTACAGCTCCTGTAACGACTGCCATCACGCCAGAAGGCTGGACAAACAGCGAGTACACGATGGAGCTTTATCCAACAGACAACCTGAGCGGAGTGGACAAGACATATTATTCCATTAACGACAGTGAGTTTGTTGAAGGGACTAGCATTGAGTTCATAGAAGAAGGAGTATTTAAGGTCTCTTTCTACAGCGTTGATAAAGCAGGAAACGTGGAAGATATTCAAACTATCGAGCTCAACTATGACAAAACAGCTCCTGTGACCGTATCTGATGCACCGTCAGAATGGAAAAATTCAGACGTTCAGGTCAATTTGACTGCTACAGACAACCTAAGCGGAGTCGCAGCAACCTATTATTCTCTTAAAGACGGAGATTTTGCTGAAGGCCAAACGATTGATCTAACGGAAGAAGGCATCCATACACTGTCGTTTTACAGCACAGATAAAGCTGGCAATGTGGAAGAAGCCAAGACATCTGAAGTGAAGATCGACCGTACAGCACCTGTTACTGAAGCAATCGTTCCAGAAGAGTGGACAAACGCTGATGTTGCAGTAGAGCTGAAGACAACTGACAACCTGAGCGGAGTTGCGAAAACGTATTATGCTGTGAACGGATCAGAATTCGCAGAAGGAACATCACTTCAGCTATCAGAAGAAGGCGTGCATGAGATTTCTTTCTACAGCGTTGATAACGCAGGTAACGTGGAGCAGGTAAAAACGGTAGCCGTCAACCTTGATAAGACAGCGCCAGTAACAACTTCAAACATTCCAAATGAGTGGGTAACCGAAGACTTTGCACTTAAACTCACTGCAACAGACAACCTGAGCGGCGTGGATAAAACATTCTACTCTTTGAACGGGTCTGAGTTTGCTGAAGGAAATGAAAAGCTTGTCACAGAGGAAGGCGTTCACCAAGTCAGCTTCTACAGCACAGACAAAGCCGGAAACATTGAAGAAGCGAAAAAGTCTGAGCTGAAAATTGATAAAACATTGCCGGAAATTACGGCAGATTTTAAGGATCTTTACGCAGTAGGAGAGGTGTTTAAGCTTAATTACGAAGCTACTGATAAAGTATCCGGTCTTGCCTACGAATCTATCAAAGTAAATGGCAAGGAATATAAAAAAGGCCAATGCTTTATGTTCCTTTTCCCTGGTAACTACACGATTGAGATTACTGCTACGGACAATGCTGGATTAACACAAACGTATACAAAGAAAATCACCGTATACATTCCAGCATGTATGGAAGTGACACCTAAGGTAATCAACTCCAATAAAGGTACATTCACTGTCAGAGTTCCGCTGCTTGCTAAGTTTGATTATGATGAAAGCACTGTAACAATGAATGGTGTTGCACCAGTCCTTGATAGTAAAGGAAAACATAAGCAATCAGAAAAGGGGCAGTTCAAGTTCAACCGAGAAGATTTTGTCTGGGATGAGGCGACTGAGCAGCTTGTTCTTAAGGCATATGTCGGAGAATACTTGGTCATTGCTAAGACAGATGTATCAGTAAGAATTAAATAACCCATAATAGCCGGGAGAGCAAATGCTTCCGGCTATTTTACTGCCACTTTTGTTCTTTATAAAATACATGTATACTTATATAAAGAACGAAAACGAAGGGCGGAAACATGAATGGAATTAAAAGCTGTATCCAGCCGGCACTTATGGATATGCATTTTTCTTGCGTTTTTTAATGTTGCAGACGCCTTATTTACGCACTATTTCCTGCAAAACGGTGGAGTTGAGCTGAACCCTCTAATGAGAACGATTTACGAAATGCACCCGCTGCTGTTCATCACCATAAAATTTCTGTTCTCTCTGCTGGTCCTTGCTATCGGACTCATACCATTGAGAAGGAAAATCCAGCGTCTTATCGCATTCGCCTTTTCCGTATACTTTGTCATCATCTCCTGGCAGCTGTTCCTGCTTATCACACATGTAAAAACGGGCTGACCTTGTTAAAGGTGCAGCCCGTTCTTTGCTGTTTTCTATTGTAGTTTTCTTTCTATAACATCGATATTTAAATCTCTTACCTTTGGAAGACCTTCTGGCGGGTTTTCGATCAGTTCAGAGTTATATTGAACCTGCAATCTCGATTTTGAAGGGGAAAGGAAGGTCTGATAAGCTTCGTAATAATTCCCCCACCAATAATTCTTAGATATACCTTTCAGTGCGTTCAGGACTACCTTCCTGCCGAAAATACCGCCCTCAATTTTTATATTTGATCCCACACCGAACATTTCGAGAACATCTTCTGTGTAGAAAAATCCGCGGACAAGGTTCGGAGTATCTTCATACAGATTAATGTTAGCGATACTAATGGTTTTTTTGCCAAATAAAACAAGCGTGCTTAAAGAGTTTCCTTGCTGGATGCCCGAAATTTTTGCATAGCGGATTGTTGTTTTGCCAGTAACATACACGGTTGAATTGAACTTTACGTCGGATCCCCAAATCGTCAAGTCTCCGTCCACAAATATCGGTCCGTCAATTTCAAATTTCTCAAATTGGGAAGCATCGTATGAAAATCTTGGATCTCGGCCGATGTGTAGGTTTCCGTTGATATATGCCCCTTCTTTAAACGATATTTTGCTCGTGCCATTAGAACTGTTAAATGTGCTCAGCTCGCTGCTGGTGTACTTCCGCGTGCTCAGTCTGTTAAATGCATGACTGCCATCGATGTGAAGAGGCATGTTTGCAGCCACATAAATGTTCTTGTTCTGGTTTATTATACGAGTATGTTCTTGGTGTGATTTATTATTAAAGTTCGGATCGGACGGAGATGAGACCGTGAACTTGTTCCATGGGTCGGTAAAGTAATATCGTGTTCTCTGTGCTTCAATGTCAATCGGCAGGAAGTTTGGAGTACGGGTGTCTACAATAGGAACGTATTGTTTGTTCGGTTCAGTAAACTGTGTAAACAGGGAAGACACGTTGTTTTTGTTATACTTTTCATATCCGCTTTGGGCTGGGAATGTCTTTTCAGCGATATGTGTGTAATAAGATGGATTGTTATTCATCTTATACATTTCTTTGCCCAGGATTAAGTGTGCTTTATTGCCGCTTTCCCCTTCCACACTCGGAAGGTCAGAATCAATCCAATTTGACTGGCTGCCGCTAAGGGCAACGCCTTTATTTTTAGTGATCAGGTTGCCTTCAACATATAAATCGCCTTTGATGGCTACGCCTCCATGAAGAAACACGTTCCCATCGTCATCTTGCGTCTCACAATTGTCTTTGCCTTTGCACGGATTGTAAGCCCCCAGTGCGTATTTCAGCGCATCAGGAACCGCCTTAGCACCAAGGTGTATGGTTGAGGTGATTCTCTTCGTTTCACCGTTTACTGTCGCCTCGCTATGCAGAGTGAGGACCTTTGATATGATTTCCTCATTTATAGGGCCAGGCAAATCAGGGTAATACACTTTTACTTTTAAACTGCCTTTTTCAGCAGGGAGTTCTGAAGTGCTTAAAAACGCAGAATCTGCTTTGGGAACGAGGTAATTCTTTAAAATATCGTTCAAACCAATATTAAAGTCGTTCACCGGCAAGCCAGAATAGGCAGGTGTTTTTGTTTGAATGAGTGTTGTGAGGTAATCGATCCCTTTTTCAGCGAGCTCGGTCGACTGAATATCAGCTTCACGGACGTCTGTTTTTTTCATTCCGCTTAGCGTAGTGCCGAGCAGTGACAAGCCTATCGTTGTAAAAATGACGACCATCAACAGGATGATTAGCAGCGTATTTCCTTTTTCATTACTCAGGAACTTCATTTAACTCCCTCCACTAATCCAAACTGGCTTTCAAGAACGAGAGGACTGGCATTTTCGTTCTTATTGCTCGCTACGCTAAGCGTGATGAGAATGCTGTTTTTTTCAATCGCAATGCTAGATCCATGAAAATTAAAATCGCTTGTCGTGATAGGTGTGTTATTGATATAAGCTGAATTGTTTTTGAAGCCAAAGGTTTTGACTTCTGTTCCTTTTTTATATTGCAGCACACTGCTGTCTCCAGTCGAGATGTCCTCTATTTTTGCTGCTTCTAGTGCATAAATTTCGTTGACGAGACGCGACATGACGATATCTGCTTCATCCCTGATCAGTGTCTCAGTTCTAAGTTTATTTTCCGTGTTAACTCCGTTGAAAAGAACAAAATAAACGGCTGTACCGATGATAGAGAACAGTACGACGCCAACGAGCACTTCAATCATCGTCAGGCCCTTATCGTTTTGCAGTTTAGTTAACATGCTTGATATACCCCTCTACGTCTGTGCTTGACGTTCTGTTTTTCTGCATGTAAGTGACGGTGATCGTGGCAGGTGTCAGCTTTAAATCTTTGTCCTCTTTATCGGATTTCGGCTTTACTTTGACTTCGATGCTGTATGTATTGCCGTTAATAAGAGCTTGATACAGCTGATTACATTGGCTAGCAGGAATGCCATTGCCAGGACAGCTCGCTTTATTCAGCTTTTTCTCATTCGTTACAGGCAGTGTCAGCCCGTAGGATTTATAGTTTTGCTGAACGCGGTCGAGTGTCATTCGTGCAAGGTTCGTGGCGACGAGCTTATTGTTGTTGCTGTGTGACACGTCGTTTGCTTGCTGAAAAAAACTCGACACAGCCAGTACCGAGATGGAAAGAATGGTCAGTGAAATAAGTACTTCGATTAACGAAAATCCTTTTTCAGAGAGCATGGAAACACGTCCTTTTGCCCGTTTTTGTGATTTGTAATCATTATACAATATTCAACATAAAATTTTGGATATTTTGGATATTATTGAAGAGATTTGTAGTATTATAGTAACAAAGACATTGAGATGTCAGAATTTCGACTATTTTGGAGGGATATTGTGATAGAAATGATAATGGTTATTGCTGCAGGCGTGCTGCTTTTGCCGGTCTTATTTTTTCTACCGACCGCCATGTCTATAAAAAACAAGATGATTCTGCTTGCTGTTTCTCTTATTCTAGCAAGTGCCGGTCTTTTCGCAGCCGACCTTCTATCATACTGGACTGCTGCATTAGCCATTGTCGGGCTTGCTTTTATCGCTGCTTACTTAGCAGAAAAAAGGATGCCGGCTTCGGCTGAAGCATTGAGCGCTAGCAAAGAGAGCGCTGTGAGTGAGTGGGATGACAGCTTGTATGATTTCAGAGACAATACATCTACAGATAGGTCTTTGGAACTAAGTGAAGAAGAGCCGGTCGCAGAAGATATCCTTGAGGCAGAAGAGGTCATAGCTGCTGAGTTAATAGCTGAGCCAAAACAAGTTGAAGAAGAAATAGAAGTTATCACTGAAGAGATCGCTGACAATGCTGAGCAGATTGAAGAAGCACCAGTTGATTTAGAAATGGAAAATCTTCTGATTGCTGAGGAAACTCTTCTTGCACAAACGGAAGAGCCAGCTTCTCCAGATCTATTAGAAGATGACCTCGAGTTTTTGCTTGAGAATCGAGAGCAGCTTGATGCTGAGGAAGAAACTATTCAGCATGAAACGTCAGAACTAGCTGAAAACCGTGATTGGCTTGAGGAGATAGAAGATTTAAATCAGCCAGTTCATTTAGAACAGCAGATGGAAGTTAATGAGCCCGGAACTTTACAGGCTGAGGAAATGCAGGAGCTAGAAGAAATCGCAGAACTTGAAGTCATTCAAGAAATGGAAGAACTTGAAGAGAATCTAGAGCCTTTAGAAAAGCTGCCTGCTGCTTCAGTCGAAGGGAATACAGCGGAAGAGCAAGTGGAAGCTGAAAAGGTTTCAGAGAGTATTCAGACTGAAGAAGTGATAGAACTTGCTCCTGTTGAGTGGATTTCTGAGGATATCGAACTTGAAGAAATTACAGAACAGCCGGCTGCAGAAGAGAGTATTACAGAAGGAACAGAAGAACCTATGAAAGAAGAGCTTGAGGAATTGACATCTGAATTAACAGAAGAAGAGCTTCCAGCTGTTGAGCCAATGATGGAAGATGAACCAAGCTTGATAGATTCAGAGGAACACTCGCAGCCTGACATGGACACATCTGTGAGGGAGATGCTGCTTGAAACGTTAGAACATTATCAGAAGCAAGGTGACGAAGCATCGAGGCACGAGATGCTCAGCTCGATTCTTGCACAGCCGCTGTCAGATATGGATTACTACATTTTCTCCCGCCAGCTTGTTGAAAGCGGTTTGGTTCGCGAAGATTACCGCGGAACAGAGACGGTTTTGGAGAGCATGCGTACGAGACTCGCGGACTATATCATCATTCAAGAAGAAATAAATGACTACTTTTCTATCTTGCATACTGAAAAAAGTATAGTACAATAATTTGGTAAAAAGGTAATATACAAACTAATTTACATAGAATTGGGTGGATGGAATGAAAAAAAGCAATCAGTTTATCGGTTTGCCGATCATCAGCATCATGGATGGGACAGAGGTAGGCAACGTTAAATCATTGGTCGTTAACTCAGCGCAAGGAACAGTAGACTTTCTGACAGTAGAACACGAAGACTGGCAGATCAGCGTACGTGCGGTACCTTTCAAAAAGATCGTCGGTGTCGGTGAGTTTGCGGTAACAATTGAGGACCGTACATCAATCTTTGACCTGACTGAAATTCCGATCGCTAATGAGCTTGTGCAGAAGAAAATCAGCATCGCTGGCGCTAAGATGATTGACCGTAAAGGGCAGTTTATCGGGGAAGCAACAGAATTCTTTATCGATGAAGAAAATGGATCAATTCTTGGCGTAGCTATCACAACGCAAAATAAAGAGGTAGTTCTCGCATCAGAACAAGTCATCACGTACGGACGCGACCTTTTAGTCGTAAAAGAGCAGGCAGAGCTTAAATATTTGGCAAAAGCAGAAGATCTTCTGAAGAAAGATGCAGAGGAAGAAGCATCAGAGCCGGAAACTGGATTCAACGCGGTAAAGGAAATGCAGTTCCAGCGTCTTGCAGGCAGAACGGTAACGAAAGACATTTACACAAAATCAGGATCACTTCTTTTCGCGAACGGTACGCTTTTAAAGAAAGAAGATATTCAAGCCGCACAGGAAGAAGGACCTTCAGTTTTAGCAGAGCTTTCAATGAACGTAGCGGGTTAATGAGAGGGGAAGAAAATGGCGCAGACAGAGTTCAATAACAAGCGATTTTTAAAGCTTTTTGGGACGATCAGCCTGTCTTCCCTTTTTATTTTCTCAACAAGCATTTTTGCTGCGGATTTATACTCTAAAAAATTCGATGATCCAACTCTCGGTAAGGGGGCACAAATCGCTTCTTTATCTGTGGAAACATACACCAAGAATGAGGCAGCCGCTGCAGTAACAAAAGCTATTGAAGATTGGCGCAAAGGGACTGTCATCAGTCTTGTATACAACGGAGAAAAAATCACTGTGCCGAGTGAAGCTTTCATGTTTGATGTAGACAGCAGCATCGAGCAGGCGAATGGAGGAAACTCGGCGTCTCTTGCAGTTCAGGTCAACGAAGAAGCTGTGCGTGAGGCTGTAAAAGGTTTTAAAGAAGAAGCAATTTCTGATGTGCTGGATGAAGCGAGGCTGTTTCATCACGTTAAGCAGATCGGTGCAACACTTGATACAAAAGCCGTCGAGGTTCAGCTTTCAGAGTTTATGACTGCACCTGGTCAGCCGGAGGAAGAAGTTAGCAGGGTAGAAGTGCAGTTAAAGGGCCAGTTTCAGCTAATTGAAGCTTGGTCAGAAAAGCTGAACGGTACGGAGATAAAGCCGGAAGTTCCTTTTTCTCTGATACAAACGATGACAGAAAGAGGGGCTACTCCTCAAGACTCCCCAGAACTAAACATACTTGCGAGTGTCATATATGAGGCGACGCTGAAAACGAACTTTACTTATCTGGAGCGCCATACAACAAGGGAATTGCCTGATTTCACGTCACTCGGTCATGAATCGGCAGTAGATACAGAATCGAAGGATCTTGTGCTGCAAAATCCGAATGCAACTTCTTATAAGCTGAACCTTACATTTGACGACAATAAGCTGAGAGCAGCTATTGTCGGCGTGCCGTTTCCGTTCACGTATGACATCACGATTGAAAAGAAAACGTTTGAACCGAAAACGATCATTCAATTTAGTAAAACATTGCCGTATTTTTCTTCCATCAATGTTTTAAGGCAGGGGAAAGAAGGTTTCCTAGGCACGGTCTATCGCATAGCGTATGGCAAAAGCGGTGAGCAGGCAGAGAAAGTGAAGCTGTTTGAAGATTTTTATCCGCCTGTCCACGAAATAGAACAGCGAGGATTCCCTCTTCCGCCAACAAACGAATCAGAGAATCCAGTTGTACCGCCGCCGGGCAGCGAAGAAAACCCTCTACCATATCCGTGGTATCCGTATCCGATTCCTGGCCTTCCGGGAACTCCTGATGTGCCTGAGACTCCGGAACAGCCTGATACACCCGTTGAGGATCCTGAAAACCCGGACGATGCTCAGCCTGATGAAGACGGCAAGACACGATATAAGAATTCAAACAGCGGGGGCGAGGCAGGATGATCATTCAGCGCAAGCGGTTAGGCGATTTGCTTGTTGAAACAGGATTTATTACAGAAGACATCCTGCAGCAAACCTTAAAAGAAAAGCGTCCGAAGCAGAAGCTTGGCGATGCGTTGATTGAAAGAGGATATTTGACCGAACAGCAGCTGATTGAGGTGCTCGAGTTCCAGCTTGGCATACCGCACATCAGTCTGTTCCGCTATCCGATCGATGAGCAGGCGGTTTCAATCGTTCCGCGTGAATTCGCGCGCCGCCACTTTCTCATACCGATAAAAAAAGACGGAGACAAGCTGTTTGTTGCGATGGCTGATCCGATGGACTTTACGGTCGTCGATGATCTGCGCCTGTCGACTGGCTTCCAGATCGAGAGAGCGATCGCGGCAAAAGATGATATCATCCGGGCGCACAGCAAGTTTTATGATATGGATGACTCGATGAGCGAGTTGATGGATCTGCTGCCGCAGGGTACAGACATTACCGACGAAACACGCATGACAGAGGAGAATTCTCCTATCGTCAAGCTCGTCAACCAGCTCATTCAGCAGGCGATCCAGCAAAAAGCGAGTGATATTCACTTTGACCCGCATGAGACGAAGCTCGTCATCCGTTACCGTATCGACGGTATCCTGAAGACTGAACGAAGCCTGCCAAAGCATATGCAGAACATGCTGACGGCAAGGATTAAGATTATGGCCAATTTGAATATCACGGAAAACCGTCTGCCTCAGGATGGACGCATCAAGGCGAACATCGATATGCATCCGGTTGACCTGCGTGTTTCAACACTGCCTGCCATCTACGGAGAGAAGATTGTTCTGCGTATTTTGGATCTTGGAAGTTCATTGAACAATCTTGATAATCTCGGCTTTAACCGTATTAACTATGAACGCTTCACATCGCTGATCAAGCAGCCGAACGGCATTATCCTGATCACAGGTCCGACCGGCTCGGGTAAATCGTCTACGCTGTACGCGGCACTTAACAAGCTGAACAGCGAGGAAGTGAACATCGTAACGGTTGAGGATCCGGTCGAGTATCAGCTTGAAGGCATCAATCAGATTCAAGTTAACTCAAACGTTGGACTCACGTTTGCAAGCGGTCTGCGCTCAATCCTCCGTCAGGATCCTGATGTGGTCATGGTCGGGGAGATTCGTGATACGGAGACTGCTGAGATTGCAGTCCGAGCGTCACTTACAGGTCACTTGGTTTTAAGCACGATCCATACGAATGACTCGATCGGGACAATTGCGCGTCTGACAGATATGGGCGTGGAACCGTTCCTTGTTGCAGCGTCCCTTTCTGGTGTCGTAGCACAGCGTCTCGTGCGTAAAGTTTGCCGTGACTGCATCCAGCAGCATCGTGCGACAGAGCGTGAAAAAGAGATTTTTGCAAAACGCGGCATGAAAATTGATATTGTTTCAAGAGGAAAAGGCTGCGGAACATGCAACATGACAGGCTATAAGGGCCGTGTGGCCATACATGAAATCCTGGTGATAGACGAGCATATAAGGCAGCTGATTATGAACAACCGTACAGTTATGGAGATCCGTGACTATGCGATGAAAGCAGGAACCATTTTCCTTATTGACGACGGACTTTTAAAAGTAAAAAAAGGGCTCACGACGACAGAAGAAGTGCTTCGTGTCGCCATCAACGAGTAGGTGGCCAGCATGAAAGAAAAATTAGAGCAGTGGCTCCGCGCCGCTTTTCAGCTGAAAGCATCTGATGTTCATCTGTCTGTCGGCATGCCGCCCGTGTTTCGTATCAACGGCGGGTTAAAGCGATATGGCAGCGAATCGCTAATGCCCGAAGACACACTGGAAATTTCACGTATCGTCATATCCGAAAAGTATTATCCGGAATTTGATGAAAAAGGCGAAATCGACATTTCGTATGGAATTCAAGGACTCTCAAGGTTCCGGGTGAACGCGTATAAGCAGAGGTCATGCGTTTCCATCGCATTTCGTATTATCCCGACATCCATACCTAGTCTTGAAGAGCTTTCACTGCCTGAAACAGTAAGGAAAATGACGCTCAAGCCACAGGGACTAGTACTTGTGACTGGCCCGACCGGAAGCGGAAAGTCAACGACACTTGCTTCGATGATCGATTTTATGAACCGGACGATGAGCAAGCATATTATTACGCTCGAAGATCCGATCGAATATTTGCATCGTCATAAGACGTGTGTCATCGATCAGCGAGAGATCGGCTATGACACAAACAACTTTGCCAATGGACTGCGTGCCTCGCTCCGTCAGGATCCAGACGTTATTCTTGTCGGCGAGCTGCGTGATCTGGAAACGATAAGTACCGCGATTACAGCAGCTGAAACCGGACACCTTGTGCTCGGAACGCTGCATACGACAAGTGCTCCTTCCACAATCGACCGGATCATCGACGTGTTTCCGCCGGAACAGCAGGGACAGATCCGTATTCAGCTCGCTTCTGCGCTTGTTGGAGTCGTCAGTCAGCGGCTCTTTCCGACAACAGATAAAAAGGGGCGAAAAGCGGCGACTGAAATTCTCGTGAACACACCAGCTGTTGCCAACCTCATTCGCAATGAGAAGATTCACCAGATTCATAGTGTGATGCAGACAAGCAAAGCAGCTGGCATGCATACGTTTGAGATGTCGATCAAGGAACTGCTTGACCGAAAGGAAATATCAAAAGATACGGTCGAGCCGTACTTGCAGGAAGCGGGGGTGTAGCGCATGGCGCAGTTCAGTTATGTCGGCCGGGATAAAAGCGGTAAGAAAAGGACAGGCTCAATTCTTGGACTGTCCAAGCGTGAAGCCGTCCTGAAGCTGAAAGAAAAAGGCATCGCAGTCAGTGAAGTTAAGGAAGTCCAGACATCTCTTTTAAACAAAGAGATCTCTATTGGCAACCGTGTAAAATCACAGCAGTTTGTTATCTTTCTGCGCCAGTTTGCTACTCTTCTGCGAGCAGGTGTTTCAGTTGTTGACTCGACCCATATACTTTCCGGACAGACCGAAAGCAAGGCGCTTCGGAACGTTTTGGGTGATGTAGAAGAAGAATTGAGGCAGGGTAACCCGCTTTCACAGGCGTTCGCAAAGCATCGCTCGATCTTTCCTCCGATCGTCGTAAACATGACAGCGGCAGGGGAGATGAGCGGGGGATTGGACGACACACTTGACCAGCTTGCGACATTTTTTGAAAAACAGCATTACACAAAACAAAAAATTGTATCCGCGATGATGTATCCGACTATAGTCGGATTCGTAGCGATCTTTGTTGTAATTTTCTTGCTAGCAAAAGTTGTGCCTTCGTTTGCCGGCATGCTGGAGGATGCAGGAGGCGAATTGCCACCTATCACGCAGTTTGTGCTTGGTGCGAGTGATTTCGTGCAAGGGTATTGGTGGATATTCTTACTTGGAAGCTTTCTCTTTTATGCTGGAATTCTAGTAATGAAGAAAAATCCTTCTAGTAAATATTATCTAGATTATGCTATATTGAAATTGCCCATATTCGGTAAAATATTACAAAAATCGGCAATCGCTCGAATGACGAGAACGCTTAGTTCTCTGTTCTCCAGCTCGGTTCCGATACTTCAAGCACTATCGATTGTGGAGAAAATAGTAGAAAACGAGGTGGTTGCAAAAGTACTGAGACAATCCAAGGATGCTCTTGAGACCGGTCAGCGTCTAACAGAGCCTATGAAAGCGCACTGGATCTTTCCGCCGCTCGTTACTCAGATGATTGCCATCGGGGAAGAAACGGGGTCACTCGACGAAATGCTGTCGAAGGTTGCGGAGTTTTATGAAAAGGAAGTAGAAAGCGCCACAGACCGGCTGAAATCTATGATTGAGCCGCTCATGATCGTCTTTCTCGCATCGATTGTCGGTACTATTGTTATTGCCATCATCGTGCCGATGTTCAAAATCTATGACACAGTAGGACAATAGACTTATAAAAAGGGGAGAACGGAATTGTTGAATCTATTAAAGAAACAATTAAAGAATGAAAAGGGATTAACCCTTATCGAATTGCTAGTTGTAGTAGTAATTCTTGGTATTATCGCAGCGATCGCTGTAGTGAGTGTTGGCGGAATTTTGGATAACTCTAAAAAAGACGCTCATGTTGCAAACGCACAACAGATGGTAAATGTTGCTAAGATGTATGCTTCTTCAACAGCCTTAAAAGATGGAGACACTGATTTGAAACTTACCGAAATGTATTCAAAAGATCTTCTAGATACAATGATTGACCCGGATACAAAAGCAAAATACACAGCTGAAGATACTAGCCTAGTAAAAATTACAAAAGCAGGTTCTAAATATACTTATACAGTTACTCTGATTGGGCGTGACAAAAAAATTACTGCGATAGCTCCAGAAGAACTAGATCGCGATGATGTATCAGAAGTAGAATAATTAATCTATAAATCCTCCCGTACCCCGTACGGGAGGGTTTATCAAATAAAGGTTGTGCGATAAATGATGAATTACCTTTTACACACCTACATCTTCATAGCAGGCCTCATCTTCGGCTCCTTCTACAACGTAGTCGGACTCCGCATACCAAAAAAGGAATCTATCATTCACCCAGGCTCTCATTGCGTCACATGTGACCGTTCTTTGCACTGGTCTGAGCTTGTGCCTGTTTTGTCATGGGTGTTTCAAGGCGGAAAATGCCGAGGCTGCAAAACTAGCATTTCATTTATTTATCCGCTTATTGAACTCTCAACTGCTATTCTTTTTACGATTTCACCGCTTGTGGTGGGATGGTCAAAGGAATTGCCTGTCGCGCTGGCGCTTGTTTCGCTGCTCGTGATCGTGCTTGTTTCGGATATCAAATACATGATCATTCCGGACAAGGTGCTGCTCTTCTTTTTGCCGGTCTTTATCGTGCTTCGTATCATCTCGCCGCTTAATCCTTGGTGGGACATGCTGGCGGGTGCTGTACTCGGTTTTTGTCTTTTGCTTCTTATCGCCGTCATCTCGAAAGGCGGCATGGGCGGAGGGGACATTAAGCTGATGGGCGTGCTAGGGATAGTGCTCGGCTGGAAGGCTGTGCTCATGACCTTCTTTCTAGCCTCTTTTTCAGGAGCTGTAATCGGCATATCGCTTATGGCGACCGGCAAAGTGAAGCGCCGTGAGCCGATACCGTTCGGCCCGTTCCTGGTGCTTGGCGCATTGTGCTCATATTTTTTATACGATGAACTGATATCGCTTTATCTTTACATATTACGGTAGTGCATTCACAGACAGAGGTGAAAAGACGTGAAATTCGGTATGGGGCTTTTTCAAAAAAAGAGAATAAACGTAATCATCCAGGATCATGTGATTCGCTTTCTGGATCTTAAGCAGCCGGAACTGCTAGAGGTCAGGAATTCTGGGGAACGTTTTCTGCCGGCAGGACTGATTCAGGATGGCAGGATCATAGACCGCGAAACACTGCTTATAATCTTAGAGGAGTGTGTCGCTGAATGGGGGATTAAAGGGAGAGAGGTACAGTTTCTTATTCCTGACGGCAAGCTTGTTTTGCGAAAGCTGCGCATCCCTGCTGACATGTCACCAGAGGATATTAAGGGATACCTATACATGGAGCTGGGCAGTTCGATACATCTTCCGTTTGAGGATCCGGTCTTTGATTACGTTCTGCTTGAAGACGAAGGTGAAGGCAACGAGATTCTCCTGTTTGCCGCATCCGAAAATATTATTCAGGACTACTCATCTCTATTAGAGGACGCAAAGCTTAAGCCTGTCGTTGCGGACACTTCATTTCTAGCACTCTATCGTTTAATCTTTTTGCAGAACCTTGCCTCTGAAGATGACCATATGCTGTGCATGGAATTCGATATTTCATCTGTCCAGCTTAGTGTTTTCCATAAACATAAGCCGCGTTTTTATAATCATTTGAAGATGGAAACGGATATGAAGTCATGGAATTTTAAGTATCATACAACGGACATTGCGGAAATTGAATGGCAGGGTGACAATGAGTTTATGTTCGGCATGATCGAGGACATGATGCTCGAGATCGACCGCATCATCGATTTTTACCAATTTTCTCTTTACGAAGGAGAACAGCGAATCAGCAAGATCGTTCTGACGGGCGAGCATCCTGAGCTAAGATTTGTGATGGACAGGCTGAAGTCGAGGGTGAATGTACCCGTCGTCCGTCTGCAGCATCAGAACGATTCATTCCCATCGCGATTTGACCTGGTATTTGGTCTTGGACTTAAAGAGGTGGCGCTATGTTAGTCGATATTAACCTGCTGCCGCAAAAAGAGGTTCAGGGGTTTAAAAGTACGCTGATCATAATTGCTGCAGCAGCTCTGCTTTTGTCAGCCGCAACATGGCTCGGTGTGGACTATATGATCAGTACTGAAAAGCTTAAGGAAAAAGAAAACCAGCTGCAGCAGGAAACGAAGCTTGTTGAAATGCAGCAGCAAAAAACACAAACGGCAAGCCAAGCAGTAACAACTGCACCGCTGCAGGAGAAAGTGGATTATATCCGATCTAAAGACATAGCAGCCGCAGGATTTCTACAGCACCTTGTAGCACTGCTTCCTGAACGCGGATATTTTATGAAATATGAATATACTGACGGAAACACAGTCGTGATTAATGCTCGATTTGACACACTTGCCGAATCTGCGCAGTATATGCACGAGCTGGAAAACTCGCCATACATCAAGAGTGCAGCCGCTGAAAAGATGGAAACATCAAACTTTGAAGAAATTGAAGCCGGAGAAGATATGTCGGCATTTGAAGAATTCCTCCCGCGTTATCAAATGCTATATAAAATTGAATTTGACAGGGAAACTATTAAAGAGCTGATGGGTGAAGAGTGATGCAGGGAACTACATCGAAAATAAAAACGTATATCCTTGCTGCAGTGTTTGTTGTGTTATTAATGGCGGGCTTGTTTTTTTACTTTAATAATCTAGCTCCTATAAAGAACCAGATTACTGCTGTTGATGGACAGATCAAACAGCAAGGAAAATTGCTTGATACGATTACTGCGCAGCCAGCGGGAACAGCAGCACCTCTTGACGAGAACACGTTTCTGCTGCAGCAGGAAGTTCCCGTCAAGCCTCTAATGGATCAGCTTCTTTTGCAGTTTGAAAAAGCAGAAGTACTGTCAGACAGTTTGATCCTGACGATGGAGTTCACAGACGGCGAGATAGAAGCAGAAGAAAGTGATGAGGAAGAAGTTGCTGCCATCGATCCGACTCCTGCTCCGGAGGGAGAAGCTGCTGCGCCTGCTGAGGAAAACAGTAGTGAAGCAGAAGCAGCTGAACCTGCAATTGCTCCGGAACTTCTGCCTGAAGGTGTGAAGAAAATAACTGCAGAGCTGACGGTTCAATCTAAGGACTACGACAGCCTGATGGTTTTCTTAAAAGAAGTTGAAAAGCTGAAGCGAGTTATGGTCATTGAAGGCATTGATTTTACCGGACCGCAAGAGCTTGAGGTGGCAGCAGGTGAAGACAGCGAGGAACCTGCTGAAGAGGTTTCTGATCAGCTTATTTATGAGCTCACTGTATCGGCGTACTATCTGCCTGAACTTGTTGAATATTTAAAAGACTTGCCAAGAGTCGATTTTCCGGCGCCGAACGGCAAAGACACGCCGTTTATTAAGGAAGACGATGAAAACGAAGAAGATTAATGAAACTGCTCATTTGGGCAGTTTTTTTATTTTGTATACATTTAAAAAACGCAGTGTAAGAAAAGAAAATCTTATCTCTCTAAATCTTTTAAAATGGTTGCCGATATTAAAACAGATGTGATTGGTCAGGAGGGTGAAGGATGGAACTATCAGCATTAAGTTCTTCCCAAGTACAATCTGCAGGCAAACTGCCGGCAAAGCCAAGACAGCCAGAGAAAGCAGCCGAAGAGACAGGCGGTACAGAAGGAAAAAAACTATCTAAAGAAGAGCTTCAGCAAACACTTGAAACCGTTAATGAATACTTGAAGACATCGCAAACATCAACAAAGTTTGTGCTTCATGAAAAAACGAATGACTATTATATTCAGATCGTGGATGACTTAACAGACGAGGTCATGAAGGAGATTCCTTCAAAAAAGTTCCTCGACATGTATGCGGCTATGATTGAGTTAGCAGGAATTTTTGTAGATAAAAAAGTGTAAGGAGTGATTACATGGCAGGCATGAGAGTAGGCGGACTCGCCAGCGGCATGGACATAGACTCCATCGTAAAGGATTTAATGAAGGCAGAGCGCATCCCGCTTGATAAGCTTTCTCAGAAAAAACAGATTCTCCAATGGCAGCGTGATGATTACCGTTCCATGAACAAGCTGCTTGATGAGATGGACCGTTTTATCTTTGACGGCATCGGTCGTCAGGGAACTTTTTCAAAGAAAACAGTCACGAGCACCGATCCAAACGCTGTTACTGCAACAGCGACCGGCAGCTCGGCAAATATGACATCATCGATAAAGGTGACTCAGCTGGCGACAGCGAGGAATTGGGTATCCGATGGTACGGGTCCTGCATCAGGAAAGACGCTGCTGAAGGATCTTGATCCGTCGATCGGCGATGTTGTGCTCCGTGTTCAAAAACCGGGAAGTGCTGCGTTTGAGACAAACACTGTAACGATAAAGCTGGATCCAGCTGTTGATACGGTCGAGAGCTTTGCGAAAAAGCTGTCTGAAGCAGGAGCTGGACTGAGTGCATTTTTTGATGACTCGACTGGTAAGTTTGTATTGTCCAACAATGTAACGGGTGCGGGATCTAACGTATCGCTTGAAAATGACAGTGCAGCTGTTCTTTTTCAAAAGCTAGGATTCAGCTCTGTGACAGGAACACCGCCGACGGGGCCACAAGTGCTTGGAGGCACAGATAACGGACAAAACGCTAAGTTTGACCTGAATGGCTTGACCAATATGGAGCGTACGACAAACACGTTCACTATTTCGGGCGTGACATACACACTGAAGGCACCAACCATAAGCACAGTATCGATCAGCTCTGCCACAGACACGAACGGCATTTTTGATTCGATTAAAGGATTCGTTGATAAATATAACGATGTCATTGATAAGATCAACAAAAAAACGTCTGAATCACGATACCGCGATTATCAGCCGCTGACGACAGAACAGCGAAAAGATCTTTCTGAGAAAGAAGCAGAGATGTGGGAGGAAAAGTCTAAGAGCGGGATGCTGCGCGGAGACCAGATCTTAAACGCAGGTCTGCTATCGTTGCGCCAGGAGTTTTCGGCAAAGGTGAATACCGGCTATCCTGAGTACGACCAGATGTCAAAGATCGGTATCACGACAACAGCTAACTATCTCGATAAAGGTAAGCTGCAAATCGATGAGACGAAGCTGAAAAAGGCGATCGAGGAAAACCCGGATGCGGTAATGAAGCTATTCGCTCAGACAGGGACGGATCCTGCGGATAAGGGTGCAGCATCAAGGCTCCGTGATTCGATTGGTAAAATTGTAGACAAGATTGAATTGAAGGCAGGAAACGCACTGCGTACGAATGCACAGTTCACGATTGGCAAAGAGCTGATGGATGTTGATAAAAAAATCAGCTCATTTGAAGACCGTCTCGTCAAAGTAGAAGACCGCTATTGGCGCCAGTTTTCAGCGATGGAAACTGCGATACAGCGGGCTAATTCGCAAAGCGCCTATTTGATGCAGCAGTTCAGCGGGCAATAAATAAAGGAGTGAACGACTTATGTCATTAGCCAATCCATATCAGGCTTATCAAAACAACTCAGTACAGACAGCACCTCCAGGGGAACTAACGCTCATGCTTTATAACGGTTGCCTTAAATTTATTGCGGCTGGTAAAAAGGCAATAGCTGAAGGAAATGCCGAAGCGAAGAACACAAATCTCTTAAAAGCGCAGCGTATTATTCAGGAGTTCATGGTCACCCTTGACAGAAACGTGGCTGTTTCTGAAAATCTGATGACGATGTATGACTATATGAACCGCAGGCTTATCGAAGCGAACATCAAGTCTTCGGAGGAGATCTTATCTGAAGTAGAAGGCTTGGTATCAGAGCTAAGAGATACGTGGAAAGAGGTCATCCGCATTAACCGCCAGATGCAGCACGGCGCAGGTGCAGGCGGTAAGGTTTAAGATGGCGGCGGTAAAGATTTTGCTGGAAATCACGAAAAACCTTCACGATCATGTGATGGGCGGTTTGCCTGCTGAAGAACGCGAGCTTTACATTGAGCAGCTGGATGAGCTTCTGCAGCAGCGGCAGTCTCTGATCTCTGAACTGCCAGACGTTTACAGTGAAGACGAGTTGAAGATGGGGCACCATATTTTGCAGCTGAATGAAACGATTGATCCTCTTTTATCAGCTCAGCTTAATGAAATCAAGCAAAGCATTGCACTGCTGAAAAAGAAAAAACAAAAATCCGCCCAATACGCCAACCCATACCAGGCCGTGTCGGGGGATGGAATGTTTTTTGATAAAAAGAATTAAACATTGTTTACTTTTTTATCCCATATACGATCAGTGCAATTCCGGCCATGATCCAGAAAAGGTTAGAGGCATTCATTTTGGTTGAAATGCCGTAAAGGCCGAGTGTCATGGTAGAGAAAAAGATAATCGGTCCGACCATAGAGAGCAGGGAATTGACGAGGAGCGCACGTTCAACGGAGTTGTAATGCAGCATAACGAGGGCGGCCGTGATTTCAAACATTCCTGAGAATATGCGGATGGCAGCCATTCCGAGTACGATTTTTTCAATGGTTTGCAGCATACAGTTCCACTCCTGTCCTAAGCTGATAGTACAAGTATATGAACAATGCACTTGTTTAGAAGTGGAATACAGATAACGGACAATATGGCGTTTTTTCGACAAAACTAGTTGATTTTCGCTAATCTTATGTCTTTGACAACATTTTCTAGCCTATGTCATACTATACATGTATAGGGCGTAGGCTTCTATACAGATTGTTAAGACGAAGGGATAGTGAATTGCATGCAAGGTAAAGTGAAATGGTTTAACGCAGAAAAAGGATTTGGGTTTATCGAGCGCGAAGACGGAGACGATGTGTTTGTACACTTTTCCGCAATCAATTCTGACGGTTACAAGTCGCTTGACGAAGGCCAAGAAGTAGAATTTGATATTGTCGATGGAGCTCGTGGGCCACAAGCGTCTAACGTAACAAAGCTTTAATCCAACGACTAATAACCTTTACCCGTCTGGTGTGCCAGACGGGTTTTTATATGCTGATTGAGTTGCGATAGGCGGCGAATTTCTTCGTTGGCTTCGTTAGCATCGTTGCGTCCCGCAGTGGGGTCCGGTACCGATAACGGTTTCCATTATACCGAAGGTCATAATCTCGGTACCGGACCCCAGGTAGACATCGGAGAATTTAATTTGCCAAAACAAAAACCATGTCCAAGAATTAACCTTCATCCCCGACATGAAAGGACAGAAAAGACATGAAAATCACATTCCCGATAAAGTTTTTTGCTGCGATGATGTTAATCAGCACTTTAATTGTCTTCAATGATTATTTCATACCCAATCCGTTCCCATCATGGGAAAAGATAGAAGGTTTTGCAGCGGCCTTGTTTATTTACTTAATTTTAAAATTACTAAACCGGAAAGGGTATCTCGACCGCTCATTTCCTGATGCATTGAATGTGTTTTTTATTGTTGCCGGTGTGGCTTTTCCAGTGATAATCCTAGTTTCCTATGCTTTTTGAGTAAGCCGTTTTGACCACTTCCCAATCAAGCGGACGTTCCATCCTGTTCTCTGGCTGCTGAATGTGTTCGAAGCCAAACTGTGCATATAGTCCGTGGGCGTCATTTGTTGCCAGGCCGAACCGCGTGCCTTTAAGATGAGGATTTTCCAGCATGCAAGACAGGAGCCACTTGCTTAAACCTTTACCTCTATGAGCGGGGAGGATAAACACATCAGCAAGCCAGGCGAATTTTACATAATCCGTGACGACACGTGCAAACCCAACCTGATTTCTCACTGTTACGCTATCTGTTTTATGTTCAGTGTAAACACCGTAGCAAAGCTGCGAATTGGCGATCGACGCCTCCACAAGATCATAATCCATTCCCTTCGACCAATAAGAATCCTCACTTAAAAAGCGGTGAATGACATCCACATCCAGCATTTCCTTCTTTGTGGAAATGATATATCCATCATCCCTTTTCCACATAGCAGCTCCCCCTCGTGATATGTATTATATTTATTATATTTTTTTATGGGGTACGGTACCACATCCCGTTTCGTCATTATGTCAAAAGGGAATGGTACCGACATGCCCTTACCCTGCAAGCGCTGTCCATCTGAAAAAGACAAAAACGCCCTTTTGTCTTTTTCGAGTACCGTACCCCAAAAACTAAAAGGCTGTTTTTAAAAGATTTTTGCTTTGGAAGGTTTGTTTTCAACAATTCAGCGGAGTTTTCTCTTAGGTGTAAGGTTAGCTTCAACGCCTATACATAATGAATGTTCCTGTTTTTCGTTCAATTGATTATTTATTCAATTAGCATCCTGAATCCATCATTGATTAAGTTGATCGGAGTGTAAGGCGCCGACTCCAGCGGGATGAGTGAGGCAGGTGAGACCTTTTAAAGGCGCGTAGCGACAAAAGGGCTCACCGCTCACCCCGCGGAAAGCGTGCGCCTGAAGCGGAGATCAACTGCTCCTCTGAATTCTTTAAAGCAACAAAGTATGCGAAAACAGCCAACTTCAAAATGACTCTTTATAAACTTTGTCGAAAGTTGTAAAGAAATTTTAAAGGTTTGGGAGGAATTACAGCAGGGGATAACGAAATATATTAACATCACCGAAAGGAGGAGTTTAAGTTATGAACTTTAACATTCGCGGAGAAAACATCGAGGTAACTGAAGCTCTAAGAAATTATGTTGAGAAGAAGGTATTGAAACTCACTAAATATTTTAATGAGACTCCGAACTCCGACGTTCACGTTAACCTGAAAGTTAATAATAGTGAACAGTCCATTGAGGTGACAATTCCAATGAAGGGGCTTTTGCTCCGTGCTGAGGAAAGGCATCTTGATTTATATGCTGCGATCGATTTGGTTGTAGAAAAGCTTGAGCGCCAGATCCGCAAACATAAAACAAAGGTGAACCGCAAATTCCGTGCGGCTGACAATGCCAAACACATGTTTACAAATGGAACCGAAGGCATCTCGACACAGGTGCTTGAGGAAGAAGATGAAGAACTCGAAATCGTGCGCGAAAAGCGCTTTGATCTTAAGCCGATGGACGCTGAAGAAGCGATCATGCAGATGGACCTGCTCGGCCATAGCTTTTTCGTTTTCAGCAATGCTGAAACGAGCAAAACGAATGTTGTGTACCGCCGTAAAGACGGCAAATACGGCTTGATCGTTCCTGAAGAAGTTTAATAGCTTTGATGATAACAGCCGCAGCGAGCATTTGCTTGCTGCGGCTGTTTTTGTGTTTGTTCAAAAAAATCAACAAAAAACTCCAAAATATGTAGAGTGGTATAAAGACAAATGATAAAATTAAATTATTAAAAATTTTTGGAAATTGTTTGAAACATCATAAAAGCTTTAATTAAAGCAGTGATTGCTGTGATTAAAGTTTAAGTATAAGTGCAACTAGACTGACTTAAGAATATGGAGTCAGTCAAGTTTTCTTTAGCAAACCAGCTTTATTAAATGCTAATTGCTGAGCAAATTGTTTTTACAGTTAAATTTATACACAGTACAAGACGCACCCGAAATTTAGTGGGAAAACAAAGAATACTTAACAGCAGGTGATTAGATGAAACCATATAAGATATTGATCGCAGATGATGACAGACCATCACGAGAAGTTTTAAAGCAATTTATAAAACCGCTTCCACAGTTCGATGTGTGCGGTGAAGCCTCTAACGGAGACGAATTAATTAATCAGTCTGCTGTCCACCAGCCTGATCTTATACTCATGGATATTTGCATGCCTTTAATTAATGGAATCAATGCTATTAAAGAAATCATTAAATTTTCTCCCCACGTAAAATTTATCATTATTACGGGACACGAAAAATTTGCCGTAGAAGCTTTTAATTTGTCCGCTCTTGATTATATTGTTAAGCCTGTAGAACGAGCCAGGCTGTTTACGGCTCTTCAGAAAGCCGCTGCACAGTTTGACTATATGAATCGGGAAAAAGAGCGTGTTTCAGCTAAAAAGCTGCTGATGAAAAATAAAGGATCTGTAAGCTTTATCGCTTATGATGATATTGTTTTTGTTGAAAAGTCCGAACGTAAGGCTCATATTCATACTTTAAGCCAAGTATATGAGACGACGGACACTCTCGATACGCTCGCACGCAAGCTAGATGAGCGTTTCTTATCTGCCCATCGTTCTTTTATTATTAACATTGACTGGATTGAAAATATTACCCCTGTTGATGAAACGTTTAAAGTGAGCTTCCGCAACTACAGCGAAACCGCTCATATTTCGAAGCATAAGATCAGCAGCATTCAGAAAGCGATACAAAGCTACTCCCGTTAATTTTTTGGGGGGTTGTGCAGTTAATGGGGCATTTCAGAATGTCTTGAGGCATAACAGATGGCTGAACGGGATTATTTATGTACCGTTTGGGAAATTGCCAGTTAGACAGTTTCGTATATCAATTAGTAAAATATTTTATATATTTAAAAATTGAATACAGAAGGTGTCTCCATGCTGACCTATGATTTAAGAGTGGAACAAGAAACCATTTCAATTGACCTTAAGGGAAACATTGACATGAGAGCAGCAGAATTGTTTGAGAATGGTCTGTTTGTGATAGCAGACCACGAAAACCGCACTTTTTTTCTGCATTTTGAAAATGTAGAGAATGTTGACTCGAAAGGCTTGGACTGCATTATTAAGATGATGCGCAAGGTAAGAGCAAGAGGAAACGAGATTTACATAGCCAACATGGCTGCAGACACACGCCTTCTTTTACTGGAACAATGGATTCAAGAAATGCCTGAAGCAGCAGTATTATCATTTTAAGATAAAGAGCACCGAAGCGTCCGCATCCTCACCAGGCGGGACGCTTTTTATTTTGCAATTTTTCGGCCTATGCCTCCCTAAGCTTGTCAGTACTTTTTGCCTATATATTTCTACAAAGTTCGACAAAAACGGTCATTCAGTCTCTAAATAGATAGGTGCGAATCATTGTATGATTATGGGAGAATATCATTTTATGGGGTAATTTTATGCACTTAACACATATTAACGTTTATCTCGTTATGCTCTCATTATGCATATCTGTTTTAACGTCCTACTTAGCGCTGTTCTTTGTAGGAAAAAGCACCGAAAGTAAAACACAAAAGGTATCCAAAATCTGCATCGGCGGTATAGGTTTTGGTTTGGGAATCTGGGCGATGCATTTTATCGCGATGACTGCTATGCATGTTTCGTTTCAATATGACTGGTTTATGACGCTGCTGTCATTACTGATCGCGATCTTAGCTTCCTCGCTTTCTTTCTATAAGCTTTTCAACACTCCTAATAAAATGCCGGCTATTCTGCTGTCTTGCAGCCTTTTAAGTGCCGGGATCATATCTATGCACTACTTAGGCATTTATGCGATCAAGTTTAAAGGCATTATGATTTTTAATTGGTTTTATGTAGTGCTTTCAATTGTAATCGCTTTTATTATTTGTTTTGCCGCGCTGAACATCTTTTATTTATTTAAAAAAGGATCCTCTATTTTATTGATCAATAAATGGACAAGTGCTGTTTTAATGGGATTAAGCATTGCATCCATGCATTTCATCTCTATGATGGGAATTGCCTTTCATCCTGACCCATCGGCTGCATATGAAATCAATCCGGTAGAACACTCATTGTTCCTCCTTATTGTCGTACTCGTAACTTCTTTCATTATTATCTCCAGCCTGCTTCTTGCAGGCTATGAAAATAAAGTGATGAGAGAAGCAGCCAAGTGGGGAGAAGAGCGTTATCAGTCACTTTTTCTTCATAATCCTGATGCTATCTTTACTTTTGACCTTGAAGGAAGATTCATGACCATTAATCCTGCAGGCGAAGCTCTTACTGGCTATAAAGCGGAGGAAATCATCGGCCAGTCATTTGCTCCTCTAATTGCGGAAGAGGATCTGGAAAAAACGTACAGCCATTTTCAAAAGTGCCTGTCTGGAGAATCTCAGGAATATAAAGTATGGGCGATCAGCAAAGACAACAGAAGGGTTTATGTAAATGTTAAGAACACGCCTATCATAATGGGAGATCAGATTATCGGTGCCTACAGCATTTGTTCGGATATTACAGAGCTTTATACAACACAGCAGGCTCTAAAAGAAAAGCAGTCCTTATATCAATCTATTTTAACTACAATGTCAGATGGCCTTGTTGTAATAGATACAGAGGGGAAAATGCTTTTGGCGAATGAGAAAGCAGCGGCAATGGTCAACTATGATTACGAGGACTTTCAAAAAACAACTCCGCTTAGTCCTTCATGGCAATTAATAAGGGAAGACGGCTCCTGCTATCTTCCGGAAGAAAAGCCAATCTATCAGACATTGAAAACAGGTAAAGCTTTTTACCGTCAAAACATCGGTGTAAAGCTATCTGACGAGAATGGCAGTGAAAATATCTTATGGATTTCGGCTAACACTGCTCCATTAGTGATGGATGGGGTGCTAAAAGGTGTTGTTGTCACATATCGGGATATTTCAAAAGAAAAGAAACAGGAAGACACATTAAAAGTTTCCAATGAAATCATGAGTACTTTAATAGAAAACCTCCAGTTTGGTGTGCTGGAAGAAGATGAAAACCGGAACATTCTTCTGGCTAATGAAGAATGTTTTAAGATATTTGGATCGTCTGCCAGCCCAAAAGATTTTTATGGCATGAACATTAAAGACCTGTCCGGCCACATCATGCGTTTTTTTCCAGAAAAAATTAATGTTAAAAAACAGACAGAAACGATTATTCACAATAAAAAAATGGTGACAGACGAAATTTTACTTAACAATAGCCGTCTTATCCGAAGAACGTATATCCCCATTTTTTCGAATGAATTGTACAAGGGCCATTTTTGGAAAATCGAAGACATTACAGAAGAAAGAAAATTAGAAGAATCTTTATATATCGCAAAAGAAGAAGCAGAGAAAGCGAATCGGGCAAAATCGGAATTTTTGTCAAAGATGAGTCACGAGCTTCGGACGCCGCTTAATGCGATATTAGGATTCGCACAAATTTTAGAATATGATTCAGAAGAACCGCTAACGTTTCAGCAAAATCAAAAAGTGCAGGAAATTCTTCAGGGTGGCAGGCACTTGCTTCACCTCATCAACGAAGTGCTCGACTTATCAAGCATTGAATCAGGGCACACCGCTTTTCAGTTTGAGCACGCTGTGTTTGAGGAGTTGCTCGAGCAGTCATTAGCGCTTGTGCAAAAACAGGCGGATGAGATGAATGTAACATTGGAAATTATTGAACTGCCAGAAATACCGATAATCTTAAATGTTGATACTACAAGGTTTCAGCAAATACTTATTAATCTTTTGACGAACGCGATTAAATATAACCGAAAAAATGGGAACGTATCACTTGCAGCATGTAAAAAAGATCAATACGTTACGCTTGCAGTGAAGGATACTGGACAAGGTATACCCGCGCATGATCTGCCTCATATATTTGAACCTTTTTATCGGGGAAGCGATGTAAAAGGCAGAATAGAAGGAACCGGGGTAGGCTTGTCAATCGCAAAAATGATGACAGAAAAAATGGGCGGAGAGATGTCTGTAGCAAGTGAGGCGGGTAGAGGCAGCACTTTTACTATTACGTTTCCGTTTACAGAAGACTTTGTCTTCCCAAGAACGAAAGAAATGAAAAAGGGAACATACCGCTTTTCTTCAAGAAAAGTGCTTTATATTGAAGACAGTGCATCCAACACAGCGCTCATGTACCAGGTTTTAAAAAACATTCCAGGCATTGAGCTTTTCACTTCGAAAACGGCAGGTGAAGGCATCCTTCTTGCCAAATCCCTTTTGCCTGATATCATCATGCTGGACCTTCATATGCCAGACATGAACGGCTTAGAAGTCTTTCGCATCTTGAAAAAGACAGGCTCTACCCGCTTCATACCAGTGATTGCCGTAAGTGCAGCTGCGATGGAGTCTGATGTTGAGCAAGCATTGTCATCCGGCTTTGCTGACTATGTGACCAAACCAATCGATATCAATCAGGTTATGGAAGTTTTATATAAACATCTTGAAGCATCTTTTGTGAGCCAATGATGAAGGATTAAAAGAGCGGAGCAGTTGGTTACAAGCAGCCGCCTGTTCCGCTAATTCTGAGGAACATCACAAACTAACGTCTACTTTTAAAAAAAGCATCAAAAAAAGATAATCGTGACGATAAATTAATGGACAGCCTAGAATATCTAAAGGATTTTCAGAAAAGCATTTTAATTACAGCTTTTTCATATCAGGGGTGTTTGAAATGGCCAACAGCATTATTTCAAAAGGAAGTACGGTGGATGAGGCCGTTACAAACGGGCTTCAGCTGTTAAATACGAATGTGGAAGAAGTTAGTATTGAAATATTAGAAGCTGGGAAAAAAGGTATTCTCGGACTGCGCATGAGGCCGGTTATCGTGAAATTAACTTTTATCGAGGAAAAGACGACAAGCAGCCAAAGTGACTCACTTATGCAAGAAGCTGAAAAGGATGCTTCTCTAGTGGACTATAAATCTTGTGCCTGGGTTAGTGATGGAAAGGTTAATGTAAAAGAACGTGCGGTTGTTGTTCCATGCGAAGGTATTGAGTTTTATGTGAACGATGTGATAACAAATAAGCAAGCAGAAGTGAATGATACGGATGCTATTTCAGTGATTATCAGCCCAGTCATCCAGCATGCTTCATGTTCGGTTTCCATTGATCGTACAGGGATGAGTGCATACTTAAACATTCAGCCTGGGTATACGGGCTATTTCCAGCTTGAAGATGCTGCACCCGCAGCTTATCTGCAGTTAAAAACCGTAGAAGCTAAAAGAGATTATCAATTTGTCAGTATACAAGAGATCGTGAAGCGTATGGAAGCAGCAGGCATCACATATGGCATCCATTACGATGTAGTTCGAGAAGCGGTACAATCAACAGATGGCGGAACATTTGTCATTGCCGAGGGTGTACCGTCAGTGCCTGGGAAAAATGGCGAGTTCCATTATCACATAAATATGAAGGGCAGGACCCTTTCACCAGCAGAGAGAAAAGACGGATCTGTCGATTTCCGTGAGAGCTTTTATGTTCCTTCTGTAAGTCCAGGACAGGTGGTCGCAGATTATATACCTGCTGTATCAGGCAAGAACGGGAAGAACGTGTACGGAGAAGACCTGCCGGCACCGCCAGTATATGAGCTGGAAATCAGCTGCGATCATGGGATGATGCTGGCCGAGCCGCAAAAATCATTGATTGCTACAGAACACGGGAGACCTTTACTCAAACAAAAAGGAAAGAAAGTTACAGCATCGATCGTGAAAAAACTCAAGATTAAAGACGATGTCGATCTTGCACAAGGCAACATCCGTTTTATTGGCGATGTAGAATTGATGAAGAACGTTAAAGAACACATGGTCGTGCATGCTGAGGGTGATGTGGTGCTTCACGGCAATGCTGATCATGCTGAAATCATAGCGGGTCAAACCGTATATTTACATAAAAGTTCAATTAACAGTAAAATAACCGCTGGAAAAGGCAGTGATCTTTCGTCTGAGCTTAATCTTTTATTAGATGAAATATGCGCTATTTTAAACGCTGTGTATTCTGCGATTAAACAAATTCATGGCGCCGCTGCAACCAAAACCTCTTCTGAGTTTGCGAACGTTAGCATAGGGAGATTAATTGACCGGGTAATTGAACAAAAGTACAAAGATTTAATTCCTTTGATGCGTACATTTACTGATAAGATACAGAATCAACAAAATGCCCTGCAAGAAGGATGGTTTGAACTGGCGGTACAGTTTCAAATAAGATTTCTCATATTACAAAAAGAGGAGTTTTCCAGCCTGGAAAATTTTTCTCAACTGTTACAAAAAGCTGAAGATACTCGGCAGAACCGCCAAGATGTTATAGATCCAAACGTTTGTATTCATGCTGCTTATGCCGTTAATAGTGAGCTGTATAGCAGCGGGGACATAACGATACATGAAAAAGGCATTTATAACTGCAAAGTGCACGCATATGGAAAAGCTGAAATTAACGGCTATATGCGAGGCGGAGAACTGTACGCTGCGGGTGGTGCGGTTATTAAAGAAACAGGGTCAGCGGGAGGCGTGAAAACGTTCGTGCATGTCCCAGCAGAGGCATCGATACGTATCGAAAAAGTGATGGAAGGCACAGTGATTAAAGTAGGCTGCATCATTCATCGTTTTAATGATGAAACGGCTCAAATCTATGCCCGCCTGGATGAAAATTCTCAGCTTGTATTATATTGAAGTAATTTTATACAACAGAAGAAGCAAAAGTTGAAAGTGCGGTGTTTAATGCCGCATTTTTTTTGTATGCGCAGGCAAAAAGGAATTCCCGCACGTTAATAGAACTAATTAAACATGACGAATTGAGGAGGGATTATCATTGTACCAGGACATCCTGCTAAAGCAGCTGGCTGCATTCCGGCATAATACACTGTCGGTTGTGGAAGGTGTGACAGAGGAGATGGCAGATATCGTACCGGAGGGCTTCAATAACAATATTCGCTGGCAGCTTGGCCACATTTATCTCGACCAGTACGATTGGCTGTACCACAAGATCAATGAAGATTCGCCGGTTCCAAAGCATTACCGCGAATTGTTCGGCTATGGCACACGTCCTTCTGACTGGAAGCTGTCACCGCCTACACTGGATGAGCTGAAGAACCGGCTCGCAGACCAAGTCGATCATATTAAAGAACACTTTGGCCGCAGGCTTGATGAAGAGCTTGAATCCCCCGCTGAGCTCGGCATGAACACTTTTGCTGAAATCCTGCCGCGCACTTTTTATCATGAAGGCATGCATACCGGACATATTATCGCCCTTAAAAAAGCGATGAATGCCGAGCAGCATGCCAGCTTGTAAGCAATCATCTGACAATCTATGTTTCACTTCATAACTGTATCTTTTAAAAAATACTGTATTGGAGGAATGAACGTATGTATGTGACGATTGGACAGCTATTTGAACAGACAGTAAGGAAGTTTCCAAGAAAGGAAGCGCTTGTGGATATGGCAAGCGGCAGGCGCTGGACGTTCGAGGAGTATGATGAAGACGTGAACCGGCTCGCAAACGCACTCCGTGAGTCAGGCGTGCATAAAGGCGACGTCGTATCTACGTTTCTTTTTAACTCGAGTGAGCTCGCCATCATTTATTTTGCGTGCGCCAAAATCGGCGCCGTCCTCAACCCGATTAATTTCCGCCTGAAATCACAGGAAGTTTCTTTTATTCTGCAAGATTGCCACCCCCGGCTGTTTATCTATGAAGCTATGACCGAACCCCACGTGAACGCACTGAAACAAGAGTTCCCTAATATTTCATACTGGTCCATCTCTCCATCACAAGAATCTGACACCATTTCTTTCCACGATAAAATGAAATCCTCATCAAGCGAACCACCAGAAATCAGCGTTAAAGAAGACGATCTGTATGCCATCATGTATACGAGCGGTACGACAGGAAGGCCTAAAGGGGTACTCCATCGTCACCGCGAAATGATCGATATGAGCTTGATCGGCATGAACGCCATCCATCTGCGTCCGGACGATGTCGGGCTTGTCGCTGCGCCAATGTTCCACTGCGCTGAGCTTCACTGTGCGTTTTTACCGCGCGTGCATGCAGGCTGTTCGAACGTTATCTTGCATCACTTTGATCCTAAGATGGTGCTTGAAACCATTGCATCCGAAAAAATAACGATCATGTTCGCTGCGCCGACGATGTGGAATATGATGCTGCAGGAGAATCTTGAAAACTACGATTTGAGCTCGATGCGCTACAGCCTTTACGGCGCTGCACCGATGGCACCTGCCCTCGTCACCAGGCTTAAAGAAGAGATGGGCATGCAGCTCGTTCAGGCATATGGCATGACCGAGATGGGACCTGCAATTACGTACCTGTCAGAAGATGAACAGCTGTCCAAAGCCGGTTCAGCCGGAAAACCATGCTTGAATCATGAAGTAAGGGTTGTCCGCACGAACGAAAACGGGCCGAGTGAGCCGGAAGACATTCTGCCGCCATTCGAGGTCGGCGAGATCATCGTTCAAGGGCCGTGCATGATGCCAGGCTACCATAACCGTCCAGAAGCAACGGAAAAGGCACTTTACAAAGGCTGGTATCATAGCGGAGACCTCGGTTATATGGACCGCGACGGATACCTGTACATTTCTGACCGTGTCGATGACATGATCATCTCAGGCGGCGAGAACATTTATCCGCGTGAGGTAGAGGATATTCTTTACGAGCATCCTGGAGTCCTTGATGCGGCAGTGCTTGGTGAACCGCATGAGAAGTGGGGCGAGCAGGTTACAGCTGTCATCGTGAAAAAAGATCCGTCTTTAACAGAGGAGGATTTAGAAGCATTTTGCCGCAGCAGCGACAAGCTGGCTGCCTATAAACGGCCTAAACGGTTCATATTTATGGAAGCGCTTCCTCGCAACGCGAGCGGGAAGATTCAAAAGTTTCTGCTGCGCCAGCAATACGCTGTTAAAAGTACCGCCAATTAAAAGGGAGGTTATTTTATGATGATGAACGTACCATTGCGCGTGACGATGATGATCGAGCACGCTGAACGATATTTTCCAAAAAAATATGTAACAAGCCGCACGATGTCAGGCATCCGGCGTTTCACGTACCGTGAGATCGGCGAGCGGACACGCAGGCTCTCAAGTGCTCTCGTTAACCTTGGCATTCAGAAAGGGGACAAAGTCGGAACGCTTGCGTGGAATCATCACCGCCATTTGGAAGCTTATTTTGGCATTCCGGGTGCTGAGGCGGTGCTGCACACGATCAACATCCGGCTTTCAAAAGAGCATATTTCCTACATCATCAACCATGCAGAAGACAAGGTGCTTCTGATCGATCAGGATATACTGCCGCTCGTTGAGATGATGAAGGATGAAATTCCAAACGTAAAAGCCTTCATTTTAATGACTGATGAAGCAAAGCTGCCAGAGTCGCCGCTTCAGCCGATGTATCATTACGAGGAACTGCTTGAAGGTGGAGATCCGAATTACGTGTTCAACGACCGCATCGATGAGAATGATCCAGTGGGCATGTGCTATACGTCTGCCACAACCGGCAATCCAAAGGGAGTCGTTTACACGCACCGCTCAACCGTTCTTCACAGTCTGGCTCTCGGCCTCACAGACAGCGGAGGTGTTTCAGAGGGCGACATCATCATGCCGGTCGTACCGATGTTCCATGTGAACGCTTGGGGTCTTCCTTTTGCTGCAACTTGGTTCGGTACATCACAAGTTCTCCCAGGGCCGCAGTTCACACCAAAGCTTTTGGCAGAGCTGATTGAGATGGAAAAGGTGACGCTCACTGCTGGCGTGCCGACAATCTGGCTTGGTCTTCTGCGAGAACTGGATCAAGGCAGCTATGACACGAGTTCTCTCCGAGCCATTCTCTGCGGCGGATCTGCAGCTCCGCGCGGCATGATCAAGGCGTTTGAGATGAAATACAACATTCCGTTCGTCCATGCATACGGTATGACGGAAACGAGCCCGCTTGTCGTGCTCTCGCGCTTGAAGAGCTATCAGACCGACCTGGATAAGGAAGAGATACTTGATATTCGCGCGATGCAAGGCTATGTTGTGCCTGGCGTGGAAATGAAGGTGGTCGGAGCTAACGGCGAGGTAAAGTGGGATGGACAAGAAATGGGCGAGCTCGTGCTGCGTTCAAACTGGATATGTGACGAATATTATAAAGACGATGATAAAAGTGCTTTCTCAGACGGATGGCTTTACACCGGCGATGTGGTCACAGTGAATGAGGAGGGGACAATTAAGATCGTCGACCGTACAAAGGATCTGATCAAGAGCGGAGGCGAATGGATATCCTCGGTTGATCTCGAGAACGCACTTATGGCGCATGAAGACATTTTCGAGGCATCCGTCATCGCCATACCGCATCCGGAGTGGCAGGAACGGCCGCTCGCCTGTGTCGTTCTCAAGCCAGAAGCTGCAGGACGTGTGACGAAGCAGGACATCAAAGACTACCTGAGACCGCAGTTCGCCAAATGGTGGATACCGGACGACGTCGTTTTCTTGAACGAAATTCCGAAAACATCTGTCGGGAAGTTCTTGAAACGCGCGCTCAGAGAGCAGCTTAAAGAACACTATTCAGTGATGAAGAATTAAATAAATGAAATTGAAAAACCTGTGGCAGGCTGCTGATGCTTGCCACAGGTTTTTTTGACCTGTTTTCCAAAAGATTGTGCTTAAAGGGTTGTTTAGTTGAAAGTCCAGTGAAGTAACGAGAGCTATTTAAGTTAAGCTTCTATGTCTAACCATGAGGTTATGTTTCTATTTGGGTTTAATGGTTATGACTTACACTTTCATCATAATCGTGATCTTCTTGAATGCATCATTGATAAAGTTGATCGGAGTGTAAGGTGCCGACTCCAGCGGGACGAGTGGGACAGGTGAGACCCTTTAGGGCGCGAAGCGGCAAAGGGGCTCACCGCCCGCCCCGCGGAAAGCGTGCACCTGAAACGGAGATCAACTTCTTCGCTGGCTTCCAAAAAGCTTCTATGGTGTAACGAATCTGTTTCCTTATATTGCTTATTATTCCGCTGCTTTGCCCTTGTTTTCTTGTAGCAGCCTCGACAAACTGCTAAAATGGAGAAAGATCATATTTTCTGAAAACAGAGGAGCGTTAACGCCGATGATTCAATTTTTGAAAAAGATTTTTCCAAATGCCAATGACCGCAATTTGAATAGATACGAGCGGATTGCCGGACAAGTGGAAGCTGCTGGGGAAGCGCTCAAAAACTTGAGTGATGAAGAGCTTGCAGGCAGGACGGATGTACTGAAAGACCGCCTGAAAAACGGAGAAACATTGGATGATATCCTTGTTGATGCGTTTGCTGTCATCCGTGAGGCATCAACCCGTGTACTCGGACAAAGACACTATCCAGTACAGATCATGGGTGCGATGGCATTGCACGAAGGAAACATCGCCGAGATGAAGACCGGTGAAGGTAAGACGCTCATGGCGACGCTTGCTATTTACTTGAACGCACTGACAGAAGAAGGGGTTCACGTTGTAACGGTCAACGAATACCTTGCTCGCCGTGACTCTGAAATCATGTCGCCGCTGTTTAATTACCTTGGACTGACTGTCGGCCTTAACATTTCCAACCTATCTAAAGAAGAAAAAGCAGAAGCGTACCGCTGTGATGTTACATACGGCACGAACAACGAGTATGGATTTGACTATCTGCGCGACAACATGGTCGTTTACAAAGAGCAGATGGTACAGCGCCCGCTTAACTTTGCTATCGTCGATGAAGTTGACTCCATCCTTGTCGATGAAGCGCGTACACCGCTGATCATTTCCGGATCTGCCGCGAAATCGACTGAGCTTTACGCAATGGCAAATCACTTTGTGCACCGATTGAAAAAAGAAGAAGATTATACGGTGGATGAGAAAACGAAGAACGTCCAGCTGACAGAAGAAGGAATCAACAAGGCTGAGCAGATGTTCAACATCGATAACCTTTACGATTATGCGCATGTTACGCTTAACCACCACATCAACCAAGCTCTCAAAGCAAAAGTCATCATGATTCGTGATGTGGATTATGTTGTTCAGGAAGGCGAAGTGGTTATCGTTGACCCGTTCACTGGCCGTTTGATGGCTGGGCGCCGTTACAGCGATGGTCTTCACCAGGCGATCGAGGCGAAAGAAGGACTCGAAATCCAGCGTGAGAGCATGACGCTTGCGACGATCACGTTCCAGAACTATTTCCGTATGTACAAAAAACTCTCGGGTATGACGGGTACAGCGAAGACGGAAGAAGAAGAATTCCGTAACATCTATAACATGGATGTAAACGTTATTCCTACAAACAAACCGATCGCTCGTTTGGACAGCTCGGATCTAATCTACAAGTCCATGGCTGGAAAATTCCGTGCGATCGTAGAAGAAATCGCCCAGCGCCACGCGACTGGTCAGCCGATCCTAGTCGGTACGGTAGCTGTTGAAACGTCCGAATTATTGTCACAGATGCTGCATAAGAAGCGTATCCCGCATAACGTGCTTAACGCAAAAAACCATGAGCGCGAGGCAGAGATCATTGAGAACGCAGGTCAAGTCGGCATGGTAACAATCGCGACAAACATGGCAGGACGCGGAACGGACATCAAGCTTGGAGAAGGAGTGCGTGAACTTGGCGGCCTTCATATCCTCGGTACTGAGCGACACGAGTCACGCCGTATCGATAACCAGCTCCGCGGACGTGCAGGACGTCAAGGGGACCCAGGTTCTTCACAATTTTATATCTCGATGGAAGACGAGCTGATGCGCCGCTTCGGATCAGATAACTTGATGAACATGATGGAGCGCCTCGGAATGGATGAGGATACTCCGATCGAGTCCAAACTTGTAACAAAAGCGGTTGAATCTGCTCAGAAGCGAGTGGAAGGTTCCAACTTTGATGCTCGTAAACAGCTTCTTCAATACGATGATGTTATGCGCCAGCAGCGCGAGATTATTTACGGCCAGCGCCAAGATGTTCTTGATGCTGACAACTTGAGCGACATTATCGTCCGCATGCTGGATGCTGTTGTAGATAGAGTTGTTACAGCACATACGCCAGATGAAACGGTACAGGAAGAGTGGGATCTTAAAGAGATCGCTGACCATATTAACGGTGTGATGTTCACTGAACAGGTATACAGCGAGAAAGATTTCAAAGGTCTTGACCGTGAAGAGATCATCGAGAAAATTAATGAAAAAGTGCATGCTGCATTCCAAGAAAAAGAAAACATGATGCCAGAGGAACAACTGCGAGAGTTTGAAAAAGCGGTTATCCTTCGTGCAGTTGATACGAAGTGGATGGATCATATCGACCAGATGGAACAGCTTCGCCAAGGTATCCACCTGCGTGCTTATGGTCAGATCGATCCGCTGAGAGAATATCAGTTTGAAGGCTTTGAAATGTTCGAAGCGATGATCGCAGCGATTGAAGAAGAAGTGTCAATGTACATCATGAAAGCGCAGGTCGAACAGAACGTCCAGCGTGAACAGGTGGCAGAAGGCAAAGCAGTCGTGCCGAGCGACAAAGCAGAATCGAAAAAGCAGCCAACCCGCAAAAAGTCCGACATCGGGCGTAACGATCCATGTCCTTGCGGCAGCGGGAAAAAATATAAATCATGCCACGGAGCAGCAGCAGAATAACCTGTAAAAGAGAGTCTTAAATGGCTCTCTTTTAACGGTTATAGACGAAGTTTTTTTGAAAAATTGTTGCTTTTAGACGGGTTGATTCTGTAATGTTGTTCTTTGGAATTTCCTTAAGGTGAAGATAATTCTTCAGCGGTAAATCTTTAAGGAATGCTTCCATTTTTTATCTCATACATGCATCAACTTTGGATGCTTCATTGAATAAGTTGATCGGAGTGAAAGGCGCCGACTCCTCGAAAATGAAGATCACATTTTCTTCGTGCGATGTCTTGCTACGTAGCTTTCCTTATCCTGCGGGACGAGTGGGACAGGTGAGACCCTTTAGGGCGCATAGCGGCAAAGGGGCTCACCTGTCCAGCAGAAAACGGCTAGCCCCTCGAGGTCAAAAGGGCAAGTGCCCAATAAGTCAAAGAGCGACTTACCGGTCCCTTTCCCTTTTGCTTGTCGGGGCTGAACGAGCCGTTTCTGCTTTTCGCCACGCCCCGCGGAAAGCGTGCACCTGAAATGGAAATCAACGGCTTCTTTGATTTCTTACATTGCAACATTATTTGCGAACAAAAAGAAAAAGAGTCCTGCGCTAGACAGGACCCTTCTCCCTAAAGAGGTTAGAGAAGAAAGGAGTACGCTGTAACAATCAATCTGTTCTTTAATCATGCACCTCGATTTAATAAGAATATGCCGTCTCAAGCACATAATTGTCCAAGAGAACCATCTCCTTTAAGTCTGGTTATGACTAAAAACCTGATGTTAAGCAAAATCTCCCTGAAGAAGGGGGGATACCTTCTTCAAATATAGTGTGTCCACGAGAGTACTGCTTATACACCTTTATGGAAATGCAATGTAGTATTTAGTATGATGAATGTAATGTTTACTTAAAGTGGAGATGATGTAAGATGACGATAAAAGTCCATGGTGCTGCAATCATGATCGGAACGAGCCTGTTGCTCTCTGCATGTGGCAGTGCTGATCATGATAACAATGAAAACCATAAAAAACACGAAGCTCACGAATCTCATGAAGGTAAATTGTCTAATGGAGATGTAAGAGAGCTCACTGCTTCGGCGGAAACACTTCCTTCTTTTCTAAATGGAAAGCAGGAAGTGATCACAGCGGTTTACAAGGAGGTTCCGGCACATAAAGAATTGCTGGAGTCCATGCCATGCTATTGTGGATGCGGAGACTCTGCCGGCCATAAGAATAACTATGACTGCTTTGTTGCAGAAAACAAAGATAGCGGTGAAATTGTTTGGGATGATCACGGCACACGCTGTGGTACATGTCTTGAAATTGCGGCTGTCAGCATGAAACAGGCATCAGAAGGAAAGAGTGCACTTGAGATCCGTGATTATATTGATGAAACATACAAAGAAGGCTATGCCAAGCCAACGCCAACACCGATGCCAGAAGCGTAAGTGCTGAGATTAAAGGCCTGATGGCAATAACAGTCCCGAAAGAATAACTCCTTTCGGGGCTGTTTTATTCCGGATATTTATTGGGGTCCGGTACTCGAAAGATATGACTCAGTCAGCAGAAGGAGTTTAGGGAACGAGTACCGTACCCCACGATGGAATCCTCTGCACTGCAGCACGCTGATAAAATAGTGAAAAATTTGGTAGAATGTAGATAGATGATGACGTATAGCAAAGAAGGGATTAGGATGAAGCGAATTTTAGAAGTGAACGGGCTTAGCGGCGGTTATGTCCCTGAAAAGCCGGTAATCCATGATTTGAACTTTCATGTAGCATCAGGGGAGATTGTCGGTCTGATCGGATTAAATGGAGCAGGGAAAAGCACGACGATCAAGCATGTGCTCGGACTGATGGAGCCGATGAAAGGAACGGCTGCCATTGCGGGTAAAACGTTCCGTGAAGAACCCGATGAGTACAGAGGCTGTTTGTCATACATACCTGAAACGCCTGTGCTTTACGATGAACTCACATTGTGGGAGCATCTTGAACTCACAGCAATGGCATACGGTCTGGAGGAGAAAACATTTCTTCAGCGTGTCAGACCGCTGCTTGAAGAATTTCATATGGAAAATAAAATTAAATGGTTTCCGAGTGAGTTCTCAAAAGGGATGAAGCAAAAGGTGATGATCCTTTGTGCTTTGCTCGTAGAACCTGACTTATATGTGGTGGATGAGCCGTTTGTCGGATTGGACCCGATCGGCATCCAGTCGTTTCTTGATTATATGGTCCGCTTCCGCAATAACGGAGCGGGAATATTAATGTCGACTCATATCTTATCCACAGCCGAAAAATATTGCGACCGTTTTCTAATCATGCATAACGGACATATGGTGCTAAAAGGTACATTAAAGCAGCTTCAGGAGGAGACCGGATTGGCTGATGCTGGATTGGATGATATTTATCTGCTTGCAGCAAGAGGCGGCAAATTATGATGGATATGAAGAAAGTCTGGACAGTGAGACGCAATGACTACTTTACTGAGAGTCTCCGGTATTTCAGAGTCATGGCAAGCAGCGGGCTGATCGTGTCAATGTTCTTGCTGATCGTAATAGGCAGCATTTATTATGCAAAGCTGATTAAGATGCTTCCAGAGAATTTCCCGGCAGAACTGCTGCTGGCGGCTGTCTTTACTTACTGGCTCACTCGAAGTCCTGTCAGGACGCTGCTGAAAAAGGCGGACCTTGTGTTCTTGCTTCCGGTCGAATCGAGAATGAAGAATTATTTTTCTCATGCTCTGAAATACAGCCTTGCCGTTCAGCTGTTCACCACCCTGCTGCTGTTTACGCTGTTCTGGCCGCTTGTGCAAGCTTTTATTAGAGAAGACACAATGGGCTACTTGTGGTTTGCGATGTTCCTGCTCCTTTCCAAAGCATTCAATTTATATGTTTCCTGGGAAGAGCAGCGGCTGCCATATGCTAAGCAGAGGCGAGGTTATATGTTTTTAAGAGCCGCAGTGAACGCAGTCTATACTTTCTTGTTATTCCAGAATGCGTCATTCGTTTTTTTGGCGGCCCTGTTGGCAGTGATGTATGTGCTGAAAAATTTTGTTTTTGGCGTATTCAAAAAAATGCACGGCTACCAATGGGAGCACTTGCTGCAAAAAGAACATGTGATGCAGATGAAAGTGTACCGAGTCGCCAACCTTTTTACAGATGTGCCGGCTCTTCAGCAGACAATGACGCCTAGGCGCTGGCTGAACTGGCTCACTTCAGCACGATACAGTCCTGGTAAAGTTCTCGGAAACCTGTATATGAAGACGTTTGTGCGTGCGAACGATTATCTGCCCCTTTACATCCGGCTTATTTTGATTGGCTGGCTGTTCATTTATTTGATCCCTGATGGCTGGTGGCAGACGGCTGTTATACTCCTCTTTTTGCAGATGACCGCACTCCAGCTATGTGCTATTTTGCTGCACCATAAACGCAATGCTATGTTTGAATTGTATCCGATAAGATGGGACCAGAAAGTGAGCTCATTTGCATCTTGGCTTGGTATTATAACCGCGGTTCAGAGTGTGTTTTATGCTCTCTTTTATTTTGCTGAGGCAAGGGATGCGCTTGTTGCTCTTATCATCGCAGCAGCCGGGGTTGTCTATTCAAAGTGGTACGTCCCGGTTATGGTAAAAAAACAAGCGATCCATCACTAAACGCCGGCTCATGCCGGTGTTTTTTTACGTTAAGAAATGTATAAGTGTCAGCCAACTTTGCTTTAACGTTATTCTTATTCTTTTCATATGGTGCTAGTAACCAAGTGAAGAGGATGGATGAAAAAATGGGGAATGTAAAACTAACAGGCAGGATCGTTGTGCCAGGGGACAGTGATTACGAGCTTGCAAGGGAAGAGTTTAATACCCGCTACGATCTGTATCCGTGTGTGATTGTATTTTGTGAAGAAACTTGTGATGTGGTCAATGCGGTAAAATGGGCGAAGGAAAAGTGCGTCCCATTTCGTATCAGGACAGGTAGACATAGCTATGAGGCCTATTCGTCTCTCGATGACGGACTTGTTATAGATATTAGCGAGATGAAAAGCTTCCGTGTTTCAAAGGACAAGAAGCTGATTTCTGTTCAGGCAGGGGCTTTGCTGCTGCCGCTGTACACGGAACTGTATAAAAGAGGAGTCACGATACCAGGGGGAACCTGCCCCTCCGTAGGCTTGGCCGGATTATCACTCGGCGGCGGGTGGGGCATGCTTACACGGCAATATGGAATGCTGTGCGACACGCTTTTAGCATTAGAGATGGTTACAGCAGACGGTACGGTGGTATATGCTTCAGAAAAGAAAAACAGCGATCTGTTTTGGGCTTGCCGAGGCGGAGGAGGCAACAACTTTGGCATCGTGACAAAGTTTCTATTCCGTGCGATTCCTGTAAATAAAGTATCCATTTTTAAAATAGTATGGGACTGGAAAGGATTCAAACAGGTTGTAGATGCTTTTCAAAATTGGGCTCCGTTCACAGACAAAAAGCTTACGGGAATTCTTGATATTTACACAAAAGAAATAGGAGAGCTGAAGTCTCTTGGGGAGTACCTCGGACCTGAGGAGAAATTAAGAAAGCTTCTGAAGCCGCTGATCGAATCTTACCCAGCAAAAGAAGTGGTGATCCAGGAAGTGCCTTATATCGATGCAGTCAGAATTTTCGGCGGCTTGATGCCGGGAATGGAAGAGTATGATATCGGTCATGGTGATCCGGACGCACATCCTTTTAAAAATACAGGCGCGTTTGCAAATGAGCTTCTGCCTTCCGCGGGAATTAAAATCTTAAAGCATTTTCTTGCGAATTCTCCAAGCGTTGAAAACAAGGTGCAGCTTCAGGCACTTGCTGGAAACGTGATGAAGCAGAGTCCGGCTGATACTGCATATGTGCACAGGAAGGCACTTTTCAGCCTGCTGTATATTACAAAATGGCAGGAAAAAGAGGAAGCAAGGAAGAATGTCAAATGGGTGGAAAGGATGCGTGATGAATTGCTGCCTTTTGCTGAAGGAGCGTATGTCAATTTTCATGATAACTGTATCGAAAATTGGCTTGAGCAGGCATATGGAAGCAATCTTCCGCGGCTCAGGGAGATCAAGACAAAGTATGACCCAGAAAATGTGTTTACGTTTCCTCTTGGGATACCCCCGCTTTAAAAACTGCCTTCCTCCACGCCTTATGACAGGAAACTTTAGGAGTGGAAACATGAACCCGTATGAAGAACAAGTGCTTCTCGAACTGCAAACGTGGGAAAAATCAGTGTTAAAGCGGCCGACAATCTGGAACAAGTCCGCAAAGGCGCTTCAAACAAAGATAAATGAAAAAATACCTCAGAAGGTGCATGATGCTATAACAGCAGCCATTAAACATATGATTCGGGCGACGCTGGCTGGATCAGAATACACGACAAAAAAGGATGCGCTTCGAGGCAAAACATTATGGGAAAGAGATCATAAGCTGGACGACAGGCTCGGCTTTTACAGAAAAACGGCTGCACTTGAAGGAGCCGGTACTGGCGCTGGCGGCATTTTTCTCGGTTTGGCTGACTTTCCATTGCTGCTCGGGATCAAGATGAAGTTTTTATTCGAGGCAGCAAGCATTTACGGATGCAACATTTCTGACTACCGAGAACGCCTGTACATTTTATATGTATTTCAGCTGGCGTTCTCAAGCCCGATGAAAAAAGAAGAGAACTACGAAAGAATCGTGAACTGGCACAAAAAAGAAGCGTTGTATCCACCAGATGATTCGTTTCTTGAAAAGCTGGACTGGCAAAGCTTTCAGCAGGATTACCGTGATCATATTGATCTTATCAAGCTGCTGCAGATGGTCCCGGGAATTGGAGCTGTTGTAGGCGCTTATGCGAACTATAATTTTCTTGATGAGCTCGGAAAAACAGCTAAAAACTGTTATAGACGCAGGAGGCTGCTGGAGAAATAATAAAACGCCGCACGTAATACGTGCGGCGTTTGTTATATGTGTGTTTTAGAAACGGTTATCCTGAAGCAGACGGTCCATCTCTTCTTTGTGATTCGTTTCATCAGCGATCATGTCTTCAAGCTTTACGACAAGCTCTGTCATGTTCAGCTTTGATGCTTGTTCCTTTCTCTGTTCGTAGCGCTTAATCGTATCTACTTCGGCATTGCGCGCTTCTTCGAGCATCTCGCGAACATCTGTCAGCTGTTTAACTGGCTTCGGTGTTGTGGTCGGTGTTCCGCCGAGGGTTTTAATTTTTTCTGCTAAATAAAGAGCATGTCCCTGCTCATCCGAAATTTCACTTTGAAAGAAAGGCTTTAAAATCTGGCGGTACAGCCCTGAAACAGTCGCTGCGTTGTGGTTGTACATGATTACGGCAGAATATTCATTCGCTAGATCTTCATTTAATCCGTCAATAAGTGTTTGTAAGTCTTTGTCCATTTCATATAACCTCCTAATAAATCGTCTTCTTCATCTTTCCCGTTTTACAACGACAATAAACGAATTTTTTCCAATGTGCTAAAAAGGTTTAGTGACCTTGTATACGGGTTATACATGGTATGTACAACAGCAAAAAATACATTTTCAGGAGGAGATTTTACTGATGGAGAACAATCACATGATGACTAAAGATCAGGATGTAGACACTAGCAAAGTGGAAGAAACAGTAAGCCGAATGGATGAAGGGAAGAAGGATGAGATTTTATCCAACTTCAACGACTTTAAAAGCTATCTCCATAAAAGAGTCGCTCTTGGCGAGAAGTTAGGAATGGACGAAGAGGCACTGGCTAAGACAGCGGAAAAGGTGGCCGGATACTTGGCAGAGCATGAGGAGCCGCGCAATGCAGAAGAAAATCTTCTGAAGGAGCTCTGGAAAGTAGGAGATCAGGAGCAGCGCCACAAACTGGCTCACATGCTTGTTAATCTTGTAAAATAGTAATGCTCAGCTAGAGCTGGCCATGGCATCTCCTGAATAAGATGCTGGGGCCGGCTTTTTTATTGCTCAAAACATGTTCATTTTTTATTTTTACGGGAATTATAGCAATAAGAATGAAAACGGAAAGGTGTATGTGATGTTTAAACAATTGTTTAGAAAAATTCCGTTTCCGATTACTCCTGTTGTCATTATTCTGGTCGGTTTTTTAACGGCGCTTGGAGCGCTGAATTTATTTTTGGAGCTGTCAGAAGATGTAAGAGAGCAGGAGAAGATTGAAATCGACCAGCGTGTGATCGAGTGGACAAGCGGCGTCCGGGAACCAGTTGTAAACCATATCATGGTTGGAATAACGGAGCTAGGTTCTAAATATGCATTAGCCGGACTGCTTGTTGCAAGTCTTATCTGGCTGGGTGTCAAACGTAAAAATTATTGGGCGATGATCATGTTTCTAGTTGCATCTGCCGGCGGAGGTCTATTAAATCTTGCCTTAAAACACTGGTTCGAAAGGGATCGGCCGAATGCTTCCATCATTGAGGAGCTCGGCTACAGCTTTCCTTCTGGCCATGCAATGGGAAGCCTCATCTATTATGGCTTTCTTGGCTACCTTGTCGTCAGAAGCCAGAGATCCAGACAAGAAAAAACATTTTGGACCCTTTTCTTTTCTGTGGTAATTATATTAATTGGAATTAGCAGAATTTATTTAGGTGTTCATTATCCGACAGATATTGTAGCTGGCTATTCTGCCGGATTGTTATGGCTTTTCGTTTGTATCACTGCGCTTGAAGGATTGCTTTTTTACAACAAACGACGTTCCCGTATTTAAAAGGGAACGTCGCCTGTGTAAACTTCCAGATGCTGTTTTAAGCACGTTATCATGGAAGGTGTCTTATATTCTTTTTCTCCGTCACAATCAATATGCTGAACCGGTTCAGCATCAATCTTCAGCTGATCCGTCTGGAAGCTGAAGAACCCTTCTCCTTCAGGCAGATTTTCTGTAAATCGGGATTGAATGATCTCCCAGGCGATCTTAAGAGAAGGCTCTTTGATAAGCAGAACATCAAATTTTCCGTCCTGCAGATCGGCGTTAGGAAAGAAGGGCTTTATCCCCCCTGTAAAAGGACCGTTGGCGATCATGAGCATGGTTGCATCCCCGCTGTACTGGAAGTCAGGGCTGTTAATATTTAAATGGAACGGCTCCCACTGCTGCAATGTCTGGGCAGCTGACCAATAATACGAAAGCCTTCCGAATTTATCCTTCAGCTCGGGATCAATATTTTCTGAAACACTTGTAATCAGTCCGATGCCCCAGAAATTCATAAAATAATGGTCATTATTTTTTCCGGCATCCACTTTTCGCAGTCTTTTTTCGGCGATTTGCCGTGCTGCTTCCAAAGGATTCTGCTGCATACCGAGTGCACGTGAAAAATCGTTGCACGTTCCGCCTGGAAGGATCCCGAACAGTGGACGTTCTTCCATACCTGCAATGGCGTTGATGATATTGTAAATCGTCCCATCACCGCCTGCTCCAATAATAGTTCCTCCATCAGAACATGCCTCTTCAACGATCTGCTTGCAAGGAACCCCCTTGATGGTCTCCTTGATTGTTACAGCAGAAAAAGATTCCTGCAGGATTCTTTGAATTTCAGGCAGCTGTTCATGAAGAAGCTTGTTTCCAGCTTTAGGATTATGAATGATTACGGCATGATCACGCTGATTGTTCATGTTCGTTCAACTACATATTCTTTAACAAATGACGGACCAGTAAACAGATCCTGAGGCAACCCGCTCGATGTGCCGCGGTCTTTATGAGCATCGTGATATGCTTTTGACTGCTGCCAGGAAACAAAGCTTGCCTGCGAGTCCCATAGCGTCAAAACGATATATGGATCATTCGAAACAGGGCGTAATATTCGGATCGCATGAAAGCCCGGTTCATTGTCAACTAATCCTGCCCGGTTTTGAAAACGGTCTTCGAATCTGCTGCGCCCTTCTTCACTGACAGGAATATGGTTCATAACGGCAAACCCAGCGCCTTGCAGATCGCCTCTTTTATTTATGATTTCATAAGAATGATGTTCCTGGAATGGATTTTCCCCGTCGCTTTCATAAATCGCCGCAGCACTTGAATTTCCCTCTAAAAGCAGGCTGCCAGCCGGAATTTTCTCCTCTAAATATTCTTTCGTTCCATACGTTATGTACATAAACATCGTATCACCGCTTTCCTCTCGTTTTCTTATAGTTTTACCCCTGATAAAGTTCTGTTAAACAAGCAGGCTGGCAAGGGTTAAAGCTCTTTCATTTGGTGGAATAATTATATAAAATGAATTTCGGCACTTTTTGACAGATAAGGAAAGTAGGTTTTGCTATGGTAAAAGGTTGGCTGATTGCAGCCGGTGTTATTACCGCAACATTTATAGCTGGATTTTTTATTTATTTATTCATATTAATGGCTGGTGATTATGTAGTTGATGAAAAAGACTTAGTCCTTAACTCAGCCACCGTTCTTACCAACCATAATGGAGATGTCATCACAAAAATTTATGCGGAAAACAGGGAAGTTGTTTCGATCAAGGATATTCCGGAAGATGTCCGGAATGCGTTCGTTGCTGTAGAGGACGCTCGTTTTTACAAGCATCACGGACTTGATGTACGTGCGATCGGCAGGGCGTTGTATAAAGATATTCTTGCCGGCAGCAAAGTTGAGGGGGGCAGCACCATCACGCAGCAGCTTGCAAAAAATGTCTTTTTGTCACATGAAAAATCCTGGCTGAGGAAGACAAAGGAAGGCATCATTGCCATTAATCTTGAGCGGAAATATTCAAAAGACAAGATACTCGAGATGTACCTGAATCAGATTTACTTCGGACACGGAGCTTACGGCATCCAGTCCGCATCCAAAACGTATTTTAACAAAGATGTTCAAGATCTGTCCGTTGCTGAAGGAGCACTTCTGGCAGGACTTCCTAAAGCACCGTCGCATTATTCGCCTATCAAGCATCCGGAGGCGTCCAAGAAGCGCCGCAATCTTGTGATCGATCTGATGGAAAAGCATGATTTCCTGTCTCCAGCAGAGGCAGTGCGTGCGAAAGGAAGGGAAATCGCACTTGAGGTAGTCCAAGAAAAAAGCAACCCTGCATACTCTACGTATATTGATATGGTGATGGAGGAGGCGAAGAAAAAGTATCACCTCTCACGTGAAGAACTGCGTCAGGGAGGGTACAAAATCGTCGTACCTATGGATGTGAAAGCTCAGCAGCTCGTTTACAGCTCATTTCAGAATGCAACCTATTTTGTTGGAACAGGAGCCGCAGGCCCTGAAGGAGCTATGGTGCTGATCAATGGAAAAACGGGGGGCATTATCGCTGTGCAGGGCGGAAGAGAGCATGTGACTGAAGGGCTGAATCGTGTTGAAGTGAAGCAGCAGCCAGGTTCTGCTTTCAAACCAGTCGCTGTTTATGCGCCTGCGTTGGAAGAAAAAGAAGCCAAGCCTTACTCGCTGCTTAAAGACGAAGAACTCGATTTTAACGGCTATGCTCCAAAGAATTACAACGGTAAATACAAGGGCAAGATGTCCATGGTCGAAGCGGTAAGAGATTCTGCCAACATCCCGGCAGTCTGGCTGTTGAACGAACTAGGTGTAAAAAAATCAAAGACTTACTTAGAAGAGCAGGGCATGCCGATCGATGATAAAGGGCTTGGCATCGCACTCGGCGGACTTGATGACGGCGTGACACCGCTTCAGATGGCAAGTGCTTACCGTGCGTTTTATTTTGGCGGGAAAACCGTTGACACGCATGTGATCTCCAAAATTTACGATGCAAACGGCGAACTCGTTGGAAAATCAAAACAAAAGGAAAAAAAGGTATGGAGCAAACAGACCGCCTGGTACATGACACGGATGCTTCAGGAAGTCGTCAAACGCGGCACAGGCTCTGACGGGGAAGAGCGTATGGAGATCGCCGGCAAAACCGGTACGACTAATTTTGAAGCTGTGGAACGCGGCAACACGGATGCCTGGTTTGCCGGATATACCCCTGAGATCGTTGGGGCAGTATGGATCGGCTACGATCGGACGACGAAGGAGCAGTACTTGAACAGCGGCAGTTCGAAGGCAGTTTTGCTGTTTAAAAATGTTGTGAACCAGCTGCCGTCACAGCGGGGTCTTGTGTTCAAGAAGCCTGAGGATGTAAAGGATCTTGAACCTCCGATTGAGATGCCTGAGATCAACAGCCTGAAGGCCGAGTTTTCTGCCGGAGATTATGGCATGCCAGCAATCAAGCTGACATGGTCGCCTTCTTCCGATAAACGATTGCAGTACAAGATATATGCGGTGAATGACGGAGACGAAGAACATCTCGACACGGTCACGGGCAAAGGAGAATATATGGTGTCTGCAAAATTCTTGTTCAGCCTGCCTGACTTTTATATCGCACCATACAATCCGCAGACGAATCAGGAAGGGAAGCCGTCTAACCAAGTTTCCGTCAGTTTGTTCCCTGGCTTGTCGCAGAATGGCAGCAGTGGTGAAGCCAAGCACGTTTCAGCACCGGCTAAAAAGAAAGATGCCGGAAAGGCTAAGAAACATAGCGGCAAACCAAAGGGCGGGAAAGGCAAGAAGAAAAGCAAGAAGCATTAATTAACATTAGTATTTTATTTGATGTCCCAGAAAGCTGGAATGATGGCTTTTTGGGATTTTTATTTTTGAAGGAAAGGACATGAAATAACCTCCTGAAAATAAAAAAAGGGTGACTCGTTATCGAGACACCCCCATTTCATACTATTGTTCGATTGTCAGTTTAAATGGCACGTTGGCGCCTGAATAGAGGCCGACGTATGCATACACCGCGCCGCCTGGCACGATGCCAGATTCATCCGCAGCTGCAGTGGCGACCGATTTTATTAGCTGGAAATTTTTATCGTAAAAATATATATCCAGATCATACGATCCGTCACCAGGTCCTGCTGCGTTGAAGCTATGCAAGCCGTCACGGTACAATTCTGGAACGGTAACGACGAATCCGTCCGCGCCCTGTGAGGCGGGTTCAGGGTTTTGTGTGGCTGTGAACTCGTTTTGCGTCACGCTTCCGGTCGCGTCTGCGTCCGCCAGGCTGCCTATGCCTGTTGCGGCATTACCTGCTTGAATTGTTCCTTCAGCTGTGAACGGTGGAGTCACGACTGGAGGGAGCGGTTCAACTTTTGCCGATTTTGATGCGAAGACTTGCACTTCGGCAGCTTGAACGTAGCCGAGTGCATTATCCTGCGCGTTTTTAGCAACAAACTTTATAAACTTGGCCTGCACAGGAGAAGCGAGTGAGAATCCTTTATAGTGAAGATCAGGTGTCGCAGGCCGTGGTTTTCCTGCTTTAAAAGTACCTGTCTGGACTGGGGTCCAATTGCTGCCATCCTGTGAAACGTGAACCTCAAAATCTTTCAGTGCAGCAAAGCGTGCTTTGTCGATATCTTTAAACGCACTGACTTGGATGTAACTGACAGATACAGGCTTATCGCCAGCAAGGTCTACCACGAACTCAGAACCTTTGAAGCCATCTTCTTTTACGTTGGTTGCATAGACAGTGCCTTCTGTATCATCGAGTGCGTTCTTTGCCGGGTGCGAATCCGACTCATCAGAAGCGGATACGATCGTTGCTCCATTAGCGGAAGAGGCAAGATTCGGGCTTAAGCTGATTTTCTGCGAAAGTTTTTGACCTGCTGAAATTTTTACGTTTTCAAACGTTCTTGAACCAAATCCTCTCGCCTGAACTGTAATGTCGTATTCTCCAGAAACCATCGGAAGACTGAATCCGCCTTTTTCCGAAGTGACAGATGCGGCGCTCGTGCGCGCTTCATATTGACCGACGATAATACGCGCGCCTTCTACTGGCTTTCCAGTGTCACTGTTTATGATTTTTCCTGAGAATACCCCATTTTTAGTGGCTGAAGGATGATTATATGCTGGCTGAGGGTCAGTGTCATCCCCGCCTTTTGATGCAGCTGAATACCCGAGTCCGCGTTCTGCAAAAGCACTCCATAAGAGGTCAAAATGCTCGCCTCCATATCGCTCTTGATCAGCCGCGATGATCGCAGTGCGCATGTCAGCCATGGACGGGTCCGGAGCGGATAGTGGCATCGCGTCCATCACAAGGTGCTCGGCTGTTTTTTCGCCTTCTGCTTTTCCGAGTGCCGTAATAAGCTTTTCACGTACGTGCCAAAGGATGGCTGCCCAAATCTCTCCGTCGGCATGAACTTCTGGTCCGACAATGTCAAAACCGATATCACCAAACTGAAGCGGTGCCTCATCCAGCGCCCAGCTTCTAATGCCGCGCTCATTGTTGCCGGTCACATATGCTCCGACAACCGGGTCTTTTTGTAAGTTATTTTTTACAAGATAATGCATCCCGAACCAATCGCCCCAAGCTTCGCCCATGGATCCTGCCTGATGGCTGTTTAGTGATTCACCGCCAGCTACATAACGGTTAGACAGGGCATGGCTGTATTCGTGGTAGATAATGCCGGCGTCATAATCGCCATCTGCATAGTTTCCTTCGAAGGCACCAGGGATGGGTTCCCATAAAAACATTCCGCTCCACGCGGCAACTCCGTCCGGGAGCGTCAGCATGTAGGCATTGTCTCGTCCCGTATACGTCGGCTCGCCGCCAGATGCGGCACCCGCCTGCACAAGTCCGAGAATTGGGTCGCCGTCAACGCCTCCCTTGCCGAAATTCGCTGCTTGCAGGTTGCCGGCAGCTTCGTTCCATCCTAGTTTATAAAAATAATCATGAAACAAATTGTGATGATAAAACAGGTTAGTCGTCGCACTATAGACGTCCTCAGCATAAGAAGGGGGGGCAATTTCTCCTTGTGTGCTGTTCCACGCATTTTTAAACGGATATTTATATTGTCCGAGCGGATTCACCGGTCTGACGAGCCCGGCACCTTCAGGGACGAGGAAATTGCTCCAGTTCGCATACGTGTCCGCGTTGTTCCCGACAGTCGTGACACCAGTGTTCACCCCAGGGGTGAGCCATCCGTTAGGGGATGCTGCAGGATCGCCGCTGAACGATTTGACAGTCTGATAGCCTCCGGATGCTGATCCTGGATAATTCTCAAAGATGGTTCCTTCGCTGTCTAAGTATTGAACGAGAGAACGTTCAAAAAGGGTCTCGCCAGTCACCGCATCTACGACCACTTCTTTACCTTTGTTCAGCTTTTCGATAAACAGCACGCGGTATGCTGGGCGCACGGTGTCACCCGATAAAAAGACCGATTTTTTTACACGCTGGACAGTCGGAAGCTGATCTCCGCCGGCAAACTCCTCCCAGCCATTTTTTGTTCCTGTTAGAGAGGGAGAATAAGAAAGGTTCGGCAAGTGTGTGGTGACAACTTTTAAAAGGGCGTCCTTGCTTGAGAGTTTATGAGCCTCACTTAAGGCTGCCCCTCTTGATGCGTTTGAGCTGACGGAAAGAACTTTGCCGTCTTTTGTGACGGAAACTATGATTCTTCCGCCGTTTGCCGATTGAATACCTGAGAACTGCTGCTGAAAAACGACTGCTGACAAGCCAGAGCCGGGGATAGAATTTTCTTTTATAACAGAAAGCTTGTCGACCGCAGCTTCAGACAGTCCGAAAACCGCAGCATTCTCCTTCATCCAGTTTCGAGCAGCTGTCTCGGCATTATAAGATGACGGACCACTTAAATAGCCTTTTTCTTTAGTAATGAATGAGGGAGTGCCGAAAAGAGGATTCCATTGTACTCTTGTGCCGCTCCCAAGCTTCTTTACTAGGTTAGAAGCTGCAGTGATCTGTTCTTTTTTTGGCATGAGAGCAGCTGCCGATTTTCTGACGTCAAATCCTGTTTCTTCTTTGTGGTCATGCATGTTCGTTGTCTGAACAGATGTATGAGGTTCAGCAAAAACATTTAATGGCACTGCAGCACCTGCTAAGAGCTGTGCAGCAAGGACAATTGAAGCCGACTTCTTTAACCCTTTCATTTTCGCCACTCCCTTGATTGAATTTTCAGATACCTTTTCCATCATTAAACAATCTTAAATTTTTGACTTCAATACACTAAAGCGAAAATATAACTTTCTCTGCGCAAAAATATTCTTAAGTAATAGACCGTTATATTACTTAAGTAGTGGTTTGTGACAGGAAAAATGGCCTGGATATCTAGAATGGGAAAGTAGAATCCGTTACACCTTCGCGAAATTATGTTGTAGCGGACCTCTAACCGCATTAGGCGTCCAATTTCTTCAATTTCTTGAACATTGGTGCGGCAAGGTATACTTTTCTTATGAATTCCCTTACAATGTGTATGGATATTGACATTGAGCGTTATTTGCCAGTTGTAGAAAGGTGTGTTCCGTAGTGACTATGAACCAAGAATTTTTAAAAGCGTGCCGTAAAGAAAAGAATGCGTTTGTACCTGTTTGGTACATGAGACAAGCTGGACGTTCTCAGCCTGAGTACCGCAAGATTAAGGAAAAATATTCTCTGTTTGAGATCACTCATCAGCCTGAGCTTTGCGCACAGGTAACGAAGCTTCCTGTTGACCAGCACGGTGTGGATGCAGCGATTCTCTACAAAGATATCATGTCTCCGATCCCTGCTATGGGGCTGGACGTTGAGATTAAATCAGGTATTGGTCCGGTCATTGACCAGCCAGTGCGGACGAGAGAAGATGTTGAGCGTCTTGGGAAAATTAATCCAGAGCAGGATGTGCCTTATGTGCTTGATACAATCAAGATTCTTCGTACACAGCTCGATGTGCCTTTGATTACTTTCGGAGGGGCGCCCTTCACGCTGGCAAGTTATATGATTGAAGGCGGACCTTCGCGCGATTACCACAATACTAAGGCAATGATGTACTCAGACCCGGAAACTTGGTTCATGCTGATGGATAAGCTTGGTGACATGACGGTAACCTATGCGAAAGCTCAAATTGCGGCAGGAGCGCAGGCATTCCAAATTTTCGACTCTTGGGTTGGTGCCCTGAACGCTGCTGATTACAGGAAATATATTAGACCCGTTATGCACCGCATCTTCTCTGAACTGAGAGAAGAAGGAGTGCCCCTTATCTTATACGGAACAGGTGCACGTCACTTGATCATGGAATGGAACGACCTTCCGATTGATGTAATTGGGCTTGACTGGAGAATCTCACCTCGTGAAGCGCGTCAAATGGGTGTTACGAAAGCATTGCAGGGTAACTTGGATCCTTCCATTCTTTTAGCACCATGGGAAGTGATCGAACAGCGTGCGAAAGAAATCCTTGATGAAGGAATGGAAGAGCCAGGGTTTATCTTTAACGTAGGAAAGGGTATTTTCCCTCAAGTGGATATCGCGGTTCTTAAAAAGCTGACATCGTTTATTCATGACTACTCTTCAAAAAAACTGGGGTGACTCAAATGACAAAGATAAAGACTGGACTCCTTGTTATGGCTTACGGAACGCCTAGGAGCCTAGCGGAGGTTGAACCGTATTATACACATATCCGCCGCGGCAGAAAGCCTTCGCCAGAACAGCTTGCAGAGCTGACTGAGCGCTATGAAATGATCGGCGGAATATCTCCGCTCGCCAAAATTACGGAAGAACAGGCGCAAAAACTGGAAGAATACTTAAACAAGCAATTCACAGACCGCGAGTTTAAAAGCTATCTCGGATTAAAGCATATCGATCCTTTTATCGAAGACGCTGTCCAGTCAATGAAAGAAGACGGCATATCAGAAGCTGTAAGTCTCGTACTGGCTCCTCACTATTCAACATTCAGCGTGAAATCCTATAATGGGCGCGCTGCAGAGGAAACCGCTAATATTGGCGGACCTGAGATCACATCCGTAGACAGCTGGTATGATGAGCCTGGCTATATTGCTTATTGGACAAAAGAGATTCAAAAGGTGATGGCAGGAATTCCTGAGGATGAGCGCAGCGAAACTGTGGTAATCTTTTCGGCGCACAGTCTGCCTGAGAAAATACTGCAGATGGGTGATCCATATCCGCAGCAGCTTCAGGAAACAGCGGACTTAATTGCGAAAGAAGCTGGCATCGATAACTACACAATCGGGTGGCAGAGCGCGGGCAACACTCCTGACCCATGGATCGGACCGGATGTGCAGGATCTGACAAGGGATCTTTATGAAGAGCATGGCTATAAACATTTTGTTTACTGCCCTGTCGGCTTTGTTGCAGACCATCTTGAAGTACTTTATGACAATGACTATGAATGCAAAGTCGTGACTGACGAGCTTGGCGTGAATTACCACCGTCCGCCGATGCCGAACGCTAGACCGGAGTTTATTGAAACGCTGGCAGAAGTCGTTAAGAAAGCACTAAATAAAGAAGGTAAGTGATTGCGATGGACAACAGGAAGCATGTCATCATTGCAGGCGGCGGCATAACGGGTTTAGCCGCTGCCTTTTTTCTTCAGGAAGAAGCACAGAAATCTGGCAGACAGATCACTTTTACGGTCGTTGAAGGAAGCAGCAGGCTTGGAGGCAAGATAGAAACGTTTGAGAAGGACGGATTCGTTATTGAACGCGGACCAGACTCTTATCTTGCCCGGAAGTCAATAATGACTGAGCTGATTGAAAAAGTCGGTCTGAAGGATGATATTGTGCCGAACAATACAGGTCAAGCTTATATTCTTCACGGAGAAAAGCTTCATCCGATTCCTGAAGGTGCCGTGATGGGGATTCCGACTAAGCTAAGGCCGTTCATTACTACCGGTCTATTTTCTTGGCCAGGCAAGCTTCGGGCTGGTATTGATCTTGTTATGCCAAAACGAAAAAATGCGGATGAAGATATTTCTGTCGGTCATTTTTTCAAAAGACGCTTGGGACACGAGGCGGTCGAACGTTTAATCGAACCGCTGCTGTCAGGTATTTATGCGGGTGATATAGATAAAATCAGCTTACAGTCAACCTTTCCCCAATTTGCAGAGACTGAGGAAAAATCCCGCAGCTTAATTTTAGGAATGAAACAATCACAGCCTAAATCGTCTGGAAAGCCAAAGAAAGCAGCTCAGTTCCGTACATTGAAGCATGGTTTATCATCGTTTGTAGAAGCATTAGCTAACTCTATTCCTAAAAATCAAGTATGGCTCGAGAAAAAAGTAGTGAACGTAGAAAAAGGTGAGAATGAAAAGCTTCATGCACTGCTGGATGATGGGACCGTCATCACTGGTGATAATGTTATTCTCACCACTCCGTACGCGATAACGAAAACACTTCTTCCAGAGACTGTATTTCCAGAAGGGTTTCATGAGACGATTCCTACTTCGGTGGCCACGGTCGCTATGGCCTTCCCAGAAGAGAGCATTACGTTTAAGCATGAGGGAACTGGTTTTGTTATTGCCCGCAGCGAGGATTATACGATGACAGCTTGTACATGGACTAACCGGAAATGGCCCCATACGGTACCGGACGGAAAAGTACTGATCCGCTGTTATGTTGGAAGAGCGGATGATCAGGAAATCGTTTTTGAAGACGATGAAGAAATATTGAGGCGTGTGCTCATCGATCTGGAAAGATCGATGGGAATAACAGCAAAACCTGAATTTTATCTTGTTTCAAGACTCGTGCAGTCAATGCCTCAATATGATGTAGGACATAAAGAGAAAGTCGCAGAACTGAGAGACAATCTGCAGCATAATATGCCAGGCGTTCATGTTGCTGGTGCTCCTTATGACGGTGTCGGGCTTCCTGATTGCATTGCGTCTGCAAAAATGACAGTTAACAAAATATTGGAGAACCACTAACGGCAAATCTTGATAGATTTGTCGTTTTTTTGCACGTTTTGACGAAAAATTTTGGTATACTATGTTAGATAAAATGAAAAGGAGGTTTACAAATGAGGGACTTCATCGAACCATTATTCGTCAATATCGCTATTGTATTTGCATTCACTCATTTGCTGAACATGATATATCCTTTTCAGACGAATCAAAAACTTTCTCTGAAAAATAAAATATTATACGGGCTGCTTAGCGGCATTGCTGCGCTTGCCTGCATGGTATATCCTATTGAAACCTTAAAAAATACGTTTTTTGACCTGCGGAATGTTCCAATCCTGATAGTGTCTCTCTATGCCGGCTGGATTCCCGGCGCGATTTGTACAGTCATGGTTATCATTACCCGTCTAGCAATGGGCGGTGGGGTTGCTTGGCTCGGTGTTGTGCTGGCGATGGTTGCAGTTATAACGGCACTTGCTTATAGAAACTTCTTTACAGAAAGAAAAAGAAAAAGGTGGAAGCCGGCGATCTTCATCGCGGTCGTCTATTCTCTTTTTTATACAATGTTTATCTACACTTATCTGGATGATTTGTCCCTGCAGTTTTATTTAGTCTATTTCTCTAGTTTTATTATCGCTTTCTTTTCATGCATATTTCTTATTGAACGATTATTTTCGATCAACATGCAGCTGAAAGAAACTGCGTATCTGGACAAACTCTCCGTTGCAGGCCAGATGGCAGCGGCGATCGCGCATGAAGTTCGGAATCCATTGACTACTGTCAGAGGGCTGATACAGTTTCTTGGCAAGGATACAAAGGATGAAAAGCTGAAAGAGTTTTCACCATTACTGCTTGATGAACTGGATAGAACGAACAAAATTATTACGGACTACCTGACTATGGTGCGGCCTGCTGATTCAGAGCTGGAGTGTTTAAACATCAATGAAGTGCTTCGAGATGTGAAATCACTTATTGCTCCATTTGGATCGATGCATGATGTCGAGATTAATTTAGAGGATGTTGGTCATTTTCCGCTTATGGCAGACCCACAGCAGCTGAAACAATGTTTGATTAATCTGATCAAAAACGGTATCGAGGCGATTGAGGGAGAAGGAATCATTCACATATACAAGTATGCATCTGATAAAAATGTTTTCACGTTTATTATTGAAGACAATGGAAAAGGGATGACAGACGAAGAGCTCGAACAAATCGGTCTGCCTTTTTATACAACAAAGTCAAAGGGAACTGGACTGGGAACCATGATTACTTACCGTCTTATCCAGGAGATGGGAGGAAAGCTTAAATATGAAAGCCAGCCAGATATAGGTACAAGAGTGCTGATCACGCTGCCTGTTGCAATACAAGAATAAACTGAAAGGATGCGGAGGTAATGGACCGAAGACAGAGTATATTATTGGCGGCAGAGAAATCCTTTGCGATGTTCGGGTATAAGGCTACAACCGTAGACCAGATCGCTAAAATTGCCAATGTAGGCAAAGGTACCATCTATACATTTTTTTCTAATAAGGAAGAGCTTTTTTATGAGATCGTAAATGGCCTCGTAAAAGAGATGCGTCATATTGCAGCAGAAGCTTTTCAAGAAGAACGTCCGTTTTATGAAAAGCTTCATATGGCATTAACCGGTGTACTTGAACTGCGCCGAACGCATCAGCTGGCGGTTAAACTTTCTCAAGAACTGCGTGAATATAATACATCACCCGTTAAAGAAGCATTGAAAACGCTGGAAATGACAATCTTAACATTCGTTTCCAATGAGCTTGAAAAAGCAGTCGAAAAAGGAGAGGTAAAGCCAGTACGTACTGATGTTGCTTCTTTTTTAATGATGAAGATGTACCTCGCTCTGATTTTTGACTGGGAAGAAAACCATGATCCGTTAAATGAGAATGAGATGGCTGAAGTCTTGGAAACTTTTGTGATGAACGGAATCGGAAAGTAGTATTGCCTTTTTTTACGATTCATGATAGTTTTATTTCTGACCGAATTTTAATTTTGGTCATATTTTTTACTTGGAAATGACCAAATGACCAAAATGGTCATTTTGTAAAAGGAGTGGAAATTTATGTGGAGCAGTATTAAAGCACAGTTTGCAGCAGTTACCGGCAATAAGAAGATTTTGGTGCCAGTTCTTGCAGTTCTTTTTATACCAGTGCTATACAGCGGCATGTTCTTATGGGCGTTCTGGGATCCATACGATAAGATGGAGGATCTGCCAGTCGCTATCGTAAATGAAGACAGAGGCGCAGAATATAAGGGGGAACATCTGGAAATTGGAGATGACCTTGTCGAAAAGCTGAGGGATAATCCACAGTTTGAATGGAAGTTTGTAAACGAGAAAGAAGCAGCTAAAGGAATGGATCAGAACAAATATTATATGACGATTCATATCCCGGATCATTTTTCCGAAAAAGCAACAACTGTATTGAGCGATGATCCAGAAAAACTGGATATCACTTATACTCCGAACGCGAGCTTTAACTTTTTAGCCGCTCAAATCGGAGGTACTGCAGTCGACCGTATCAAAGAAAGTCTTGCAAATGAATTAACAAAAACTTATTCAAAAGCGATGTTTGAGAACGTAGACACACTCGGAAGCGGGCTTGTGAAAGCGGCTGATGGTGCTAATAAGCTTAATGATGGCATCAAGCAAGCTGAGGATGGAACAGGCAAGCTGTTAAGCGGCATGCAGGAAAAAAGTCCATCTCTTCAAAAGCTTGAAGACGGATCGGTTTCATTAGCAAAAGGTTCAAGTGATTTAAACAGCGGGCTAGGCAAGCTGCTTGATGGCCACAACAAGATTGTAAACGGCCAAATGCAAGCTGCCGATGGTGCCGTAAAGTTAACAGAAGGATTGAAAAAATCAGCAGCTGGTGCAGAGTCCATTGACAGCAACTCACAAAAACTTGCGGACGGCTCTGCGAAACTTTCTGATGGGGCAGGAACATTGTCTGCTAAAACAGCAGAATGGAATCAAGGCGCACAGAAGGTTGCAGAAGGTTCTAAAGGGGTTGAAGCGGGTCTCGGCCAGCTCATCGCAAACAGCGATAAAATGACGAACGAACAGATCAAGGAGCAGCTGCAAAAATTGTATGGAGCGAGCCAGCAAGTGAACGGAGGACTTGGCCAGCTTACAGACGGTGCAGCACAAATCAGCGGCGGTGCCGAGCAGATTGCAGCTAACAGCCAGACGATCAGTGCAGGACAGGCAAAGCTTGCTGAAGGTGCAGGCACACTGTCTGCAGGTCAGCAGCAGCTCGTCCAAGGTGCAGAAAAACTGTCTCAGGCAGAGCAACAGCTTGCTGCAGGAAGTCAAACGTTTCATGAAAAACTTGGAGAAGCGCAGGCTGGTTCAGCTAAAATCGCTGCGGGCATGAACGACCTGCAAGGCGGTACAGCTGCGTTAAATTCAGGATGGTCTGAAGTGACAGGCTATGTACAAAAAATTCAAGACGGCCAATTGAAGCTGGATGAAGGCAGCAAGGAGCTTGCTGGAAAACTTGGAGAAGCAGCTGAAAAAACAGGAGAAGTAAAAGGAAAAGACTCTACGTATGATATGTTCGCTTCACCAGTTGATGTGAAAACAGAGAACGAGTCTGAAGTGCCGAACTATGGAACTGGTTTCGCTCCTTATTTCCTTTCACTCGGTCTGTTTGTCGGAGCACTTCTTCTTTCTATCGTGTTTCCGCTTCGTGACCGTGCAGGTTCACCGAAATCAGCGTTAAGCTGGTTTGCGGGTAAAACAGCATTTCTTGCAGCAGTCGGTGTCATTCAGGCACTTATCGCAGATGCGATCTTGCTGTTCGGTTTAGGCATTGAACCTGCAAGTACAACGAAATTTGTGCTCTTCAGCATTCTTACAAGCTTCACTTATCTTGCACTGATTCAGTTCTTTGTAACAGTGATGGGTGACCCAGGGCGTTTCGTAGCGATCATCATCCTTATCCTTCAGCTGACAACAAGTGCAGGGACATTCCCGCTCGAACTTATCCCAGACGCGCTGCAGCCAATTAGCGCTGTGCTGCCTATGACGTTTACGGTTGCTGGATTTAAAGCAGCCATCTCTAGCGGCGACTACAGCTACCTTTGGGATAACAGCTTGATCTTGTTTGGATTTACGTTCATGTTCTTGATAGGAACGTACACGTATTTCGCTCTTCAATATAAGAAAATCAAAGGCACTGCTGAACAAGCAGCATGATGTAAAGCTCCTCCCGCTGCGGAGGAGCTTTTTTTATTGGGGATACTTATTGGGGGTACGGTACCAGCACCATGTGAACCTTGTTTTCAAAAGGTTTTACAGGATGGAGTACCGTACCCCGGTTGTTAATCTTTTGTTATACATATTATTTTTGGAACAAGATGAAAATAAGACAGGATATTCCAAGTTTGCAAGCGAGCAAGCAAGGGTAAGGATAATTATCAGTCCTCCACTGTGAAGACAAACATCATAAGAAAATAATGAAGGAGGAAGAGGATGATTACGTTTAAGAATGTCGGGAAAAAGTATCCCGACGGTTTTGAGGCGCTTAAGAACATCAGCTTCGACATTAAAGAAGGCGAACTCGTCGCCCTGATCGGTCCTTCCGGCTGCGGTAAAACGACGACAATGAAGATGATTAACCGATTAATTGAACCCACTTCAGGAACAATCTTAATTAATGGGGAAGATATCGCCGATCAAAACCCTGTAGAGCTAAGAAGAAATATAGGGTATGTTATCCAGCAGATCGGTCTTCTGCCGCATTTAACGATAGGTGAGAATGTTTCAATTGTACCTAAGCTGAAAGGCTGGGAGAAAGAGCGGTACGAGAAGCGGGTGGATGAGCTGCTTGAACTCGTCGGACTCGACCCGGAAACATTTAAGGAACGCTTTCCAGGAGAGCTGAGCGGCGGGCAGCAGCAGCGTGTCGGAGTAGTTCGTGCACTAGCAGCAGAGCCTCCGATTATACTTATGGACGAGCCATTCAGCGCGCTTGATCCTATCAGCAGGGAACAGCTGCAGGATGAACTTGTGAAGCTTCAGGAATCAATTAAGAAAACGATCGTGTTCGTAACACATGATATGGATGAAGCGATTAAAATTGCTGACCGCATCGCGATTATGCAGGGCGGAGAAATTGTACAGCTGGACACACCGGAGAGAATACTAAGACATCCGGCAAACGATTTTGTTAAAGGATTTATCGGTGAAAACCGCTTATCTTCAGGAGATACAGCACTTGAAGCTACCGACCTGATGAGAATGAATCCAGTAACAACAAGGGCAACGAGAGGATTGGCCGAGGCCCTTAAAATGATGAAACGCTACGGGGTTGACAGTCTTCTTGTAACTGATCAGCAGAGCAGGCTTTTAGGCATAACAACTCTTGAACGTCTTGAAAGGCACTATTTTGATGAGGAAAAAACGGTTGGAGATTTGATGGAAACGGATTTAATCACAGTTTCCACGGATACAGTCTATACTGATGTAGCTGAAATTTTTGCAACCAAAAAAGTAAACGCCATACCAGTATTGGAAGATGGCAGGCTGGTAGGGCTAATTACCCGTGCCACCATGATGAGAGGCCTCGCAGGGATGAACATCGGTGCGCAAAGGCCACTTGAAGGAGGTGGCAGCATTGAATAACTTTTTGGTAACGATGAAGGATACATTTATTAACCGCTGGCCGGAAATCTTGACTGGACTGCAGCAGCATTTGTTCTTATCGCTCGTTTCTATATTGATCGCCGCTGTTATTGCGGTGCCGCTAGGGATTTTTATCTCACGCAGAAAAAGTGTTGCAGAACCGGTAATCGGTGTAACAGCTATATTCCAGACTATTCCTAGTCTGGCGTTGTTTGGATTCTTGCTTCCAGTCTTCGGTATCGGAAACACAACGGCGATTATAGCACTGACCGTATACGCGCTGCTGCCAATCCTGCGGAACACATATACAGGAATAACTGGAGTTGATTCATCAGCAGTGGAAGCCGGAAAAGGCATGGGAATGACAAACTCGCAAATATTGAGAATCATTGAACTTCCTTTGGCCCTGCCGATCATAATGGCGGGTCTCCGCACAGCAACAGTACTTACGATAGGTGTAGCGACACTTGCAGCATTTATTGGAGCAGGCGGTTTAGGTGACTTGATTTACCGCGGTTTATCTACCACCCGAAACGAGCTTGTACTCGCCGGTGCGATACCAGCTGCATTGCTGGCAATTGTTTTTGATCTGATTTTAAGACGGATTGAAATTGCAACAGAACCCCGTGCTAAGAAAAAGTCTTCATGGAAGCTGCCGGTTCTGATTGGGGTTCCGGTGCTTGCTGCAATCTTGTTCTTCACACTTAGAGGTGGAGCGGGGGATGAAGGCATCGTCATCACGGGGAAAAAGTGGACAGAGCAATACATCCTGCCTTATATCATTTCGGAATACGTTCAAGATAAGACAGATTACCCGGTGACGGTGAAAGAAGCAATAGGAGAGACACCTATTCTGACGGAAGCCATCAAAAAAGGGGATATAGATATTTACGTTGAGTATACGGGAACGGGATACTTAACGATCTTGAAAGAAAAGTATGACCCAAGCATGAAGCCAGAAGAGATATACGAAAAAGTCAAAGAGGGTTATGAGAAGAAATATAACCTGAAATGGACTAAGCCTCTTGGGTTTGAAAACACATACGCAGTTGCTCTAAACCCGCAGGTCGGGAAAAAACTAAATGTTAAAACCATCTCGGAGCTGGCACCGAAATCAAACGAGCTCTCGTTCGGCGGTCCGACAGAATTTTATGAGCGTGAAGACGGCTACACGCCATTTATCAAAACGTATGGTTTGAATTTCAAGGATAAGAAAAGCTTAGATCCTAACTTGATGTATTCTGCTGTAAAAGAAGGAAAAGTAGATGCAATCCCTGCATACACAACAGACGGGCGTATCGTGCGTTTCAACCTTCAAACTTTGGAAGATGACAAAAAGTTCTTCCCGCCTTATTATGCAGTTCCAATTGTAAGAGAAGATACATTGAAGAAATATCCGAAGCTTGAAAAAGTTCTAAACGAGCTCGAAGGCAAGATCACTGAAAAAGATATGGCAGAGATGAACGCCAAAGTCGACCTTGATAAAGAAGACCCGCGTAAAGTAGCTCAGGACTTCTTGAAAAAGAAGGGTCTTATTAAGTAAGGCTTGTTTCGTGAAGATTTTTGCTTTTAGAAATCAGAGAAGAGGTTGATCTACGTTTCAGGTGCACGCTTTCCGCAGGGTGGGCGGTGAGCCCTCTTGCCGCTACGCGGCCTAAGAGGTCTCACCTGTCCCACTTATCCTGCTGGAGTCGGCACCTTACACTCCGATCAACCTTATCAATGATGAATTCAAGATGTTCAAGCGTATGAATTGTTTTATTTCGATTATCTGAATTCGCTCAGTGTATTGTATGCTTTAATTGTAAAGAAAAAAGGGTAAAACCACCTCGATAATACGTGTTGGTCTTACCCTTTTTTTGTTCTTGGTTTCTATTCATTTGTAAGCAATATTCGTTGTGATTGGAGCGGAAGGGTGCGAGACTCCTCGAAAATGAAAATCGCATTTTCTTCGTGCGAGGTATTGTTGCTGCAGCCTTCCTTGTCCTGCGGGACGAGCGGGAAGGTGAGACCCTTTAATTTAAGGCGCAACGCGGCAAAGGGGCTCACCGAACGCCCCGCGCGGAAAGCTCAGCACCGTGAAGCGGAGATCAACTGCCTCATCCTTGCTCATAGAACTTTGCTTAGGAATGATTTCGTTCGTTCGTGCTGCGGGTTTCCAAACAGCATAGACGGAACATTCTCTTCAACGATGTAACCGCCATCCATGAAGAATACTCGGTCTCCTACTTCGCGTGCAAAGCCCATCTCATGAGTCACGACGACCATTGTCATGCCTTCCTGTGCCAGCTGCTTCATAACTTCAAGCACCTCGCCGACCATTTCGGGGTCAAGAGCACTCGTAGGCTCATCAAAAAGCATGATCTTTGGATCCATGGCGAGTGCGCGTGCGATCGCGACACGCTGCTTCTGTCCGCCTGAAAGTTGAGAAGGATAGCTGTCTGACTTGTCTTTTAAGCCTACCTTTGCAAGAAGCGAAAGAGCCTTGTCACGGGCGGCGGCTTTATCCATGCCCCGAACCTGAATGGGAGCGAGTGTCACGTTTTCCAAAACGGTTTTATGCGGGAATAAGTTAAACTGCTGAAACACCATCCCGACGTCTTCGCGGACTTTATTAATGTTTACTTTCGGATCTGTCAGGTCTACTCCGTCGATGAGTACATGTCCTCCTGTAATTTCTTCAAGTTTATTTAAGCATCGGAGAAACGTGCTTTTACCCGAACCTGACGGGCCGATAACACAGACGACTTCTTTGTGGGCAATCTCGGCATTTATATCTTTAAGAACCTCTAATTCGCCAAAGGATTTTTTTAAGTTTTTTACGCTGATCATGTTTGCTGCTCCTTTCTTGTAAAGAAAAACTGGCTGGCACCGCGTCAGAATTTGCTGTATATAACGGCACTGATACATGCTGTGAAAACGATTCGATGTATTAAAAGAGTTTTCGCTTTTTTAAGAATAAATTCCTTCCGTTCCTTCGTTAAATTTTCTGAAAAAAGATTTGACCAAACTAGGCAGCTGTTTTATACTCGGTTTATGAAAACGATTTCATGAATTCGATTCCACAACAGTTTCAAAGGTGAATCACGGCAGAGGAGACGTAGGATGGCGACCATTCAGGATGTGGCAAAGCTTGCCGGATTGTCAAGAACGACCGTTTCGCGGGTCATAAACGACCACCCGTATGTAGCGGAAGAAAAAAAGCAGCTCGTAACAAAAGCGATGAAGGAATTAAACTATGTTCCAAATTCTTCAGCGCAGCGTCTAAGGAAACAGGCGACTGAAACGATTGCTGTTTATGTTCCGCGCATCACAAACCCTTTCTTCAGTCAGCTGGTCGAATCAATGGAAAACGCAGCCGCTCAAAAAGGATACCAGCTAATTTTGTGCCAGACAAGGTATAAGAAAAAGCAGGAACTTTTTTACCTTGAATTATTGCGGACAAAGCAGGTAGACGGGCTGGTGCTCACTTCGATAGAGAACAACTGGAGTGAGATTAAACCATACTTAGCTTGCGGACCGATTGTCTTGTGCAACGAGTACAGTGATGAGGCGGAAGTACCTGTCATCCATCTCGATCAGATTCAAGGCGGATACATAGGGACGAAGCACCTCATCGAGCAAGGGTACACGAAAATTGGTTATTGTTCTGGCAATCATAAGAGTTCGCGAGTTGCAGCTGACCGAAGAATCGGCTATTTAAAGGCCATGGAGGAAGCCGGACTTACGGTGCAGCCTGAATGGTATTATGACAGCGCTTACAGCGTTGAAGACGGTAAGAGGATTTTTTCAATCATTCAAAATCAAAAAAATAGGCCAGATGCCGTTTTTACAGGCAGTGACGAGGTAGCAGCAGGAATCGCGAAGGCGGCCAAACAAGCTGGCTGGAGCATCCCGGAGGACCTCGCTATTATCGGTTTTGACAATCAGCCGCTTGCTGAATTAATGGATTTGACCACGATTGAGCAGCCGATTGATATGATCGGCAGGCTGGCGATGGAGAAGATGATTGAAGAAATTCAAAGTAAAGGTATGCAGAAAAGAAAACGGACGGAACTGCCGCTGAAGCTCGTTCAGCGTTCATCGACGTAACGTGTTGTTGTGAGTATGGAATCGTTAACACAAATCATTGTAGCAGGGGGATAACCATGAAAAACCTTAAAAAGATGTCAAAAGTAATCAGTGCATCACTTGCTCTTTCTCTTGTGCTTGCAGCGTGTTCGGATGATAAAAGCGAGTCAACAGGATCTAAAGATGGAAAAGATGAAAAAGTGAAAATCGTCTATGCACGCGGTAAGGATGACACTCAAGGTACTAAGGCGATGGTTGAAGCATTTGAAAAGAAATACCCGAACATCGATGTCGAGTTTAAAGAAATGCCGGCTGACACAGGAAAGCAGCATGCTCAGTATTTGACTGCGTTCAACGCGAACTCATCTGAGATGGATGTTATCGACCTTGACGTTATCTGGCCAGCTGAATTTGCTCAGGCAGGTTACTTGATGCCTCTTGACCGTTTTATTGATAAAGACGGCGTGAACCTCGATGAATACAACCAAGGTGCACTATCTGCTTCGAAATTTAAAGGCAAGCAGTGGGCTCTCCCGAAATTTATCGATGCTGGTATGCTTTTTTACAGAACTGACCTGGTAGACAGCGGCAAGGTTCCAAAAACGTGGGACGAGCTTCTAGCTACAGCAAAAGCAACAAAAGGACAAGGCGGCACTGAGTTTGGTTACTTGATGCAAGCGAAGCAATATGAAGGACTTGTATGTAACGCAGTTGAATTTATCGCTTCTTACGGCGGAAAGATCATTGATGAAAACGGAGAAGTAAAAGTAAACTCTCCAGAAGCGATTAAAGGGATCAAGAAATTGGTCGAAATCGCGAATTCTGATGTTGTTCCGGCTAACGTAACAACATTTGCTGAGCCAGAGTCTCATACTGCATTCATCAACGGACAATCTTCTCTTATCCGTAACTGGCCTTACCAGTTTGCTCTTGCAAACGACAAGTCACAGTCCAAAATTGCCGGCAAGGTTGGCGTAGCTCCGCTTCCTGCTGGTGACGCTGGATCTGCTGCAGCACTAGGCGGATGGATGGCTGGAATCAACAAGAATACGAAGCACCCTGAAGAAGCTTGGAAGTTCCTTCAGTTCATGACTGGTGCTGAAGGCCAGAAGATCGACGCGATCAAAGGCGGACATGCGCCGACACTTCTTGCTCTTTACGATGACAAAGAAATTTTAGAAGCGAACCCGTACTTTAAAGAAGAAGGTTTCGTAAATGCTCTTGAAGCAGCAGTATCGCGTCCGGTAGCTCCAAACTATCCTGAAATCTCTGATATTATTCAGGGGCAGATTTCAAAAGCGATCGCCGGTGATATTACGGCTGAAGAAGCTGCAAAGAACATGCAGGATGAGATTTCTGCAAAGCTTGTAAAATAATTAATGTTTCTGATCTGCATAAGCCTTCATTTCCAAAAAAATGAGGGCTTATGCGGCTTATGTTATGGTATCGATTCCATAAAATTCATGTGCAATGCAATGGATGGATGAATTCATCGCCCATCCATCGATTGCATTCCAATCAAGCAAGGAGCTGAAAATAATGGAACCTAATCTTTCCCGCGGCAATAAAACAGATACTGCGTCGGTAAAGAAGAAAAAGAAGTCAGGGGAAAGCAAGGCTGGATATTTATTAGTTGCTCCTGCCTTAATACTGATTCTTGCCATCGCGATCTGGCCGGTCCTTCAATCCTTTTACTACAGCATGTTCGATCTCAGGCTTGCAAACCCGCAAAAAAATGCCGCTCATATTTCGTATCAGGTAGACCTTCACAAATATTTGGACAACTATCCGTTCCTGATTAACCTTATTGACGAAGAGATGTCAGAAGCACCTGGCGAATCAGCAGAGCAGTTAGAAGCGCTGAAAGTAAAGCTTGAAAAAGCAGACGAAGAGCTGAAAAAAGAAGGCTCTGTAAAGGAAAAGTATGATCAAGTAGATGAAAAGCTGATGGTTATGAAGCCTGTCAGCAAGGATCTGGCCATCGCAGAAGTAGAGAAAGATGCTGCGCTTCAGCTGGAAAAAACAATTAAGGAAGTTAATGAAGAAGCGAAAAAGATAAAAGGGCTGAAAAATGAGGAAGATGTTCTTGGCCTTGCTTCTTCACTGGATGAAGCGGTCATTAAGCCAAACTTTATTGGCTTTGAATCTTATACAGAAAAACTGCAGGATAAAAGAATGTGGCTGGCATTAAAGAATACAACCGTGTTTACGGTCATTTCCGTTTTCGTGGAACTCGTTCTCGGGCTTGCGATCGCACTGCTCATCAACAAAGCATTCTTTGGCCGCGGTCTTGTCCGTGCGACCATCCTGATTCCATGGGCGATCCCTACAGCTGTATCCGCACTCATGTGGAAGTACTTATATGACGGACAGAATGGTATTGTCGCTAAAGTCTTTGCTGAAATAGGTTTGGTAGATAATATGACAGATCTCCTTACGAGCAGCACCGGAGCGATGTTCTCCGTAATATTTGCAGACGTATGGAAAACGACGCCTTACATGGCACTTTTATTACTCGCAGGGCTGCAGACCATTCCTTCATCATTGTATGAAGCGGCATCCATTGATGGAGCGACAAAATGGAAACAGTTTACGACAGTTACGCTGCCGCTTTTAAAATCAAGCATTCTTGTAGCACTATTGTTCCGTACGCTCGATGCGTTCCGTGTGTTCGACCTTGTGTACGTTCTTACAGGCGGAGGTCCTGCAAGTTCAACCGAAACGATCTCCTCACTCGCTTATAAGGTTATGTTTGAGCAGTCGAATTTCGGGGACGGTTCCGCGCTTTCGGTTATTGTCTTTGTCTGTGTGGCTGTCATTTCCATGATTTATATTAAGTTCTTAGGCCGTGACCTGCTCAACGATAAATAATGAGAAACGTGCAAAGGAGTGAAGCGCAATGAACAAAAAAGCAGGACCGTTATTTTATGTCTTTCTTGCAGTATTTGTCTTTCTTGTTATGTTTCCGTTCTTATGGATGCTGACAAGCTCTATCAAGCCAATCGGTGAACTGTTTGGTGCAGATGCGTTCAACCCGTTCACATCCAATCCGACACTTGCAAACTATGAATCGGTGTTCGTCAACTATCCGTTCGTCAAATATTTATGGAACAGCTTTGTTGTTGCTTCCATCACGACAATTTACACCGTTTTCGTAGCATCGTTCGCAGCTTATGCGATCGCCCGTCTTAAATTTAAAGGGAAAACATTGATACTTGGACTTGTCCTCTCAGTCTCCATGTTCCCGCAGATCGCAACGATTTCACCGATCTATATTTTCTTGAAAAACCTAGGACTTACAAACAGTTATCTAGGTCTGATCATTCCATACACAACGTTTACACTGCCGCTTTCTATCTGGATTCTCGTAACCTTCTTCCGCAAGATCCCGTTCGATCTGGAAGAAGCAGCGAAAATCGACGGGGCATCACTTATGCAGACGTTCTGGCGTGTCATTCTGCCGCTTGCCATTCCAGGAATTTTCACAACGGCAATTCTAGTATTCATCGCAGCATGGAACGAGTTCCTGTTCGCGCTCACGATCAATACAGACGATGCATACAAGACCGTGCCAGTCGGTATCGCAATGTTCGAGGGCCAATTCACGATTCCTTGGGGCGAGATTACAGCTGCGACAGTTATCGTAACTGTGCCGCTCGTTATCATGGTCCTGTTGTTCCAGAGAAGAATTGTTTCCGGACTGACTTCTGGAGCGGTAAAAGAATAGTCTATGGGAAAAGCTGAACCTTTTGGTTTGGCTTTTTTGCTTTTACCGGTTTGCAGTGGGTGAATGAATGCGTGTCGAAATTTGTCAAATGGCACAAATCTTATAAAAACGGCACATAAGCGGAAAATACGGAACATAACTCCGAAAATTGGGCGTTTAACCCGAAAATTTGGCACATAAACAGAGAACGGCCTTACAAAATGTTGTCTCTGCACCATTTAGGGTACACTTATTAAAGAAAAAAGGAGGCGTAAGCAAATGAAACTGACGGTTATCGGGTACTGGGGAGGTTTTCCCGCGGCTGGGGAAGCTACTTCAGGCTATTTATTGCAAAAGGACGGGTTTAACTTACTGATCGACTGCGGCAGCGGGGTGCTGTCACAGCTGCAAAACTACATAAAGCCCGATCAGCTTGATGCGGTTATCCTCTCACACTACCATGCAGACCATGTGGCAGATATCGGGGTGCTGCAATACAGCCGCTATATTCAGAGTTTCCTTGCAGATTCTGTACCGATGCTGCCTATTTACGCGCACACATTGGATGAGAACGGCTTTGCTTCTCTCACTTATCAGCAAAGCACACAAGGCATCCCCTACAATCCAAACGAGACACTGAACATCGGTCCGTTTACGATCACATTTCAGAAAACGAAGCATCCGGCTGTCTGCTATGCGATGCGGATAACGGATGGGGAGAAGACATTCGTTTATACGGCCGACACTTCTTATATCCCTGAACTCGTAACATTCAGTAAAGGAGCAGACCTGCTAATATCCGAGTGCAACTTTTATAAAGGAATGGACGGAAGCAATGCTGGACATATGAACTCCACCGACTGCGGCAGGCTTGCTGCAGAATCTGGTGTGCTTCATCTTCTTCTGACGCATCTTCCTCATTTTGGAGAAACCAGCCATCTTGCCACAGAAGCAAAAGAGGTGTATAACGGTAAAGTGGAGCTTGCCGTATCCGGTTGGACATGGGGGCTTGAATAGGGGAGAAAAAGGAGAAGTAACGCATGCTTTTTATAGATAATGAAAATATTACCGATCCGAGGATTAACCTCGCGATTGAGGAGTTTGCGCTTAAACACTTAGATATAAACGAAACGTATCTGCTCTTTTACATAAACGAGCCTTCTATTATTATCGGCAAGAACCAAAACACAATCGAAGAGATAAACGCAGAGTATGTGAGGGATAATACGATTCATGTTGTCCGCCGGCTGTCTGGGGGCGGGGCAGTGTATCATGACCATGGCAACTTGAATTTTAGTTTTATTACTAAAGACGACGGCAGCTCTATGCATAATTTTAAGAAATTTACGGATCCCGTTGTAAAAGCGCTAGGAAAGCTTGGAGTCAACGCTGAGCTTAGCGGCCGCAACGACATCCTGGCAGAAGGAAAGAAAATTTCCGGCAACGCCCAGTTTTCTACAAAAGGGCGCATGTTCAGCCATGGAACGCTCTTGTTCGATTCTGAGATCGAAAACGTCGTGAGTGCACTTAAAGTTCGGCAGGATAAAATCGAATCAAAAGGGATCAAGTCGATCCGCAGCCGAGTGACAAACATTCGAGAGCATTTATCAGAAGATTTGACGATGGAAGAATTCAAACAGATTTTGCTTCAATATTTGTTTGAGGAATTTGAAGAAATTCCACATTACACTTTGACTGAGAGCGATTGGGAAAAGATTCGCCAGATTTCCAGAGAGCGTTATGCTAACTGGGACTGGAACTATGGCAAGTCGCCAAAATTTAACGTTGAGCTTTCCAACCGTTTTGCAGCAGGCTCAGTCGATATCCGTTTGCATATCGAAAAGGGAATTATCAGGGAATGCAAGGTTTACGGCGATTTCTTTGGTGTAGGCGATGTTTCAGAGATCGAAGAAAAATTAACAGATATCCGCTATGACCGGGGCGAAATAGAAAAAGCTCTAGAAGACACTGATCTAAAACACTACTTTGGAAACGTGTCAAAAGATGAATTTCTTGATCTGCTTTACTAATAATAATTAAAAAAACGACCAGGTCATTTTGATCTGGTCGTTCTTTTTGTATAGGCTGTCTTCTATAAGATTGCAGTTTTTGAGCAATTGTTCTTGAATGGAATAATCAATCGAAAAGTACTGTTAAAGTTATTGTGCAGTTTCTTGATTTGCTCTTCGTTTACTTTCTGTTTTCCTGATTTCTCTTCAGGAGTTTTGAACAAAGAAATACAGTCTTTTTCTTATACATCGTGTACATCATAGATTAAGTTGATTGGAGTGTAAGGTGCCGACTCCTCGAAAATGGAAGGCACATTTTCTTCGTGCGATGTCTTGTTGCGTAGCCTTCCTTATCCTGCGGGACGAGTGGGAAGGTGAGCCCTCTCAATGGCGCATGCGACGAGAGGGCTCACCTGTCCAGCAGAAAACGGCTAGCCCCTCGAGGTCAAAAGGGAAAGTGTCCAATAAGTTAAAGGACGACTTACCGGCCACTTTACCTTTTGCTTGTCGGGGCTGAACGAGCTGTTTCTGCTTTTCGCCACGCCCCGCGGAAAGCGTGCACATGAAACGGAGATCAACGGCTTCTTGGATTTCTTTTATAGTAACAAAACCTAATCCTCCACCCATTTTTCCACTTGTACAAGCACTTCATTGCTAATTTCATAAACTAGCATTATGAAGAAGGGGGGTGAAATGTTGGCTCAATTTCTAGATTTAAGAACTAGCCAGAACGCTAGCTATGCAAACTCTATTGCGATACCCATCCTAGTAGTAGATACTCCTCAACTAGTTGGACAAGTAGGCCTCAATACAGGGAATGCGGGAGCTAATATTCGTGTGGAGTTACAAGGTACGATTGCTGTACAGCTGCCTTTGGCTCTTGTATCTATCACAATTTCGGTTGTAAGAGGAACGCTTCCAACTGATCCTGAAATTTTTTCAGCTTCTCAGTCATTTAGCTTAGAAGTTCTTGCACCTCAAGTAATATCTTTCAATGCATCTGACTTTGATCCTCCTGCAGCAGATCAACTGACTTACACAATGTTTGTCTCATCAAGTCTATTAGGCACAATCCGTGTAGGTCCAGAAAGCTTCAGCGGCATTGCAGTTAGCGATTAATTAACTTTCCAATAAACAATAAATAAAAACAGGCACATCAATCCTTTGGTGTGCTTTTAATGTTTTTATCTTTTCTCGGAAATTAAAACTTTCCGTCCGCTGCGCAAAACGGTGATAAACCCATCCAGAATATCATGGCTTACGGAAAATCCTTTGCGCTTATAAAACTCCAATGCATTTTCATTACCATTTGAAACAAATATAAAATAATCGTCTACATCCTGAAACTGATGCAGCCATTTCATTGACATATCAAAGAGAACAGATCCAATTCCATATTTCCTGTATTCTTCTTTAATATAAAACTGTGATAAACAGCCGACATTACTTCCGCTTACAGATGAAAGATCGAAAAAGGTGGCAAACTCATTTGAATATGTTTCTTTTGGGGATACATTCGAATATACATAGCCTGCTGTTTTATCGCCGTCTTTTACAATGACAATATAATTATGAAGTGCTTTTTTTACAGAAGGAACCATCCTTGTGTCGAAGTTCATACTGTCAAATCGTTCAGGTGCTATGTATGCCTTTGATTTTTGAAAAGACATGAGTTCATTGCATAGATCTCTACAGTCCTCCATATTCTCAACTGGAATCACTTCATAAGTAAAGTTCACACATATTCACTCCTTCATGGAAAGCTTTTTTGCTTAATTAAATAGTAGTCTCATTTAAATTTTACTTCAAGTTTTGACAGCTGCTAAATGATTCTTTGGCTCTATGTTTATTGTAAATCAGGAGTGTTCTTATATCGTTTTCGGTTTGACTTTTCTGATATTTCGCGATATTCTGAGGGCAAGTGCATAACAGAATATTTTACCATCGATAAAAAAACGTTATATTTTTTTGAATAGTATTGTAAACGCTTACAAAAAACATTTTAGGGGGATCGCGATGATACTTCGGCCAGATCTGGAATGCATGGAGCAGGAGCAAAAAGAAAAGCTGCAGCTTGAAAGACTGCAGCAAACCGTTAAGCGTGTTTTCGAGAATGTCCCGTTTTATCAAGATGCTTTTCAGCAAAAAGGAGTTCATCCTAATACTGTACAAGCTCTTGATGATCTTCAAAAGCTCCCATTCACAAAAAAGCAAGATCTGCGTGACCATTACCCATTTGGGCTGTTTGCCGCAGAGAGAGACAAGCTGGTGAGACTTCATGCTTCCTCAGGCACGAGCGGAAAGCCCACAGTTGTTGGCTACACAGCGATTGACATCGATCATTGGAGCGAGATGGTAGCGCGTTCGATTGCGATCGCAGGCGGTGAACCGGGAAATGTTTTGCATAACGCTTATGGCTACGGACTTTTTACAGGCGGTCTCGGTCTTCATTACGGATCAGAAAAGCTTGGCATGATCACTGTACCTGTGTCAGGAGGAAACACGGAGCGCCAGATTCTTCTTATTGAAGATTTTAAGCCGCAGGTCATATGCGGTACACCGTCATATGTACTGACAATTGCAGAGAAGATGGAGGAGCAGGGGAAGGATCCGGCTGAGACTTCATTAAAATACGGTATTTTCGGTGCTGAGCCATGGTCTGAAGAGATGCGCACCACACTAGAAGAAAAACTTGGCATCAAGGCGATGGATATTTATGGCTTGAGCGAAGTGATGGGACCGGGAGTAGCGATGGAATGTCACGAAGCACAGGATGGACTGCATATTATGGATGATCACTTTATCGCAGAGATTATCGATCCAGAAACGCTGATGCCCGTTCCAGACGGGGAGTATGGCGAGCTGGTGTTCACCAGTCTGACGAAAGAAGCGTTCCCTGTCATCCGCTACAGGACTGGGGATATCGCGTCATTAAAAAGAGAGCCGTGCAAATGCGGCCGCACCTCGATCCGGATGTCGCGTGTAAAAGGAAGGATCGATGACATGCTCATCATTCGCGGGGTAAACGTGTTCCCGTCAGAAATCGAGAACTGCCTGCTTCAGGCGGATGGCATCGTTCCTCATTATCAGCTGCATATCATTCCAGACGGACTTCGCGAAAAGGTGGAACTTCATGTTGAGATCACAGAAGAAGTGTACCAGTCTTCTGAAAAAGATATCACACACCCGGACTTCCTGCATTTAAAGGAGAAAATCATCAGATTAATAAAGAATAACTGCCTGGTCAGCATGGAGATTAAGATGTTTCCTCCTCACTCGATCCCGCGGTCGGAAGGTAAGGCTGTAAGAGTTGTCAGGCATAAAAAAGAGGAAATGGAAGTATAACTGATTGATTAAACATATAACGTTATTTTATAATAACGGTAAATAAACGTAATATAAATGGAGGGGAATGCAATGGCAGCGATGCTGGATTATGACCGGCTGACAGAGGATGAAAAATTGGAGCATTTTATGGAGCGCATCAACCGGGGCGAAAAAATCGAGGCCGATGACTGGATGCCTGATGATTACCGCATATCGCTGATCCGCCTCATTTCCATGCATGGGATTTCGGAAATTATGGGAGCGCTTCCAGAGAAAGAATGGGTGCCTAAAGCGCCGTCGCTTCATCGCAAACTTGCTATCATGGCGAAGGTTCAGGACGAAATGGGTCATGGACAGCTTCTGCTCCGTGTTGCAGAGGATCTGATGGCTCCGCTCGGCAAAAACCGTGAAGATATCATGCAGGATCTTTTTTCAGGAAAGCTGAAGTTTCATAACGTGTTCCATATGTCCGCGCCGACTTGGGGCGATGCGGGAATGATTGCTTGGCTCGTTGACGGGGCGGCCATCATTTCACAAAGTATGATGCTTGATTCTTCTTACGGTCCTTATGCAAGAGCGCTTAAACGTATCTGTGCGGAAGAAGTGTTCCACGCTCAGCATGGCGAGAGCATTATTCTCGCGATGGCAGAAGGCACACCGGAACAGCGCGATATGCTGCAGGATTCCCTGAATCGCTGGTGGACGTCGCTCATTATGTTCTTTGGTCCTAAATCGGCAAAAGAAACGGGCAACTCGAACGCGGACAAAAACATCATGTACAAAATCCGCGCGAAAACAAATGAAGAGCTGCGACAGGAATTTTTCACAAAGTATATTCCGCGTATCTGGTCACTCGGGCTGACGATTCCGGATGAAACGATCCGTTTTGATGAGCAGACGCAGATGTGGATCTATAAGGATGTAGACTGGAACGAGTTTAAGCAGATCGTGACAGGCAACGGCCCTGAATCACATAACCGCCTTGACCTGCGCCGCCGTTCATACGATAACAATGCGTGGGTGCGAGACGCCCTGGCAGCAAAACGAGCTATTTAAGCAGGAGAGGAGAAAGGGCATGAGCGAAGCAAAGAATGAATTTTACAATGTATACGAAGTGTTCAGTAAAAAAACAGATAAATCTCCTTTTCAGCACCAGTTCAGCCTGCTCGCACCAAACGCGGACATGGCGCTCATTATGGCGAAGGAAAACTTCTTCAGACGGGAGCAGGTAGCTGACATCTGGGTCGTGAAACGTGAGAACATCCGCGGTCTCTCGCAATCTGAGCGAGAGATGCTGAAACGTCTTGATAAGGATTATAGAGAGACTAAAGGATACGGCTATTTGAAGAAAAAATGGCGTGAGTATAATCAGGAGCAGTTTACCGAGCAGCACATTCTTGGCGGAAAGGGAGATGCACAGTGACGACACCATCAGAAAAAGGAGCGCTCATAGAGCTTCTCTATCAGCTTGCAGACGATGACTTCATCCTTGCTTACCGCGGTTCAGAATGGCTTGGACTCGCACCGCACATCGAGGAGGATGTAGCCTTTTCCTCAATCAATCAGGACATGATGGGGCACGCGAACCTGTACTACAGGCTGCTTGAGCAGCTTGGAGAAGGAAAAGCAGATGAAATCGCACATCTGCGCGCACCGTCCAAATTCCGCAACGCAGTTTTACTGGAAGAAGTAAACGGTCCTGGAACATATCTTGAAAAGCCGGACTATGACTGGGCATTCGCGGTTGTGAGAAATTACTTCTACAGCGTTCATAAGCAAATCCGCCTTGACTCGCTGAGGCACTCAGATTTCGAGCCTTTGGCTGAAGCCGCGCGAAAAATCATGACGGAGCAGTACTACCATCTGATGCACTGGGAGCTCTGGTTCAAGCAGCTTGTCACGAGCACGGACGAAGCAAAATCACGCATGAACGCCGCAATTGAAAAGGTATGGCGTGACTTCGGCGGAGTGCTGACACTCGGCCCGGCTTATGCCGAGATGGTAAAAGCTAATTTTATTGATGATGAGAATGTATTGAAGCAGCGCTGGATGAAAAGGATTGAGGCTGTATTTAATGAAACAGGCCTTCCTTTCTCTGGAGAGCCGAGGATGGAAAGAGGCAATGGACGCAAGGGTGAGCATACACCAGACTTGACGCAAGCGCTCGCAACATTGTCCGAAGTGTACGCCACGAACCCGCAGACGGGCTGGTAGGGAAGGAGAGGAAGCACAGTGGCCGATAACATAAAAACTTTAGAGCAGATTGTATGGTCTGCGCTTTCGCACGTGAAGGACCCAGAAATGGCTACGGTCAGCATCTTGGACCTCGGAATGGTCGAGACGGTGAAAGCGAATGGGACGGCCGTTAAGATTACGGTGCTTCCGACATTCTCCGGATGCCCGGCCCTGAATATTATTGAACGAGATATTAAACAGGCGGCTGAAAAAGTAGAAGGTGTCACGGAAGCACATGTCGAATTCGTGTTTACACCGCCATGGACGACCGACCGCATTACATTAGAGGGACGGGAGCGGCTGAAAGAATTCGGCATCGCGCCGCCGCCGGCTAACCACGTGATGGGAGAGCCTTGGGAGATTGACTGTCCGTATTGCGGTTCGGCGTATGTGACGATGGAAAACATCTTTGGTCCGACTGCCTGCCGCAGCATCCTTTATTGCCGTTCTTGCAAGAATCCGTTTGAAGCGATGAAGCCTGTGGCGAATTTGTAGGCTTTAATGATGAGATTCACATTTTTAAAAAATAGATTAGGAGCTGATTATCTTGGTTAAATTGATCGCATTGTACAAAACACCTGAGGACACAGCAAAATTCGACGAGCACTATTATGGGCACCATACAGACATCACGAAAAAGATTCCTGGGCTCCGCAAAATGGAAGTAACAAAAATTGTTGGTTCACCGATGGGCAAGAGCGATTATCATGTGATGTGTGAAATGTATTACGATGATCACGAGTCATTGAAAGCAGCGATGAAATCTGATGAAGGAAAAGCATCAGGCAAAGACCTTATGTCTTTTGCAGGAGAGCTTGTCACGCTTATGATCGGCGAGGAAGTCAATGAGTAAATTTGAGACGATCACCGTTTCTATCAAAGACGGAATCGCCCTCATCTCATTAAACCGCCCAAGAGTACTTAACGCGATAAACCGTCCGATGGTCACTGAACTGTTACATGTGTTTGAATCGTATGATACAGATGATGAAGTAAAAGCTTTTGTCCTCACAGGCAATGGCCGCGCATTTGCAGCTGGCGCAGATATTGATGAAATGAAGAACGACGATGCTATTTCGCTTGAACTGCTGAACCAGTTTAAAGAATGGGACAGGCTAGCGACAATCCGCAAGCCGATTATAGGATCGATACATGGCTTCTGCTTTGGCGGTGGATTCGAGCTTGCACTTTGCTGCGATATCCTGTTTGCTGCAGAAAACACGCAGTTCGGTTTTCCTGAGATCAAGCTTGGAGTCATGCCGGGAGCAGGAGGAACGGTTAAGCTCACGAAGCTGATGGGGCAGAAGAAGGCGCTGGAATGGCTTTGGCTAGGCGACCCGATGACTGCCAAGGAAGCATTGGAATACGGTGTCATCAACCGTGTGCTTGCACCGGAAATCGTTCTGGATGAAGCGGTCAAGTTTGCCAAAACGGTCGCATCTAAAGCGCCTCTGTCAGTGCGCCTCATAAAAGAGACTGTCTATAAATCTATTGATTATTCCACATATGACGGCATGCAGTTTGAACGGAAAAACTTTTACCTATTATTCTCGTCACAGGACCAGAAAGAGGGCATGAAAGCCTTTATGGAAAAGCGTCCTGCCGAGTTTAAGGGACAATAGGGGGAGCAGACAATGTTTGAGACGATTAGCTATGAAACGAGAGGGAAAACCGCGTGGATCACGCTGAACCGCCCGGACAAGCTGAACGCATTCAACGCTGTAATGCATAAAGAAATGGCGGCAGCGATCAAGGAAGCTGGGAAAGATGACAGCGTCAGAGCGCTTGTGATCACAGGAGCTGGACGCGCGTTCTGTTCTGGCCAGGATTTATCTGAATCTCCAGAAGGTGCCGATTACAGCGACATTCTGCGAAAAGGCTATAATCCGATGATAAAAGCGATCGTCGGCATGGAAAAGCCAGTAATCTGTGCGGTAAACGGTGTGGCTGCAGGAGCAGGAATGAGCCTTGCGCTTGCATGTGATTTCCGTATCGCAAGCGAGAAAGCCAGTTTCATAGAAGCGTTCATCCATGTCGGTCTTGTCCCTGATGCAGGCAGTCTGTACTTCCTTCCTAGGCTTGTGGGCCATGCCAAGGCGATGGAGCTTGCCGTGCTCGGTGATAAAGTTAACGCAGCTCAGGCAAAAGAGTTTGGTCTAGTTAACAAATTAGTCAGTGAAGAAGACTTCGTGATGGAAGTGGAAACATTCGCCGAAAAGCTTGCACATATGCCGACAAAAGCAATCGGTCTGATCAAACGTTATTTAAATAAAAGCTGGGAAAGTGATCTGAACGAAGTGCTGGAGTTTGAGGCTCAAGCTCAGAAAATTGCCGGCGAGTCTCATGACCATCAAGAAGGGCTCGCTGCCTTTTTGGAAAAAAGAAAGCCTTCGTATACAGGGAAATAGACACACCGTTAACTAAAAGCGAGCCGCTGCGCTCGCTTTTTATACAAAGAAACTTAAACAACTGTTTAAGAAAGGCAGGAGAGAGACCATGTTGCAAAATGCAGTAGTAATCGGCTCAGGCGTCATGGGAAGAGGCATCGCATACGTCTGCGCGGTCGGAGGATTTGACGTCCAGCTCGTGGATGTGAAGGAAGAACAGCTGGCAGGCGCACAAAAAGAGATCGACGCCATTTTTTCAAAAGCGGTAAGCCGTGGAAAGCTGTCCGCTGAGGATGCCGCCGCAGCGCAAGGCAGGCTTTCCTATACGCCGCAGTTATCGGCAGCAGTCAGCGGTGCTGATATCGTCATTGAAGCGGTGCCAGAGAACATTGACATTAAGCGTGCCGTTTTTGAAGAAATAGACAGGTCTGCACCAGAGCATTGTGTTTTAGCCACTAACACATCAACAATGAGCCCGACTGAAATCGGTTCATTCACGAGACGCCCTCATAAAGTTATTGCAATGCACTTCTTTAATCCGGTGCACCGCATGCCGCTTGTTGAGATCGTGCGAGGACATGAAACGAGTGAAGGAACGGCTGAACTGGCAAAAGAAGCAGCGGTAAAGATGGGAAAAGAAACGGTGACGGTCAACGAATTCCCTGGATTCGTGACAAGCCGCATCTCAGCGATGATCGGAAATGAAGCGTTCTACATGCTGCAGGAAGGAGTGGCATCGCCTGAAGATATCGACAAAGCCATCAAGCTTGGATTGAACTTTCCAATGGGACCGTTCGAACTTGGCGATCTTGTCGGACTTGATACACGTCTGAACAACTTGAATTACCTTCATAAAACGCTTGGTGAGAAGTATCGCCCTGCACCGCTGCTCGTCAAATACGTGAAAGCAGGAAGACTCGGGCGCAAAACAGGCAAGGGCGTTTATGATTATACGGCGGAAAAAGATGGGGCATTAAAATGAGGGAAGTAGTAATTGTTGATGCGGTTCGTACGCCTATAGGACGGTATAAAGGCGGGCTGAAGAATGTCCGTCCCGATGACCTGGCAGCTGTCGTCATCCGTGCACTTGTTGAACGAAATCCTGAAGTGCCTTCAGCTGAAATTGAAGAAGTGGTCCTTGGAAATGCGAACGGAGCTGGAGAAGATAACCGCAACGTGGCACGAATGGCTGGGCTCCTCGCTGATCTGCCTGTAGAAACAGGAGGAACGACGATCAACCGTCTTTGCGGATCGGGTCTTGATGCAGTCATGTATGCGGCTCGCGCCATCATGGCCGGTGAGGGTGATATTTTTATTGCTGGGGGAACAGAAAGCATGACGCGTGCGCCGCTCGTTATGGCAAAGCCAGACAGTGAGTTCCCGCGCGGGGATATGAAAATGTTTGACACGACGATAGGCTGGCGGTTCATTAACCCTCTTATGCACGAAAAGCACGGGACTGACTCTATGCCGCAGACAGCTGAAAACGTAGCCGTAAGATATGGTGTGTCAAGGGAAGATCAGGATCTGTTTGCATACAGCAGCCAGCAGAAAGCAAAGCGCGCCATAGAGGAAGGTCTATTTAAGGATGAGATCGTTCCTATTAAACTCGTTGACAGGAAAGGGAATGAAACGTGGGTGAGTGAGGATGAGCATCCGCGTCCTGATACGACACTCGAAAAGCTCGGAAAGCTGAAACCGCTGTTTGATGGCGGAACGATTACAGCAGGAAACGCTTCTGGAGTGAATGACGGGGCATCTGCTCTTCTGCTAATGAGCCGGGAAAAGGCAGGTCAGCTCGGGTTGAAGCCGCTCGCCCGGTATGCAGCAGGTGCAGTTGCTGGTTTGGAGCCGTCCGTAATGGGATTGGGGCCAGTTCCTGCTTCACAAAAAGCGATGAAGCGCGCAGGCATCACAGCAGAAGATCTGGACTTAATCGAACTGAACGAAGCGTTTTCCTCACAGTCGCTCGAATGTATGAAACAGCTTGGGCTTGATGAGGAGAAAGTGAATGTGAACGGCGGAGCGATCGCGTTCGGTCATCCGCTTGGTGCTAGCGGGGCAAGAATTTTAACAACCTTGCTTCATGAGATGAAACGCAGAGGGTCGCGCTATGGTCTTGCGACAATGTGCATCGGTGTAGGGCAAGGAATCGCTGCAATCGTGGAACGGACAGAACGTTAATTTAGGAGGAGCAACCATCATGGCATCCATTTTATATGAAGTAAAGAATCATATCGCTTACGTGACGATCAACCGTCCAGAAGTGCTAAACTGCTTCAACTATTCTACTTTAAAAGAGCTTGGCGAGATCATCGATGACATTCACCATAACAGAGAAGTCAGAGTAGTTATTTTTACAGGTGCTGGAGAGAAAGCGTTCAGTGCCGGTGCAGACTTAAAGGAACGCCGAACGCTGACAGAAGCAGAAGTAAAACGGAACGTACGCAAGATCCGCGATGTGTTCTCTGCGGCTGAAGCCCTTCCGCAGCCTACAATATGCGCGATGAACGGCCATGCTTTTGGCGGAGGCTTTGAGCTTGCGCTGGCATGTGACCTGCGTGTTTCTGTAAAAGAAGCTTATATGGGACTGACAGAACTGAGCTGGGCGATCATTCCAGGCGCCGGGGGGACTCAGCGCCTGCCAAGACTGATCGGCCAGGCGAAAGCGATGGAACTGATCTTGACAGCGAAGAAGATGACGGCTGATGAAGCGCAGAGTTTCGGCATCCTCAACCAAGTAACAGACCGTTCTGAATTGATGGGAGTATGTGAGAATTACGCGAACGCTATCATGAAAAACGGTCCTATCGCTGTTCAGCAAGCGAAATATGCTATCAAGCACGGAATGGAAACCGATCTTCAAACGGGACTTGCAATCGAAGCGAAAGCTTATGAAGTGACGATTCCTACGAGTGACAGGATGGAAGCGCTAAACGCGTTCAGTGAAAAAAGAGAGCCTGTTTTTAAGGGAGAGTAGCTTGTTTGAATACGGCCGGTTTGGTATCGTAAGTAACATCATGCCAAAACGGCGATTAAGAGGTTAAATGCATGCAGAACAGTTTAAACACGAGATCAATGATCTTCACCCTTTACGGTGATTATATCCGCCATTATGGCAGCGAGATCTGGATTGGGAGCCTGATCCGTTTTCTTGAGGAGTTCGGACATAATGAGCAGGCGGTCAGAGCGGCTATTTCCCGAATGAGCAAGCAGGGATGGATCGAATCCAGGAAACAAGGAAATAAAAGTTACTACTTTCTTACCCAAAGAGGGCAGAAAAGGATGGATGAGGCAGCTAAGCGTATCTTCAAGCTTCAGCCTGAAAAGTGGAGCGGCGAATGGACGATGTTTACATACACCATTCCTGAAGAAAAGCGAAGCATCCGAGACGAGCTCAGGAAAGAACTAGTATGGAGCGGATTCGGTCTTCTGACGAACAGTTTCTGGATCTCACCGGGTGATCAGGAAAATCAGATTCAGGAAGTTATCGAAAAATACGATATTAGAAGCTACGTCCATTACTTTACTGCCCAGTATAAAGGGCCTGATGAAAGTACAAGGCTTGTTAGAGAATGCTGGAACTTAGAAGAAATCAATGAGCGGTACGATGAGTTTATTAAAAAATATTCTCAGAAATATGTCATCGACAAGAATAAGATCGAAAAGGGCGAGATGACTGACGGAGAATGCTTTGTTGAACGGACAAAGCTTGTTCATGAATACCGGAAGTTTCTGTTCGTCGATCCTGGCCTCCCGCAGGAACTCCTTCCTGCGGAGTGGCTCGGCGATCATGCGGCGTCACTTTTCAGTGATTATTACAAAGCGCTTGCTGTCCCGTCGAACCGATTTTTTGAAAGCATCTATCGTGAAGGCAACGAGCTGAAGAAAGTGAGCGGATACGATGTGCTGAATCATCCGCTCATGGCAAACAACGAACAATAATAAAAAAAGTGCACCATTGTGCACTTTTTCTCTTACTTCAGCTGTTCTTTAAACTGCTTTCCTTTTTCGTAATATGTATCGATGGTCAGCTGTATGAGCTCGAGGTCTTTATCTGTCAGCTCACGGACGATCTTTCCAGGAGAACCCATGACCATAACGCGAGGCGGTATTTTTTTACCGGATGGAATAAGCGTGTTGGCCCCGATAAACGCCTGCTCGCCGATCTCAGCTCCATCAAGAACGGTCGCGCCCATCCCGACAAGTGCTCCTTTTTTTACCGTACAGCCGTGAAGGATAACGTTGTGGCCGATCGATACTTCGTCTTCAAGAACGAGCGGGAAGCCTTCATAAAGATGCAGGGTGCAGTTATCCTGAACATTCGTTTTCTTGCCAATCGTGATCGGACCTTCGTCACCGCGAAGGACGCTGTTAAACCAGACAGTCGAACCTTCTCCAATCGTAACATCACCGATGATATGCGCCCCTGGAGCGATAAAAGCGCTTTCATGAACGTTTGGCGTTTTGCCTTCAATAGAATATTTCATGGTAAACCTCCTTTAATAGGGTGGGGTACGGTACCTTTTAGAAAGATCCGGGTGTTTCTTTTTTAAGGCTGTTTCTAAAAGATTGCTGTTTTCGTACGGATGTGTTGTTAGAAATATCAGCGGGGTTGCCAATGAAGTGTAAGCTACAATGCCTACTCCATGAATTTTGCTTAGATTTTAGGTTGAATTGCTGTAGCAGACACATTCATCATCTTGATTACTTCATTGTTAAAGTTGATTGGAGTGTAAGGTGCCGACTCCAGCGGGACGAGTGGGACAGGTGAGACCTCTCAATGGCGCGTAGCGACGAGAGGGCTCACCGCCCACCCCGCGGAAAGCGTGCACCTGAAACGGAAATCAACTACCTCTCTGAATTCTTAAAACAATATAGTTTATGAAAACAGCTTTTTATAAATAGATCACAGCTTAATTATAACAAACGAGAGAGTGTGGGCGGTAATAATGAACAGGGTATGTGAGAAGCTGAATATTCGTTTTCCTATCATACAGGGAGGAATGGGCAATGTCAGCAATGCTGAGCTGGCGTCCGCTATCTCAAACGCGGGAGGACTCGGCACAATCGGCGTCGGGACAATGAGCACGGAAGAAGTGGAAAAATTGCTCATTTCTACAAAAGGGATGACAGACAGCGTCTTTGCTGTTAATGTACCTTTAACTGTTGCTTCGGATGTCAGAGCTATTTTCAAACTTTTAATCCAGTACGGAGTCAAGGTTGTTTCACTATCCGCTGGGAATCCTGCACCGTATATACCGAAGCTTAAAGAGCATGGAATGACAGTAATATGTGTCGTTGCTTCAGTTTATCACGCCAAGAAAGCAGAAGATGCGGGAGCTGACCTGATCGTTGCGGAAGGGTATGAAGCTGCGGGTCTTAACTCGCCATACGAGACAACGACAATGACGCTTATCCCACAGATTGCGTCGGCGGTAAAGGTTCCTGTCATTGCTGCCGGCGGAATTGCGGATGGAAGAGGTTTAGCGGCTGCATTTGCGCTCGGTGCTGAGGGTGTCCAGATGGGCACGCGATTTATCGCTGTGAAAGAAGCTCCGTTTCACGATGCCTATAAGTCTTCGCTGTTAAATGCTAAAGACACTGATACAGTCATTGTTGGAAGATCAACAGGTAAGATACGCAGAGTGTACCGTACTCCATACGCGGAACGCCTCCTCAAGCTCGAAGCAGGCGGTGTGTCTCCTGAGGATTTCCATGCTATGACGACAGAAGAACAGCACATATTAGGAGCGGTTAAAGGAGACCTTGATAAAGGGTTCATTAACAGCGGGCAGATTGCCGGTCTTATTCAAAATCTGCCGTCAGCACAGGAACTGATGGAAAGTATGATGAAAGAAGCAAATGAAACAGTACTATTGTTAAACAACCGTTTAACGTAAAAACAGCATAGAAAACAATAGGAGGAAATGTGAGCATGAAACAGCAAGACCAATGGACGTCGAAATTAGCCTTTATATTAGCCGCAGCAGGATCTGCAATCGGACTTGGTGCTATCTGGAAGTTCCCATATGTCGTCGGTACGAGCGGGGGCGGAGCCTTTTTCCTTCTGTTTTTATTATTTACGTTTTTAGTAGGCTTTCCGTTATTGATGGCTGAGTTCGTTATTGGCCGAGGCGCGCAGAAGGAAGCGATATCCGCCTACAGGACAATTGCGCCTGGAAGCGGATGGCCTTGGCTCGGCCGGATGGGTGTTGTTACGGCCTTTATTCTATTATCCTTTTACAGCGTAATTGGCGGCTGGATTGTTCTCTATCTCGGCCGAAGCGTTTCTCCTGGCTTTTTTGATCATAATTTTGGAGAGATGTTCAATGAATCGATCTCTAGTCCATGGCCTGTCGTAACCTCTCAATTTATTTTTATGATCATCACTATTTTTGTAGTAAGCCGCGGAATTAAGAACGGAATCGAAAAAGCGAACCAGATTATGATGCCTGCTCTTTTTGTGCTTTTTGCTGTGTTAATCGTCCGCTCGCTAACACTTGAGAATGCGATGGAAGGTGTAAAGTTCTTCCTCATGCCTGACTTCTCAGAAATCGGTGCGGATGATATCCTGTTCGCTCTTGGACAGTCATTTTTCTCACTGAGCGTCGGTATCTCTGTTATGGTTACGTACAGCTCTTATTTAAGCAAGAAAGAAAGCTTGACGAAGTCCGCAACAACGATCGTTTTGCTGAACGTATTGATCTCGCTGCTTGCCGGCCTTGCGATCTTCCCAGGAGTTTTCTCTCTTGGCCTAGAGCCGACAGAAGGACCCGGTCTGCTGTTTGTTGTACTTCCTGCCGTGTTTGATCAGATCGTGTTCGGACAGTTTTTCTTTATCGTGTTCCTTGCACTCTTCCTTTTTGCGACTCTTACATCTGCTTTTTCGATGCTTGAGATCATTGTAGCCTCAATCACAAAAGGAGAACTTGAAACGAGAGCAAAGTGGAGCTGGATTATCGGTATTCTTATTTTCATCGCTGGAGTTCCGTCTGCCCTGTCAATGGGAGTGCTGTCTGATGTCACACTGTTCGGAAAATCCATATTTGATCTGCTGGATTATCTAGTAAGCAACATCCTTCTGCCGCTTGGTGCATTATTCATCTCACTGTTTGTCGGCTACCGCTATCCGAAGGACCTGCTTCTCGCAGAGTTCCGGGCTGGCTCCAGTGTAACCGTAAAAGGATTTGCGGCATGGCTCATGCTCGTCCGCTATGTCGTTCCGGTGATCATCATCATCGTGCTGCTAAACATGACAGGTATTCTTAAAATCATTACAGGCTGAACCAAAAAGGCGCGTATCTCTCAGAAGGTACGCGCCTTTTTATTTTCATTATGTTCATGGGGGTACGGTACCATTGGCACAAATTCAGTTAAAACACTGAAAATATGAAAAATGGTACCGTACCCCCAGCTATATAGCTTTTCACATTTTAGACAAAATGTTATCATTACGTTAAGAAAACGTTATATAATTTTTAGTCCAGCTTATATATTAAGGGGTGTCTAAATGAAACCTGGAATGCAGATCGGCCAGCAGGCGACGATTACAGCAACCGTAACACCTGACATGTTTGCGCAGTTTGAGGGTAACCTTGTGCATCCTGCGTATTCGACCGTCTCTATGGTCTATCATATGGAGTGGGCAGCACGGCAAATCATCCTCCCGTATCTTGAAGATCATGAAGAAGGAATCGGAGGAGGCATAAAAGCGAAACATCTTGCACCGACACCAGAAGGAATGGATTTGGAAATCACAGCGACTCTTACACAGCTGAAAGGAAAAGCTGTGATTTGTGACGTCATCGTAAAAAACAAAAAAGCGATTGTCGGCGAAGGGGAAGTTACCCAATACATCCTTCCGCGGGCAGCCATCAAAGAAAAACTTCTAGAGATGAAGGTTTAATTTTTTACACAATAATGAAAGCGCTTTCACTTTAAAGCAGAAAAGCGAAGAAGCAGCAAAGATAGCAGGGGGAATGGATATGTTCGAGAAAATTTCACAGCATGAGCAAGTGGTGTTTTGCAATGATCCGTCAACAGGCTTAAAAGCTATTATCGCCATCCATAACACAACACTTGGCCCGGCACTCGGCGGCTGCCGCATGAGACCGTACGCGTCAACGGATGAAGCGCTCGAAGATGTACTCCGTCTCTCCAAAGGAATGACCTATAAATGCGCTGGGGCCGACGTGGATTTTGGCGGCGGGAAATCGGTCATTATCGGCGATCCGATGACTGACCGCACACCAGAGCTTTTCAGAGCTTTCGGGCAGTTTGTTGACTCTCTTAACGGGAGGTTTTATACAGGGACAGATATGGGGACGACGCCGGATGATTTCGTTCATGCGCTAAAAGAAACAAACTGCATCGTCGGAGTTCCAGAAGCATATGGCGGCAGCGGCGACTCGTCTGTTCCGACTGCACAAGGTGTTCTATTCGGGCTTCAGGCGACGGTTCAGACCTTGGATGGAACAGATGATCTTTCTGGCAGAAAATATTCGGTTCAAGGTTTAGGAAAGGTCGGCTATAAGGTTGCTGAACAGCTCTTGGCAGCGGGTTCGCATGTTTACGTTACTGATATCAATGACCAGGCATTAAAGCAGATCCAGCAGCGTGCGGAAACACTGCCAGGAACAGTTGAAGTCGTGAACGGCAGCGATATTTACGGTGTTGATGCAGACATCTTCATTCCGTGCGCGCTTGGCGGGATTTTAAATGATGAAACGATCGAGCAGCTGAAGGTCAAAGCTGTAGTAGGGAGTGCAAACAACCAGCTGCTTGAAGACCGGCACGGCATTTACCTCCAGCAAAAAGGCATCCTGTATGGACCAGACTATATAGTGAATGCGGGCGGACTGATTCAAGTTGCCGACGAGCTATACAGCCCGAACAAAGAGCGAGTGCTCAAGAAAACCAAGGCTATTTATGAAAGCCTTATCGAAATCTACCAGCAAAGCAAAGAACGGGAGATTTCAACTGTAGAGGCAGCAAACCGTTATTGTGAAGAAAAAATGGCAGCTCGTGCGAGACGCAACAGCTTTTTTGCGCATAACAAACGGCCGAAATGGGACGTTCGAAACTAAAGGAGGCAGATAACCATGGAAGAAAAGTATCCGAAGCTTCAAATTTTGGACGAAAACGGTGAGGTTGTTGACGCAAGCTATCGCGCCGAGATGACTGAAGAATTGACGAAAGACCTTTATACAAAAATGCTTCGTGCAAGGCTGTTTGACCGCAAGGGAGTGAACATGCAGCGACAGGGAAGGATCGGGACATACGTTCCTTTTGAAGGCCAGGAAGCGGCACAAATCGGCAGCGCGATGGCCATGGGTGAGGGAGACTGGATGTTCCCATCATACCGCGACCACGGGGCGACGATGACATTCGGACACAGTCTGAAAAACTTGTTTTTGTATTGGAAAGGGCGCCAAGAAGGATGTCTTCCTCCAGAAGGTGTTCACATCTTCCCGCCGGCCGTTCCGATCGCATCACAGCTTCTTCATGCGACAGGTGCTGCCTGGGCTGAAAAGCTGAAGGGAACAGACCGGGCATCGATCGTTTACTTCGGTGACGGAGCGACTTCTGAAGGAGACTTTCACGAAGGGTTGAACTTCGCGAGTGTCTTCAATGTTCCGGTTATATTTTTCAACCAAAATAACGGATTTGCCATTTCTGTTCCAATCGAAAAGCAGATGAAGAGCAAGACGATCGCACAAAAGGCGCTGGCTTATGACATCGAGGGCATTAGGCTTGATGGAAACGATGTGTTCTCTGTTTACTTCCACACGCGCACAGCAGTTGAGCGCGCTCGTGCCGGACAGGGACCGACATTGATCGAGGCTGTCACATGGAGATACGGAGCTCATACAACAGCAGACGATCCGACGAAATACCGTGACCAGAGTGAATCAGCAGCTCGCCGCGAGAAGACAGATCCATTGCTGCGCCTTGAGCGCTACATGAAAAATGAAGGCATGTGGGAGGACAGCTGGCTAGCAAAGCTGGAAGCTTCATTGTCTGAAGAAATAGAAGCAGCAGTTAAAGAGATGGAGAACGTACCGGCTGCTAAGGTTGACGACATGTTTGATCATGTGTTCGCCGAGAATCCTTGGCCGCTTGAAGAACAGAAGCAGAATTATTCTTTAGTGCGGGGTGAGCGATAATGACAACGGCCATTCAAACGAAAAAACTGACAATGGTTCAGGCAGTGACCGACGGCATGCGTGTGATGATGAATGAACATAGTGAAGTTATAGTCATGGGTGAAGATGTCGGCCGCAACGGCGGAGTTTTCCGTGCGACAGACGGGCTTTTTGACGAGTTTGGCGGCGAGCGTGTTATCGATACACCTCTTGCGGAGTCAGGAATTATCGGGACAGGAATCGGCCTTGCGATGAACGGCTTCCGCCCGATTTGTGAGATGCAGTTCTTTGGGTTTATTTATCCAGCTTTCAACCAGATCATGACACATGCGTCTCGAATTCGTGCGAGAACTCTCGGCGCATTCACAGTGCCGATGGTTATCCGCGCACCGTTCGGGGCAGGAGTCCGTGCACCGGAGATTCATTCAGATTCAGTAGAGGCGCTGTTCACTCATATGCCAGGTATTAAAGTTGTGGTCCCATCTAATCCGTATGATGCAAAGGGGATGTTGATCGCGGCTATAGAAGATCCTGACCCAGTACTCTTCCTTGAGCCGATGCGCTGTTACCGCAGTTCTAAAATGGACGTTCCAGAAGGCAAATATACGGTAGAGATCGGAAAAGGAGCACGATTAAAAGAGGGAGATGACGTGACAATTCTCACGTATGGCGCGATGGTCGATGTGGCTCTGAAGGCAGCTGAACAAGCTGAATCAAAAGGCATCTCTGCTGAAGTCATTGATCTGAGAAGCTTATATCCGCTAGACAAAGAAATGATTTCAGAAAGCGTTCAGAAGACAGGTCGTGCCGTAATCGTACACGAGGCGCCCGGAACAGGAGGGCTGGCGGATACGCTCACTTCTCTGATCAACGACACTTCATTCTTATACATGAGAGCACCGGTGGAACGTGTTACAGGCTTTGACACGCCAGTTCCGATGTTTGCGCTTGAAGATCATTATTTGCCAAACCCAGAGAGGGTACTGCACGCGATTGAAAAAACGGTCAAGTTCTAGGAGGGGTTTCCTATGGTAGAAGTGAAATTGCACGATATCGGAGAAGGCATGCATGAAGGGGAAATCGTCCACTTTTTCGTAAAAGTCGGCGACTCCGTGAAAATTGACCAGCCATTGCTAGAAGTTCAGACCGATAAGGTGACAGCTGAGCTGCCGTCACCGGTTGCAGGCAAGGTATCTGACATCAAGTTCAAGGAAGGTGACGTGGTGACAGTAGGCACGGTCATCCTGACACTTGATGGAGAAGGTGGAGCGAAAGCAGTGCATGTATCACCTGAAGCGACAAAGCTTGAGGCAGAAGTTTCTGCTCCAGCAGGGCAGGAAAAAGCGGCAGCAAGCATTGCCACATTGACGAAGCGGATCCTAGCAGCTCCATATACTAGAAAAATAGCACGCGATAATGGTATCGACATCGAGCAGGTAAAGGGAACAGGTCCAGGCGGACGAGTGACAGATGAAGATGTGCATTTATTTATTAAGGGCGGAGCAGCCGTGGCTGAAGCACCAAAAGAGCAGATTGACACAACGGCTCTGCAAACCCCTGCGGCAACCCCGCAAAGAGAAAACGCTAAGCCTACGAGCATACCATTCAAAGGCCGCCGTAAGCAGATCGCGAAAAAGATGGTCCAGTCACTCAGTACGATCCCTCATGTTACTCATTTTGAAGAAATCGATGTGACAGCGGTCATGGATTTGAAGAAGCAGCTGAAAGCGATGGATCCGGACAACAGCCGCGGTATGAACGTTTCTGTTGCTGCATTTTTTGTAAAAGCGATCCAGATCGCACTCAAGGATTTCCCGATTTTTAACGCGAAGCTTGATGAAGAAAATGACGTAATTTTGCTCGAACAGCACGTGTCCATCGGCATCGCCACTGATGCAGAGGATGGATTGATCGTTCCGGTCGTGAAAAATGTGGAGCAGCGCAGCATCCGTGATATAGCGGTCGATATGAAGGACAAAATTAACAAAGCCAAGCAAAACAAGCTGACGAAGGATGATATGACTGGCGGAACTTTCACGATCTCCAATGTAGGGCCTCTCGGATCAATGGGCGCGACGCCGATCATCAACCATCCTGAAGTGGCACTGATGGCGTTTCATAAAACGAAAAAAACACCAGTTGTCATCGGAAACGATATCGTGATCCGTTCCATGATGAACGTGTCAATGTCTTTCGACCACCGCATTGCTGACGGTGCGACAGCCGTTCAGTTCACGAACCGTATGAAGCAGCTGATCGAGAACCCGCACCTTATGACATTGGAGCTGATATAAATGGTAGTTGGAGATTTTGCGACGAAAAAGCAGCTGATCATTATCGGCGGAGGGCCAGGCGGATATCATGCTGCCATCCGCGCCGCACAGCTCGGACTTGAAGTGATGATCATTGAGAAGGAAAAGGTTGGCGGTGTGTGCCTTCATAAAGGGTGCATCCCTTCAAAGGCACTGACACACGCTGCTTCAAGCTTTAGCCAGCTGAGCCACATGAAGGATATCGGTATCGAGACAGGTGAAACGTCTTTTAGCCTCGAAGCTTTCGGAAGCTATCAAACTTCTGTCGTGAGCGGACTGCAAAAAGGAGTAGAAGCCCTCATTAAAGCAAATAAAATAGAGTTGGTGTCAGGGACCGCTTCTTTTATTAGCGAAAACCGCATCGGTGTTGATTCCGGACATCATTTTGAGATGTACGAGTTTGAAAATGTGCTGATTGCGACAGGTTCTGCGCCTATCCTCCCAGATGGTGTCCGCTTGTCTAAACGCATATTTAGTTCTCATACGGTATGGTCACTGTCTGACCTGCCGCAGCACCTTATCGTTTACGGAAACGACTACTTTGCACTTGAAGCGGCAGCTTCATTCCGCCAGCTTGGTTCAGAAGTTACGCTTATCACACCTGAAGACGGCTTTGGTTTTGACAATTCAATAGAAAAAGAGCTTCTAAGAGTCATGAAGAAATCAAAGGTCAAGATACTGAGAAATCATGCTTGGAGCAGTGTGGAAGAAGGAGAAAGCACTGTAACGCTGTCACTTAATAACGGAAAAGGTGACATTGCAGCGGTTGAAGGAACGCACCTTCTTATCTCTGCGGGCTATCGTCCAAATGTGGAGTCGCTCGGCGTGGAAGTGCTGAACCTTGATCGTGATGATCGCGGATATTTAATCGTGAACGGGCAGAGCCAGACAAGCGTGAAAAACATTTACGCTGCGGGTGACTGCACGATCGGTCCTATGCTCGCAAGCAAGGCGATCAAGCAAGCTAAGGTCGCAGCTGAGCATATGACAGGAGTGAACTCAGAGTACAACTTGGCGTTCGTTCCGCAGATCGTTCATACGATTCCGCCGATTGCAGCTGCAGGCTTAAGTGAAGACGAAGCAAGGGCACAAGGGCTAGAAGTAAAAACAGGGCAGTTCGCGATGGGCGGCAACGGCTACGCGAGCATTATCGGTCAAAAAGAAGGCATCGTAAAAGTGATCATAGACGCCGAAACGGACGTGCTCCTTGGTGTTCATATGATAGGAGCGGGAGCCGCAGAAATGATCCATTCTGCAGTCACATCCCTTGAACTCGTAGCGCGTGAAGAGGATATCACATATCCAATCTACGCTCATCCGGCACTGAACGAAAGCTGGCTTGAAGCAGCTGAAAGCTTGTCAGGCAAAGCCATTCATATTGCGCCTGCTAAAAAACGAGACATGTCTAAAGTATAATCATGCGAAAAAAGTGCTGCTATAGCACTTTTTTCTATTGCTGAAGGGTATGATGATAATGGCTTTTACCAGGCTGTTATTTGTGCAAATTCGTGCCATATACTAAAATGTCGGTAGTACGTTTTTCAAAGTACAGGATAATTTGAAGGCTTTGCATTTTAGATGACAAATAAAAAGTGAGGAATACATGTTGAAACGAATGGTACTGACAGGCGGAGGTTCGGCTGGGCACGTTACCCCGCATCTTGCGCTTATCCCTAAATTAAAGGAAATGAACTATGATTTGCATTACATTGGTACGAAAGACGGCATAGAAAGGACATTGATCGAGCCGACCGGTATGCCTTATCACCCGATCGCGAGCGGCAAGCTTCGCCGTTATTTTGATCTGAAAAATTTTAAAGATCCTTTCAAAGTCATGGCTGGTGTCGGGCAGGCGTATTTTAAACTTGGCCGGATCAAACCTGATGTTGTGTTCTCAAAAGGAGGCTTCGTTGCGGTTCCAGTTGTTATCGCGGCAAAACTGCGCGGGATTCCTGTCTACATTCATGAATCGGACATCACACCGGGTCTGGCGAACAAGATTTCGTCTAAATTTGCGACTAAAGTTTTCGTGACGTTTGAAGAAGCAAAAAAGCATTTTCCTCCAGGCCAGGCGGTCGTGACCGGCTCGCCGATACGCGGTGACTTGATGTCAGGAGAGAAGAAACGGGGGCTTGACTGGCTCGGTTTTAGTGAAAATCTTCCAGTGCTCACGATTATGGGAGGAAGCCTCGGCGCGAGGAAAATCAACGAAAATGTCCGGGCACTGCTGGATGAGCTGACGAAGTCGTTCCAAATCGTCCATCTTTGCGGAAAAGGGAATATCGATCCAGCTTTAGAAGGGGTAAAAGGATACCGTCAGTTCGAATACATTCAGAGTGAACTGCCAGACGTAATCGCAGCAACCGATTTTGTTATTTCGCGTGCTGGTTCGAATTCTATTTTTGAATGGCTGACACTGCGCAAACCGATGCTGCTTATACCGCTGCCATTAAGTGCAAGCCGCGGCGATCAGATATTAAACGCGCAGTCCTTTGAAAAGCAGGGCTTCTGCCATGTGCTGTATGAAGAGGAAATGACAAAAGAAACGCTTCTCACAGCAATCGAGAAGCTTAAGAAAGAAAAGCTCAATCTTAAAGATCAGATGATGCGCTACAAGGCAGGAGACAGCGTCGATTTAATTCTTAATACGATTACAGGACAAAAATAAGAGGAAGAGGGTGCCCCATTTTTAGTGGTGGCACCCTTTTTGCACTGATGATGAACAACACACGCCGCCTTATAGACTAACGGCAGCCAAAGTTTTCGATTTCTAAGCAATACTCTGTTCAATGGCTCAGTAGACCAGACAATCACCCTTATTGACGCCGAATTTGGCAGCATTTCCTAAAAAATAGTAACGAGTACAAATCATCACATCACTGGTTCCTTTGCCTTGTATCATTATAAGCTGTTATTCTAGCCATTCACACTTTCACCGCATCATTTCCACAATGGTTCAGTGCACTTGAAAAATTACTCGAATCATTTCAAGATTTTTTCACAGCATTTCATCCGAAACTCACATCATTTGTTTCCCGAAAACAATACTAGCCGGGGTACGGTACCCAACCAAATTTTTTATTTACCCAGTCTCATCACGATACTTGAGGAAATCCGTCCAATACCCTACAATTATTAACAATCAAAACGATCAGGCAAAAAGGGGTGCTTTTATGGGGGCAGTGCTGCAAGAGGAATTCCGCCCGCAGTTATCATTAATTCACGGAATAAAAGCTGGACTGCCAATCGCGATCGGGTATACTCCTGTCGCATTTACTTATGGTCTTCTGGCAAAGGCGGCAGGTCTGTCGCTTTGGGAAACAATAGCGATGAGTATGTTTGTTTTCGCTGGGGCTTCACAATATATCGCATTGTCTATGCTCGCAGCACAAACAGGCGCGATCGAAATACTAATCACAACATTCATCATGAACATCCGTCACTTGCTCATGAGTGCCTCGCTTAATGAAAGGGCAGAACATGACAAGCCTTGGATTAAAGCTGTTTATGCGTTTATGGTAACAGATGAGTCATTCTCGGTCGCAGCAACCCGTAACGAAGAGAAGCTGTCTTCACATTTTCTGCTTGGTCTCGGTTTTATCGGTTATTGCAGCTGGGTTGTTTTTTCAGGCATTGGCTATATTACGGGTGCCGGATTGCCAGAGGTTGTGCAGAACAGCATGGGCATCGCACTTTATGCTATGTTTATCGGACTGCTTGTACCGGCGGCGAAAAAAAGCAGAAAAGTGATTATACTGGCTTCAACAGCTGCTCTTCTCAACATTGCGTTTTCACAATACGAGCCGCTGAGCGGAGGCTGGGGTATCATTTTGTCCACGATACTTTCCGCTGCTGGAGTGGAACTTATTTTGGGGGAGGAGAAAGCACATGCCTGATTCTTTGATTTGGCTCATTCTTGGCATGGGGATGGCCACTTACCTGCCGCGGATGCTTCCTCTTGTATGGCTTAGGACTGACGGTCTTAACCCTAAGCTGCAGGGCATGCTGAAAAACGTGCCATATGCAATCCTTGGCGCATTAATATTTCCAGGGGTCCTTACAATAAAGGAAGACAACCTGCTTTTTGGCGCTGCAGGAGCGGCCGTCGCGTTTTTAGCTGCCTGGATCGGGTTCAACGTGATCCTGGTTGTAGTTTGTTCCATACTCGCTCTCGTGTTTGGTTCATTTATCCTCTAGCGGCATATATTGCTGTCGCTTGCCATATCGTTAGAAGAGGCGTATAATCACTCCTAACGAAGGAGGAGGATAAGCAATGGCTATTCATATGTTTAGGTTAGTCCTCGTTGGGTTGTTCTCATTAACGGCTGTTTCATTATTATCATTTCAGCTTGTTGAAATCGTGCAAGCTGCTGCAGAAATGATATCAGGATTTTTATCAAATTTAAAAAAGTAAATATATCCAAAAGAGCTGGGAAAGACGGCTCTTTTTTCTTTTTGTGCCGTGTTTACTGGATGAAATTACGGGTAGAAATAGGGGTACACTGTGAAAAAGGAACTATTTGAATAAAGGATGATAACATGAAATTAATCGCAATAGATATGGATGGTACACTTGTTAATAAACAGCTTAAGGTGACAAAAGAAAATGCTTCAGCAATAAAAGAAGCCCAAAACAAAGGGCATCTAGTTGTTATTGCTACCGGGAGATCGTATGATGAAGCAAGATTCGCATTGTCGGATGCTGAACTTCACTTGCCTCTTATTTGTGTAAACGGAGCTGAAATACGATCTGAAGACTGGGACATTCTCACGAGTGTGCCGATTCCTCATTTTCAGTACGAGCAGATAGAGGCGGTTTTAAGCAAAGAAGACATCTATTATGAACTTTATACGAATAAGGGTACATTTACGGCCAACCGTGAAAGAGCTTATGAAGTCATGAAAGATATTGTGCTGACTTCTAACCCTGAAGCGACAGATGACGATGTCCAAAAGGCGGCATTGCGCCGTATCAAGCTTGGCCTTGTACATGTTGTCAACAGTTATCAGGAGCTTTTAGATCAAGAAGGGATAGAAGTATACAAGCTGCTTGGTTTTCATGCAAACCAAGAAAAACTGGCCCGCGCTGCGCAAGAGTTGAATATGATGGACGAGCTTGCAGTCAGTTCATCCTCCAGACACAACCTCGAGATCACGAATTCTGAAGCACAAAAAGGTGTTGCACTTGAAAAGTTTGCCCAGATGCATGACATATGCATGAAAGACACGATGGCGATCGGAGACAACTACAATGACGTTTCAATGCTTGAGAGAGCCGGTACTTCTGTCGCGATGGGCAACGCTGAGGAGGATATCAAGAAAATCGCACAATATGTGACAAAAACAAATGAAGAAAGCGGCGTCGCCTACGCGATCCGGAACTTTTTATAAAATGTCTAGAACGTGCATCTATTATGATGTGCGTTTTTTATTTAAAGGCATTTAGTGAACAAAAGCGAATACGTAATGTAGGATTTACTTAATGTTTATAATGATGTAAACCTATCTTCATAATCCCTTGTTATCTTTGTTGTGTGAGAGACAGACAACAAGAGCGAGGGAGAGAGTGGAATGACCAATAAATGGAAAGCTGCCCTAGGTGCGGCAGTAATGGGGTTATCAATTATGGGGACAAGCTTATCTGCAGGTGCATCATCGCATAATAAAGATATTTTAAACGTGGCACACCGCGGTGCGTCAGGCTACGCGCCAGAGCATACGATCACTTCTTATAAAATGGGTGAGCAGATGCATGGCGATTACATCGAAATTGATCTGCAAATGACTAAAGACGGACAGCTGATCGCGATGCACGATGAGACGCTAGACCGTACGACCAACGGAACAGGCCAGGTAAAAGACCATACACTAGCGGAGATCAAACAGCTGGATGCAGGTTCATGGTTTAACGAAAAATATCCTCAAATGGCGAAGCCTGAATATGCAGGACTAAAGGTGCCGACACTTGATGAAGTGTTCAAAACGTTCGGAAAGAATGCTAACTACTATATCGAAACAAAGTCTCCTGAAGTATATCCAGGAATGGAAGAAGCACTTCTTGAAAAGGTAAACAAGTATGATATCGACAAGGAAACACTGCTAGTCCAGTCATTTAGCCCAGCAAGCCTGATCAAAATGCATGATCTTGATTCTTCTGTAAAGCTCGTCCAGCTGATGGAATATACAAGCCCAGCAGCGATCAATGACGCGGATATTAACGCCGTAAAGCAATACGCGATGGGTATCGGACCAAACAGTGACATGATCGACAAAGAGTATGTACAAAAAGTCGTAAACAGCGGACTTGAGATCCACCCGTACACAGTCAATGAGAAAGAGGAAATGCAAAAACTTATTGACTGGGGAGTGACAGGAATGTTCACAAACTTCCCAGACCGTCTGAATGAGGTTTTAAAAGGTAAATAAAATGAGCAAAGAAGCAGAGGCGCGCCTGATTATGAAGGCGGCGCCTCTTTTTTGACGACAAACAGTTCTCCGTCTTCCATCAGCTGGGCAAAATATACATCCTTCATGTTCTTCACGTTTACCTGCTTTAAACGGTTTTGCAGCCAATCCTCTGTGAGATCGTATTCTTTTAGTGCATCTTTCTGCAGTTTACCTTCCGTAACGAGCGCAGTCGGCAAGTACTTTCCAAATTCCGGCTGGAGGTTCAAGTCTTCTTTTGTGACCGAATCCTTAAGCGGCTTTTTAAGAACACTTAGCTGACCGTTCGGCTCCATGACGGCATATTCTACCTCCTGTATATCAAAAACGGAAGCATTTCGAAGCAGCATAAGCAGGTCGTCCATGGTCATCTGCAGCTTTTTCATCTTGTTCTGCTCGATCTGTCCTTTTTTTATAACGATTGTCGGCTCGCCTTTCGTCAAATACTTGGCCAGCTTCGATTTTTTGTTTATCAGTTCCACAATAAAAACACCAGCTGCCCAAGCCGTGAGGGCAGCAAGGCTTTCCATTACTGTGATCTCTTTATGAACAACCATGTCGCCGATGATATTTCCCATCGCAATCCCGGTCGCATAGTTGAAAAAGGTGAGCTCGCCCAGCTGCTTTTTTCCGAGCAGCCTCATCAATAACAGGAGAAAAGCAAACCCAAGTACTGTTCTGTAAATAGTAATTAAAATACCTTCCATATTGACACCCCGCCACCTAGTAGTGGTCTTATGGTGCTCAATTGGAAGGTGAATTATCGAGTATTACAGTTTATTCAGCTGAAGTTTAGCTTTAAACAGATGTTTAATTCCAAAGTAGCTCAAGCTTCCGAATGTCAGCATCCCCATATAATAGGAGAATAGGTTCGGCTCTCCGTATACATCGAATGCATCACCGAAAAAGGCTCCGCCTGCCAGTGCAAAGCATGTGACAATACCAAAAGTGAAGAAACCTTTCAGTTTGTCAAAAACGAGAATTCGGCCGTTATTTTCATTCTTGGTCTTCGTGAACAAATACAGTCCCGCAGCAAGCGATGCAGAGGTATAAATGACGGGAACTAACCACACCCAAAGGGGCGGATAATCAAGTGCTGTCGACACTTTGCCTAGCGAGCTTTGGTAATAATAAGAGAACTCAAACAATGGAATAGGCAATGTCCATTGGCTGATAATCGAGGTCAAGTCGCTCCCAAAAGAAACTCGGTTGTACGCTTCTGATGAAAAAAGGTCCCAATGTACTTTAATGAATGCGCCGATAAGACCCAGAACGCCGACAGGAAAGAGAAGGAATATCACACTAAACACAATCTGGGTTACCGTATTGCCCGCAAACGTCCCAATAAAGAGGGCGAACGTGTATATTGCTGTCAAAAACAGAAAAGCATACAGAAAATAAAGGCCGAGAAAATTCGGTTTTTCAAATTTATTAAGAGCAGAGAAAATGTAAATTAAGTAAGATAGCCCGATATTTACGGCAAGTGCTGCAGTAATATGAAATACACCAAAAAGCCATTTAGACAGATAGATGTCCTTTCTGCTCAGCGGCAGAGAAAAGGTAAAATCTGTGCTGTGTGATGACCGTTCCTGTCCAATCACGAGAGAGGCGATCAAGACAACTGCAATGATAAAAAAAATAGAGATATTGGCAGAATGAAAGTCATTGTAGTACTCTGAAGCATTTACATTGGTATTGTAAAAGGATGTCTGCCTGGCTTTTTGCAGGAATATAAACGGCATCGAGAAAAATCCTGCAGAGTAAAGAGCCCAAATGACGGGTTTTGAAAGTTTATAATTTCTCATCCACAATGCTTTATGAAACATATTCTTCCCCCCCAAGTGTGCTGATGAAGATGTCTTCTAATGACATCGGCAGTTCCTCTATAAACAAAGGCTCAAATCCGCTGATCACTGACAGAGACTCCTTGATGTTTCCGTTAATTAATAGTGTTGTCACCCGGCCTGTTGTGTTCAGCACTTTAACGTTTGGAAGAGCAGCGACAGCATCAGGCAGCCCATCTGTAAAAACAGTCTGAACCTTCCTGAATGAATTCTTAGCTTCTTCTATCGTTGTAAATGAGCCGATCCGTCCTTCTTTTAAGGTAATGACCGTATCTGCGATCTTTTCAATCTCATCAAGATGGTGTGTGGAGATGAGAACACAAACATTTCGCTCAGACACTTCTTCAATTATGAAAGTAAGTATTTGACGCTTAACGATCGGATCCAATCCATTTGTCGGCTCATCAAGAATGATGTACTCCGATTTTGTGGAGAATGAAAGAATCATATGAAATAGGGCTTTCATTCCCTTTGAATAACTTCTCAATTTTTTCTTTGGAAGTCCGAACCGGTTCATCAGGTGATAAAAGTACCCAGCATCGAAGTTCTCGTAAACCGCGTCATATAGTTTCACGATATCTTTTACACTGTAAGATTTTAATAGTTCTGATGAATCAGGAACGTACGTGATTTTTTGTTTTATAGCAGGATTTTTATGGACATCAATATCATCGATCGTAACCGTTCCAGAATCTGGATCAAAAATTCCGACAATCGTCCGGAGAAGAGTGCTCTTTCCGACCCCGTTGCGCCCGACCATACCAGCGATGCTGCCGCGTTCGAGTGTGAAGGAGATATCCTGCAGCACATCGTTTCCTTCTATTGTCTTATGAATCTGATGAACTTTCAGCACAATCGGTTCCTCCTCCTAGTTCCTTAAGGTAGCTTTCTGCCCATTTTAAGAACGATTCCTTCTCGATGCCAAGATAAGAAGATTCAATAACAAGCTGTTTAAGTGCCTGGCGCAGCGCTTCAATTTTTTGTTCATCCGCTTTAGGCACGATGCTCTGTAAAACAAACGTCCCTTTGCCGCGCAGCGTCTCGATGATTCCTTGCCGTTCGAGCTCCTGGTAAGCCTTACTCACGGTGTTAGGATTGATTAAGAGCATTGAGGACATTTCCCTGACAGACGGCAGCTTTTCTCCCGGAAGAAGCAGTTCTTTTAAAATAAGCTCCTTAACTTGATTAACGACCTGTTCCCATATTGGTATATGGCTTCGGGGATCTAAATTTAACAGCATATTATCCCACCTTAAATTGCAATGTGTGTATTACTATGTATAGTACACTATAATTAGAAAAAGATGTCAACTAAATTTTTGCTTCTGTCTGTGTACCTGTCATACAATGTGAAAAGAAAGGATGATCCGCCGTGAAAAATAGTATAGAAAATGCTAAACTGCTTGTCTTTGACTTGGACGGCACACTATATGAGGATACTGATCACTTTGATTATTATTGCCGGCAGCTGCAGGCAAGAGTGAAGGAAAGCGAGAAAGAAGCTTTTTGGCAAACATACGAATCCATGAAAAAAGGCGAGCATCCAGTCTCCATCGGAAAGGTATACGATATTAAGAATGATACCGCCGTTACAGTGGAACCATTAAGCCTTCAGGTGACCAAAGTGGAAAGCTTTCAAGGGGAAGAGTGGCCTGCTGAAAAGGTGAGCCAAGAGTACTCCGGCGAGCTGGTTTACGATTTTGAAAGGCTGATTGCAATAGGGGATGGCTGGTGGCTTCCGTATGCGACAGCTATCCATTTTGGCCTCTCTCAAGATGATACGTGGGAGTGCTACAACGCTACGAAAGAATATATGGTCACAGATGAATTTTCACTTACTAAAACACCAGGTCTTAAAGAAGCTTTGATTAAGCTGTGCGGTGAAAAGAAAATCGTTTTGATGACAAACAGCGAACGTGAGGATGTAGGAAGACTGCTGGATGAGCTTGAACTTACCGGATTGTTTCATGCTGTACATACGGAAAGCCAGAAGCCTCTTCGTTCCAAGCAGCTGCTGCAGGAGATATTGGAGAGCTTTAATGTGAAGCCGGAGGAGGCTGTTTCGATCGGTGATAACTTTATTAATGAGATCGCTCCGGCTCTATTGATTGGAATGAAGGCCATTTATATTCAGGCAAGCGGTACTGATAACAGCCATGATAACCTGGTTGTTGTGCCGACACTGGCAAATGCTTTTTGATAAGTCTATCTAGACCGCATCAGTGATGTAAGTCAGTTGGCTAGACCCGCAAAATTAGATTTCGACCCGTAAATTTTATTTTAGACCCGATAAACTGACGTTTCGACCCGTGAATTTTGAATTAGACCCGCAAAACCTGAAAAAAGCTGTTTCGTGTTCTAAAGAAGTCCGAGCCTGCCTAAATATAATAGGAGAGGGGGGACAAACATGAAAAAAGCAGCTTGGTTCGCTATTGGTTTTGCCGCTTATTTAGGAGCGATGTGGTTTTATCTGTTTCATGGAGCGGATACGGCGCTTCCTGTTCATTTAAAAGGTTCTGCCGCTGATCCAGCAATGTTTATGAACGAACGGCAGCTTTCACTCAGCTATGATTTTTCACGTATTAAGGACTTTATTTATTTTGTATCGGTTCCACTCGAATGGCTCATCTATTTGCTCGTACTAGGATTCGGGCTTTCAAGACGTTTCCGCGAGACCGCCCAAGGACTGACCAGATTCAGTGTAGTCCATTCTGCGCTGTACGTGCTCTTTCTTTCTGCGGCGAGCTGGATTCTCACGTTTCCGCTTAGATACTACAGCTATACCGTCTCAAAATCTTATAAAGTATCGGTGCAGCATTTTGATGGGTGGATGAAAGACAGCCTTGTTGATTTTTGGATTGGCTATGCGTTTACTGTGGTCATGGTCGGCGCGATTTACTGGCTTATGAAAAAGAGCGAAAAGAAGTGGTGGCTGTACGCATGGCTGCTGTCTATCCCGTTTACCATTTTCATGTACTTTATCCAGCCGGTACTGATCGATCCTCTTTACAATGAATTTTCGCCGCTAAAAGATCAGGCGTTAAAAGAAAAGATTCTTCTTCTTGCCGATAAAGCTGATATTCCAGCAGATAACGTTTATGAAGTGAATATGTCAGAGAAAACAAATTCACTAAATGCATACGTGAACGGAATCGGTTCTAACCTGAGGATCGTATTATGGGATACAACACTTAACAAGTTGTCTGACAGTCAGGTGCTGTTCGTCATGGCACACGAGATGGGACACTATGTGATGAATCATCTTTACTGGAACTTGATTTCATCAATTGTGCTTTCGTTCCTCGGACTGTATTTTGGAAATATGCTTTACCGAAGATGGATTAAAAAGTATGGTGATGCATGGGGGATAAAGGGAATAAGCGATATTGCCGCGCTGCCGGCATTGCTGTTGATCTTTTCATTGCTCGGGTTCGCTGTGTCTCCAGTCGAAAACGCAATTTCCCGCAGTGCCGAACGAGATGCAGATCAATATGCGATTGAGATGACGAAAAACCCAGAAGCCGCAGTAGGTGCTTTTCAGGAACTGACGGTGTCTGGCTTGAGTGAGGTAAACCCGCCTAAGCTCGTGAAATTCTTCTTATACGGTCATCCGACGATGCTAGAGCGGATCAGTTTCCTTGATGCGCAGCGGACTTCGAAAGATAAATAATCAGAGAAGCAGTTGATCTCCGTTTCAGGCGCACGCTTTCCGCGGGGCGTGGCGAAAAGCAGAAACGGCTCGTTCAGCCCCGACAAGTAAAAGGGAAAGGGGCCGGTAAGTCGTTCTTTGACTTATTGGACACTTGCCCTTTTGACCTCGAGGGGCTAGCCGTTTTCTGCTGGACAAGTGAGCCCCTTTGCCGCTGCGCGCCCTTAAAGGGTCTCACCTGTCCCACTCGTCCCGCTGGATAAGGAAGGCGACGTAGCAAGACATCGCACGAAGAAAATGTGAACTTTATTTTCGAGGAGTCGGCACCTTACACTCCGATCAACTTAAACAACGAAGTAATCAAGATGATTAAGTGAATGATGAATTGATGAATGTGTCATGTCTTTATGGATTAGGCTTTGATGCATAAACTCAAGTGACTACACAGATGACTTTTCTAACAAAACAAACAAAAAAACCAGCCCTGAGGCTGGTTTTTTTGTTTGCAATACATCAATTATCGCTCAAACTGTAATTCGGAAGGATCAGTACTTCTACACGGCGGTTTTTCGCACGTCCTTCAGGTGATGAATTGTCAGCTTTCGGACGAAATTCTCCGTATCCGCTGGCGCTTAAATTTTCCTGCTTCAAGTCAGGATTCAAAATCAGGATACGCATAAAGTTGATCGCACGGATCGCGCTTAGTTCCCAGTTAGACTGAAACTGTGCCGTGGAGATTGGTACGTTATCTGTATGGCCTGCAATTACGATGTCACGCGGCGGATTAGTGACGAGCAGTTCAGACAGCTTTGTACCAATTCCTTTGGAGCCTTCTTTAATGGTGGCACTGCCGGAATCGAACAGTGCATTATCCATGATGGTAATGAGCAGACCGTTTTCGGTAAGCTGTGTCTGCAGACTTGCTTTGAGGTTATTAGCCTGTATAAAAGAGTTGATTTTTTTCTCAAGTTGTTCAAGAGCTTCAAGTTCTTGCTTTGCCTTTTGCATACGTTCCTTTTCCTTCTTGCTCATCGCGTCCGGCTGTACAAGTGGAACAGGGTTTGACTGTGGTGTCGGAACGGTCATCGGTTCTTCCATGATACCTGTTCCGCCTTTAAATTCGTTTTTAAAGGCACTCGCCATCGCTTTAAATTTTTGTGAGTCGATCTCACTCATCGCAAATAGAACGATAAAGAGGGCGAGCAAAAGAGTAAGCATGTCAGCATAAGGAATGAGCCAGCTTTCGTCGATATGCTCGTCATGATGCTTCTTTTTCTTAGCCAACAGAACCACCTTCTTTGACGGATTCACGTTCACTTGCAGGAAGATATGTTAATAGCTTTTCTTCTAAAATTTTTGGAGACGTACCGTCCTGAATGGAAAGAAGTCCTTCGATCATGATTTCTTTCAATTTAATCTCTTGTTTTGATTTGCGCTTTAGCTTGTTAGCGAATGGATGCCACAAGACATATCCAGTAAATATCCCGAATAATGTTGCGATAAATGCGGCAGAGATAGCATGGCCAAGTGCTGTAATATCCTGCATGTTGCCGAGTGCTGCAACTAAGCCGACTACTGCTCCAAGAACTCCGAGTGTCGGAGCGTATGTTCCGGCTTGTGTGAACATGGATGAATTGCTTAAATGGCGTTCTTCCATCGTTTCAAGATCCTTCATTAAAACGTCCCTGATAAACTCGGGTGACTGGCCATCTACGATCATTTTAATGCCCTGCTTCAAAAACGGCTCATCTACTTCATCAGCTTTTGGCTCAAGTGAAAGCAAGCCTTCTTTGCGGGCAATGCTAGCCCAGTCTATGAAGGTGGCGATCAGCTCGTTGATCTCAAGCAGTTTTCGTTCAGTGAAAAGTATTTTAAATAATGTCGGAAGCTTTTTCAGCTCTGACATTGGAAATGCGATCAGAATAGCGGCGGCAGTACCGGCGAAGATTATGAGAAGTGCTGCCGGATTAAGAAGCGCTGCCGGACTGACTCCTTTTAACACCATACCAACGCCTATCGCGACAATGCCTAGAATGACTCCAATTAATGTTGAGCGGTCCATATGCTGTATCCCCACTTTGCAATTTTATTTCATGTTAGCTTTATATAAGGGTTATATCGGCTGCATCACATAATTATTAATGATTAAACTTTACTTTTTCATGATCCGGCAGCTGTTTTTCAGCGTTAGCTTAATAGGCAATTGTATTGAAAGGACAAAGAGTGCCCGTAACGTTATAATAGTTATATTCATTGCAAAAAAGGAGACGGTCATGGGTACAATTTCTGATTTCGAGCTTTATGAGCGGATCCAGAAGGACGACCGGGAAGCACTGGAGTTACTTTATGAGCGGTATGAGAAACTGCTCTACTCGTTCGCCTTCAAAATTCTGCAGCAAAAAGAACTGTCAGAGGATGCGGTTCAGGAAGTCTTTATAAAAATTTGGAGAAACAAAAGAACATACAGCAAAGAAAAAGGCAAATTTTCATCATGGATGCTGACCGTTACGAGGAACGCCTGCATCGATTTGTTAAGGAAACGAAGTAAAACGGAAACTGAGCTGAGTGATGAAAATCTGCAGATTCCAGCTAGTGAAAACGTCGAAAAGACAGTTGAGTGGAGAGAAGAAAGAGAGCAGCTGCAGTCAGCCATCTCCACTCTCTCTGAAGAACAGAAAAAGATGGTGGAACTCTTTTATTTCAAAGGAGAATCACAGCAGAAAATATCTGAATCGTGCGGTGTCCCGTTAGGTACTGTTAAAGGAAGGATACGGCTTGCGCTGCAGCATTTAAGAAAAAAATATAATGAGGGGAGGGATAAATATGGACAAGAGCCGATGTGACCAGCTTCTGGATTATTACAACGGACATCTAGAAGGAGAAGACAAACAAAATTTTGAGAAGCATCTTCAGGAATGTGAAGCCTGCCTTTCTGAATGGACAGAATGGCAGATGCTCACATCAGACTTGCCTTATTTATCGGAGGAAAAAGAGCCGCCAGCAGGCATGAAGGACAGGGTGCTTGCAGCAGTTTTTGCAGATCAAGAAGAGAATCAGCCTAAGGCAGCGCCAATAAGAAACATGGCAGATAAAGAAAACAAACCGGTGAAAGAAGCTTCAAAGCCTTGGATCAGCGGGCTGCTTGCAGCTGCTTTAACCCTTTCTCTTGCAGGTAACGCTTATTTATTCTTGGAAAAGAACAAGCAGGAAGCAGCTCTTGAAAAGACGGCTGAAACGTTTAAGACGATTACACTCGCTCCGCACCAGTCGAAATCGAGCGGTGTCGCTTCTATGGTGAAAGACAACGGAAATATGAAACTAATCGTCCAAACTCATAATTTGAACCCTGTTAAAGGGAAAGAGGCGTATCAGGTGTGGCTCATTGAAGGAGATAAAAAATACAGAGCAGGCACATTTACACCGGATGGAAAAGGAAATGGCGCAGTCGTATTTGATGTGAATTATGAAGGAACACATAATTGGGAAGCAGTGGCCGTCTCGCACGAACCGACAGCTGCAAGCAAAGAACCAAAAGGAAACATTGTCCTTTTATCAGAGCTTTAAAACGGAGAATAGCAGATGAAAACTAGACCATTATTCATTATTTTAGGATTGATCCTGTTAGTGGCTGCGGCAGTCTTGGTGTCAGGGAAAGAAACGGATCTATCAAACGGGACAGAAAAGAACGTTAAGGATGATTCGTTTAAGATATCTCCAAAGACGGGGAAGACAGGGCTTGGTCCAGGTGACACAGCTCCTGATTTCTTGCTGGAAAACCTTGAAGGACAAACTGTAAGCTTGAAAGATTATCGCGGAAAGAAAGTGATTTTGAACTTCTGGGCAACATGGTGTCCGCCATGCAGGAAGGAAATGCCGGACATGCAGAAGTTCTACAATAAAAACCAAGACAGCGATATTGAAATATTGGCCGTCAACCTTACGCATTCCGAAAAGAATAAGAGCGACATTTCGGAGTTTACGGACGAATACGGAGTAACGTTTCCTATACTTCTTGACGAAAAAGGGGAAACAGTGAAACAATTCAAAGCTGCTGCGATCCCGACCACTTATTTTATAGACACAGAAGGAACGGTTCAAAAAGTGTATGTCGGACCGGTCAGTGAATCGTACTTAGAGCACATTGGCAGCAAATTGAAATAGCCCCAAGCCTTATACAGGCTTAGGGGCTTTTTTATGTAGATAGTACCTTTGTACTAAATGTTTTGTTATAAAAATAGGAAATTTTTAGATAGGAAAATGAATAAAGCCGCAGAATATTATCAGTATCGAATAAAGGAGTCTATTTCATATGCCGGCTACTACTTTTAATGGGGAATTAATGGAACTCAAGCGTGAAAATGAAATGCTGAGAAGAATTCTGATGCAGAGCGAAAAAGAGCTGTCTGACCGCCACTTTTACTTTTTGGAACAGACTCCCATCCATCTATTCAGATTGTGCCGTTTGAAGTACGGAGAGTACATATATACCTATTCGCATGGTAAGAGGACTGATTTAAGCGAAATTCAAACGGGCGATTACTTTATGGACAGTCTATCCACCATTTTTTCTGAGGATAAGCTCGATGACTGCACGATTTCACTGGAGCAGGCATTTAAAGGAAAAAAATGCACCGTCGATTTTCGGTCCCACGGGAGCTTATACACGGTCACTTTGATGCCGCTGCCTGGACTGAACGGCAGAATTTCAGAAGTCATCGGCAGTACGGTAGAGTTCAGCAGCAGAGAATATAAGAACAGCACAACAGAAGACCAGCATTCTGGACAGTTTCAGGAACTGTTCATGCATGCGATGGATGCTCTTGTTCTTTGCAATGAGAAGATGGAAATCATGGACGTCAATCCAGCGGGGTGCATCTTGCTGGGACTTGATAAAGAAGAGCTTTTATACGAGCGCGCTGACCGTTTTTTGTATGCATCTGAGGAATTTCGAGAATCGTTCAACTGGAATTCCTTTTTAGGGCTGCCCAAACACCATGGAGAAGTGAAAATTCTTTGCGGTCAGGGAGAAATCAAGGACATTTCGTATTTCTGCAAGCCAGATCTCCTGCCAGGACTTCATCTTGTCGTGCTTCAGGATGTGACAGAACGCCGTGTCACTGAACAGAAGCTGATTAAAGCGGAAACGCTGAACGTAGTCGGAGAGCTAGCTGCTGGCATCGCACACGAAATCCGAAACCCGCTTACTTCTTTAAAGGGCTTCATCCAGCTGATTCAAACAGATAAAAACCAGCGACCCGAATATTTTAAGATCATTCTTAATGAAGTGGACAGGATTGAATATATTATTAAAGAATTCTTGCTGCTTGCGAAAAATGATACTCAACAGATGAAGGTTCAGAACATTTCTGCGATGCTCTGGGATACGGTCGCGCTTTTGCAGACACAGTCCTTGTTAAAAGGAGTAGAGCTGAAGATGAAGCTGCAGGAAGGGCTGCCAGATATTTTTTGCGATCTGCACCAATTAAAGCAAGTATTTATTAATTATATAAAAAATGCGATTGAGGCAACGAATGCTGGCGGTACAGTCAGCGTAGAAGCTTATGTAATAGAGGGAACTCTCAAGGTGAAGATTTCAGATACGGGAGCAGGAATGGACCCAGAAACGCTCGCAAAGATCGGCAGCCCATTCTTTACAACCAAAGAAGAAGGGACAGGGCTTGGTCTGATGGTAAGCCACAAGATCATTAAAAATCATAACGGGACTTTTGTGGTTGAAAGTGAGAAGGGGACAGGGACAGTGTTCTGTTTGAGTTTTCCTGTTAATTAAGGGCTGTTTTCACATTCCATTTGAATTTATGTATTCAAAGAGGTTGTTGATCTCCGTTTCAGGCGCACGCTTCCCGCTCGTCCCGCTGGAGTCGGCGCCTTACACTCCGATCAACGTTAACAATGACGTATTCAAGATGATTAAGTGTATATGATTAGCATATCAGCCCCAGGCAATTGAGCCTAAACTCGCAACACCCGCCATGGATTAGGCACTGAAGGTTATACTCCAGCTGCAACTTCGCTGAACTTATAAAAACCATCCGTTCGAAACAATAACCTTTTTGATTAGAAAAGAAATTAGGACACAAAAAAAGCGCAGGAAGCCTGCGCTTTTTTGCGTTCTATAGTGAACGATTACCCTTTGAACATTTGTACGAACATCTTGCCATACTGGCCGCCGTCAACTACAGCGATACCTACAGAAGTGTACTCTGACTTAAGGATGTTCTCACGGTGACCTTGAGAGTTCATAAGGCTAGTGTGAGCACCTTCAACAGAAGAGTTACCTGCGATGTTTTCACCAGCAGTCTTGTACTCAATGCCATACTTGTTCATCATATCAAACGGAGAACCGTAAGTTGGCGAGTTGTGATCGAAATAGTTGTTGTCGATCATGTCTTTTGCTTTAACACGTGCTACTTTTGTAAGCTCTGCGTCTGCTTTAAGTGCAGGAACGCCAGCTTTCTCACGCTCTTGGTTTACAAGATCAAGCATTTGCTGCTCGTCTGCTGTAAGTCCAGCATCAGATTCAGTCTTTGGTGCTGCTTCTTGCTGCTCTGGAGCTGGTGCTGCCGGAGCTGCATTTTGTTGTGGTGCAGGTGCTGGAGCTGGTGCCTCAGCTTGTGGTGCTTGTTGCTGCTTATTCATAAAGTCCGTGATGCACGGAGCTGAGTTAGATTGCTGAGGTGTTGCTGCTTCAGATACTCCCGCGAATGAGCTAAAGATACAAGCTCCCAATACAGATGCTACAGCTAGTTTTTTCATAATGTAAAAACCTCCCCAATAATTTGTGCTACGTAAACAGGTTTCGGGACTTTTGTAGGAGAGGTGGGGGTCTGGATATAATTGGAATGTATTAGGCCCACAATCGGCGGACACGCTTTTCGGTCAAGTCGATCTCATAAACATCCGGGTTGGTCAGTGCCTGCCAAGTATGAAAGCCTGCAGAAGGATCAAACGCTTTTAATAATAGAGCTAAAAGATTTCCGTGAGTGACGAGTGCAATATGGTTTTCTTTGCGCTGCAGTAAATCATCAACTAGAGATAGTGCTCTTTTAGAAGCTTCATAAGAGGATTCACCACCAGGCAGAACAGCGTGCTCATCTTCAAACGACCTTTTCAGATGCTCGAGCCAGTCAGGCAGATCAGTACCTGCGAGGCGCCGTTCGCCAAGCCGGGCATCGACCTCAATCTTTAGTTTTTTTGATTCTGCGAGATGCCTGACCGTCTGTTTTGCCCTTACATATGGGCTTGATATTATGACATCGATTTCGAGTTCCTTCATATATAGGAAGAGATCAAGAGCCTGTTTTTCACCATCAGCTGTCAGAGCAGCATCAGGATGCTGTCCTTCTGCCGAGCAATGACGGATGCAGTATAATTTTTTCATTAAGATCCACCTGCTTTATGTGTTTTCTTATTAATTCGGGTCGATAAATCTTTATCCCTTCTCGAAAGGTATAAGGAAGCAAAAGAAAGGAGATTTAACGTGTACCCTGAATTACGACACTTTACCTCCATGCAGGAGATGTATAAAGAAAAAATAAAAGCAGCTGAACAGGCCTGGAGCCAATTACATAGACAAAAAGAACAGTCATCTGCCGTTTATGAGGATTTGCTGAACCAATACGGCAAGCGAAATTCAAAGGTTACGATGGAGAGGCTGACAGAAGCAAAAGATGTGTATTTGCGTAATCTTTCTAAAGAGAGAGATGCACTGGAAATACTGGACGACTTGAAAGAAAGCAGGCAGGACAGGCTTCAGGAATATTTGAAAACTCTCTATATGGCGAGAGACCGTGAAATGAACATGGCGAGCCAGCAGATGGAAACGAAGATACAGCAGCTGGAGCGGATGAAAGCAGAATATTTGATGATGATCCAGCAAATTCATCAGATCAATGAATATAGGAATACGACAGAACGGGAGACAATGGATGCCATTACTGACTTCGGACAGCAATACCGGACATTTTCGAATGACAGCTCCATTTATCCAAAACTAGGCATGCTTGAGATTTCATCGCGTGACATTCAACACGTCTTTACGAAGGGCGAACTGCCGCATCATCTTCAGCATTACATCTCTGGCGGCCAGCAAAAAACATTAAAAAGACCATAATCCACAAGGGATTATGGTAAAAACCGAACGCATGATGAAGAAATGGGGGGTAGGGAATTGCTTGACTGCCGGTGGGCCGGCAGGCGAGATATCTATCTCACACTTCTACTATATGCGTTCTTTTTATATTGGTATGGACAAGTGCCATAGGCATTCATGTATTTTTGTTAAAGAATGCCTAATTTTGAATATAAGTTTGAGCAGCTGCCCACTTTTCAAGCACTTGTTTTTCTTTTTGGGGATGCAGTCCAGCTTTCCAGTCTTCAGGTGAAAGATTGCGAAAATCAGACCAGGCAAGAGTATCGCGGATCGTTTCCGAAATTGGACGGTATGTCAGGCCATGTGCTTGAGCCTTAGTGTCTTCTGACCCTGTAAGCCCTTTGTATTGCGGACTTGCAATCCAAAGCGGGAGCTCCACCCACTCACCAACCTCGTTCTTCTTCAAAAATTCTGCATTCGCCCATACGAATTCAGCGTTGCTGCCAGATTCAGTACGGCACGCTCTAAATATCTCACCGATTGTAGTAGTAGCTCCTCCTGCCTGAAAGATTCCTGCTGTCCGGAGTTCTGTCATTTTCACGATCCATAAAGCCAGATCTCTTGCATCGATTATTTGTGCACGTTCAGATGGCGAGACAGGGGATAATACCTTGCCTCCGCGGGCGATACGATGAGGCCAGTACGTGAAACGGTCAGAGTAGTCATGCGGACCAACAATAAGCCCTGGCCGGATGATGAGCGATGCATTACTTCCATATACATCTAAAACCGAGCGTTCACAAGCTGCCTTCATTGGTCCATAGTGCTCCCCATTTGTTTGGTCGTCCTCATGAATATGCTCCCATTGTGCAACGGCGGATTCTTCGGTCAATCCTATTTGAGACTGGTCAGCATAAACCGATTTAGAAGATATGAACACGTAAAACGGAGTCTGGGGTTTAAGTGTCTGAGCCAGCATCGACACATGCTTTGGCAGGTAACCGCATGTGTCGATAACAGCATCATATTTCTTCCCTCGAAGCAAATGCAGATCTTTTGTACGGTCACCGTGAATTTTTTCGCACTGAGGAAACAGTTCAGGAGCAAACTGTCCTCTGTTAAACAGTGTTACCGTATGCCCTTTCTGCAGCAATGCTTCAGTAATATGCCTTCCAATAAACCGCGAACCGCCAATCATCAAAATCTTCATCCCTTGCACGCCCTTTCCGTTTTTATTATGGGGTACGGTACGATCTTTCAGGAAGTCCTGATTTTTGTAGGTTTTTCATGCGTGGTACCGTACCCCAAGCATGAAAAACTTACATCTTTCTGAGTGCGGGCAGCTTCCAGGCAATCATGAAGTTGACGAGAAGAAGGAAGCAGGCGCCGGCTGCCATGATGTGCTGTATCTGAACTCCAGATGATATGAGGAGTGATGTAACCGCAAAGGATACAGGAGCAAGGCCGAGGCTTGCCATCGTTAGAAGACTCATCAATCGGCCGATCAGCTTTTTATCGACTTTCTCCTGAACCGCTGAAATAAGCGGGATATTGGTTGCTGGAAACGTAATGCCCATCAGGAAGGCAAGAGCCATACTGGCAGCCATTGTTGTACTTTGGCTTAGCATAAAGAAGAATATATTCATTGCAAACAACGAAACAGTGACCATCATGCCTTTTCCTTTTTTGATGTTCATAATGCCGATCGCCACAGAGCTCATAAGCATGCCGGCAGCCATGGAGCCTTCAACATAACTGAATTCAAGCGCACTGCCGTTAAGGACGTTTTTTACGAAAACAGGAAGACCCATCATGAGCGGTCCGTTTACAAACAAGTTCAGGAAAATAGTGCTTAAGAAGAGGGCGATAAGAAAAGATGATTCTTTCACTACAGCAAGCCCTTCTTTTATAGACTGCCAGATGCCTTTTCGGTCTTTCTTTTTATCTGCAGAAGGAGGAAGGTTCAGTAGGTAGGCAAGAATAGCCGAGATCAATAGCATCACAGCAGGGACGCCAAAAGATAAATAATATCCTCCCTGGTGAACGAGGATGCCGCCGATCATTGGACCAAGAATGAGCGAAGATTGCTGAGTCATTTGTACGACCGAGTTCGCTCTTGTCAGCTGAGAGGAATCCACCACGTTTGGAAGCAGTGAACCGTTAGCAGGCCAGACAAATGCATCCATGATCCCGAACAAAAGACCGAAAAGGATGAAAGACGAAAGCGATAAATGTTCTGTCCAGAGCATGAGCAGCAGCCCTGAAAGAAGAATGGCTCTGAGGATGTTAGAAATGAATAAGATTTTTGTCCGGCTGACCCGGTCTGCGAGTACGCCGCCAAGTGCCATGAAAAGAAGGCGTGGAATGTTCGTCGCGATCAGCACAGCACCGAGGGCAGCCTCCTGATTGAGTGTTTTTACGACATACCAGGATTGCGAGAACAAAAAGATCGCAATAGAAAATGAGGCACAGAATGTCATGGCCCAAATATAAAGGAAAGACCTTTGCTTAAATAATGAGGCAGGCTGTTCTTGCTGCTGAGTGAACGCTGGCTCTGTCATACCGTGTTAACTCCCTTCGTTTTCAGAGTCTCCTACAGGAAATGCAACCATAAAGAGGTGATGCAATTCTCCATCAGGGTGGCTGCTGTTTTTGAAGCTTTGAATGAGATCAGACAGTTCTTTTGATTTTGACTGCAGCTGTTCCTGCTGCTCCTTGGAAAGCCTGACTTGGTTAAAGCCAAACTTCACCTGAGGCATTTCAGTGAAAATATGAGAATCCATCTTTTTAATCATCGATTTTGTTTTATCGAGCGAAATTAAAATGTTTTCCTTTAAAGCATCCGAAAGTTCCTCTTTGACTTCATCTTTATGGTGAAGGAGGATTTCGGCAGTAGAGAACACGCGGGCTATAGGGCGGTAAAATTTCTGTACGATCCCATTTTTTTCTTCTGTCCGCTCTACTTTTACCAATCCGACTCGCTCAAGCTCTTTAAGATGGTAGTGAATCTTAGGAGCAGGCGCCTCTAAAATATCTGCCACCATCTTACCCGTTTTCGCTTCATCAATGATTTCCCATATGACTTTTAGGCGCAGAGGATCACTGATCACCCGTAATTGTTCAAGTTCTTCAAGTTTATAAACATCTTGCATGTTTCACACTCCTTTAACGTTCAAATATTCCTGAACATAGTATATGAAAAATATGGAAATTAGTCAATTGATTAATATTTGCAGCTTCCTCTATGAAAGGGACTCTCTATTAATTCTGGAAAATGTATTCTACTTTCTCTATCAGATGAATACGTTGTAATAGAGAATGTAAAAGAAGGAGAGGGTCTTACATGTTCATCCCGCAGTTTTTATTGAGGAAGCTTCCTCTCTATATTATCGGTGCTATGGTTTTCATCGTGCTGTCCACCAGCTTTGTGACTTCCTTTGAAAGCAAATACAGGCTGTCATCTTCGTCACTGCATCACTGGCTGACAGAGTTTTCAGGAGAAGCACTCGTTTATGTTCTGGGATTTGAAAACCGCTACTTTTCTCAAGCGCTTCCAGAGAAGAGTGAGCCGCCATCTGTGTCTGCCGTGATGCTTGAGCTTGCGACAAGCATCAAGCCTGGGGACATAAGAAGCCTTCTTGGCAACGAACTTCCTGGGTTTGCACAGTTCGATTCCACGATCGTTGTTGCTGGGGAAGGGACAGACTATACAAACATCGCTCACGAATCCCCGCCGCCAATTGAATTTTTAATGGATGGAAAAGAGGCAGATGTACAGAACGTTGAACGGCTTCAAGATCCTGGCCAGACAGATGACCCTGGTAATCCACCGCCTTCTGCCGGGAAAAAAGTAGCGTACATTTACCACTCGCACAGCTGGGAATCATTCATTCCTCATCTAAAAGGAGTTAAGAATCCTGATGACGCCGTTCATTCAAAGGTGAACATTACTATGGTTGGAAAGAAGCTAGGGCAGGAACTGGAGAAAAGGGGTATTGGCACAGTTGTCGACACAACGAACATGACAGATCTTCTAAGAAAGAACAACACGGATTATAAAAAAAGCTATCCGATGGCAAGGACTCTCGTGCAGGAAGCTATGGCGGAAAACAATGGCATGAAACTGTTATTCGATCTTCACAGAGATTCACTCGGGAGAGCCAAAACAACGAGGGAAATTAACGGTAAATCGTATGCGAAAATATTGTTTGTTGTTGGAGCGAGCAATCCGAATTATGAGAAAAATGAACAGATGGCAAGAGAGCTTCACAGCTTGCTCGAAAAGAAGTATCCAGGTCTCAGCCGCGGAGTTATTAAGAAAAATAAACAAAAAGGAAACGGTGTATATAATCAAGATCTATCAAGCCAGGCCATGCTTATCGAGTTTGGAGGAGTAGGAAACAGCTTTGAAGAACTGGACCGTTCCGCTGAAGCAGTAGCTGACGCAATCGCCGAATATTATTTTAAAGATGCAAAGCAATAAAAGGATAGCCAAGGGGTGTCTCGTCAATTATTGGGGCACTCTTTTTCTTATGGTATCTGTTAAAAATGCTCGAAAGCGAAAGCATGAAACGGAATCGCTTTTTGTTTTCCTTTTATTAAAAACGTTCCTGCTATTTATGTTTTAGCTGAATGAATGGAATAAACGCTGTCGTTCATACTAACATCATCATCATAAAGGAGGAATGAAAATGCTGAAAAGAGAAGGACTGATTCCTGTTGTCTTAGGTGCTGTTGTTTCACTCAGTGCACTTCCGTTTCTAGGAATGGGAAGGAAGAAAAGCAGCAGCTCGCTGACGAGTCTTATCCTCGGATTTGGGCTAGCACATATCGTACTTGGCACGATAGACCTGTTTGAACATAGCATGGATGATGAAACGGACAACTGGTAAGAGACGGCATAGTCGTCTCTTATTTCTGTCATTGCGTTTTCCTGTAACGAAAGAGAGTTGAATGTTCGGCTTCAAGTCAAGTTCTTGGAGGAAACAGCAACTGGAAATAAAGCCAGCCGTTTAGATAGCGCAGTTTTGGGGAAAAATCGGGGAAATGAAAAGAGGGGAGCAAGTAAATGAAGCGGGTTTATGAGTTTTTATTGTCGCTGTTCTTAATTGGATCTTTATATGCTGTTTTGTTCGCTCACTATCCGTTTTATCTTAAAGTTGTGTTTGCGGTTTTGTATTTTGCTATTATCTTTCATACGATGTTTTCACTCATGCTTGAAAACCGCACGGCACAGCATACACTGCTCTGGATGTACGTCCTGCTGTTCTTCCCTGTGATCGGCTACATTTTTTATCTGTACTCGGGACAGCTTTATTTGAAGGGACATCTCTTTAAATCAAAGAGGAAAAATGACCGTGAAGAATGGATTCGTGTCACGAAGGAAGATGAAAAACCTGATTTTTCACATATGCAGGATCATCAAAAGTGTTTCGCCACCTATGCCCATCATGTGGCGCTGACTAGGATGAACAGCTATACAAAGACAAAGATATTAAAAAACGGCGATGAAAAATTTACAGAGCTGAAGAAACGTCTTCTTGAGGCACAGAAATATATTCATATTCAATATTACATATTTAGGTCTGACCGCCTCGGAAAAGAAATCATGGATATTTTAAAAGAAAAAGCAAAAGAGGGAGTAGAGGTGCGTTTTCTGTTTGATGGAATAGGAAGTCTTTCCCTGCAGCAGAGCGATATTGATGAAATGAAGCATGCAGGCGTAAAAGTACATGCTTTCCTGCCAGTCCGTTATGGATTTTTCAATCAAAAGCTGAATTTCAGGAATCACCGGAAAATTGTCGTGATCGACGGCAAAATCGGATTCACGGGCGGATTGAACGTTGGTGTTGAATATCTGGGGGAAGACGATTCTATTGGATTTTGGCGGGACACGCATATGATACTAGAAGGTGAAGCTGTACAGACACTGCACGCAATATTTCTCCTTGACTGGGAATACGTCTGTCATGAAGATCTTCTGGAAAATTCAGCGTATACGGCACCGGAAAAAGTGGAAGGTGACGGGAAAGTGCATGTAGTGGCCAGTGGACCAGACACACAGCAGGGGATCATGAGCGACTTTTATTATACGATGATCATGTGCGCTCAGAAATCCATTTGGATCGCGACCCCTTATTTTGTTCCTAACGAGGCGATACGCACCGCACTGAAAATAGCTAATCAAAAAGGTGTGCAAGTAAGAATCATGGTACCTGAAATAAATGACGGTTTTCTTACACAGTACGCCACGCGTTCCTACTTTCCTGAGCTGCTGAGGTGCGGTACGGAGATTTATTCGTATCAAAAAGGCTTCCTGCATCAAAAGGTTATCATCGTTGACGGTGATATGGCCTCAATTGGAACAGCTAACATGGATATGAGAAGCTTCCATTTGAATTTTGAAGTAAATGCGTTCTTGTTTGATTGTACTTCTGTACAGGACTTAATAAGACAGTACGAAGAGGATATGGAAGAATCGGTGCGAGTCGGTCCTGTTGAATTTTATAAAAGAGGCCTTTGGGAACGCACTAAAGAGTCGTTTTCCCGTCTGTTTTCCGGCGTACTGTAAAAGATTTCAAATTGTACTAACTGCTGCACCTTCAGAATAGTCTTTAACAAGACAAGCGTTCTGGAGGGAGAGCGGCATGGATATCATAGAAGCGCTCATTTTAGGGATAGTACAAGGGCTTACGGAGTTTCTTCCAATCAGTTCAACCGGCCACCTGCTGATCGGACGAAAGGTTTTTGGACTGGAAGAAGCAGGCCTTTTCTTGGATAGCATGCTGCATTTTGGCACATTAATTGCTGTTCTGACTGTTTATTGGAAAGAAGTCGCCTGCCTTTTGAAGAACCCATTCAGCCGTACTGGAATTTTAATTATCGCAGGTACTATTCCGACTGCAGCGATCGGACTGCTTTTTAAAGATTTTTTTGAGGAAATATCCAAAACGGGTGTAACGGCAGGGTGGGAGTTTCTTGCAACAGGCTGTCTTCTCTGGTGGGCAGAAATGTATAAAAAGCATGGCCGAAAGTCGCTAGAAGACATTACAATTGCAGATGCTGTTGTAATCGGTACTTTTCAGGGAGCTGCGATTCTTCCTGCTGTTTCGCGATCAGGACTTACGATTGCTGCAGCATTGTTCAGGAAAATTGATCCAAGAGCGGCAGCTTATTTTTCGTTCCTGCTGTCTATTCCATCAATTGCAGGAGGAATTGTCCTTCAATCAAAAGATTTATGGACAGCAGGAAGCCAGCATATCTCGTTCGGTGCATTGGCTGCGGGAACGGCAGCATCTGCTTTGTTCGGCTATCTGGCTGTCAAATGGATGATCAGTCTTTTGCAAAGAGGGACTTTGAAAGGTTTCGCCATCTATGTATGGGTAATTGGTGCGGCGGTCATTTTAGCACAGCTCACTAACAAATTTTAATGGATTGTAAATCCATCAGAAAATCCATTGACATTTTATAAAGAGAGGATTACATTAAATGTAATCTTAATAAGAATGACTTTAATCGCTGAATCTGCATGTGTTTTTCGTGCAGGGCGGGGGACCCAATTTTTCATGGGGTGAGTCTTGTACATTACGTACAAGAGGGGATACTCCAGTCCCTAATCCGTCAGCTAACCCCGTAAGCGTAGAAGTATTTAGGAGAGGTCGCAGACATTTTTGCGGACCATTTTTTGGTGGTCTTTTTTTGTTTGCTAAAAACAGCAAGTTAGGAGAGCGAAATTACATGAACAAGCAATATGCAGTTATTGGACTAGGCCGATTTGGGGGCAGCATTGTTAGAGAATTCTCTCAAATGGGGCACGATGTACTTGCGATCGACCGTGACATGGAAAAGGTTAACGAGTTTGCAAACATTGCAACACAGGCAGTACAGGCAAATTCAACAGATGAAAAAGTTCTTCAGTCACTTGGTATCCGAAACTTTAACCACGTTATCGTTTCAATCGGGGAGGATATTCAATCCAGCATTTTGACCACGCTTCTTTTAAAGGAATCTGGAGTAAAGAAAGTGTGGGTGAAAGCGCAAAATGATTATCACCATAAAGTATTGGAGAAACTAGGCGCAGACCGCATCATCCACCCAGAACGTGATATGGCACTGCGAGTAGCGCAGCTTATCACCTCTGAAAAAATTATTGACTTTATTGAACTTTCTCATGAACACAGCATTGTCGAGGTGGAAGTTACAGATAAAGTCATCGGGCGTACGCTTACAGAATTGGATGTACGGGCAAGGTTCGGGTGCAATATCGTAGCCATAAAGCGCGGTGATGATATTCATGTATCACCAATTGCCGATGTGACATTGCAAAGAAACGATATCCTTGTTGTTATCGGCAGAAATGAGGACCTGAACCGCTTTGAAGAAGAAGGAGTGTAAGAGGCGTGTTAAAAACCTCACAAAGGAAATCCTTTCTGTATAAGCCGATTAAATTAAACCCTCCTCAAATATTAGCGATTATCTTTTTGGTACTCGTCGCAATAGGCGGGCTGCTTCTTAAACTTCCAGCCGCTTCAGTTAATGGAGTGAGCTGGATTGATGCTTTTTTTACGGCTATTTCTGCTGCAACAGTAACCGGTCTTGTCACCATTGATCCAGGATCTACTTATACGCTTTTTGGCGAGATAGTTATACTGGTGCTTATACAAGTGGGCGGTCTTGGTATCATGTCATTTGCCGTACTCGTAGTTATTATGCTGAGAAAGCAGATCGGCATAAAACAGAGGCTTATCATGCAGGAAGCTTTAAATCAGCCTTCGATTGGCGGGGTTATCAGACTGGTCAGGAACTTGTTTGTTTTTTCAATCGTGATCGAGATTTTGGCTGTTTTTTTATTGTCGCTGCGATGGGTTCCAGATATGGGCTTCTCTAAAGGGGTGTATTACAGCATCTTTCACACGATCGCTGCCTATAACAACGCAGGATTTGGTTTATGGCCGGATAACCTCGTCCGCTATGTGGGAGATCCAGTCGTCAACTTGGTCATTACTATGCTTATTGTCATGGGCGGTCTCGGATTTACGGTTATCGTAGATTTGTGGATATCAAAAGAATGGCGCAACCTCTCGCTTCATTCGCGTATCATGATTTTTGGAACAATTGTCGTTAATATGATCGCGATTATTCTTTTTTACTTGTTTGAGCAAAACAATCCAGCAACGCTTGGCTCGCTTTCTGGCTCGGACAAGCTATGGGCTGCATATTTTCAAGGTATCACGCCAAGAACTGCGGGTTTTAATACAGTCAGTATCGGGGATATGGAAGACGGATCTCTGCTGTTGACTATTTTGCTCATGTTTATCGGAGCAGGAAGTGCTTCTACAGGCGGAGGAATTAAGCTTACAACGTTCCTGGTCATTGTTTTTGCCGTTATTACCTTCATAAAAGGTAAGGAAGAGACGGTCATGATGAAAAGGACGATCCGCAACGCCATCATCTACAGAGCTCTAGCCATCACAACCATCAGCATTTCATTTGTATTCTTAGGTGTTATGCTCCTGACTCTGACAGAGAAGGCTCCCTTTTTGGAAGTATTGTTTGAAGTAGTTTCTGCCTTTGGAACTGTAGGTCTTACAATGGGACTGACGTTTGAACTCACATTCCTTGGCAAGATCATCATCATGTTCATCATGTTCTTTGGCAAGCTGGGACCGCTGACGATGGCATTTACTCTGGCACGCCAATCAAAAGAAAATATACGTTATCCTGAAGGCGATGTTTTTACAGGGTAACTCAGAAGAAGAACCCTGGCAGGCAGCCAGGGTTCTTTTGTTTTATCTATTGGAGTTACTTTCTTGGGGCTCTTCTTGGGGGGTACGGTACTCAACACAAAAAAGACTTTGATATCAAGTGATTCAGTTGTGAGTACCGTACCCCAAAACCTCCAGATGGATAATTCTCTCACCAGCGGGAGAAAATAGGGGAGATATTAAAAGGGTGAGGTGGGAAAAGTGATGAAAATTAAAGAAAACTTCCTTGTATCGCCTTATCTGGTTTTTTTTCTTGTCCACTCGATTCAGGTTGGGGTGGGGGTGCTTGGCTATCAGCGCGTAGTTGCAAAGTTTGCAGGATATGACTCATGGATTTCAGTATTGTTTGCCGGGATGATTATTCATATTCTGATATACATGATCTATTATGTACTAAATACAGGCGGCGGTGACATTACGTCCATTCACACAAAGCTGTTTGGAAAATACATCGGCACTGTGTTTAATCTAGTATTGATTTTATACTTTGCTGTATGGACTATCACTGTCCTCAGGACTTATATAGAAGTGGTACAGGTCTGGATGTTTCCCACTTTGGAAACGTGGAAGATTGCATCCGTCTTTTTATTATTGACTTATTATGTGGTTTCAGCTGGTTTCAGGACGGTTACAGGAGTTTGCTTCTTAGGAGTCGTGCTCCCCTTCGGTCTAATTGTATTGCTTGTTTTTCCGCTCCAATATTCACATTTTACAAACCTGCTTCCTGTATTCGACGAATCCATCAAAGATTATATTATTTCGACAAAAAGCATGATGCTTAGTTATCTTGGATTTGAATCTCTGCTAGTGTTTTATCCTTTTGTAAAAAATGCTAAAACATCCGAAAAATATGCCCACTTCGGAAATTTTCTCACCGTTTTGATCTACTTGACTATAACCATCATTACCTTTTCATTTTTCAGCGAGGAGCAGTTAGCAAGAAATGTGTGGGCTACGCTGTCCATGGTAAAGGTTGTGCAAGTATCTTTTGTTGAACGGTTTGATTATTTTTTTGTATCCTTTTGGTGCCTTGTCATCCTGACAAATATCGCGCTGTCGATATGGGCTTCCAGCCGGTTAGCTAAGGTGGTTTTCAAGGTAAGGCACCACCAGATGCTCATTCTCATTTCAGGAGTTGTCCTTGTTGTCTGCGTTCTGCTGAAAACACGATTTTTGATTAACTTGCTGAACAATTATACGAACATACTCGGGTTTTATATGGCCGCGATTTACATTCCCTTGCTTTTTATCGCATCAGTCATAAAAAACAAAAAGAAGAAGCATGACCAAATGGAAAACAGCTCTGCGCAATGACAGAGCTGTTTTTTGTCTTTCAAGTTGTTATTGTCTTATTCATTTAAAAGCATCGTCAGCTGTTCTTTACACTTTTTCTTTTCTGTTTCATCCTCAGATTGATGCCATTTTTCAAGCGCCATCTTGATCAGCTCCTGCAGCATGCTCTGCGTCCAGGAAACATACGAAATGTAAGCATCGCTTTTTAAGAATCGAGCGAGCATATTATGATCTGGCCCAAAAAAGAATTCAAGCTGATCATGAAAAAGAAGAAAATCGTCAAGCCGTCTTGGTTGGATTACACTGCTTAAAGAAAATGCATAAGCATTTTCCTGCTTTGCTTCAAAGGGGATGGTGAACAGTGCCCCTTCATGCAGGAGTCCTTTCGCTGTAGGCAATAGAAGATGAGGAGTATGAGTGCTATCATAGGCTACAAAAAAATCTAGTGGGGCGTTCTCTTCCGTCAAAGGAGTCCGAAGCATCGACGCCAAAATAATTTCCCTCTGAACATCTAGCATTCTATCACTCTTTTCTGATTTTAATATTTACAGGATGGACAGCAAGGCCGATAAATATACTCTTAAAAGAGTGTTCTGAAGTTTTCTAAAAGATTGTTGCTTTTGAACAGTTTGTTTTAATAGGAAGTTCAGCGAAGTTGTCGCTGAGGCGTAATTTAATCTTCAAAGCCTATACGTAAAGAGTGTTTCCATTCTTCGTTTCAATTGCTTTGATTTCACTATTACTCGGTCATCTTGAATCCAGCATTGATAAGTTGATCGGAGTGTAAGGTGCCGACTCCTCGAAAATGAACTTCACATTTTCTTCGTGCGATGTCTTGCTGCGTAGCCTTCCTTATCCAGCGGGACGAGTGGGACAGGTGAGACCCATTAGGGCGCGTAGCGGCAAAGGGGCTCACCTGTCCAGCAGAAAACGGCTAGCCCCTCGAGGTCAAAAGGGCAAGTGTCCAATAAGTCAAAGACCGACTTACCGGCCCCTTTCCCTTTTGCTTGTCGGGGCTGAACGAGCCGTTTCTGCTTTTCGCCACGCCCCGCGGAAAGCGTGCGCCTGAAACGGAGATCAACGACTTCTCTGAATTCTGTCAATCTCTTATGTGACAGGGGAGCTTTACATTCTTTATTTAAGCACCGTGATAAGTTGTTGAAAGGGAATTGACGGACCATTTGTAAACGCATACACTTAAGGTAGTTGATAAGTCGTTAGCAGAAAGTGAGCAATAACATGAGTCTTGCGAATGAGAAACTGCTTGGCAAGATTGCCATGCTGAGCTGTTTAGATGACAGCTATGTACAGAAAATAGAAGATCTGGGCTGGCGTTTTTGCAAAGGGAAAGTCGGTTCGATGGAGTCCAATAAAGTGGTGGCCGCGATTGAAACAGCGGCTAAGAAAGAAGGAGTCATCAACGGCAGTATCTACCGTGAAACGCACGCTTTGTATCATGCCATCATGGAAGCGATATATGGCGTGACACGCGGGCATGTCCAGCTTGGCACCGTATTGCGGACAGTTGGCTTGAGATTTATTGTCGTACGCGGGAATCCATATGACCAGGCAGAAGAAGGCGACTGGATCGCTGTTGCCTTGTATGGAACGATCGGCGCTCCTGTAAAAGGACTGGAGCATGAGGCGGTCGGTTTAGGAATCAATCATATATAATAGCCCATAGTCATGAGCTGTGAGGGGGCTGTGTTCAAAAGCGTTTGCTTTTGGATGCGGCCCCCTTTTGCTTTTTTTAGGGCTTATTAGAAAAGAGGAGCATAAAAATGGTGACGTTAACAGGCCATAGTTTAACGATCGAGCAAGTAAAACAAATTCTATGGAAACAAGAGAGAGTGGAAGCGAGTCCGGAGGCCATGGCGAAAGTGGCGGAAAGCCGCCGTGCGGTTGAGGAAATCGTAGCTTCTGAAAAAGTGGTGTACGGCATCACGACAGGCTTCGGAAAATTCAGCGATGTTCTTATCGCACAGGAAGATGTCGAAACTCTTCAGCTGAACTTGATCCGCAGCCATGCGTGCGGGATAGGAGAACCTTTTCCGGAAGATGTGAGCCGTCTCATGCTTATTTTCAGGGCGAATGCATTGCTGAAAGGATTATCGGGTGTCCGTCCTGTCGTTGTTGAGCGGCTGCTCGACCTCGTAAACCATCGCATCCACCCTGTCGTTCCGCAGCAGGGTTCATTGGGAGCGAGCGGCGACCTTGCTCCACTTTCTCATCTCGTGCTTGTTTTGTTAGGAGAAGGAGAAGCGTTCTATCAAGGTGAGAAAATGAGCGGCGGTGACGCGCTCAAAAAGACGGGACTGGAGCCTTTAACCCTGACAGCAAAAGAAGGCCTTGCGCTCATAAACGGCACACAGGCAATGACCGCCCAAGGTGTAATCAACTACCTTCACGCTGAGCAGCTGGGATACGCTGCTGACGGGATCGCTGCACTTACAATGGAAGGACTTAGAGGAATAACAGACGCTTTTGAAGAAGAGATTCACATTGCCCGCGGTTATAAGGAGCAGACAGAAGTAGCGAAACGGATTCGCGCCTACTTGGAAAACAGCCAGCTTACTACAAGACAGGGTGAGCTGCGTGTACAGGATGCTTACTCGCTGCGCTGTATCCCGCAGGTTCACGGTGCATCTTGGCAGGTTCTAGGCTATGTGAAAGAGAAGCTGGAGATTGAGATGAACGCTGCGACTGACAACCCGCTCATTTTTGACGGCGGAAAAAAAGTCATCTCAGGAGGCAACTTTCATGGGCAGCCGATCGCCTTTGCGATGGACTTCTTAAAAATAGCTGCTGCGGAATGGGCTAACATTTCAGAACGCAGGATCGAGCGGATGGTAAACCCGCAGCTGAACGATCTTCCGCCTTTCTTAAGCAGCAACCCAGGGCTCGAATCAGGTGCGATGATCATGCAGTATGCGGCCGCAGCACTTGTATCAGAAAACAAGACACTGGCCCATCCAGCAAGCGTTGATTCCATCCCATCCTCCGCGAACCAGGAGGATCACGTGAGCATGGGGACGATTGGTTCGCGCCACTGTGCGCAAATTATCGCGAATACAAGGCGCGTTCTAGCAACCGAATGGATATGTGCGATGCAGGCTGCTGACTTTAGAGGAGTGGAAAGGCTCGCTCCACGAACAAAAAAAATCTACGAACTTGGCAGAACGTCTTGCGCTTCAATCATGGCGGACCGTGTTTTCCATTATGACATGGAACGCACAACAGAATTAATAGAGAACTTGTGCTATAACGATACGTTTTTAGGACTACAAAAAAATACATTAATGGAAGCTTAATTAAGAGGAGGAAAATTAAAATGTCAAACGTTAAAAGCGATATTCAGGCAGCACGCGGAACACAGCTTCAGGCGAAAGGTTGGGTGCAGGAAGCGGCGCTTCGCATGCTCATGAACAACCTGGACCGCGATGTAGCTGAAAATCCAGATGATCTCGTTGTGTATGGGGGAATAGGTAAAGCGGCAAGAAACTGGGAGAGTTATGAAAAAATCGTAGAGACATTAAAGAAGCTTGAAAACGATGAAACGCTGCTTGTGCAGTCGGGAAAGCCAGTCGCCGTTTTCAAATCACACCCTGACGCCCCACGAGTATTGCTCGCTAACTCTAACCTTGTTCCAGCATGGGCAAACTGGGAAACGTTCCGTGATTTGGAAAAGCGCGGCTTGATTATGTACGGACAGATGACAGCGGGAAGCTGGATTTATATCGGAACGCAAGGCATTCTGCAAGGAACGTATGAAACATTTGCTGAGGCAGGCCGCAAGCACTTTGGCGGCAGCTTAAAGGGGACACTGACTATTACGGCAGGACTCGGAGGAATGGGCGGTGCTCAGCCGCTGGCCGTTACGATGAATGAAGGTGTTGTTATCGCTGTAGAATGTGACGAGACACGTATCGACCGCAGGATTGAGACACGTTATTTGGACGTGAAATGCAAAACAATCGAAGAGGCGCTGACAATTGCGAAACAAGCGATGCAGGACGGCAAGCCGCTTTCCATCGGACTTCTCGGAAACGCTGCTGAAATTTTGCCAAAGCTTGTTGAAATGAACGAGATCCCTCATATGGTGACAGATCAGACGAGTGCACACGATCCTCTTAACGGATACCTGCCAATAGGGTTTACGATGGAGGAAGGAGCAGAGCTTAGAAAGAGAGATCCTGAAACTTACATTGCCAAAGCGAAGCAATCCATGGCGATCCATGTTCAGGCGATGCTTGATATGCAAAAGGCAGGAGCGGTAGCGTTTGATTACGGCAACAACATCCGCCAAGTCGCACTGGACGAGGGTGTGGAAAATGCTTTCGATTTCCCGGGATTCGTCCCTGCTTTTATCCGTCCGCTGTTCTGCGAAGGCAAAGGACCGTTCCGCTGGGTGGCACTGTCGGGAGACCCTGAGGATATCCGCAAAACTGACGAAGTGATTCTGCGTGAGTTCAGCGATAACGAGCATTTATGCCGCTGGATCAAGATGGCGCAGGAAAAAGTCCAGTTTCAGGGGCTTCCATCACGTATCTGCTGGCTCGGATACGGCGAACGTGCAAAATTCGGACGCATCATCAATGATATGGTTGCATCGGGTGAGCTGTCGGCACCGATCGTCATCGGCCGTGACCACTTAGACTGCGGATCTGTTGCGTCACCGAACCGTGAGACAGAAAGCATGAAAGACGGCAGCGACGCAATCGCAGACTGGCCGATTTTAAACGCGATGGTCAACGCGGTGAACGGGGCGAGCTGGGTGTCGCTTCATCACGGAGGCGGAGTCGGAATGGGCTATTCTCTTCACAGCGGCATGGTCATTGTAGCTGACGGAACAGATGAGGCAGCACGCCGTCTAGAACGTGTTCTCACTTCAGATCCTGGAATGGGTATCGTCCGCCACGCGGATGCAGGGTACGACCTTGCTATTCAAAATGCGAAAGAAAAAGGCGTAAACATGCCAATGCTAGAAAACTAAGGAGGCGATATTAATGCTCGATATACTGATACACTCTTGCCAAGTGATTGCACCTCAAAGCAGCAGAGGACCGCTCAAAGGTGAGGAGATGGCTGAACTTCACGTTATCGAAAATGGAGCTGTCGGGATAAAGGATGGAAAAATCGCATTCGTCGGAACAGCTGAGGAAGCAGCAGGACTTCAAGCGGCAGAAAAAATAGACGCATCAGGCAAGCTGCTCTCGCCAGGTCTTGTTGACCCGCACACGCACTTAGTGTTCGGCGGATCTAGAGAGCATGAGATGGCGCTTAAACAGCAAGGAGTGCCCTATCTGGATATTCTGGCTCAAGGAGGCGGGATCCACTCTACGGTTCGTTCAACGAAACAAGCATCACATGAAGATTTATATGAAAAAGGCTTCTTCCATTTAAACAGATGTTTAAGTTATGGTGTGACAACTATGGAAGTGAAAAGCGGCTACGGGCTTGACCGGGAAACGGAACTGAAGCAGCTAGAAACAGCGGTAAAGCTGAATGAAAACCATCCGATCGACATTGTCTCAACATTCCTTGGTGCCCATGCTATACCTGAGGAATACCGCGGGCGCCCTGAAGCATTTTTAGAAGAGATGCTGACATTGCTGCCAGAGATTAAACAGAGAAATCTTGCTGAATTTGTGGATATTTTCTGCGAGACAGGTGTTTTCACGGTCGAGCAGTCCAAGCGGTATCTTGAAAAGGCGAAAGCATACGGTTTTGGCGTTAAAATACACGCGGACGAGATCGATCCGCTCGGCGGAACAGAGATGGCTTGCGAAATCGGAGCTGTAAGTGCTGATCACCTAGTCGGTGCGAGTGAGGAAGGAGTCCGTATGCTGGGAGAGACAGATACGATTGCTGTCCTTCTGCCTGGCACGACGTTCTATTTAAACAAAGACAGTTTCGCGCCTGCACGGTCTATTATCGAAAGCGGCGGTGCAGTGGCTCTTTCCACTGATTTCAACCCAGGGAGCTCGCCGACTGAAAACATTCAGTTTATCATGACACTCGCTGCACTGAAACTGAAGCTGAAGCCGGAAGAAATTTGGAACGCCGTTACCGTTAATGCAGCACACGCGATTGGACGCGGGGAAACAGCAGGATCGCTTGAGATCGGGCGGGATGCTGACCTTGTTTTATGGGATGCTCCTAACTATCACTACATTCCTTATCATTACGGTGTGAACCATGTGAATACAGTATGGAAAAAAGGGAAAAAAGCGGCGGAGAGGAAAGAAACATATGCCATCCATTCCATTTCTTAAACCAGCTAACGGAGCAAAATTTGCCGACCGCGGCATTAAAAAAACCGGTGAGCTGCTCACTCCGTGGGATGGCACGGCGGTATCAGGAATCGGTGTGCTCGGCATTCCGTTATCTAAAACTTCTATCTCACATTCTGGCGCACACCTGGCGCCAGAAACGATACGCTTTATGATGCATTCACTCACTACTTATCATATTGGAAGCGGCCAAGACTTGTGGGATGAGAGGATAATAGATTTCGGCGACATAAACATGCATGTTACCGACTTGTTTGAGAGTCAGATGAGAATACATGATACGGTGACACACGTGCTTCACAAATGCCCTGACCTTGTTCCAGTCTTTCTGGGCGGCGACCACTCCATATCTGCCGGAGCGATCTCTGCTTTTTCACAAGCGAAAGGAAGAGTAGGAATCATTCAGTTTGATGCTCATCATGATCTGCGGAACTTGGAGGATGGGGGTCCTTCCAACGGAACGCCATTCCGCCAGCTCATCGAAAAGGGAAGCATCGAAGGAAACCAGCTCGTCCAGATTGGCATTCGGGATTTTGCAAACGGCAAGATGTATCATGACTATGCTGTTGAGCATGGCGTGACCGTCTATACAATGGATGACGTGAGGAAAACAGGACTTATTGCAATATTAGAAGAAAGTGTGGAAAAACTGAAAATGTCATGCGTTACATTGTACGTGTCGCTTGATATGGACGTCCTCGATCAGGCATATGCACCTGGATGTCCGGCTATTGGTCCGGGAGGCATGGACAGTGGCGTGCTTATAGAAGGAATGGTCTGGCTCGCTAAAAATGGAAGTGTGAAAGGGATGGATATAGTAGAGATCGATCCGACCCTTGATTTCAGGCATATGACGAGCCGGCTTGCTGCCTACATCCTTATGCAGTTTTATACGCACTATAACAATGAGAGCTTTCCTATATAGTTACTATTAAAGAAGTCAGAGAAGAAGTTGATCTCCGTTTCAGGCGCACGCTTTCCGCGGGGCAGGCGGTGAGCCACTCGCCGCTACGCACCATTGAGTGTCTCACCTGACCGCTTGTCCCGCCGGAGTCGGCACCTTACACTCCAATCAACTTTATCAATGATGGATTCAAGATGAATAAGTAAAAGTGATGAAAGAATCAGCTAAAGCATTTGACGGAAGAAGGGAAACATTTCTCATAGTTTTGACGTTGAAAATAAATTTTTAAGAGTAAGTGAAATTCAAGGCCTTCGCATGTAATTATTCATGCAAAGCCTTTTTTTTTGCCTTTTTTGCGATTTGTTTCTATTCATTTATTATGAAGGGGGCGAAACTCTCGAAAATGAAAATCGCATTTTTTTGTGCTATGTCTTGCTGCCGTAGCTTTCCTTGTCCTGAGGGACGAGCGGTCAGGTGAGATCCTTTAGGGCGCAAAGCTGCAAAGGGGCTCACCGAACGCCTCGCGGAAAGCGAAGCACTTTGGAGCGGAGATCACCGATCCAACTTTTTTTGAACTATAAAGCTTAAAATCAGCCAAGTTTTCTTTATTGTCCAAATGAACTATGCATCATGTGAATATCAATGCTCTTAAAGTTTAATAGGGAAGACGTACTAATATTGTTGGGAAAATGTTTTACATAAACGTGTACTTATTTCGATATGTAGATATTTTATATATTTTACTAGAGTGAAAGTCATGATTTGGAAAATAATGATTTGTCCTCATCACAATGCACCAAGCGGAACTTATGATGGAGTTAACACCAAGAAATGACAAAAAACGCAGCTTATATTCTAAAGGAGGCATTTTAGGTGAATAAAAAGAAAATCGCAGCATCTATGCTTGCAGGTACTCTTTTGATTACTCCATTCTCGGTTATGGCAGAAAGTCCAAATTATGCAGGAGACAAAGCGTTAGCAGGTGTAATGACGGACAGCAACTCAAATAAAATGCTCGACAATCTTGAACAGAAGATAAAAGGATTGAAAAATGAAGAAAAGGTCCCGGTCATCATTCAGTTTAATGAGGAGTTTGCAGGCGGAAAAGCATACGAAAAGCTGGCACAGAAGCTAGGGGCATTCAAAAAGAACTTTGATTATAAAGTGTTCAATGGCATGGCTGCTACAATGACAGTAAAGCAGATCGAACTTATGAAGCTTCTGCCTTTCGTCAAACAAGTAGAGTACGATGCCCCTGTAAAAATAAACCTTAGCACAGCAAATGCTTCGTTCGGTACCGAAAAAGCACGCTCCGATTTTGGGCTGACAGGTGACATGGACGGCAATGAGCGCAGCTATACAAAAAATGATGCCGTTGTTGCGGTCATTGATACAGGTATTGATGCCGCACACGCTGACCTTGACGGCGGCAAGGTAATTGGATGGAAAGACTTAGTAAATAACCGCGCAACCGCATATGACGACCAAGGTCACGGTACACACTGTGCCAGCATAGTGGCTGGAGAAGGTGATGCGAACTCAGCCAATAAAGGTGTAGCGCCGGGAGCGGCATTGGTCGGTGTAAAAGTGCTTGATTCTCAAGGGTCAGGAAGCATGAGTACGGTTGCGGCCGGGATAGACTGGGCTGTTCAGAATAAAGACGTTTATGGAATTGAAGTTCTTTCATTAAGCTTAGGCTCATCTGGCAGTTCAGATGGGAAGGACGCGACATCTGTTGCTGTAAATAATGCGTCAGCAGCGGGACTGGCTGTAGCAGTTGCAGCAGGTAACGAAGGACCGCAATCGAAAACGATTGGTTCTCCTGGAGCAGCAGAAAAAGCTATCACGGTCGGTGCAGGCGCTGATCTGGGTGAGAACGGTTTTAACCTTACCTATTTCTCAAGCCGCGGACCGACTGCTGACGGACGCGTGAAGCCGGATATTTTCGCTCCGGGATATAATATTACCGCAGCAAAAGCCAATTCAGGGAATCAATACGTCACGTACAGCGGTACAAGTATGGCGACTCCATTCACGGCAGGAACGATAGCCCTAATGGAAGATGCAAACCCTGGCATCACAGAGCCTGAAATCAAAAATGCTTTATATTCAACAGCGATAGATTTTGGACCAGCAGGAAAAGACAGCGAATATGGCTATGGACGCCTTGACGGCTATGCAGCGGTCAAAGCAGCGGGAGGCTTGAGCGGCGTTGGTCCAGCTGTACCGAACCATTTTTATAAAGGTACAAGCATTAGCTCAGGAGCAAGCCATACTTACACACTGAATGTTGATAATACAGCGTTTCCTATCTCATTGACACTAATCACGCCAAACTGGTCGCCAGGGTTCTTGATCTTCGGACCTTCCCACAGCTATAAAGTGTCGCTTGTTGATCCAACAGGAGCAACTGTAGCAAGCTCGACACAAAATGAGCGCCAAGATCACACGGCATATAAACCAACGAAGACTGGCGCCTATAAAGTAGTCGTCTCTTCAAGCAAAGGAAGCGGCGCTTATTATTTGGATGTAAGTGCTGGTGCAGCATCACTTAACTAATAAATAAAACGAGACTGGACTCCTTTGGGAAAAGGAGTCCAGTTATTTTCGTTTTGAAAAGTTTTTGGTGATCAGTATCAGATTAAGAAAAATCCTGAACAGGAGAACAATTCTTTAACGGAAGCAGAATGGAGCGAATGGAATGATGATGATTCTTTCTCATAATGATGGAATAATATTTAGGAACGTAACCAGGTATCATTAAGATGACCATATATTTTCCTTTTGGAAGAGAAATGGATAAAGAGTTGCTAAATAGTGTTTGAAATCTTTGCTGACCGATGAAATCACCATTAATACCTCTTATTTCCAGTGTGATGAATTGGGCAGGTATTTTGACGTTAACCACATTAATGGTTAATACACCATGATCGGCTTTTAGACTGCCAGCTTTTTTAATAAATTCAGCCATAAAGCACCACTCCGTTTCAATAATAACAATCATATGCCAGAGCAGTGAAATAGGTGTTGTACTGAATTAAAGAAAACCGGTGATTTGCAACCGGTTTTCAGTCTCTTTTATTAGGCTCGTCCTTATTCTTCTATCGTTCCTGTGTTTTACGGCGGTTAGCCAGCAAATTCGTCAGTTTCGTCCAGCGGAGCTCAATGAATGGCTGTGCGAGGGCGATTACCGGTTTGCTCGCTAAGAAAAGGGTGACGATCAGTGCCAGGAACAAAATCATAATATACCATCCGTTCTGCTCAATTGACTTGAACAGGTCAGTTGTAAACAGCCATTTAACGACAAAACCGTGGAGAAGGTAAATATACAACGTGCGTTCTCCAAGCTCAGTAAAGAACATTTTTCTTCTTGGTATGATAGCCAGGATGCTGAATGTTGCTAAGAACATTACCGCGTACATGCCAAGCCTGATAAACCCTCCTGCCCAGCTGTAGATTCCGAGTATGTCAGCATAAGAGGACGACGAGAGAAGCCATTCCTTCGTTCCATTAGGAAAAATGAAATGATAGGTGACAAATAGCACGATCAGAAAAGCTGCTGCGGCAGCTTTTTTAGCAGGTTCTAGTATTTTCTTGAAATCTCTCTTCTCGAGCAGGTGGCCGAGAAGAAAGACAGGGAAGAATACAAACGTCCTTAAAAGGCTGAGAAACGTTCCGATATCATGTACATATCCTGCAAGCACCCCTATGACAATGGCGATTGCAAGAGGGTACTTGAATTTTACAAAAAGCTTCAGCAGTATGTTCCAAAATACAAGGCTGAGGAGGAACCATAATGTCCAATGAGGATCAAAGAAATCGAGTTTTACCTCATCCTTGCTGTACAGGTCATAATAGAAAAACGTATACACAATTTGAAATACGACGTAAGGAACGAGCACCTTGCGGAATATTTTGGGCAGGTACCCATCCTTTTTGACGCTTTTTGTGAAAAATCCGGCAATCAAGATAAATGCAGGCATGTGAAAGGTGTAAATAAAATTATAAATCGTATAAAGCCATTCGTTCTGATTTTTGATAGGAGAGATAAAATGTCCGAACACGACTAGAAAAATTAAAATGAATTTCGCATTGTCAAAGTAATATTCTCTCTCTTTTTCTTTTGGTGCGGCTGCTGCGTTGTTCATGACTATTCCTCCAACCCCAATATCGCATCCATACTTTTCGAAGCGTGAGACTAATTTGCTTCCTTCTCTTTATTATTCCCAATGCAAAAATGTTGAAAACTATAGAAATAACAAAAAAACCGCTCCTCTGAGGAAACGGCTTTTTAAAAGTCAATTTTAATTTTAAGAAAACCAGCGCTTCGCAATGCCTCATAAACAATGACACATGCAGGGCCGACGATAAGGCCGATAAAACCAAGCAGCTGAAACCCGATGTAAAGCGAAGCAAGAGCGGCAAGCGCAGAAATACCAAGGCTTGACCCTAGTATCTTTGGTTCAATGATGCGACGGATGACGGTAATGACACCGAACATGATAAGCAGACCAATAGCCAGATGATCATTATTGGAGATGAAGAAGTTATACAAAGCCCATGGAACAAGGAAAGAACCGGTTCCTAATATAGGCAGGATGTCAACGATAACGATCAAGAGCGCGATAATCACAGAATAGTCCACGTCCAGAATGACCAGTCCGATAAAAGCGAGAACATAAGTGATAAAGCTGAGAATGATCTGAGCCCGGAAAAAGCCGACTGTCGCTTTTGACAGCTGTGAGAAAACAATCTCTACCTTTTCTCTAGCGGAAGTCGTAAATAGATTTAGAAACTCTGCATATAGCTTTGGAAGGTCCAGTGAGAACAAGAACACCGCCACAAGGTAAATAATGATATAAATGAGCAGCTGCGGTATATACGTTACAATACCGATAATTGCGTCTGTTAAGCCTTTTGCAGAATCCACACCGTATGTCTGCAGTCCATCAAGGCCTTTTTCAATAGTAGAAACAATTTCAGGAGGCAGGGTACTGTAAAAATTTTCCCACTCGTAAAACGTACTTTCAGCAATGTTAAAAATATGAACGGAATAAGAAGGAATCAATTGCGAAAACTCAATGATTTGAACGACTAGATTCGTTGTCAGCCACCATGACAGCAGCCCGAACGCAGCCATAAAAAGAACAAACACGATCGACACGGATAACAGCCGCTTCATTTTGAAACGTTTGATCAGAAACTGCACTACATTTTCAAGCATAATGGCCGTAATAAGGGCAAGCAGAAGCGGTATGCTATAGAATACAAAGATGAAAATACCGGCAAGCAGAAGCACGAGCAAAATTAAGTTTTTTAACGTCATGAGATAGTTCCCAACCCCTTACATTCGTTGCAAGCCTTATGAAAGGAAAAGCGACCGTCCAAAGGTTCTTACTTCATCATTATACGGAGCAAACAAAAAGTCAATCATTCTGCGTAAATGTTATGAAAATTGTTGTTTCTTAGATTTTAAATTAGGCTGTTAACGTAAAATCTTTTTTAGAATTCAGAGAGGCGGTTGATCTCCGTTTCAGGCGCACGCTCATTTTCGAGGAGTCGGCACCTTACACTACGATCAACTTTATCAATGATGGAATCGTGAAGATAAAGCAAGTTTCAGCCAAGGTGAACGAAGCGAAGGCTAATTAAACCTCAAAAGCAAATCTACAGAGCTTTCTTACCAAACATTTAAAAGTGATAACCTTATTAGAAAAGCCTTTAGTTATTATCGCGGCCAAGTGTCAGGATGGCGTTTAGCTGGCCGCCTGTAATTAGAATCATAGCTGACAGGTAGAACCAGATCATGAGAGTGAGCAAGGCTCCGAGATTTCCGTAGATTTGGCTGTAATCGAAATAAGACACGTATCTTGAAAAAATATAAGAGATGCCATGCCATCCGAGCGCTGAATATAAAGAGCCAGGCCAAACGTTCGCAAGAGACAGCTTCTTGTATGGTGCAAACTTGTACAGTGCGGAGAACATCGTAAAAAGAACTAAAAAACTAATAAAATACCGTGCAATCTGCCATGCATCCCAAAATGGATGTGACCATCCTGTGCGGGAAAAGACGTACTCGCCTAACAGGCGGCCATAGACAGGCAGCAGGAGGGCGGTAAATACGGCAAAGACTAGTCCAAGCGTCAATAAGACACCAAGAGCAAGCTCTCTTAAGAAAGGACGGGTCTCTTCAATCTGGTAGGCATGATTGAATGCGCGGATGATAGCATGAATGCCGATGGATGAAAGCCATATCATAATAATAAGAGAAACTGACAGGACATCGCCGCGCTGTTCATCGAGAAGACGGATAAGGCTGTACTCCATGAGGCGGTAGGCATCCTCAGGGGCTACGGATTGAAAGAGGGTCAGCGCATATTCAGTTGAAATAGGAAGATAGCCCAGCAGTGTAAATACCAGGAAACTAAAGGGGAACAGGGAAACGAGAAAATAGTAGGCGAGCTGGGCGGAAAGATCAAACACGTTATCTTCCAAAAAACGCTTCCCCCATTTTCGAAACAGCTGCATATCTTTTCCCCCTGCAAAACTTTTATTAGAAGTATAGACAGATTTATAAAAAAAGAGACTTAAGTATGAAACCTAAGTTCTCTTTGTTCGTATACTAGTTGTCAGCGAGTTATACAGCTCGTCCTAAATAAGAGCAAAGTTCGTTTTATCTGCAGCAATTATTTTTGGCAGCACACTTGCAGGAGCACAAGATAACGAACGGAGGTTCAACGGCCGGCGGGTTAATACCAGGACAGCAGCAGGAGTGAATAGGAGTGCAGAAAAGCGGCACGTTGCAGAACATCACGCATTTTTTACAGCAAAGCGCTCGTGAAGCACAGTGGTTGCAAGCACACATAGGAAGCACCTCCTTTATTTATATTATGAAAGGTGAGGATAAGCTGGCAGGGCATCATAGAGCCTTTTTTATTTAAATGACGGAGTTTAGCAGTTTCATTACCTATAAGTAAAAATTAAGGTATAATACGTAACAGCATGTTTTGAGGAGGAAATTGAAAAAATGGAATTATTCTCGGCAGAATTTTTTTCGGCGTTACTAGCAATTGTAGTCATCGATCTTGTACTAGCGGGTGACAACGCCATCGTAATCGGTCTGGCAGCAAGAAACCTGCCAAAAGATCAGCAAAAAAAGGTAATCCTTTGGGGAACAGTCGGTGCGATCGCCATCCGTGCAGCAGCAACACTTGCTGTTGTCTGGCTGCTTGATATTCCAGGCTTATTGCTCGCAGGCGGAATCGTCCTCGTTTATATTGCATACAAATTGCTTGTTGAAGAGAAAGAGCATGATATTCAAGCGAAAGATAATATCTTTGCAGCAATCCGTACGATCATTATCGCAGATGCGGCAATGGGACTCGACAACGTTATCGCGGTAGGCGGAGCGGCACACGGGAACTTCTTGCTCGTCGTTATTGGACTCTTAATCTCTGTTCCTATCGTTGTATGGGGAAGCACACTATTCTTGAAGCTGATGGACAAATACCCATGGATCATCACAGTCGGTTCTGCCATCCTTGCATGGACAGCAGCAAAAATGATCGTAGACGATCAATTTACAAAAGCATACTTCGATAATCCAATTTTGAAATACGGCTTTGAAATTCTAATTATTGTCGCAGTACTTGCTGCTGGACGCCTTAAGAAGAACAGCTTGAAAAAGCAGAAAGTGAATATCGAGCAATAATTAAGAGAACCCCGGCCTGGGAAGCAGGCTGGGGTTTTTTCAATTTCTAAAAGGATAACATTTTACAAGGAATATATAGAAGTTGACAGTTCTGTACTGTTTAGAACCTGTGCAAAAAAAAGAGACCGACAAAAGTCAGGCTCTCTTAAACGTCTTAATATACATCCCTCTTCGTAAAGACAACAAAAGATATAACTAATGCAGCGATTGTCCATACGGCAAGAACGGCCATGGAGAAGCCGAGGGACATGCCTTCTATCGGGAGTGCCATACCGCTTACATAGTTGGTCAGCTGCAGGTTAACCATGAAGAAATATTTGGCGCTTTCCCAGCTGGACACCATGTTAACAAGAATGGCACCGGCGATGAGAGAAGCGAGCATGATTCCCATAACTGCCGCTGTGCTCCGCAAAAGGACAGAAAGCATAAAGGTGAGTGTACCGACCGCGACACACACGAACCAGACGAGGCCGAATTCCATCAGGATATACTGCCACTGCGGCACCATGTGGACGCTGTTTGTTACAAGTTCATCGCCTTGGACGCTGAATCCGGTGAGCAGCGGAAGGTTCCAGCCGCCATATCCGAAGACAATCCCTGATATTAGATAAGAAAGGATACCGACCATAAGCACGATAAACGATACACTGAGCAGCAGGGCTAAATATTTACTTAACAGTATGCGCCAGCGTTGAACCGGCCGTGTGAGCAGCAGCTTGATGGTACCGCCGCTTGCTTCGGATGACACAAGATCGGCAGCGACTACCATGACAAGAAGCGGCAGCAGCAAGTCGATCGAGTTTTCAGCGAAAACACGCATGAACGTCGGTGCGCCTGGCGCCTGCGGGTTGATATCGTTATCCAGGTAATATTGCTGCTGGGTGAGCCGCACTTTTAAGAACTTACGCCATTCATCCTGAATCCGGCTCGAACTGAGACGGTTTTGCGTGTCAACGATTTCCTGCTGCAGCCTTGTGCGCCAGTCGTCAGTACCTAGCTTTTCGGCTGCTGTCTGAATCTGCTTGAACTGCGCATATGTAAAGAGCGGCACAAGGAAGGCGATGATCAGGATGATTACATAAAGCCGCTTTTTCCTAAGCAGCTTCAGCATTTCGTTGTGTACGAGACTAGTCAATGGTTTCGCCTCCTGTCAGTTCAAGGAATAAGTCTTCAAGAGATGGAAGCTGAGTTTTCATTTCTGATACAGAGATACCAGCCTCAATTAGCTTTTTATTCCAAACTGGAACCTGCTCTGAGTCATAAAGGGTTATCAACGTTCCATCAAGCCCTTCCTTAACCGAAGTTTCTTCGCTCAGCAGCTGCATCGCACGGTCAACTGGCGAAACGCGCCAAATTACCCGCTCCTGCTCAGCCAGCAGTTTGTCCACTGTATCTGTCCGGATGACGCTTCCTTTGGAGATGATGGCTACTCGGTCACAAAGCAGCTGGATCTCGCTTAGCAGGTGAGAGGAGACGAGGACGCTCAAGCCTTCTTCACGTGCTAGACGGCGGATGAATTCACGCATCTCTCGTATTCCCGCAGGATCAAGTCCGTTTGTAGGTTCATCGAGAATCAAAACTTTTGGCTTTCCAAGCAATGCCTGGGCAATGCCGAGACGCTGCCTCATACCGAGAGAATAGGTGCTGACCTTATCATGAATACGGCGGTCCATCCCCACTAGCTCTATGACTTCATTAAGTCTTGTTTTTGGGATGGACTTGTCCATCCGTGCAAAATGTTCAAGGTTTTCCCATCCGGTCAAATATGGATACAGCTCTGGGTTCTCTACGATACAGCCAAGGTGCTTCATCGCCTCTGTGAACTGTGACGTTACACTTTTGCCGCCGATCGTGATCGTGCCAGAAGTAGGCTTGATGAGTCCTACGATCATACGGATGGTCGTTGTCTTGCCGGCGCCGTTCGGTCCGAGAAAGCCAAACACCTCACCGGGGTATAGAGAGAAGGAGATCCCCTTAATGATTTCCTTGCGCTTGATGGTCTTTCGAAGATCTTTTACTTGCAGTGCCGGAATCATCGTCATTTTGTTTTGCCCTCCTCCTGAACAGTGATAAGTGATGCGACACGTTCGGCAATCAGCTTGTAGCCCTCTGCGTTCGGATGGAACTGATCGCTGTATAAGTAGTCTTCAGCACGGAGCTGAAATAAATCGAATGTCGGGATATAAACGACTTTTTCAAACTTAGCTGCTGATTCCGCTGCTGCAAAGTTCCAGTCTCGGACGATCGCTGTTGTCAGTTCTGATTCCTGCATATTAATGAACGGGTTGTAAAGACCGACATGAAATACTTCTGCTTTAGGATTTTGCTTTCTGATGGCACCATAAATGATTTCAAGGTTCTTGATGTATTGAATTCTGCTATCCTCGATGCTGTTTGTATCCAGACTCTGCAGCGCTTCACCGCCGCGGAAAAGGTCATTTCCGCCTATTGTCATGACGATAACATCAGCGTTTGCAATCTGACGCTGAATCTGCGGCTGCTTCAGCTGCTCCACCAGCCCTTCAGAACGCTCCCCTTTTATGGCCGAATTGGCAACCGCGATACTGCTACCTGACTTTTTCTTCAGCTGTTCGATCAAATAACCGACGTAGCCTTTGCCGTTGTCATCACCGGTACCCCTCGTCAACGAATCACCGATGGCAGCTACTGTAATTTTGTTGTCCTTTTTAGCACTTGGTTCAGTATTGCCTGCGGTTTCTTTCGTGGATGGCTGAAGTTCTGAGTGAGTATCAACTAGCTGGTCCTTCACTGCCCATCCAAGGCCGAACAGGAAAAGCAGGACAGAGAATGAGGAAATAGCAATAATGACAGGAAGGGTTCTTTTCTTCAAATCAGATGGCACGTCCTTTCAAGATGCTTGCACTTTAATCAAATATAACAAATTGTTAAGACTTTTCTAACTAATTTGCACTATTAAGGTAAAATAAACCATGTGGATACTTGTCTTTATCGCCATTAATCTATTGAAAAAAACGAGGTGTTTTGTAGTGAGAGTTAAAAATAGCGTTCTGCCGGTGGGTGAAGGGGAGCGGATAGAAGTGCTGGATGTGATGAGAGGCATAGCTCTCCTAGGCATACTGCTAGTGAACATGAAATCTTTTGCAGGGCCGGACACTCCGATCAGCTATCTAAGCTATGCATACTGGAATGAATCCTATAATGTTGCCGCGACTATATTGCTTGATTTCTTTGTACAAGGCAATTTTATCACCATGTTCAGCTTCTTGTTCGGATTTGGCATCATTATAATGAAAGAGAGGGCGGAGGCGAAAGAAAGAAGAATTCTACCTATATTTGCACGCCGCCAGATTGTACTGTTCCTGTTCGGTGTGCTTCATGTGGTGCTGTTTTGGCATGGTGACATTTTGATCAACTATGCAGGCATAGGAATGATTGCCCTTCTTTTTATTAGAAGAAAACCGAAAACATTATTTTTGACAGGTATCATTATTTTGACGCTTTATTCGGCGCTCATGACAGCGGGCAATGCCCTATACTGGGCAACTGGCGAACCGGTAAAGACTCAAAAACAGGATGATGCCAAGTATGAAGCCGAAATTGAGGAGATGATCAACGTATACAGTGATGGAACGTTTACGGAGATCATGGCTGTAAGAATATCAGAATGGCAAGAACTTAATGCATTTTTTATTATCACAGCAATTGCTTTGCTTCCGATGTTTTTGTTCGGCATGTATTCGGCAAAAAAGAGGAACTTATATACTCCCAAAAATCTTTGGCGTATTTTAGCAGCCACCTTCATCTTAGGAGCCGGAAGCAAACTTCTGCCTGTGCTCTTTTATTCTGAAAAAGGAAAAAGCGGAGTTTATGAAACTACGTGGATATGGGGATACGAATTCGGCGGGGCCATGATGAGCCTGTTTTATCTGTCCTTAATCGTTCTCCTATACAAGACTGTAAACGGAAAGAAACTTCTCAGTGCTTTTGCAGCCCCAGGAAGAATGGCATTTACCATCTATTTAATGCAATCAGTTATATGTACAACGATCTTTAACAGCTACGGACTTGGCCTTTACGGTTCGATCGGTCCAATGACTGGTGCATTTCTAGCTGCAGTCATTTTTTCAGTACAGCTGATTTTCGCAAAATGGTGGATTAAGCGCTATACCATGGGTCCGCTGGAATGGGTATGGAGAACATTAACGTATGGAAAAGTACTGAAGCTGAAAAGAGATGTTTCAGAGAAGTCATCGATCTAAATAGAAATTTTTTAAGCCGTACATATACAGGCATTAAAAACCAATTTACTAAAAAGTTTGGTATGGTGATCTCCGCTCTAGGGTGCGCCTGAAACGGAGATCAGCCTCTTCTCTGATTTCTTTCATAGCAACATAGTATACACGATAAAATTCGAACGGTTTTTCAGTGCCCTCTGCATATGTATGGCTTTTTATTTTTGCACCCGTTATGATGGTCAATAGAGAAAAGAAACCCCAGGAGGGTATGCAAATGACAGAACAATTGTTTTCACTTTTGGCCGATTTTCCGCAGGGAGCGCTGGCCATAAGCTTGTTGTTAAGTATAACTGTAGCAGTACTAGGCCTAGTGCCGAGTGTGTTCATAACCGCAGCCAACATATTATTTTTTGGATTCTGGAAAGGGACAGCAATTTCGTTTGCCGGGGAAGCACTCGGGGCAGCTGTTTCATTCTGGCTGTACAGGAAGGGGTTTAAAGCAGCCATTCAGCAAAAGCTTTGCACATACCCTCGGCTGCAAAAGCTTGTGAACACCGATGGAAAAGAGGCGTTCCTGATGATCGTTTCTTTGAGGCTGCTTCCGTTCGTACCGTCAGGTGTTGTCACTTTTGCCGCGGCGGCAGGAAAAGTTTCAGCAGCTTTATTTATTGTGGCTTCGACCATTGGAAAAGCGCCTGCACTGCTTTTGGAAGCATACTCGGTCAATGCCGTGACAGAGTGGGGAACAGAAGGAAAGATCGTACTGACAGTCTTAGCTGTAGCAGGCATTTATCTATTTTTGGTAAAAGGTGAGAAATAGTTATTGCATACTATAGGGGGGTATAGTATATTATGAAGTATAACAAGTAAACACCCTGAATAAAGGAAGTGATCAATCAATTGGATAAATTCACACATCGCTGCGGCGAAGATAAAGAAGTCCTTGTTAAAAGACTGAAACGAATCGAAGGACAGGTGCGCGGCATTCAAAAAATGATCGAGGAAGACCGCTATTGCGTAGATATACTCGTTCAAATTTCAGCGATAAACGCTGCCATGAAAAAGGTAGGATTCGAGCTTTTAGAAGATCATACACAGCATTGTGTAGCTGACGCAATTAACTCGGGGAAAGGCCAAGAATCGATTGAAGAGCTTATGAAGGTGTTTCAGCAGTTTTCTAAATCTTAAAAGAAGGTGAACGCCATGAGTCAAAAAGAAGCGACTATCGGCATTACGGGCATGACGTGCTCAGCCTGCGCCATCCGCATCGAAAAAGTGCTCAATAAAATGGACGGCGTAGAAGCAAATGTAAACCTTGCGATGGAAAAAGCGTCAATAAGCTACGACGCAGAGAAAACAGACCTCCCGCAGATCGAAGAAAAGATTGAAAAACTGGGGTACGGTACCGTAAAGGAAAAAGTTGAACTGGATATACACGGAATGACGTGCTCGGCATGCGCCACCCGGATCGAAAAGGGCTTATCAAGAATGGATGGGGTATCAAAAGCAGCAGTGAACCTTGCCAGCGAAACAGGCACTATTGAATATACCCCCTCTCAGGTATCTGTAGAAGATATTCTCGGAAAGATTCAAAAACTTGGCTATGAAGGCAATGTGAAACAAAATAGGGAAGAGAAGAAGTCGCTCAAAGAAGAAGAATTAAGGAGCAAAAAATTCAAACTGCTTCTTTCGATCATTTTGTCGCTGCCTCTTCTTTATACGATGCTTGCTCATATGCCATGGGATCTTGGAATACCGGTTCCAGAATTTTTAATGAATCCGTGGGTGCAGCTTGCATTCGCTACACCAGTCCAGTTTTATATTGGCGGTCCGTTCTATATGGGGGCTTACAGGGCGCTTCGAAACAAAAGTGCAAATATGGATGTACTGGTTGCACTCGGCACATCAGCGGCTTATTTTTACAGTTTGGCGGAGGCGATAAGAACGCTTGGTGCTGCTCATTACCATCCTCAGATTTACTTTGAAACAAGTGCCGTTCTGATCACCCTTATTCTTGTAGGGAAGTATTTTGAAGCGCTGGCAAAAGGCCGTACGACTGAAGCAATCTCGAAGCTGCTCAGTCTTCAGGCGAAAGAAGCGACAGTAATACGTAACGGAGAAGAAATCAAGATTCCGCTTGACCAAGTGGCGGTTTCAGATATCTTAATCGTCAAGCCAGGCGAAAAAATACCGGTTGATGGCATCGTTATCTCAGGCACATCGTCAGTTGATGAAAGCATGATAACTGGTGAATCACTCCCTGTTGAAAAACAAGCAGGCGATCAAATCATCGGAGCCACGATCAATAAAAACGGCATTTTAAAAATGGAAGCTCAAAGGGTCGGCAAGGAAACAGCGCTGGCAGGAATCATCAAGATCGTAGAAGAAGCACAAGGTTCCAAAGCGCCTATTCAACGAATGGCCGATACGATATCAGGTATCTTTGTACCTATCGTTGTTGGCATTGCAATACTCGCTTTTCTTATCTGGTACTTTTTCATTGACCCAGGCAGCTTGCCGCAGGCTTTGGAAGTTTCCATCGCAATTCTAGTCATTGCCTGCCCATGCGCGCTAGGTTTGGCAACACCTACTTCGATTATGGTCGGTACTGGCAAGGGAGCTGAACAGGGGATATTGTTTAAAGGCGGTGAGTACCTTGAAGGAGCTCACAAGATTGATGCCGTTCTGCTTGATAAAACTGGAACGGTTACGAAAGGAAAGCCTGAAGTTACCGATGTAATTGAGCTTAAAGAGGGATTTATTCCTTCTATTGTCGCTGCAGAAAGGGCGTCTGAACACCCGCTTGCAGAAGCTATCGCGGAATACGGCAAGAATGAAGAAAGAATAGAAGCAGAATCGTTTTCTGCTATACCCGGTCATGGTATAGAAGCTGTTATCGGCGGAAAGACCATACTTGTTGGGACAAGGAAATTGATGAAGGAAAAGTCAGTACCTTTTGAGGGGTATGAGAACCAGCTGCTCCAGCTTGAGGAGCAAGGGAAAACAGCTATGCTGGCGGCCGCGGACGGCGAATTAGCTGCAATTATCGCTGTAGCGGATACTGTGAAGGAAACATCGAAAAAAGCTGTTGTCACCCTGAAAGAAATGGGTATAGATGTTTATATGATCACAGGAGACAATGAACGGACAGCTAATGCTATCGCCAAAGAAGTTGGTATTGACGGTGTGTTTGCACAGGTGCTTCCAGAAGAAAAAGCAGATAAAGTAAAAGAGCTGCAGGCAAAAGGCATGAAAGTCGCAATGGTCGGTGACGGCATTAACGATGCTCCTGCCCTTGCGATGGCAGACATTGGAATGGCGATCGGTTCAGGAACAGACGTAGCGATTGAGGCGGCAGATGTCACACTTGTCGGAGGCGATTTAAACCACATACCAAAAGCCATTTTGCTAAGCCGCAAGACGATGAGAAATATCAGGCAAAACTTATTTTGGGCATTGTTTTATAACGCAGCAGGCATCCCGGTAGCCGCGCTGGGACTTCTAGAGCCATGGGTTGCAGGGGCAGCGATGGCATTCAGTTCGGTATCAGTTGTAACAAACGCTCTGCGATTAAAGCGGGCGCAAATTTAATAATTTGAGAGGAAGATACAAATGGAAAAGAAGACACTTACAGTAGAAGGCATGACATGCAATCATTGCAAAATGGCAGTAACGAAAGCGCTCGAGGAAATTGGCGTGGACCAAGTTGAAGTCAAGCTGAATGAGGGAACAGTGCATGTAGAATATCGTGATGCTTCCATCACAGAAAACTCCCTGACTGAAGCCATCGAAGAACAAGGATATGATGTGAAGAACGTTCAATAAAAAGGGCAATAGATTGTTAATAAAATAAAGGGGGTCCGGTACTTGAGTACCGGACCCCCTTTATTTTATATGTTCCCTTTTAATGCAGATGCTACCTTTGCTACACGTACACCAAGTCGGGATGCCATCTTTAATTCTCCATCCTGTGGCTGGAGGCTCCCGTCACCGCCTGCGATGGTAGAGGCAGAATAGGGAGAGCCGCCGATTGATTCAGCGGTATTCATCTCTGAGTTCTCGCCATAAGGAAGTCCAACGAATATCATCCCAAAGTGCATGAGCGGAACAAAGGTTGTGATTGCTGTTGATTCCTGACCTCCGTGGATGGTAGCGGTGCTTGAGAATACGGCAGTCGCTTTCCCTTCAAGCGCACCCTTCGCCCATAGTCCTCCGGCAGCGTCAAGAAACTGTTTCATTTGTGCAGGCATCATTCCATATCGGGTTGGTATTCCCCATATAATTCCGTCTGCCCACTCCAAATCATCAGTTGTTGCTTCAGGAATATCAGATTGATCTTCCTGAGCTTTTACGTAAGCATCCTGCGAGCTCATAAATTTTTTAGTTGCTTCAAATTCAGGTATCTTCACGACTTTTACTTCACAGCCATCCACACCGCGTGCACCCTCTGCGACAGCTAATGCCATTTTGTATATGTGGCCGTATGAACTGTAATAAGGGATCAGTATATTTGCCATTTTTTTTCTGCCTCCTTGGTATAGTCAGGTCATTTCCCATTATTCCCGTCCAAGGAAGAAGAAAACGTTCAAATAAAAAAAGCCTGGTTTCCCAGGCTAAACATCAATAATACGGATATGGATATGGATAAGGGTAAGGATACGGATACGGATAAGGCGGATATGGGGGATAATATGGCAGAAGTGACAGTGCGGTAAGCGCAGCTAAAGGGTAGACACGCGGATACCAGCGCCGGTACAATGGTCCGTAAATTGGACGCTCGTCGCGTGATGACTGCCCTTGAGATTGATTTTGAGGTTCCATGTTCTGCGGGACAAGAATGTGGACATTTTTCTTGTCTACGTTAGTCACGATTCCTTCAACATGTTGTCCGTCTTTTGTTTTCACCATTACTTGATATGATATGTGCTGTTTGCAAAGAGAATGCATCTGTCCTGCTCGTTCAATATCCTCTTCAGTATATTCAGGTTCAATATGTTCAGACATTAGTAACAGCTCCTTCCACATTCATTTTATTGCCAGCATGTCAGCAATATGTCTGTCCATAGAAAGTTGTCATATCTAGGATGCTGATGGAAACAGACTGCAGAATTACACAACTGCAAAGGTACATGCATTTGAAGTATTTTTTCTGTTGACACCATACTGAAGGCTCTTCGAAAGAGGTATCAGTTACTCTAAGGAATATCATGTGAAACATTTCACATAAAAGTGTTGCGTTTTAGAATCAAGGGGAATATAATGATATCGAGAAGTATGTGAAATGTTTCACAAATAAATATGCCATATTTCTCTTATGAAAATTAGTCTCCACAGGAGGTATTCGTGATGAAAGTAGCCGTAATTGGATGCACACATGCTGGTACAGCAGCTGTCTTAAATATAGTGAAAGAGTACCCAGAAGCAGAAGTAACAGTTTATGAAAAGAATAATAACATTTCCTTTCTGTCATGCGGTATTGCCTTGTATGTTGGCGGTACAGTTAAAAACGCAGAGGAGTTGTTCTATTCTTCACCAGAGCAGCTCGCTGAAAAAGGTGTAAAAATGAATATGCGCCATGAAGTGCTGAACATCGATACAGCTGCGAAAAAGTTAACAGCTAAAAACATAAGCACTGGTGAAGTAAAACAGGATTCATATGACAAACTGATTCTTACAACTGGTTCATGGCCAGTGATTCCTCCATTAGAAGGCATCAACCTGAACAATGTGGAGCTTTGCAAAAACTATGATCATGCGAAGAAGATTATCGAAAAAGCAAAAAACGCAGAAAATATTACTGTCATTGGTGCTGGGTATATCGGCATCGAGCTTGTTGAAGCGTTTAGTGAAGCTGGTAAAAACGTGACATTGGTGGACAGCTCTGACCGTATCCTTAATAAATATCTGGACGAAGAGTTTACAGGGAAAATCGAGGGTGAGCTCAATAATAAAGGGGTTAAACTCGCACTGAATGAAATGGTCACCCATTTTTCTGGAAGTGAAGGAAACGTTCAAGCAGTTCATACCTCTGAATGTGAGCATGCCGCAGACCTTGTCATCCTTTGTGTCGGTTTCCGCCCGAACACTTGCCTAGTGAAAGGGCAGGTTGATATGCTTTCAAACGGTGCCATCATCGTAAACGAGTATATGGAAACAAGTGTGAAAGATGTTTTTGCAGCAGGAGACAGCTGTGCAGTAATCTATAATCCATCACACTCACATGAGTACATTCCACTTGCGACAAATGCAGTGAGGATGGGTACACTAGCTGCCAAAAACTTAAAACAAAAAAGGGTCAAATATAGAGGTACACAAGGAACTTCAGGTTTGAAGCTATACGATCTTAATATTTCTTCTACAGGGATGACAGAAACTGCTGCTCTTGCTGCGGAAATGAATGTGAAAAGTATCACAATCAATGATCAGTACCGGCCAGGCTTCATGCCTGAAAATGAAGATGTTCTGCTAAAGGTCGTTTATGAAGAAGAAAGCGGAAGAATTGTCGGTGCACAGATTATGTCCAAAGCGGATCTGACACAGTGCATGAACACACTGTCGGTCTGCATTCAGAATGAAATGACGATGGAGGACCTCGGCTACGTGGATTTCTTTTTTCAGCCGCACTATAATAAACCTTGGCACTTCCTGAACCAGGCAGGCTTGCAGGCTGCAGAATAACTATTATATGAAGGAGAGACTGAACTAGACGTTCAGTTTCTTTTTTGGTGTTCAAAAATCTTCAGCCATGAAAGAGGATATCGGCACGAATGGTTATAATAATTGCTGAGGTAAACGACTGTCAATCACATCCATAGTATTTTTATAAGAATAGTCTTATAATTATGTGTATTTAACATAGAGAGGGGTTCGGAGAGATGAATTTTGAGATAGAGCCGCTGGGCGACTCAGTCGTCCTTTTGCGCTTTGGAGAAGAAATCAGCAGGAGCACGAACGAGCTGGTGCAGCGGGCTGCTTACGAACTGGAGGCGAACCCTTTTAAAGGAATGAAAGAACTGATTCCCGCATTTTCAACACTTGCTGTAGAATATTCCCCAGTAGAGATGGGGGGAGAATTTCCTTACGAAACGGCGGAGTCATGCATTCGTGATATTCTGCAAAAAGTGGAGAACTTACATAACAGCAACTCAAAAATCGTTAAAATACCCGTTTGTTACGAAGCACCACATGCGCTGGATATTGAAGAACTTGGGGCGTATACGGGATTAACAGTGGAAGAAGTGATCTCTTTACATACAACCACAGATTATTATGTTTACTTTCTCGGATTCGCACCAGGTTTTCCGTTTCTGGGAGGAATGCCGGAACAGATCGCGATGCCTCGCAAATCATCTCCGAGAGAAAAAATTCCTGCTGGATCAGTAGGAATTGCGGGGAGACAGACAGGCGTCTATCCGATTGAAACACCAGGAGGGTGGCAGATAATCGGACGCACGCCAAAAACATTTTTTTCTCCCGATAGTGAAAATCCTGTTCTTGTGAGTCCTGGTGATACGGTTCAGTTCTATCAGATAAGCATTGATGAATATAACGGATGGGAAAGAGGAGGCGAGTTATGAGCATTCTAGTTAAAAAGGGAGGAATGCTCACTTCCGTTCAGGATCTTGGCAGACAAGGCTTTCAAAGATACGGGGTAATTGTGAGCGGTGTAATGGACTCGTTTTCGGCAAAAATGGCGAACATTCTGCTTAACAATGATGAGAAGGAAGCTGTGTTGGAGATGACTGTCCTTGGACCGCAGTTAACCTTTCAGACAAGTGCGGTCGTCTGTATAACTGGAGGAGATCTTCATCCTGTACTTGAGGGTAAGCCTTTGGAAATGTGGAAGCCAGTATATGTTCCAGAAGGGTCAGAGCTGTCATTTAAAGGGCTGAGGAAGGGATGCAGGGCTTATTTGGCTGTTAAAGGCGGTTTTAAAATAAAAGAACAGATGAATAGCCGAAGTACTTACCTGCGTGCAGGATTTGGCGGATATAAAGGAAGAAAACTTGAAAATGGCGATGTACTCGAGTTTCGGGATCAGACAGCAGAAGATATCGGAGCTGCAAACTGGGGCATGATGCCGCTGTCTCATCAGCTTCCCGACAAGCATGCACTCATACGTTATATTAAAGGTCCCCAATACAGCTGGTTTACTGATAACTCACAGGCTGTTTTTCAGGAAGAAGAATATACCGTACTGCCAAACTCAGACAGAATGGGCTACAGGCTTAGTGGAGAAATGCTCATTAAGAAAGAAGAAAAAGAGCTGATCACAGAGCCGGCTGCAATGGGAACAATTCAAGTGCCGCCAGATGGCCAGCCGATTATTTTAATGGCTGACAGGCAGACAACAGGCGGATATCCAAAAATCGGCCAAGTAATAACTGCTGATCTCCCGCTTGTAGCACAGCTTCCTCCGCATACAAAGATAAAATTTGAGGAAATCACAATAAGAGAAGCGCAGCGATTGCTGATTGAAGAGGGCAGCTTTTTAAAACAAGTTAAAACAGCAGCGGCGATGAAATGGAGGGAACTGCAGCGATGAGCAAGAGTGTTGACATTAACTGTGATCTAGGCGAAAGCTTTGGACAATATTCGATTGGCAGTGATAAAGAAATTATGGATTTTATCACTTCAGCCAACATTGCATGCGGATTCCACGCGGGGGATTATTCGACCATGAAGAAAACAGTCGCCTTAGCTGCAGAAAAAAAGGTGAATATCGGAGCGCATCCGGGCCTCCCTGACCTTCAAGGCTTCGGAAGGCGGAATATAGCACTGGTTAAAGGAGAGGCTTATGAAATTACCCTTTATCAGCTCGGTGCACTTGAAGCTTTTGTACGTGCAGAAGGTACTAAGATTTCACATGTAAAGCCGCATGGTGCTCTTTATAATATGGCGGCAGCTGATCCGCAGCTTGCAGAAGAGATTGTCCGAGCGATTTGTGATTTTGATCCGTCACTCATGCTATTCGGACTTTCTGGTTCTGAACTGATAAAAGCAGGCGAAAAGGCGGGTCTTTCCGTCAAAAATGAAGTGTTCGCGGACAGGACATATCAAGATAATGGCACACTTACTCCAAGAACGATGGAAGGTTCTTTAATAGTAGAGGATTCTTTAGCAGTGAAGCAGGTAGCCGAGATGGTGAAGCACGGAACAGTTACCGCTCTTTCTGGAAATAAGATTGCGATAAAAGCAGATACTGTTTGTATACACGGAGATGGCAAACATGCCTTGCTTTTTGCCCAAAAACTAAACGAATCACTACAGAAAGAAGGCGTTAAAACAGCTGCAGCTCAATCCAAATAAAAGAGGTGTTACAACATGAAGGATAACCAGCAAAAAAACAGGTGGTCTGTGCTGCTTGGCGCGGCGTTTCTGATGGCCACTTCAGCAATTGGACCAGGATTCCTGACACAAACCACTGTATTTACGGAACAGCTTTTAGCGAGCTTTGGGTTTATTATATTAATTTCAATCTTATTGGATATCGGTGTTCAGCTTAATGTATGGCGGATCATTGCCGTATCTGAAAAACGTGCACAAGATATCGCAAATATCCTGCTCCCAGGGCTAGGCACACTGCTTGCAATACTAATTGTAATCGGAGGTTTGGCATTTAACATAGCGAACATCGGAGGAGCAGGGCTTGGAGTTAACGTTCTGTTCCCGGGAATGAGTCCGATTATGGGAGCAGTTGCGAGCGCAGTAATCGCGATTGGAATCTTCCTCGTTAAAGAAGCAGGAAAGCTTATGGATAAGTTCACACAAATCCTTGGCTTTTTAATGATCGCACTCACTCTTTATGTAGCATTTGCTTCAAGCCCGCCGGTCGGTGAGGCGGCGTACAGGACATTTGTTCCAGAGAAGATTGATATGATCGCTATTGTGACGCTTGTAGGCGGAACCGTCGGCGGCTATATTACATTTGCAGGTGGACACCGATTGCTTGAAGCGGGAGTCACGGGGAGATCTGCATTGCGTGAAGTGACAAATGGTGCAGTTTCCGGTATTTTGATCGCTTCTCTCATGAGAATTATGCTTTTCTTGGCTGCACTAGGAGTCGTTTCTCAAGGGATTCAGCTAAACCCCGATAACCCGCCGGCTTCTGTCTTTCAGCTTGCTGCAGGCAACATCGGGTACAAGCTGTTCGGCCTTGTCATGTGGGCAGCAGCCATCACATCTGTTGTCGGATCAGCTTACACGTCAGTTTCTTTCATAAAGACTCTTCATCCTGTCATCAAAAAGTATGAAAAGACGATAATTGTCATCTTTATCATCCTGTCAACTGCCGTATTTGCGGCTATTGGCAAGCCGGTAAAACTGCTTATTCTAGTTGGTGCACTAAACGGATTTATCTTGCCGCTCAGCTTAGGAGTAATGCTTCTGGCTGCTCATAAAAAATCCATTATCGGCGACTATCGCCATCCAAAATGGCTCACCATTTTCGGAATTATCATCCTTGCCGTGATGGCATATATGAGCGTTTATACAATTATGAACATCACCTTATAAAAAAACGTCCTTTTCAGCAAAACATGCAGCTGAAAAGGACGTTTTTTATGATTCTGTTGCTTTCTTTCTTTTAGAGAACCGTTTTAAGAATGCTGTACCCATAGCTGGCTCCAGGTAATAGAAAAGCTTGAACAGCAGGTTCCCGAGTAAAACGCCGGCTACAACATCAAGTACTACATGCTGTTTAACGAACAATGTAGACAGGATGATCGAATAAGAGATGAGAGAGATGATGATCTCTCTTTTTAGTGTCCATAATTTGCTGTGCCGGATGGCGGTAATCATCAAGTAGCTGCTCAGCACATGTATGCTTGGAAAACAGTTAAACGGCTGATCAGCACCATACACATATAATACAAGGGAGGTTAAGATCCCTTCATTAATAACTTCAGGTCTAGGGACGGTTGTCTGAAAAAAGAAATAAACCGTATAGCAGACGAGCATGCCAGTTGTAAAACTCAGCAGTGTTCTGTAATAGATGCGTCTGTCGAAAAGGCAGAAGATGACAAGCATCACAAAAATAAAGGCGTACCATAGCAAGTAGGGCAAGACGAAAATCTCTAAAAATGGAATGTTATGGTCGATTGTCGTGATTAGCTGCTGTGCTCCCCGTTCTCCATGATTCAGCGCTTCATAAATTAAATTCAGCAAAGGAATAGAGAGCAGGAGGCACAGCGGCAGGAAATGTTGTTTAATGTATCTCATTTTAACTACTCCTTTGTTTGCTCTTTTTTAACTTATACCCTATATAAACTCAGCAACACGCGAATTTAAATAACTACTGTATGATACCATAAAATGTAAGGAGTTTATATGGAAATTTAATAATATCTTTACACAAAAATATCTATTGTTGGGGATTGATTGATCTGCATCAGAACTTGTAAATGGCCTTAGCCTTAGTATTCATTTCAGCCTATGCTGTATGCGGTAATTTCGAATCCCCTTGCCTGCAAATATTGGGGTCTCTGTTATTATGTTGGGAAAATAGCGGAATAAATTATTTGACTTTTCTGACAAAATAATTCATAATGTGGTTGTACGTTGTTATCCTTATTGCTGAAAACGACCTCTAGAAGGGAGTAATGGCGATGAATACAGGAAACATTGTAAAAGTTGACCGCTTTGACGGCGAATATTTTGAAATCAGCCATTATTGGCTGATGGACGTCATCTGGGAAAAGTACAACATGCCTCTAGAAGAATTTATGCAGTCGTATGACAGAAAAGACAGCGAATATATCTACTCGCTGGCATTAAGCTCGGCTGTAGATATGGAAATGAAATATGATGAAGACTACCTGATGATCGGGTAGTCTTTTTTTGAGTTTATCTCCAAAGACTGTTTCTGCAAGTTATGTTAGAACTCTGAAAAGCGGTTGTTGCCGTTCAAGGCGCACGTTTTCATGGGTTTAGGAAAAATGCCCTTTCAAAAAGAAAACATTAAATAAAAACAACTACTTCGTTTGTTTCTTTAAGTTTTGTAATAATTATATGTCAAAAGCCCAATTCCGTTCATATGATGTGGGGAACAGAATGGAGGGCTGGAGATGGCTAAGAAAAATGCTAAAAAGAACAAGCACAGCATGAAAGACAGCGGGTTCAATAAATATCAGCACACTCTTAAGATGGTTACGAGCGAAACGTGCATTGCATGCAAGACGCAATGTGCCAGAGGTATCGCCTATATTGAAAAAATGAGCGAGCCGGGTGCTACAGGTAAAGGAGTCGCGTGCCACCTGACTAAAGGAAAAGGAATGAAGTAAGCGCCTCGTCATATGAGGTGCTTTTTTCTTTTTTAAAATAATGAAAACGGTTTCAAATTGGGACTTTCAGGGAAAAGACATTTCATTGAAAACAATAAGCCACCGGGAGGAAAAGGGATGAAAAACAAAAGTATGTTTGCTGCGTTTTGTCTGCTGCTAGTCTTCGCCTTAATCGCCGGATGTTCAAATGATGACACAGGTTCTGGCAGGACGAAGGATGGAGAAGTGCAGCTCGTAATGTGGGCGCATCAGGGCCAGCCAAAAGAAGTGGATTTTTACAAAAAGAGAATTGATGACTTTAATACAGCGTACAAAGGTAAAATTCACGTGAAGCTTAAGATTATACCAAGTGGAGCTGGACATGCCTATGAAGACAAGATAAACGCGGCGGCAACCTCCAACGGTTTGCCAGACGTTTTGGACATGGACGGGCCGTTTGTTGGAAACTATGCGGCGACTGGTTTGCTTGCACCGATTGATTCGTACATTCCTGACAAAGATAAGAAGGATTTTGCAGACTCGATCATACAGCAAGGTACATACGACAAAAAACTTTATGCCCTTGGAGCAATGGAATCTTCTGTTGTTTTGTTTTATAACAAAAAGTTGCTGAAGGAAGCAGGTATTCAGGCACCGGAGAAAATAGATGATGCGTGGGACTGGAATGAGTTTCTCGAAGTCTCCAAAAAACTGACAACCGAAAAAACAAAAGGCCTGACTATGCATATGGATCTTGGAGTAGGAGAATGGTTTACTTACATGGGTTCCGTGTTTGTCTGGTCAAATGGCGGAGATTTACTGAATGAGGATCGAACGAAGGCTGATGGCTATTTGAACGGCAAGGAAAGTGTTGAGGCTCTTGAGTATGTGCAAAAGCTTTTCAAGGAAAAGGTCGTGTCTATGTCCAACGGACCGACTGACTTTGAAGAAGGCCGAGCTGCGATGATGCTCGGTGGTGTCTGGCTTATTCCAGGCTTTGAGGAATATAAGGATCTTGACTGGGGTATCACGTATTTCCCTTATGCGAAAGAAAAGGCGTCTCCTTCTGGCTCTTGGGCATTCGGTGTTTCGAGCCAGTCTAAATTTCCAAAAGAGGCAGCTGAAGTCGTGAAATGGATGAGCAATAAAGACTCAGTGGTGGAAATTTCTAAAATTACAGGAATGCCGCCGGCACGTGCTTCCGCATTTGACGAACTGAAGGAATATGACGAGATGCCGAAAAAGGCGATCAAGGATCAGGTTCTTGAATCGGCAACTGCAAGACCTTCTACACCAGCATATCCAGTATTGACGGCTAAATTCGCCGAAGCTTTTCAGGCAGCTGCGCTTGGACAGGATGTAAAGAAAGCACTGGATAAAGCAACAGAGGATACCGAGCGCGAACTTGAACGATTTAATAAGTAAGAGGAACAGGAGTGCGGACAGCCACTCCTTTTCTCTATTTCTTTCTAAAAGGAGCTGCAGTTATGGAACCTTCACCGATACTTAGGCCAAATAGAAATGAGAAGAAGGTCACAGCTTATTCCAATAAGGGAGTAAGGCAGTTCTGGCTGGGGATGGGATTTGCCGGGCCTGCCGTTGTGCTGCTGTTTGTCTTTTTGATCATGCCAGCTCTTCTCGCGCTTTATTACAGCTTCACTAACTATTATCTTCTCACTCCTCAGCTGAGTGAATTTGTCGGGTTTGAAAACTACCAGCGTCTGGCGGGTGACACGCTGTTTTTGAAATCATTAAAGAACACAGCGATATTTACAGCGATTGTTGTACCGCTTCAAACATTGACGGCTCTCGCGCTAGCGCTGCTTGTTAATCAAAAGCTAAAAGGAATAAAATTTTTCAGGGTTGCCTTTTTCGCGCCGGTCGTTACTTCTATGGTCATCGTATCTATTCTCTGGACCTTTATTTATAACCCAGATACAGGGCTGGCAAATTCTATTCTGAGCATTGTCGGTATCGGCCCTTATCAGTATTTGATGGATAAAGATCAAGCACTGTATTCGATAATCTTCATGAGCGTATGGCAGGGAGCGGGTTACCAGATGATGATCTTCCTTGCCGGACTTCAGGATATTCCAGACCACCAGTATGAAGCGGCTTCTATCGACGGTGCGAACAGCTGGCAGAAGCTGATTCATATTACTATACCTGGAATCCGCAACATCTTGGTATTTATCGCTCTTGTGACGATGATTGCGGCGACTAAGCTGTTCATCCAGCCGTTTGTAATGACCCAGGGCGGACCTCTGGATTCAACGAAAACACTAGTCTATATGGTCTATGAAACGGGCTTTAAATTCCGAGATGTCGGCTATTCGTCTGCTCTGGCCGTATTGTTCTTTATGATCGTGCTCGTGATTTCGGTCGTACAGCGTAAATGGCTGCGCGATACGAGCCAATAGGAGGTGCCTTTATTGAAAAAAACTGTGTGGAAAGATGTCCTGCTTTATATGGTTTTAATTATTCTTGCTTGTCTGTTTTTGTTCCCTTTAGTATGGATGGTGATCTCTTCATTCAAAACAGAGTCGCGAATCTTTATGGATTTAACGTCATTTAACGCCTTCCTGCCAACTGATTTTACTTTCGCAAATTATTCGGCAGTGTTTGAGCGAATCCCATTTTTCAGGTATATCATTACGAGCACTCTTTATGTAAGTGTTATAGTTGTGCTCGGCTTATTCGTTAATTCACTCGCTGCATATGCATTTGCGAGAATGACGTTTAAGGGAAGGGACGTGCTTTTTGCTGCTGTTGTTGCCCTGATCATCATTCCATTTGAGAGCATCCTGCTTCCTCTTTATTTGATCGTCGACGAACTGGACTGGCTGAACACGTATCAAGCACTGATCGTTCCTTTTATTGCAAACGCCTTTAATATTTTCATGTTTCGGCAGTTCTTTTTAAATCTCCCTAAGGAACTTGAAGAATCCGCACGAATGGACGGCGCTTCGACGCTTAGAATTTTTTTTCAGATTGTCATCCCTCTCTCTAAGCCTGTGTTTATTACAGTAGCTTTGCTTACATTTATTACTCATTGGGGAGACTTTATGTGGCCGCTTATCGCAACCACGGATGAGAGTGTACGTCCTCTGCAGGTCGGCATGCAGTTTTTCTTCCACCAGCCGCCCGTAAAATACGGACATATCATGGCTGCACTTACGATGGGAACTATACCGCTTCTGCTGATTTTCTTGTTCTTCCAGAAGTATTATGTGAGAGGAATCGCTTCAGCAGGCATGAAAAACTGATTGTTCTCAATAAAGTTCATTGTTTGTTTTATATGGGGTCCGGTACCATTTCTACTAGGATCGTTCTATGCGCTGAGAAGATAGAAATGGTACCGGACCCCCGTCATGAATTTGGGACATTTCCCTAGTAATGGCGGAATCAAACATGTTCTTTATTGGGAAAATGTTTTGTCTCAATCCTCGCTTATCGGCTGTCATGTATGCCTATTTTCCCAATACACACCAGTCTTTTGTACTGCTACAATTTGATTACGCCTATTTTTTTTAGAAGGCGGAGGAAAATAGTCATTGTTGAAATGGGTGAAAGTTGAATGAAAAAAAGGGTCCTCGTTTACCTATATCCACTGTTTAGGGAAGTGGAAATAACGACAACGCTATCGATTCTTAGCAAGCGGTATGAAGTGCTTCCGTTTTCAATTCTTCCGGGAACTGTTACAAGTGAATGCGGATTGCAAGTACAGCCGCTTCTCAAGCTGAAGAATATCAATCCCCGTGACTACGAAATGCTTGTCATACCAGGGGGAAAACAGGCATTTGTTCAAAATCACCCAAGGCTGCTGCATCTCATTCAGTTGTTTGATAAAGAAGGTATTCGAATCGCGGCGATTGGAAATGGGGCATTGATTCTTGGCCGTGCAGGAGTCCTGCTCAACCGGCAGTTTTCGGCCACTATTTCAGAAGAAGAGATGGATAAATCTGGTTCTTTTATGAATGGGAAAATGCTGAACAAATCGTTTGTTGAAGATCGCAGAATCTTGACTGCTAAAAGTCATGCTTATATTGACTTTGGCCTTATCATCGGTGAACGGCTGCAATGCTTCAGCGGTCTTGATGAGTATAATTTTTATAAAGGAACAAGTTCTTTCTGATTTAAGCCTGCCAGTACCGGCGGGCTTTTTTAGTTTGAACAGCGTAAGAAAAATCAGATCGAAATAAACAGTGTAAAATTCTTTGGAAAACACTAACAATTAAGAGATAAATTATTTTTAGTTAATCGCTTGACAAAAGTAAGTGAGTTTTATATTCTAATATACGAAAGCACTAACTAAAAGAAAGTAAGTGCTGAAAAGTTGGTTATTTACATTTTTTACTAAAGGAGAGAAATACAGATGAAAAAACTGCTTTATATTAATTCAAATCCAAAGGCAATCGATCAATCTTTCGGGCTGCAGCTCGGACGTCACTTCTTAGAAGAACTTCTTGCTCAAAACCCTGGTCTTGAAATCGAAACGATTAATCTATACGACGAGAACATTCCTCTAATTGATGGTGAAGTACTTGATGCATGGGGCAAACTTGCGGCGGGAGAAGAACTATCGGCTTCTCAAAGTGAAAAAGTTACGCGAATGAATGAAATTCTTGAACAGTTCCTTGCTGCTGATACGTATGTATTCGCTACACCAATGTGGAACTTAAGCTATCCTCCAATGCTGAAAGCTTATATCGATAACATCGTGATGGCAGGCAGAACATTTAAGTATACAGAATCAGGTCCTCAAGGATTGCTAGGCGGAAGAACAGCTGTACATGTTCAGTCTAGAGGCGGTGTTTATTCAGAAGGTCCCGCACAAGCGTTCGAATTTACGAACAGCTATCTGCAAGGTGTGATGGGCTTTATCGGGATTACTGATTATCATCATGTATTCGTAGAGGGTATCGCGGCAGCTCCGGATCGTGCGGAAGAGATTCTTGCCTCTGCAAAAGAAAAAGCTTCTGAACTGGCTGGCCAGCTTACGAACGTAAACCAAAACGTTTAAACATAACATGACGAACATAGCGGAATAATAAAAAAAGATGCCAAATGAACGGCATCTTTTTTTCTACAGCAAAAGGGGAGAACGTAATGAATGAAGCGATAAAAGTAATGAGCGAACGGGCATCTGTGCGCAATTATGAAAAAGGAAGACAACTTCCTGATGAAACACTGCAACAGATCCTAGAACTTGCTGGAAAGGCTCCATCCGCTTGGAACCTGCAGCACTGGCGTTTTATTGTAATAAAAACTGAAGAGCAAAAAGAGAAAATTTTCCCGATTGCCTATAATCAGCAGCAAGTACTGGATGCTTCTGCTGTCATTCTCGTTATCGGTGATGCAGAAGCTGATAAATCAGCTGCAGAAGTATTTGCTGGTGTACCTGCAGAAGCTCGCGACACTCTATTGTCTAACATTTACGGTGCTTATAAGAGAGGCCGCGATTTCGGTGAGAGGGAAGCATTGAAAAACGCATCACTTGGCGCAATGCAGCTGATGCTTGCTGCTAAAGCACTAGGAGTGGATTCTTGTCCGATGTCAGGTTTTGACCATGAGCGGATTACTGGTGTATTGGACATTCCGGATCGATTCATTCCAGTCATGATGATCACACTTGGGTATGCTGCAGCACCAATAGAACAACACGGGCGTTTTGCGATTGAAACCCTTGTAATGAAAGAAAAATTTGAAGAAAAATAAAAAAGGCCAGTGTTCACTGGCCCTTAATCCGGCAGACTTTTTATCTGCCGGTTTTTTTTATAAGTTAAACTTTCAGCAAATCAAGATCGAGCAGTGCCTTGCTTAAAGAAGATTTTACAACTATCCGCTTAAAGTCAAGGTTTAAAGTTGTTGCTGTCATTGCAATTTCTGGCCGGATACCAGTCAATATAGCTTCAATCCCAAGCAGTTGAAGTGTCTCAATCACTTTAAAAATATGGTGTGCAACCATCGTATCGATGTAATTGACTCCGGAAAGGTCGATGATCAATGCAGACAGCTGTAATTCTTTACTGCGGTTAAGCGCGACTTCCATAATGTAATTGGCACGGTGTGTATCGATCTCGCCGATAAGAGGAAGTACCCCGACACCTTTGGAAAGAGGGACAACCGGAACAGAGAGTTCCTGCAGACTGTCATTGAACTTTCTCATCATATCCTTATGGTTTTTAACGTAAGCAGCACTGAAACCATGGACTGCTTGATCAAGCAGCGGATCGATTCTCGATGCTACAAGCAAAAGGCTGTCTATCGGCATCTGCAATAATTTTGCTTTTTCTCCTACAAAAGTCCAAATGCCGTTTCGGAAATTCGGCGTTCCTTTTATCGCATCATCCAAATCTGCGCCCATTTTCACAGCCAAGTTGCCAAGGCTCTCTCCATAAGCTCTCATCTTAGATGCGGAAGATTCCAAGTCATCATCAAGCATTAAGTCTGCGATCTGGTTCAAGAATGAAATCGTATAAGCCAAGCCCATCTCTCTCTGTTCTGGACTGATTGGCTCGCTATGATTAGCTTCACCTTGTTTTTGAAGATAAATAGCAATATCTTGAACGTTTTCTTTTAAATATTGACTGATGATTATTACATCTTCACTTACAGTAAGCACTTCAAAAGCCCCCTTGGTATATTTTTACTACATAAATAACAAGAATCCTTTTCCCGCTATTCTCGACAAATAAACCTATATTTTTGAAGAAATTTAATTTTTTTGGCTACTCAACCATTATGATGTAAAAATGAGAATTTGTGAATGCTGTAAATTTTGCTATGTTAAAATGTGTGTATATATGATTTGGAAAGGATTTTATAAATGAGTACTCTTATGATTTCACTGATTATTTCCTTTGTCATCATTATTTTTATACTTATCATCTTTGTAGCTGCCATTTCAAAAGGCTATTCTTATAAGCATACAGTAGACCGTTTGGAAGATAATCCTCATATTAACAAAGAAATAAAACCTGAAAATAAAGAATAGGGAGGCAGTTCATGAAGCTCACCATTACACCTCAAATGCCGTTTAATTTTAAAAAAATGATGAACAGGCTGATCGGTGCGCAAAAAACGCAGCTTGTTCATATTTCAGATGATTTATTGTGTTATGAACGGATCGTCCGTTTTAATGAAGCTGTTTTTTATTTAAAAGTGAGCTGTAAGGACAAAGTCAGCAAACAGCAGTTAATATGCGATATCCAAGTGCTGCGGGGCGATCTTGCTCCAGAAGAGGCAGAGCAGGCAGTGTACCGTATATTTTCGCTGAATGTAAATTTAGAGGAGTTCTATGAAGCTGCTGGCAAGGACAAGCGTCTAGATGCATTATGCCGGCAGTTCAACGGGCTGAGGCTTGTAACGGATACAGACCTTTTCGAATCTATCGTAAAGATTATTATCGGACAGCAGGTGAATTTGACTTTTGCGGGAACTCTGATTAACAGGCTGACAGAGCTTGCGGGAAAAACAATCCAAATCGAGGGGAGAGAGCTTCAAATTTTTCCGGAGGTTTCTGAAATCGCAGCTCTAGATTATTCACAGTTAAGAGAGCTTCAATTCAGCCAGCGAAAAGCGGAATATATTATTGATCTGGCACGATTAATAGCAGATGGAACTGTAAAGCTGGACGATCTGTGGGAAAAGACCGATGAAGAAATCATTCAAACTCTCCTTCCATTGCGTGGCATAGGCAGATGGACAATTGAGTGCCTCCTCATTTTTGGAATGGGCCGGCCAGATGTATTGCCTGCAGCAGATATTGGGTTACGAAACGGAATAAAAAAGACGTGGGAACTCGACAGCCAGCCTTCAGAGGAAGAAGTGCGAGAGCTGGCTAAACACTGGTTACCATGGCGTACGTATGTGACATATTACTTATGGGAAAGCCTTGCGAAAGAACCTGCAGTCCCTCAAAATCCATAAAACAAAGCAGCAGCCGTTCGTGGCTGCTGCTTTGTCGTTAGTTAAGCTCTTTGGCAAGGAAACGGGCGATTTCAAGCATGCCGAACGTTCCTGCCGCATCTTCGGCATCAGGGTTGTAGTTTGTGTTCGTGTTCACATCATATGTGTAAGCATTTCCGTCTCTATCCTCTATCATCTCAATACCGGCGAAAGTGATGCCGTTAGCTTGCAAAAACTGTTCATATTTCGGGAGAAGAGGATGATTAAAATCTTTTATAATCTGAAATTTTGGAGACGGATCTTCTCCAACAGGACAGAAGGTATCCCCAATTTGGCAGGCATCAGCCGGACAAAGCTCAAATCCTTCCGAAGTGTCTACCTTTACAGCGTATAAAAATTTCCCCCCGATAAATTCACACCGGATGATATAAGGTTCAGCAGATTGAATGTAATCTTGAATCAGTGTGATGCCATCAACAGAGTCCTCAAATTGAGGGCTGTTCAAATAAGAAGATAACGCTTCTTGCTGCTGAAAAAGCTGAACACCTAGACCTTTGCCTGCACGGTTATGCTTTGTGATAAATGCCCCTTGAAACGCTTTTGATGCAGCAAGGATGTCTTCTTTTCCTACTGCCGCTGCTGTGCGCGGAACGGGAATATTGAATGCTTTAAGCGCGGAATATTGGGTTACTTTACTTAACTCCAGCTGCAGTGCCCTCGAATTGTTGAATACTTTACGGCCCCAGCTCTCAAGCCAAGCAAGGACAGCACCTGTATATTCAGGAGCAAATCGATGTCCACGAGTGTGTGATGAAGCACTCATCCGGTTATAAAATATACCATCAGGCGGTTCTTCAGAAAGATTAATATTTCCACTGCTCAAATGCCATTCTTCATAAGGAACGCCAATCTCTTCAAATCGCTGAAACAGCGGAATTGTCCATTCACTGTTTTCATGGATAACATACACCTTTTTCATAATCATATTACCTCCGCAAATCCAACTTAACTGATAGTCTTAGTGTATAATAACCCCCGCTTATAAACAAATAAGCGAGTTGGGGGTACGGTACCTTATTGTTCACTCCCGCGTTGCACGCCGGTCCAACTTAAATAGTACCGTACCCCATCATGAAAAAACAGCCTCCAAGTGAAGGCTGCAAGTCGATTGCTATGCATTTTGGCTGCGGTCTTTTTTTAGCTTTTCACGAATAATCTTAAGCGAATGTTTGAACTTTTTTCTTTCATCGTCGGTTTCGAGGGTTTCACCGTATCGGACTTTTTCGTAAATATCTTGAATAATACCGGCTTCGCTGGTGTTCAGCTTCAGCCTGTCAAACCATTGATTGATCGATTCACCGGGATACCGGCTTTGTCCGTTTTTGTGCATCTCTTTTTCTAGCATAGCCATTTGCTTACGAATAATATTTTCTGATTGAAACCATCTTCTTTTCTTATCAGTTATGTTATAAGAAGCTTGATAAGAAGATGCTGCGGCATTAATAGGACGTGAGGAGGCAGCCTGCCAGTTCATTTTCTTCTTATAAAGAATGAACAGCGCAATGCAAAGCAAAGCTGCTGCTATAGTCCATGCGAGCCACTCAAGATCTGCAAATCCATCAGAAAGATTAAGTTTTTGCAGTTTCTCGTCCGGTTTTTTCTGATCATCCATTTTATTCTGCATCTCTTCGAGCCCTAATAGCCAGTCTTCAGGCAAAGGCAAAATGGAAACCAGCTTGTAAAGAGGCATGATGACGAGAAAATTCAAAGCGTGAAATATGGCTGTGAGCGCTCCGGTAAAGATCAGTTTAAAGGCCGCGACAAGACTTCCTGCAACAGCAGCAGCACCTATGATGATTCCGGCAAGCTTCAGTTCTTTTGAAGCAAATGTTCTTCCCGAAGAGCCCCATTGATTTGACAGCTTCAGCAGTAAAAGCAAAAAGGCCTGAAAACAGCCAGCAGCAAGGAGTACAGAGGCGCGTTCCTCACTGTATACAAAAGATAAAATCAGTACAGCAATTAAAGTCATGATAAATATGATTTCGGCATCGCTTTTAATCGGCTCAATCCAATTAACTGAACAGCGCCATACGAGGGCAATTCCAAGTATGACTGCAGCCAGCGGCGGGATCTCTGCGCCAAAATGGAACAATAGAAGAGACAAAGGCATAAAGAGAAACAGAATCCACCCTGAAGGTCTGTCTGTACGCAAAAAAAGCAGAAGCGGCAGGGAAACAGCAGCTAGGTAAACGAGTGTAAATGTAACAGAAAATGAAACGGTGCTTACTCCCCCTAGAAGAACAGCAGCGATAAAAAATGTCATACTTTCAAATATCATGTTAGTGAGATAAAAGAGGGTCCTCTTACTTTTGCCGATCATGACGATGCCCTCCTGTCGTAGTAAAGCGGCTGCAGGTATGCACCGGAATCAGTATGATGAATTTTCTGAAGCTGTGCGCCTCTTTTCTTCCAGCGCTGAATATACAGTAAGCAACCTGTGTCATCAGGCTGCATTCCTCCAAAGATAATAAAAGGCTTTACAGTTAAAAGAGCAGCGTCAGCTTTCGCGAGTAAAACATCCTGCTTTACCGTCATGCTTGCAATATCAATGCGTGCAAGTGATTCTAGCACTTTTACAAGATGCTCTTTGCCGTCACCCGGTTCCATGTGGATAAGCTGTGAAGGGCCAGGCACCCGAATATTAATGAAAAGTTCAAAAGGGATTTTTTTTAATGCGGCAAATTGGCACATGTACGCCAAAAAACTGATTTCCTTTTCTAAATCCTCTGTACTCATAAAGTGATTTGTCTTATCAGTTGGCAATGTGAAGATGAACGTCCATCGGAAGAGTGTCGTCTTCTCAAAGATCTTTGTCTGCAGATCGCCGGTTCGGGCTGTTGCCTTCCAGTGAATCCTTCCAAATGAATCACCTGGTTCATATTCACGGACGCCTGAAGGAAACGTAACGTCTTCATAAAGCGAGTGAGGATAACGGTGGTCGCCCAGTCCTGATTGCTGAAGTTTTTCTAAGCCAATAACGTGAAGAGGCTCAGGGTAAACAACAATTTCAGTGTGAAAAGTCTTGTCATACTGCAAATATTGTATTCCAAAAGAAAACATGTCACGAACTTGAACGTTCATATTGCTTATGCGCGTCACACCCCGCCGCAATCCTTCAATTTGAAAAAGGTGGCGCTGCTGCTGTCCGCCGCCTATAAAGAATGACCGGTCTAGCAATTTCAGCTTTTTTTCACCAAGCGAGACCTCTTCAACCTCAACATCTCTCACAATATCTTTATAAGCAAACGACAAGCACCCTTTTATTGACGGCCAGCGTCCGTTGTATCCGATTTCGATGGTAATGTTTTCTATGTCTCCGGGAAAAAGACGGTAAACCCGTTTTTCGTTAACAATATATAGACCGTTGTGAGCTGATTTAAAGAAGTTAACAGTAGCCCAATAAAGCATCACAATAAGGACACCTATGAAAAATAGAAGTGCTCTTCCTTTAAACATGCCGATCAATATTAGAAATGGCGGAAATAAGAGCAGCAACTGAAAAATTTTGGTTAAAGAAGATTGTTCACGCCACAGCATTATAGTCCAGCTCCTGACTCTACTGGCACCTCGACCTTCTCAAGAATTTCCTGCAATACTTGGTTCTTTGTTTTCCGCATTGCTCCCTCCATAGAAAGAACGATTCTGTGAGAGAGTACATAGCCGGCTACACGCTGAACATCATCAGGTGTGGCAAACAGTCTTCCGCTAATATAAGCAGCCGCTTGAACGGCACGCATAAATGCCAATGTACCTCGCGGACTGGCACCCGTCTCAATGTATTCATGGCTTCTAGTCAGATGAACGATAGACAAAAGATAGTCCTCAACATCACTTGCAATCCTGACCGATTTAACTTCCTGCTGCATGTGCAGCAGTTCATCAATTGTGAAAACAGGAGCTAATGATTCAAGCGGTTCTTCATCACGATATATTTGCAAAATCCTTTTTTCTTCCTCAAAAGTTGGATAACCTGAAGGTACTTTCATGAAAAAACGGTCAAGCTGAGCTTCAGGAAGCGGGAATGTACCTTGAGATTCAATAGGGTTCTGTGTGGCGATAACCAAGAACGGAGAGGGAAGCTTGAGCGTTTCTCCATCGATTGTCACTTGCCGCTCTTCCATTACTTCAAGCAGGCTGGACTGCGTTCTTGGTGTCGCACGGTTAACCTCATCGGCCAACAGTATGTTCGTCATAACAGGACCAGGTTTCATAATGAATTCCTGCTCTTTTGGATGAAAAAACTGGATGCCTGTGACATCGCCTGGAAGGATATCGGGTGTGAACTGAATCCTTTTGAAAGTACCGCTTATTGATTTAGCGAGGCTTTTGGCAAGTGCAGTTTTTCCAGTACCGGGCACATCCTCAAGCAGCAGGTGGCCTTTACTTACTAAAGCAATCATCGCAAGCTCAGCAAGGTTCTCTTTGCCAATCAGCACTTTTCCAATATTCTTTTTTAACGCTGCAACCTTTTCAGCAATTTCCATAATATCCCCCTTAAATCTGTCTATCTATCATTTCTTGTTAAAGGAAGAAAATCCCTGTCGAATAACATACTTTTTTAGCGCAAAAAAAGAGATGGCTTGTAAGCCATCTCTCCAATTAAGTATATTAATTGATTACTGTTATTTGAACCGTTCTTCTGCCATAGTTCACAGCATCGTCATGGTCTTTCTTATAAACATCAATTTCGTTTCCGTTAATGCCTCCGCCTGTGTCACCGGCAACAGCATAGCCATAGCCTTCAACATATACTACGCTGTTTAGCGGAATAACATCTGGATCAACAGCAATTACTTTAGCATAAGGGATTTCTTTTAAGTTCGTTCCGTTAGCTGTCGTCCCGCTGCAGCCTTCACAGTCAGCCGTATATGCTGTGGCTTCTACTGTAAGAGAGCGTTTTTGGAAGCTGCTGTTTTTTAGAGCAGAGAATGTCTGCGGTCCAGCAATACCATCAACTTTTATTCCTTTTGCACGCTGAAATTTCGTTACAGCATCCTTTGTTACCGAACCGTAGTATCCTGTTGTTGCTTTATAGTCGAAGTATCCTAATGCTTTTAATTTAGCCTGAAGTTCGTAGACATCAGAGTCCCAAGTTCCTTGGCGTAGAGTTTCGTCTCCCATTGCTGCTTGTCCGATTACTGGCGAGAACATCATAGCGCCTGCCATAACACCTGCTGCGACGATTTTCTTCATCAAAATAAATTCCCCCTATTTCTTTATTAGGCAAAATTGCCTCATGGGAAAATTATATCGGGATAATGTGACAGGAGGGTTAGAGCGATATAACAAATTCATAACGAAAAATAGGATAAGATGCCTATACATGGAAAAAGACAGACTTTTCAGAATCGCAATAACGAATAATGGCGAAAAACTATCGACAAATTTCCCGGGGAATAGACAGTAATGATGCCGGAATATTTCCAATGATTAAAAAGGGTTTTAGTATTTGTTAGACAATTTATGTTTAGGAGGAAGACAATCTATCGTTTGATTTGATAGATACACGGTAAAGATAGAATAAAAGGGAGTGTGGAGTAAAATGCACCATTCATTTAATGTAGCGCTGATGCTGTTAGCTATAGCCGTAGGTGTGACGGCTCTGGCGAAAAAAACAAACCGTCCTTATCCAATCGCGCTAGTTATTGTCGGTGCGGTAATTGGCCTCGTACCAATTAGCGGGCTTGAAGGCATAACGGAGTTCATAGCCGAAGGGGAAATCTTTCAATTTATTATTATTTCGTTGCTGCTGCCTGTCCTTTTAGGAGAAGCCAGCTTGAAGCTTCCATTTTCTCATCTTAAACATAACGCGGTCCCTGTATTCGTGCTTGCTTTAGCTGGAACGCTGTGCACGTTCTTTCTCGTTGCTGCCGGCATGAACATAGGGCTGGGGCTGAGCTTGCAGACAGCTTTTGTATTCGCAGCTTTGATGAGCGCCACAGATCCCGTCTCTGTACTAAGCATTTTCAAGACATTAGGGGTCAACAAAAAATTGTCGACGATCATTGAAGGAGAAAGTCTTTTCAATGACGGGATTGCGGTTGTGCTATTTATGATCAGCTCAGTGTATTTGACAGAATTCCTGCAGGAAGGGCCAGCTGGTATCGTCTCATCTATACTAGTGTTCGTTAAAGTGGCTGCGGGAGGACTTCTAGTAGGCGGAGCACTAGGATACATATTTTCAAAGCTTACTTCATGGTACGATGATTATCCGTTGGAAATATTATTCTCGCTGGTCTTGTTTTACGGCAGTTTTTCTATAGCGGAAGCTTTTCATGTATCAGGAGTTATTGCTGTCGTCACGGCTGGTATCATATTCGGAAATTATGGTGCAAAAATAGGTATGAGCCCGACTACAAAAGTTAATATTCATTCATTTTGGGATGTGCTGGCACTACTTGCAAACAGTGTTGTCTTTTTCTTGGTAGGGCTTGAAATTGCTTACATTGATATCGCGAATAAATGGGGACTTATTGCAGGAAGCATTGTTATCGTTCTTTTATCCCGTGCAACTGCTGTATACGGAACATTGCTGCCGGTGAAAGGGATTCCGATGCACTGGAAGCATGTATTGAACTGGGGCGGGTTAAAAGGTTCCCTTTCAATTGCGCTGGCGCTTAGTCTTCCAGCTGATTTCAGCGGACGGGAAGACTTGATCGTGCTTTCTTTCAGTGTCGTCTTTTTCAGCCTGCTCGTTCAGGGAACAACCATTTCCCTTTTAATCGAAAAACTGAAGTTGAAAGGCGCTGGTGCAGAAAAGAAGGAGTATGACCTTATCCTGAGCAGAATTCACCGTTACCGGTCAGCTTTAAAAAGATTGGGAGACATTGAAAAGGATTTAGTTATTTCACCTGTGGTTCATTCAAGCATGCAATCACTTTATGAACAGAAAGTTTCAGAGGCAAAGTCTGAACTGGAGAATAAATATAAAGAGCACCCAGAGTGGAGGAAGGAACAAGAGAGGTTAGCAGGCATTGAGGCGCTCTACGCTGAGTATGCAGCAGTTGAACGGCTGCTGCGAAAAGAAATGATTCCAGGTGACCTGGCAGAAGAAGAACTGGAAAAGATTTTAGATAAGATTGAGGGAATGAATGATGAGAAGCACGATTAAAAATTTTTTATAATAGTAAAAAATTTGTACTACCCCTGCTGCTACCTATACCATCTCTATGAAACGAGCATATAGTAGCTAGTAGGGGAGGTATGATAAATGGAAGGGTTTTCTCTTTTTGTTCAGTTTTTAGACGGAGAATATGCGTTTATGCTGCCGGTATTATTTTTACTTGGCTTGCGCCTTCATTCAACACCGCAAGTTCCGCAATGGTCTATTTTTTGGATATTGATGATAATCAGCATGATGATTGCCTTCTGGAAATTCGGCTTTCATGTCATGGCCTTTACAAACGGAATCCTGGCTGCCGGCATATCATTCTATGGACTTATCTTATATACGAAAACAAATAAATAACGGCGGATGCCGTTTTTTTGTTTGTATAAGAACACGCAGAGCTATTGATTTTCTTTAATCTTCTTTTCCGTGGAATAAAACCCTCAAAGATGAATGATATAGCGCCTCTTTGCTATAATGGTTAATAGTGCAAAAAATGGGAAGGAGGCTGGCCGTGAAGAAGATATATGAAAACGAAGAAGAACTAAACCGTCTCGTTCAGAATACATCATCACTTAAAAGCTGGAAGGAATTTTTTAATCAAAAATTCGATCAGTTTGAAAGAAGAAAACTGCAAAATATCTCCTTCAGGGATCTGGCCGAAGGAAACGAGAAAAATTACAGCTTCGTTCATATCCATAAAGAATATTATCCATCTCTCTTAAACGCTGGCCAGTTTTTTGATGAGAATTTGAGCGGCCTCTACCGTTTTCACGCGCAAATAGAGACATTGATCAAGCTAATTAAATTTGAACAGTCCTATGGCGTGCCCCCATTCTTAGAGGCTACTTACGAGATGACCATTGACCGTCTCGCAGAAAGCATCTATGCGACGATAAAAAAAATTGATGTTTCGGAGCTGCATGCCCAGCATATTGATTTGACAGAAGACAGTCTGCGTCATTTTCAGCAGATTTTCGAACTTCCTCAACGCTGGAGCGGCTTGTTATTTTATTTATTCCAGATTGGCTGGTCAACGCTCTATCGCCATTCAGCCTGGATTGAAAAATACGAAGAGCAGCTTAAAGAAGAAAAAGAAAATAAACAGTCTTCACTAATGCTCGAGCTTGCCCTCGTTCATTTCGCTTTTTTGAGGAAAGACGATAATGAAGCGTTCCAAAAGCTCAGTGAAATTGGCAGCAAAGCAGGAAGCGAATGTTTGTCTACATGGCTGTCTCTCCTTCTCGATAGGCAGGAATGGGACAGAATGCTTGATTGGCTTCTTTATCTTCAGCCTGTTCTGCATTCTCATATGAAAGACTATTATTACAACAGTGAGTCAAGGGAATTCTTCCATGATTACCTTCATTATTTTTGGAAATATGCTCAAAACACCGGTAATGAAGACGAATACGAGACGATGCTTGCCGATTTTCTTCCAATAACTTTTTACGAATACAGTGAATTTCTCATGGTGCTTGGAGAAGTGGAGCGATGGGCCGAGCTGCAAATCGTGATGGGGTATTCTCCAGATATTATACAGAGAAAAGATTTAAAAGAAGCGAAAGAGCTGGATTCCAAAACCTTGCTTCCTATCTATCATCAGTCGATCGATAAGCTGATAAATGACAGGACCCGCAAGTCGTATCAGACGGCGATCAAGTATTTGAAGGAACTTCGTTCGCTCTATGCATCACAGGGGAACGAAGAGAGGTTTAGAGAATATATTGAAATGCTTTCGGCTGAATACAGCCGCTTAAGAGCTTTTATAGAAGAATTAAAGAAAGGAAAGTTTATCTCATGATTGATGTTAACGAGCTTATTCTGCATACCGAATGGAAGCCTCCGCATGTTGTGCTGTGGGCAGAGCGGAATGGCTCCGTTATCCATGTGAACGACTGGAAGCCGCTCTTTTTCGCATGGCATGAGTCAACGTTTTACGGAACCTTCCTTCAGACCGACAGTGCTCAGAGAATTTATTTAAAGCCGTTTCAGGCTTGGGAGCTGTTTTTGACATTTCCACCAAGCTATTTTCAGCTTCAGCAGTTTACACCGGGAACAGCTGAGATGGCAGAGATGGTAAAAGAAACTGAAAAAGCGTATGTTTCCGGTCAGCTTAAGCCGGATTTTTCGGCATGGAAATCTGGGCAATATGGCTGGGTGATGAATGAAGAACCCGTTCGCGCACCTTGGCTGAACGCAGCGTTGAACGAAGTGATGAAAAACGATGAGAATAAAACGGAGTTCGCAGATCGTTATTATTCTGAAAGAAATGCAGCTGGCCTTGAACGAGCGTTCAGTGCGCTGAATGAAGAAAGGTGGCTGCAAAAGATTGGCTGGGAGAATGATCCGTCGCCTTTCCGGCTTCAGTTTATTCTTGAAGAGCCTGACAACGATAGCGAGAAAGAATGGACGCTCCTTCTTTATTTAATTGAAAAAGAGGAGGGAATGAGGCTAGCCTATAATGGAACCTCTACATTGCTTCCGGAAGAATGGAAAGAGCACAAAGATAAAATTACGGAGGAAATAGCTCTCACAAAAGAACTGATTCCTTGGATGAAAAAAGGCCGTGAACTAAAGGAAAGACTGTCTGAAAAAGAAGCATATGATTTTCTTTCTGTCAGAAGCGAGCAGCTCCGGCATCTTGGGATCGATTCGGTCTTGCCAGCATGGTGGAATACGGTAAAGCAATATCAGCCGAAAGTGAAAGCTAGAATAAAAGCATCACAGTCACCAGGCTCTCCAGTTTCTTTCGTAGGCATCAATGCCCTCATGCAGTTCGACTGGCGCCTTGCACTTGGCGATGCTGACCTGACAGAGGAAGAATTCCGCAGTCTAATGAGCGACAGCCAGTCTCCGCTCGTTCGGATTCAGGGTGACTGGTATCAAGTGGATCAGGAATGGATGAAACGCGTTCGGCAGCTGATGAAGGAAGTGGATAAGAACGGTCTGCAGCTTAAAGAAGCATTAGAACAGCATCTGCTTTCACAAGACGGCATGGATGGCGAAGAACTTCCGTATACGGTAGAGTGGGATGAATCATTGTCTGGAGTGGTCGGACAGCTGACTGAAACATCTGAGATTCCGGTCCTTCCAGCATCCTCAAAGCTCAATGGCGAGTTAAGGGACTATCAGAAAATGGGCAGTTCATGGATGTACTTTCTACGGAGGTTTGGACTTGGAGCATGCCTGGCAGATGATATGGGACTAGGCAAGACCGTTCAAACAATCGATTATCTTTTAAAAGTGAAAGAGGATAAGGGATTAGTTTCTCCTGCCTTGCTCATCTGTCCGACTTCAGTTATGGGGAACTGGCAAAAGGAGCTGGCGCATTTTGCACCTGATTTAAAGGTTGGACTCCATTATGGAGGCACACGGAAAAAAGGTTCAGATCTAGCCGAAAACATCTTGAAATATGACGTGCTTATCACATCGTACACCACTGCTCAGCTCGATGAATTAGAGTTGAGCGCGTATGAATGGAGCGCGATCATATTAGACGAGGCGCAAAATATAAAGAACAGCTATACGAAGCAGTCGAGAAGCATCCGGCGTCTAAAAGGGCAGCATAAGATTGCCCTTACAGGGACACCTGTAGAAAACAGACTGCTGGAGCTTTGGGCAATCTTTAATTTTCTCAACCCTGGGTATCTAGGGAGTGAGATATCGTTTCAGAGAAGATTCGTCCAGCCGGTCGAAAGAGGCAGTGATGGAGAGAAGCTCATTCAGCTCCGCCGTCTCGTTCAGCCATTTTTGCTGAGGCGCACGAAAAAGGACCCTGCTGTTCAGCTCAATCTGCCGGAAAAACAGGAAATCAAAGAATATTGTCCGCTATCTTCTGAACAGGCATCATTGTACGAACGCACAGTTCAGGAAACGTTTGAGCAGCTGGAGAAAGCGGCTGGCATGAAGCGGCGCGGTCTTCTTCTTGCGATGATCGGCAAACTGAAGCAAATCTGCGATCACCCTGCACTGTATGGAAAAGAAATGAAGCCAGGCAAGCTTGAAGAGCGGTCGGTGAAGTTTGCCAAGATGGCTGAGCTTGTGGAGCAGATTTTAGAAAAAGAAGAGAAATGCCTTATTTTCACTCAGTTCATTTATATGGGAGAGGCTATCAAACACCATCTTGAGAAAAAGTATGGCAAGCCTGTCCTATTCCTCCATGGAAGCCTGCCGAAGAAAAAGCGGGATGAAATGATCGAGCAATTTCAGGAAAATGATAAAGAGTCCATCTTCGTCCTATCGCTTAAAGCAGGCGGCACAGGCCTGAACCTGACAGAGGCCAACCATGTGATCCATTATGACCGCTGGTGGAATCCCGCTGTCGAAAACCAGGCAACTGACCGTGCGCACCGAATCGGACAGAACAAATTTGTGACGGTTCATAAAATGATCACGCTTGGCACGCTTGAAGAAAAGATCGATGAGATGCTTGAAAGCAAAAAAGAGCTCAGCGAAAAAGTGATACAAAGCGAAAACTGGATCACCGAGCTTTCAACCGAAGAACTGAAAGACATCCTCACCCTCCGAAACGAGTGGATCGAGGCTTAAGTGAGAAGCAATAACATTTGAACATATGGGGTACGGTACCATTCCTTTTGAAGCATCGCTAATGCTGGCGATGACATGAATGGTACCGTACCCCAATTCTTTTAATTATTAGACTTTTCATTCTTGCTAGATGCTATAATTTGCTAAACTGAAACTGCAGAAAAAATGATAATAAGATCGGAGGAAACGTCATGAACGAGGCTGTAAGTTCATTAGCAGTATGGAAAGAAGACATTGTACGCATCAGTGAAAGCGTTAGTGAAGGAACCTGGAAAACACCAGCCGAAGCAGGGAAATGGAGTATAGGCGAAGTGGTCGGTCATATTCTTTATTGGGATTTGTACTTGATTCAAGAAGGGCTGCCGTCCATCCTAAACACACAGTCTATCTCATTTCCTGATCATGATGAATACAATGCCAAATCAATAATGTACATAGAAGGAAAGTCAAAAACAGAGATCGTGAATGAGGCACTTCGGCAGAGAGATGCGCTGCTGTCTGATCTTTCCGGGCTATCAGAAGAAAAATGGGAAAATCCGATTTCTATTAACGGAGTTACTGCTGATGAAGATAGCATGCCTTATACTTTGAAGAGCCTGATGCTTGAATTTGCTGAACATGATCGTCATCACGTCAATCAACTATTAAAGATTGGAGCTGGACTATGAACTATTTACCGTCATTTTCACTTGAAGGAAAAACTGCACTTGTAACTGGAGCAGGTAGAGGAATCGGCCGGGCTCTGGCGATAGGAATGGCGGAGGCAGGAGCTGACGTTATTCTTGTTGCAAGAACAGCAGCAGATCTCGAAAGCGCAGCTTTTGAAATTGAAAAGCTCGGGAGAAAAGCGTGGATGTTTCGTTGTGATGTCACGAACAAGGAAGATGTGGCAGGTGTGTTTGAGCAGATGGACGCCCAATCTATCAGCCTGAATATATTAGTAAACAATGCAGGCATGAACATACGAAGCAAGGCGATGGACGTGACCGAGGAAGAATGGAACACGATCATGAATACAAACCTCAGATCTGCATTCTGGTTTGCACAGGAAGCAGGAAAAAGGATGAAGGAAAATGGCGGAAGAATAATTACCATTGCTTCTGTTGCTGGAACAGTTGCATTAAGAACCGGGGTTGTTTATGCAGCTACAAAAGCTGCCATCATACAGATGACTAAGAACCTCGCCCTTGAATGGGGGCATTACGGCATTAACGTAAATGCGATCGGGCCGTGGTATTTTAAAACTCCTCTGACAGAGAAGCTATTAGCAGACGAAAACTACCTTTCTGATATCCTTGCAGTCACACCGCTAAAGCGTGTAGGAGAACTGCCAGAGCTCGTCGGACCAGCAGTCATGCTTGCCAGCGAAGCCGGAAGCTACATAAGCGGCCAAACACTGTTCGTAGATGGCGGAATGACAATACAAGGTTTCTAAAAGGGCTTTTGTAAAAGAGTGTTGCTAACAAAAGGTTTGGTTTTGTAAGTAACTAGAGGAGTTACCTTCTAAAACTTCAATGCTTAATTAAAATGACCATTTTAGGTTGATTGGCTGACTCTATCATTAGATCATCTTGAATTCTTCATTGATTAAGTTGATCGGAGTGTAAGGCGCCGACTCTAGCGGGATGAGTGAGACAGGTGAGACCTTCCAATGGCGCATGCGACGGAAGGGCTCACCGCTCACCCCGCGGAAAGTGTGCGCCTGAAACGGAGATTAACTTCTTCTCTGATTTCTTTAAAAACCTGAAAAATTCACTAAAAAAATCTGAACAATATGTATATTTGATAAAAACCCGTCAATAATGGCAGATAAGAAATGCCATTTTAAGATTTTAGGAGGTTTTTTCAAATGAGAAAAACAGATTTAATTGATGCAGTCAAAAATGCAACCAACATGAATAAAAAAGACTCAACACTGGCGGTGGAAGCGGTTCTCGAAGCAATCACGAACGCGCTTAAGCAAGGCGAAAGTGTTCAGCTGATCGGCTTTGGCACATTCGAAACACGAAACCGCAACGCCCGTAAAGGACGCAACCCGCTGACGGGAGAAGAAATTCAGATCCAGGCTAGCAGCGTACCTGCATTCAAACCTGGAAAATCGCTAAAAGAAGCGGTAAAAGCAGTTTAAATGACATCGGTTTAAAAGCACTTCCTAGGAAAAAGGAAGTGCTTTTTGTCATTTTATGGCGCATCGCGCATGAATTTGTCGCACTATTTTTCCAATAAATCAAAGGAAATAGAAGGCAAGTATCCAATTAGTACTATCGGGGATATGCAATAGTAAAAGGGTGATTATGATGATTAGTATAGATAATGAACTTCTGCCGCCTTTAGGTCCGTTTAAAAGAATGATAGATGTCATTCCTGAATTTATCTGTATAAAAAAGCCCGATGGAACTTGGCTTGAAGCCAACCAGTTTGCGCTGGATATGTTCGGAATCCTGATTGAGAACTACAGAGGAAAATCGATCGAATTCCTGCAAAGCCACTTGACGGCTTCAACGATTCAGAAATGCCGTATAAGCGACCAAGAAGCATGGGAAAAGAGAGAAGCTGTCAAGACGGTCGAAGAAATTGAGACACTCCATGGCAGCAAGGTTGTTCTGGAACTGGTCAAACAGCCAACATTCGACAGGGACGGGAAACCCTTAATTTTAATCATCACCGGACGAGATATCACACCGCATAAACAAAAAGAAGAAGAGCTCAGTGTAGCGCTTGACCTTCTGGAATCCGTGCTAAAAGGTGCAACGGATGCGATCCTGATTTTAAATACAAGAAGAGAATGCATTAAAGTAAATGAAGCCTTTGAAAAAATGTTTGGATGGACAGAAGACGAATTTATTAACTTTGAAGATGAACCGCCTGTCATCACTCCGAATCATTTAAGAGACGCGTCCAACAAAATCATGGAACAGCTGCAGGAAGGCACTTCTATTCCAATTTATGAAACACAGCGGATTAAGAAAAATGGGGATATGATCGATGTCTCGGTCTCATTCTCTACCATTTCTGATATGGATGGGCGGCTGATGGGATTTGTCATCATCTACCGCGACATCACCTCACAAAAGAAGGTTGAAAGGGCGCTAAGAGAAAGCGAGGCAAAGTATAGGCTTATTGCAGAGCACTCTACAGATCTTATCGCTGTAATAGAACCTGACGGCAAGTTCCAATACACATCGCCATCTTATTTTCATGTGCTAGGCTATTCGAATGATATTTTAAACTGTTCTCTCGTAGATCTGCTTCACCCTGACGATACGGAAGAGCTTATTAACTGCTTTACTCAAGTTCTCGTTAAAAAGCAGCCCTTTCAAGTGGAGTTTTGCCTGAGACATGTAAACGGCCACTGGATGTCGATCGAAACTAACGGCGTACCGATCCTGAATGATCATGGACGAGTCGAAAGCATCGTGACGTTCGGCCGGGATGTCACAAAGGCTAAGAAAACAGAAGAGCTGATCAGGAAGTCTGAAAAGCTTACTGTCCTTGGTGAACTGGCTGCCGGTGTAGCACATGAGATTCGTAATCCGCTCACCTCCTTAAAAGGCTTCACAAAGCTCTTGCATGATGCGGACGGTGACATTAAAGGAGAATATTTGCGGATCATGGAATCCGAGCTGAACCGGATCAATGAGATTGTCGGGGAGCTGATGCTAGTAGCTAAGCCGCAGGCCGTCAGCTTCGAGTATACAAATTTGAAGGAGATCATAAACAGCGTCGTCCTGCTTCTGGAAACACAGGCAATCATCAAAAACATTCAAATTATCGTAAAAATGGAAGACGATCTGCCGCATGTGTACGGTGTGGAAAACCAGATCAAGCAGCTTTTCATTAACTTGCTGAAAAACGCTATTGAAAGCATGGAACAGGAAGGAATCATCACACTAGAACTGGAAAGGAAAAATAACTTGGTTCAGATGACAATTCAGGATCAAGGATGCGGGATTCCAAAAGACAGGCTGAAAACACTTGGAGAACCTTTTTATACTACGAAAGATAAGGGAACAGGCCTTGGGTTGATGGTTTGTTTTAAAATCATGGAAGAGCATTCAGGAAAGATTGAGTTTTCATCTGAAGAGGGAAGAGGAACAAAGGTGGAGGTATTACTGCCGACCAGTCCTCCGCCGAAACCGTTTAAAACGCATCGCTAAGGTTTAATTCACGCGAAGACTGCCCACACTTTTAACAAGAAGGAGTGTGGGAAGATGGAACGGTACAGGCTGTTTTATGTATATAGGATCAAGAATTTATCCTATCTGCATGTACACGGAATGGATATGGCTGAGAAGAAGCTGTTCACGCTTCTGCTTTATGCCCCTGACAGCGGGATTGACCTGCAAGCAGGAACGTCTGCTTATCCGCGTGAGCTGCTGGATGTTTTGGAGTCTGAGAAGGAAAGAATTGAAGCGGGGAATTACGATATTCTTCATTGGGAGCCAGATCTTTTTCAAGAACAAAGATTATCTTAATAAGATTGATGAGTATCTGACAGTGGCTTGCTGTCAGGTATTTTTTTATTCAGTTTTTTGAACGAAAAGTGTAAAATGTATCTAATCGTGTGAAAGAAGGTGCCTCGTGAACAAAGAGGATGTAATAGAATTGCTATGGCCGAAAGTCAAGCTCGTACGAACCGAAAAAGGATACACACAGGACAAAATGTCTGAAGTGCTCGGTATCTCTAAAAAGACACTCGTTCAGATAGAAAAAGACCGCCTCCAGCCAGGCTGGACGCTTATCGCTGCAATGTGCGCCATTTTCCGCCAGTCTGAGATTCTCCGTGCAGCACTTGGCGGAGACCCAGTTGATGTGATCGAAGTAGTCTCCCATTCTCATGTCAATTCAGTAAAAGAAAAAACGTGGGGAGGGCATGTCTGGTGGCGGGAGTTGAAGAGAGAAGGAACATACAGACTGCAGCAAAACCTGATCAGCCAGCATTATAGAATATTGAATAATAATGACTATCGCGTTTACAGTTCTTTTGATGAGAAAGAAGCGAGAGAGAGACTGACAGAGCTTGCAGAAAAATAAAATGCCGCAAAATGCGTTAATATTTAAATTGATGTAATAATCTCTTAACATTTCCTTGCTAAGCTAGTGGTAACTCTAGCTGAAAGGAAGTGCAGCCTGTGAACTGGAAGCGTAAAGCCGTTGTTCTTGCAGCCGCATCATCACTCGTTATGCCGATGGGAAATGCATTTGCCATTCCATCTGTTGATAAGCAAGACGGAGGTATTGGTAATTCTACTAATTATTTAGACAGTGCTCCTAATATTGCTATAGATCCAAAAGTAGAGAATATTATTTATCCATTAATGGCGACACCTGCAATAAAAAAGAAGAACACAGACTTAACAGTAAAAGTGGATACTAAAGGAAAAAATCCTGCAGGATGGGACGTTTCACTTAATCCGACGGAAAATGCAAAGGTGGATGGAGAATTCAAACTTCCAGTTAAATCTGTACAAAAAAGCTCGGAATATTGGAAGAACAGCGATTCGGTCTATGCTGTAACGGTTACGATTCCTGAAGAAGTTTCAGAAAATCTTTATGACTTAAAAATTTCCTATACGGGAGACGGAACGCGCATTACAGATGACGAGCCTAATTCCGTAAAAGTGGTCGATGAATTTAAAAAAGATTTTAATTTTATGCACCTGACCGACATACACGTTGGCTCTCCTAGAAATATTCAAGACCCAGCTAACGCGACTGAAGCGGGTATGTGGAATCCAGATGAGTCGAAACGCTGGCTCTACTTGCAGAAAACCATTCGTCAGGTAAATCTGCTTAAGCCTGATTTTGTCGTCATGACCGGAGACCTTATGTTCGGCCAGATGAATCCTCAAGAATATATTTATGAATATGAAGAAACTTACCGCATACTGAAAAAGTTTAATGTCCCTGTCTATATTGTTCCTGGAAATCACGATTATTACGCACAGGATGCAACGCTTGCGGACGGGGCGAAATATTGGGAGCAGTATTTTGGGCCTCAGTACTTCTCGTTTGATTACGGCCCTTATGCACACATGATCGGCTATAACTCGTTTGACTGGCATAAGTTTGACCGCCAAGGCCATGGAACGGTTTCTGTGCCGACATGGGGCGGACAAATACGCGATGAACAGATGAACTGGATCAAGGACGATCTAGCAAAAAATGCTCAAACCGCGCAGCCTGAGCAAGTTAAAGGACTGTTCTCTCACCATAATCCTATATGGCGCGACCGTGATATATGGCCGTCATCAGACAGTGAAGTACAGGATTATTGGAAAGAATATGATGCAAAGCACAATCCTCGTGACTTATCGACCTTGATCAAAGCAGAAATACTTGGACAGAAATATGACCAGCAATGGCATGGGGAAGGGTCGCATGAGCTGATTGACATCATGAAGCAAAACAATGTAGACATTTCGCTGCACGGACATACTCACATTGACAACATTACTGAGCAGGACGGAATCCTTTATTCAACAACAGCTTCAATCGAACTTAGTGCCAAGCCATGGGTGGGTTACCGTGTATTCCAAAAGGATCCGGCGAGCAGCAAGTTTAACGGGTATGTGTATGAAGGACCTGACCGCTCGATGCCTGTTTATGAAAACGGCGATACTGCAGCAGGAACTGTAAGTTTTCAAAATGAATATTCTCTGCCGAACGATGGAACGCAGGTAACACAGACAGCAACTCTCACGAACCGTTGGAATAAAGCGGCGACAGTTTATGTACCGTTTTATATGAAGCAGGGGACGTACACTCCGTCAGCAGGAGAAGTTTCACAGTCACAGCTTTATGGAACGAAGCAATATGTAGAAGTTAAAATCACCATACCTGCCAACTCATCAAAGAAAATTGAACTTAATAGGTAATTCTATAAATCAGATGCTGAATCATGGCATCTGATTTTTTTTGTTAAATAAACTTAACTATCTTACCGATATAATGTGAAACCGCTTTATGAAGGGACTGTGTGTTCATCATGGCTGCAGCCAAAAATATTATTGTTATGACAGCAGGGCTTGAGAAATACGCCATATCGGTATCAAATGTCAGTTCAATAGAAAGAGCAGAGATAAAGAAGGAAGATGGAAATATTCTCGAGATGTTGGAAATTCGGGGAGATATCATACCTGTTATGCCGCTGACTAACATTATGGGAGCTCCTGAAGGAAAACAGAGTGATGAATGGAAAATTGTCGTGCTTGAAAACAAAGGTATGAAGGCAGGACTTTTTGTTGAGGATGCGAGTCCGGTTACAGAACTGATTCACGAAGCACACTCATTGCCTAAGGTGCTCGGAATGGAAAAAGGGAGCTTGATCAGCGGAGTCGTGCAGTATGAGGAAAAGCTGATTGTTTTGCTCGATTCACATGAACTAATTATGAAATTGTCTGAAATGAGGATAGCTGGATGAAATTGACGCTTAGAAAAAAATTAACGGGTTCATTTTTGATTATTTCATTGCTTTTTGCAGGGGCTTCTGGCGTGTTTTTTTATTACCTAAAATCAATGGAATCTTCCTATAATGATTTGCTGGGCAGACGGAGTGAAATCCTGGCCAACATGAAAGAGATTCAGCTGCAAGGCGCAATGCAGAGCAGCAGTATGCGAGAGTATCTTCTTCAGCAGTCTCTTGACAGCCAATCAAAAATCGGACAGAGCGGAGCGAATATTAATATTCTTGTGCAGGAAACTCTCGCTCTTGTGAAAGTTGATGAAGATAAAGAAAATTTAAAGAAAATCAGCAAGCTGAACACTGAATATATGGATGAAGTTAAAAAAGTCACGGCAACTGCATCTGTAGACCTAGTGAAAGCAAGGGACGAGGCGAATAACAAAGTCTATCCGCTGAGCCGTGAAATTAGGACGCTATCGGGAAAACTGGCTGAACGTCAGCAAAAGCTAATGGAAAAGGGCAATCAAGAAGCTATGGCTCTCGTTGAAGAAATTATCTTCATCGTTTCCATCATCGGTGTAGCTGTAGTGGTGCTGGCCATCGCTGCCGGTACGTATATTTCCAGGATGATCTCCCGTCCGGTCAGCCGGATGACTGTTATGCTGAAGGATATTGCTGAGGGCGACTTGACAATGGATCCAATACAGGTGAAGAACAAAGATGAAATCGGTGATCTAGCTGACGGAATCAACAGTATGGGTACTAATCTTGCTAAACTGATACGGCAAGTGCGGACGAGTGCAGAGCATGTCGCTTCGTCAGCTGAAGAGCTTACAGCAAGTGCCGGCCAGACGGCTCAGGCAACAGAACAGATTGCTTCTGCTGTCGAAGAGGTGGCAGGCGGGTCACAGCATCAAGTAAGAAGCGTAGAACAAATTGCAGAATCGATCGATGCGCTGAAAAATGGGACACTCCAGATTTTTGAGAGCATGAATAAAATGGCTGAAGCGTCAGGCAGCTCTCTTGAGGCAGCGGCTGGCGGTAATGAGGCTATTACTAGAACAGTAAGCCAAATGGATGTTATCTCAAAGAGCATTACAGAAACAGCATTTGCGGTAAAAGACCTTGGAGAAAAATCGCAGGAAATCAATAAGATCGTCGATGTTATAACGGATATTTCTGGCCAGACAAACCTGCTCGCTCTAAATGCAGCGATAGAAGCTGCGCGTGCAGGTGAACAAGGTAAAGGATTTGCCGTGGTAGCAAATGAGGTAAGAAAGCTTGCTGAACAGTCAGCACAGTCTGCTAATCAGATTGGAGAGATCATTTTTATGATCCAAGAACTGACAGATAATGCGGTTAAGGCGATGAATAAAGGAACATTAGAGGTGGAAAACGGCACACACCTCGTAAGGGAATCTGGTCAAGCTTTTACCGTATTAAAAGAATCTGTCGTCCTTGTATCTAAGCAGGTAGATGAAGTCGCTGCAGCCACTGAAGCGATAAATTCCAATACAATACATGTTGCAGATTCTATTCAATATATTTCTCAGATGGCTGAAACAGCTGCTTCTACAACCCAAGAAGTGTCAGCATCGACTGAAGAACAGCTAGCTTCCATGGAGGAGATCATGTCATCATCCACTGCACTCGCAGATATGGCAGAAGAACTGAACAGCTCGATCAGGCAGTTTAGAGTATAGAGAGAGGCTTTACTTCCGAATTGGGGGTAAAGCTTTTTTTCATGTTTTCTCAAATTATGGTGCTTTTAAAGAATTCACGGAGTTAGTTGATCTCCGTTTCAGGCGCACGCTTTCCGCGGGGCGGGCGGTGAGCCCCTTTGCCGCTACGCGCCTTAAAGGGTCTCACCTGTCCCACTCGTCCCGCAGGAGTCGGCACCTTACACTCCGATCAACTTTGTCAATGATGGATTCAGGATGATCAAGTGAATGTGAAAGATGTGCAAGCCAACGTAAATTCAAAAATTCCTTATAAATTAGGCTTTGAAGCGTGCACTTCATTGTCAACTACTCTGAACTTTCTTATAAAACAAATAGATCAAAAGCCATAACATCTAGAAATGAGCCATAACAAACACAGGAGTTTATACAGAAAAGGCGAATTTAACGTTGAAAGGAAAACAAGGTTAATTTGCTAGTGAAAAAAGGAATGGTTTAGTAAAGTGGATATTCCGCTTTTTAATGAAAAAGGGTAATTTTGCTTACAATAGTCATTGAGGTGAAATGACATGAAAAAAAGGATATTTCTGCTGACAGCCGTATTTTTACTGATGATGGCGGCGGGCTGCGGAAACGGACAGGATAATTCAAAAGAGAAGGGGGAGCCAGTGATGGGAGACGGGCAGAATAAGAATGAAGCCAAGCGTCAGGAGAAGCGTCCGGGCAATGACGGGCAAGGGATAGCTGCAGGTGCTATCGAACCTTCGTTATCGGTTTTGGAAGAAAAACCAGGACAGGTTCTGTTAAGATATGAACTGAAAAATCAGACTGAGCAAGTAAAAGAGCTTCATTTTACATCAGGTAAAAGGTATGACTACACAATAACCGACAAAGAAGGGAATGTTGTGTATGAATTTTCTAAAGAGCACATGTTCATGCAAGTGCTCAATAAAGTAACCATCAAACAGGGCGATTCTTATGTGCAAGACATTATGATCAAAAATTTGCCGCCTGGAAAATATAAGGTGGAAGTATGGCTCACAGCAAAGGATGAACCTCAGAATTACAGAAAAACGATCGAGGTAGAATTAAAGTGATAAAGAATAGAAGGCCGTTGCAAAAAGTGCAATGTGCCTTTTTTTATTTGTCAGGATTTAACCATAACTGATTAGGGAAACGTAGTGATAACCCCATCCTGTTTAATTATCACTTTTAAAAAATATGAGGCAAAGTACTTGAAAGTCAAAAAAGGTCAAAGTATAATACAATCATAAGGTCAAAGAAAGTCAAAGTCAGACCGGCGTTATTTAACCTTACTAAACATAAGTACTTATCATTTAAAGGAGGAATTGTTATGCGTTGTGAACAATGTAATGCGAATCCTGCTTCTATCCATATGAATGTCTCATTTAATCAAAAACGTAAGCAATTTAAACTATGTACGGATTGTTACCATAAAGTTAAACAGGAAATGAATGCAGGAGGAATGGGGATGAATTTTTCTTCATTTGATGACATGTTTAAACAGATGATGGAGAACAGCCAGCAGTTCGGCTTTCAGCAAGGCACAGAATCTGGACCAGCTGTTAAAAAGGGCGGCCGCGGAGGTTTTATCGATAAATTTGGCCGTAATTTAAGCGATGCCGCTAAAGCAGGACTGATTGACCCTGTTATCGGGCGTGATGACGAGATCAGCCGGGTTATTGAGGTGCTTAATCGCAGAAATAAAAATAACCCTGTCCTTATTGGTGAGCCAGGGGTCGGGAAAACTGCTATAGGTGAAGGACTCGCTCTAAAAATTGCTGAGGGCAAAGTGCCGGCAAAGCTATTAAATAAAGAAGTTTACTTGCTTGATGTAGCTTCCCTTGTGGCAGACACAGGCATTCGCGGGCAGTTTGAAGAACGCATGAAACAGCTTATTGCTGAATTACAAAAGCGAAAGAATGTTATTTTATTCATAGATGAAGTACACCAGCTTGTTGGTGCAGGATCTGCAGAAGGTTCCATGGATGCAGGGAATATTCTAAAGCCTGCTTTGGCAAGGGGAGAACTGCAGGTAATTGGTGCAACAACACTTAAAGAATACCGCCAGATTGAAAAGGACGCTGCCCTTGAGCGCCGATTCCAGCCGGTTCTCGTCAATGAACCGACTCCTGAAGAGGCACTGGAAATCCTGAAAGGGCTCGCTCCAAGATATGAAGAGTATCATAATGTGAGCTATAGTGAGGAAGCGCTAAAGGCTTGTGTACAGCTGTCACACCGCTACGTACAGGACCGTTTCCTTCCAGATAAAGCGATCGACCTAATGGACGAAGCGGGATCAAAAGCAAACCTTCTTCACGAAACGGGCGAGATCACAGCGATTGAAGAGCGCCTCATGGACATTGTGAAAGAAAAAGAAAAAGCGGCTGTTGATGAAGATTATGAACGTGCCGCTAAGCTGCGGCAGGAAGAATTGCAGCTTGAGGAAAAGTTGAACGAGCAGGAAGTAAACAAGAAATCTGCAGTTATTGAAGTGGAATCCATTCAGTATATCGTGGAGAAGAAGACAGGTATTCCTGTCCGCAAGCTTCAGGTCGACGAGCAGTCTAAGCTTAAAGGTCTTAAAGAGCGTTTGAACGAAAAGGTGATCGGTCAGCAAGAAGCAGTTGATAAAGTGGCGAAAGCGGTGCGAAGAAGCCGCGCAGGTATTAAGTCCAAAAATCGCCCGATTGGTACATTCCTTTTTGCTGGACCAACAGGAGTCGGGAAGACAGAATTGACGAAAACTCTAGCGGAAGAGTTGTTTGGTGACCGTGATGCAATGATCAGGCTAGACATGTCTGAATACATGGAAAAGCATGCGGTATCCAAGCTGATCGGTTCGCCTCCAGGATACGTAGGTCATGAAGAGGCTGGCCAGCTGACAGAACAGGTCCGCCGCAAGCCTTACAGCATCATCCTGCTTGATGAGATTGAAAAGGCTCATCCTGACGTTCAGCACATGTTCCTTCAGATTATGGAAGATGGGCGTTTAACGGACAGCCAGGGCCGCACGGTAAGCTTTAAGGATACAGTCATTATAATGACATCCAACGCTGGCGCCGGTGTGAAGCATATGAAGCCGCTCGGGTTCGCCGGTTCAGATAATGCAGGAAATATGAAAGAGTCAGCGATCCTTGATGTGCTCGGCAGCTACTTTAAGCCAGAGTTTTTGAACCGTTTTGACGGTATCGTTCAGTTCCAGTCACTGAAGGAAGAACATATGGTGAAAATTGTGGATCTTATGCTTGCAGAGCTTGAAAAGCAGCTGGAGGAGCAAAATATCACCATTGAAGTGACGGATGAAGCAAAGAAAAAGCTTGCCGAACTCGGTTATCATCCTGCATTTGGTGCACGGCCGCTGCGCAGGGTGATTCAAGAGAAATTAGAGGACGCCGTAACTGACATCGTTCTTGACTCAGACACAGAGGTTACTTCTATTAAAGCAGATGTTCAAGATAATGAAATTACAGTGAATATAGCAGAATAAATTGGTTAGAAGCTGTCCCCTTTATGTTTAAGGGACAGCTTCTTTTTAAAGAATTTAATGAATGCAAAAAAAAAGCTGCGCAGCAAATGCTCAGCTTTTTAATAAAATGCTACGTTATTTATGAATTATCTTTGGAGCGGATAATGGTAAGAACAAGCATTGAAAATCCGATCATTAACGATATGGCTTCAAATACTGTCATGACCCATTCCCTCCCTTTCATTCTTAGCCGCATCGATTGTGAAAGCTAGAGAGATTCACTGCTATATTATTCCTATTTTATCCATTTTAAGGAAGTTAGACAAGAACCCATATATCTATTTACCATAAAAATAAAGTAGTCCTAAAGATTTGGATTAGAGTAGTTTAGGGAAAGGATTGTAAATTAGTAAAGCGGTTTAGGGTCTAAATACCTATTTGCGGGATAGCTATTCATCTAGAAGATAGGACCCTCCAATAAGGCGAGGAGATTTTAGAACAAAAAAACGAACAATTAATTCCTTTAAAAGGCAATAAATTAGTTCGCATGTTGGATGACTTATGAAACTTATAATACAGAACAATGCATGAGATAATCAAGTCACCCCTATACATATAGAAGCGCCCAGGCTGTAGCACTGAGGCGCTTCTTTGTTATGTTATTGAATCAATATGTTCGTGATCGTGATGAAAGAAATCGGACAGTTAAACTGCCGGGCTATTTTCCTTTGCACAAGTTCGTGCAGCCTTTTCTGTTTTATGTCCATCTGGAAGACGATATTACCGTTTGTCCGTTTGTTACCTTCATGTTTCATTTCAAAACAGACTTGAAGTTTGGCCATATCATGATTCCCCTTCCTTTGACATCTTTCATTTATTTTACGAATATTTCGTCTATTATTAAACCTTTTTGACGGTTTCTGTGAAAAACAGGAAAAAAGACCTTGAAGAGGCTTGTATCACGGTACCATTTTTAAGTGCCTATACACTCATGTCCCTGTCCATTACTGTGGAAAAGCATATGCTGAATGTGAAAGGTAATATGCATTGACAGGAGGTTTATCATTTGAGAGAACAAGCTTATCACTTATGCTGCCAGTACATGGGTCAAAGTGTAAGGATCGCGTGCAAATGCGGCACTGATTATTATGGTACAATTCAAAAAGTTGACAGCGAAAATGTATATATCCAGCAATATTCCAATCAAGGCGGCAGATGGTTTTTCGCCCCTGCTTTGGTGGGATTAGCTTTAGGAAGCATCGCAGGCATTGCATTGACTCGTCCGCGTCCGCCATGTTTCGGCTGTGCGCCATATCCTTACCCAGCACCGTACCCATATCCGTATTATTAATAACTGAAGATGTCCGCTCTGTGTGGACATAATATTAAAAATGTCCATTTGCGGTACCGTACCCCTGCAAGGACACCATAATGAAGGAATTGCCCCCTTGGCGGAGAATGCTAAAGGGGGTTAATTTATTTAGGGGGTGCTATTGTATGCTGGAATTTAAAGTGATGAAATCGGATGAAGTAGAGACTTGGCTGGATTTGCTCGACAAGGCTTATCCAGGCTTTAAGGCGCCGAGAGAGAAGATGGTTTCATTTTTGACAGATATTATTGAAAAGGAAAAGACACAAGACTTGTACGGATTGTATGATAATGGAACTTTAGTAGGCGGTGTGAGGCTGCTTCAGTTCCAGATGAACTGTGGAGGAGCCATCGTGCCGGCGGGCGGAATTGGTCTTGTAGCGATTGACCTTTTGCGCAGAAGAGAAGGGCTGGCAAAAGTTCTATTAAAGAAATCTATTGATTATTTTAATGAACGCGGTGTACATATAGCGGCACTTTACCCGTTTGAGACATCGTTTTATAAAAAAGCAGGATTTGGACACGGCGTGCAGATTTCTCAATATAAAATAAAGCCAGGAAGTTTCTCGAATAAAGGAAATAAGGAAAATCTGAAAGAATGGCGCGGCAGTGTGGAAAATCGCCGTAAGCTGCTGCAGTGTTATAATGCTGTTCTTGAAAAAACAAATGGCATGACAGAACGAATCGATCGGAATCTAGATTCAGTGTTTAAGGATGGCCAGCATACAATCGTGTATGAGAACGAAAATGGAACTGTAGAGGGTTATCTCACTTTTTCATATAGAAACGAAGCCACTTTTATAAACAGTATGGATGTTAAAGAGATGATTTATCTGACACCGCAGGCATTAAACGCTTTCTGTTCCTTCTTTTATTCACAGAAAGATCAGCTGGAGAGGATCATTATTTCTTCGAACGATGAATACTTCCGGTATTTAGCGGACGATGCGCGCAATGGTGATGTTGCTGCTTTTGATTCAATTTATCTTGAGACACACGTCACGGCCGATGGTCTGATGTACCGTGTGCTCGACACGAAGAGGTTTCTGCACCAGCTCAGCAGCCGCAACTTTGGAGGTTTGAACGGTCAGCTGAAGCTATCAATTAATGATTCATTTCTAGACGAAAACAATGGACCAGTTTACGCATCTTTTACTGAAGGACAGATTGAAGTGATAGAAGAGGGCGATGCCAGAGTTGAACTCAACATGGATATCAGCGATTTCTCATCCTTGATCATGGGTGCGGTGGACATGAAAGGATTGCTTCGTCTAGGACTTGCCGAAATTTCAGACGAGGCAGCGGCCGATACAGTAGGACGTTTGTTTGCTCTCGACAGCAAACCTGTCAGCATGATCAGTTATTAACAAAATCATAAAACATCATGAAGTAGGAAATCCACTGAAAATCCGGTGAAATTTATTTAACCGGGTTTTCTTCTTATATGCTTTTCGGATAATCTATGTAGAAATCAGAGAAGAGGTTGATCTCCGTTTCAGGCGCACGCTTTGCGCAGGACAAGGAAAGCTTCGGCAGCATAGCATCCCACGAAGAAAATGTGCAGTTCATTTTCGAAGAATCGGCACATTACACTCCGATTAACCTTATGAAGAATGGGTAAAACCGCCTCGGCAATGCGAGTTGGTCTTACCTTTTTTCTAATCATTTGTAAGCAAAATTTGTTGTGATTGGAGCGGAAGGGTGCGAGACTCCAGCGGGACGAGCGGGAAGGTGAGACCCTTTAGGTCGCGTAGCGGCAAAGGGGCTCACCGCACGCCCCGCGGAAAGCTCAGCACCCTGGAGCGGAAATTACCGCTCCAAACTTGTGAGTTAAATTTTTTCAGTGCCCTCGCCTTTTTTTACATAAGCTGAGAATCATTCATGTCATCGAGAAAATTCACGATGCTTTCCCCTTCATAATAATAAGGCTCATTTTCGTAAAGCCATTTTTGGTAAGTTTGATAATCTTCTATAAAGTTTCCACTGAAAAAACGTTGTTCGATCTCGTTAGTTTCGGTGTTAATCAGCACGATGCCGCGGTACGATTCGCGGTCCGGCTCATCATAATCACATGCAGCATAAAAAGGCACAATCATTCCTCCTTAAATTCTCTATTAGTAATGTGGCAGAACAGGAGAATATTCATACCATATTTTTGGAATGCGAACATACAATGGTTTTTATAAATGATTGGCCGGACAAAACTGTTGCCGAGCGGTCAGTGAAGAGGATGAAGCGAATATGAAAACGTATTTTTTGCTGCCGGGAAAAATGGAATCCAGAAGAATTCAAAATATGGTATATAAGGCGAATGAGTTCGAACAATGCCAGATTTTTATTGAGTATAACGATATCCGGCTGAACGCTAAAAGCTTTCTTAGCATGAGTCTGTTAACCGGGGCAGAAGGGTTGTGCTGTCTTCATGCAAACGGGAAAGACAGCAGAGAAGCGATTGAAAAAATGCGGGCTGTCTGTACTACGGCTATGTAAGGAGCGGCGCTTCAAATAGAGGAAGCGCCGCTCATCACGCGGATAAAATCAGCTACAAAAGCACTGTAATCAAATTGCAGGATGATATTTTGCTGTTTACCGGTTTGCTCATGGCTGGAAAGAGGTCTGAAGTCTGCGATGCTTAAGCCTTTGTCGCTTAAGTTCGTTTCCACAAAAACTTTCCGGCGAACTGATCGTACTTTGTCTGGATTCATCAGTGCCCATAATGTAAAAACATCGTGCATAGGAGTTCCTTTTATGCCGGGAACCAACTTCTGATAAGCTTTGAAATAATAATTATGAATAGGCTCCAGCAGGTGAGTAAAAGCGAAGGATGAATGCTCGGTAATGTACCGGATGTCTTGCGGAGCGATAATTGCAAAGTTGGTTACGTTCAGAGGTGTGATCGTGACATGGGGTGCATTAGCCAACACAGCGTTTACAGCAACAGGATCACCATGGAAATTGGCTTCGGCAGTTGGTGTGACATTCCCGGGAACAAGGAAAGCTCCACCCATCATAAATACTTCTTTCACACTGTTCATTATCGTGCTGTCAAGAATGTAGGCTGCCGCGAGTGAAGTCTGCCGGCCAACATCGACAATTGTCACGTCATGATAGCGGCTGATCACTTCATAAATGGTACTGAAATTGTTCAGTGTGCTGGGGAGGCCTTCAGGCGGGTGGATAGGGCCAAGTCCGTCAGGCCCGTGAATTTCAGGGTAATAGTCATCAACGTCTCCAGTCAGAGACCGTGTGGCTCCGCCAATTATAGGGATATCAAGCCTTTCAGCAAGACTGAGCAGGTAAAAGGTGTTCTGAATCGTCTGCTTGCGGCTTACATTGCCATAACCGCATACAATTCCGATCAAATTAATCTCGGGATGCAGCAGAGCATAAATGATAGCAAGTGTATCGTCTATTCCTGGATCACCGAATAATAGGATATTTTTCACCGCATGCACCTCCTTCCTTATCATATGGCAAAGGTTCATGTGCAGAGCCTTTCCTGAGAAAATGTCAAATCTTTTATTACTAAAGTTTTCGAGTATGGTCAGATAAAACAAAAAAACGCCAGCTGGCGTTTTTTTGTGCTGGAGTTAATCACTCTGCATTAGTCGCACTTATTATGATGCGTGTAAGCAGTACCTACGATAATGAGAAGGATGAATAGAACGACGATGATGGCAAAACCGCATCGGCCCCATCCTCCACCTCCACAATATCCGTAACCGCCGTACATTGGTGCGTTTGCTAATGAAGCGTTTGCTAAAGGTGCATTTGCATACATTCTAAATTCCTCCTTACGATTGGTTGCTTGACTTCCATATATCATATGGAATACTTGGAAATCGGGTATAGGCGGATGCCCGGTTATGAGCGAAATAGGCATAATGGTCAAGAAATTGAAATGAGATTGTTAAATAGGAAAGGTTTTGAAAAAGATGCAAAAGGGGTACGTTAAGTTAAAAGGAGGGGTTACACATGAATACTACTTACCGTGGAAACCGCTATAACTGGATGTTGGTCGGGCTGGGTGCGTCGCTTGCCGTGTGGCTGTCTTCCAAACCTAACCGGATTAAAACAAAGTCAATGATGAAAGATGCGAAACGAAAATTTATGCCTTCAAACATCGAACGAAGTAAAGCACTTCCTGTCGAGAAGGGCGGTGTACCGGACCCTTATGATACAGATGACAACAAGATGGTAGACGAAGGATCTCAGTACTCTGTAAATTATTACAATGAAAGAAAACAGTAAAAAAGAAACCGGAACAGCTCACTGAAGCCGTTCCGGTTTTTACATGATTTCAGGATTTTCTTTTTAAAGACTCCAAATCTTCCTCAAGGTTCATCAGCTTATCTTCGGTCATCTTCTTCGCATCTTCAATTCCTTGGTTGTACATATGAGGACCTAATGTATCGATCATAAATTGAAGAAGGTTTTCAGCTGCCAGCATCCCGATTTCTTCGCCTCGTTCATCCCAGAAAAAGGACTGTATGTTCCTTACCGCATCAGCTTTTTGCTCTTTCGACCATTTCATCAACATCTTCATCTTCCTTTCGCGTCACTTCTGATTATGTCGTTTTTTCAATAAAAAAGAAACAGATTTTGTATGTATGTGTAACTTTATCACTTCTTTTGCTGAATCTATTTTCTTCGTCAAAAAAATTATACATAATGAGGTAAGACGCAGGAAAAAGAACAAAAATGAAGAAAAGGAGTGCAGGGCCGATGGCGACATTGGAAGCTACTAAAAGCACCTTACAAAAGGATATCGGATTGAAAAAGGACGAATTGCTGAAACTGGCCGCATTAAGAGGATTCACGAATAAGGATACTGTAAAGTGCAGTCAGGAACTAGACCAGCTGCTGAATGTTTATCAGAAGAGGTATTGCTGCTAATTCTTTTTTTCGATGATTAATTCATCTGTTAGCTGGTCGATGCGGAGCAGGATTGCTTTCTTTGTAACAGCAGGATAGTTGTTGCGGAATTCGTTTAACAGTTCGAGAATTTCCCTGATCAAGGTAAGGTCTTTTTCAGGCGCCTGCTTTTCATCTAGTCTTCGTATTAAATCAATCACATTATTCTTCATGGAAAAACACCTACTTTTTCATTAATAGAAGTCTCCATCAATCATTCTGTATATATAACATTCAATAGTGAATTGGAAATCCCTTCAAAAGTCGAAATGTTTCCTTTGTATGTGAAATTGTGACAAAATGATTTTGACATTACATAAAGGAGGCATTTTCGTATGGCAGCAAATTTACAAGATACAGTGACACTGAATAATGGAGTAAAAATGCCGTGGTTTGGCCTTGGCGTTTTTAAAGTAGAAGAAGGAAACGACACCATTTCTTCTGTTAAGGCGGCTATTAAGAACGGCTATAAATCAATTGATACAGCCGCGATCTATAAGAATGAAGAAGGTGTAGGACAAGCTATCCGCGAATCAGGCGTATCTCGTGACGAACTATTTATCACGACTAAAGTGTGGAATGCAGATCAAGGCTACGAGACAACTCTTGCCGCTTTTGATGAAAGTCTGAAGAAGCTTGGTTTAGAGTATCTTGACCTTTATCTTGTGCACTGGCCAGTAAAAGGGAAATACAAAGAAACTTGGCGCGCGCTTGAAAAGCTTTACCGCGACGGACGTGTTCGTGCGATCGGAGTCTCTAACTTCCATGTTCACCACCTTGAAGACATCCTCGCTGACTGCGAAGTAAAACCGATGGTAAACCAAGTCGAATACCACCCTCGCCTTGCACAAAAAGAGCTTCGCGAATTCTGCCGCAGTAATGAAATTCAGCTAGAAGCATGGAGCCCGCTCATGCAAGGGGAGCTTTTGGATAATCCAGTATTAAAAGAAATCGGTGAAAAATACGGAAAGTCTGTTGCACAGGTTATCCTGCGTTGGGATCTTCAAACCGAAGTCATCACCATTCCAAAATCGATTAAAGAACACCGCATTATTGAGAATGCTGACATTTTTGATTTCGAACTTTCAGCAGAAGACATGGAAAAGATCGACGGCCTGAACGAAGACCGCCGTGTTGGTCCAGATCCAGATAACTTTGACTTCTAAACAAGCTTCCATTTAGAAAGCTCCCTTCCCCCAGCGGAAAGGGAGCTTTATTTTTTTGGGGGGTATGGGGTACGGTACCATCTCGAATAAATGCAGTATAATGCAGGCTTTGATGGCAATGGTACCGTACCCCAGACCAATGGGCAGCAGCAAGGCGGTTAATTTGCTTAAACTAAAGGAAATATACAGAGTGGACATCGAACTGTTTTAAAATTATATATAGTTACTTGACAAAAGTAAGTGATATGATTATGATGAAGGTACAAACAACAGCAAGTTATTCTGAAAGGATGATATTATCATGCGTACAGCAGGAATACATCATGTCACAGCGATTGTCGGAAACCCTCAGGAAAATGTGGACTTTTATGCTGGGGTGCTAGGGCAGCGTCTTGTCAAGAAAACGGTCAATTTTGATGATCCAGGAACATACCATTTATATTTCGGAAACGAAGGCGGCGAGCCTGGTACGATCATGACGTTCTTTCCGTGGCCAGGAGCGCATAAGGGTCGGATCGGTTCGGGACAGGTAGGAGTGACAAGCTTTGTCGTTCCAGCGGGTACTCTGGAATTTTGGGAAAACAGGCTATCCAAATTTAATGTTCAGTTTGAAAAAACAGCACGTTTTGGAGAGGATTATCTTCAGTTCAATGATCCGCACGGACTGAAGCTGGAAATCGTGGCACGTACAGAAGGCAAGAACAGCGAATGGTCCTTTGGCGGAGTAGAGGCAGAAAATGCGATTAAAGGCTTTGGCGGCGCAACGCTTCTTTCAGCTCAGCCAGAAAAAACGGCTGCACTTCTTGAAAATGTGATGGGTCTTGACCGAATTGGGGAAGAAGGCGGCTATATCCGCTTCAGCTCTGCAGCTGATCTTGGCAACGTCATTGATGTTAACACAACCGTTGAAGCTCCGGGGACTATGGGGACAGGAACTGTTCATCATATCGCATGGAGAGCCAGTGACTATGAAAATCATGAACAATGGAAGACTCATGTCGCAAAGAGCGGCTATGGCGTGACTGATGTCATCGACCGCCAGTACTTTAACGCGATTTATTTCCGAGAAGAAGGGAATATTCTGTTTGAGATCGCGACCGATCCGCCAGGCTTCACGAGAGATGAAAGCTTCGAGGAAATGGGGAAAGGCTTGCTGCTCCCGCCATGGCTTGAACCGCACAGAAAACAGATCGAGGATAATCTGCTGCCGGCAGAGGCGCGAGTGCTAAAGGAGGATGAATAAGATGAAGCATATTTTTAGAAAAGGAACAGACGAGACGAAGCCGGTGCTGCTGCTGCTTCACGGAACAGGCGGGAACGAAGAAGATTTGCTGCCGCTTGCTGATATGATTTCACCTGAATCATCCATTCTGAGCGTGCGCGGGAATGTTTCCGAGAACGGCATGCCGCGTTTCTTTAGACGATTGTCTGAAGGTGTTTTTGATGAAGAGGATTTAATCTTCCGTACGAATGAGCTGAACGATTTTTTGCAGGAAGCATCTGAAAAATACGGTTTCGACCGCGGCAATATTGTGGCAGTCGGCTATTCGAATGGTGCAAACATTGCGGGTTCGCTGCTGTTCCACCATCACCGCAGTCTTAAAGGAGCGCTTCTTCACCATCCGATGGTACCAAGGCGCGGGCTCGAGCTGCCTGACCTGTCAGGTGTCCCTGTCTTTATAGGTGCGGGCAAGAACGATCCGATCTGTCCGGCACATGAAACGGAAGAACTTGATCAGCTGCTGACAGGCGCTGGTGCTTCGGTTGAGGTGAAATGGGAGCAGATGGGACATCAGCTTACGCGCGCAGAAGTTGAGGCTGCTGCTGATTTCTTTAAAAAGGAGCTGCTTTAATGAAGGCGGTCGATCCGAATTCTCTCGATGTGAAGGGGAATTACAAGTTCCTGACAGGCAGTGTAATTCCGAGGCCGATCGCTTTTGTGACATCGGAGACAGAAACCGGCGTGCTGAACGCTGCTCCATTCAGCTATTTTAACGTGATCACCGCGGACCCGCCGCTCATCTCCATCTCTGTCGGCAGGAAAAACGGCGAGATGAAGGATACGGCTCGTAACATTTTTCATAAAAAAGAGTTTGTTGTCCATATACCGGATGAAAGCTATATAGAAGCGGTGAACGTTACCGCAGCAAGCCTTCCGCCTGATGAAAGCGAGGTGGAGCTGGCGGGACTCACAACTGTGGAGAGCACGTCCATCCATGTTCCCGGCATTAAAGAAGCAAGCATCCGTATGGAGTGCGTGCTTGAACAGATCATCCCATTGGGCGGGACAGCCGATAATCCGGCAGCGGATTTGATCATAGGGCAAGTTGTACAATATCATATTAAAGAAGAACTATATGATAACGGCAGAATTGATGCCGAAGCACTGAAGCCTGTCGGCAGGCTTGCCGGGAATGATTATGTGAAGCTTGGCGAAACTTTTGCAATTAAAAGACCTGAATAATAATGTTTGCCTTCAACTCAATTTAGTTGAAGGTTTTTCTTTTGCAAAAACAGAATTAAGAAGCAGAGGTGATAAGATGGCAAGGCTGCTTCTTGTTTTTTTGCTCGTTTTGCTGATTGGCGGATGCAGTGATTCTGATAAATTAATAAGAATTGATATAATAGAGGAAACGCTTGATAAGCCAATTATGAACAGTGAAAAGATAACAGATATTGAAACGCTGTTTGATAAAGTCACTTGGGAAACGTCGAAAGTACAGATGGCGAGGAAAGAGGACGTACGCCTCACTTTCTTTTACCAGTTTGATAAGAATGAGCCAGAGAGGCTAGAAGAATATTTGATATGGTTTAACGATCGCGGAAAAGCGGAAATGATGGACAGAAATAAGCCAGGTTCTTATGGCACCCTCGGTAAAGCGGATGCTGAGAAACTGAAAAAGCTTTTGAACGAAAAAGGAGACAATTTGAAGTGAACAAATTTTTCAGGATTGGAATGATCACAGCCATTTGCTCAGGCTGGCTGCTGTATTATCCGTATATCATATTTAATAAAACCTTCGACGCGGCACTGCATCTGCCATTTCATCTGTGCAGTCTGATGGAGATCGCGGTTCTCTATGCATGCTTGAAAAATAACACAAAGGTACTGGAAATTATCGCTTATCCGCTTGTTATAGGACCTGCGCTAGCTCTGTCTTTTCCGACAGGTACGTTCGATCTTGGCGGCTGGCACACAGCGTATTTTATTTATTATCATGCCCTGCTCATCACTTCAGGTGTCTATATCATTTTGAAAAAGAGATTTTCCTTTTCCCGCTCCGCGATCTGGAAAGCAGCGCTCTTTATATTCGCTGGAGATTGTGTTGCGGTTTGGGTGAACATGCTTACAGGCGGAAACTATATGTTTATCGGAGATCCGGTTGTTTATCCAGCTATAGTGTATTATCCTTTGCTGTTTGTACTTGTCTGGGTATTTCTTGCGGGCTTTCATTTTCTCGTGGCAGGAGCCGATGCGGTCGTTCGGCTAAGGCAAAAGCAAAACCTTGCTCAGTAACTTTTCCTTGTCTCGAACGCCAAAAGTGACTATAATGATTAATGTCACATGGCTCCGTAGCTCAGTGGATAGAGCGTCGGTTTCCTAAACCGTGCGTCGCAGGTTCGATTCCTGCCGGGGCCGCCATATTACATACAAACATAATTGAAAGCTTTCCTGTACATGTGCACAGCATTTTCAGGAAAGCTTTTTTGTTATTCTGGTGTAAAGAAAATTTTGAAAATTTGTTCAACTATGGTAACATATTATTGAAAATATTTACATATAAGAGGAGGCTGTTATGAAAAAGGGGTTTGGATTGCTTTTAACAGGTATATTGGCATTTTCATTGTCGGCGTGCGGTGAAAAGGTAGAAACAAAACCGGCTGGGTCGAAGGAAAAGGGCAAAGAGAAGACTGAACAGATCTCGATCGTAACAGGCGGCACAGGCGGTACATATTATCCACTTGGCGGTGAGATGGCAAAAATCATCAAGGATAACGCCGGGTATGAGACAAGCTCACAAGCATCTGGAGCGTCAGTTGAAAATATGACACTCATCCAGGACGGCGAGGCAAACCTTGCTTTCACACAGACAGACATCGCGAGCTACGCGACTGAAGGACAAGAAATGTTCAAGGACGGTAAGCTCGATAAGATTCAGGCAATCGGAACACTGTATCCTGAAACGGTGCAGATCGTGGCATTAAAGGATTCAGGCATCAAGTCTGTTGATGACTTAAAAGGCAAAAAAGTATCGGTCGGAGCTCCGGGAAGCGGAACATATGCGAATGCCGAGCAAATTCTAAAAGTTCATGGAATCACGATGGATGACATTAAAGCACAGCACTTGTCGTTCGACGAGTCAGCTGAAGGCATCCAGGATGGAAATATCGATGCAGCGTTCATCACAGCTGGAACACCGACTGGAGCGGTAGAGGCACTTTCTGCTTCTAAAGGCGTTACCATCCTTCCTATTGCAGCTGACAAAATTAAAGCGCTGATGGAAGAGCACAAGTTTTATATTGAAGACACGATTGCTTCAGGTACTTATAAGCTGGAATCAGAAGTGAAGACGGTTGCGGTTCTTTCCATGCTAGTAGCGAGCAAGGACCTTAGCGAAGAAACGGTCTATGAAATCACGAAAGCTATTTTTGAAAACACAGATAAAATCACTCATGCGAAAGGAAAGCTCATCAAAGGCGAGAATGCGCTTAACGGCGTAGGAATCGAGCTTCATCCCGGAGCTAAGAAGTATTTTGACGAAAAAGGCATTAAGTAAAGAAAGGACGAGATCATGGGCTAAAGTAATCCTTTAGTCCATGTCTTTATTATGAAAAGACTATTTCTACTTACATTAACGATATTGCTTACTGCCGCTGTTCTTTTTGTTCCAGTTAAACGTGCCTTGCTGTTTGAGGAAGGAAAGAGCGGAAAACTAGTGGCGCACCAGGTAATTGAAGACGGTGAAAAGTTTCAGATCAAGTATACGCATTCTATCCATAAAACGCCGGTGATCGAGACGTACAAGGCAAGTGCTGATCTGATCATACAGCAGTCCATCGCTTATCGGAACTTTGGCGTGGGCATGCCGGATAATGCAGGTGAGGGGGAGCGGTTCAGAAAAGTGGATGGCATGTATGTGCTTGATCAAATGAACCGGGAGTTTCCGCATCTGGATCTTCGTACAGGAAAAGTGATCGCCAACCACAAACTGATCGTGGACGGAAAGGAGAGGCCGTTTTCGTCCTTTGCCGAACCAGGATCGTGGCTGCGCATCAAACTAGAGAGAATCAGTTTATGGGACATCTTGAAAGGAGGGAACATCGTTGACAACTAAACAGTACGATGATCAGCAGATTTCAGAAGAGCACATTCAGGAATTAGCGGCTAAATATGACCCAGAAGCCGGGTTCCGCAAGCTGGCTGGCCCGTTGTATTGGCTGGCCTTGATCGGCCTTATTTCATTTTCTTTATTTCAGCTTTATACGGCTATTTTCGGTGTGCTGCCAGCGCAGATACAGCGTACGGTCCATCTCGGATTTGCGCTTACATTAATATTCCTATTGTTTCCTGCTTCAAAAAAACAAAAATCAGCAGGCAGGAAAGGTGTGCCTTGGTATGATCTAATCCTGGCAGCAGCAGCGACAGCAGTTGGGTCGTACTGGTACATATTTATGGACGATCTTGTTATGCGTGTCGGCCGATTGACGACAAACGATTTTATTATTGGAGTTATTGCTATTGTGCTTGTACTGGAAGCAACGCGCCGCGTAGTCGGGATGCCGATCACGGTGATCGCCTCGATCTTTTTGGCTTATGCTTATCTTGGTCCGTACATGCCAGGATTTTTAGAGCATAAAGGTCTGACGATCGAGCGGATCGTTCGGACGATGTTTTTTACGACAGAAGGTATTTTGGGCACACCGCTTGCGGTTTCAGCTACTTATATATTCCTGTTCCTGCTTTTTGGAGCGTTCTTGATCAAAACAGGAGTAGGGGAATATTTTAATGATTTATCAATCGTTATTGCAGGAAGACGAATCGGCGGACCGGCGAAGGTTGCGATCTTTTCAAGTGCGCTGCAGGGGACGATTTCGGGCAGCTCGGTAGCGAACGTTGTGACGTCAGGAGCGTTCACGATACCGATGATGAAACGCCTTGGCTATAAAAAAGAGTTCGCCGGAGCAGTAGAGGCAGCCTCGTCCACCGGTGGACAGATCATGCCGCCTGTTATGGGGGCTGCAGCCTTCTTAATGGTAGAGTTTATTGGTATTTCGTACTGGGAGATCGCGAAAGCTGCTGCTGTCCCTGCGATCCTTTATTTTGCGGGCATCTGGATCATGACCCATTTTGAAGCAAAAAGGATCGGGTTAAGAGGAATAGAGAAGCATGAGATTCCGGACAAAAAAGAAGTGCTGAAAAAGCTGTATCTGCTAATTCCAATCGTTGTGGTTGTGTACTTGCTCATGTCGGGTATGAGCATCACGAAGGCTGCTTTATGGTCGATCGTGAGTGCTGTTCTAGTCGGCATGCTGAACAAAGAAACGCGGATGGGGCCGAAGCAGCTTGCTGAAACGCTGGCAGACGGAGCTCGCTCGGCATTAGGCGTTGCAGCGGCTACGGCTGCAGCTGGAATCATTGTGGGTGTTGTAACGGTAACCGGTGTCGGCTTGAAGCTTGCGAACGGCCTTTTAGAGCTTTCAGGCGGATACTTGCTTCCAACGCTCATTTTAACGATGATCGCATCACTTGTTCTTGGCATGGGATCACCGACGACGGCAAACTATGTTATCACATCAACGATCGCTGCACCGGCATTGCTTATGTTTTCGGTGCCAGAGCTGTCAGTTCATATGTTCGTGTTCTATTTCGGAATTATCGCAGATATCACGCCGCCGGTCGCGCTGGCAGCCTTTGCGGCGGCAGGTGTTGCCGGGGCAGAGCCGATACGGACAGGTGTCATATCAGCAAAACTGGCCATCGCGGCGTTTATCATACCATATATATTCGTCATCTCGCCGCAGCTCATGCTGATCGATACAACCTGGTGGGAAGCATCATGGGTCATTTTCACTGCCTTTATCGGCATGATCGCGATCGGCGCTGCTATGATCGGCTATTGGATGAGAAAGCTGAACATTTGGGAACGCGCTGTGGCACTGGCGGCTGGGATGCTGCTTATTTATCCAGAGGGGATTTGGAGCTATATCGGTTTAGGCGTGTTTGCTGCGATGCTCGCTTTTCAATATTATCTATTGGATAAAGATAAATGGTCACGTGGAGCTTCTGCTTCGGTGTAATTTTAATTACTAGATGTTAAAAACAGACTCAGGAATAGTGCTGAGTCTGTTTTTTTATAGTTAAATTTAAGAGGTTTTGTGATTTGCGGGTCTTTTTTTGATTTTACGGGTAAAAATGATAGATTTGCGGGCAATTTTCAAAATTTGCGGGTCAAAACATCGATTTTGCGGGTTTTACCTGATTTAGACGGTTTATGGGGTACGGTACCGCGGGTACCGTACCCCATAAACCCCAAACAAAAAAGGCGACCCGATATCGGGACGCCTTCTCTTACTATTCAGCTTGCAATCTCATATCATCGTTGTGTGCGTTTCTGCTATGAAGAACGATAAATACAGCAAGTGAAAGCAATGTGAAAAGAATCAAGAATCCAAGAAGGACCATCGCGTTGCTCCACAGGTAGCTGTAATCGTTCAGTGTGATCAGTGATCTGAAGCCTGCGTTAGAATATGTAAGCGGCAGGTAGACGCTTAGCGCGCGCAGGTTTTCAGGCAGCATGTCGATCGGCAGGTTTGACCCTGTTGTAGAAAGCTGCATCACAATCAATGCCAATGCTATGAATCTTCCAACGTTGCCAGCGAGTACAACCAAGAAGAGGATGATCGACAGGAACGTTAAGCTGACAAAGATTCCAAACAAGATAAACAAGAAACCGCTTTCAATATTGTAATTTAAGAAAGTAAGCATTGTTACGGTGATTATAACGGCCTGCAGAACAGCAAACAGTCCAAGCTGCATCGCCTTTGCCGCGAACCAGCTGAAGCCATTTGCAGCAACAGCTGCTGGCTTTCTGAAATCTACTACAAACGACATGAGCAGAATGCCCACGAACAGCGCCAATGATAGAATGTAAGGCGCGTTAGAATCACGGTAGAATGGAAGCTTGTTAATCTCTTTGCCTTTTACATCAAGAGGTGAAGAGAACATCGAGATCGTATCATCGCTGACTTTCAGCTGACTCGTCTCTTCAGCTCCGTTTTTCAAGCCGTCAGCAAGCTGCATGCTTCCGTCGTTCAGTTTGCCTGCACCGTCATCTAGCTGAGTCACACCGTCAGTTAAGTCACCCCAGCCTTTGTTCACCGACTGGTTGCCGTCATTGATCTGAATTGCGCCGGAGTGAAGCTGAGTCACACCAGAAGTCATCGTACCCCAGCCAGTGTTAACTGAGCTGTTGCCATCTTCAATCTGTGATGCACCGTCGTTAAGAGCAGTGACACCGTCTGTCATCGTACCCCAGCCCGTTTTAACGGTTGCGGTGCCATCTTTAATTTGAGAAGCTCCATCATTTAGAGCAGTGACACCATCTGTCATCGCTCCCCAGCCCGTTTTAACGGATGCTGTGCCGTCTTTTATTTGAGAAGAGCCATCGTTTAAAGCCGTAACCCCAGCTGTCATGGTGGCCCAGCCCGTTTCAACTGTTGCCGTGCCGTCCTTGATCTGGGAAGCTCCTCCGTTCAGTGCGGTGACTCCAGTTGTCATATCGCTCCAGCCTGTTTCAACAGCAGCGTTCCCGGCTTTAATCTGAGAAGCGCCGTCTTTCAATGATGTTACACCGACTGTCAGTTCGCCCCAGCCTTTTTTGACTGAGTCAGTTCCGCCTGACACGAGAACCGAACCAGCTGCCAAAGCTGCAGCTCCGTCTTTTGCTTCTGTCTGTCCTGCTACAAGAGCATCAAGACCATTTTTCAGTGTGCCTGAACCGGCTGCAGCTCTTGCAGCACCTTCAGAAACTGATATCGCTCCTGCCTTTAACACAGGTGTTTGCTGAGTCATTGAAACAAGACCGTTTGTGACAACTTTGCTTGTCCCAAGAAGAGTCATAAAATCAACATCATTGGCAAGCGCAGGATTTTTTGCAAGCATTGCTTCAAGCCCTGCAGTTACAGCTTGAGAACCGCCTTTTAACTGGCCTGCACTTGCATCTAAGCTAGTTACACCATCAGCAACAGATTTGCTGCCTGGAGCAAGCTGCTGAAGCCCTGTGTTTAATTCATTGCCACCTGCTTGTGCACTTTGCAGTCCAGCAAGGATTTGTGCTGCTCCATTTTTCAATCGATCTGCACCTGCTTGAAGATCTGCAGCCCCAGCAGCTAAAGCGGTGATATCGTTTACTTTTGCTTGAAGAGACTGCAAAAGCAGTGAAGTACCGCCTTCTAGTTCAGCAGAACCTTTTGCTAGTTTGGAAATATCACCAGATTTGGCTTGAAGACCGCTTAACAGCTGCCCTGTTCCGTCATACAGGTCAGAAGAACCTTTTGCCAGACGAGATATGTCACCTGATTTCGCTTTTAAGGAACCTAGCAATTGTCCAGTTCCGTCATGCAGGTCAGCAGATCCTTTAGCCAGCTTTGAGATATCTCCGGACTTTGCTTTTAAAGAACCTAGCAGCTGTCCAGTTCCATCGTTCAAGTCTGAGGAACCTTGCGCTAGGCGAGAGATATCGCCTGATTTAGACTGCAATCCGCTCAAGAGCTGACCGAGACCATTATGCAGATCAGCTGTGCCTTTCGCGAGCTTTGAAATATCTCCTGCTTTTGACTGCAATCCGCTTAACAGCTCTCTGAGACCGTCAGTCAGCTGTGTCGTTCCGTCAGCAAGCTTCGAGATGTCTGAAGATTTAGCGGTAAGCGATTCTAGCATTTTGCTAGTCCCGTCATGCAAGTCGCCTGTTCCAGCAGAGATTTTGTCAGCTCCTTCATACGCGGTCTGAAATCCTGATGAAACTCCGCCAAGGCTGCCAAACAAGTTCTTCGTATATTTTTCCGTGATCTTGTTTGCCAGCTGTTCACGAATTTGTTCTGTCGCTTTTTTCGTGACTTGAGCCGCCATGAAGTTTAAGCCTTCATTTTGCGTGTAGCGCAGTTCAGGCTTTTGCGGATTCTCGTCCATGACCGTTACGGTCTTGGCTGAAAAATCCTCTGGGATTTCAATAACCATATAATATTCCTGGTTATTAAGTCCTTTTTCAGCTTGCTGTGCTGTTACAAAATTCCAGCCCAAGCTTTTGCTTTTCTTTAAATCTGCGACCAAGTCATTTCCGACGTTGATCGGCTCATCGCCTGACATGGCGCCTTTGTCGCTGTTAACAACAGCAACTGGCAGATTGGAAAGATTGTCGTACGGTCCCCAAGTTGGCTTTAGTATGATGAGTGCGTAAACGAGTGGAACGAGAAGGACAGCGATAACAGAGACAATCAATCCCTTTTTCGCTTTTAATTTGGCTAGTTCAGCCATAAACAAACCCCAAGCAGACAAAATGAACCCCCCTTTATTATGTTTTTTCAAGCGAAAAGTCTTGAATATTCTATATATTCCAAAATTAGTAGTAAATTCCTGCAACCTTAGTCACAATACGATAAATTTTGATTACTTTTGTACTTTTTTTATATATAAAGGAGAATCTTGATTAATCGCAGGCTTGCTTGGGTATTGTGGTTAATACTGATAGAAATGGAGGGGCTTTATGAAGAAGACAACAGTGCTAGTAGCAGCAAGTGCAGCCCTGCTGATCGGCGGCATTATTTTTTTTATGGTTAAAGGAAACCTGCCGGCTGTCCTGCAGTCTTATTTCACGTTTGGAAAATCAGAACTGCAAGACAAGGATGAAACGGAATTAACGGCGATTGGCGATTCTCTTGCGTTTGGAGTAGGAGATGAGGATGGCGCTGGGTACATAGGAGACGTAAAGGTGCGGTATGAGAAGGCAACAGGGAAAACACTCGAACTGAAGGATTTCGGAGTGCCGGATGATACGAGCGGCAACATGCTAACGCGCATGAACAGAGGCAATCTGCTGGAGGAAGTAAAAGAGAGTGATATCATTCTCGTCAATATTGGAACGAACGATCTTCTGAAGTCCACAAATGATCTGCAGGACTTAGACGAAACCAAGATTAATCGAGCGAAAGATAAGTTTAACCAAAACATAGAAAAAGCGTTCAGACAGATCGAAAACAACCAGCGAAACGTACCGATCTATATCATCGGTCTTTATAATCCTGTAAAAGATAAAGAGAAAAAAGAAAAGCTTGATAAGATTATTAATGACTGGAACAGTGAGACCCAGAAAATCGCAGAAAAGTATCCGGCTGTAACGTATATATCAACTGCCGACCTGTTTAAAGGGAAGTCGAAGAGAGAGTATTTCTCCGACCAGCTCCATCCTAACAAGAAGGGGTATGCACTTATAGGAGAGCGCGTTTTTATCGTATTGTCCAAAAAGTAAAATGAAACGTTTCCTTTATTATTTAGAGGAAACGTTTTTTTATGGACAATTCATCTTATTTAACAAATAATAACAGTATCTGTAAAATTAAATGTTTGAAAAGGGGAACAAACGAGATGCTCGCTCAGGCACTTGATAGAAATAATAACGGCATTTATATGATCGATGAAAACTACATTACCGTATTCGTAAATAGAAGGTGCGAGGAGATGTTGAAAATGGACCGCAATGAAGCGATTGGGGTCCATATTGATGTATTTCTTTCGCGTATTCCCGGCTATAGGCGCTTTCTCTCTTTATCTATGGAAAAAGGGGAAGAATTGAGCAAGGACCATATCGAATATGTATGGGAAGGGAAGCGCCGTGTTTTCAATGCACAGACTAAATTCCTTTATGAGGACGGGAAACGAATCGGCGGGCTAGTTGAATTTATGGAGGTTACGAATTTTGTAGAGAACGAGGAAAAGCTGGAACAGATTATTGATGACCTTACAGCGAATATCATTCCTGTTATGGATAGTGTTGGTGTGCTTCCTCTTCACCCGGCTTCTGGAAAAGGGAACGTGTCCTTTAATACAGATCAAACCTTGGGAAAATCAGTTGAGCTGGGACTCGAGCACCTGATTATTGATCTCTCTTCCATAAAAGCGGTGAATGATATGCTTGTTAACGAGCTTCGCCATCTGATCAGCACTCTTAAACTAGTAGGAACAAACGTTTATTTAAGCGGTATAAACCCGAAAGTTTCGGCTCAGATTGTCGCGTCTGGCTATGAACTTTCTGTTGGAAACGGAAATACCTATGCGCATTTAAGACAAATTCTGCGTCAGTTAAGTGAAAAAATATAAATTGAAAACCCCGCTGCAGCAGGGTTTTTTTCTTTTATTGACAAAAAACATCACTTTTTTTCTTTTTTTTATGATCCATATCGGACGGACCTCCGTTAGCTATGGTGACTGAGAAAAAAATAAAAGGAGTGTTTTATTATGAACATGAAAAAATCTTTAGTGGCTATCCCATTAAGTCTTTCTTTATTAATCCCGACAGCGGGTGCAGTAAGTGCTCACGGACATGGCGGCAGCCACTCAGGAAATCATGCGGCGGCAGGGTCGCTTGAAGTATCCAACAAAGCAGTAGATCTTCGCGCAGCTCTTGACGCTCTTCTTTCTGAACACGCCTACCTGGCAGTAGTAACAATGCAAAAAGGTATTGACGGCAGCGGTGATTTTGATGCAGCTGCAGGTGCATTGAATCAGAACACAGAAGATTTAAGCAAAGCAGTAGCTTCAGTATACGGTGAAGAAGGCGGAGCTGCTTTTAAAGAAATCTGGAGCAGCCATATCGGTTATTTCGTTGATTATGTAAAAGCGACCGGTGCAAAGGATGAAGAAGGCAAGAAAAAAGCGATGGCTGAGTTGGACAAGTATCGTGTCGAGCAGGCCGCGTTCCTTGATAAAGCAACTGAAAGCCGCTTAAAGGCGAAAGAGCTTGAAGAGGGTTTGAAAGTTCACGTAAATCAGCTCGTCTGGGCATTTGATAACTATGTAGCAGGCGATTTTGAAAAAACGTATGATAGTGTAAGAGAATCCGTTCATCATATGTATGGCGTAGGAAAGGGATTATCTTGGGCGATAACTGATCAGTTTCCGCAAAACTTTGATAATAAATCAGTAGACACTCCGGCAGCTGACTTGCGCGCTGATCTTAATCACCTTTTATCTGAGCATGCGGCACTTGCGATCCTCGCGATGCAAAAAGGTGCTGATGGTGCGAAGGATTTTGATGCAGCAGCCGGTGCGCTTAGTGAAAATACAGACGATCTGTCAGCAGCGATCGCTTCCGTTTATGGTGAAGAAGGCGGAGCGGCATTTAAGGAAATCTGGAGCTCTCACATCGGCTATTTTGTGGATTATGTAAAAGCAGCAGGAGCAAATGATGAAGAAGGCAAAAAGAAAGCAATCGCTGAACTGGACGAGTACCGCGTTGAGCAGGCGAAATTCTTAGAAACAGCAACAGAAGGCAGATTAAAAGCAGCTGATCTTGAAGCAGGGCTGAAGATGCATGTGGATGAACTGCTCAAGGCGTTCGACAGCTATGTAGCAAAAGATTATGCGACAACATATCCAACGGTGCGAGAAGCGTATGCTCATATGTTTGAAGTTGGTAAAGGCTTGTCCACCGCGATTGTTGATCAACACCCAGACAAATTTGCCGGTCAGATGCCTGGTGATATGCCGAAAACAGGTATGGGCGGCATGAGCGAGCAAAACAGCAGCAAAGAAATCGTCATGGGATCAATCATAGCGCTTGCGCTTGCAGGGCTGCTGTCTGCGCTGATTATCCGACGTAAGTCAATGAACTAATACTGAGGTTTAAATCAGGGTGGTGGAGAAAGTGAAGAAAAGTATGATTGCGGCGGCCGCATTTCTGCTGCTGGCAGGATGTACGGCTGATGGAAATAAACCGGAAGAACGGAAAGAAAGTGTTCAAAAAGTAGAATCTGGCGAGGCGGCCGCATCATCTCCGACCGCCTTAACGCCGCCAGATCAGCTGAAAGAAGAGAGTCTTGGCATTCTCCCAGTATCTATTGAAATTCCAGCGATCGGTGTGGATGCGCCGGTGGAGAATGTTGGGGAGCTCGAAAACGGCCAGATGGGTGTACCGGAAAACATCGATGGCGTGGGCTGGTTTGAGCCTGGCACAAAACCGGGTGACCGCGGCAATGCCGTCATGGCTGGACACGTGGACAGCAAAACGGGACCTGCTGTCTTTTATAAGCTGGACAAGCTTAAGCCTGGGGATGAAGTGATTTTAAAGGATAAGTCAGATACGGTTCGGACCTTTGTTGTAACAGGCAAGAAAAGCTTTCCTAGAAAAAAAGCACCTGTTGAAGACATTTTCGGATTTTCGTATCAAAGCAACCTGAATCTGATCACGTGCACAGGTGAATTCAATCGAAAAGCACGCACGCATGAAGAGCGGCTTGTCGTCTATACGGAATTGAAAAAATAAATGAAAACCGTCCATCATGGGCGGTTTTTATATTGGGTTGGGAGTCCGTTTATGTAGCATGAATGGGGAATAGGGTCACCCTTTTATTTCCATATATGCTATATTAGAAAAAGGGGACTAGGGGGTATTCAAATGAAATTAGCTGGCAACAAGAAGAAAATCCTTTTGATTTATGGCGGGTTGATTTTAGCAGCAGCAGTCGTGCTGGGCAGTGTGAAAATGCTCGAGGGCGGTTCACTGCCAAGTTTGCCTTTAATGGAGACAGCAGCACTTAAAAAGAAGGTGGAAGAAAAAGAAGGATCGCCTGTTTCACTGGGAAATCAAAAAGAATTAGATTTTCTGAAAAAATTCAAAACACTTACATATGAAAAAGCAGTTGCCTTTCAAGATGGAGCTGAAGATGACGTTCAAAACATCATCTCTAAACAACATGGTTATTTGAACGATTTGGCCGGCTACGGCGGAGCGGATGTATTTAATGGTGAAGCGGAGTCGTATAGCAGTGAATGGAATGAACTTAAGCATGACATTGAGTGGCTTCGGTCTTCCGGGTTTGCTGCATCAAGAGTTTGGAACGATATGGACCGCGCGAAGGCTTTGGCATTTGTGGCTGTTTATTACGATGACTCCATGTCACTGAGATATTTGCACCGCATTTTTCATGATCTGGACGTTAAGCTGAATGATTATGAAGATAAGGATAATCAATATTGGAATGCGACAGATGCGTTCGGTGACAACAGTGATAATGTTCAAGATCATTTGGATGGAGCTAGATAGGGGAATGTTGCGAAGAAAGCTGGGTGCCTGCTAAGATAGCAGGCTGCCTGGCTTTTTCTTTATAAGCTGGGTTCTGTAAAAAAAGAGCCGGCCTTACAAGTAAGGTCAGCTCAAATTGTCCATCTCAGGTGGAAAAGTTGGAAACATGTCCATTTGGAGTACCGTACCCCCAACACCCCCAACAAAAGAAGCTGTCTGAGAACCTTTTCGTCCGCCAATTATCTGTATACGTATGGGTCGGATGGTTTGGTGGAGGACTTCCAATTGTCGACTTTAACATATGGGATAGTAGCTTTAAATGGCTGGTAATAGATTTCTGAGATCTTGCCGCTTACGGTGATCCATTCGTCGTCTTTTAAGTTCATGTCTTCTGGAAATTCGAGCAGCATCCCAAAAACACCGGAGTCAGCGACACAATGTATGATGCCAAATCGCAAGAGGAAGAGCTGCTTCTTATTCTCCAGTTCCTTGCTGTTAAAGGTGAAGCCTTTCATCTGAACCTGTTTTCCGGTGAATTCGCCCGGAGCGTAGTAAATGAGTTCAAGGCCTTTAAGGTAATCTTTATCTGTTAAGACGATTTTTTCTTTGTTTTCAAAGCCTTTCTTTTCTTTGCCGATAATCTCTGCGTAGCCTTCTTTGCCATAATAAACACTTAAGTCTGGCTTGAGGAATTGATGCTGCCCGTTATCACCTTCATTTTCCACGCCTTTGAACGAAAATCCTTTTGTTTTAACTGTCTGAGAATCAAGCGTTGCGACAGGCAGAAACAGCCCGGTAACAATAGGGATGAGCAGCACGGCATTCACGAGCAAAGAGCGCCAGCCAGGCTTCTTCTCATGTGAGTGGTCGTGGCCGCAGTCCGGGGTGCAGCAGTGATCTTCAGTCTGGTCTTCTTTGCCGTACAGGTAAAACTGAACAAGCATGAGCAAGCCAAGCAAAAAGATAGCGGAAAACGAAATGTAAGAATATTTCATGTTGATGTATTTGCTAATGTCTCCGGTGGCGTGCAGATGCATGAACAAGAATGTATAGCCGAGGAGAATGAAAATTCGTATCATGAGTACACACCGCCTTTAAAAGAATAATGAACCGGTAAAAACAAGTATTGTGACATATATGATGATGCTGATCACGAGGCGTTTCTTGAAAGTTCCGAGCATCATAAGCGTATTTTTCACATCGAGCATCGGTCCATATACAAGGAACGCAACGAGTGATCCAGTCGTAAAGGTCGTCTGGAACGATGAGGCGATGAACGCATCAGCCTCAGAGCAGAGCGACAGAACGAACGCTAGTCCCATCATGACAAGGGAGGAAGCAGCCTCGGTCTGGCCGATTTCAAGCAATGTTGAGGTCTTGATAAACGTCTGCATGGCTGCAGCGACTAGTGCGCCGATCACTAAATATTTTCCTACAGAGAAAAACTCATCCACTGCATGTGTGAGCGTACCGAGAAGCTTTTTTCCGAACGGCGTCTTTTGTGCAAGTGCAGATGATGGTATTGGATGAATCAGCAGCTGTTCGTTTTTATATTGAAAAGAAAGAGCAATGCCCACAAGTGCGGCAACAATTAAAGCAAGACCACCGCGGTAAATCATCATATCCCATTGGTTCCCGAAAGCTACATATGTAGAAAAAAGAACGACAGGATTAATCACAGGGCCAGTCAGCATGAACGCAATGCCGGCATATATCGGAACGCCTTTTGAAACAAGGCGCCTGACAATCGGAACGATGCCGCATTCGCAAGCTGGAAAAAGGGCACCGAGGAAGGTAGCCATGAGTACGGCGAGAAACCGGTTATTGGGAATGATTCGAGCCACCATCTGTTCAGTTACGAACATCTGGATGATGCCAGCTATAAAGACGCCGATTAGTACAAAAGGAAGTGATTCTATTAATATAGAAATAAATACGGTATTCATCTGCAGCAATGTTTTTTCCATTACGGTTGGATGCCTCCAGAAAAACAAGATAGAATAAAGCGATGAAATTAGTATACAGTAAAATGCGTAAATCCATAAATGTGTATAAAGAATAATGTGTATTACAGGGAACGAGGGGAAGGATTCCATGTTAAGAGTTATAGCAAAAAGAGAAAAAGAACTGGTCTTTGACGTTCCGCTTGAGCAGTTAAAAGATCCTGATATAAAGTGGTACTGGGTCGATATTTCAGAGCCGGATGCTGAGGAAGAGAAACTTCTGCTCGAATTCTTTCAATTTCACCCGCTCGCTGTTGAGGACTGTTTAAATGAGCTGCAGCGCCCGAAGCTGGAGTATTACGACGACCATCAATTTTTAGTGGTTCATGCAATCGATGAACAGACAATGAAAACAGACGAAGTGGATATCTTTTTTGGATCTAACTTTGTCGTGTCATTTCATCTAGCAAAGCTGAAGGAACTCGATTTTGTTTGGAATTATGTGGTCAACACAAAAAAAGCGGACCAGATCAATCCGATGCAGATATTATATAAAATTATGGACAAGCTTGTGGATTCTTATTTTCCGATCCTGCACAACATGGAGGATGCGGTCATTGCGCTTGATGATGAACTGGAACTGGAAAAACCGAAGCTTATCAATGAACTGTTTGACATTCGAGCTGAACTTTTGCGCTTAAGAAAAACGATCGTGCCTATGCGGGAACTGCTGTACAGGATGCTTGAATCGAAAAGGATTACGATCAGTGATAAAAGAAAGGCGTATTTTCAGGACATTTATGATCATCTGATAAAACTGGCTGAAACATTGGACTCTATTCGCGAAATGACGTCCGACATAAGAGATAATTACATCTCTTTGAGTTCACACCGGATGAATACAATCATGAAAACACTGACGGTGATCACGACGATATTCATGCCGCTAACTTTTATCGCCGGTATTTATGGCATGAATTTTGCTCATATGCCTGAACTGAATTATCGCTATGGCTATTTTGCCGCCGTTGGATTCATGGTGCTGATCGGTGCCAGCATGTTCTGGTGGTTCAAGCGTAAAGGCTGGTTTGATCAAAAGTAGATGGAACAATTTGTTTAGACCTTACTGGACCGGGTACATAATAAGATAAAGAGGAACCCACAGGAGGGATAATCATGAAAAGGCATATTGTCGGTGCTTATGAGAAGGAATCAGAAGCAGTCAGCGCCATCAATTCATTGACAGAACGAGGATATAACACGAAGCACATCTCGATTGTGGCAAAAGACGATGACACACTCGAAGCGATTGCGGATAAAACGCATGTTAAAGAAGAACGCGTAGTGGAGGACGACTTGGATAACGCCACTTATGGCACGATTGCAGGTTTTCTAACGGGAATTGGCGGAGGAATCGCTGTTCCAGGACTTGGTGTGCCCGGTGTGGGTCCGCTGCTGGCTGCAGGGCCTTTCGCTTCCATGTTCACTCATGACGAGAAAGATTTTAAAGAAGTTCTATTGGAACTTGATCTTTCAGAAGAAGAAGCAGAACGATACACGAATGACTTGATCGACGGCAAGATTATCGTGATGGTCGACGAAACCAGGACAATGTTATAGAATTTATGAAAACACAGGACTAAACCTGTGTTTTTTTCGTTCGTTTCATGATGTCTGCTCAAGATATCCTCGCTTCTGCCATCTTCTAGATCGTTATGTTTTAAACTCGTGGAAAAAATAAATTATATCTCCTTAAACCGCATCAGCATAGTGAATGAGCGGCAAAAATAAAAATAATTTTCAGAAAATGTGTTGACGGATAGAAATGTGATGTCATATAATCCTTCACAAGCAATAAAATACATCTAACACCAAAATTTAATAGCAACTCTTATCCAGAGCGGCGGAGGGAATAGGCCCTATGAAGCCCGGCAACCTTTAAACAGCAAGTTTAAAAAGGTGCTAAATCCTACAGATCAATTGGTCTGGAAGATAAGAGGAGGAATTTACATAACCCTCTTCTTATGAAGAGGGTTTTTTGATGTTCTTCAGCCATCTGTGCCCTCTTCATAATCCTCAGCATGACTTTAGCCAATCCAGCCAAACATTTTTAACTTTTTTTGAAAAACAACCATAAAAGCGGGGTGTATATCTAATTTTTATTCCGAGTTATCCGATTGATTTTATTAAATATTAAAAAGGAGAGATAAGTAATGACAAATTCTTTTGACAGTTATGATATCGATACAGTGCTTTTGCATGGAGGGCAGTCTCCAGATCCGACAACAGGATCACGTGCGGTTCCGATATACCAGACCACTTCTTACGTGTTTCATGATACGGACCACGCACAAAGTCTTTTCGCGCTTGATGAGCCTGGCAACATTTATTCACGTATTGGAAATCCAACGGTAGATGTTTTTGAAAAACGAATTGCACTGCTGGAAGATGGCGTAGCGGCGGTCGCAACGTCATCAGGTATGGCAGCGATCACGCTCGCTATTCTGAACCTAGCTCATGCAGGAGACGAAATCGTAGCAGCGACTAACTTGTATGGCGGCACATACAACCTGTTTTCGACGACACTTCCGAAGTATGGGATCAACGTAAAGTTTGTAGATGCATCTGATCCTGAAAACTTCCGAAAAGCCATCACGCCAAAGACGAAAGCCCTTTTCGGAGAGGTGATCGGTAATCCGAGCCTCCATGTCCTCGATATTGAGTCGGTGGCGGATATCGCTCACGAAAATGGGATCCCGCTAGTCGTGGACAGCACGTTTGCCACGCCGTACCTTTGCAAACCGCTGACGTGGGGAGCGGATATTGTCGTTCATTCTGCTACAAAATGGATCGGAGGCCACGGAACAGCGATCGGCGGAGTCGTTGTGGACGGCGGACGGTTTAACTGGAACAGTGAGAAGTTTCCTGGTTTCACCGAGCCTGACAAAAGCTACAACGGTATCCGGTACGCGACTGATTTTGGAACACTAGCGTTCAGCTCCAAACTTCGTGTCCAGCTGCTTCGAGACTTTGGCGCCTGCTTGAGCCCGCAGAACGCGTTCCTTCTTTTGCAGGGACTTGAAACACTGCACTTGCGCATTGAGAAGCACACGAAGAACGCACTTGAAGTGGCTCAGTATCTTGAAAAGCATCCAGCGGTTGATTGGGTGTCATACCCCGGGCTTTCTACCCATCCTGCGCATGAGCTGGGACAAAAATATTTGCGCAACGGCTTCGGCTCTATCGTAAATTTTGGCATAAAAGGCGGGAGAGAGGCTGGCAAGAAAGTGATCGACAATATTTCGCTCTGGTCACATGTAGCGAATGTCGGCGATGCGAAATCCCTCATCATTCATCCAGCATCCACTACTCACCAACAATTAGCGGGAGAAGAGCTGAAACAGACAGGTGTAACGGAAGAGCTGATCAGACTGTCGATTGGACTCGAGTCGGTGAAGGATTTAGCTAATGACCTTGACCGCGCGATCCAGATCGCCACAGGCAAATCGTTTAACGGCAATGAAAAAACGGAGGTGGCAGTCAACGATGAGGGAGTGATTCGCTGGTCGCTTCAGTCTCCGATCTACCGAGCGACAGAGAACGGGCAGGAAATTCAGCGTCCGAAAACACTTGCTGTCGTAGGTTTAAGCTCGAACCCGGCAAGGCCGAGCAACAGGCTGGCACGTAAAATGCAGCGTCTCGGCTACAAAATCGTACCGGTCAACCCTCGGGAAACGGAGGTGCTCGGAGAAAAGGCATATCCTGATCTTGCTTCTGTACCGTTCCCGCTTGATATCGTACAAATATTCAGAAGTCCTGAAGCGGCGATTGAACTGGCAAAAGAAGCAGCTGTCGTTCAGCCTAAAGTGTTCTGGCTGCAGGAAGGCGTCATTTCCCCTGAAGCAGCAAGAATTGCAAAGGAAGCGGGCATTGATGTTATCCATAACCGCTGCACATATAAAGAAGCACAGCGTCTGCGCGGGTCGATCGTAACCTATGCATGTGAAGTTTAAATAGAGAATAAAGGAGAGAGACCATGAAAAAATGGAGTAAAGGATTGCTGATGTCAGCAGTGGCAGCGGCATTTCTGCTTGCAGGCTGCTCAGATAAAGCGAGCGGCGGCGATGAGAAGCCAGAAAAGATTACGCTCGATTATGCGTATTATTCGCCAACGAGCCTTGTACTGAAAAAATTTGGCTGGGCAGAGAAAGAGCTGAAAAAAGACGGTGTTGAAGTTAAGTGGGTGCAGAGCCTGGGCAGTAATAAAGCACTGGAATTCTTAAACTCCAGCAGTGTTGACTTCGGATCTACAGCAGGAGCGGCTGCTTTTATCGCCAAATCAAAGGGCGCTCCGATCGAGTCAGTTTATATTTATTCTCAGCCTGAATGGACAGCACTCGTGACTAAGGATAAGAAAATAAAATCTGTTAAGGACTTAAAGGGGAAGAAAATAGCGGCAACAATCGGTACAGATCCATACATTTTTCTCCTTCGCGCGCTGAAAGAAGAAGGACTCTCGTCGAAGGATGTAAAAATCGTCAACCTTCAGCATCAGGACGGTGCGAACGCGCTGCTGTCAGGAGAGGTGGATGCTTGGGCGGGGCTTGATCCGCACATGGCAAAGGTAGAGCTCGAGTCTGACGGGAAGTTTTTATACCGCAATCCAGACTTCAATACGTACGGCACGCTGAATGTACGGTCAGAGTTCGCCAAAGATCACCCGGAATATGTGAAAAAAGTGATTGCATTGTATGAGAAAGCACGTCAATGGACGCTTGAACATCCTGATGAGGCGGCAAAGCTGCTGTCAGAGGAAGCGGGATTGTCGCTGGAAGTAGCAAAGAAAGAGCTGGAGCGCAACAATTTTGAACAGCCGGTTCCTGGAGATGAGCAGCGCGAAGCCATTTCTTCAGCAGGCGAGGTGCTTAAAGCAGAAAAGGTGATCAGCCCTGATACCGATATCGACAAGGTAGTTAATGAACTGATCAATCCGTCATTTGCAGAAAAGGCTGTGAAATAGTCAGGAGGGCAGCATAATGGCAAGCAAAACAGAGTTATGGCAGTCACGTGCAAGTGAAAAGAAGAAGGAACTGCTTCGGCCGCTTTTAAAAGAAAGGCTTCAGGGCAGCTGGCTCGGGCTGATCATCCCAATGATCCTGCTAATTAGCTGGGAGATTGCGAGTGTAAGAGGTGTGTTTGAGGCACATCTCCTGCCGGCGCCAACTGTAGTTTTAGCTAAAATTTCAGAGATGGCAGCGGACGGATCGCTCTGGAGCCATATTTGGATCACACTGTATCGTGTGTTCATCGGATTCGTAATCGGAACGGCGAGCGCAGTGGTGATCGGTTCGTTTGTCGGCTATTGGAAGCTAGCCGAAAATTTGCTAGACTCACTCGTTCAAGCATTTCGTTCTATCCCTTCATTGGCGTGGGTGCCGCTTTTCATTTTATGGATGGGAATCGGTGAACCTTCCAAAATTGTGCTTATCGCAGTCGGTGTTTTTTTCCCGGTTTACTTGAATATTGTGGCAGGCATCCAAGGGGTAGACAGAAAGCTGATCGAAGTCGGGAAAATCTATCAGTTTAGCAGCCTGCAAATCGTCAGGCGAATCATCCTCCCGTCAGCTCTTCCAAGTTTTATTACCGGAATCAGAAGCGGACTTGGAGTAGGCTGGATGTTCGTCGTAGCGGCAGAGCTCATGGGTGCAAGCGAAGGGCTTGGGTATCTGCTCGTAGAAGGGCAGAATACGTATGCGCCTGATGTTGTCATCGCGAGCATTCTATTATTTGCACTGCTCGGGAAAGGATCCGATTCAGTGTTAAAGCTAGTAGAAACAAAGGCGCTTCACTATCAAGATACTTTGGCGAACCAGGGATAGGGAGGGAGCAGTATGCTGGCAGTTCAGCAGCTTAAGAGAGTATTTAAAGGCGGCAGCGCAGGTTTTCGCAATCTTCATTTCACGGTTCAGGAAAGCGAAATTATTGGCATTCTTGGAACGAGCGGATGCGGCAAGAGTACATTGCTCAGAGTGCTGGCCGGGCTTGATCAAAATTTTACCGGAAAACTTAAAAACAAAGACAAAGACGGCAAGCAGCCAGGCATGATGTTTCAGGAACCGAGGCTTATGCCATGGCTGACGGTGAAAGAGAATATCGGTTTTGGCGTAAAAGATGGAGCCGGAAAAGAAGTGGAGATTCAGCAATTCATCGATCTTGTCGGACTGACAGGGTTTGAGAATCATTACCCTAAAGACTTAAGCGGCGGGATGGCACAGAGGACAGCGATTGCAAGAGCGCTTATCACAGACCCGTCTGTGCTGCTGCTTGATGAACCGTTTAGTGCGCTTGATGCTTTTACAAAAATGCAGCTGCAGGATCTTTTGCTGTCTCTATGGGAGAAGCGCAAGACTACGATGGTTCTTGTCACGCATGATATCGATGAAGCGCTGTATTTATGCGACAGGATCTTTGTTTTGAAAGGGCAGCCTGGCGAACAGTATGCTGAGCTGATTTTGGATGATATAAAAAAACCGCGGCAGCGCGGGAGCCATGAGCTGGCAGAGCGTAAGTCGAACATTTTAAATTTGCTTGATTTAAGCAGACAGGAGGCGAATTAGAAGATGGCAGCACAGAGATTAGTACCTGTTGTTGAAACAAGCAACATTGTGAAAGATGGAGGACGCAATTCGCTTTCTTGGAATGAGGCTAAGAAACGGTTCAAAGGATTTTCAGAGAATAAAGTAAACATGGCATATGAATGTGTTGACAGACATGTGGAAGAAGGGCGCGGACAGAAGACAGCATTGCATTATTTAAATGAAGGAAAAGAGCAGAAAATTTCCTATGATGAGCTTAAACAAAGGACGGATCAGCTGGCGGCTGTTTTAAAAAAGCACGGTGTGAAAAAGGGAGATTTTGTTTTTGTATTTCTGCCAAAGCATCCTGACTGCCATATTGCTATGCTGGCAGCGATAAAGCTGGGAGCAGTAGTCGGACCTCTATTTGAAGCGTTTATGTCTGATGCCGTCCGGGACAGGATCGGTGACTGCCAGGGAGAGTATCTCATCACGGACCGTGAGCTTTTACAACGAGTCCCGCGAGAGGATCTTCCAAGCCTGCATACGGTTTTTTTAACAGATGGAAGCGGACAGAACGGAGAAATTTCTCTGCCAGAGGCTTTAAGCGAAACGCTGGATGAAGAATTTGTACTTGAATGGGTAGACGCGGAACACGGGTTAAATATCCATTACACGAGCGGATCGACTGGAAAGCCGAAGGGCATTATTCATGCGCACCGTGCCATGGTCCATCAATATCAGACCGGACGCTGGGTACTTGATCTGAATGAAGATGATGTTTATTGGTGCACGGCTCATCCTGGATGGGTAACAGGAACAGTTTACGGCGTATTTGCACCGTTATTGAACGGTGTAACGGTCGTTGTTCACGGGGGAAGATTCAGTGCTGAACAGTGGTATCACACATTGGAAACCGCTGGGGTGACCGTCTGGTACAGCGCACCTACTGCTTTCCGGATGCTGAAATCAGAGGGCGATGATCTGCCGGGACAATATGATTTGTCAAAGCTGCGTCACATTCTCAGTGTAGGAGAACCGCTCAATCCTGAGGTCATCTACTGGGGTGCAGAAACACTCAAACACCGCATTCATGACACATGGTGGATGACCGAGACAGGGGCGCAGCTAATCGTGAACCTGCCGTCAGAGACCATCAAGCCAGGTTCTATGGGACGTCCGTTTCCCGGAATCACCGCGGCAGTGCTCGATGATAACGGAGTAGAGCAGCCAAGAGGAACGATCGGCCATCTTGCTGTAAAAGCTCCTTGGCCTGGAATCATGAAAGAAGTTTGGAAGAACGAAGCGAAATACAACTCTTATTTTCCATATGAAGGATGGTATGTGTCCGGTGATCTCGCTGTCATGGATGAAGAAGGTTATCTCTTCTTCCAAGGACGCAGTGATGACATGATTAATTCCTCCGGTGAGCGGATCGGGCCGTTTGAGGTGGAAAGCAAGCTGATCGAACACCCGGCAGTTGCAGAGGCTGGGGTCATTGGCAAACCGGATCCAATCAGAGGTGAGATTGTCAAAGCGTTTGTTGTACTAAAAAAAGGATATACAGAAACGCCAGAGCTTAAGGAAGCGGTCAGAAAGTTTGTCCGAGGAGAACTGGCGGCTCATGCAGCTCCGCGCGAGATTGAGATTGTAGCAGAACTTCCGAAAACAAAGATTTCAGGCAAAATCTTACGAAGAGAGTTGAAAGCCCGTGAACTTGAAAAGCTTGGCGCCGGCGCCTGAAAGATTAACAGGAAAAGTTAATATCGGCAGTCTGAAGCTCGATAGCGGAGAGCAGCTGCATGATGTGGAACTCGCTTATGAAGCCGCAGGAAATATGAAGGGCCCAGCTATTCTCGTGTGCCACGCACTTACGGGCAGCCATCACGCAGCAGGCACTGAGGCTGAGCCTGGATGGTGGTCGGGTCTGATCGGGTACGGCAAATATGTGGATACATCATTGTTTTGTGTGGTTACTTTCAACGTTTTAGGAGGATGCAGCGGCTCAACAGGCCCTATGTCGGTCGATCGGAAAACGGGTAAGCGATACAGGTCGCGTTTTCCGTTTATTTCAGTAAGAGATATGGTCAGGGCACAGAAAAAAGCGCTCGATATTCTGGGGATAACGGAACTGCATGCTGTTATAGGCGGATCACTTGGCGGGATGCAGGCTTTTGAATGGGGTGTTGAATATCCGGCTTTCATGAAACAGCTGTTTATCTTTGCGGCGACCCCGGCACTGAGTGATTATGGCATCGCGTTTAACCGGATCAGCATCGAGGCTATTAAAAATGATCCAGGATGGAACAGCGGAGATTATGAAGACGGTACGGTGCTGAAAGGACTGGAAATCGCCCGTATGACCGGCCTCGTTACGTACCGTACCCCGGTCCTTTTTGACGGCAGGTTTCAGCGCGAAGAGGCGGCACATGAAAGTGCTGGACCTTATTATCAGGTGGAATCTTATATGAACTATCAAGGTATAAAGCTTGCAAAAAGATTTGATGCAAACAGCTACCTTACACTGCTTTATGCGATGAACGGACATGATGCCGGCAGAGGACGAGGCGGCTGGGAAGAAGCGGCTAAGCTGATTCGAGCTGACCTTTATGCTTTTGGCTTTGAAGGAGACATCCTATATGACCCAGAGACTATCAAGGATAGCGTGCAAGCTGTGCCAAACAGCACATACGTTCATGTGAATACACATTTTGGGCATGACGGCTTTTTAACTCAGTTCGAAAAGTGGGGTCTTCATGTGGAAGCAGCACTGAATGATCATCGGTAATAATGATAACAACAATGATGGGGTACGGTACCATTTTAATATGAAGCGCGATTCTGCAGTGATTTCAAGAAATGGTACCGTACCCCGAAAACATCCAAAAGGGGGAGTGACATGACGGTGATTAAAGCGGCTTTACTTGGATTCGGTACGGTCGGACAGGGTGTTTATGAAGCCGTTCAGACACATGGCGAACAGCTTAAGGAGCTGTTCGGGGCAGAGCTTTCAATAGAAGCAATCCTCGTTAAAGACTTATCAAAACACCGAAACGGAGTTCCGGAGACGCTGCTGACCGATGACTTTGAACACATTATCAGCATTCCAGACCTGCAGGTTGTCTTTGAAGCAATCGTAGGAGAAGAACCTGGATTGAGCTATTTAAAGAGGTCTATACAAAGTGGCTGCCATGTGATTACGGCAAATAAAGTCATGTTTGCCAGACATGGCGCCTCGCTGCTTAAGGAGGCGGAAGAAGCAGGAGTATCAGTAGGTTTCGAAGCTACAACAGCAGGCGGAGCACCTGTTATCCGGACGATTTCTGAACTGCTGAAAGTGAACAGAATTCAATCTGTGGAAGGAATCTTAAACGGCACATCCAATTTCATCTTATCAGTGATGAGAGAGCAAGGTCTTTCATTTGAGCAGGCGCTGGAGCTTGCACAGCAGAAAGGATATGCCGAAGCTGATCCTTCAGCAGATGTTGAAGGCTTTGATGCTTATAACAAGCTAATGATCTTAAGTCAGCTTGCTTTCGGCGAACAGCCTGACTGGAAGATCGAGGATGTAGAAGGTATATCGTCTATCACACCAGAGCAGGTAACTGAAGCAAGCAACAGAGGATTTAGATTTAAGCATATAGTGAGGGCGGAGCAGACAGAGCAGGGCATAACAGCAAGTGTAAAGCCAGTCCTGCTAACAGAAGAACATCCGCTTTACAGTGTGGAAGGTGTGATTAATGCGGTGACAGTATCAGCCAGCCTGGCAGGACTCGTAACGGTGCAAGGAGCAGGAGCAGGCAAGCTGCCTACTGCAAGCGCGATGGTTGAGGACGCGGCAGCGCTTGCCGGCAAGCTGAATCTTAACAGTACCGTGCAAAGTCAGTATGCATAAAAAGACAGGCGCTAACATCCGCTTGGATGCTGGCGCCTGTCTTTGTATTACTTAGAATGACGGTCGCAGTAAACATGCATCGCATCTTTCAAGAAAGAAGCCAGGCCTTTCTTGTGTTTATCGATGTTTTTCGTGAAGCGCGGATCGTCTACGTAGAGATCGCCAAGCCCCCTGAAAATATCAAATGTACAGTCGTAAAAATTGTCGGTGATCAGCTGCCGCCATTTTCCTACTTCTTGCTGGACTTCTTCATCCTCGGGTCCGTAATCCATACGTGATGCAATTTTCTTATAGATTTCCTCCGTTTTGGAGGAGATATTTGCCCAGTCTTCCTTTGTATATGAATCTGTTTTTCTCTCTGTTTCAGACACAATTGCAGCACCGTATTTCTTCCGTGCTTCTTTACTGTATTTTTCTTTATGTTTCTGAATATCTTCCATGCTGAATCCGTCAAACATTTCTTTTTCCTTCATTTTCAATCCTCCTTCAATCGATTGAATTGTCTTTTCTACCGTCTCGATGATGCTCTCTAGCCTGTTCTTCCTTTTAATCAAAAGCTCTTTATGCGCCATCATTGCTTCCTTACGGTCAAATCCTGGCTGGTCAAGAATCTCTTTGATCTGTACAAGCCCGAAGCCGAGCTCTTTGAAAAATAAAATCTGCTGCAGACGTTCAAGGTTGGTTTTTGAATAAAGACGGTAGCCGGAAGGAGAGAAAGAATCAGGGATAAGCAGACCGATCTCGTCATAATGATGAAGCGTCCGGACACTTACACCAGACAGATCAGCCATTTCCTTTACTTTGTACATCTAACTCACCTCCATATATGTATCGTAAATCATCACGCAGCGTCAGGGTCAACATAATTTTTTCTTTTGGGGTACGGTACCATTTTTTCTAAACAGCGAAGCGGCGCATCGCAGAAGGAAATGGTACCGTACCCCGACTTACCGGCTTAACACAGCCAGAACAACAAACAGCGGAAAAGCCCCATTCGGCTGAAAGGGGTTTTTCCGCTGTGTCATCGTATGGGAGTTGCCGCTGAAGTGCAGTGCTTTTGTTCAAGAAGGTTTGAAAAGCGGGCGTAACGAACGCTTGTTGCTTACAGACAGTTCATTAAATAAAAGCGGAAGACTTCAGTGGATTAATATCCGCACCAGCAAGCACCGATAATGATTAACAAGATGAACAACACAATGATCAACGCGAAGCCGTGGCCATGACCGTAACCTTTAGTTCCCATCCCTTACACCTCCTTCATCTCTACATCCCTAACATATACACCGTACAAGTCTGGTGTTTGGGCGAATGTCTATAGGGTTAAGCCTATTTTTTTAGAAATTCCTTCATTAAAAATCCCAGGGGTGAAAATAGTAAGAAATATATGGATAGACAAGCGATTTGGTTAGAAGCCAGATTTTATGTAAAATAGACATTAACATTCGTCTGAAAGGAGCTTTTTTGAATGTGGGAAGAATTTAAGAAGTTTATTATGCGAGGAAATGTTATTGATCTAGCTATCGGTGTCATCATTGGCGCCGCATTTTCTAAGATTGTTACCTCTCTGGTGGAAGATGTAATCATGCCTCCAATCGGTTTGCTGCTCGGCAAAGTGGATTTCAGCAGCCTTTATCTGAACTTGAGCGGAAAAGATTACAGCTCGCTAGCCGCAGCGCAAAAGGATGGCGCAGCTACAATAAATTACGGCCTTTTTATTAACAGCATTATTAATTTCATTATTATCGCGATCGTCATTTTTATTGTGGTCAAACAAGTAAACCGCTTCAAGAAAAAAGAAGAAGTGAAAGAGCCGGATACGAAGGAATGTCCTTATTGCTTGGCGCAGATTCCGCTGCGCGCTAAAAAGTGCCAGTGCTGTACAGCTGATTTTGTTACAGAAGCAGAAGCTTAATATTAAAAAGCAGCTTTCCAAATGTGAAAGCTGTTTTTTTTGTAGGAAAAAGTTCTCGCCGTTCAACATAATAGTAACTTTCTTTATAACTGTTATTTAACAGAATGAATTGACAGAGTTACTTAAAAACCGTTACTATTTTATTTATGTGTTTGTCGTAATTTGTCGAGAGGAGTTTACATCATGAAAAGAATTGGACTAGCGTGGCAAATTCTAATCGGTTTAGGATTAGGTATCGCGGTCGGAGCTGTCTTTTATGGCAATCCATCCGTGCAGACTTACTTACAGCCTATCGGAGATATTTTTATTCGATTAATTAAAATGATCGTTATACCGATTGTTGTTTCAAGCCTGATTGTTGGGGTGGCAAGCGTTGGGGATATTAAAAAGCTTGGACGCCTTGGCGGAAAAACTATTTTATACTTTGAAATCATCACGACTATTGCTATTGTCGTTGGTCTGGCAGTAGCGAATATCTTCAAGCCTGGAGCAGGCATCAACATGTCTGCATTAACGAAGGGGGATATTTCAAGTTACATGGGAACGACTGAGGAGGTACAGAATCACGGTTTTGCTGATACCTTCATCAATATGGTCCCGTCTAACTTGTTCCAGTCATTGGCGGAAGGCAATATGCTCGCCATCATTTTCTTCAGTGTAATTTTCGGAGTAGGAGTAGCTGCGATCGGAGAAAGAGGAAAGCCTGTCCTTTCATTTTTCCAAGGTACGGCCGACGCAATGTTTTACGTGACGAATCAGATTATGAAATTTGCTCCATTCGGCGTGTTCGCATTGATTGGTGTAACGGTTTCTAAGTTCGGTGTACAGTCGCTGATTCCATTGAGCAAGCTGGTGCTTGTTGTTTACGGTTCGATGATTTTCTTTGTGATCGTAGTACTCGGAGCCGTAGCTCTTATGTTCAAGGTTAATATATTCAGCATGATCAAGCTGCTGAAGGATGAACTGATTCTTGCATATTCCACAGCAAGTTCAGAAACAGTTTTGCCGAGAATCATGGAAAAGATGGAGAAGTTCGGATGCCCGAAAGCTATCACTTCTTTCGTCATCCCGACTGGGTACTCATTCAATCTGGACGGATCAACTCTTTATCAGGCAACAGCGGCAATCTTTATAGCCCAGATGTATGGCATTGACCTGACAATTGGGGAACAGGTTTCATTGCTGCTTGTTCTCATGGTTACTTCTAAAGGAATCGCGGGAGTGCCAGGCGTATCATTCGTCGTTCTGCTCGCAACATTAGGCACAGTAGGGATTCCATTAGAAGGTCTTGCGTTCATTGCCGGAATCGACCGTATCCTGGATATGGCACGTACAGCGGTTAACGTTGTCGGCAACTCTCTTGCTGCAGTTGTCATGTCAAAATGGGAAAAGCAGTACGATGAGAATAAAGGAACACAATATTTACAAGAACAGAAGATTGCATAAAATACAGAAATCCAGCCCCGAAAATGGGCTGGATTTCTTATTTTCTTAAAAGAATTGACTGATAATCAGGTCCGTCACCTTTTATTGGAATAACCTTAAACTCTATCAATTTGAACACGTTTTCTACAGTTTTCTTAATGTCCTCGTGTTCAAAAAAGGAAAAGAACCGTTTCGGCTCATAAAGATCGTCCTTCCAGACTCCCTCTGAATCCATGCCGCCATATACACCCATGTAAAAGATCCCGCCAGGCTTTAAAATACGTTTAATGTTTTCAAGAACAGATACGAGGCTGTCCTTTGGAACATGCAGAAGTGTGTTCATAGCGAAGACTCCGTCAAAGGTGCTCTTTTCAAAATCAAGATTGTAAAAGTCCATTTGAAAAGCGTTCAAGTGCTTTGCCTTGCAAGACTGCACCATGTTCTCAGACAAATCGATGCATGTCAAGTCCAAGCCTTTACCTTGCATGTACAATGCATGCTGTCCCGGACCTGAACCAAGATTCAGAATGGCACTTCCATCCTCAAGAAAAGATGAGAACATATCAATCTCTCCCGATTTCCAGTCTGACGTCATCATACTGTCGCGTTCTTCCACACGTTTGTCATAACTCTGCTTAAGCTGTTCTTTTAGTAAAATATCCATGCTACAGCTCCTTTTCATAGCAAAAGTAGGTTTGGTGTCCGGCAGGTTTGGAGCTGAACTGCACTTCTCCGCGTTTGATATATCTGTTGCTTTCATAAAGGGTGAGGGCGGCTTTGTTCCCTGAAAAAGCATCGAGACGGATGCAACTGTATTTCTGCTCAGCAGCAAACTTCTCGCAGAAGAGCAGCAGCTTCTTGCCGTAGCCTTTTCCTTGTTCAGACGGAAGCAGACAGAGAGTATGAATGATGAGTGCCTGGCTTGAATTATCACTCCAGGCAACATTGTCCCATTCTTCGGACTGCCATTCGTTCAGGACAACTGCCCCAATAATTTTTCTGCTCTCGCAAAGTACATACAATTCATTAGCATTTGCTGTTTCTTCGATATATGAAAAGTTTGGATAATACTCATCCCATTGAAATATGTGCTTGCTCAGCATGTCCTCCGTACACAACTGTATCAGGCTCATCACTTCAGCAGATTCGTTAATTTCAGCCTGCCTGATTGTGAGGGTTTCATTCGCTGTCATCATAACCGGCCACCTTCTCATTGTACTTATGTAATAATATCCCAACGTTTTTTATGCTGTCTATTAAAATATTTTTCGAGAGATATTACAGCGCTTACAATACTGCTCTCATCATATTGTATCTTTTTTATATAAGTGAAAACGCGCAGTTTCCCCTTGAATTAACGCAGTACAGTATGTACAATGAGAAAAATTTAAATTTTCTAAAAAAGGAGGGTGATTATGGGAAAGCCTTTATTAAAGGAGATATCGCTGGATAAACACCGCAAGCAGAAAAGAGGCTTTAACCGGTTTCTTGACTGGGTAGAGAAGAATGGCAACAAGCTGCCAGATGTGCTGACGCTCTTTCTCATCATCACAATCTGTATTCTGCTCGCTTCGATGGCTGCCGGGCTGTCAGGGTGGAGTGCAGTAAATCCTTCAAACAATGAAACAGTAAAAGCGGTCAACCTTTTGAACGAAGAAGGAATCAAACGGATGATGACCGATATGGTTAAAAACTTCGTCAACTTTCCTCCTTTAGGTCTTGTACTGGTTGTTATGCTCGGTGTTGGACTTGCCGAGTCAACGGGCCTGATTTCAGCTTTTATGAGAAAAATCGTCCTTGCCTCACCAAAAAAGCTAATACTTCCTATCATTGTCCTGATCGGTATTATCGGAAACGCTGCGGCTGATGCTGCGCTGATCGTTCTTCCGCCGGTAGCTGCAATGGTCTTCCTTACTTTGGGACGACATCCAATTGCAGGTCTAGCCGCGGCTTATGCGGCGGTCGCCGGCGGTTTCAGCGCTAATGTTATCATATCTATGCTCGATGTTATGCTGGCCGGCTTTACCGAGTCTTCCGCTCATATTGTGGATAAAGCGTACAAAGCCAACCCGGCCATGAACTATTATTTCTTGTTCGTTTCTACATTCGTTCTCGTGCCTGTTGCCGTATGGGTGACTACCAAAATAGTGGAACCGAGACTCGGACTCTATAAAAAGCCGGAAGATGCTGGCAGCACATCTGAAAAGCTCACAGATGCTGAACAGCGCGGCCTAAAATGGGCAGGCATTTCTTTATTCGCTTATGTTGCTTTAATTCTAGCAGTCACTGTCCCAGAAGGAGCGATGCTGAGGGACCCGAAAACTGACGGAATTATCGTGTCGCCGTTCATGGACGGACTTGTGCCGATCATGTTTTTATTCTTTTTGATACCGGCACTGTTTTACGGTTTTGGTGCCCGGGTATTGAAATCTGATAAAGATGTGGCAGAGCATCTGACAAAAGCGATGAGCGGGATGGGATATTATATTGTTCTTTCGTTTATAGCAGCGCAGATGATCACATATTTCGCCTGGAGCAATCTCGGCACCATTATCGCCATTAAAGGTGCGGATACATTGAAAGCGATCGGCTGGGAAGGACTTCCTCTCCTGCTGGCGTTTATCATCTTTACAGCCTTCGTTAACTTGCTGATCGCAAGTTCATCGGCTAAGTGGGCGATTCTCGGTCCTGTTTTCGTGCCAATGTTCATGATGATGGATATCAGCCCGGCTGCAACACAGGTCGTCTACCGTATCGGCGATTCGATCACGAACGTTATCACACCGATGCTCGCATATTTTGCCATCCTGCTTACGGTAGCAAAGAAATTCGATAAAAACATGGGAATGGGCACGCTCATTTCGGCACTTCTGCCATACTCGATCGCTTATACAATTTTTTGGACGATCCTTTTTGCCGTATGGTATGTGCTAGGACTTCCGCTCGGTCCTGGAGAATATATTAAAATGGGCTGATAATGTTAACATACACTAAAGGGAGATGAGATTCTTTTGGAACAGCTATATACAAAGCTTCAAAGCTATTATGATGAAATGGTAGAAATCCGCAGGCATCTGCATCAATATCCTGAGCTGTCTTTTCAGGAAGTGCAGACTCCGAATTATATCGCGGCTTATCATGAAAAGCTCGGGAATGAAGTAAGGACGAATGTCGGCGGAAGAGGGGTTGTAGCTACACTAAAAGGCGGCAAGCCCGGCAAGACAGTTGCGCTTCGTGCCGATTTTGACGCACTTCCGATTCAGGAAGAAAATGATGTGGAGTATGCTTCTAAGGTTCCTGGTGTTATGCACGCATGCGGCCATGACGGCCATACGGCGACACTGCTGGTGCTGGCGAAAACATTGGCTGAAATGAAGGACGAGCTGGAAGGGACCATCGTGTTCATCCACCAGCATGCAGAAGAGCTTGCACCAGGCGGAGCGATCGCCATGATCGAGGATGGCTGCCTGGACGGAGTGGATGTCATTTACGGCACACACCTATGGACGATCCTGCCGTACGGAGATGTTGGATACCGCACAGGTCCTGTAATGGCAGCTGCCGATTCGTTTAAAATTAAGATCCAAGGTAAAGGCGGACACGGCGCACAGCCGCACCGCACGAAGGACTCTGTCGTCGTCGGCGCTCAGCTCGTCGGAAACCTGCAGCAGGTTGTCAGCCGCAGGACGAATCCTCTCGATCCAGCTGTATTGACCGTTGCTTCATTCGTCGCGCAGAACGCATTTAACGTGATCGCTGACACAGCCGAGCTTATCGGGACAGTGAGGACGTTTAAAGAAGAAACAAGATCATTGATTGAGAACGAGATGGAACGGATCATCAGCGGAACATGCGCTGCTGCCGATGTGACATACGAATTTAAGTACAACCGAGGATATCCGGCAGTCGTCAACCATAAGGAAGACACCGAGTTTGTGGCAGGGCTTGCTCCGGCTGTGCCGGGAGTGGCCAACGTATACGAAATCGAGCCGTCGATGGGCGGCGAGGATTTTGGGTATTACATGCAAAAGGTGCCAGGCACTTTCTTCTTTACAGGAGTACAAAATCCGGATTGGGATGTCACATATCCACACCACCACCCGAAATTTGATATCGACGAGCGCGGCTTGCTCGTAGCGGCCAACGTCCTCGGAACTGCAGCACTTTCTTATTTGAAGAAAGAAGCGGGAAAAAAGGTTGAAGCGATATAAATGACGAAAGCACCGGCTGATAAAGCCCGGTGTTTTCTTTTGGGGGTATTTTGGGGGTACGGTACCATTCCAATTTAACACCGTTGCAGAGCCAAGCGTGCGGAATGGTACCGTACCCCAAGCCTTACATAAGAAGCTATAAAAAGGAATAGCATATGATTCAGCGAAATGTAAGAAGGCGTAAAGAAGCGATAGGATGTACCTTTATGGGGTACGGTACCATTTGTATTGCTTCCTTTAACAGTGGCTTCTGTGCAAGAATGGTACCGTACCCCCAACACCGACTACAGAAAGGGTGAGCGAGGATGATGGTAAAGAGTATTCATGACAGGGCAGTGCTGCACAATGGTGTGAAGATGCCTTGGCTCGGGCTTGGCGTTTATAAGGCAGAAGAAGGACAAGAAGTGGAGCAGGCAATTCAGTACGCGCTTGATGCGGGCTACCGCAGCATCGACACAGCGAAACTGTACGAAAACGAAAGAAGTGTCGGAGTGGCGATCAGGGATTCAGGTATACCCCGCGAAGAGATATTTGTGACCACAAAGGTTTGGAACACCGATCAAGGCTATGAATCAACACTCGCTGCTTTTCAAGAAAGTCTTAATAAACTTGAACTGGATTATGTTGATTTATATTTAATTCATTGGCCAGTGGCGGGGAAATACAAAGATACGTGGAGGGCACTTGAAGAAATCTACCGTCAGGGGAAGGCCAAAGCGATTGGAGTCAGCAACTTCAACGTATCACATCTTGAAGATCTCATGACCGTGGCGACCATCAAGCCAATGGTTAATCAGGTCGAATTGCATCCGAGACTCACGCAGAAGGAACTTTTGTCTTATTGCAAGGATAATGCTATCCAGCTGGAGGCTTGGCGTCCGCTTGTGAAAGGTGAAATCTTACAAGAGCCAGTGCTTCAGAAAATCGCAGACAAGCATGACAAGACGACAGCTCAGGTCGTACTGCGTTGGAATGTGCAAAGCGGGATTGTGACGATACCAAAATCCGTAAATGAAAGCCGGATCCGTGAAAATGCGGATATTTTTGATTTTGAATTGTCGGCGGAAGATATGCTGGCCATAGACGGTTTGAACGAGAACAAACGCAACGGTGCAGATCCCGACAACTTTGATTTTTAAGGAATTAAAAAAGCTCTTATCTAAAAGATTGTTACTTTTCAAATGATTTATTTGTTAGAAAGTTGAGCGGAGTTGCCGATGAAGAGTAAATTAAACTTCATCGCCTAATCTGAGGAATGTTTCATTCTTCGCTTTGCTTAACCATCTTTGAATACATCATTGATAAGTTGATCGGAGTGTAAGGTGCCGACTCCAGCGGGACGAGTGGGACAGGTGAGACCCTTTAGGGCGCGCAGCGGCAAAGGGGCTCACTTGTCCAGCAGAAAACGGCTAGCCCCTCGAGGTCAAAAGGGCAAGTGTCCAATAAGTCAAAAACCGACTTACCGGCCCCTGTCCCTTTTGCTTGTCGGGGCTGAACGAGCCGTTTCTGCTTTTCGCCACGCCCCGCGGAAAGCGTGTGCCTGAAACGGAGATCAACCACTTCTCTGATTGCTTTCATAGTACAGTTTAAGCAGACTCGGAAAAATAAGGCGTGATTATCCCGTTTATTTAAATGGGTGTTAAGGGAATAGATAGAAGGTAAATTGATTGAAAGGAAGTGTCAACGCATGACTAAACGCATTTTAATTGTAGTAACGAATCACGGGAAGATCGGCAGCAACGATACAGGCTTATGGCTGGAGGAGTTCGCGGTGCCGTTCAATCAGTTCAAGAAACAAGATTACGATATTACTGTAAAAAGCATTAAAGGCGGCGACATTCCGCTCGATCCAAACTCTCTTGAAGGAATCAATGAAGGCGAGTATAAGGAAGCCATCTCGAATCTGAAAAATACGAAGCCGCTCAATTCGGCTGATGCACTTGGATACGATGCAATCTACCTTCCGGGTGGACATGGAACAGTATTCGATTTTCCGAACAGTCCTGAACTGAAGGAAGTCGTCAGCCAGATGGCGCAGACGAATAAAGTGATCGGCTCTGTCTGTCACGGACCTGCAGGTCTCACTACGGCTGTCATGAAAGACGGCGAACCGATCGTAAAAGGACGCAAAGTAACAGGGTTTACAAATGAAGAGGAAGAAGAGATGAAACTCACACAAGAGGTTCCTTTCCTGCTCGAAACGAAACTGCGTGAATTGGGTGCAGAGTATGTACGAGGCGGCAAATGGGAGGACTACACGGTTGCTGACGGGACTCTCGTAACAGGCCAGAACCCGCAGTCGTCACTGAGCACCGCTCAAAAAATGATTGAAATACTTGAATCAGCTGAATAATGAAGAGATGCTGCCTGATTGATTGGGCAGCATTTTTTAATTGAAACTTGTGGAAAATATTTCCGTAATACAGGATAATAACCACAAGGAGCTGATGACATGAGCAAGGTGGAAGAGGCGATTAAAGCTAAGTTTAAATGTACGAAATGCAGCGGGAGTGAGTGCAAAATGAAAGAGCTTGCCATGACGGGATCTGGGCTCTCGAAGCTTCTTGATATCCAGCATAATCACTATTTATTTGTTTCGTGCCGAAACTGTGGATACGTGGAAATTTTTGATCCAAATGTTTTAGAAGGCAAGAAAGGGCAGCTAAGCTCGTTTCTTGATGTTTTGTTCGGGTAAGCGCTATGGAGATGTTTTTTGAAGATATGCCTGCATTTTTTATTGTGTTTTTCGTGCTTTTCATCTTGGTAGCTACAATAATCTTTGGATTGTTTTTTATTGCTATCATCAAAGGAATCATGGAGTGGAGCAGCAATAATAAAAAGCCTGCCCTGACAGTCGATGCGATTGTTGTTTCCAAGAGGCAAAATGTTAGCGGGGGAGCTGGTGATACATCAGCGAGCACAAATTATTTTTGCACATTTGAAGTGAAAAGCGGTGACAGAGTCGAGTTCCCATTATCGGGGAACGAGTACGGACTGCTGGCTGAAGGCGACAAGGGGGAACTGACTTTTCAAGGAACACGCTATAAAAGCTTCAGCCGGCCAACTTCAGTATCCGATAGTGCAAACTTCGGCGCAGGCATTTAACATGATAAAAGGACGATCCGCCATCTTCGTAAGATTGGTGTGATCGTCCTTTATGTTTGTTTTGCTGCAATTTCTCCTGCTTCGTTTTTGTTCTCCTTGTACGCAAGTCTGCAATCGCATAAATACTGCGTCCTGATGCTGGGCTGCGCTTTCCTTCACGTACCGACTTTTCTCGTTGTTTCTTTGCTTTGCTTTTCGCCATAGATATCACTCCTTTACCATATTTTATGCAAAAAATGCGAAAGCTGCAACAATGTTTAATAAGCAGGGTCTTCGGCAAATTATAAGGAGTAGACAAAATTAAAGAGGAGTGTGGAGCATGGCGAAAATTGCAACTGTTTTAGACAGCATGTTTGAAGACGTGGAGTACACAGAACCTGCAAAAGCATTTGAGGAAGCAGGACACGAGGTAACGGTCATCGGATCGGAAAAAGGAAAATCGCTTCAAGGAAAGCAAAAGGAAGAAGTATTAACGGCTGATAAAGGCATCGATGAAGTATCACCTGAAGACTATGATGCACTCTTTATCCCTGGCGGCTTCTCTCCTGATCTTCTGAGAGGGGATGATCGTTTTGTTCAGTTTGCCAAAAGTTTTGCTGACAGCGGGAAACCAATCTTTGCTATTTGCCACGGACCGCAACTGCTTATCACGGCGGAAGTGCTTAACGGCAGAAAGGTTACAGGATACAAATCCATTCACGTTGACTTGAAAAATGCTGGAGCGACAGTCGAGGACAAGGAAGTAGTCGTCTGCGGCGGCAATCTTGTCACAAGCCGCCAGCCTGAGGACATCCCGGCATTCATTAAGGAATCACTCAATACACTAGGAAAATAGCGCCTCGTAGAATACGGGTTTAGTAAAAAAGGGGCGTATTTCGCCTCTTTTTGCGTTATTTACCCCTCTTTGAATGTAAACGAATGCGAAGATTTTAAAAAGATGTGTGTGAAAAGGAGGGTGCTTTTTGAATACAAGCAATACAGCAGAGTCACTAATCATGAGCAAAGAAGAAGTGATTGATGCGGTAACGTTTTATCTGCAAAAAGAACGGTATCATGTGAACAGGCTGAATAAAAGCAACGAAGCAGATGTGATCGCGGCAAATGAGTTTCATACACTTATTATAGAAGCGGAAGGAAATGAAGCCGGGAAGTTCAAGCTTGAAACGGATTTTAGCTGCCAAGTCATGAGGCTGCTGAAAAAGTATGATAAAGCACCAGGCAGGACACTTGTGCTTGCCAACCCGGATACGCCGTTCCTTAGAGAGCGGGCTGCTTCTTTAAAAGAGGCTTTGGATGAACTCGAAATTGTCCGCTTCTGGGTGAAAAAAGATCAGACCGTCGAGTGGGAGTGATGAGCTCCCTTTTTGTGTTTTTAGAATCAATCTGATACCTTCAATAATAAGAGATTGAAGGAGTGAGAGAGATGAGTGGAAGAAATGAACTCGCCACGTTTGCAGGAGGCTGCTTCTGGTGCATGGTGAAGCCGTTCGATGAACTGCCAGGCATTGAGAAAATAGTGTCCGGCTATATGGGCGGCGAATTGAAGAACCCGACATATAAAGAAATCAAAACAGGAACGACCGGCCACAGGGAAGTAGTGCAGATCACGTTCGATCCTGACCAGTTTCCTTATGAAAAGCTGCTCGACTTATATTGGCCGCAGATTGATCCGACAGATGATGGCGGACAGTTTATCGACCGTGGAACACAGTACCGGACGGCTATTTTTTATCATAATGAAAAGCAAAGAGAGCTTGCTGAGCTTTCAAAACAGCGTGTCGCAGAGAGCGGCCGTTTCAAGGATCCAATCGTAACGGACATTTTGCCAGCAGCAGAGTTTTATGAAGCAGAAGAAGAGCATCAAGGCTTTTATAAAAAGAATCCTGAAGCGTACAAAAAAGAGCGGGTCGAGTCAGGACGCGATACGTTCATTAATGAAAATTGGAAATAAGGAAAAGCCCGCAAATCCGCGGGCTTATTTTTATAGCTATTATATCTTTTTCTTTAGAAATCTTTCATAAAACCTGGTGCATAGTTGAAGTCAATGCGTCCGATGTCAGGGAACTTTTGCTCTTGATAAAACAACGCGACAAGATAAGATTGGTCAGAATCCCCTGAACCGTTCACACGAAGAATGGCATCGAGCTGCTTTTTATCCTCAACCCGCAATGCTTTGCCTTGTTCGACTAGTTTGTTCAGTTTCTTGACGTCAATCATGCCGTCCTCTTCTTCCTTTAAATCTTGGTCCTCTTGCTTGAAAACAATCGCATGAGAAAGATCATCAGGCATGATGCGTGCGTTTTTAATTTCCCCTTTATTTGTCAGCCATTTTTCTATCGTTTTATAGGATGTTTTGTAGTCCATATAATGAGTGTTGTTATCGGACGTGAGAAATTCAATTCCTGAAAAGACTGGCTGATTTTCAGTCATCATTTCATAGCTTTCATTTAATAGTTCGCGCTGTGCAATCTCCGTGAACTCTGTAATATCTTTTGGATCGGCCAGCGTTACTGATTTATTTAATGGTCCGTTGGAAAAAATCTTTATTTTGTCCACCACCTTGCTGTCTAAGGCAGCTATGGGATTTGTGGCTTTTTTATATTCGTCTGACTCAAATATCGGGCGCAGCTCATTTTTGAATGTTTCTCTGGATCGAATGTTGTATTCACGTACTAAATGTTCTCCGTCTTTCAGTTTGTAAGCGATAAATATCGTATCATGCCCAGCGGTGATCTTGCCTTCTTGGTTACTGATAATCTGCTGATGAAGAGCACGGACAGACTGGATATTTTGTTTGGAATATAGTTTTTTCTTATAAGGAATCTGATCTTCGGGAGCCGAGAATTCATAATAGTTGTCTAGTACATAAACACTTTGAATGTCTTGTTCAGCAGGTACAGCTTTTTCGTATCCGGTCAAATCCAGCTGGATAAGGAAAAGTAAAGCGGCTGCACTTGCAGCGTATACAACAAATCCTTTCCATTTGCCGGCAACACGCCAAGTTTTTTCAACGATCATCGTTGCGATGAGATAACCGAGCATAGATCCTGCGATATAGCCAAAAATAATCCAGCTAGTGCTGTTTTGTGTTTCTCCATAATATAATCCGGCAAATAGCATCGTGCAGAAGGTAACACCGTAAATGAAGACTGGCTGCAGACCTCTTATGCTGATTGCTTGTGAAACAGATTCGATTCTTCTTTTTTGATAGAGAAAGATGGAACCAGTATACAGAAGCGCGATGAGAACAATGTAAGACAGTACCTGAAGCTTGCTTAACATACCATCTAACAGCACTGGAGCAGTCAATACAGGTGACAATATCTCTAAATTACGATCCATATAAAAAAGATTGGCAAAACCATTTAAAAAGTACGACAAATTGACCATAACGAGGATGCTGATGCCGTATGGAAACAGCAGCATGATGACCGTTAAGACACCTTGAACTGCAGTCATTCCTGTCAGCATTCCGACAAAGATAGATAGAACAAAAGTTAACAAGCTAAAAAGCAAGGTTTGACCGGCCCATTGAAAAACGTCTGTGATGCTGAAGAGTGACTCTGCATTTGAGGCAGCGTGCATGATCAACAGGATAACTGATGTAATGAAAACAGGTGCTAATAAAAATAGAATTCCTGCTGCCGTGAAGTGGTGAAGCAATGCAGGCCGCTTGATCGGCAGGCTGTGTATAAATACAGATGATTGCTTGCTATTCAAATAGCGGAATAGTACTAGGGCGAGCAGTATCGGCACACCAAACATGAACAGCATCTGAATTTCCGAATGATAGTTAAAGAGTGTGATAAACGGCTTATAATAATCGATCGCATTGCCATCCGTCATATCCATCGCTATCCGCAGAGGAAGGGCGAACAGGAGCGCGACTAGGTAGACGATGCTGATCCAACCCGCAGAGCGGAATGTCTGGACAAATATCTCTCTGTTAAACAAGGATGTTCTTGATCGCATAGCCCGCGTCCCCCATTTCGTATATAAAGATTTCCTCAAGTGTCAGAGGAAGGATGTCATAAATGACAGGGTCATAGTTTTGGAAATGAGCCGTAACTTCGTCATAATCTCCGCGGACGATAGCAAGCGTGACACTGCCGCGTTCTTCTTTATACAGCAGCTGCATGCTGCTGAAGAGCGAAGATGGCGTGTCGTGTTTGAAGGCGAGCTGCACTTTATGAACATCAGATTTTAAGTCATCGATATCCTTTTCCAGAAGCAGGTTTCCTTTATGTAAAATCCCGATATGATCGCACAAATCTTCTACTTCTCGCAGATTGTGAGAAGAAATCATGATCGTCATCTCTCGTTCGGCTACATCTTGTACGAGCAGGTTTTTAATTTTCTTCCGCATCACAGGATCAAGGCCGTCGAAAGGCTCATCAAGGATAAGGATATCCGGCATGGCAGACAGCGAGAGCCAGAAGGATACCTGGCGCTGCATCCCTTTTGAGAGCTTGTGAATTTTCTTGGACGTATCGATTCCAAACACTTCGCGAAGTGCAACATAACGCTCCTCATTCCAGCCGGAATACATATTCTTATAAAAAGAAGCTGTCTGATCGATCGTGTATTGCGGAAAAAAGTAAAGCGTGTCAGGAATGAAAACCATTTTTTCTTTAATCTCAAGGTTTTCAAAAACCGGCTGCTGATCAATAAAAACATTACCTTTATCCTGCCGGTAAACCCCGGATATTGTATTAAGGAGGGTTGTTTTGCCCGCGCCATTGGAGCCGAGCAGTCCATAAATGGATCCTTTTTTTACAGATAGTGAGACGCCGTTTAAGATCGCCTGCCTGTCAAATTGTTTGTGTATGTTTTTAACATCAATCATCGTTGCTTCCCCCTTTTACCGCTTCTTCAATTTCAGAGAGCATCTGCTGCAGCTGCTCCATCGTCATACCAAGATACATCGCCTCTGACAAAAGCTTTACCAGTTCTTCTTTTACTTTGTTCAGTTTTTCTGATGTAGCTTTCACCGAGGCAGGACTGACAAAGCTTCCTTTTCCTTTTATCGAATAAATGTAGCCTTCTGCTTCAAGTTCCCTGTACGCCCGCTGTATCGTGTTCGGATTAATGGTAAGCTGCTGCGCGAGAGTTCTGACAGAAGGCAGCTGTTCATCGCTCTTTAATATATCGGTGATAATAAGTTCCTTCATCTTATCGACTAGCTGTTCATAAATCGGCTTCCGGCTCCTCAAGTCAAGATCAAACATAAGCCCCTCCAATCCGTATTAACTGTATTATTAAACTTAATACAGTTATTATAATATGACATTCCTAAATATGGAATAGCTAATTTTGGATAAATTTATGGGGTACGGTGCTCTTTCTTTTTCACAGCATGAATCTGCTGCTCGTGAGAAAGAGTACCGTACCCCCGACAATTTTTATGAATAGTACATGCCTCATTTTACATACAACTTAACGTACAGCTGTGACAGGAGGGGAAGGCATGTTTACACGACTCAATAAACTGCTGATCGAGCTTCCGATGCCTACAAATCCGGATGCGAACGCGGCGGCTGCCGTTCAGGACTTGCTTGGGGGGAAATTTGGCGAGATGTCTACGCTGAACAACTACCTTTATCAGTCCTTTAATTTTCGTGAAAAGAAGAAACTTAAGCCATTCTATGATCTTGTAGCAAGTATTACGGCTGAAGAAATCGGGCACGTTGAATTGGTCACGAACACGATCAATCTTATGATTTATGGAACGACAAGGCCGGGTGACGTGAACTCTGCACCGATGGGGGCTGCAAAGGATAAGCGAAACACGGATCATTTTATTGCTTCTGCACAGACAGGGCTGCCGTTTGACTCTATGGGAAGATATTGGTCAGGAGATTATGTGTTCAGCAGCGGGAACTTAGTGCTTGATCTACTGCATAACTTCTTCTTGGAGTGCGGTGCACGGACACATAAGATGAGAGTTTATGAAATGACAGACAACCCCGTTGCACGCGAGATGATCGGTTATTTGCTTGTGCGCGGCGGTGTTCACGTTCTGGCATATGCCAAAGCGATCGAGATGGCGACAGGTGTTGATATTAAAAAGATGCTGCCAGTTCCAAACTTAAGCAATGCGGCATTTGAGACAGCTAGAAAGTTTGAAGCACAGGGAATCAACAACAAGCTTTACACGTTCAGTGATAAATACTATCAAGATGTTGCCTGGATCTGGCATGGCCAGAACCCTGAGAACGGTCAAGACCTTGAGGTTGTTATCGGAACGCCAAAAGGCGGCCCAATACCAGATCTGCCGGAAATTCCTGAAGAGTTTGCTCCAGGAATCTCTCAGGAAGACTTTATGCAGATTGCAAGACGTCTGCAGCAAAACGCAGGCATCTCTCCGAGGGAGCAGGTCTAATACTTGTGGGGGGTACGGTACCATAGCACTTATATGCTGTTATAGCAGCATATTGTGCAAATGGTACCGTACCCCCATTTTATTTAGGCACAACCTCACAGAAGAACATTCACCAAATGGTAGTATTGATTCAAAATTCAGACAATTAAACATTTAAACTTGTGATTCGTTTTCATCTCTTCATAAAATAAGACAAGATGACAAAATTTGACGGCAGGAGGAGACATATGAATAAGACATTAAGAATAATTATGGCTTTGGTTTTCAGTTTATCGCTCGTTACAGGGACAAGTCTGGCGCAGCCTGCGGAAGCGAAGAAGCAGAAAGAATATTCACAGGTGGCTGTTGGCAAGGATGGGATGGTTTCGTCTGCACATCCGCTCGCTTCTGAAATAGGGGCCGACGTGCTTAAGAAAGGCGGAAACGCCATAGATGCGGCTGTTGCGATTCAGTTTGCTTTGAATGTCGTGGAACCGATGATGTCCGGCATTGGAGGCGGCGGCTTTATGATGGTATATGACGCGAAAACGAAGGAGACGTCCATCATTAACAGCCGTGAGAGGGCACCAGCAGGAGCGAAACCTGATATGTTTTTAGATGAACACGGAAACCCTATACCGTTTGACAAGCGCCATACTGACGGAAAAGCCGTCGGTGTCCCGGGTACGCTGAAAGGTCTTGATGCGGCACTCGACAAATGGGGTACGGTACCGATGGACAAGCTGATCAAGCCTTCAATTAAGTTAGCGGACAAGGGTTTCCCGATTGATTCAGTTCTGGCGAAAGCGATCGCTGACAATAAAAACAAACTTGTGCGCAGTGCTGCCGGCGATGTGTTTTTAAAGAATGGGGAACCGATAAAAGAGGGTGAGATTCTCGTTCAGAAAGATCTTGCTAAGACGTTCAAGTTAATTAAGAAAGACGGAGAGAAGGCTTTTTATAATGGTAAGATTGCAACTGCTGTGGCAGATACCGTACAGGATTTCGGCGGTTCGATGACGGCTGATGATCTGAAACGATACAAGACAACGACAGACAAGCCGATCTGGGGGGATTACCAAGGCTACGAGATTGCCAGTATGCCGCCGCCAAGTTCGGGAGGAGTGTTCCTGCTCCAGATGCTTAAGACGCTCGACAGCTATAACCTCTCGCAATACGATGTCCGTTCATGGGAGAAATATCATCTGCTGTCAGAAGCGATGCATTTGTCATATGCGGATCGCGCCGTTTATGCAGGTGATCCTGAATTTGTAGATGTGCCGGTCAAAGGCTTGCTGCATCCTGACTATATTAAAGAACGGCAGTCGCTGATTTCGCTCAATTCAATGAACAAAGACGTAAAAGCGGGCGATCCTTGGAAATACGAAAACGGTTCAGCTAACTATGACCAAAAAGAGAAAAAAGACGATAAGAAAATCGGACAGACCACTCACTTTACAGTAGCTGATAAATGGGGAAATGTGGTTTCTTATACGACAACCATTGAGATGGTATTTGGCACAGGCATCATGGTGCCTGGATACGGATTTATGCTAAACAACGAGCTGACTGATTTTGATGCGGTTCCAGGAGGTGCGAATGAAGTTCAGCCAAACAAACGTCCGCTTTCGAGCATGACGCCAACCATTGTGTATAAAGATAATAAACCGGTGCTGACCGTAGGTTCGCCGGGCGGACCGACTATTATCACATCAGTTTTGCAGACAATCCTTCATAAAATTGAATACGACATGGAGCTAAAGGCCGCTGTCGAGGAGCCAAGAATTTATACACCCAAAACAACTTCTTATATGAAGGAAGAGGGTATTCCGACAGAGACATTGCAAAAATTGCAGCAGCTCGGGCACGGCTTTACAGATCAATCCGGACCGATCGGCAACGTGCAGAGCATCGAGATCGATCATGAAAAAGGAACGTTTAAAGGTGTAGCGGACTCCAGCCGGAATGGTGCTGCAATCGGTATTGATTTCAAAAAGAAAAAACACACTCATCGGTAATCCGTTTAAAAGAATCCTGTTGTGGTAAACATGATACATGTAGATAAACACACAGGAGGGATATACATGAGCGAGAAAAAGAAAGATGTTGATGATAAAAATTATAAGCCTGAGCGCAAGGACAACGACTCAGGTGTGGAAAAGACGCACGAGCAAATAAACGATATGTTCAACGACGGTGCAGTCGATCAGAAGGAAAAGAACAAAAAGCGCAGTGACGAAGAATAAAGGAAGCGGGGCTCAAGCCTCGCTTCCTTTATTTTTTTTGTTCATCAGCTGTTTAACCTGATCTTTTGGCTCCCAGCAGTTGAATTTGTACTGTGGCTTAGTTTCATACTTCAGCCGGACGCAATAGTAGCGCATGCCTGCAGGTGTCTTTTGAGCCAAGAAGTTAACACACGTTGCGCAGCAATGAAAATCTGTCATCTATATCACCACTTTCCGCGAAAATAAAGGGGATGTTATTTTAGTGGAGAATACCATAAAAAGACTGGTTTAATTGTAAAGGGAGTGTCGTGTTGGAAGCTGTACTTTCGCTGTTTCCTATAGTATATCTTTTGCTGCTGCTTGGCTGCATTGTTTTTGTCGTGAAATGGATGAACGGATTGAAACGAAACTCAGACCGCCAGCTGAGGCAGCAGGAGGAGATGATCCGGTATCTAGCATCTATACAAAATTTGCTCGAGCAAGACAGATACCGATGAAGCTGAGCTTTGTCATCCACTTTATGCTCGGTTTTGCACTGATCATGTTTGGAGCTGTTTTAATCGAACTAGTGACGGGCCAGACAATTTGGAAGTATTTCGTACTCGCGGGATTATTTATTATCCTTATCTTTTTCATACAAAAGATCGAAAGTGCGTCACAGAAAGTCATTCCATTCTGGCTTGGAATCGTCATATTACTAGCCTATTTGGCAGCAGGCATATGGCTGAATGTGCATTTTGTTGAAAAAGTTTAATGAATGTTCAAATATGAAAAGTATATCTTGTCTCCTATCCATTACAATAGATAACAGTGAGTATTGGAAACTGGAGGGATTATAAATGTTAAATTCACCTATAGAACGGCTTCGGGTTGTCGGAAATCTTGAAGGTCTATCGTTTATCGTGCTGCTTGTCATCGCGATGCCGCTAAAATATCTGGCTGATATGCCGATGGCGGTTACGATAGTAGGTATGCTGCACGGAGTACTTTTCGTCTTGTATATCGCAGCGATCCTGCACGTCTGGCTTGTGAAAAGATGGCCAGTGTTTCGTGTGATCCTCGCGATGGCTGCATCAGTCATCCCGTTCGGGCCTTTTTTCTTTGATGCGAAGTATTTAAAAAAGAATTAATTACACAAAAGCTCTGTCATTTCATATGGCAGAGCTTTTTTCATGCCGTCTATCATACTTGAACTCATGCCGTCTATCATACTTGAACTCATGCCTCATCATATGACTGCAGGCACTCCTTCATATGACTTTTATTTCATAACATAAGGACGTAGAAAAAAGTTGGAAGGAGTGAACCATCATGACATGGTTTACGAAATGGTCTTTTAAAAATAAAGCAGCGATGTGGCTGCTTGTTGTATTAACGCTTGTAATAGGAACGGTCAGCTATATGAAGCTGCCGCTGGAATTTTTCCCGGAAGCAGAATTGAAGCAGATTACCATCACAACAATGGGGCAGGGGTATGATGCTTCTGCGATGCTTAACAGCGTAACAAAGCCAGTTGAAAAGGCGGCAGAAAGTATTGAGGGGAAATCAGAAGTGCTTTCCACGACAGGAAATGGCTTTTCGAAGGTCGATGTCCTCTTTGATGCTAAAACTGATATGAGCAAGGCGAAAGCAGGGTTGAACGAAGCGCTCGCAGACGTTAAGCTTCCTGCTGGAATGAGCAAGCCATACGTGCTGCTGCTGAAATCTTCCATGATCCCCGTCTCGCAAGTATCAGTTGCTTTTGAAGACGGAATGACAAAAGAGAACACAGAAGCGATTAAAGAAAAAGTAGTACCTGCACTTGAAAAAGTTAAAGGAGCGGCTGGAGCATCCATGATCGGGAACAGCAGCACGCAGGTCAGCGTGCAGCTCGATCAGAAAAAGCTTGCAGAAAAAGGCATCCCGGTTCATGCAGTTATGAATTTGCTGCAGGGAAAGAACTACACAGCTGCAGTATCAGAGGAAACATTGGACGGGAAAGCATCCAACATAAAAGTAGTCGGACAGATTGACGGCATCAGCGAGCTCGAAAAACTGTCTGTCGTGCCGAATGTACAGCTGAAAGACATCGCATCTGTTAAAACAGATAATGGGTCTGCCGGCATCACACGCATTAACGGAGAAGAAGCCATTCTTGTCCGTGTTATGAAAGAAGGCGGATATAACTCTGTCACGATCGGAAAAGACATTGAAAAGACGGTTTCGGACCTAAATAAAGAGGTTGATGGGCTGAAGGCAGAGGTTGTTTGGTCAAATTCTGATCAGGTCGTAACATCGCTAAACAGCATGCTGAAGGAAGTAGGACTTGGAGCCTTGTTTGCTACGCTTGTTATCCTTCTGTTTTTAAGAAACTTACGAACAACGTTTATCACGATTGTTTCTATTCCGCTGTCGCTAGGATTGACGGTGTTCCTGCTCTGGCAGAGCGGCATCACGCTGAATGTAATGACACTAGGCGGTGTCGCGGTCGCAGTAGGACGGCTTGTGGATGACAGTATCGTGGTGATTGAGAGCATTTTTAGAAAAGCACAAAAAGGCATAAAGCTTAACCGTGAGATGGTGACAAATGCGACGAAGGAAGTCAGCGGCGCGATCACATCCTCTACATTGACAACAGTAGCGGTGTTCCTTCCGCTTGGAATCGTCAGCGGATCATTGCAAGACTTTCTGCTGCCTTTCGCATTAACAGTCACGTACGCACTTCTTTCATCACTTCTTGTCGCAATAACAGTCGTTCCAGTCATGAGCGCAGCACTTTTGAAAAACGAAAAGCTGCCTGAGCAAAAAGAGCCGGTGCGATATGTAAAATTGCTTGCCTGGTCGCTGAACCATAAATGGGTGGCGTTAACGGTTGCTATTGTTCTTTTTGTTGGATCTATCGGCCTTTTCAGCGCGATGCCTCAAGGCGCTATGAACGCTTCAGACGCTTCGCTCGTTGATGTGAACATGAAGTATCCTGCGGGAACGCCTATCAGTGAAGTGCAAGAAAAGGCACTTCAATTAGAAAGCTTTTTGGTGAAGCAGAAAGAGGCGAAAACAGTTTTAACAATGCAGGGTAATAGCGAAGATGGAGCGAAATACGGGCAAGTCGGATCTGAAACAGAAGTTACCTACAGCGTCATTATGGAAAAAGGCAGTGATGTTCAACACTTCATCGACGAAGTAAAGAAAGAAAAATCACGTTACAGCGATGCTGACTTCTCCGTTACTGCAATTTCTATGACAGGCGGAGGAAGCTCGGATGTTACAGTTGACCTTGCTGGTGCAAACATCGAGGACCTTAACATTGCAGCAAATAAAGTATTAGACAAAGTAAAGGATATTGATGGTGTGGAGAAGGTGTCAAGCAACCAAGAAGAAACAAAACCATCATATGAAATAAAAGTAAACCCGTCATCAGCAACAGCTCAGGAAGTGGCAGGTCAGCTTCAGATGCTTCTAAATCCGATGCCGATTGGCACAGTTAACCTTGATGGTAAAGAAGCAAATGTGGTGATGGAAACTGATTTTAAACCATCTTCGCAGCGTGACCTAGAAAACATCATGGTATCAGCAGGCGGGAAAGTGATTCCAATGTCGCAAGTAGCAACTTTCGTAAAGACTGAAGAAGCGAGCATGTTGTTTCAAAGAGATGGAGAGCAGTACGTGAGGGTTACGCTCCAGATTGACCCGGATAAACTTTCCGCTATTAAGAAAGATATTGAAAAAGTGAAGACTCAGCTGGAACTGCCAGACGGAGTGGAGATGAACGTTGGAGGAGCAACAGAAACACAGGAAAAAGAAAACGCAGATATGATGACGACTATGCTGGCTTCAATCGGCCTCGTTTACTTGATTATGGTGCTGACGTTTAAAACACTTCGTGCACCGCTCGCGATCCTGTTTTCACTGCCGCTTGCGGCAGTCGGAGCTGTACTTGGGCTTTTGATAACAAAAACTACGGTAGAAACAACCGCGATGATCGGCGGATTGATGCTGATCGGAATCGTTGTAACGAATGCGATCGTATTGATCGAGCGCGTCAAGCAGAACGAGAAATCAATGACGATCAGGGAGTCACTGCTCGAAGCAGGCGCGGCAAGAATGCGTCCAATACTAATGACAGCAATTGCTACCGTATGTGCGATGCTGCCGCTCGTGTTTAAGAGCGCCGATATGGGGAGCATCGTTTCAAAAGGTCTTGCCATCGTTGTAATTGGCGGATTGACCGTATCCACGCTGCTGACACTTGTCATCATCCCGGTTGTTTATGAGCTGCTGCACTTCCGTAAGTCGAAGCGTCAGCGCAAGGTCGCAGAGCAAAATAGAGGAATTGTAGCGTAATAAGTGCTTTCTGCCCAAAAGGTCATATAAAGATGAACCTTTTGGGTATTTTTTCTTTTTGCTGAATTTCCAGTTCTAAGACAATATGACATAATGGAAAAAAATACATAACGAAGAGGTGCTGTAGTATGAAAACAATCGGGCTGATCGGCGGAATGAGCTATGAGTCTTCCATACTGTATTACCGGATCATAAATGAAAAGGTTAATTCCATGCTCGGAAAATCACATTCTGCCAAAATTTTGATGTATTCGATGGACTTTCAGGAAATCAGAGAATTACAGGAAAAAGGGCAATGGAATGACGCAGCTGAAATGATGGCAAATGCTGCACGATTCCTTGAGCTGGGAGGTGCAGAGGTTATCCTGATATGCACGAATACGATGCACCGGATGGCGGCAGAAGTGCAGAGCGCCGTAAAGGTTCCACTGCTGCATATAGCAGATGGCACGGCAAAAGCAATCCAAGCGGCAGGCGTTAAAAAAGTCGCTCTGTTAGGTACGGCTTATACGATGGAACACGATTTTTATAAAGGCAGGCTGATAGATGACTTTGGACTGAATGTCCTCATTCCAGAAGAACATGATCGTAAAGCCATCCATGAAATTATCTTTGAAGAGCTATGCCAGGGTATTGTTAAGCCAGCGTCCCGCGCCGTCTATCAAAATGTGATCAGAAAGATGGAAGCTGCAGGAGCGGAGGCGGTCATACTCGGATGCACAGAGATTGGCCTTTTAATCTCTGAAAAGGATTCACCTCTTCCGATTTTTGATACGACCATAATCCACGCAGAAGCCGCGGTTGCTTTTGCGCTAAAAGGCATACAGACAAGCGCGATGAACATATAAAGAATAGGGGTTATTGAAAAGGTGAAAAAAGTTCTCTATTTTCTGCTCGGACTGCTTGTACTTGATGTGTTTTTTAACTATGGACTGATAAGCTTCAGCAGCATTTACGGCAAGCTTGCAGTCATTATAGGTTTCTTTCCGCTTGCTTACGGTGTCACAAAGGCCAGCGGCTTGAATGGTTTCCGAGATATGGGTGTTTTTAGGCATGAGGGATGGATTCGGAATTTTACAAAAGGATTCGCGGTGGGCTTTTTGTTTTGGTGTGTTTATTTTGGAGGACTCATTATCCACGGAGACATCTCTGTAATAGGGGTGAAGCCGCTCTCAGAGAACTTGATGACATTTAGTATTACTGCGTTTGGCTTTTTTATGGGTTCGTTCATAAATGACATTATCGTAAGAGGCTACGTGATCGGTCATTTAAGAGACGGGATTCCACTCGTTTTAGCGGGAACAATCTCAGTCGCTGTATATACTCTTGATGATGCATGGCATGCAGGATTCAGCTGGAATAATACACTTTTTTCTATCATTCTCGGAATTTCCCTGACATTGGCTTTTATCAGGAGCGGATCGATATGGGCGAACACAGGCATCCACTATGGGCTCAATATGTGCTATGGTCTGTTCTTTGGTCTTGTCGGATCTGAAGACGGCGGGCTGCTTATTGTAAAAGAGAGGCAAATCGGAAATTTTGATGATATTCTTCTTATTGCTGTTGCTGTACTTATGGTCTTGTTTATTTATTTTTGGGGACTCTTTAAAAAAGACAGCGGTAAAAAAGCTGATCATTTTCCAGTTTTAAAGCAATTCAGCTAGGGAAGAGACAGGTAATCATAATTTTTTAGGAGTGGTGCCATGAAAACCTTGAACAAATACCTGCTGACGAAAGAAGATATGACGAACCCGGAAATTGTTCCTGAGTGGGTTCTTAATGAATATAAGACGTTTCACAATGTGGTAACAAACCCAACGTTCCCATGCTATTTTGGCATGAGCGCAGAGAACAAAGGCGAACTGCGTTATGCGTATGTCACGAAAGATGACTGGTCGAACCTTCCAAAGGCAATCGAAGAGTTTATTACATTATTTGATGCGCCAAAACTTATCCGGCACGGCTTATTTGTGTTTGTGGAGCCGGAAATGGATGAAAAGGATATCCCATATTACCGCGAGTACTTTTGGAACATGCTGCAATATCTTCATAAGGTGGATGAAAAACCTTGGCCGGAAGACTATCCAACTGATCCAGACCATCACCTTTGGGCATTTTCATTTGCCGGTGAGCCGTTTTTCGTTTTTGGCAACACACCAGCGTATAAGCAGCGTAAAACACGTGATCTTGGAAACAGCCTTGTACTCGGTTTTCAGCCTAGACGAATTTTCGAAGGGCTTGAAGGAACATCCAAAGGCGGTGTCATGTCGCGCGAAAAGGTGCGTGAACGCGTAGAGAAGTGGGATAATCTGCCGAAACATCCAAACATCAGCCACTACGGAGATCCTGAGCACCGCGAATGGAAGCAATATTTTATAGGAGATGATGTTGAACCAATTAAGGGGAAATGCCCGTTTCATCATAAATCTCAAGACTAAAGAAAAACAGCCCGAATGATAATGGGCTGTTTTTCCTTATCCAAGCTATTGCTTGGCCACAAGCTTATACCCAATGGAGGAGAGCTCGGGCAGGTGATTTTTTTCTGTGACACAAATGGAATCATCCTGTATCCGGCAAAGAACGATCTGATTTTGCTCGCAATGGCAAAGAGCGCCGACAAAGGATTCAAATTCTCTTCCAGCTATCTTTTTTTCGCCGACAAGCCACATTCTGTTCCAAGATAAATGAGCACCCATGATATCACATCACCTCCATGGTTTATATAAAAACCATACCCTTTAAAGTGTAAAAGTAATATTAAAGTTATGTATCAGAAAACAGGCTGCAAGAACCATCACTTATTTAAACAGTTATCATCTTTATGACTTTTGCCGGATTCCCGCCTACAACTGCGTTTGCTGGCACATCTTTTATAACTACTGCACCTGAAGCGATGATGGCATTATCGCCGATCGTGACACCTGGATTAATGACCGCGCGCCCGCCGATCCACACGTTATTGCCAATCGTTACAGGCTTCCCGAATTCTGGACCTGCTGCACGCTCTGCCGGATGGACTGGATGTGTTGCTGTGTAAATATGAACGCCTGGAGCGAGAAGAACATTGTCGCCAATCACAATCTCGCATACATCAAGCATACAGCAGTCAAAGTTGGCGAAGAAATTTTTCCCGAGGTGAATGTTATATCCGTAATCGCAGCGGAAAGTCGGCTCAATATAGTAGCTTCCTTCGACAGAACCGAACAGTTCTTTTAACAGAGCCAGACGCTGCTCTTCTTCAGCTTCTGTTGTTTCATTGAACAAACGGGTCAGTCTGCGCGCTCTCGTCCGTTCCTCGACGAGCTGTTTGTCTGATGCGACGTAAAGCTCACCAGCCAGCATTTTTTCTTTTTCAGTTTTCATAGCATCACCCTTGATCTTTTCTCTGTATTGTAGCGCAATTTGTGTATTCAAAAAAGAATGAAGGCAAAGGATGTGGGAGAGAATGGTGATAACATGTATCTTTGCGTTAGATTCTCACGAAATAGGGAACAGTTCTCTAAGTAGAAAAGATTTGGAGGCCTGTACATGTCATTACTGCTAAAACGAGGGAAAACTATGTCTGTAAACAACGAATTCGATACGCTAAAAAGTGTGATTGTCTGTTCACCTTTATTTATGGAAATCAGCGAGGTGATCAATGAAACGCAAAAACACTTTATTGACGAAAATATTAATAAAGAAGTGGCTGTAGAGCAGCATAATACATTCGTGAAAACAATGGAGCAGCATGGAGTAGAGGTGATCAGCCTTCCAGCTGTCCGGAATTTTCCTGAGCAGGTCTTTACGAGAGATATTGGATTTACACTCGGGAACACGATCTTCATCTCCGAGATGGAAAGCGAGATCAGGCGAGGCGAGGAAGAAGTGTTTAAAGCTTGGCTAGAAAAACAGCAAGTGAAGCTTCACGAAATGAAGGGTCACAGCATTGAAGGCGGCGATGTGATCATTCACGGCCGTTCGATCTATGTGGGCATCAGCCACCGTACAACAAGAGAAGCGATCGATAACTTGCAAACAATTCTTCCGGATTATGAAGTGATTCCTATTCCTTTTAAAGAAAAGTATTTGCACCTCGACTGCGTGTTTAATATATTATCACCGACAGAAGCTCTTATCTTTCCAGATGCACTCGACCGCAAAGAGTACCGAATGCTGACTTCACGGTTTGACTGCATCGAAATTACTGAGCAAGAGCAGTTTACTCTTGGAACAAACGTCCTTTCAATCGGTAACAAAAAGGTGTTCAGCCTGCCGATAAACAAAGGCGTGAACAGTGAACTGAGAGCGCGAGGCTATGAGGTGATGGAAGTCGATATATCAGAAATCATCAAGTCAGGCGGCTCGTTCAGATGCTGTACGCTGCCGATCATGAGAGAAGATTCTTATAATAATGAAAGTGCCCCCGCAAGCTGATTGCGCGGGGCGCTTTTTTTTAGTTGAGACAGGTGATTGATGGGGGCGGTTGCGGGCAATTTTTTAGAATTGCGGTCCAAAAATGAGGTTTCTCGGCCAAAAATTAAAATTCTCGCACAAAAATTTCATATTTGCGGTTATCACTTAAACTTCGAATAAAACAACTTGCAGTTTACGTTAACGTCAATGCTACAATATAATTATCTAAAAATTCTAACAACAGGTGATGTTCATGATTTCGATCTCACAGCTATCAGAAGACTTTGATGTAACGACAAGGACGATACGCTATTACGAGGAAATCGGTCTGCTCTCACCAGAGCGGACCGATGGAAACAGGCGGATGTACTCCAATAAGGACATAGCGAGGCTGAAGCTCATTGTCAGGGGGAAAAAGTATGGTTTTAATCTTGATGAAATCAAAGAGATGATCGTGCTCTTCGATAAAGACCGAAGCGGAAAAGCGCAGATGAAAAAGACGATCACATACGGAAAGAAAAAGCTGGAGGAAGTGAACGAACGGATCGAGGAGCTGCAGCAGATGAAAACGGAAATGGAAGTTTTGCTGTGGGAATTTGAAAACAGACTAAGAAACGAATAGGAGCTGTGTTTCATGAATTTTTATAGTGAGGATTTACACTTTAAGCGTCTTTTCCAAAAATATTGCGATGAGGACATGTTTGAGTGGGCTGATCGGGAGCTGCAGGAATTTGGTGCTTTATGCGGGACGGAAATTGATATGCGGGCGGTTCATACAGACCGTGAAGGGCAGCCGCGGCTGATCAAATATGACCGTATGGGCAACGATGTCTCAGAGGTGTGGGTGAATGAGGGCTACTTGAAAACAGTCGAGCAAGTGTATAACAAAGGAATCGTCGGATATGTGCATAAAACAATTCCGAAGATTGGGAGGAAAGCAGACTATTTTTACTCGTATGCGCAAGGGTATTTGCTGTCTCAGACTGAGCCGGGTTTTTACTGTCCGGTAACATTAACGATGGCTACTGCCTATTTGCTGGAGCAGTATGCAGATGAAACGGTTAGAGACAGGTTCCTTCCGCATGTAATCTCTACTGGCGAAACGGAGCTTTATGAAGGAGCTACTTTCTTGACGGAGCGCCAGGGCGGTTCCGATGTCGGGGCAAACGAAACGCGTGCGGTGGCGGGAGATGAAGCTGGTGTTTTTTATCTGACTGGTGAAAAATATTTCGCCTCAAATGCCGGCATGTGCGGAGTGGCGATGGTGCTTGCCCGTATGGAAGGAGCAAGGCCGGGAACGAAAGGCTTGAGCCTTTTTGCAGTGCCATGGCGAAATGAAGACGGCAGTTTGAACGGCATCAGCATTCGAAGACTCAAAGATAAACTCGGCGTCAGGGCTGTACCGTCTGCTGAAGTAGAGTTTAGCGGAGCAAAAGCGTATCTTGTCGGAGATCCGTCAAAGGGCATTCATTACATGATGGAGGCGCTGAACTTATCGCGCGTGTGCAACGCGGTGGCGTCGATCGGGATTATGCGGCGAGCTTATTTAGAAGCGCGGAAATATGCGGTTGACCGCAGCGCTTTCGGTAAAAAGTTGATAGAATATCCGATGATTAAGGAATCGCTCACCCATCTAGCCGTTAAGCAGGAGGTCGAAACGAGCGCGATCTTCCGGCTTATTCCATTGTTCAGCAAGGTGATGGATCCAAGCAGAGGAGCGAGTGACAGAGAAAAGGTGATGAACCGCCTGCTCATCGCCATATTAAAGAAGGAATCAGCTGAGCAGTCCATTCATTTTGCGCATGAAGCGATTGAGATGCACGGCGGCAACGGGTTTATCGAGGACTTTGTAACACCGCGTCTGCTGCGGGATGCTCAGGTGCTGACCGTCTGGGAAGGAACGGCGAACATCTTGGGGCTTGAAGTGCTGAGACTGATGAACAGGTTTCACGCTCACAACATTTTTATTCAGGAAATGGAAACAGAGCTTGCGCAGCTTTCGGCCAGGCTGACCGAGACGGCTAAGCCAGTGCTGGAAGGACTAGAAAGCCTAAAAGAGATGTGCAGTTTTATGGTGCAGCAGTCAGAGGATGTTCAGACGCTGTATGCGAAGAAAGGGGCAAAACTCATGGCGGATATTTTTGAAAGCGTCACTGTACTAAGTGAAGCTGCATCCGGAACAGAGCGGGATTTCATGAAGGCAGAGCTGTTTTTGACGCAAACGTGGAAATCTGGTCACGACGTCGATACCGAGATGAAAGTACTGAAATATTTTGAAGTGATTGTACTTGAAAAGCAAAATAAAGCTGTAAGGTAAATAGAAGGACCCGCTCCGAAATAGGAGCGGGTCCTTCTATGAAAGCAATCCGTTTTCCTTCGCTTTTTTTGCGGCGTTCACGCGGTCACGGACATCGAGCTTCGAGTAGATGCTTGATATGTAGTTTTTTACCGTGCCTTCGGATAAAAAGAGTTTGCTAGCGATATCTTTGTTATGCAATCCGTCTGATATACAGGAAAGCACCTGAAGTTCGCGTTCGCTCAAGCCGAAATGGCCTGCAGTCTTTGCACCTCCGCCAATAACTGGAGGCTGCTGTGCATTTAGGCCATTGATGAGCAGCTTCGCAATATCCTGTGGAATTAACGATCCGCCCTGGCTTACCCACTTGATTCCAGCTGCAAGATCCGCTGGATTAATAGCTTTTAACAGATAGCCTTCTGCACCTGCACTCAATGCGTCGACAACATAATGGACTTCTTGGAAGGTTGTGAGGATGATAACTTTTATTTCCGGCCAACGTCCTTTAATAAGCTTTGTTGCGTCCACGCCGTTCATTTCGGGCATATGAATGTCCATCAGCACAACGTCTGGTTTAATGGATTCACAGAGTTCAACAGCCGTTCTGCCGTTCTCTGCAAGTCCGACGACCTGAATATCTGGATCCATATTAAGGACAATCTGCAGACTTTCTCGTATTAAATCCTGATCATCCGCTATGAGCAGTGATGTGTTTTTCATGAAATTGACCTCCTGTAGGAACTTTACATGATACGATGGTCCCTTTGCCTTTTGCAGAATCAACGAGCAGACTGCCGTTAAGTGCGGTGATTCTTTCCCGCATTACCTTCAGGCCGAAGCCAGGTGAGATAGCGTCGAATCCAATGCCGTTGTCTTCGATCTGCAGCAGGATTTGGCCATCTTCAAAAACGAGTGAAACATCAATTGAAGAGGCTGCGCCATGCCGTTTGGCATTTGTCAGCGATTCCTGAAGACAGCGGATAAGAGTAAGCTTCACCGGCCTTGAGATATCATATTCGACTCCTGAAGGATAAAGCTTGGTATTTGTTCCAGTATGCAGTGAAAACTCGCTGATCAATCGGGAGAAAAGCATAGATAGCTGAGAGTCGCCTTCGTTAGTATCCATCCCATGAATACTTTCTCTAATTTCATCCAGCCCTCTGTATGTCACGTCTCTGAGCGTTTCAAGTTTTCGCTTTGCCAGCTGCGGATCAGAATCAATTAACAAGCCCACCGCATCCATTCCCATAATTACTGAGGTGAAAGTATGCCCGATCGTATCATGAAGCTCACGAGCCATGCGGTTACGTTCTTCAATGAGGGTGAGCTGTTCGACTTTTTCTGTATACTGCTCCAATGTATTGTTTTGATCTTGAATGAGTTTATATTGATACTCATTCTCCAATAGCAGCTGTTTCATTTTACGGTTGGATGACGTGACTCGCTGAAGAACGTATCCAATTCCAAACATCATCAGGCTGTCAAAGGCTCCTGTCAGAGCAGTTGCCATGCTCATGTTTTCGACCGCCAGCCTGGACAAGATGTAAGCACCAGTATACAAAGGGGCGGTCACCATCCAGATTCGGCCTGTTGAAAGAAACCCGGCAATCATTGTCGGGAAGATGATAATCCCCACATTTTGCTGCAGATAGTCTGATAGATACCAGTTAAACACCCCGGTCGTCAGCAGTTCAGTCGCAAAGAACAAGGACAGGTTGCGGTATCCCGGACGCCAGAACAACGCTGGAATTATGTAGCAGGCTGTGTGACTGAGGAGGAGAGGCAATGCTGGAATATGCTTTAAATCTTGATCGGTATAAAAATAGATAAATCCTATGAAAAACCAAAGCGTCCGAGCAAAAAACAGCCCGCGTTCAGGCCAGAACCACTTCTCTCTAGACTCCATCCACTTGTAGCCTCCTATTCTAAACATCTACTATTATCCATTTTACACCATAAATGGAATATAGGAATATCGGGTAAAAATATATAGGGTTGAGGTTCGGGTGTTCGGGGGTACGGTACCCGAAATGGACAAATTATCTTATTTGTCCATATGGGGTACCGTACCCCAAGGCCTCCGTGCAGCCTTCTCTGTAAGTAGTAAAATCTGCATTTGTCTATTTAGCCGGTTTTGCCTAACATAGTACTCGGAATCGTTTTAAAGGGGGAGCTTACGCTGGATTTTATTGTAGGGATTTATCAATCAAGCCCGCTTGGGTTTTGGATTATGAACGGTATCGCACTTTTGCTGGGTGGTGTGTGTGCGATTGGCTTTTGGACAAACCGCCATGTTTTGGGAGAGAAAAAAGCCAAGAAAAGGGCTTTAATGGCTTATCCGGTCTGTTTCATATTTTTTAACGGTATTATGGTTTATGTTCTATGGGAAGACGGTGAGCGGCAAAAGCGTGCGTTTTCAAGAATGACGGCAGAAAACCAGACAGAAGGAAACCCATCGACAGAGGGACAAGAGAACTTACAGGTCAACATTCAAAGAGACGGCAGCAGGAAGGGCGGCACCGACTATTATGTGTATGCGGCGAACTTCAACAAAAAAACGCCCTTTGAAGGGAAGCTGAAGGTTGTCCTGTACGATGAGCCAGAAGAAGAGCTGAAGACGTTCACTTCCAAAATAGTGAAACTGAAACCTGGAGAGAAGAAGAAAATTGATGTGTTTGAAGGTCCGTGGAGCTATGACTTCTCCAGGTATTGGACCATTGACCGACAGGATTTGGGGAAAGATCGCCATCAGCTGGAAGCTCGCGATAGAGCGATCAATAGCCTTAATTATCAATATAAGGAGAAGGGTGTAAAAGACAGCGAGAGCATGAAAAACATTCGTTTTTCAGCTGTAAATACAAAAGATAATTTGGAAATCTATGCAGGTAATTTTAATAAAGACAATGAATTGACCGTGAACTCAAAAATAGAATTTTTAAGAAAAGGGAAGATCGTGAAGACGGTCCAGGTTCCTGCCTTTTATATTGAAACCGGAGAGAAGAAAAAGGTAATGACAATTGAGAAACTGACGTTTGATGATTATCGTTGGTATGTTACACCTGATATGAAGGCAACTGGCTTTGCCAAGCTGGATGAAGGCTTTAAGAAGGTAGGAAAGCCTGGGGAAGAATCGCAAAAGAACTTTCTTATGACGTATAATTTCAATCTGAATAATGAGGTTGAAATGTTCGCGGCAAACTTTAATGAAAAATGGGCGTTTAAAGGAAAGATGGAACTGAAACTGTATAAAGACGACAAGGTGTTTCAGACTGTAACGACTCCAGAGTTTGAACTCAAGCCAGGAGAGAAAAAACAGATTCACACATTTATCCCGAATGCTGTTCCAGAGTCGTCCAAGCATTTTTGGATACCTAATAAGTAACCTTATGCGATTTAGTAAAAACCTGACACTATTAGGGGTGCAGTACTAAAGAATCCTAAGGACAGTGTAACTAAAAATACTTTCTTTAAACACACTTGATATAGTGTGTTTTTTTCAATAATTGTTAACAATGTCACATCCAAATCGCTTTTTTCTGCGTTAGTATAGTAGAAACGACATTTTACAGCGGAGTGTGCGATATGACATATAACAAGATTAAGTGGCTGATTCTCTTGCTTCCGACCTTGTCAGTCGGGCTTTGGGAATATGTGCGGCACACCATTCTCGAACCGTATCTGTCCATGACCTTTGGAAACTACCTTTCTGGCGCCATCGTATTTCTCGTGACGCTTTATTTTTTGAACAAGCTGTTCGGACTCCTCGAGAAAACGCATCGTGAACTTCAGAAAGAGCGTGAGGAAAAGGCTGTCCTTGAAGAGAGAGAGAAAGTCGCAAAAGAACTTCATGACGGAATTGCTCAGTCGCTGTTCTTTTTATCGGTAAAATTAAACAAACTGGGAAAAGAGCAAGGAATTCTGGAAGAAGAGTCTTACTTGAATCTAAAAAAAACATTGCAGCATGTACATGAGGACACGAGGCAGGCGATCCATAACTTGAGGTATCCTCAGGAACAGACACCAATACCGTGGACAGAGAATCTGCATAAATTCTTAGATGAACTTGAGCGTGATCACCAGCTGAAGATTCACCGCCAATGGGAACTGCCTGAACAGGATCTCTCTCCTAAAGAAAAAGTGGAGCTGTTCGCGTGTGTGAAAGAAGCACTTATCAATGTCATCAAGCACGCTGAAACGGATGAGGCGTGGGTGAACGCGGTGCATGATGAAAACGGATGGATATGCAGTGTCAAAGATAATGGCAAAGGTATGCCTGAAAATTATTCGGAAAGCGGCTACGGACTGAAAATAGTAAGAGACAGAATCCGATCAATGGGCTGGTCGTTGCAGATTGATAACAAGAATAGCGGAACGAAAATGGTGATCCAGAAAGGAGGAGCTGCATGAGCGAGCCTGTTCGAATTTTAATAGCAGATGATCATGCTCTTGCACGTGAAGGAGTGAAGGAACTGGTTGATGGCTGCAGCGACTTTACTGTGATCGGTGAGGCGTGCAATGGAAAAGAAGCGGTGCACATGACTGAACAGCTCCAGCCTGACCTTGTTTTGATGGACATCTCTATGCCCGAGATGAACGGATTTGAAGCGACAAAAGTGATTAAAGAAAAGTTCCCGTGGATCAAAGTGGTCATGATGACAGTGTCTGACGATGTGATGGACTGGTTCGAAGCGTTAAAACGCGGAGCTCAAGGGTATTTGCTGAAGAACCTGAACACTGAGGACTGGGTGAACGGACTTAAGGCGTTCGCACTCGATGAGATGCCAATGTCCAAAGAGATGGCTTACCGCATCCTCCAGGAATTCAAGAAAAAAGAAACAGAAGAAACGCCGCTGTCAGCACGTGAACAGGAAGTGCTGCAGCTCGTTGCTAAAGGCCTTTCTAATAAAGACATCTCAAAAAGTCTTTTTATATCCGAACATACGGTCAAGAGTCACCTGAAGAACATACTCGGAAAGCTACATCTTGAAAACCGGGTGCAGCTGACGAGCTATGCATATAGTAAAGGTATTGTCTAAAAAAGTCCATTGGGGCGTTTTTTGCAACTGCGTTATAAAATTGGAAAATATTGAAACTCCATTCTTATCCTTTCGTATATAATGCTAGAAAGAGGAGGGGATATGTGATGGCTGGATTTATTATGGTTCTGTTCATATTTGCATTTTTAGTGATATTAGCAGCGAATCTTTTTAAGCCTTCTCAAAGCAGCTATAAAGTGAAAAAATCTGCCCGCAAAAGCAGCGGAGCAATGTTTTTTTCGAACGATTACAATGATAACAATGGATTTTTTGATAACAACGACTGCCATGACAGCGGAGGATTTTTCAGCGGCAGTGACGGTGGAGGAGACTGCGGCGGAGGCGGCGGTGGAGATTAATAAGCTGATCAAGACGGCAGAGATTGTTTCTGCTGTTTTTTATTTGTTCCGCGGGAAAAATCACTCTACAGGGTGATGTGCAGCTTTTCACAAACACGTACACTTTCCTTAGACAATGCAAAAGAGGAGAGAAACATATGGATGCTGCACGCAATCTGGTTCAACCCAAACAGGGAGAAACGCCGCAAAAGGCAGCCGGACTTTATCAGACGTTCTGGCGCTGGCACTTTTATGCGGGTATTTTATTCGCACCTTTCTTGATCGTACTCTCGATCAGCGGAGCGCTTTATTTGTATCAAGCAGAAATTGAAACGATGCTTTATAAAGATAAATTGGTCGTTCAAGACAGCGGAGCAGCATTGCCGCTCTCAGAACAAGTAGCTGCGGTCAAACGAGAGTTTCCGAAAGCTGAAATAGGTTCTATCCGGCTGCCAAAAGAAGCAGACCGGACGACACAGGTGAAGGTGACAGAAAATGACGTTACCACACGTGTGTATGTGAACCCGTACAACGCAAAAATTACCGGAACCATATTAGATGAAAAGCATTTTACGAACGTTGCAGCTAAACTGCACAGCGAATGGATCGTCGGCGGAACATTCGTGAACAGATTCGTTGAGCTTGCCGCTTGCTGGACCGTTATCCTGCTCATTACTGGGCTCTATATCTGGTGGCCAAGAAACCGAAAATCGATCTGGGGTACGGTACTCCCGCGCTTCAGTCAAAAAGGGCGGACGTTTTGGCGCGATATGCATGCGGTGCCGGCTTTCTGGCTCTCGCTTCTTATCCTGGTGCTGATCGTCACCGGTCTTCCATGGTCAGGAGTGATGGGAGAAGGCATCAACAAAATCGCGACATCCTCCAACACAGGATATCCTGTTTATGCGTTCATGCCTCCGAAATCGGATACAGCGACGAAAGATGTGGCTGACGATGTACCATGGGCAGCAGAAAATGTGCCTGTTCCAAAATCAGGAGCAGAAAACGGAGGGCTCGATGTTGATCAGGTGACGGCTCTTGCGGTAAAAGAAAACATCCAGAAGCCGTACACCATTTCATTGCCTGAAGGAAAAGACGGAGTGTTCACGATATCATCTTCGCGCGATAAGCCAGAAAATGAGGCTACTGTTTATTTTGATCAGTACAGCGGAAAGGTGGTTGAAGATGTCCGGTTCAGCGATTATGGCTGGATGGCTAAAGCGGTCTCGATCGGCATCGCCCTGCATGAAGGCAGGTACTTTGGCCTCGCGAACCAGCTGCTCGGTACAGTCGCCGCACTAGGACTGGTAGGCATCGTTATCAGTTCGCTTGTGATGTGGCGCATACGAAAGCCAAAAGGCAAGCTAGGTGCACCGCAAAAAAATGGGAAAGTAAAACCGATGGTCATATTAGGAATGGCTGCAGCGGGAGTTGTGATGCCGCTGGCAGGTCTGTCATTTATCGTCGTGTATGTTATGGATCGTTTTGTATTTAGAAGAATTAAGCCGCTTAAATCTTGGTTATATTGAAATATGTTTTAAATCAGCCGCTCCGATATTGATTTCTGGGCGGCTTTATTTATTTTGAAAGCATTGTTCGTTTAATAAAAAACTTTGAGGGTATGTACAACTATAAAAGGGAGGCGAAAGAATGAAGTCAGTTAAAGTGACCCTTGAATATGATGAACAGCTGCTGCAGGAAGGCAGGGAAGTTCAGTCAAAGCTGGAAGAGCAGCTGTACGGAACAGGATTTACAATTCTTGCAGTCGAGAAAGAGAAAACAGATATTATTCCAGACTCAGATCATTCAGGAGCAGGCGGCCAATCTTCCCCAGATGAAGAAGATCAGCACCCTAAACCTTAATAAAGATCAAAAACGAGCATGGCTGCAATCTGCAGCCATGCTCGTTTTTTTGATCTCTTACAATATGGGGTACGGTACTCTTCATGAAAAATTACCGCTGCACAAGGGTTGGCTCCGGTGAGTACCGGACCCCAAAGATCTTTTTCTCCCGCACCAGCACAAAAGAAAAAACGGTGGAAATCACCGTTTTTTTACCATGATTTTCAGTTCTCGAAGGTCATTGATCACCTGGTGAACTTCTGTGTATGGGGAATCAATCTGCAGCATCTTCCGCAGAACTTTTTTAAACTCCTGCGATACAGACAGCTCTTCTTCCCAGGTGCGTTCTTTTTTCTGACTCGGCTCGAAGCCGGAGTAGAGAAGAAAGAGAGCAAAGTGCCCCATATGATAAAAGTCGCTCGATGGGGAAACGGCACGCATCACTTGCTTTTCAGGATAACGAGGGTCTTCATCCTCAGGATCATCATCTTGATAGCAAGCTAGACCAAAATCAATAATTTTCAGCCGGCCCCCAACATCAAGTATGTTAGGAATCCGAAGATCACGATGGTAAATTCCTTGTGTATGAAGGACTGAAACAAGCGTGCAAAGCTCGTCCAATACATCCATTGTATCTACTTCGGAGAAGATTCTCCCGTCCTCAAAAATCAGATCTTCAAACGTACGACCGTCCACATACTCCATCACGAGAAAATAGCTGCCGTCTTGCTCAATAACATCATAAAGTTCAGGGAATCCGCTGCCTGAAACAGCTCGCATTAACTCCGCTTCACGCTGAAAAGACCGGATGCCAGAAACGGTTTTTGCTTTTGTCGGACGCAGCTGTTTTATCGCACATAGCTTTCCGGTCATTTTATCTTCGGCCGTATATGTGATGCCATAGCTTCCCATGCCAAGCACATGCCAAATTTCATAATTTGCTCCGACTCTGCTGCCGCTTTTTAACGGGCGGTCATACAGAAATCGAAGCAATTTTTCTTTTATTGTTGCCATTGCCTATTAGCTTGAGAAGAAGCTGCTTTTGTGTTTTCCTTTATAATGCTTGTGTCCATAGTGCTTGCCATGTTTGTAGTCGCTTGAGCTGTATTTTTTGTAGTATGATTTTTTGTGTTTATACGCACTAGAGCTGTACTTTTTGTGGCTTGAGCCTAGCAGTGATTTCAGAATTTTTTTCAGCATTAGTCAACACTCCTTTTTAATGAGCCGAATTTCGTAATCCTGGCTTACATAGAGTATACGGACAAGAGGGGAAGAAGTTTCTTATGATTTTTGCCTGATCAGGACAATCTACATATAAACGACTAAACATAAAGGAAAATATACGATGAAATATATGTTTATATGCATAGGTCTCGAAATCCTGCTTGGCGGTGCAGCTGTTTTGCTGATCATCATGTTTTCTGGCATTTAACAATAATTATTCTTCCCTCAATCGGCTTTCAGAAATCTTCTTCCACTGAAGCCGCGCATCAGCGATCAACAGCTCATCCCCAGATTCCGCTATATCCTTTTCCGTGCACCGGACAATGCATCCTCCTTTAAAATCCATAAATTGAATGGTGATTTCACCTGTCATTCTGGATCGGCCGCGGTACATAAAATGATAGCGTTCCGGCGTCATTTCTTTAGATCCTCCTCTAATTTTTCAATTACCGTGATGATATCTTTCAGCTCAATCTCGCTCTGTTTCATCCATTCCAGCAAGTCCTTCATTTTCATTCACACCTTTCTATGATGTGCATCTTACTTCCATCATATACGAACTTATGTTCGATTATCAAGGTAGTAATTTTACAGACTTGCTGAAAAATTATGGTAATCTAAAGAAAAGGGGATGATGCGATGTATGTTCCAAAGCAGTTTAAAGTTGATGACAAGTCGATACTCCATTCTTTTATAAAAGAACATAGCTTTGGCATTCTTTTTACGAAAGAAAACGGCCGGGCTGAAGCGACACATCTCCCTCTTCTGCTGAATGAAACAGAAGGGAAGTTCGGCACTCTTTATGGTCATTTTGCAAGAGCAAACACGCAGTGGAAGAACATCACTGATGAGGTGCTGTCCGTTTTCCACGGTCCACACAGCTATGTTTCGCCTAGCTGGTATGAAGAAGATAAAACGGTTCCGACGTGGAATTATACGGCGGTTCATGTTTATGGAAAATATGAACCTATAAATGATATTTCAGAGGTTAAAAAACTCCTGGGGGACACGATCAGCACATACGAAGCTTACTTCGAAAAACCGTGGAGCACTGATCTTGAGGCAGAGCATAATCTGCGCGAGATGAGAGGCATTCAATGCTTTAAAATCGAAATCAGCGAAATGCAAGGGAAATGGAAGATGAACCAGCACCATCCGGAAGAGCGGCGAAAGAAAACGGCTGCAGGACTAATGGAAGCCGATATTTATGATTCGAAAAAAGTCGGTGAGATCATGAAGAACCAGCTGTATAAATAAAAAGGAGAGCGTGTGGCCTCTCCTTTTTACATGTTAAGTTACAGGTACGCTTTCTTTTGAATACGTGATAAATCCGCCAGGCGAGCTGCCCATTTTTTCGTAAAACCGCTGGGCTCTGTGGTTATCGGCTGCAGTTTCCCAAAGCATGGCCGCATATCCGTTTGTCTTCGTATAAGCCTCACAGGCGGAAAACAGGGCAGTCGCAGCTTCCGTTCCACGTGCTTTTTCAGCAACGAATAAATCATTCATAATCGTAACTTTATCCGCGCGTGTTGTGCTGAACGAAAAGTAAAGTGTAGCAAATCCGATCAATTCAGTCTCTTGCTGTGCAACAAACTGAATGCCTTTTTCATTTTGAATGAGTGTTGTAATAAGGTTATGGAGCTTATCGTCCTCAGGTCTCGGTGACTGATAAAAATCAACGATATATTGGAGCATTAGATTTTTAAGTGCTGGAATATCCTGCGTTTCCGCAGGGCGTACTTCAAATGGCATCATGGTTCCTCCTTCGTGTGTTGTATAGGTTTTCGCCTGAAGTTACAAAATTCCTTTTGACAAATGGAAGTCAAATGGAATATGATGATAGTAACAAATTGGAAGGGATGGTGTGTTTGTGAGCGTTTGTGTTCTTAACTAACGAAATTGGATATCGGCAAACAAAAGATGAGGTACAACTGCCCGTACGGACTGGGCGTATTTTCTGTGCTCTTTTGCTGCCGCCATTAGTTAAGAACAGCGGTCCATACAACGCCATCATTTTTCCCGATGACGAAACCGTGCTCTTAAAAGGAGCCGGTTTTTTTGTTACAGGGAGAAGTGTATACAAAGGCGGAGATGACTCGTTCATCTCCGCCTTTTTTTGTTCCATTATTGGACAGTATAACTTTTTAGCAACGGCGAGTTTCGACGTGGCTAAAAGTCAACGTTCATAGTATTAGCGCAACTAAGGCTGACAAAAAGGCGTGGAATCAGCCAGATTTTCTTATTCCAATGGCGGCAATCTGCAATTTTATAAAAAAATGGAGGAACCAGCATTGAATACAAATACGTTTAAAACTTTGGAGTTTAATAAAATTTTAGAAAAACTGAGCAGCTTCGCGATGAACGATTTGACGAGGAAGCGTTTTGCGAAACTCAAGCCGTCAACAGATGAGGCAGTGGTGCGCAGCTGGCTGAGTGAAACGTCAGAGGCAGCTGCGATTTTAGAAAAAAGCTCGAGCGTCCCGATCGCTAACTTGAATGGAATAGAGAACTTGCTGCGAGTGCCTGACAAAGGATTGAACTTAAGCCCGGAACAGCTGTGGCTTCTATATGGGTTGCTTGAGAACGCAGCGCGGTTTCAGCGATTCATGCGCGATAAGGAGTTTATTGCACCGACAGTTTCAACATACGCTTATTCAATGTTCGATCTGTCTGAGCTGAAAAACGAAATCGAGCGGTGCATCCGCAATAACCGCGTTGATGATGGAGCGAGCAAGGCACTCGCTAAAGTGCGTAAGCGGACAGCTGCGATGGATGACAAGATCAAATCAAAACTTGAGAGCCTTGTGAAGTCTTCCATGTACCGCGACATGATGCAGGATCAGATCGTATCGATGAGAGACGGGCGTTATGTGATACCTGTTAAAAGTGAACACAAGCGCCACTTTGACGGCACGATCCTTGACAGTTCATCGAGCGGAGCTACCGTGTACATGGAGCCACAGGAAATTAAGAAACTTCAGACCGAGCTAAACATGCTGCGTGCGGAAGAAGAGATCGAGATATCTAAGATTCTTGGCCAGCTGACTGACATGGTCGTTGGTTATGAACGAGAGATCTCAATCACGATGGAAGCGATGGTGCATTATGATTTTATCTTCGCAAAAGCAAAGTATAGCCGTGCGATAGACGGAGCAGCGGTGAAAGTAAACACTGAGAACCGGATCATCATTCACGAAGGGAGGCATCCGCTGCTCGGCAGTAAATGCGTTCCGCTGCATTTCAGGCTTGGCGAAGAGTACGGAGCGCTCGTTATTACCGGGCCGAACACGGGAGGAAAGACGGTTGCGATCAAGACTGTCGGTCTTATGACGCTCATGGTGCAGTCCGGGCTTCATGTACCTGTAGGAGACGGCAGCGAGTTTGCCGTTTACCGCAATGTGCTCGTGGATATCGGTGACAATCAGAGCATTGAGCAGTCGCTCAGCACGTTCTCTGCTCACATCACGAACATCATTTCCATTTTGCAGGAAACCAGTCCGCGCGATCTTGTTATTCTTGATGAACTGGGCGCTGGAACAGATCCGGTAGAAGGGATGGCGCTTGCAGTCGCCATTTTGGAGAAAGTGTACAGCAAAGGATCATCACTTCTCGCAACGACTCATTACAGTGAGATCAAAGAGTTCGCCGAACAGACGCCAGGGTTCGAGAACGGATCAATGGCGTTCGATCTGGAAACATTGCGTCCGCTTTATCGGCTGACAATCGGCAAGGCAGGAGCAAGCCAAGCGTTTGCGATCGCATCTAAACTTGGGATGAGCGCAGAATTGATTGAACGAGCGAAAAATGTGGCCGGCCGCAGCGAGGAGAAAACATCCGTGGACTTGAGCGTGCCGGATAAGATTCAGCAGCTTAGAGAGAAAGCAATTTTGAAGGATCGCAAGCCGGTGAAGAGGGAGAGCATGTTCAGTGCTGGAGATGCCGAGAAAGTATTTGAAGTCGGCGACCGCGTACACGTGTCGAGCATGAACAGCGCCGGGGTGATCTTTGAGCTTGAAAACGATCGCGGAGAGTACGGCGTGCAGGTGGATGGCAAGAAAGTGTGGGTGCAGAAAAAGCGGTTATCGGTCCACATAAAAGCGGAAGCACTCTATCCGAAAGAATACGATATGGATATTGTGTTTGAGACGAAGGAGAACAGGAAGAAGGATAAACAGATGAAGAAGAGACATGTGGATGGGATGTCGATTGAGAGGGAAGGGATTTAAGATCAGCACGTCTCGTGAATTTTCATGAGACGTTTTTAAATTCATACTCTTAATGAAACTGTAAGGTGAAAATTCACGTCTAAATTGAAAAGGGGGAATAGTTTTGAGATATAAAATGTTTTTAGTTATTGCCATTACTTCTGTTTTTAGTTTGATAATTGTCTTTTCTAACCAAAATTCTGTCATGCTTAGTAAAATAAAAGATCATAAAATAACGGTTCAAAAGCACTCAGGTGAAGGAGATAGTTACGAAGATTTTAACGAAATTACCGAGCAAAAGAAGGTGGACAAGGCAATTAAGATTGTGAAAAATAATGACTGGAATAAGATTAAAGTAGAAATGTCGCGTTACCCTGACTATAGGTTTCAATTTTCTTTTAAGGACGATGACAATAGTGAGGGGAAAATAGCCTCATATTCATTATGGGTAAATGCAAACGGTGATCATTTACAGATTGTCACAGACAGTGGAAATTACGTTAAATTAGATGAAAAAAATTCAAAGATTCTTTTTGAAATATTAACAGATAAATCTAAGTAACTAATAAACAACCCAATAAACAATAGAAGACTCGTCAATGACGAGTCTTCTATTGTTTGCTTCAAAAAATTATGACTGTATAGCTGAATGCTTCACAAATTTCCCGATATAGTCAGACTGCGGCCGGTAAATCGTGTTGTCTTCGGCCTGCTCCAAAACATGTGCGGTCCAGCCGACAACGCGGCTGGCGGTAAATGTCGGAGTGAAGAGGGTAGATTCCATGCTGATCGCCTTCATGATCGCAGCGGCGTAAAATTCTACATTCGTGTAGAGCGAGCGGCCAGGCTTGAATTCAGCGAGCAGTTCAACGGCTTTTTCTTCGACTTCTATCGCAAGGTCAAGCCATTCATCACTACCGACGAGACCCTGCAATTTGGCTTTTAGCGCAATCGCCCTTGGGTCGTGTGTCTTGTATACACGGTGACCGAAGCCCATCAGCTTCTCGCCATTTTTCAATTTTCTTCTAATCACAGCTTCTGCACTGCCGTCTGCGGCGATTTCATCAAGCAAATTGATAACGCCTGAGGGAGCGCCGCCGTGAAGCGGTCCTTTCATCGTTCCAACAGCAGAAGTAACGGCTGATACCATATCAGATTCAGTAGAAGCAGTCACTCGGGCTGAGAACGTTGACGCGTTCATCCCGTGCTCAAGCGTTAGAATCATATACGTCTCAAGAGCTTGTACGTGCGCCTTTGACGGTCGCTCGCCTTTTAACATGTAAAGATAGTTCTCTACATGATCGAACTCATCGGATGGTTCTACAAAGCTTTTTCCTTCAAGCTGACTGTTGCGATATGCGATGATAGAAGGAAGAAGAGCGGTGAGTCTAATCGCTTGCGTCACATCAGGCTTCCAGCCGTAAGCGCTCGATCCCTCAGCGGAAACAGCAGTACGGATCACGCTCATCATGTCCATGTCTTTCGGCAGCTGATCAATGACATTCTTCATATGTGTGCTGAGAGAACGGTTTTTTTTCAGTTCCGATGTAAGATGCTTCACCTGTTTATCGTCTGGAAATACACCGTACCATAGAAGATAGGAAGTCTCTTCAAATGAATAGCGGCTTGTTATGTCTCCGATCTCGTATCCTCTGTAAACGAGCCTGCCTTCGTTTCCGTCAATATGGCTGATTGTCGTTTCAGCGGCCACAATGCCTTTAAGACCTTTTGCAATCATGACGATCACCTCTTTCATTATTTGCTATTAGTGTATACAATCTTATTTATAAAGAAAATTAAATATATTTAAACAAATTGATAATAAAAGTTAATCATAAGGAGATTACGATGGATTTTACGTGGCTTAGGACATTTATTGTAGCTGCAGAGTGCGGAAACTTCAGAAGAACAGCGGAAGAGCTGCACATCTCACAGCCCGCTGTAACCGTACATATTAAACAGCTGGAATCGGAAGTGGGAGTGAAGCTATTTCAACGCGACGGCAGGAGGGTCAAACTGACTGGAGAAGGAAAACGGTATTTAACTCATGCGAAAGAGCTAATTACCGTGTACCAAAATGGGCTCGAGGATATAAACTCGTTCAGACAAGGCTACATCTCCAAGTTTCTGATCGGCATCTCGCCACTTATTGCTGACACCATCCTGCCATACGTCTTGAAAAGTTACATTAAAAAGAACCCTGAGGTCGAGATTTCGGTGAAAATCATTGATTCAGCCGATATTGAGAGCGCGGTGATGCGTGAGGAGGTCGACCTAGGATTGTCGTGTTTGAACAGCACGAACCCCGAACTGTCTTCGGAATTGTTGTACCGTGACAAAGTGGTCTTCGTGGCACCGCATGACGGCAGGGATTCCGAAACAGCGCCGCCGCTCGATGAAAAAGAGATACTAGAATCGAGCCGGCTGCTGACTCATAACCATCCGGGTTATTGGGATGAACTGTGCCAAAAAATTAAAAACATCTATCCTGGCATTCGGATGATGCAAGTTTCGCAGTCTCATATTACAAAGCGGTTCATCGCAGAAGGACTTGGCGTCTCGTTTCTGCCACTGTCTACAGTGCGCAGAGAACTGCTCGAAGGAAGGCTGCTCGAGGTAGACTGCTATTCTCTCAAACTTCCCGAAGCCAACACATACGCGATCATGAAATACAGCAACTCCAAACAAAGAGAGTTCGTTAACTTTATTTCGGGGTACCGATTTTAAATATGCGTCGCTTAGCGTGGAGAGAAATTGCTTCAATTAATTTAGGGGGAGCAGGAATAATGGAAATCGTCGACTTGCAAAGCATACCGAGAGAAATTGTTGTGGAGTTCTTTGTTACTCATTGGGGAAGCCCAGAGATGGTGATCTCAACCGGTGTATTTGATTGCAGTTTGCTAGAAGGCTTCGCTGCCGTAAATGAGGAAGGTCAAATCCAAGGCATGGTTACCTACCATATTGAGAAGCATGAGTGTGAAATTATCTCGCTGGACAGTATTGCGGAAGGCAAGGGAATTGGCACATCTTTAGTAAAGAAAGTTGAAGAAGCTGCACAAGAAAAGAAGTGTACTGCCCTTAAACTAATTACGACAAATGATAATTTAAATGCGCTGAAATTTTATCAAAAAAGAGGATTCTTTCTTTCTAAATTGCTGCCCAACGCTGTTTCAGAGGCACGGAAACTGAAACCACAGATACCGCTAGTCGGTAATGACGGCATTCCGATTCGTGATGAAATAGAACTTAAAAAACAGCTATAAAAAAGCAGTCTAGAGATTTTTTGCCTCTAGGCTGCTCTTCATTATCAAACAGCTTCCGTAACGGCAGCACTTTTCCCTGAACCCTTGCCGATTCGCATAACAATCAGCGCTCCCATCATGCAGACAATTCCTGCGCTTAGGAAGCTGAAGCCGTATGTGCCAAACAAGTCATGCAGCAGTCCGCCGAGATAAGCGGCAAGCGCGGCGCCGAACTGATGAGCGGCCATGATCCAGCCGAACAGGATTCCGGCCTGTTCTTTACCGAAAATGTCGGAGGTCAGGCGGATAGTCGGCGGTACGGTTGCCACCCAGTCGAGTCCGTAGAAGATGATGAAGAACCATAAATAAAAGTGTGATGCATCAAGGGCGAACGGCAGAAATAACAGTGACACGCCGCGCAGTGAGTAATACCAGAATAACAGCCACCTGTTGTTGAAACGGTCAGACAAATAGCCGGATAGCGTCGTTCCGATTATGTCAAAAATCCCGATCATCGCCAACATGCTTGCTGCCTTTATTTCTGGAATGCCGTGGTCGAGGCAGGCTGGGATAAAGTGTGAGCCAATCAGCCCGTTCGTCGAGAACCCGCAAATGAAAAAGCTTCCGGAAAGCAGCCAGAAGTCAGGCGAGCGGGACGCTCTTTTCAATGACCCAAGCGGCTCGGTAAAAGGATTGATTTTCCGGATGACTGGTTCAGTCGGGATGGTGTCTGAGCCATAAGGGGCTAACCCCATTTCGCCTGGAGAGCTTCGTAAAAACAGAGCAACGAGTACGAAAACAACTGCAGCCACAGAACCGACGACTAGGAGGGCTGAACGCCAGCCGTCTGTTGAAACTAAACTCGCAAGAAACGGAAGGAACAAAATCTGTCCAGTTGCGCCGCTCGCTGTCAGGATACCGATGACGAGCCCGCGTTTGTTCTCATACCACCGGTTGGCGATCATCGTGCTCAGCACGACCGTCGCACCGCTTCCGATCCCGATCATCACACCCCATAAAAGAATAAGCTGAACAGCGGATGACAACAAAAGCGTGGAAAAGACCGCCGCAGACAAAGTGAATAATGCTGTTAAAGTTACCCGTTTTAAACCGAAGCGAATCATGAGTGCAGCGGCGAACGGACCGAACAATCCGTACAATAAAAGATTAACCGCGAGCGCAGATGAAACGACGGAACGGCTCCAGCCGAATTCCTCTTCAAGCGGAACCATGAGCACACTCGGCATCGAACGAATGCCGGCACCAGTCAACAGGATGAAAAACGTGACGCCAAGAATGATCCAGCTGTAATGGAGTCGTTTTGATTTCACCATTATTGTTGCTCCTCAAAGGAAATATTTGTTTTGCTTCTAATTATCACGTTACTATGAAAATAGGAAAAAATGCAAAGGAGGAGTTTCGGTGATCTCGGTAAAATTTATTTCGCCTGAAGAAACGTATTCCATCAGACATAAAGTGCTTCGTCCGAATCAGAAACTCGAAGACTGCAAGTTTGCAGCCGATCATGACGAAGCTGCTTTTCATTTAGGGGCATTGTTTGAAGGAAAGCTGATCAGCATCGCTTCTTTTTATCATGAAACGTTTCCTGAATTTGAAAAAGAGAGACAATACCGATTGCGCGGTATGGCGACATTAGAGGAGTTCAGACGTTACAATGCAGGAAGTCTGTTAATCCAAACAGCTGAAGAGTATATGAAGGAAAATGACGTGAACCTCTGGTGGTGCAATGCCAGAACATCGGTGAGCGGATATTATGAAAAGCTGGGGATGAAGCCTTTTGGTGAGGTGTTCGATTTAGAGCCGATCGGACCGCATATTGTGATGTATAAACACTTGGTGCTCAAAGATGAGATGAATTAATGAAAATGTATGCGGTATTCGTATTTTCATTATTTGTAACTTGGATTATCGTTTCTCATTTATACCCTGAACCAAGCTGGTGGTCTATCTTTACATCGAACCGTTCAACACATACTGCTTTAATGGAACAAATATCGTTAAACAAAGTTGCATTTGCTGCACTAATGTCCATTGGGGTGCCATATATTGTCCGTAAACTTTTTCAAAACACATAACAGTAAAAGCACTGCATTTGCAGTGCTTTTACTCATTTTTTTTCAGGCACAATAACCTGCAAGTGGCGTTCGAGATTTTTAACTGTAATAGGCAGCGAACCACCCTCATCACCGTCAATGTTCGGAATCATGTCTTTGGATGAAGACAATGTCAGTGAGCACGTCTGGATGTACTCGACCTGCTTTTTGTCCTTGAGGTCTCCTTTAAACAACGAAGGGAGGAGTGCAGCGAACTCTAGGAAAGAGACATCTTTGATGATAAACACGTGGAGCATGCCATCGTTTACTTTTGCGTCCGGAGAAATGGTTTCAAAGCCGCCGACAGAGTTGGTAAGAGCGATAAGTAGGATTAAAACTTCACCGTCCCAGCGTCCGGCATCATGTTCGATCACCGCATCAAACGGCTGCTTTTCTTTGATTGTTTTCGCACCTTCAATAAAATAAGCGAGAGGGCCGAGCTTCGTTTTCTGTTCAGGTGACACCGCGAATGTCGCCTCAGCCAGTGCTCCGACAGCCACGACGTTCATAAAGTAGCGGTCATTTATCTTGCCGATATCTACCGCTTTCGTACCGTGATCCTTCAGCAGTTCAATCGCTTCTTCAGGCTTTAGCGGAATGTTCAATGCCCGTGCAAAATCGTTAACTGTGCCAAGAGGAATTAAGCCAAACTTAGGACGGTGTGGCTGTTCCGCGAGTCCGTTGACTGTTTCATTCATCGTCCCGTCACCGCCCATCGCAACGACACAGTCAAACTGTTCCGTACACGCTTCTTTTGCAAAACGGGTGGCGCAGCCTTCCCCTTTCGTTTCTTTAACCGTTACTTCATATCCGTTTTGCTCAAGAGCAGTCGCTGCATTTTCAGCGTACGCAGTACTTTGCTCTTTACCAGCAGAAGGGTTCACAATCAGCATCGCTTTTTTCATATGTGCCGTCCTCTCTAAAAAACGTTCTCCTTTCCTTATTCCACTTTTGCGAGAAAAACAACCGTGGGCATAAGAAAAACCGGAGAAAAAGTTCTCCGGTTTCTTTAAGCGGCCTTTGTCTGCGGCAGCAATTTCGCTTTAGACAGACGAGAGCGAACGGTGATTCCAATCCAGCTGGCAAGAAACGCCTTGATTAGACCAACGATGATAAACGGATACACCCCTCCAGCCATTGCCTTTGCCCAGCTAAGGTCCAGCACATATTTCAACTGAATCACACCGATTAATAGCGTAATGACCATCCCGACTGTGTTGGCGATCATGGCGTTCGCGAGTGTGAAGGATGTTTTTTCTAGAATAAGTCCTGTGAAAAATGCTGCGACTATAAATCCGATAATATAGCCGCCTGTCGGTCCAATCACTACACTTAAACCGGCTTTTGCTTCAGCGAAAACAGGTGCGCCGGCAGCCCCGACAGCCATGTAGCCGATCATGGCAAGTGCGCCATAACGGCTTCCAAGGATTGTTGCTGTAATTCCTACTGCCAGCGTCTGTCCTGAGATTGGAACGAGCGGAAGCGGAATCTCTACCTGCGCCAGTATGGCGGTGATCGCCACAAACATTGCGCAAATAATCGTCATGCGTAATCGTGCTGATGAATTCATCTTGTTTCTTCCTCTCTTGTAAATGTTAACTAATTATATGTTAACGTTAACATTTAATATGCAAATTGAGAAGGTTATTTTTCCCTTGCTGTAATCCAGTTTGAAATTGTGTTTAGAAAGTCAGGATGAAACTCTTTTTGCAATTTGTAAAATTCTTTTGTGCTGCCCGTTTCGCACTTCCAAAAAAGGTGATTGCAGTCAGTGAAAATCTTATATGTGGTTTGGTCGGGCAATAGATGCTTATTAATAGCAGCGATGCTTGGCTCTGGGTGACAGAGAACGTCTTTTTCGCCAAAAAGAGCAAGGACCGGGCAGGTGATATCAGGAAGAATGTCTGCAGGGTCAAAGTCCATTATGTAAGTTATCGGATGACGGTATCCAAGTACCGCAGCTATTTTTGCTAAGTGCAGCTGTGATTTTATAGAAATCATAGTGAGAGCTGTTTTCAGTTTAGACGCGTTTTCGATACTCAGATGGCCGCTGCGGTCCATCATGATCTGGTCGTACACTGAAATATATGGCCCGGCTAGTGTGATGATAAACGAAACTTCGGCCGAGCGGGATGCAGCTAGCTGAGTGATCCAGCCACCCTGGCTGTGTCCGATTAAGCCCGTGTTGTTGTTATCAATTTGCGGCAATGACTTTAAATACTGAATGGCAGCGAGTCCATCATCAGCACGGTCATCGAACGTCTGCTTCGACCAGTCACCGGTTGATTTGCCGAGTCCAGGCTTATCGAAAAGCAGGACAGCTATGCCTCTAGCTGCGCAATGCTCAGCAAGCGTCACCCACATTTTAAAGCCCCACGCGTCTCCTTCACTTCCAGACTCTGCTCCGGAACCAACGAGAAAAGCCATCGCGGGATGCTTGCCTGAAGTATCTGGTGTATAGAGCGTCCCACAGAGCGTATTTTCGCCGCTTTTAAACGTAATTTCCTGAATCATAGAGTAATAATCTCCCTTATTGCTAGTATTAACCATATTATAGAGCATCGGTTATTCAGTTAGTTCATTTGCGGGCAAAAATCTATAAATACAGGCAAAATCTAATATTTGCGGACAAAAATAAGATTTTACGGCTAAAAATCAAAATTTACGGGTAAATGCTCAAAGCACCTTCCAAATCTCAGGAAGGTGCTTTGTATGGTCTATCAATTATTTGTTTTTGTTCTCCATCGCAGCCTTTAGCGCATCAGCCAAGCTGCTGCCGCCTAAGCCACCGCCATTATCATCATCATTTTTCGAACTGTATTTCTTCATCAGCTGCCGTTCTTCACGCTTAGATACGGTCTTTTTCTTGTCCGCTGCTTTATCAACCACGTTGCACGGTCGGCACTGGAAGTACGTACCGGCTTTGCCGTTGTGAATCTCCATCTTCTTATGGCACTGCGGGCAGCGGCGGTTTGACAGCTTCGGATCCTTGCGTCTGCGATAGCCGCACTCTGCACTGGAGCAGACAAGGGATTTGCCGTCTCTGCCTTTGACTTCCTTCAGCAGTTCGCCGCATTCCGGACACTTAGAGCCTGTTAAGTTGTGGGCACGGTATGTCTGCTCGCTCGTCTTAATTTCCATCACAAGCTGTTTCGTCTGAGAACGGATATTGCTCAAAAATTCCTTTGGGTTGCCTTTTCCGCGGGCGATCGCTTCAAGCTGCTGCTCCCAAGTTGCCGTAAGTTCTGGTGATTTCAGGTCGTTATTTACGAGCTCGATCAGCTGTTTCCCTTTTGGTGTCGGGAACAGCTTACCGTTCTGGCGGTCGATCGACTCGGACCCGAGCAGCTTTTCGATAATATCAGCTCGTGTTGCCGGCGTGCCAAGACTGTACTTTTCCATGCGAGATAAAAGGTCAGCCTCTGTCAGGCGGGAAGGAGCTTCTGTGAGTTTCTTCTGCAGGTTCACAGATTTGACAGGCAGCTCCTGACCAACCTTCAAGCCAGATAGTAGATTCGAACCGGAAGCATCCTCATCACGGCCGCCAAGTGCTTTAAAGCCAGCATCCAGCACAGCCGTCTCGCGAGATGTAAACATTTCACCAGCCACATCGATCACCGCAGAAATTGTTTCGAAGCGGTAAGCAGGGTAGAAGAGGGCAAGGAACCGGCGGACGATCAGGTCGTACAGCTTGCGCTCATCGTTATCGAGATCGCCAAGGAACAGCGGCTCGTCTGTCGGAATAATCGCATGGTGATCCGTAACCTTCGCGTCGTTGAACACTTTTTTCGCCACAACGTTGCCTTTGTTCTTCAGGCCAGGCTTCACCTCGTCGCGGTAGCCGCTCGAGATCGCCTGCAATCGATCGAACATCGTGTTCTCCATGTCTTTTGTCAAATAACGCGAGTCAGTCCGCGGGTACGTGACAAGCTTGTATTGCTCATACAGCTTTTGCAGAACAGAAGACGTCTTTTTCGCCGAGAATCCGAAACGGCGGTTCGCGTCGCGCTGCAATTCAGTCAAATCATAAGGCATCGGGTGTGCTTCAGTTTTTTCCTTTTTATCAAGCGACTTCACGATACCCTTTCCGCCCTTTACTTTTGATGCAATCTCCTCTGCACGGCTGCCGTCAAATTGACGCTTCTCGCCGTTCTTTTCCCACGCTGCATCAAGCATGCCGATCGCAGCGTTGATCGTCCAATATTCTTTTGGCTGGAAAGCAGCGATTTCGCGCTCACGCTCCAAAATCATTGCTAGGGTCGGTGTCTGAACGCGTCCAGCCGACAATGGATCGTTAAATCGCGTTGTCAATGCGCGGGTCACGTTCAATCCGATCAGCCAGTCCGCTTCTGCACGGCAAAGAGCAGACTGATAAAGATTGTCGTACTCTGCTGCGGGCTTCAAATTTTTGAAGCCATCGCGGATCGCCTTATCGGTAATGGATGAGATCCAAAGGCGCTTGACCGGCTTTTGCCAACGCACTTTTTCAAGGATCCAGCGTGCGACAAGCTCACCCTCGCGTCCGGCATCTGTTGCGATGATAAACTCGCCGACATCCTTGCGTTTTGCCAGGCTTTCAATAGCACGCAGCTGGTGGCTCACCTGGCGGATTGGCTTCAAGCCCATGTGCTTAGGGATGATTGGCAGATCCTCAAGACGCCATTGTTGATAGTTTTTATCATAATCCTCAGGCATCTTCAGTTCGACTAAATGGCCGAGCGCCCAAGTGACGATATGCTTTGGCCCTTCTATAAAGCTTTTATTTTTCTGACTGCAGCCAAGTACACGCGCCAGGTCGCGCGCGACACTCGGCTTTTCAGCTAAGATTAATTGTTTCATGATGTATCTCCTCTCAAAAGCATCCACTCAACAGTATAGCGCAAACATACGGTAAAATTACAGAAGGATACTTAACAGGCATGCCGAATTAAATGAACAGCAGAAGGAGGAAGACAGATGTTTACATATCAAATTGATGAGGATATTCACTTAAGGCTTTTAAATGATGAAGATGCAGGCGAACTGGCACAGCTTATTGACACATCACGACCGTACCTAAAAGAATGGCTTGGGTGGGTGGAGTACTCGACGACCGAGCAGGACTCACGCGAGTTTATTAGAGCCGGCCGCAAGAACTATGCGGAGAACGTCTCGATGACGGCGGCTATTATTTATAAAGGAAAGATTGCAGGCGTGGCGGGTTTTCACCAAATATCGTGGAGTAACCGGAACGCGTCGATCGGCTATTGGCTTGGAGAAGGATTTCAAGGTAAAGGGCTTATGACAAAAGCGGTCGAAGCGCTTGTGAAATATGCGTTTGAAGGCATGGAAATGAACCGTGTAGAGATAAGGGCTGCCGTTGAGAATAAAAAGAGCCGGGCAATCCCTGAGCGACTTGGTTTTACAGAAGAAGGGCTGATCCGTCAGAGCGAATTTTTATATGATCATTATGTCGATCATATCGTGTACGGTATGCTTGCGGATGAATGGCAAAAGCGGAGTGAAAACCTCGCCGCAGTTGTGGTAGAATAGGTGATGGAAAATTGGCGGCAGTGCCAAATTCATTTCAAGGAGTGCAATCAATGGAAAAAGTATTGATTTTCGGACATAAAAACCCTGATACAGACACAATCTGTTCTGCGATCGCTTATGCAGATCTTAAAAAGGAGCTTGGCATCGATGCTGAGCCGGTTCGCCTTGGCGAAGTGAGCGGAGAAACACAATTCGCGCTTGATACGTTTAAAGCAGACAAGCCTCGTCTTGTTGACACGGTATCGAACGAAGTGAACAGCGTTATTCTTGTTGACCACAACGAGCGCCAGCAGAGCGCGAGCGATATTGATAAAGTGCGTGTGCTTGAAGTCATCGACCACCACCGCATCGCGAACTTTGAGACGAGCGATCCATTGTACTACCGTGCTGAGCCGGTTGGCTGCACAGCGACTATTTTGCTGAAAATCTACAAAGAAAAAGGCATCCAGGTGAAGAAGGACATCGCTGGTCTTATGCTGTCAGCGATCATCTCTGACTCTCTTCTATTCAAATCGCCGACTTGCACGGACGAAGACGTTCAGGCGGCGCGCGAGCTTGCTGAGATCGCGGGCGTTGACGCTGAAAGCTACGGCCTTGAAATGCTGAAAGCGGGCGCTGACTTGAGCGGCAAAACAGTAGAAGAACTTATCTCTCTTGATGCAAAAGAGTTCAACGTAGGCAGCACGAAGGTTGAAATCGCACAGGTGAACGCAGTAGATGTGAACGACATCCTCGCGCGTCAGAGCGATCTTGAAAACAGCATCAATAAAGTCGTAGAAGAAAAAGGACTCGATTTGTTCCTATTCGTTGTAACAGACATCCTAAACAGCGATTCTGTCGGTCTCGCGCTCGGTGCTAAAGCTGACGCTGTTGAAAAAGCATACGATGTGAAGCTTGAGAACAACACAGCTCTTCTAAAAGGTGTTGTATCGCGCAAAAAGCAGATCGTGCCTGTATTAACAGATGCACTAAATAAATAAAAATGGCAAAAACCACCTTTAGGGGTGGTTTTTTTATGTGCTTTTCATAACTCGAGTCGAACTGGTTTACAATATGTACGAAAAGGAGTAAGGTCTTCATTAATCTTTCTTTTAGCAAGTTACTATCAAGGAGTGAGTGCATAATGAATACTGATTTTTCTCATATATATATTAATGGTGAATGGAAGAAGGGCAGCAGTGATCGTTCGATGGGAAACGTGAACCCATTCACCGGGGAAGAGCTCGTCACGATACAAGCTGCGTCAAAGGAAGATTTGAATGAGGCTTATGAAACAGCGAAAACAGCCCAAAAAGAATGGGCTAAAGAACTTCCGCAGAACAAGCGCGCTGTAATCGAAAAAGCGATTTCTGTTATGCAGGAAAACGAAGAAAAGATTCTCGATTGGATCATTAGCGAATCAGGAAGCACATATATGAAGGCTGTTTCAGAATTGCGAGCTTCATATAACATCATGAAAGAAGCGGCTTCATACCCATACCGAATGGAAGGTAAGATCATGCCTTCGCAAACGGCTGGCAAAGAAAACCGCGTGTACCGCAATCCGCTTGGTGTCATAGGAATCATCAGCCCGTGGAATTTTCCTTTCCATTTAGCGGTTAGATCGATCGCACCTGCAATTGCCACAGGAAACGCTGTCGTAATCAAGCCGGCGACAGATACACCTGTGACCGGAGGGCTCATATTCGCGAGTATTTTTGAAGCAGCTGGTTTGCCTAAAGGACTCTTGAATGTTGTGGTGGGTCGAGGTTCAGAAATCGGTGATGATATGGTTTCTCATCCCGTGCCGCGCCTGATCTCGTTTACGGGCTCAACAGAAGTGGGACGCCACATTGGGGAACTTGCCGGTAAAGGATTGAAGAAGACAGCTCTTGAACTTGGCGGAAATAATGCCTTTATCGCGTTGAAGGATGCTGATGTTGACCAGGCAGTGGATTCAGCGCTGTTCGGCAAATTTTATCATCAAGGTCAAATTTGCATGGCGATTAACCGGATATTCGTTCACAAAGAGATTTATGATGAATTTGCAGAATTATTTATTAGGCGAGCGAAAAATTTAAAATATGGAAACCCTGCTGAAAAAGATACACACGTTGGTCCTCTTATCAATGGTGATCAGGTTAGCCGAATCTTAAAAGACATCGAAGACAGTGTGGGACTAGGAGCTGCTGTCCGCCTTGGCGGAAAAGCAGAAGGCAATGTTCTGCAGCCAACGGTTCTGACTGGCGTGACAAATGAGATGCGGCTCGCGAAGAACGAAATCTTCGGACCTGTAGCTATTCTCATTCCGTTTGGCAGTGACGAAGAAGTGATAGAGTTCGCGAACTCTTATCCATTCGGACTAAGCGGCGCTGTTCATTCGAAAGACATCCAGCACGGTACAATGGTTGCTCAGGAGATCCAGACAGGTATGATTCACGTGAACGATCAGTCTGTGAACGAAGAAGCGCATATGCCGTTTGGGGGAGAAAAGGAATCCGGACTTGGCCGCTTTAACGGTGAGTGGGTGCTTGAAGAGTTCACCACTTTAAAATGGCTTTCCGTTCAGCACACACCAAGAAACTACGGTCCGTTTATCAACAATCTAAAATAACGTTCAACTGCATCCGGATTTCATTTCGGGTGCAGTTTTAAATAGAAAAAAGACGCCCCTGGAGGCGTCTTTTGTGCGTATTGCGGCGAGAGACAGCACTCCACATAGTGCCTTGCCTAAAAGGCGTGTCAATCTCGTCTTATGCAAATTAGCTCATCGCAAAATTAAGTATATCATCTCTTTTGATGGATGAAAAGGGGAATTATGGGGTGTTCGTGGATATCAAAAACATATGGTTATTGGGCAAGCGTACAAGCCAAAGTGAAGGTATGTAAATAAGATGAATAAACAGTATTGAAAGAAGAGGATTAATTTTGCCAAAAAAAGATAAAGAACATCATATACCAGGCTTAGGCAAAGCGGGTGTTGATACGAGTGTGTGCACGGCTCAAGTTACGACTAGCGGTTTGCTAAGCGCCAATATTTGTCCGTTTTGCACATTACAATACAGCTCTTTAAGATATAGAGAGTTTATCGCAACAAGTTTTGATCAATTCATTTATAACCCTAAAAAAAATGAAGTAACCGTGACTGGAAATGCATTGTTAGGAGATATTCCATACCAATATATTGTAACGTTTAAACCTAAGGATCATGATATTACATTTACTGCAATCAGAGGAGAAGAGCGAAGAAAATTCTCTGTTCGTCAATCTATTACAATTACACCGTGCAGCGTTTAACGTTCTATTTTATTTAAAATGATTGCAAAATAAAAGGCTCACAGAGCTTACTGTGAATATAGCTAATTTATGAAAAGTTTCCGTTAAGCGTCTTTGTCAAGGAGACGCTTTTTGTATTTTAAGAAAAAGTTGACAATCTAATTTTCTCTCCTTATAATACTGAATAATTTTGCCAAATGGTATAATTGATTCGTTAAAAAGCGAATCAAAGGGTGGTTGATGTGAATTTAAATAAATGGCTTTATAAAACAGTAAAAGTGACCTACTCACCATTTCGTGAACTTATTTGCAGTCTGCATGTCTTAAGCTATCCCGATCACCATACAGCACGTCTGGGTTGGACCCGCGATATGCAGCAAACCATGTCACCAAAATTAAAGGAACAATTACTGAAATGGGGGGAAGTGACCAATCAATGGTTGTATCTGCTGGATTATGTAGATACAGTTCAGCTAGAAGAAAGTTATGCAGAGGAAGCGATTGACCAGCTGAGGTATTTGAGCACAGATGATTTCAGGAAATGTATCCTTGGAGCAAAGATGGAAGCACCGATTGAAACACTTACTGAATTTGAACAAGCGATAAAAACCGATGCCGAACGGATGCAGAGAGAGTTGTCTGATCTGCTTTTTGAGTACCACCAAAACCATTTCTCGAGAGAGCTATACCGAATTGAGCCGTGGCTTGTTAAAGCAAAACATGAGCTGATGTCGGAAATGGAAACAGCTCCTTTATCAGCACTTCAAAGCATTCATCCGCGCTTTGAACTGAATGATAGTGAGCTGATCTTTTACAAAGCGCAGACGTGGAGATTTCGATACAGCGACCTGAATTCGATCACGATTTATCCATCAACGTTTATCGCGCCGCACCTTTTAGTAGGCATTGATACCCCGGATATTGTGGTCTTCCAGCATGTCGATATACCCGGTCAAGTCGAGCAAAGAATCGGGGTGCCTGAGGATTTGCTGCGGATGACGAAAGCTCTGGCAGATAAGAATCGGCTGCAGATGCTGCAAATGCTGTTTTATCATCCATACTGCACTCAGCAGCTCGAAGATATCACCGGGCTTGCGAAAGCAACGATATCGAAGCATCTCAAAATCCTCATGGAAGCACGCTTCGTTTATACCGAACGAAGAGGGCATTATGTGTTTTATCATATCAACAAGCATCAGATGGAAATGATCAAGGTGGATCTCGATCAATTCTTTGATCAGCCAAAGATCGTAAAAAAGGGGGATTACTAATGTGGCTGCCTTTTAGCGCTACATTTAAACGGAACTTTATCGTCATGAAAAGAGCATATCCGTGGTCGTTTTTCATCGGGCACATATTGAGCGGTGCTTATATCGTCTTTTTTGCTTATTTAAGCTATACCTTCGTTTTTAATAAGGATATGGATACGCGATTCACAGCTTATGCCGGAACAAATGATTATTTATCCTATGTCATCCTTGGCGGCGTCTTTTTTTCCTTTGCCGTTTCCATGCTCATGATTGTAAGCCGTTCGATCATTTCAGAGTTGAGAGAGGGAACATTGGAAGCCTTGCTATTAACGCCATCATCACGTAAAGGCTATTTCTTAGGAACGATGTCACAGGGTCTGACTAGAGCTGGCATAGAATTGCTGTCTATTTTAGTGATTGGATTCTTTTTCGGATTGCAGATGGCGATTCAGGACCCTATCGCAGTCATAATATTATTCATCATCCTTCTTTTCTCACTGTTCAGCCAGGCGCTCGTTCTTGGTGCCTTTATGCTTTATTTCCGCGATACATATATTACGCAAAATACACTGTTTGTCTTGATGGGACTCGTGTGCGGTGTGACGTTTCCAGCCGCATACCTTCCAAATTATGTGGAATGGCTGTCCTATTGCATGCCTTTAACTTACGGCATTGACGCTTTCAGGATGGTGATGACTGAAGGGGAAACATTGGCAGGTATTCAGTTCAATCTCTTTTATATGATGGCAGCCGGAATTCTTTATTTAGTGATCGGCTCGATTGCGATCAAGCGAATGGAATACGTCGTACTAGAAAAACATTTTGGCTAAGGGGGAGTACCGATGATAGAGGCGATCAATGTATCAAAGCATTATACATTAAAAGAAAAGAAAAGATGGTTCCGTTCTGAAAAGAAGACCATAGAAGCCGTTAAAGAGCTGAACCTGAGCATTAATAAAGGAGAAATCATAGGCCTGCTAGGGCTGAATGGTGCGGGGAAAACAACGACGATTAAAATGCTGTCCACCTTGCTAAAACCGAGTTCGGGAACGATTACTGTCGATGGAGTGGACATCGAAACCAATCCGATGGAGGTCAAAAGGAAGGTGAACATGATTGCAGGCGGCGAGCGCATGCTGTACTGGCGATTGACTGGATACGAAAATCTCATATACTTTGGAAAGCTCTACGGCTTGGCTGGTGATGTGCTGAGAAACAGATGTCAGAGCCTGCTTGAAAACATGGGGCTGGGCGAGGCAGCTCATATTCCTGTCGAGCGGTATTCTAAAGGAATGAAGCAGCGCCTGCAGATCGCGAGAGGATTGATCAACGATCCTACTTACTTGTTCCTAGATGAGCCAACACTTGGGCTCGATGCACCGGTTGCCAAGCATTTGCGGAAGTCGGTAAAAGAACTGGCGCATCAGCAAGGGAAAGGCATTCTATTGACCTCGCACTATCTTGAAGAAGTAGAAGAGCTTTGTGACAAGGTTTATATCATCGATAAAGGCATCATGGTGCTCGAGGATACGCCTAAGAATATCATCGAAACGTTTGTAAAAGAATTCCGGGTGACGGTTGAAGTTCAGAATGCCAGCACTGAGCAAATTCATTCTGTCCAGCGCAGGATTCATGAAAAAGGAGCATCGTTCGTGAGTACAGAAGCAGCAGGAGGCTTTGTGTTCGAGGTTATATCACCGTTCGATGCCACTCCGCTTGCCGCATCAGTTTGCTTCGAACTCGGTCTGGACATTCAAAGACTGGAAACGAAGAAACCAAAACTTGAGGATGCGATCATCCAAATGTCAGAGGGGCTGTCGGCATGAAGATTGCAGAGATCATCTTGGCTGAGATCAGTAAGAGCCACCGCCACAATTTTCATAATCGAATGGTGTATTTCTCACTTTTGATCTGGCCGGCGCTGCTGTTTGTGACAGCTTATTATTCTTTTAAACCGTTTAACCTCGAATCTTCAAGCCCTGTATTTGACCACATTCAGACTGACAGCTTAATTTTGTTTCTATTAACAGGGTATCTCGGCTACATCTTTTTTTGGAGTCTCGTTCAATCGGCTTGGCAGATGGCACACGAAAGACAGTCGGGTACTCTTGAAATCGTATTTCTGAGCCCTGTTTCAAGATACACCTTAATGTTCGGGCGTGCAGCAGGAAACCTGATCGAAGCCGTCTGGATGTTTACCGCATTCGCGGTCATTGCCATGGCCAGTGTTGCGGGAATCGAATCAATCGCCTGGTGGAATGTACCAATTGCCTTTTTCATTCTCGCTTTCTCGGCCATAATTTGGGGCGGATTTCTAAACATCGTATTTCTGTTCTCGAGAGATGCTGGGATCCTTTTCACTGTCCTCGAAGAACCGATGCAATTCTTTTCAGGAGTTAGGATTCCAGTCCTCGCCCTGCCATTATGGGGAAAAACGATCGCGTACATGTTTCCGCTGACATATGTGCTCGACATTATGAGAGAATTATTGTTAGAAGGGGCCAGTGTTGTGCAATTAGGTACATCGCTCGGGCTATTAGGAGTGGTGCTATTGGTGCTGTGTTCAGCATCGTTCTTCATTTTGCGCAGAGCGGAACAGCACGCCAGAACGACTGGGAATATGGTGTTGTTTTAAAAATAGATTGCAAGACACTTTTCTTGATGGAGGAAAGTGTCTTTCTTTTTTGCAAAAATAAAGGAATTCAAAAAGGACTAATGAATTGTAATATAGTGGAAAAGGACAGGGGGCGAAACGATGGAATGTACGAAGGTTAAGAAAACGTTCAAGGTTGTAGGAATTAAGGGACATGGTGTTTATGATAATTTTGGTCATGATGTACCGAAGCTAGCTCAGAAATTTCTTGTCCGCAAAGATGAAATTGAAAATCGATCAGACACTGAAATCGCACTTTTTGAACCGAAAAGGGATGCGAATCATATGGAAGGCCATTTTTATGTAGGATTAATGGTGAACGAGACCCTTAACACCGTTCCAGAGGGGATGGATTACATTGAAGTCGCTCAAAACTATGTCACGGTAAGAGGAGAAATAAGTAATATCGGCAGTCTGCATGACTATTTATTGAAATGGTCAGAAGAAAATAATCATAAAAGAGACTTAGAATCTCATATTGTCGAAACCTATCACCCAATGGAAAATGGTAAGGAAGAAGTAGAGATTTATTTGCCGGTCAAAGTATAGCATTACTAAAATGTAAAGGAGGTAGAGTAATGATTTACGAGGTTACGTTTCAAGTATGTGTTTCGGATTTTAACAAGGGCGTAGATTGGTATAAAGCACTGCTTCAGAGAGAGCCAGATTTCAAGGCTCATGGTGGTTTTGTGGAATGGGAGCTGCTGCCGGGGGCTTGGCTTCAGGTGGCGGAGGGAACACCTGTTGAAGGGAACGGTCCTTTCCGTTTAGGAGTTACTAGCATTGAAGAGGAGCGTCAACGCATTTGTACTGCTCTTAATGTAGAAGAGTTTGAGATTTTTTCGCGCGATGGGGTTCCGGTCACATGGGGAACTTTTACCGATCCTTGGGGTAACCGCATCGGACTGTTTGAGTACATAAATGAGGAAGAAAAGCAGGCGAAGGTTAGAAGTCTTGCAAACTTAACAGCAGGAAAGCTGTAAATGTTCATCTCCATCACAAGGCTCCATTTAAGAGGAAAACGGATGCTCCCAATGTTCGTTTTTCATACAGTCCGTTCTATAATGCAGGCAAAAAAAGCAGAAGGCATTCTACATTCTACATACATCAATGAAGGATGGCTCACTTACTGGACACTGACCGTGTGGGAAAGCGAGCAGCATATGAAAAACTACCGTAACAACGGGAACCATCTTAATGCGATGAAGGTTTCACGCAGAATTGCTAATGAATTAGAGAAGGTAAATTTCGAGGGTGAGAAAATTCCAAGCTGGAAGGAAGCGCAGGGAATTTTGCATGAGCACTATGGCAGGCAGGACAACGACAAAGTAATACAAGCAAGGTAGAATGCTTAAGAACTAGGGGGGAAAACTGCTTGTTATTTTTATTGATTTGTTTGCTGCTGTTATTCGCTGTATGGTTTGTGTTTAAAAAAGCAGGTATCTTGCAGCCTTACTCTAAAACGATATCAATTGCTATCGCATTAGCGGTTCTTTCCGTGCTGTCTCTATCACAAAATTACACGCAGAGCCTGATTCCAGAAGCTAATGATGGAATAGGCATCTCAAATATTCTAGCCTATTGGATTATTGGTGAAACCCAATGGACGCAGGAAATGTTTAAAAGCTTTTACGACCAATCGACATATCTAGCTTTATTATTGATCTTACTATATCCCGTTGTTCTATTGGCAGAGACAAAATTGAAAAGAAGATGAATGATAAAAGGACCCAATAACCAGGGTCCTTTTAATTATTTGTTTAATCGTTCTGAAACGTCTTCAGTATTATGGATAGCAGGGATTATGCCATTAGCATCCCTTGTAATCATGTATGAACCAGAATCGTCTTTATGTCTGACAATCAGCTCGATCTCTTTTGCGCCATCCTTTTGCAAAGCTTGATAATAGTTGAAGATTCCTTCTTCAATACTTGCTGCCTTTTTCTTTTTAAAGGAGTCTTTTAAATCTACATAAATGGTAATCCATAAATGATGCTGTATGTCTTCTATTGGTTTTGCCGGCAGGTGTTTATCCTTTGGCGATTCTTCACGGTAGCCAATATTTAAATGAACATTGTCCACACTGGGTATGAAGGTGTCAGCATAGCCCCATTTATGCAGCCCTTTCTTAGTCCAAATTGCTTCCTGATAAAAATCCACAACACCTGTTTGACGATTCCATGCATCAAAGGTTAGTCCGTCCTCTGTAGTTAAGGTGGCGCCATACCCGATAACATTTTCATAAAACCCTTTACTGTCAGTAATCACGATATCGTATTTATCTTCTATTTGATTTTTAAGGATTTGAGCCGTATTTGATACATGAACCGGATCGCCATTCAATCGTTTATCCAAATAGCTGAACCCAAAAATCCCTATAATAAGAATGCCAAGTAAGATAATTGTGAGAGTAAGCCTCTTTCTTCTCATTTCAATTGTGCCCCCACCTTAAGTTCTCTAATTCAACCCTGTAATCATCTGGCTCAACGATTTCGCGTTATTTACTACCCTCGCAAAGCTCTCCACGGCAGGCTCGATCTGCTCCTCGCTAATATTGGAGAAGGCAATTCTGACATGTCCGTTCTCAGCCCCGTAGACGGAACCTGGTACGACTAGCAGGTTTTCTTTTATGCATGCTTCAAGCAGATCGGAATCCTTCCAATAACCCTTCATTTTAACCCAAACGTACAATCCGCCATCCGGCTCTTGAAAAGAAAAGAGGTCAGATAAATGGCGATTTAGACTCTCCGTAAGCAGTTTTTTTCGATTTCGGAGCACGGTGTTTACTCTCTCAATATGTTCATCCCAGTGCGCAGCCAAAAATCTTGAGGCGAGCTGCTGAACGAGGTTCGGCACAGATAGCCCCATCTGGTATTTCGCATCGGTTAGTCTCTCGATAAAAATCGGCGAGGCAAGAAGCCAGCAGACAGGCAGGCCTGGACCGACCGTGTCATTAAAGCTGCCGGTGTTGATAACAAGCCTTTTTTTCTGGTCAAGTGTATAAAGAGAAGGCGGCAGTACCTTATCGCCATCATGCATGAGCGGCGCTGTACAATCGATTTCGACGATCGGAATATCGAGGTCTGAACACACGTTGATCAGTTTTTTTCTGCGCTCAAGGCTGAGAATACTTCCCGTAGGATTCTGGTGGGACGGTTCGGTGATCACAAGCTTGATTTTGTGCTTAGCATATAATGCGCTGACACCGTCCGGATCTAGTCCGTTTTCATCCACTGGCAGCCTGACCATCCTGACGCCGGCGCTTGCAAAGAGCTTTACTGTATATGAGTAAGAAGGGCATTCAATTGCCACAATATCGCCAGGATTTAGCAGACAACGCGTGATCAGAAGCAGCGATTGCTGAATGTTGGAAAGAAGCATCATGTTGTTTGGATCTGCATCAATCTGATGCTTCAGTAAATGTGACGCGAGTGTCTCTCTGAAATACCGATCATCTAGTGGGTGAGAATAGTCCGCTGCACCTTCTGTAATCAAATTTTGCATGACGCTATTCAGAATGGAAGCAGGGTATAAATCTGGCGAAAGCTCACCGTTCGCCAGATTGTAAATACCGTTATTCATTCTAGCATGCTCGATTCTTTTCACCATTGGTGCGGTCGGAGAAAATGAATAATTCTTAAAGTGGTTCCAGTTTAGAATTCTTTGAGGCGAGAGGTCCCATGCGTGCTGACTCACTCTCGTACCGCTTCCTTGCACCGATTGAATCAGTCCGGAAGCCCGCAGTTCCTCATATGCCGTGTTCACGGTACTGCGGTTTACGTTCAGCTGAAGAGCGAGTTCTCTTTCTGTCGGAAGCCTTGTATCTGGCGGAAGCTCTCCTTTTAATATACGATTTTCAAAATATGAAACAATTTCCCGGTAAATTGGCTTCGTTCGCTTTAGTTCAGGAATAATCATATTGTCATCTTCTCCCATTTATTTTTCTAAACACTTATATTCGGATATCGATTTAACATTCCTTCTAATAATCCAATTGGTTGGTAAATTTATTTTGGAATTGGTCGGTATAAAAGAAACCAATACCCGATAAGATGAAATTATCCAATCCAGCACAGGTCGAAGGGGCAGCAGCAACACTCACTTAAGAAGTTGATCTCCCCAAGACATTTTCTTATAAAATACAGCCGCTTCCCTTATGCTGGCAAGGTGAAAAACGAGGAAAGACAAAGGGGGATAACGATGAAAAAGACACCACTAAAGGTTCTGTCAGCTATTCTGTTTTCAAGTCTAATGCTGACGGCCTGCACAGGCACCGGATCAAAAAATGACAGCAGGACTGAAAACGGCAGCGGAAATGTTCCGCAAGTGCTGAACCTGCTCGAGAAATCCGAAATACCATCAATGGACACATCAAAAGCAACCGATTCAGTTTCGTTCGATGTTATGAACAACGTGTTTGAAGGGCTGTACCGACTTGATAAAAACAACAAACCGGTTCCCGGGGCAGCGAAATCCGTTGATATCAGCAAAGACGGCAAGACCTATACGTTCCATATTAATGAGAATGCGAAATGGAGCAACGGCGATCCGGTAACAGCAGAGGACTTCGTTTATGCTTGGAAGAAGGCGCTGCATCCAGAGACTCTCTCTGAATATGCGTACATCATGGGGCCAATCAAGAATGCGAATGCTATTCAAAACAGCAAAGATCCTTTATATGGAAAAGTTGACGAGCTTGGCATCAAAGCAGTAGATGCGGCAACACTCGAAGTGCAGCTCGAAGCACCGGCACCTTATTTCCTTGGTTTAACGGGTTTTCCTACCTTTTATCCGCAGAATGAAAAGTACGTAACATCACAGGGTGACAAGTATGCACTAGAAGTTGAGAACATGATCTACAACGGACCGTTCGTATTGAGCGAGTGGAAGCATGAAGAAGGCTGGGTGTATAAGAAGAACAGCCAGTACTGGGATAAGAAATCTGTGAAGCTGGATCAAATCAATGTGAATATCGTGAAAGATGTTGGAACTGGCGTCAACCTTTATAACACAAATGAAAGTGATTTTGTCTACCTTTCTTCAGAGTACGTTGATCAATACAAAGATAACGAAGACTTTAACACGATCCTTGATTCAACTGTTTTCTTTATGAGAATGAACCAGAAAACAAAGGGGCTCAATAACCTCGATATTCGTAAAGCGATCGACATGGCCTGGGATAAGCAAGGATTGACGGATGTTATCTTAAATGACGGGTCCATCCCTGCTAATTTCTATGTACCGAAAGATTTTGTATCAAGTCCTGGCGGCACCGATTTCCGGAAAGAGAATGGAAACCTTGGAGAGTACAATCCCGTTAAGGCAAAAGAGCTGTGGAAGAAGGGATTGAAGGCGATTGGAGAAAAAGGCTTGAAGCTGGAGCTGTTAAACTATGATTCTGAAAACAGCAAAAAGGTTGGAGAAATGATTCAAAGTCAGCTGGAAACGAATCTTCCGGGGCTGAAAATCACGATCAATCCACAGCCATTCAAGCAAAAGCTAAAGCTTGAAACAAAAAAAGAGTATGACATTTCTTATGCGGGATGGGGTCCTGATTACCAGGTTGCGATGACGTTCCTAGACATGTGGATCACAGACGGCTCACACAACCAAAGCAACTATTCGAACCCTGAATATGACAGGCTGATCCAAGAAGCGAACGCTGAGATCGATCAGGAGAAACGCTGGAAGCATCTTCTTGATGCAGAAAAGCTAATGTTTGCGGATCAAGTGATCAGCCCAATGTTCCAGGAAGGGCATGCCTACCTGCAGCGCGGCAAGGTGAAGGATATATTGTTCCACTCTTTTGGACCGAGAAAGAGCTTTAAGTGGACGTATATCAGCAGCGAATAACATTTAAAGGAGGAAACGAAATGGCGTTTCCTCCTTTTTTGAGTAAATACGGGTTTCGTTTTTGGTTCGCTTTAAGCTGATATTAGTTTGCGGCCGCATATTTTTAATCAAAGGATGTGGATAGCTCTTGAAGTTTATTCGTATGTTTGGAGTTCCGAGCAGCAGCGGGTCGCTGTATTCGGGCACAGATCTAGCGCCTGACGCTTTTCGAAAAGCCGGTCTGCGCGAGGCGCTTGCACGTAGCGGTTTTGCCGTAGAGGATAGAGGCGATATTCTGGTTCCGGCTTTACTGCCTAAGCATAACTGTGCTCCAATACGTAACTGGCCGGCTCCGCGTATGGTGTGGGAAGCGATCATTCAGGAGAAAAGCATGTGGGCAAATCCTGAAGATCTGACACTAATGATTGGAGGTGACTGCAGCATAATTATCGGAACAGCGGGTAAATTTTATCAGCGTTATAAGCAGGACACACACCTCCTAGTTATCGATGCGCATATTGATGAAGTGAAGCCGAAGCCAGATGTCTGTGTAGGAGCAGCGGCAATGGGACTTTGGGTGCTGACTAATGATAATGTTTTTTGGAATGAAAAAGTAAATATTCCATTACCGCAGATTACGGTGATGGGCTGCAGCGATCATAACAGCAATTCCTTTTCGATTATTTCATTGAAAGAAATAAAAGAGAAGGGAGCGAGTGCGGCAGCTCAGCGTTATTTGACTGACTTGCCGCAAAACGCTGCTGTGCTTCTTCACTTTGACGTGGATGTGATTGACCGGCTTGAAATGAACGCGGCCTATGCGCCTGCTGCAGCCGGCTTGACACTTCAGGAAACAAAAGAACTTCTGCAGCCGTTATTGGCTGACAGCAGAATCCGTTTCGTAGAGGTTACTGAGTTTTCAGGCTTGCGTGATCCAGACGGAGAAGAGGCTGCAAAAATCGTAAAACTATTAAAAGAATCGTTTTCTGCACGAATCGTCCAGCACGTTTAAAATCCATAAAATCGTACGGTGTTTTGATAAATTGTTTTATAAACAAGTTCAAGTTCAAGCTGTTGGATCTTTGCTATCTTTGCGATTGACTGATGAATCATGAGAGGGTGAGTCAGCTGTCCAGCAAAAGGACCTTGAAACGGCCAGGGTCCGTCGGTTTCTGTCATCAGCTGGTCAATTGGATAATCTTTAGTTAATTCTTGAATCTCACTCTCATACAGAACATCGGGTGTGACGGAAACGTAGTAGCCGTTGCGTGCCATCCGTTCTGTCGTGAGCGAATCGCCTTTAAACCAGTGAAAATGGGCACGACCGGCATTATGCTTTTCCAGTAAAGCGCATACGATTTGGGCATCATCATATACAGCATGCAGCACGATTGGCTTATTCCACTTAACAGCTAGTTTAATATATTCCTCTAAAAGCTCCACATAGCGGTCCCGGCATAAACCGGGATTTTGCTGTCTCATATAATAGGGAAGCCCGACCTCGCCGATTGCTGTCATATCGGTGCGGTGCTTGCTCATCCAATCCAGCAGATCCGCCATTTCTGAGTCAGAAGGGAGTGGCTGTTCTGGATGATAGCCGAATGCACACTTAATGAATGGTGAATAAGCTCGGGCTAGTTCCAGGTTTCTTTTATTGGAAGCAAGATTAAATGAAACAGAGAGCAACCCTTTTAGAGTACTTAAATCATGATTGAACAGTCGCGTTAGCTCATTATCGCTGTAATGATCCAAATGAATGTGTGCGTCGATAATGTGATTCATGACATCGACGCTCCTTGTTTCAGAGTATAATAGACTTCTTTCTTAACTTCTAAAAATTCTGGCGTTAGCAGTATTTCCTCGCTCCGCGGCCGCGGAAACGGAACTTCAAACTCTCGTAAAACACGTGCAGGCTTTTGCGACAGCACAACAATTCGGTCTGATAGAAATAGAGCCTCATCAATATTATGAGTAACAAATAAAATCGTCTTTTGATGCTCCTGCCAGATAGAGAGGAGCCATTTCTGCATCTCCAGCCGAGTCAGTTCATCAAGAGCTGAAAACGGTTCGTCGAGACAGATGACAGATTGCGGGCTGAGCAAGGCTCGAATGAATGCGGCCCGCTGCTTCATACCGCCGGAGAGTTCATGCGGATAGGCGTTTTCATAGCCGGCGAGTCCGGCTTTTTGGAGCATCTGGCGGGCAGCTGCAGTGTCCTTTACACCTGTTAGTTCCTGCCCGAGTATCACGTTTTGCAGCACTGTCCGCCATGGCAGGAGAGATGCTGACTGGGGCATATAGCTGATATGCCCTCGTTCACCTGTTATCTTGTTCTGATCAAGCAAAATGCTGCCTTTTTCAGGCTGCAGTAACCCGCCTATCAGGTGAAACAGCGTGCTCTTTCCACTGCCGGAAGGACCGAGTATGGTGACGAACTCTCCTTGATTGACGTGAAGATTAACAGAGTCAAGAATCTGTTTTTCTCCGAATGATAGGGAGACATTTTGAAGTTCGAGCTGTGCCATCATCTCAGCTCCTTTCTTTGATATCGGACGAAATAACGCTCCAGCAGAACGATGACGAAAAAGAACAGAAGGCTAAGAAGCATGATCGCAAAGATAGCAACAAAAACGCGGTCGGTCCGGAATGATGAGGAAGCGAGCGTCATGTACACACCGATCCCTTGCTTCGATCCGAGCCATTCGGAGATGACAGCACCCATCACGCTGTAAGTGGCGGCAATCTTCAAACCGGAAAAAATAGAAGGCAGGGAATGAGGGACTTCAAGCTTCCAGAACAGCTGCTTTTTCGAAGCGCCAGACATGGTGAAATAATGAACAAGATCCCGATCGGTCTGTTTGAATCCATCAAGAGCTGCAATCGTTACAGGAAAAAAACAGACGAGTGTGATGACAATGACCTTAGGCAGCAGCCCGAAACCAAACCAGATGACGAGCAGCGGTGCGAGTACGATGACGGGCACGTTCTGCGATAAGATGATGAATGGGTATAATGGATGCCTTAAGCCAGGTACTCGGTGAAGCAAGACTGCGGCAAGCAATCCTGCTGCAGCACCTGTCAGAAATCCGCCTAATGAAAGAGAAGCGGTAGACAGGAGATGAAGGTAGAACCTTGTCCAATCTTCAATACCAGCTTGGAATATTTTCAGCGGGGAAGGGAGGAGCCATGCGGGCACCTCCATCCAGCGCCCAGCCGCCTCCCATCCGATTAGAATGAAAAGGAGGAGCCAAATTGCGCTCCACCTTTTTTTCATCGGTATTTCTCCGTCAACTGACTCATCGTGATGCCTTCTGGCTGGTACAGCACTTTAATCTGCGAAATCACATTAGGGCTGCCGATCTCAATCATGCGCTCGTTCATCTTCTGGATGACAGCGAACAGCTCTTTGAGTTCGCCCTCCATCGTCGTTTCAAGCGGATGCACCTCATATTTCACGCCGCTTTCATCAATAATTTTGATAGCCTCGTCTACATACGGAATTACGCTTTCTCCGTCTTTTGTTTTCGGAATGATTTGAATGTTTACTAATGAATTGCTCATTTTAATGGGCCTCCTTATTTCGGCAAGAATTCGTTCGTGTACGCTTTTTTCGCATCTAGCTTTTTCTCTAACAGCTTATGGTCATACATCCAGTCACCGTAGTTCTGCCAAACAGACAGCTTCTGCTCGCCCCAGCGGTCTGCATCGTCCTGATATTTTGGCGACAGCCACTGCTGGCTCTTTTTCACAAGCTCAGGATCAAGGTCCGGCACTTCTTTTATTAAAATATCAGCTGCCTCATCTGGCTTGTCGATCGCAAACTCATAGCCTTTAGATGAAGCTTTTAGGAATGCCTTAACAGTTTCCGGATCTTTCGCGATCATTTTTTCGTTTGTCGCGAGCACAGGTGTATAGTAATCTAGCTTCTTGCTGTAATCCGTAAGATACTGCATGTTCAGCTTCTCTCCGCGAATCTCGGCTTCAATTCCTGTCCAGCCGTAAAAGATCCACGCAAAGTCGATATCACGCTTTACCGCTGTGAAAAAATCGGTGTCGCCCATGTTCACGATGTTCAGCTTCTCAACATCAGCGTTTTCTTTTTCCATTAGAGAAGAGATAATCTGTTTTTCAATCGGGGAGCCCCAGCCGCCGTATGTTTTCTTTTCATAGTCCTTCGGTGAAGTGATGTTCTTGTCTGCAGGTGATGCGAATCCTGACGTGTTATGCTGGATGACCGCTGCGATCGACACGATCGGAACATCTTGGATTCGAGCCTGCGTGATACCCTCCTGATAGCTCACACCGAAATCCGCTTTCCCGGAAGCGACAAGCTGATCCGCTCCTGCATCACCAGGCATGATGATATCCACGTCGAGCCCTTCTTCTTTAAAGAAGCCTTTTTCCTTTGCTACATAAAGTCCGGTGTGATTCGTGTTCGGCGTCCAGTCAAGGACGACCGTTACCTTTTTTAGTTTATCTGTTGTTCCTGTTTTTTCCCCGTCAGACGAGGTGCCGCAGCCGGCAAGTAATACGATGGCGCTTAACGCAGCAAGCCATTTCTTCATGTTGTTTCCCCCTTATTTTTTCGCAAGACAACAAAAAAGCACCCGAGGATGATACCTCGGGTGCATACGTGGTTTTTTACGTTTGAGTGATAGTGCGTTCGCGTATGTTCCCTCCGCTGGTATCAACCAGATCAGGTTCAAAGGGTCAACGCCTAACGGACGAAATCTCAACCGGCAACACCGGTCCCCCCACATGTCTTGCTATTCAATTGTTACGGCTAAATTATAGCATAGCTTTTCGTAGTATACTAGCCGTTGTCTATTCGGGGAAATAGTTGGGGTACGGTACCCAAATAGCACTGGTCAGCTTTTTACGGGTCTAAATGTAAATTTACAGATCTAAGTGAAGGTTTTGCGGGTCCAAACAAAAATTTACGGGTCGAACTGGAGATTTTGCGGGTCCAGCCTCAAAAAAAGTGAAAAGGCATTCAACTGTTTTTAGAGAATAATAGAAATGAAAAGGAGCTGAAGAGCAGGATGCTAGAATATACGGTAAAGCTGCGTGATACGTTCGCGCTGCATAAAAATGAAGAAATTGCTGGTCCGATGGAAGCTTACATGCGTGATCAGTTCGCATTTTTGGGGATAAAGTCGCCAGTCAGGAAGGACATTTTTAAGCAGTTTATTAAAGCGAACGGGTATCCGGCAAAGGCAGAGCTTCATACTGTTGTGAGGGAGCTTTGGGAAATGCCGGAGCGGGAGATGCAGTATTCGGCCCTCGGACTTGTAGACGGCTGGCTGAAGAAGCTGGAAGAGAGCGATCATGAATTGCTGGAGTACATGGTAGTCAACAAATCATGGTGGGACACGATTGATCATATCGCTTCAAATCATGCAGGCAAGCTCTTCAGACTGTATCCTCATCTAATCGAAACAGTGGGGAAACGATGGAGAGAATCAGAGAATTTTTGGCTGCGCCGCATTATGATACTGTTCCAGCTGAAAGATAAGGGCAATACGAACAAAGAGCTGCTTTATGAGATTATTGAGGAGAACCTGGGATCAAATGAGTTCTTCATCAACAAGGCGATTGGCTGGGCACTGCGCGAATATGCGAAGACGAATCCCGAGTGGGTAGTGGAGACAGCTGACAAGCTCGATCTCGCTCCACTTTCGAGGCGGGAAGCGCTGAAGAATATTAAAGATAATTCTATGAAAGTATAAAGGATAATAGCCTGGTCATGAGCCAGGCTTTTTTATTTGTACAAGATTAGGACATAACCGGGAACTGTGTTGTCAATTATAGTTAATTCAAAAACGTTAGGAAATTCATACTACTATTGTAAAAAATGTGTAAGTCTTTGGAACCGTTTTAACAAAAGCCGAACAATATAGCAGGAATTTTTGTGTTATATTCTAGTTAAATTTACTTGTTTTACATTAAAAGTATAGGAGTGGTAAATATGGCGGTAAACAGTTTTCGTCATTTTTCTAAACTGGCTCTCATCTTGACGCTGGTTGTCAGTATGTTTGCACCGTTTTCGCAGCAGAAAGCGAGTGCAGCAGATGTGCTGACGGTAGCGGAGGCAATGGGGAAGCAAGATAAAAGTAAGGCAACAGTGGAAGGCTATATAGTAGCCTTTACTAAAGGAACGAAATCCTATCAATTTACAGGACCGTTCACTTCGAACCAAAACACGAACATTGCTATTGCGGATTCTCTTGATGAAACGGATCCGGCCAAAATTTTACCTGTACAGCTTCCGAGCGGAGATGTTAGGAACGCGGTAAACCTATATTCCCACCCTGAAAATTTGCACAAAAAAATTCAGATTACCGGAACATTAGAAACATACTTTTCTTCACCAGGATTAAAGAATGCCTCAGCTTTTCAATTTGTATCCGACGGCCCATCTGAACCACAAGCCGAAGAAGTAACAGCTTCAACGGAAGGCGTCGTTTCTAAAGGAACTTCTGTAACGCTTGAAACAAAAACTGAAGGCGCTTCCATCTACTATACGATTGACGGAACGGTGCCGACGAAAGACAGTACGCTTTATACAGCTCCTATCACAATAAATGAAGATACAACCATCAAAGCTATCGCAGTAAAAGAAGGCTTGAAAGACAGTGCGGTAAAGGAGTTCAAATACCAAGTTGCGATTTCCGGCCTTCGCATCCATGACATTCAAGGTGCGAGCCACTCTTCTCCGGTAGCGAACAAACCAGTTGAAGGAGTAGAAGGAATCGTCACACATGTTGTGGACGGGAGCAATTTCTACATGCAAGACCTTAAGCCAGATGAAAATGAAAATACATCAGAAGGTGTTCTTGTTTACAAAAAAAATGGGCACGGAGTAAACAAGGGTGATGTTGTAACCGTTAACGGACTTGTGAAGGAATGGGTGCTTGAAGGTTACAGCGATAAATTAAAAACAGATCTTGCGATGACAGAGATCAATGCAGACAATGGTGCAATCGTTTTGAAAGAAACGGGCAAGAAACTTCCGGCGGCTACGATCATTGGACAATTTGGCCGTATGCAGCCGACAAAGATTATTGATAATGACAACTTTGGACTGTTTGATCCACGTGAAGATGGTATTGATTTTTACGAAAGCATGGAAGGCATGATGGTTCGGGTGTACAACCCTTCTGTTATTGCACCGCAAAAATATGGTGAGCTTGTTGTCGTCCCAGGTTATTCTAATAAAGAAAAAAACAAAGCAGGGGGATTGAACATCACAGCTGATGATTATAACCCTGAGCGTTTATTCCTTGATATTAATGATGAGTCGTTTGTTGCTAAAACAGGTGATTTCTTCTTAGGATCGGTAACAGGAGTTATGAGTTATGGCTTCGGGAACTTTAAGGTGCTTACTAACCGTGATGAGCTGCCAAGATTTTTCGAGGGCCGCACAGAACGCGAGTCTACTCATTTCCATGAAAAACATAAAGAACTGACAATCGCGAGCTTTAACGTAGAAAACTTCTCTACAGATGAAAAAGAAACGACAGATGAAAAAGTCAGCCGTATAGCAGGTTCTATCGTAGAAAACCTAAATTCTCCTGATATTGTTGGTCTTGTTGAAATGCAAGATGGAAACGGACCAAAAAATGACGGAACGACAGATGCAAAGGAAAGTGCAGAACGCTTGATCGCTGAAATTACAGCACAAGGCGGACCAGAATACGTATACACTGATATCGCGCCAGTGAATAATGAGGACGGCGGACAGCCAGGCGGAAACATCCGCGTCGGCTTTATCTACAACCCAGAGCGCGTTAAACTTGCAGAAGGTGCAAAAGGGTCTGCAACTGAGGCTGTAGCGTTTAAAGAAGGAAAGCTCACAGCGAACCCAGGCCGCATCGATCCAACAAACCCAGCATTTGAAGACAGCCGTAAGCCACTTGCTGCACAGTTCGAGTTCAACGGCGAAAGTGTAGTAGTCGTAGCGAACCACTTTAACTCAAAAGGCGGAGATCAGCCGCTGTTCGGAAAAAATCAGCCGCCATTCCTTGGCAGTGAAAAACAGCGCCATGAGATTGCAGGCATCGTAAACAATTTTGTAAAAGAAGTAAAAGCTGATGATCCAAATGCAAAAGTCGTACTTCTTGGAGACTTCAACGATTTTGAGTTCACGAAAACATTTGATATTTTAAAAGGCAGTGAACTAACGAACATGATTGAAGAAGTGCCGTTCAAAGAGCGTTTCACGTATTCGTACCAAGGAAACGCACAGGTGCTTGACCACATTCTTGTTTCAAACAATATGGCGAAAAAGACGAAGGTCGATATCGTCCACATCAACTCACAGTTCATGGAAGAACACGGCCGTGCGAGTGACCACGATCCGGTCATCGTTCAGATTAAACTCGATAAAGTAAAAGACGTAAAAGTGAAGTAATAAGAAGCCGCCGCTCGCACATGCCGAGCGGCGGCTTTACTTGTGTATGGGGTACGGTACCATTCATCTTCATCATTGCAGCAGCAACGTTTGTCAATGAATGGTACCGTACCCCCGAATTTTTTTTTTCCTGACATCGGCTTGACATATTTGTTGGATAAATTAAGGGTGCAGGACAAACTAGTGCCTGTTAATACTCTTATCAGGAGGAAGAAAAACATGTTTAAAACTAAGAAATCTATGTATGTTGCAGCAGGAATTCTTTCACTTGGGTTGATCGGGGCCGTGCCGGCTCTTGCAGCGACGAACGATGCAGCGCCTAAGCAAGAGGCGAAAGAGATCAAAGGCCATTTTAAAAAGAAGCATCACCGCGGCGGTCATGGATTTGGAATGAAGATGGATCGGGCTATCATTGAAGCTAAAGCGAAAGAGCTTGGCATTAAAACGTCAGGTAAAGATACGGCTGAGCTTGCACAGGAAATCTGGGAGACAGAGCTGAAAAAGCTCGCGAAAGAAAATAACATCACAATTGACGGAAAAAGCTTCCGAGAAGTGAGCAGGGAGATTGCTGAAGCAGAGCTTAAGAAGGAAGCGAAAAAACTTGGTGTGAGCACCGCGAACAAAGACGTGCGCCAGTTGGCTGAAGATGTGATGACAGCAAAGATTAAAAAAGAGGCAAAAGATCTGAACATCAGCACGGACGGCAAAGACATCCGAGAAGTAGCCCAACAAGTCCGGAAAGCGAAAATCACGAAAAAAGCAAAGGAACTTGGAATCGCAACAGCGAATAAGGATACACATGAACTTGCAAAAGAAGTGAGAGAAAAGCAGATTTTAAAGGCAGCAGACAAACTAGGCGTCTCTACTAAAAACAAAACACTTGAAGAAATCGTTCGTGAGCTTGTGACGAAGCATCCGGATGAACTGAAGAAGCTTAATCTTTTTCAAGGTAAAAAGGATGGGTTCTTTTTCAAGATGAAAGGTTTCCATAAGCATGGGGCACCGGGGATGGCGCCAGGCGGTGAAGAAGGACCTGATGCTCCAATGAGCAGCGAAATGGCTCCGGCAGATACGGGTCTTTAAAAACATATATGTAACTAACCCCGGTGGATATCGGGGTTTTATCATTTACAATAGAAACAAAGAGGTGAGCCGGATGAAGACAATACTCGTGGCAGAGGACGAAGCTTCAATCAGCGCGGTGCTGAAAGCGTATTTGACGAACGCAGGCTACAAAGTGGTTCAGGCATTTGACGGTGACAGCGCGGTCAAACAGTTTCAGCAGTCAGAGCCTGCATTAGCTATACTCGACGTGATGATGCCAAGCCTTGACGGATGGCAGGTGCTCAAGAGAATCCGTGAAAATAGCACTTGTCCTGTGATTATGCTCACTGCCCTCAGCGACGTATCTTCACGGCTCGCCGGATTAAATGGAGGAGCGGACGATTACATCGCTAAACCATTTATCGGTGAAGAGGTCATAGCACGTGTTCATGCGGTGTTAAGAAGAACGAGTCAGCACCAGAACAGCGATGAAGATCAAAAGTCATTTGGCAGACTGCGCATAGACTGGCGGTCACATGCCGTTTATCTAAACGGCATTGCGGTTGAATTGACGCCCCGCGATCTATCGCTGCTGCTGTATCTCGCAAGACACCCAAACAGGACGTTCACACGAGACATTTTAATCGAACAAGTATGGGGTCTCGATTATTTTGGGAGCGACAGGGCGGTCGATCTTTCCATTAAACGCATCCGAAAATCGCTCGAAAACTGGCCGGAAGAAGAAGGCGAGATCAAAACATTGCGGGGAGTGGGGTATCGGTTCAGTGTCAGCTAAACAAAATCAGAAACGAATTTCTCTGTTACGCTTCTGGACAACCCGATACTTTGCCACGCTTTGCATAGGTCTCATCGTTATTGGCACCATCGCTGCATTATGGATAAGGCATGCTGCATTGCAGAACAGGCTCGAACTGTTTGAGTTTATGGCTGAGGAAGCAGCGGCTGCAGTAGCCAGCCATCAGGAAGGCAGGTTTCAGCGTGGCGGAGGGCTTCCGGGATTAATTAAAGAACGTGAACGCTTCTTGGGAGAATTCGAAAAACCACCGACCATATTTGTCCTCGATCTTGAGGGAGGCGTGCTTTTTTCCAATCTCCCTAGACGTGAGTTCAAGAATGGACAGACATTCCCTGCTAAACTTTTAAAGAAGAAAAAGACAGTGCAGCAGGTGAAGGCAGCTGGAACGAATCTGTATGTTGTAAAAAAACCGATCACTTCATCTGACGGTTCAAAGATTGGTTATGTTGCTATCACACAGACAAAAGAAGAACTGACTAAGGTGAATCAGGAGTACCGTCTGCTTGCGGTTATGCTTCTTTCACTCGCTGTTCTCGGCTGGCTTGCGATCTATTATTTTTCAAGAAAAGTGTCTCGTCCATTGCAGCAAGTCGCTGAGGCGGCAGCACGAGTCCGCGACGGGAATTATAGCTTTACATTGCCTGATGATGTGCAGGAAAAAGAAGTGTATGAACTAGTTCATGCGTTTCAAGATATGGCGGAAAGACTTCAGCTGTTAGAATCAATGCGTGCTGAGCTGCTGGCCGGTGTTACACACGAGCTGAAGACACCTGTAACTGCGGTGAGCGGACTGATGCAAGCGATAAGAGACGGTGTCGTTAAAGGGAAGGACGCCGATGATTTTATTGCGGCTTCGCTTACAGAGACGGATAAAATGCAAAAGATGGTTGAGGACTTGCTTGATTTCAATTCTTTTACGGCAAATGCCGTACCTGTCAAGCTAGAGCAGCATAATGTATTACACCTTCTGCAGGAGATTATCCATCAATGGGAGCTTGTTAACAGCATAAGTGTCCAATTGAAAGCGGAGATAAATGAGGGCTTGCTCATCAGCACCGACTCGCTTAGGCTGCAGCAGATCATCGTCAACCTGCTAAATAACGCCAAACATGCCTGTGATGAGAGCGGAGAGATCGAGGTTAGAATACATGACGGAAGCGGCAAGGTAATAATCGATGTCACGGATCATGGAAGCGGGATTCCAGATGAAGAACAGGATATGATTTTTGAACGTTTTTACCGTGGAAAAGTGAAGAAATACAAGGTGCGCGGGCTGGGGCTCGGTCTTCCTTTCAGCAAGCTTTTAGCTGAGGCGCTTGATGGAGAGCTGATGCTGGAAAGAAGCGAGCCGGGACACACGAATTTCCGGGTCCTTTTACCCAAATATTAAATATTTTAGAATAATAAGTTTCGTCAAAGGATGACCTGGGTATTATCACTATAAAACTGGTAAGGAGGGATGGTCATGCATACTAGCATTCATAATGAGCCTCTTACAAAAAAACCAGTAACACTGTTGCCGATCCATACTGCAGCAATTATCGCAAAACCGTCTGTTATTAAGGAAGAGGCGAAACAACCGGAATACAAAACAACATTTCTTAATCCGAATTAACTCGGCGCATGCCGAGTTTTTCATCGTGAAAAAGGAATGAAGACTTACATAGCCAAATAGTTTAAAGGAGAATCTATAGAGATGGCTCCTTTTTTTGTTGCCTGTGAAAGAGCTTTACATTTTGTGTTTATATGAAAATCGTTTACAATGATTCTTCACTAATTGTACGTAAAGATGGCGAAGGAGAGATGTCATGGGTACGTGGGAACAGGAATGGATCGATGAACAAAGAAGGGTCGATCAGCTTTCACGCAAAATAGACAGAAAGATGAAGGCGATTAATAAAGTGCTTGGCGGCAAAAAAGGCGAGGTCGTCGAGATTCGGAAAAACTTCTGGGAAGATGTGACCGTCAACTTCGAGGACGCAGCTGAGGCGGCTGAAACGGCGGCAAGCATCCGGCAGCAGGCAGAGCTTTTATCTGAGATCGAGCGAAGCCACCAGGGTGCCGCTCAACAGATGAAAACATATGTAAAACTGAAAAATTCTCCTTACTTTGGGAGGATTGATTTTAAAGAAGAAACAGAATCAGACGCAGATAAAATCTATCTCGGCATTTCTTCTTTTTATGATGAAGAGACGAACGATTTCCTTATATATGACTGGCGCGCTCCAATCTCGAGTTTATATTATGATCATGGATTAGGTACTGCATCGTATACAGCCCCTGGCGGTGAAGTTTCGGGTGAGATGGAGCTGAAAAGACAATACATCATCCGCGGCGGTAAGATTAAGAGTATGTTTGACACAGGCGTCACAATAGGCGATGAGCTGCTGCAAGAGGTGCTCGGCAACGAGGCGAACGCTCAAATGAAGAGCATCGTCGCCACGATCCAAAAGGAGCAGAATGAGATTATCCGCAGTACAAGGGGTGATCTGCTCGTCGTTCAGGGTGCGGCAGGCTGCGGCAAGACATCTGCGGCATTGCAGCGTGTGGCGTATTTGCTGTACAAATACCGTGAAACGCTGAACGCCAGTGAGATCCTGCTTTTCTCGCCGAACGCCATGTTTAACACATATGTCGCGAACGTACTTCCTGAACTTGGTGAAGAAAACATGGAGCAGACGACGTTTCAAGCGTATATCGAGCATCACCTCGGCCAGGATTTTGCGATCGAAACACCGCTTGAGCAGATGGAGCATATGCTCTCCTCACAGCATGAGGATGGCTACGAAAAAGAACTAGCCGGGGTACGGTACAAAGCGTCGCTCACTTTCCTTGAAGGAATCGAACGCTATCTCGGCAATTTGAAGGAAAGCGGCATGGTGTTCCGCGGAGTTCATTTCCGCGGAAAGCCTATCTTGTCTGCAAAGCAAATCACTGAGTACTTTTACTCGTTTGAAGACAGCATCTCGATTCCAAACCGGCTGAAGACTGTTTCAGAATGGATTCTGAAGAACGTCAGGGAATTTGAAAAGAAGGAACGCAATGCGGATTGGGTGAAAGAACAGCTGCATTATCTGGACGAGAGTGTCTATACGAAGCTATACAATCGTCTGCGCAAGAAGAAGCAGTATTCAAATGATACATTCAACGACTTGAAGCGGGAAGAAGAAGAGCTTTCCGCCGTAATTGTGCATAAGGCAATCAAGCCATTACGGAACAAAATTCAAAAGCTGCAGTTTGTAAATGTAAAGGCGATTTACAGTAATCTTATCCGCAACGAACATGACTGTCTGAAGGAGCTTCCGCAAGATTGGGAGTCGATCGCCAATCAGACGAAAATTGATCTTTCAGAAAGCAGACTATCGAATTCGGACGCAACACCGTATTTGTTTTTAAAAGAAAGAATTGAAGGGTTTCAGACGAACACGATGGTGAAGCATGTGTTTATTGACGAAGCGCAGGATTATTCGCCGTTTCAATTTGCATTCATTAAACGGATCTTCCCGCGGGCAAAATGGACGGTTCTCGGTGATTTAAACCAGTCCATTTATGTACACTCACCGGAAAATGCGTTCGACCATCTTCGCACGCTGTTCAGTTCTGACCGGACAGAGAAAGTGCATCTATCCCGCAGCTACCGGTCGACGCGGCAAATCGTTGAGTTCACCAAACAGCTGTTAAAGAATGGCGGCAGCATCGTTCCATTCAACCGCGACGGCCAGCTGCCGGGTGTGCGTAAGCTTTCAAGCCGTTATCAGCTTCATGAAGAGATTTTGGATAAAGTGGCTGCCTATGAACGCGAGGGGCACCAGAACATTGCCGTCATCTGCAAAACAGTCAAAGAAAGTCAGGATGTTTATTCCGTACTGAAGGGAAGAATGAAAGTCAAGCTTATGGCAGAAGAAACGGTTGCGTACGAGAAAGGCGTGGTCGTTATCCCATCATACCTCGCTAAAGGAATTGAGTTCGATGCAGTGATCATTTACGATGCATCGAATGAAATCTATAGCAAAGAATCTGACCGAAAGTTGTTTTATACCGTTTGTACCCGGGCGATGCATGAGCTGCAGATCTTTTATGTCGGAGAGCCATGTGATTTTCTGACAAACGTCTCAGCCGGCTCGTTTCAGAATGAAAAAGCGCCGGCACCACAATAAATGCGAAAACTCCGAAGCCATAGAGCTTCGGAGTTTTTTATCTTGTGTTCCAATATTCATGAACCGGCCCATTTTTCCCGAGAACCGGATCGTTTTCAGGTATTCCGGTATGTTTGATGTTCTCCATCACTTGCGGCCGTTCAAGGGTTTGTCCTGTTTTCGTGTCATAATCAGCACCGTCCGGATAGGCGCCGGTCACCTTGAAATCAGGGCTAGCCGATATCCGTTTATGCCCAGTGCCTGCTGGCAGCAGCACAACATCACCAGCCTCGACTGCAACCTCCTCGCCGTTCTCGCCGCCAAGCTTCAGAACAGCCGTGCCTGAAACGACACCCAGCACCTCATGCGTGTTGCTGTGATAATGGTGGTAATTAAACACACCGTTCGTCCAGCTGTTCAGCCATCCGTTTTCATTAAACACCATTTCTGTCTCGCTTTCTCTGCCAGCTAGCGCACCTTTATACAAAATTACAGGGTAAAAAGGGTTGTTTGGAATGTAGCCGTCGTCTTCAAATGTTCGGGTAATTATATCCATGGATCAAACTCCTTTTTAGAAGGTATTACATTAATTTTCCCATGATGATGCGGACTGAAACCGACAAAATTCTCTCTAACTGTAGAAATAAGGCGAACGAAATGTTGGTTTATTATGTTTTTAAAGTGAATTCAGGTGGTAAAGTAAAAGTACCTAAATTTAACCAAACGCTCTTGACCCAATAAAACCTTTAGAAAAGGAGGAAGCCTGCATGGTTTATAAAGCTAAAGACTGGCTGCGTCTGACTCACAAAGAAAGGTATTTACTGTTGGTTGCGATTTCCAAACTACAAAAAGAACAGCGGGCACAAGTATAAATGATTACCCATGACAGACCTTCCTATCATCTTAGGAAGGTCTTTCTGTGCAAAGTACAGGTTTTACTTAAAAACTTGTACTGCCTAATATCGGTGCGTATAATGAGGGTGTACTATGTTAGTTCAATAGATGTATAAGAAAAGAAGGGGACATCATGAATTTATTTAACACTCAGCTCATTGAATACTTAGAGCAAAACGCCTGTGATATAACTGAAAAATGGTTACAGACTCGAGCGCCAATTGGTAAATCCGTTTATGCTGTTAAAGACGATAAAATAGATGCACTTCTAAGGGAACAAAACCGATTCACAATTAAAACCATCATTAGCAGTCTTTGTGATGATCAGACCGCATATAAGGAAAATAGTGAAGAGTGGGCCAAAACCGTGGCTAAAAGCAGGGCTGAATCAGAGACACCGATCTATGAAGTGCTCGATGTAGTTTCAAAGTTCAAACAAATTTTCATACAGTACATGGAATCTTTTTTCGACAATCATACAGATGCTTCGCAAAAACAGATGATGCCTTCCATGGTCACAGTTGGCAAAGCATTCGATGATTTATATGTTAAATTTACGGAGCATTATTATCATTATACAACTGCGAAACTTGAAGCCCAGCAGGAGCTTATCCGTGAATTGAGTGCGCCGATCATCCCGATCACTGATTCGATCGGTGTACTGCCGCTCGTCGGAGACATCGATACGAAAAGGGCCAAGACAATTGTGGAAGTTATACCTGTTCAATGCATGCAGCAGAAGATTACGCACCTTTCCATCGACTTATCCGGCGTGCCGGTAGTGGACACGATGGTCGCAAACCAGCTGTTTCAGCTAATACAGACACTGCAGCTGCTCGGTGTGACCTCCATGATTTCCGGAATTAATCCTGCATTCGCCATCTCTTCGGTTCAGCTCGGAATCGATTTTGAGAACGTCGAAACACATGCCACACTAAAAAAAGCCCTTGAGAAGATGGGGCTGAATACAAACATATGAGATGAAACCTCCTGAATGCAGGAGGTCTTTTCTTTTTTCAAGCGGATAGGATTACATCACACATTACTAGAATACATAGTTATAAGATGAGTTTCTTTAATGAAAACGAAAAGAGGGTATGGGTGAGACTAATATGAAAATACGCCTTTTGAAGTGGTCGATTATTTTAGCCGTTGTCTTTGGTGCCGTATGGACATTTCAGTATGTTAGCAACGAGGGTAAATTTACAAAGCGGAGTCATACTACAGTTGACATAGAAACTCTCCAAAAAGAAAAAGCTGTTTACATCGGGTATGATTTAAAGTGGGAAGGACTTGGCGCTCCAGTACTTCAGAAGGCTGAATTGATAAAGACTGATAATACCATTGTGGCAAAAGATGATAAGCAAATTCTGATCAGACTTTTTATTAATAAGACGAATTTCGGTGCTGTCAGTGAAGAAGAAGTGATTAAAGAAGGACTATATGATAACCTTCTTCCTGTGAGAGGGTATAAGGCAGATGGTGATTTTTCTTTAGTGCTGCGTGTTGAACTAGTAGATAAAGACTGGAACCAAGATATTAAATCAGTGAAGATTACCTATAAAAAGTTTGGCATCACTCACGTTCAAAACATCTCATTTAGTGATGGGATTATAACGAATAAATAAAAGAACGGCCAGAGAAATTTACTCTGGTCGTTCTTATTGTTATTTCGCGATCGGATAGCGTGTATTCTCCACCGCGAGCGAGTGCTCGTTCGGATGAAATTCATTTTCACTCTTCGAAACAACAACTGTTGCCACACCGTTTCCGATCAAGTTCGTAATAGCACGAGCCTCAGACATGAAACGGTCGACACCGATCAGTAGCGCCATTCCTTCAACTGGAATCATCGGGAATGCAGCCAATGTTGCAGCAAGTGTAATAAATCCTGAACCTGTGATGCCTGCTGCACCTTTACTTGTCAGCATCAAGATACCGAGTAAAGTAAGCTGTTGCCAGATCGACAAGTCTACGCCGTACGCCTGTGCAATGAACATTGCTGCCATCGACAAGTAAATGGAAGTTCCGTCAAGGTTAAATGAGTAGCCAGTAGGAATAACTAGCCCGACAACCGACTTAGAACAGCCGTACTTTTCGAGCTTTTCCATCATTTTAGGAAGAGCCGATTCAGAGGAAGAAGTTCCGAGTACGAGCAAAATTTCTTCTTTAATGTACGCGATGAATTTAAAAATACTGAAGCCATAGTATTTTGCCACCGCTCCAAGCACGAGTACGATAAACAAAAACATCGTTGTGTAAACGGCAGCCATGAGCTGACCAAGTGAAACGAGTGAACCAACACCGAATTTTCCAATCGTGAACGCCATCGCACCGAATGCTGCGATTGGAGAGACCTTCATGATCATGTTTACCACTTTAAAGAAAATCTCAGTAAGGTTCTCAAACATCTTTATGGTAGGCTTTGCTTTTTCACCAAGAGAAGCAGCAGCAAGACCAAAAAGAACAGCGAAGAACAAGATTGGAAGCAGCTGGCCTTCAGCTAGAGCGCCAACTACATTTTCCGGCACGATGCTAACCAAGAAATCAACAGCACCATGGCTTGTTTCTGCCGCCTGTTTTGTAAACTCAGAAACATCGCCGCCTTTCGCAGCCGAAGTATCAAATCCCTTTCCAGGCTGCAGGAAGTTAACGACTAATAGTCCGATAGCGAGAGCAAATGTTGTGATGAACTCGAAATAAAGCAGCGCCTTGCCGCCGATCCGTCCGACCTTCTTCATGTCTCCCATGCTTCCGATTCCGATAACGACGGTAAAGAAGATGATTGGTGCAATAACCATTTTTATCATTTTAATAAAAACGTCAGCTAAAACCTTGAGCTCGGTCCCGAAAGCCGGAAACGTAAATCCGACTGCAATTCCGAGCAGGATGCCGATGACAACTTGAACGGTAAGATTTCTGAAATTAATCCTCATTTTCGTAGCTCCTTTCTATTTTGACAGCGCTTTCAATATAACTCATATATTATCTGACATTTCCGAAAACAAACAGTTTATGGTGATACTGTTCTTTTTGGTCTTTTTGGTCAATTGTAAAAAGAGGAAAAGTCAGTAAAGGAGCGTATATGTAAGAAAGATATAAGGGGGAGACAACATGATCATTAGAGAAACAAAAGACGCTGCACTCATCGCGTCATTAAACAGACACGTCCAGGATGTGCATGTGAAGATGAATCCGGCGCATTTTAAGCCATTCGAGCAAGAACCAATCCAGCATTTTTTTGAAAGTCTTATAGAGAAGCCAAACCATAAAATGCTAGTGGCAGAGGATGAAGGGGAGCCAGTCGGGTACGCCTGGATCGAAATTAAGCATTTCCCGGAAAACGCGTTCAAGCACGCATATGACATGCTCATGATCCATCAGATCAGCATCAACAGCACAAAAAGGAACATGGGGTACGGTACTCGAATGCTGGAACATATTGATGAGTTGGCCAGAGAGCGCGGCATCAACAAAGTCGAGCTTGATTACTGGAATGATAATACAAAAGCAAAGCGATTTTATGAGAAGAATGGTTTTGTTATTTACAGGGAGTATGTGTTTAGGGAAGTGAACTGAAGTGGCCGATTCAATTGGCAGGCTGATTGGAAAAGGCAATACAGCTGATGTATTTGAATATGGGGACAGAGCGATAAAGGTTTTTCATGATTGGGTACAGCCCTATTACATAGAACAGGAATGGAAAATCAGCTGCAGTATTTACGACAGCGGGCAGGCCGCTCCGAAAGTGTATGACCTGATAGAGTTTGAAGGAAAAACGGCGATTGTCTTTGAGAGGATAATAGGTAACTCACTTAAAGTACAATTAATGAAAAATCCATTACGGCTGTTCAAAATGTTGGAGATGATGACGAAACTGCATGCAGAGGTGCATCGAGTATCGGGCCTGCCACTCGCTTCACAAAAGTTTAAACTAAGGCATGATATTCAACATACTGACATGCTGCTTGATGAAGATAAGAGAGAACTAGTTAATCTTCTGAAGGAGCTGCCTAAAGGAAATCAGCTGTGTCATGGAGATTTCCATCCAGACAATATTCTGATAGGTGATAATGGTCCGGTCATCATCGACTGGAACGATGCCACTTCTGGAAATCCATTGGCTGATGTGGCAAGAACCTTCCTGCTGCTGAGGTATGGAGGATTGCCGGAAAAAACGAGTCTTCAAACTATTTTTCGCAGATTGCTAAGTGCTTATTATCTTCGGTTTTATATAAAAGAACATGGCAAGGAATCGGGTGAATGGATTCGCAAGTGGCTGTTGCCTGTAGCGGCTGCAAGGCTTTCGGAGAACGTGTCGATTGATGAAAAGAGGGTGCTGCAGAAAATCATACGTACTCAATTAGAGATATTGAGGAGATAAACCTACAATGAAAATCAGTGAGTTCAACAGTCTAATAGAGGAACTTTTTCAAAAAGTACTGCAGTTATTTGACGAGGATGAGTATGGTTTTATGATCTGGAGATCTTTAAAATTGAGGAACGCCATTTTGAGTTGAATGGAAATGAAACGCGGTAAAGTGAGCCGCGTTTTTTTATGTTCTCTTATTTCCTTTTTATGGTATGTTTAGTAAGAGGGGAGATGTTGAGGTTGAAACCGAAGCATTTTTATATCGCCATAATGGCTGCTGTAATAATTTGGGCGGGGAACTATACATATTTCGAAGCAGCGCAGCTGGAGAAACCGGTATTTCTGGATCATTATTATGAAATGGATTTTGACAGTGCCAGGTTTTTGGCGTTTTATTTTATAACAAATAAGTTCGATGATACTGAAATTCAAAGCGTAGAGTTAGATGGAGTAGAGGCATATAACTATAATGAACCAGACAGGGATTCTCAAGAAAAGGTGGTACAAGAGTTTCAGCATCAAAATTTGAAAACTATTTTGGTGTATTTACCTAGTGTACCTGCTGAAAAATACAAAAATGGTACTTGGCAGTTCGAAAATATTACTGTTCATTATGAAAACGGCAGCAGACAGACGGTTCCGATTGGCATGGTAAAGATTAATGCACAGCCACGGACTATTTCAACAAAAGCGTTTGAATTTAAAGGCAGCGGATCAAACCAACAAAGAGATGTTCTTAAGGTAAGAATTATTGATAATCTTAGTATAAAAGAAATATCAAGTCCATTTCTGTCACTTGAAAATGATACAAAGATAAAAGTGCATCACATCCACAAGCAAAGTGAAAACATTCAAAACCCACTTAGAATATTATTAAAAACTGAATGGAACAAGGTGCCTGGAAAAGATAAAAACGATGTGCTGTATCCTATGCAGATGAAGAAAAATGAATGGCTTGGACTGTATGTACAAAAGGGAAAGAAAGAAATGGCATTTCAGAAATATGAACTAAAAATAGAAGGGACTACAGAGGACGGTGAAAATGTGGAAAGCTTTATGTACGTACAGTTTTCCCCTTATCTAAGTGAGAAAGACGTTCAAAGCATTATTGCACTGAAAAGCAGAAAGACCAAATAATCAAGCGCGGCGAAATATCAGCCGCGTTTTTTCTATATTTACGTTTTCCTTTTTATGGTATTGTGAATATAAGGGGGAGAGTCAAACATGAAGAAGCCATTCATCTTTTACACCATTATAGTCGTGGCTGTTTTAAGCTGGGCAGGGAATACGGCATACATGAAAACCGTAGAAAGAGCACATAAGCTAGAGTATCCTGTTTTCCTTGATCATTATTATGAATTCTCCAAAGAGCGTGATGCAGAAGGGTATTTTACTCTTTGGTTTTTAGCGAATGAAGATGATGAAACTTCTTTACAAAATGTGACGTTAATTGATGATGAAGAAAATCGTACGAAGTTTGTCATGAATGAACGAGCACCCACTGTGATGAAAAAGTTCGATCATTATGTTTTAAAGTATGTCTCCATTCCAATCAAAGAAGTGTATGAAGACAATATAAATGACAAAGGATTAACTCGTTTTAATAAAATAAAGTTTCTCAGCAACGGAAAAATGCGCACTGCCGAAATTGGAGAAGTTAAGATTCTTTTAAACGAAGAGGGAGATCATATCGCTGTTTCTCGTTCACAAGGTGAGAACTTAGACAGCATGATGCACAGGATTAGCTTTATTGCGAGTCAAAATGCTGTGCTGCAAAGTATTGCTTCTCCATTTCCTAAGGTAAACGAAAAAGCACAAATTAAAATAAATCATAAACAATACAAATATAATGTAAATAATGAAGGAAACTTGATGCAGCTGCCAGAGCCTATTGAGGTAAAAAAAGGAGAACGAATGGGCTTTTTTATAAATCTAAAAGATGCTACCGGCTTAATGCTTGATTTATCGTTTCATGTAAAAGGTGTAGATCAAAAAGGAAAGCCATTCGACGTACCTTTCCGAATCATTAAAGATAAGGTGATAAATGAAGAAACAGCCGAAAAGATTATCGCAGCCAAGAGAAAGAGGTGAAGAAAAATGAGCGCAGGCTTTCATAAGATTTTTTGGGGATTTTTATTAGTATTCTTGAAAATCCACATTGTAAATGTAGATATCCTTCCTGATCCACTTGGGTATTTTCTCATTTTTCAAGGAATCAAGATACTACTGATGGACGGAAGCGGTGATGGCAAGAGGGCGAAATGGATAGCAGCTGGCCTTATCTTTTTATCCATTCCATCAGTTTTTATGTGGAACAACGCAGGAGAGCAGCCGGCAATGCTTGTGCAGCTTTACGGAACAGCGTTAAGCTTGCTGAAACTTGTTCTTGTGTTCCACGTCTTCAGAATGGTATTGGAGATTGCTATACGGCATGGACAATCAGAACTCAAAAAACGAGTTGCGTCCACATTTAATACTTATATGGCTGTATTGCTTCCGGTCACGATCGCCGAATCGTTCCTTATGAACATGTCCGGTGATTGGCTGACCGCCGTCTCCATCGTTCTGATCATTGCGGCAGTTGTGATGGAAATTGTATTCTTAGTTTTGCTGAGGGCGTTGATGAAACATCCGTGGGAGATTGCAGAGGCATAGATTTTTGGTAGGCTGTGATGAAAGTGATATGTAAAAGCCCTGTTCTGGATTGAAGAGGGCTTATTTATACAATTTTCAAGAATACTGGACGCTTCCAGACTGCATAACAGAGATTTGTTTGCGATTTTCAAGGTCTTATTTGCGATACTTCGCTATTTATTTGCGAATCTAAAGCATTTATTTGCAGAAATAAAAATTTGTTTGCAGCCGGAATTTTTATTTGCATAAACGGTATTTTATTAGCGTCTTCTCCTGTTTATTAGCATAAAGAACTATGTGGGGTACGGTACCAAAAGGTACCGTACCCCACATACATATATAAACCACAAAAAACCAGCCGCCCCGAGGGATGGCTGGTTTTTTTAAAAGGTCAATTAAACCTTTTGTACGTTAGTAGCTTGAGGTCCGCGTTGACCTTGTTCTACTTCAAAAGTAACTTCTTGACCTTCGTCTAAAGACTTGAAGCCTTCAGATTGGATAGCTGAGAAGTGTACGAATACATCGTCTCCACCTTCAACTTCGATAAATCCGAAACCTTTTTCTGCGTTGAACCACTTAACTTTTCCGTGTTCCATGTGTATTGCCTCCTATTTTGTGCGAGATCGCACGTTATAATACTATTCTTGCTCATCGCAATAGAAAGCATTAAAGCTATTCATCACTTGTATTATTGTTACATACCCGAACAAAAATAATTCTTCTTTATACTAACATCAATAATTAGAATAAGCAAGTTCACACAGAAAATAGTGAAAAATGATTTTTAATGGATGCCGTTTTCAGCCACTTTAATAGCATGAATTAAATCGGCTTCAATTTCTCTCTCCGCCTGATCATAGACCTCTTTGAACGCCTTTTTCCAATCATCTTTTTGCTTTACAGACAGCCGATAAAATGACATCTCTCCTGAATTCTGCAGCTCCTGCAGCTGGCTTGAGTTCATTTTCTGTGACTGCTGGACGTTCCATTGGGTCGCTTCTTCCATCGCTGCCGACAAAATGCTTTGATCATGCGGACTCAGCTTTTTCCAGACAGAACCGTTCATGAGGACGGCGTAGCCGAGTATCCCGTGATTGCTGATGGTCATATATTTTTGCAGTTTATAAAAGCGTTTTGAATAAAAGTTGGACACGGTATTTTCCTGGCCGTCAATCCGGTTCGCCTCGAGCGACTGGTAAACATCATTGAACGAAATAGGAACAGGCTGGGCACCAAGTTCTTCATATTGCATCTGTATTAGACTGCTCGGCTGGATCCGAATCCGTTCATTTTTGAAATCGGCAGGTGAAACAAGGTGTTTTTTGTTATGCGTAACTTGTTTGAAGCCGTTGCTCCATAGTGCCATCGGTTTAATATGACTCGTCTGCACCCTCTGCAGCAGTTTTTTTCCGACCGGACCAGTAAAAACAGAGCGGACATGCTCGTCGTTACGGAACAAAAAGGGAAGATCGAGCACCTCCAGTTTCTGTAGCTTGGAAAAGGAGGGGGCGATCATCTGAACCTCGTTATTCTTTAAGGCATCGAGTTCCTCGCCGTCACTGTACATGATACTGTTCGGATAAACGAGCACCTTGATGCGGCCATCCGTTTTATCCTCGACAAGGTCGGCGAATTTTTGCGCGGTCAGACCTTTAGGGGTGTTTTCGGCTACGACATGGCTGAAATGAATCACAATCTGATCTTTCAAACCTGCCTGTTCATCGTCATGCGGCATTTCTTTTTCGCTGATGCCGGATTGAAACAGCAGAAATGCCAAGAGTCCGAAAACGGTCACGGCGCTTGCTGCGATAAAATACCTCATACTGCCACCACACTCATCTTTACAAATTAGGTTAGTGTTAGTGTACGATGGAGACAGAACAAATACAATGTTAAACGTTAGCGCTTACAAGAGGAGCGTCATAAAGATGAACTACTTTTCTATTCATACAAAAATCACCGCACTGATTTTCTTTATCATTGGATTTTCGCTGCTTCTCGGCGGAATGGTTCTGTTCGGAAACACGATGAGCGAGAAAGAAAGCGACCTCGAGGAAAGAGGCAGGCTGACTTCGAGAACCGTCGCTGAACTGCCCGAGCTGCGCCAGCTGATCACAGGCAGCGAGCGTGACAGAGAAAGAATTAATGGCATAGTGGAGCGAATCCGGATCGTCAATAATGCCGATTATATCGTAGTGCTGGATATGAACCGTGTGCGTTTGTCGCATCCGGTAAAAAAACAGATCGGTACCATTTCAGAAGGCAGTGATGAAGGTGCAGCTTTCGCCGAGCACTCATACACCACTGCCGCCAAAGGCGAGGTCGGCACGATGATCAGAGCGTTCGAGCCAATCATAGGCACCTCACATGAACAAATCGGTGTCGTGATTACAGGATACAGGCTGCCGAGTTTATGGGAAGTCCTATCAGATGTGAAAACAGAAATCTGGCTGACGGGTGCACTTTCACTCTTTTTCGGAGGATGGGGCGCATGGCTGCTCGCCCGCCATGTAAGACGCCAGATGTTCTCGCTCGAACCGCACGAAATCGCCCGGCTGTTTGTTGAGCGGACAGAAACATTCAACGCGATGCACGAGGGTGTAATCGCCATTGATACGAATGAGCGGATTACTATTTTTAATGAAAAAGCGAAGCAGATGATTGGAGTGAGCGGGGATGTGACTGGCAGACTGATTCGAGAGGTCATTCCGGACACGTATCTGCCGGAGATACTCCGGATTAACCGGCCGATCTATAATAAAGAGCTTCAGCTCGGCAGCTTGAACATTATGAGCAACCGTGTTCCGATCAAGGTAAACGGGGTAACAGTCGGAGCGGTAGCGATTTTCCAGGACCGGACTGAAGTGAAACAGATGGCTGAAGAGCTGACAGGGGTAAAAGCGTTTGTCAATGCTCTTCGCGTGCAGAACCATGAGCACATGAATAAACTGCATACGATTGCGGGACTCATCCAGCTTGGCAGCCGTGATAAGGCGCTTGATTATGTGTTTGCCGTAACAGAAGAACAGGAAGAGCTGACTAGGTTTTTGACAGCTAATTTGAAAGATGACAGCATTGCTGGTCTGCTTCTAAGTAAGGTAAGCCGCGGTAAAGAGCTCGGCATCGTGGTCCATATTGACCGAAACAGCCGATTAGAGAGACTGCCTAGATGTCTCGATCATCATGATGTTGTGATCATACTTGGCAATTTGATCGAAAACGCGTTTGATTCGTTTAATTGTGTCGACATTCTGGAAAAAGAAATATACGTCAGCGTCGTACAGACGGAAAAACAATTTACGATTTTAGTAGAAGATAACGGAGCAGGCATAGAACAGAGCGATGTGCCGCAAATTTTTGAGCAAGGATATTCGACGAAAGCGGATGAAGGACGCGGCATCGGTTTGTATCTCGTGCAAAACATTGCAGCAAAAGGTAAAGGAGAACTGGAAGTAGAGTCGAAGCCGGGGCAAGGTTCAACATTTGTTGTGTTGTTCCGGGTGGAGGAGTGAAAAAATGCTGAAAGTGGTACTGATCGAGGACGATCTTATGGTACAGGACGTGAACCGGATGTTTGTAGAGAAAGTGGACGGCTTTTCAGTGGCGGCGATCGCTTCGAACGGCAGAGAAGGAATGCGTAAGATTCGTGAAGTGCAGCCGGACTTGGTCATCATTGATATGTATATGCCTGAACAGGACGGACTTGAGACGCTGCGTCAAATTCGGAGTGAAGGAATAGACACCGATATTATTGCGATTACTGCCGCTAGCGACATGGAGACCGTGCGCTTATTCCTGCAGAATGGTGCGTTTGATTACATCATGAAGCCGTTTAAGTTCGAAAGGATTCAGCAGGCGCTTTTGAAATATAGAGCATATCGCGAGGAGACCGGCAGCAGCGGTCATTTTACACAGACAGAGCTCGATAAGATGATGTTTCAGCCTTCGCAAAAGGCCGAGAAAAAAAGCGACGAAGAAGAGCTGCCGAAAGGGTTGAACGGTGTAACGCTGAACAAAATCTTAAGTTATTTAAAAGCGCAGAGCGATGAAGTTTCTGCAGAAGAGGTAGCGGAAGGAATCGGACTCGCCAGAGTGACAGCACGGCGTTATCTGGATCATCTCGAGAAAACAGGCAACATCACGATTCATATGACATATGGCGGAGTGGGACGGCCGGTGAACCGTTATAAGATTAAAAGGTAAAGGCGGGATAACGATGATTACAGCAATATCTTGGAGCGGCGGTAAGGATAGCTGTATGATGCTTGACAAGCTGGTTAAATCCGGGCATAAGGCCGCGTGTCTGATCACAACTGTCCCGGCAGACATCAACCGGACGTTCGGGCACGGTGAGAGAATAGAAGCAATACAACGCCAGGCGGATGCACTCGGTATACCGCTAGAGTTCGTCAGCTGCACGTTTGAAACATACACGACTGACTATGTGGAACGGTTGAACGTTTTAAAACAAAAATATGAATTAGAAGCGATAGCGTTCGGTGATCTTTACTTGACTGAACACCGCGAGTGGGGAGAAAAGGCCGTAGATGAAGCGGACATCAGTGCGCTTTATCCGTTATGGATGAAGGAGGATGAGGCGTTTTCCGCTTTACAGACATTTATTGAATCAGGCTACAAGGCAGCAGTCATCCGAGTCCGTGACGACAAACTGTCTGAGGATTGGCTGGGGCGCGAACTTGATAAATCTTTTTTGCAAGATATTGCGAGAGAAAAGGTTTGCCCTATGGGGGAGGCTGGTGAATATCACACTTATGTGTATGATGGACCGTTGTTTAAGCAGCCAATACTGTTTGAAAAAGTCGAGGTGCTGCAGCTTGAGACAACAAAGCGGCTCGAAATCGCTTTTTAATTAAAGCTGCTGTAAAATAAGAAAGTAAGAATCATACTTTTAGGAGGATGATGATGAACGAATTTACTTTGAAAAACTTTGAAATGACACGCCGATTTTTTCTGAGAAATGTAGATGGGCTCGATGAAGGCATACTGGATGTTCAGCCAGAAGGATTCAATAACACGATTCGCTGGCAGATCGGTCATGTTCTGACTGTAACTGAGCAATTCATGATGGGCTTTCCAAAGAAATCGTCTTATCTGCCCGAAAAATATCTAGATCTATTTGGAAAAGGAACAAGACCGTCCGAGTGGAGCGGGGAAGTGCCTTCCCTTTCAGAGCTTGTCGAACATCTGAAGAATCAGGTGGATAGACTGCAGCAGATTCCGTCAGAAGCATATAACCAAGTGCTTACAAAGCCTTTTCTTGGGCTTGAAACTTTTGGGGAGCTGGCGAATATGGCTGCTTTTCATGAAGCGAATCATCTTGGCCAAATTCAGAGTATGAAGAAAATCGTCCAAAATGCTATCGTCAACAAATAATTTACAAAGCCGTGAGCCCCTTTCAGCAGAGGGTTCACGGCTTTTTTAAAGGATGGTGCCCTATCTATTTTAGGGAAAATTTGTTATGGTGAAGCAGTAAATATAATATTATTTGGGTTCTTTGTACGTTGAAGCCCCCCTATAATGGAAAGGGGTTACAGTATGAACCAGCAAAGCATTGTATTTATTCTGGCAGAATTGCAGACAAGCCCTTATGCGGAATCAGAAGTGACGCATACGTTCAGCCATGAAAATCAAGAGCTGTTCACACTCAGCTACTCCAAGACCCATCAAACCTTCAGTATTTTTTGCACAGCAACGAGCCATCGCGAGCAATATGCTAAGATACAGGACGCCACAGAAGCCATAACTGCGCTCATGAAGTGATGAGATAAAAGCCGCGAAATGCGGCTTTTTTTGTGCTGAAAATGCAAAAGGAGATCACAGCATTTTTAATCTTTATTTTTTATGGCGTAATTAAGGCTGCGGTTTGACTGTAGGGATATTTTAGGTTTTCCACAGCTTCCTCTGCCAAACTGAAATCATCATAGAAAAACAGCAGCAGGTCACCTGGTTCAGAGAGAGTTACCGCTTGTTCGAAGGCGTCTTTTTCAGACATAAGCGCGTATAGTTCCAGATCTCTTCCGGATGAGAGTGCCCCATCCTGCAATAGCCTAATTGATTCACCTGACTTGCGCCCGCGCAGGGTTCGATCCTGTTTGGCAATGAACACATCCGCAGATTCTCCTATAATTCGTCCCATTTGGAAAATCGTGTCGTCAGGCCGGTCGCCTGCGGCTGATGCTGCGACAATGATCCTGTTTTTAGGAAGAGAAGCAATCGTTTCAAAAATAGCATTCATTCCTGCTGGATTATGTGCATAATCGATGATTACCGTTCGTCCATTCGCATGCTCCATGTTGAAGCGTCCCCGGCTCTGTTCCATAGAAGGCTGGAACGTAATGATCTTGCTGCGCAGTTCGGCAAGGCTGCGGCCAAGCGAGTGAGCAGCGGCGAGTGCGGCGAGAGAGTTAGCGATATTATGGCGCGCAGCTCCGCCAATGGTAATCGGAATATGTGATACAGGGAGGAAGCGCACAACTTTTCCTAATTCCGCCATCATCACCCAGTCATCCTTCACGTACCATACGGTGTCACCGTTTTCAATTGCATCGATAATGAGCGGATTATCCTCGTATAATGAAAAGTAAATAATTTTGCCTTCTGTATGCTCAGCCATAGCCGCACAGCCGAGATCGTCCGCGTTTAATACACAATGCCCTTCAGACAGTACAACTTCAGGGATAGTGCGCTTTAACTTTTGCAAATCTTCTAGAGTCTCGATTCCGTTTTGGCCAAGATGGTCCTCCGACACGTTTGTGACAATGCCAACGTCGCAATAACGGAAAGCTAGACCTTCACGAAGCAGGCCGCCCCTTGCTGTTTCAAGTACAGCAATATCAGTGGACGGATGAGACAGCACTTTCCTCGCCGACTTTGGTCCGCTGCAATCACCAGAATCGATCTGATTGTCATTCAGCCAAACCCCATCAGAGTTTGTCATTCCTATATTTAAGCCTTCTTTTTGAAGAAGGTGGGCGGTGAGTCTTGTGACAGTTGTTTTTCCATTCGTGCCGGTGACCGCTACGACCGGAATGGCGGCTTCTTCTCTTGAAGAAAACAGATAATCCACAATCGCCCCGCCAGCATCTCTTGCCTCACCTGCAGAAGGGTAGAGATGCATGCGGATGCCTGGAGCTGCGTTAACCTCTAAAACCGCTCCGCTGCCGGCTTTATATGGTGCAGACACGTCGTTTGAGATCAAGTCGATTCCCGCAATATCGAGCCCGACTGCATGAGCTGCTGAAACGGCGATGTCACGGTATGTCCGGTGCACGATGTCTGTCACATCGATGGCAGAACCGCCGGTGGACAGGTTAGCGTTCCCGAGCACATCAATTCGCTGCCCTTCTTTCAGCACAGTGTGGAGAGAAAATCCAGACAGCTCGAGGTGGCAAGCTGTGCGCTCATCGAGAGGTATTTTTGTCATCGCTTTTTCATGTCCATCTCCGCGGAGCGGATTCATATTCTCCTCTTCAATCAATTCAGCGATTGTCCGTACTCCATCGCCAATTACCATAGGCGGCAGGCGAAGGCTCGCCGCAACTAATTTTCCGTCGACAACAAAAAATCGGTAATCATTTCCTTCGTAATAACGTTCAATAATATAAGAAACGCCTTCGCTGTATACGCAATGAAAAGCATTCAGCAGCTCGGCTTCATCTCTGATGTTGGTCACGATATCCTTACCCTGGCGTCCATTGAGCGGTTTGATAACGAGAGGGAAGCCCAGCCGCATACCCGCATCAACAAGCTCTTGTTCAGTGGTGATCACCTCGCCAGCTGGGACAGGGATTCCAGCGCCTGCAAGGAGCTGCTTCGTCATGTCTTTGTCACAAGCATTTTCAACAGCCATATACGATGTCTGGCTTGAAATGGTCGCCTGTACATATTTTTGCTTCGAGCCGGTGCCGATGCGGAGAAAACTGTCTGTGCCGACACGCTCGACTGGTATCTTGCGAGCGAGTGCCGCTTCGTAAACGGCTTCTGTGCTCGGTCCAAGTTTATATTCATGGTATAGCTGTGATGTTTTTTCAATATATGGTGCGGCATAGATCGTGTCGCCGTTCAAAATAGCGGTGACGATTTCCATAGCCGCTTCAAAGGCGTAATAGCCGGATTTAGGTTCTCGGTAATCATATGTAACGAAATAAATGCCCTTCTGCTTGCTCGTGATGGTCTTGCCGCGTTTCACTTTAATGCCGGCAAGGTGCTGAATCTCAAGCGCGATATGCTCTAGAATGTGCCCCATCCAAGTGCCTTCATGCAGGCGTTCAACGAATCCGCCTGGATAACCGCGTGAACACGTATGTGTGTGCAAGCTTGGAATGATTGAAAGGAGAGTGTCAGTGAATCCAGGTATAGCGCTGGAAGGCTTTTCTTCCAGGTCCTCGATGTCGAGTTCAATCCAGATAGTAGGCTTAAAGCTGTGCAAGTTCGGTCCGGATAAATAATTGACACGATTAATTTTCATATTCGGTTTTCGCTCCTTAGGGCAGTATAAGTTCACGTTTTTGAAGATGGAAAATCGCGCCTTCACCAAGTGTGTGGAAGCGGATGTCAGAAATGGTCATGTTCGTTGTTGATTTTTCTGCAATATCTATATATACGGATTTCTTCCCGTCAAAGATGCTCACGTTATACTCGCCGAGCACTTCAAACAATTCTCCTTCATTCTTGACCCAAATCGCCGTGTTTTCATCGATTCCTACACCTATGATTTGCGGATTAAGAGCTATCGCACGCATGAGTCGTGAAAATCTGTCACGCTGTGAAAAGTGCTGGTCGATGATAACGTCTTCAAGAAAACCGAAGCCTGAACCCATCTCTAGATAGGCTGCCTCTGCGTTTTTTAAGTTTTTGGAGGAGAAGATCATCAGCCTGCTCATAACAGCTGCACCTGCACTCGTTCCTCCGACTATCATGCCATCGTGCCAGTTTTTAATCAGATGCTTGTAAAAACATGTGCCGCCGAGGATGCTTGTCAATCGAAGCTGATCACCGCCTGTCATGAATAGGCCGGACAGTTCACTAAGTCTGCGGGGTAGATTATCGCATTCTGCCTTTTCTCTTGTGTCCAAGTGAAACAAGACAGGCTCCTCTCCATGAAGCTCTTGGAAAAGCTGTTTATATTCATCTCCCACTTCTTCTGGAAAACCGGATGCAGTCGTTAAAATACCGATAGGACCCTTTCGGTCAAGACAGAGAGAAGAAAACTTCTGAAGGATCGTTCTGTTCTCTTTTTTATCTTCATTGCCGCCGATAATGAGCAAGTCTCCTTTAGCCATCTATTCATCACCTTTTGCTGTAAATTAACATAAAGCCAATAAGGCTATTTCCCCACTTTCCTGAATTTGAAACCAATATTAGGAAAAATAAACATAAATTTCTTCTGTTTCGCTAAAAACAGACAAAAAGAACGGTTGTATTTTGTCAGAAAATTTCGTAAAATAATAGTACAACAATTGAATATTCCATATGCCGCCTTTGTTAGCTGATGAATATCCCGTATAGGGAAGGGGAGACAAGTTATGGACGTTTTACGCGTTAAACTGATCCTCTTAGAGCTACAAAGCAAACAGTATATCAAATCTGAAGTTACCCATACTTTCTTCTCAAAAGGAGAGCCTGTCTTTTCAATCGGTTTTTCAAGGCCTCTGAACGCTTTCCTGATATATCATTTCATGGACCAGCAGACGAAGATGTATGAGCTCATAGACGAAGCTGCAGAAGCCATCACGCAAATGATTACAATTCAAACCGCTGAATAGCGGTTTTTTTGTTGTATACGAGTTTGGGGGTACGGTACTATGCAGCAAATAATGAAAGAAAAAGCGCGCTGCTGCAGAGAATTGAGAATAAATATGCCTATCGAGTACCGTACCCCATGCCAAACCTCAAGCCAGAAACGACATAAATTTCTTGATAAACGGGTAAGCGTTTAGAAACAGCGGTGATATGGCAAGAATGGTATGGTAGATTCTGTTTTTAGGAGGCGTTAGTATGACGCAGCATAAACAACCGGGAGAGATGCCCCGGTATCCGGAGCCGTTTTGGCGTGAAGGAGTGGACATTCCGTCGTTTCCGAAGCTTCAGGATGATATCAGCGTGGATACGGTGATTGTCGGCGGCGGTATAACTGGAATTACGACGGCCTACCTTTTGGCTAAGGAAGGCAAGAAGGTTGTGCTGATCGAGTCGGGGAAGCTGTTCAACGGAACGACAGGACATACGACGGCGAAGATCACGGCACAGCATGATCTGATTTATGATGAGTTCATCTCTCACATGGGTGAGAAAAAGGCTAAGTTGTATTACGAGTCACAGAGTGAGGCGCTGGAGTTTATGCGCAGCCACATTCGCGAGCACAATATCGACTGTGATTACAGCGAGCAGGACGCCATCATTTATGCTGAGAAATCGGAAGACGTTGATAAGGTTAAAAAGGAATACGAGGCTTATCAGAAACTCGGAATTCCGTCCGATTACTCCGAAACGATCCAGCTCGGGCTGCCAGTAAAAGCCGCTGTTACGATGAAAAATCAGGCGCAGTTTCATCCGGTCAAATATTTGCTTCACCTTGTCGGCCATATAACCGAATCAGGCGGACAGATTTTTGAAAACACAACAGCCAAAGAGATGGACGGCAGCTCGAGCATCCTGACGATGGACGGCTACCGCATCACGGCCGAGCATATCGTCGCTTGCTCGCACTTTCCTTTCCACGACGGAATGGGCTTTTATTTTACAAGGATGTACGCAGACCGTTCGTATGTGGTCGCGGTTAAAACCGCAAATGACTATCCAGGCGGCATGTATTACGGCGAGAGCAGCCCGTCGCGGTCGATGAGGTTCACGCCGGATGGTACAGGCGGCAAGCTTGTTCTTATCTCGGGTGAAAGCCATAAAACCGGTCAAGGAGTTTGTACGATTAAGCATTATGAGGCCCTTGAACAGTATACCCGCGATACGTTCGGATTACAGGAGTTTTCTTACAGATGGTCAGCTCAAGACTTGACCACTCTCGATAAAGTGCCGTACATCGGCTACCATTCGGACAACTATTTAATTGCGACTGGATTCCGCAAGTGGGGAATGACGAACAGCGGGGTAGCGGCTAAATTGCTGACCGACCTAATTCTGAAGCGTGACAATCCTTATAAGGAGCTATATGATCCATCCCGTTTCCGTGCTGATCCGAGTGTGAAAAAGTTTATTCAGGAAAACGCAGATGTGGCGAAGCACCTTATTTCAGGAAAAATAGAGCGTCCGCATAAGCATCTTTCAGATCTGGCAAAGGACGAAGGATCGGTTGTGAAGGTGGACGGCAAGCGAGCTGGAGGATATCGTGACGCGGATGGCAGGCTGCATGTGGTCGACACGACATGCACACATCTCGGCTGTGAGACAGAATGGAATTCCGGCGACCGTACTTGGGATTGCCCATGCCACGGATCGAGGTTCTCTTTTGATGGAAAAGTGATCGAAGGCCCAGCGAAAGAACCGCTTAAAAAAGTCGATTATCATGGATAGTGTTGGAAACGCCCCGCGGCTGCGGGGTGCTTTTTTATTTCACTTTAAGAAAATAGTCTAATATGTGCCGTTTTTTTTTGCTTATGTGCCATATTTTCTGCTTATGTGCCATTTTCATAAAATATGTGCCATTTTATTAACTTAAGTGCCATTTGACAAAATTCGACACGTATCGCATTTTTATAGCAAATTTCATACAACTAAACAGGATTATCCATCCTTTTACTAGAATAAAATGTTATTCAGTAAAAAGGAGAATGAAAGATGAATGGCAGTACGCCAAAACATATCGTTTCTGTATCCGCATTTGTAACGAACGAAAGAAATGAAGTTTTGCTAGTGCAGGCTCAGTGGCGGAAGGATACGTGGGAAATGCCAGGAGGTCAAGTAGAAGAAGGAGAAGCTCTTGACGCAGCAGCCGCTAGAGAAGTGCTTGAAGAAACAGGAGTTGTGATTGAGCCCATCGGCATTACAGGGGTGTATTATAATGCCACGAGACAGGTTTTATGCGTTGTATTTAAGGCAAAGTACATAAGTGGGGAGATCAGTGTTCCGGCTGATGAGATTCATGATGCTAGATTTGTAGAGTTAAATGAAGAGAATATCGATCAATACATTACACGGCCAAATATGAAGTCACGTACATTGGATGCAATGAATGCGTTTCATACAATTCCATACGAAACATGGGAAGTGAATCCATATAATTTAGTAGGCAGGATTTAATATAGGGTAGTATTACACGAGGCTATTAGTGCTACGCTCAAACTATCTTAGCAATAGCAGGAGGCATTTATGGTAACAAATGTGAGTGAAGTAGAACAATTAAAGAGTGAAATAGAAGAGTTAAAGAAAAAGTTAAAAGAGAGCGAACGGCTCATTTCAGATATTTCGGTGCCGATGATTCATTCCATTCTTCCGGAAACTGCACTTGTTCCGATAACAGGACATCTGTATCCCGAACGTTATGAAATGATTACGTCCAAGATTGTGAAGCTGTCAGCAGCTGATAACATTACAAACATCGTTATTGACTTCAGCGGTATCGGAGCAGACGAGATCGGTGATATTGATAATTTTGGACAAGGTATTAAAACATTAACGTCAAGTCTGTCCCTCATGGGTGTTCAGGCGATATTTACAGGATTCAGTCCATTTGTCTCTATGCAGCTCGTCACATCTGGCCTTACAGAAATGAAGGACATCCGCGCCTTCACGTCATTCCGTGCCGCGTTAGCGGAGCTGATGAAAGAGAAGAAGCTTAAATTTCAAACACAAGATTAAGAGAAAGCTGTGCCATAACAGGCACAGCTTTCTTTTTGTTTAATAGACTCTTTCAAACGTCATTACATTAGCGGTGTTGCAGATCAGCTTAAAGCCGTTGTTTAACAGGCAGTGTCCAGCACTGTACGCATCACTGCCTGATTGCAGCTTGCAGGGCGGGGCGCTGCCAATTACACAAGAGTTAATGATCTGCTGCTGCTGTGTAAAAGGATTCCGTTCATATACGATCGTTACCGCGTCAGGCGGACGGGGGATGCGTTCGTCTTTACTCAATCACACCATCTCCTTAACTTTTTTCCTCTAAACACATATATGCATTGTGCCTGTAAGTTAGTTAATAATGGATAAAAATTAGGGAAACAGCCCTAATACGGCCAACTGTAATATAACAGTTGGCCTATTTTTATAAAAAAATACAAAAATCTGTTGCATAACAGAAGTTAATGTTATATATTACATTACAAGCAAATTAAACTGTATTATAACAGATAAAAACAGAGGAGGAAGAGAACATGAATTGCACAAAATGTGAAGGAAACGGCGAAACAAAATGCACGCATTGCAGCGGAACGGGGCACCACCAGGAAGGAAATTGCAAAAAGTGCAGCGGTCACGGAAACGTATGCTGTCACCGCTGTAATGGAAACGGACTTGTAGATTGATAGGAGGGATGAAGTTGGAAAACTTACTGTCACCGCTGCAAGTTACTGTTTCTGTGAAAAAAGAATATGAGCACATACTGAGCGAGGAAGCGCTCCATTTCCTCGCCAGGCTTCACGATACATTTGAAACAGAGCGTCAGTCACTTTTGCAAGAGCGGGCAAACAAACAGGAAGAATTGAACCAAGGGAAACTGCCACAGTTTTTAGATGAAACTGAATGGATTCGTAACTCAGATTGGCAAGTAGCCGATGTTCCGCAAGACCTGCAGGACCGCCGTGTGGAAATTACCGGCCCGGCTGGAGATCCAAAGATGGTTATCAATGCATTGAACTCCGGGGCGAAAGCCTTCATGGCAGACCTTGAAGATGCCAACTCCCCAACGTGGGACAACACGATTGGCGGCCAAGTTAACTTATACGATGCGGTACGCCGCACTCTCGCACATAAAGCAGTTACGGGAAAAGAATACAGCCTGAACAGCGAGATCGCCACATTGATCGTGAGACCGCGCGGCTGGCATTTGAATGAGAATCATATTCTCTATAACGGAAAGCCGTCATCTGGGAGCCTGATCGATTTCGGATTGTACTTTTTCCATAACGCTAAAACGCTTGCTGAAAAAGGCAGCGGGCCATACTTTTACTTACCTAAGCTTGAAAGCCACCAGGAAGCACGTCTCTGGAACAAGGTGTTCGAGTTTGCACAATTAGAGCTTGGCATTCCAGCCGGCACGATCAAGGCGACTGTCCTGATCGAAACCGTACTGGCTGCGTTTGAAGCGGATGAAATTTTATATGAATTAAAAGACCATAGCGCAGGACTAAACTGCGGACGCTGGGATTATATTTTCAGCTTTATTAAAAAGCTGCGCAGCCACAATCAGTATTTGCTGCCAGACCGTGCGCTTGTCACAATGACGGTGCCATTTATGAGAGCGTATACACAATATGTCGTGAAAACTTGCCACCGCCGCAACGCTCATGCGATAGGCGGAATGGCCGCACAGATACCGATTAAATTCAATGACAAAGCGAATGAAGAAGCGCTTGCGAAAGTCAGGGCAGATAAAGAGCGCGAGGCGAATGACGGTCATGATGGCAGCTGGGTCGCCCACCCAGGGCTTGTACCTATCGTGCTTGATGTATTCAATGAAAAAATGCCGACGCCGAACCAGCGTTTCCGCCAGCGGGATGATGTTAAGGTGACGGCAGACGACCTGCTCCAGCCGCTAGATGGACCGATTACAGAAGCTGGGCTGCGTACGAACATTTCTGTCGGGATCCAATATATTGGCGCCTGGCTGCTTGGCAAGGGTGCCGTGCCAATTTTTAACTTAATGGAGGACGCCGCTACAGCTGAGATTTCAAGGGCGCAAGTGTGGCAGTGGATCCGGCATGACCGCGGAGTGCTTGATGATGGACGGAAAATCACGAAAGAGCTTGTTCAGGAAATGACCGAAGAGGAGGCTTTATTGCTCGGCGGACGTTTTGAGGAAGCGAAAGATCTATTTTGGCAGCTTGTAAATGATGATGAATTCTGTGAGTTCTTAACATTGCCTGGCTATAAAAAATTGACCGAGGGAGCGAGATAAAATGGAAAAGGAAATTCAAGCACTAGAGGAAAGCTGGAAAAGTGATCAACGCTGGAAGGGGATCGAGCGTCCATACACGGCAGCTGAAGTCGTGAAGCTCAGAGGATCGGTACAGATCGAACATACGCTTGCGCGAAAAGGGGCAGAGAGGCTGTGGAACCTGATTCATGAAGAGGATTATGTCCACGCACTCGGCGCATTGACCGGCAACCAGGCTGTTCAGCAAGTAAAAGCTGGCCTGAAAGCCATATACTTAAGCGGCTGGCAGGTGGCGGCAGACGCCAACCTTGCAGGCCACATGTATCCTGACCAAAGTCTGTATCCGGCTAACAGCGTACCTCAGGTTGTAAAACGCATCAATCAGGCGCTGCAGCGTGCTGACCAGATCGAATACAGTGAAGGAAAGACCGATACGCACTGGTTCGCACCAATCGTCGCTGACGCAGAAGCAGGATTTGGCGGTGCCCTCAACGTATTTGAATTGATGAAATCGATGATTGAAGCTGGAGCGGCAGGTGTTCACTTCGAAGACCAGCTGTCTTCAGAGAAGAAATGCGGACATTTAGGCGGAAAAGTACTGCTGCCGACACAGCAGGCAGTCCGCCACCTAGTTTCAGCACGTCTAGCAGCAGATGTGCTGGGGATCCCTACAGTCTTGATTGCCCGGACGGATGCGAATGCGGCCAACTTGATCACTAGCGATGTCGATCCGTATGATCATCAGTTCTTGACTGGCGAGCGGACAGCAGAAGGTTTCTACCGCACAAATGATGGCCTTGATCAGGCAATTTCCCGCGGACTCGCATACGCACCTTATGCTGACTTGATCTGGTGCGAGACGAGTGAGCCGAATTTGGATGAAGCACGCCGTTTTGCTGAAGCCATCCATGAAAAGTTCCCAGGGAAGCTGCTTGCATATAACTGCTCGCCTTCGTTTAACTGGAAAAAGAAGCTGGATGACGAAACGATCGCCAACTTCCAGCGTGAACTAGGCAAGATGGGCTACAAGTTCCAGTTCGTTACACTTGCAGGATTCCATGCTTTGAACCACGGCATGTTTGAACTCGCACGCGGCTACAAAGATCGCGGTATGGCGGCATATTCCGAGCTGCAGCAAGCAGAGTTCGCGAGCGAGGAGAACGGCTATACAGCAACACGCCATCAGCGTGAAGTCGGAACAGGTTATTTTGACGAAGTGGCACAGGTCATCTCCGGCGGAACGTCGAGTACGACTGCGTTGAAAGGTTCGACCGAAGAAGAACAGTTCAAATCGGCAATCTGATGAAATAAATTCATTTGAAAAGCTGTCCTCTCTTAGGGGGCAGCTTTCTTTGCATGGTTTTTAAAATGGAACCTTCAAAAGAAAAAATGGTATATATTTCAAATGCGATATCAAGTACAATTTTAATAATGCTAAGTGGAGGGGATATCTTGGTAATCTTTTATAAACTGTTAAAGTTTATTTTTATCGTATTTTTTATTATCGTTTATTTAAATGGTGTACATTACCTTACCACTTTGTTTGACTTGCAATATACAATGTTTGAATTTGTACTAATAATAGCAGCAGTAATTTTTGCTTTTATTACAAGTGAAATGTTATTTAAAGAAAAGGCTCAATTTTAAAAGAATGATGCATGCAGGATAATACATAAGTTCTCAGACAAGGAGCATCTCCTATGAAAAAAACTACAAAAACCAACGCGATGCGGATTTTAGAAAGAAATAAAGTAGATTACTTTATGATCACGTACACGTCGGAGGACGGTAAGATCGATGGTGTATCGGTTGCGGACAAGATTGGCAGAAATGCAGAAGAAGTTTACAAGACTCTCATCGCGCAGTCTGCTCGCAAATATCATTACGTATTTGTCATTCCAGTGGAAGATGAGCTGGACCTGAAGAAAGCGGCAAAAGCGGCAGGTGAGAAGAAGGTGGAGATGATTCCGGTGAAGGACATTACACCAATAACAGGGTATGTCCGAGGCGGCTGTTCACCGATTGGTATGAAAAAGGCGCTTCCGACATTTGTCCACAAGAATGCACAACAACTGGAAACAATCATTGTAAGCGGCGGCCAGATTGGGATGCAGATCGAACTGTCACCGCAAGATTTACTAATGGCGGCAAGGGCGTCATTTGCTGATCTTACAAAATAAAGAGGCTTCAGCCAGCATGACTGCCGGCTAGAAGCCTTTTACACTTTTTCTTCCATTTCGCTCGCTTTTTCAATCTTTTCTACGAACATCTGGTAAACTCTTCTTTTTTCTTCAATATCCTTTAAGCTTTGTTTCAGCTCATTGAACTTCTCTTCAAAAGGAATTTGATAAGTAGTTTTGATGTTCTTCACGATTTTGTCGTTGGAAGTGGACTGGATGACCTGTTTCGTGATCCCGAACTTGTATGAATACAGCTGCAAGTCTGCCTTCAGCCTTTCGTACTCTTCATCAAGCTCCTGCTTCTGTACCATCATTTCCTCTTTCCATTGTAGCAGTGAACTCTTTACATATGCGTCCATAACTAACTTTCCCCCTGTCAATAAAACGGTTCATCCTAAACTATTAACTTCAAAAGGTATCTTTATGGGGGTAAGATGTGCGCCGATGCAGGAGATTAGAAATGAACCCCTTTCTTCAATTCATAATAATCAATCTTGCTTTTCTCGACAAAGCCGCATGACTTGTACAAGCCAAGCGCCCGGTCGTTAGTCGCTGCAACCTCAAGTGACTGATGTAATCTGTTCATCTTTTCTTGGCTATAAACGACCGCGTTCATTAAAATGTTGCGCCCGTAGCCTTTCCCGCGGAATTCCTTGGCAACGACAAAACCATATATGAACGCATGATTGTCTGTATCCCTTAAATTCAGCTTTCCAATTGCTGTTCCGTTAAGCTCCGCAATCAGCGTATCACCTTTTAAAAGGCTGGATGAAGCGAAGTTCGCCGCATCCTCCAATGCCATGTCAAACCCGTTCTGATTCAGTCGGGCTATGGCATCTAGGTCCTCTTTCATCGCCTGCCGGATTCCGAGTCCTGAAACAGCGGGAATGTCCATCAGTGTGTTGTCATTGCGCTCCATATAATATTCAGTAAACGAGTAATCACTGCCAACATTTTTACAGAAGGCGTGTCCGCTTGCCGAATTGCCTGGGCAGATCAGAATGAGACAGCTGATGCTGCGGGAAGAGCACTCTTCCTTTGCTGTTTGCACCAGCTGTTTGTAAATCCCGCGGCGTCTGTATTCAGGATGCACCATGCCGCTTGCTTCAATTTCGTCTCTGCCAAAATAATAGAGTCCGAGAAACCCGACAAGAACGTTATTTTCATAATAAAAAATATGATTTTCTGAATCACGTTTATTGTCGCGAAGCATGCTCCAGTTAAGTTTCAAAGTAATGTTTTCATAATTAGAACAAATATCCTCTAGAACTTTGATGTCATCAAGTTCCTGCTTTGTCAATTGGCTGCGCTTGACAATCCCTTGTAATGCATTCATGATTTCAGCCCCCTTTTTATAAATAAAATAGTACCATATAATGGAATGTCCAAACACATAGGTGATAGATTATTATAAACATCAGCTGATGCATTTTACTCAGATGTACGGGTTTGAAAGAGCAACGCTTATTCAACATTGCAAAACAAGCGGCCCGCATGCACAACAGCATTTTTGAAAAGAAAGCATACGCCGTATGTTCAGCAGGTTTAAAGTCAGTAAAATAAAAATATCCATGCCTGATTTTCGTCGGCAGACGGCTGAATTAATGGGTACACTTTATATAAAAAAGGAGGCAGAAAGATGAGAGAACAGGAATTCTATCAGGCACTTGTCGAGAAAAAATCAGAATATGAAGGTGTATTTTTTGTAGGGGTAAAATCGACCGGTATTTTCTGCCGTCCAACATGCCCGGCAAGAAAGCCGAAATTCGAGAATTGTGAATGGTACACAAACGCCAAAGAGGCATTACTTGCTTCCTATCGGCCTTGCAAGCGCTGCCGGCCGCTTTCTCATCCGAATCAGGTGTCGGATGTGGTGCAGAAGCTTGTGCAGGCAGTGGAGGAGAATCCGGAAAAACGCTGGCGCGATGCGGATTTTAAAGAGCTGTCTGTCGATGCCTCGACGGCACGACGGCAGTTTAAGAAACGATTTGGCATGACGTTCGTGGAGTATGCCCGCGCGCGGCGGATGGGTCTTGCGATGAAACAGATCCGTTCAGGCGGAGCCGTGATTGACGCTCAATTAACAGCAGGCTATGAGTCGGGCAGCGGTTTCCGCGATGCATTTTCACGGTTCATGGGCGCGCCGCCGTCACGTTCTGGAAGCAGCAAGCTTCTTAAAGCAAGCTGGATTGATACAGAGCTTGGACCAATGATTGCAATTGCAGATGACAAGGCGCTTTACTTGCTGGAGTTTATAGACCGGCGCGGACTTGAGCGCGAGGTGGAACGCTTGAGACAGAAAACGAAAGCAGCGATCGTGCCAGGTGATACATCTCCAATAACATCCATTCGCCATGAGCTTGACCTTTATTTCAGCGGACGTCTTGACCGGTTCGAGACGCCGGTGCATATGATCGGCTCAGATTTTCAGAAGAATGTTTGGAAAGAGCTGCTAAAGATTTCCCCGGGCAGTACGGCATCGTATTCGAGCATCGCCGCAGCGCTTGGACGTCCGTCTTCATACCGTGCCGTAGCGAGAGCGAATGGTACGAACCAGCTGGCGGTTATCATTCCATGCCATCGCGTCATCAACGCCAACGGGGATTTGTGCGGTTATGCAGGAGGGCTGGCAAGGAAAGAATGGCTTATTAATCACGAAAAGCAGATGAAAGAAGTGAGTCAGAGCAGGTAATGATAGCAAAAAGCTTAGGAAATTGACCTAAGCTTTTTATAATAATTTTATATCACTCGAATTCTGGTAGTGCTCGGACGGAAAGATTTCATCCTCCATGAGAATAAAAGGATGGGTTTCCAACAAGATTTTTTTAAGGTGGTCGGGCATTCTTGCTGCCTCGTACGCGCAAACGTGTGAAAACGACAGTTCATTGACAACCTCATTTACGATTTCCTCTAATTCTTCAATCAGGTACAGCGGGTCTTTTACCGTTGCCCATTCCACATGTGCCCATGAGCGGAAAGGCAGTTTATTTTCCACATATTGCTGAACTGTTTTATTGAAATAGTCCACAATGGCAGGAGGATGATAACTGCCGCTTGAGTAATAGAAATCAAAGTTGTTGACGTAATGGACGAGCTTCATCTCATCTTTACTAAGACAGAGGATCAATTCTTTGTGAATAATACGGTAATTTCGTTCGTTTTCGATTAATACAATATAATCTCCCGCCTCAACCCCATTTTGGATATAGCTCACAGCCTGTTCGATGTAACTCTTCATCCCGTTATAGGAATACAGAACATGAACACTTCTATTATCCTCAATCAACTGGTTCAACGTATTACTCAATTATCATCCCTTCTTTCCTAAAGTTCTTACAGTTTACTAGAATTAAAGAATTTATGCGAATACCGAATTGTTAGAAAATGGATATACAAAACTTATAAACAAGGATTACATAAATAAAACTCTGATTTTACACGAAAATTGTAAATCAACTGTAAAAGTTATAATGAAGGAATAACAGGGTAACAAATCTAATACTTACTGTAGGGGAATATGAAAAGCGAGGGATACAATCATTGGATATTAACAAATTGGAACAAATGATAAATGAAAAAATGAAAACTGCCGCAGTTCCAGGACTTGCAATTGCAGTCGTGGATAAGGACGGAGTCATATATGAAAATGGGTATGGCACTTCAGGAACTTGGGAAGGGGCAGAGCCGGCCAGTACAGAGTCACCATTCTATATTGGCTCACTCACTAAGACTTTGACAGGCGTATTAATCATGAAGATCGTTGAAGAAGGATTGCTAGATCTTGATACGCCGATTGTTAAATATATACCATGGTTCACTTTAGAGGATGAGGAGGCAGCAAATGCAGTGACAACGCGTATGCTGCTCAGTCACACATCTGGATTGCCGCACGTGTTCGAAGCGTTTGGCAGCATGGAGCCTGACGGATTAGAAAAGCTTGTCCGCAGTCTGCCGCAATACAACCTGTTATTTGCACCTGGAAAAACATGGTGCTACAGCGATCTTGGCATTGATACAGCAGGTTATGTCGCAGAAGCTGTAACAGGAAAATATTATGCTGATCTTGTAAAAGAGTACGTATTCGAGCCGCTCGGCATGACGAACTCAGGTTTTGATCACACTGCGTTTAAAGAATTGTCGCAATTGGCTGGACTTCCCGGAAACTCAGCGCATCTGCCTTCTAGTTTTGCCATTTCATCAACATCGGACATGGGAAAATTTGTACAGATGCTGCTGAAGGAGGGTGACGGATTTTTATCTGCAGAATCGATAAAAGAAATGTATACCATTCACGGCGATTATTATTTACCGGATCGCAGCGGTTACGGGCTTGCGATCGAGGTGGATTACTTCCGTTCAGTGAAGCGTCTTTGGCATGATGGGGCAGTCCAAAATTACGGAGCTTGGATGTACGCAGTTCCAGACAGTGAGATTGGTGTCGTCCTCTTGACGAACGGACGCCACGGATTCTGGGACTCTGCCCTCGATATCATCGCGTCAATCTTTAATGAATATATTCGAGAGGATTCAACCGACAGCACTGAACCTTACAACGGACCAGTGATCAGACCGGAACTTTGTGAAGGGACATATACTGGTGCATGGAAGGGTTATGTAAGTGTTCGGGAGGCAGATGGTCAGCTGTATTTTAAGCTGAATGGCGAAGAAACCGTACTTGCTCCGTTTGGCAGGGACCGTTTTATCGGAATGATTGATGGGGAGCAAGTATCTGTCGGGTTCCACGAAAATGGCGAGGATCCGGTCACACAGATCATGGTCGACGGCGTCACTTGTGAAAAGGTATCGCCTATTCCGGATTACGAATACGACCCTGGACATCTGCTTGATTTTATTGGAATCTATAAGAAAAACAGCGATTTACTTCAGTTTCACGTGATAAATAAAACGCTGCACTGCTACGACCAATATGACGATGCATCGCATGAGTGCAAGATTATCAGCTATGATACCGTCGTGGCCGGAAACGTGCTAATCACGTTCGATCGGAAACAGTGCGGTGAACCGACAGGGATCTTGGTTAATAAAAGCGTTCATATGCCGCGTTCTTAACTGTATTCAGCTTAATTTCAGGCACTTGCCACAAGCAAGTGCCTAAGTTATGTAAAAAGAAGAAAAAAGAATGGTAAACTTGCATTATGAGCTGTTTAGTCCAATCAGTGAGCAAATGGATTTACGCAGCGGATAATAGGATAAGGAGTTAAGAAACACATGGAATTAAAAATTTTGGGTCTTTTAGCAGGTATGACAATCTTTTATTTAATTCGATATTTTGCAGAAGAGAGCTATAGAAAACGTGGAATAAAAGGACTGCTGTTCGATATTCTCGTTACGACATTGCTTGGATCAGGTGTGATATGGATTGTTGAGCTTATAAGAAATTAAAAAATCATTCACTAATATTCCTTTACAGGAATATTCTGATGTAGTAATATATAAAATAACATAAGCAAACGGTCATCCAAGATTTAAAAAATGAAACTTGGAGGAGTTAACATGGCAGCTAATCAATCGGCAAGCAGCTTAGTATCACGCACGGAAGGCAAGACTCTTGTTATTGAGCGTGTGGTTAACGCACCGAAAGAACTCGTGTTCAAATGTTTTTCTGAAAGTGAGCATCTGGCAAACTGGTGGGGACCTCAAGGCTGGGAGACGAAGAACTATACGTTCGAGTTTAAGCCGGGTGGAATGTGGCATTATTGCATGACATGCACCGACAAGAATCAAGGCGATTTCTTTGGGATGGAATCGTGCGGAATCGCGGTTTACGAGGAAATCGAGGCGCCAAACAAATTCGTTTATAAAGATTCGTTTGCAGATAAAGAAGGAAATGTTAACGAGAGTATGCCGAGTATGATCGTGACGATGGAATTCGTGGAGTACGAAGGAAAGACGAAAATCATTTCAAGCACGGAATTCGTGACAGAAGAGGCGCTTCAGCAGGTCGTGGACATGGGTGTAGAGCAAGGCTACGCCTCTCAGCTCGAACGCTTGGACGCACTGCTTGAAAAGCTTCAATAAAGATAGGTGAATAAATATGGGCTTACATTTGATTACAGCCATGAACGCACTTTCCGAGCCCAACCGATTTCAGATTGTAGAGCTGCTGCGCGACGGTCCGCTGACTGTCGGCGAGATTGCCGTCAAGCTGGGTATGCTGCAGCCGCAGACATCGAAGCATCTTCGTGTCCTGAATAAAGCCGGCATCGTGAAAGTGGAAGCATCGGCGAATAAAAGGATCTATCACCTGCAGCAGGAGCCGTTTCAGGACATCGATGCCTGGCTGGGCTCTTTCCGGCAATTATGGAATGACCGGTTCGACAGGCTGGAAGATTATCTGAAACAGATGCAGGAGAATGAAAACAATAATTAATTTGAAAAGGCATCCCCGAATGTTGCGGGAATGCCTTTTCGCGCTTTACTTCAATATAAAAATACCGACGAGCGAGTAAACAATGACCGTTGAAAACAAGATCGTCATATGAAACAAGGAATAGATAAAGAGCAGCTTCGCCCATTTTTCGGAATCTTTCTTTTTGCTGTAGCCGTATATACTGAGTACGAGCCAACCGGCGTTAATCAATAAGGCAACGAGTGTCAGCCCTAAACTTAAAGGCAGGAAAAGAAAGCTTGTCAGACAAAGCAAAACGAGATACACATTCGTCTGTACATATGTCCGTTTAATACCCTTTTCAACAGGAAGCATCGGAATTTTGGCTGCCTTATACTCGTCATGGCGCCGTATTGCGATCGCGTAAAAATGAGGCATCTGCCAAATTACTTGAATGATAAACAATGCGAACACTGCAGGATGGGCAAGGGTTCCTGTCATTGCAGCCCAGCCTATGAGTGGCGGCATCGCGCCGGAGATGCTCCCGATTTCCGTGTTGTAAACGGTTCTGCGCTTGCTCCACATCGTGTACGGCACCACATAAAAGAACAAGCCAAGAAAGCCAAGCACGGCAGCTAGCGGCGTTGTGAATGCGAGAGCGGTGATACCTGCTGCCGCCATTACAGCTGCAAGCATAAGTGCAGTCTTGACTTTGATTTCCCCTGTAACGGTTGGCCTGTTTTTCGTGCGCTCCATAATTGCATCAATATCACGGTCGTAGATGTTATTAAACGTTCCGGCAGCTCCGATTACGAGAATCGTCCCAATCAAGACAAAAAGCACATCTGCTAGCTTTTCAGCGGGATTCAGATTGTACGTATATAATGCCAGCGTCAGACCCGCAAACATCGGAACAAGATTGGACTTAATGATCCCTGTCTTCACCGTTTGGGAAAGTACACCTGGCTTTTTCTGTTTTTTTAACTTTCTTTCCATGTGAACAGACACCAACTTCACTATATTTGTATTTCTCTTTTTATACCATCTTTTTAAGTATATCCTGAAAATGGTACTAATAGAGTAGAGTCGTGCTGTTTTATTTTATAGAAAAAGAACGGAAAATCCAAAGAACTTTTCGTGAATTTTTTTAAATAAGCATCAAAAAGGAGCGTAACAGCATGATTTAGCTGTTACACTCCTGGATTTTAAAGCGCTCTTTTTTTAACGGGTATCCAAATTTCGCTCCTGAACGTTGGGGAAGTGACGTCTTTATGTTCGTTCCACAAGATCTCAGGACCGTTAATTTGCTCATAGATTGAGGATGGGAACCACTCGGAATAAACGCGGCCCCAAACATCCTGCAGTGTTTCTGGAAATGGACCAACTGCTTCAAAAACGGCCCATGTGCCAGCAGGAATCTCATACTTTTCAAGGTCTCCACGGCAATCTTTAGTAGTCGCCGCACCGATATAGTGATCGAGCTCGCCTTTTTCCTCCATTCTTCCTTCAGAAAAATTTGCTGAGGCACTGATCAAGCCATGAGGTTCAACATTGGATAAGTTCTTAAGCAACTGGATGGTTTCACTGTTAAGACTCTGCCACATAGCGGCGATTTCAGGGTTCACACCATTAAACACAAGCGGAACGCGTTTTTTTATCCCAGCAATATGAAAGGCCTCTTTATCAACTAAACGATAGTTCATTTCACTTCCTCCTTTAATGGACAGCTGGAAGGTCATGCGAGGATATGCTTTCAGCGAATGGCTGCTGTTTTTCGCTTCAGACGGTGTAATGCCGTGAAGCTGCTGGAAAGCTCTTGTGAACGAATCAGGTGACTGGTATCCGTATTTCAACGCGATATCAATGACCTTGACGTTCTGTTCCCTGATCTCAAAAGCCGCCAGTGTCAGCCTTCTGCGTCGAATATATTCAGACAATGAAATACTAGCAAGAAAAGAGAACATCCGTTTAAAGTGGTATTCCGAACAATACGACATCCGAGCGGCTTCTTTTATATCAATGTTGTCTGTTAAATGGTCCTCGATATACTGCATCGAACCATTCATAGAAGCAAGCAAATCCATGTTCTGACCTCCTTTATCTATACATTAACAGGAGCAATCTGCCGCAGCCCGACTTTCCGTGCCGTGTTCTGCAGGGGCTGTTATTCTCAGTATAGAGGAAGAGCCGGTATGATAGCGAATATACATACGACCTGAAATGAACAGGAGGTACCTTATGCGCAGCGAAAGAGAAATGATGGATTTAATTATAGAAACAGCGGAAAAAGATGACCGTATACGAGCGGTGTACATGAACGGCTCGCGCACCAACCCGAGAGCGCCACGAGATCTGTTTCAAGATTATGATATCGCGTATGTCGTAAAAGAAACAGCGTCATTCTTAGCTGATGAAGAATGGATATCAGTCTTTGGCGACCGTATCATGATGCAGGAGCCGGACAAGCTTGACCAGATAATCGGACAGAAAGTGAGCATCGAGGAGTCATACGCGTATCTTATGCTGTTTTCAGACGGCAACCGTATCGATCTGACGTTAAAAACAGCAAATCGAGCGATCGGTGAATATACCGGAGACAGCCTTACGATTCCGTTGCTCGACAAAGACGGAATATTACCAGACATACAACCGGCGAACGACTATGATTATCATGTAAAAAAACCTACCGAGGCGCACTACTTTGGTTCTTGCAATGAGTTCTGGTGGGTGTCACAAAACGTAGCAAAAGGACTTTGGCGTGATGAACTGCCTTACGGGAAGGCAATGTTCGAACGGTATGTACGCGCAAAACTCGATGAAATGGCATCCTGGTGGATCGGCATGCACCATGATTTCAACGTTTCACCAGGAAAGCTGGGGAAGTATTTCAAAAAGTACCTGCCGGAAATCTATTGGACTTTGTACAAAAAGACGTATGCTGACAGCCATTCAGCCAGCACATGGGACGCTCTGTTCTCAGCTGTCGAACTGTTCAGAACACTCGGAAAGGACGTAGCGATAGAGCACGGTTTTACGTACAAAACAGAAGATGACCAAAATATGACGCGCTACTTAACGGCAGTACGCAGTCTTCCTGCAGATGCGGAGGCGTTTACGGAGGAAATAAAACGATGAAAAGGACACTGCACATTACGGCTTCACAAGCCGTGCGATTAAAGGATAGAACGAGCGGCGTTACATTGTTCAAACCTTCTGGGGTACGGTACTCATACCCGCATATCGATTTATCCAGCAAAATGGTCACCGCCATCGTTACGTTTGAAAACGAAACAGTGATGACGGTGAAAGTGGATGTGAAGAACGATAGAGTTCATGTGGAAGGGAACGTCGATGGTCTCGAAGAAATATCGCTGGACAAAGAATCATTCCTAAACATGTTCAAACACCAAGCAAACTATTTTATCGAAAACAACATCTCCAGTGAGGAGGAGTGGAAAGAAAGGTTGCGTAACTAAATCGAGGACAACTAATAATCAGGAGCAAACACACCATGACTAATTTTCTTTACATCTTTTGTTTAATCATATGGGGGCTTAATTTTATTGCAGTGAAAATACAAGGCACACCAGTCAGTCTTGAACTGTCCTTAACCTATCGTCTCGCCGCGACAGCCTTGCTGTTCTTAGTGCTGCTGCTCGTCATGAAGCCAGCAGGAAAGCCAACGAGAAAAGACTTGCCTTACATTATTACGTTTGGGCTGTGCAACTTTGCATTAAGCTATCTTTGTCTGTATTACGCGACCATCATGAGCTCGGCGGCAATCGTCACCCTAATTTTTTCATTAAAAGTTATTCTGACACCGGTCGCGCTGCGTATCTTTTTAAAAGAAAAGCTGCATGCACGCCTGCTTACTGGAGGCATTCTTGGCGTGTTCGGCGTATGTCTCGTGATCTATCCTAACTTATCAAGCCTTCAGATGACGGATCTGCAGGGGATATCGTTGGCTCTGCTCGGAACGGTCATAACTGCAATCGGGGATGTGAGTTCTGCACGAAACGCACGAGCTAAAGTTAACCCTGTGTATGCCAATACGTTTGGCTTTACAGCAGCGAGCTTGGTAATGGGAGCACTCGTCCTTTATCAGAACGGACCGATTCTCATGCCAACAGCACCGACTTATCTTGGCGCACTTCTTTATTTAACAGTCGTAGCTTCATTCCTAGCGTGGCTTTTCTATTTAAAGCTTATTGAAGACATTGGCGGTGCAAAAGCAGGCTACATGGTGGCACTTTTCCCAGCAATCGGGGGTATCGCTTCTGTACTGATAGGAGAATCAGAACTGACTTTATTTCTTGTAGCAGGATGTGCTGCGAGTTGTATCGGCGCTGGTATAGCTCTTGGAATTAAGCTTCCGTTTTTTTCTTCAAAACAAAAAGGTATCCATGATTTAGGAAAGAACTTATAATATAACTATATAAATAAACTCATTAGTCTATTTAAAAACCCTAAAGGAGGATTTTAAATGAACAAAGACTTTTTTACTCAAAACCGCAGCCGTTTGCAAGAGGTTCTGCCTGACGAATCAATGACCATTCTGTTCGCTGGCGAAGCTCCGTTTAAGAGTGCCGATGAACGCTATAAATTCACACCGAACCGCAACTTTTATTATCTTACTGGAATCAATGAGCCTAACGTGACGCTTGTCATCCAAAAAAGCGGAAGCGATGTGAAGGAAACACTTTTCATCCAAAAAGCGGATTCAGTGATGGAGAAATGGGTAGGGAAGACGGTTTCTGAGGACGAAGCGAAAACAATTTCCGGAATCGAGAACATCCAGTTCAATGAGAGCTTTGAAGGGATGCTGACGGGAGCTTTCTTTAGAGAAAATCAAAAACTTGTGTGTTTAGACTTAGAACGCAGAGAGTGGACAGGCGCACAGACGAAAACGCTGCAGTTCGCAAAGCATCTAAAAGACCATTATCCTCACGTTGCAATCCACAACATTTATCCAGAAATCTGTGAACTGCGCGTGATTAAGACTGAAGAAGAGATCGAAAAGATAAAAGAAGCGATCGCAATCACTAAAGACGGCATCTACAATGTACTAAAAAATGCGAAACCTGGCATGATGGAAAATCAGCTTGAGGCGCATTTTGATTTCACTTTAAAATCTGCAGGCGTAAAGGATTTTGCATTTGGAACGATTGCGGCGAGCGGCAAGAATGCGACCGTTCTGCATTATGAGCATAACAATGCGAAAACGAACAGTGGTGAACTCGTCCTGCTTGATCTGGGTGCGCAGAAGGATTATTACAACGCGGACATCAGCTTCACGTTCCCGGTAGACGGCACGTTTACACCTCGCCAAAAAGAGATCTACAACATCGTGCTAAAAGCGCTGAAAGAAACGACTGAGCTTATTAAGCCAGGATTAAAGTATGCAGAGCTAAACGAGCATGCACGCAAGGTTTTGGCGGATGAACTGAAGAATACCGGTCTCATTCAAGACGACTCTGAAGTGTCGAAATACTATTACCACAGTGTCGGCCATTTTCTGGGGCTGGACACACATGATGTCGGATCGTATAAAGACCGTGTGCTTGAGCCAGGCATGGTCCTGACTATTGAGCCAGGTCTGTATATTGAGGAAGAATCTATCGGAATACGTCTCGAGGATGATATTCTCGTAACGGCTGAAGGATATGAGAACCTTTCAAAGGAGATTATCCGCACGGTGGATGAAATCGAAAGCTTTATGGCGGAAAATAAACAGCTTATATAAGCAAAAAAAGCCCGGTCTTAAATTAGACTGGGCTTTTGTATTTTACGTATTAACTTACTAGATTGGCAGTGATATTAAAAATACTGTTTTTACAATAGTGTAATTATAAATTACATAAGGTTTGTATTTTAAACATATGGGATTAACAATCTAACGATATAGTTACCTTGAAACAGAGCTTAAATACTCATGTTGGAGGTAGCACATGGAAAACAAACCACTGAATAGACGTACTTTTTTAACATACCTTGGAACAGGAGCAACTGCTTTGGCTGCAGCAACTTCGGGGTTAGGGGTCTTAAGTGAAACGGTTAACGCACAGTCAAATAGCTTAATGCGTATGAAGCCAAGAAAAACAGGCTTTAAGTTTCAGCCAATTGAACCATCAAGCAAGGATGAACTCGTGTTGCCAAGAGGCTATACGTACGATGTAGTAGCATCCTATGGCGATATCATAAATCCATCAAAAGATACATTCGGCTATAACAACGACTATACACTGTTCTTTCCAATGAAAGAGGATGAAGACCGAGGTTTGCTTTGGGTCAATCATGAATATACAAACCCCCTATATGTAGAGGGAGAGAAGGTTAACGATAAATATACACCTGCACAAATCGAGAAACATCTATATAACCAGGGTGGATCAATCATCGAAGTGTATCAAGATAAGGACGGAAGATGGAAACTTGACCGCACTTCAAAATTCGCTCGCCGTGTCACGGGACTAACGCCTTTCGCGTTGACTGGACCTGCTAAAGGGTCAACGGCTGTGAAGGGTGCAACGGAAGTTCAGGGAACATTTGCGAACTGTTCAGGTGGACGTACTCTATGGAACACGGTTTTGTCGTGTGAAGAGAACTTTGAATCGACTTCAGAAGAAGCAGGGCTAGAGCCTGCTCATTACGGATGGGTCATTGAGGTCGATCCGTTCGATCCTGCCTTTAAAGTTCGTAAACACACAGCGCTAGGCCGTTTTAATCACGAAAATGCATCTATGGGAATCGCTAAAGACGGCCGTGCAGTCGTATATATGGGCGATGATAAGAAGGATGCCTGCGTCTACAAATTTATAAGCAAAGGAAAATACAATAAAGCCGCTGGGAAGAAAAATTCAGCACTATTAGAAGAAGGAACTCTTTATGTTGCCGATCTTAAGAAAGGAAAATGGACGGCATTAACGATTGAAGCGGTACGTGAGGCTGCGAGCGGGAAAGCGGATCTGCTTGAGAAGTTTAAAACACAGGGAGATGTTGTGGTGAACTGTCACGATGCAGCCATCCTTTTAGGCGGTACACCGACTGACAGACCTGAAGATGTGGAAATTTCGCCATTTGACCAAACGATCTTTGTGGCTCATACAAACAATGATAAGCATGGCAACATGCATGGCCACATCACTCGATTCTTTGAAAAGGATGGAGATTTAGGTTCAGAAGAGTTTGATTTTGAAATTTTCGCAGCAGGCGGACGCCAAAGCGGATTCAGTGCACCCGATAACCTGACCTTTGATAGCAATGCAAATCTATGGACAGTTACTGATATTTCTTCAGACAAACTAAATACGGCAGTATGGAAAAGCTTTAAGAATAATGGAATGTTCATGATTCCTACAATCGGTCCAGACAAAGGGATCGCGTACCAATTTGCATCAGCACCTGTGCAGGCAGAGCTTACAGGGCCTTGTTTTACACCAGATGAAAAAACGCTGTTCCTTTCCGTCCAGCATCCTGGTGAAGAAACAACAGATAAAGCAAATCCTACAAGTACATGGCCGCAAATCAGAGGCGGCAACATGCCACGGCCTTCTGTAGTAGCCATTCGCGGATTTAAATTTTAAGGAGGTACACTATGTTTCAAAATATTGGAGTACCAGGATTAATTCTGATTCTTGTTATCGCCCTTATTATATTTGGGCCGTCCAAACTTCCTGAAATCGGACGGGCATTTGGAAGCACATTAAGAGAATTTAAGAATTCAGCAAAAGACTTAATGTCATCAGATGAAAAAGAAGAAAAAACATCTTCAACAAAATAAGTAATGCAGGGTGCAGGGAAATGTCCTGCACCCATTTTACAAGGGGAGGGGAACCCTATGAAGAATCAAGAAATGCTGTTTGTTGAACATTTAGGAGAACTGAGAAAACGTATCTTAATTACTCTCGGCGCGTTTCTTCTATTTTTCTGCGCCGGGTTCTATTATGTCGAGGAAATTTATAATTGGCTGGTAAGAGATTTAGATCATAAGCTGGCAATACTTGGTCCAAGTGATATTTTGTGGATTTATTTTGTCATTAGCGGCGTCGCTGCATTAGCGTTTACCATTCCGGTTGCCGCTCATCAAACATGGATGTTTGTGAAGCCTGCTCTTGGAAAAAGAGAGCAGCGCATCACACTTTCTTATATCCCAGCACTATTTCTTTTATTTCTTAGCGGGCTGTCATTCGGATATTTTATCGTCTATCCGATGGTGCTGCAATTCTTGATGAAGCTGTCAGAAGGCCATTTTGAAGTGTTCTTCACCTCTGAAAAATACTTTTCCTTCGTCTTGAACCTAACTCTTCCGTTTGGTTTCTTATTTGAAATACCATTAATCGTTATGTTTTTAACTTCTATTGGTATCATTAATCCGGAAATGCTGAAAAAGTCCAGGAAAATCGCATACTTTGGATTGATCCTTGTTTCGATTACGATTACACCACCCGATTTTGTTTCCGATTTTCTCGTTACGATTCCGTTGCTGCTCTTGTATGAAGTGTCCATCTCGATTTCTAGAATCATGTACAAAAAAAAGCATAGGAATCAGCATTTAAAGGCAGTTGAAACTGAAAAGGCATCATAAAAAACCCCCAATATGGGGGTTTTTTGTGATGAGTTTGGATTAATTTATCCCTAAACTTTCGCTGCTCGGATAAACATAAGGATCTTTTGGTTCTTTTACTTTTTTATATTTGTTTACAATAATCAGCGGGAGCTTTTGTCTGTTGAAAGTTGTTTTATCTATCGTTCCGGATATTTCGTACCACGTATCTTTCTTCCAGGTTTTTACGTCTGGTCCGGTAACGATTGTCCCGTAAACAGCTGAATCAGCAGAACAGCAGTTCATAGCGAAACGGGCGATCACCGCTTGGTCTTCAGGCATATTTTCCTCACGGTAGACGAAGCCGAGTGTTGTCATCTCTTTCCCTAAAAAGCGGTCCAGATAGATGTCAACAACACTCATCACGTCCAAGTAATTTTCAGATGTCACGTTGATTTGATCTTTGTTGTCTAATTTAGAAGCAAACTCTTTATAGTAGTCGTTAACATCAACATATTGTATTGGATTTTCTTCCTGAATATTTTCTTCTATTTTTTCAATGTACGCTTCAGGGTCTTTTAAATATTCATCAACATCTACTTTTGGAGTTGGAACGGTTTTCCCGTCTGCCGTTTCCGTTGTTGGTTTCGTGTATAGTCCAGAACCGTACTTTACCCCTCGTTTATCAGCGATTGAACTATCCATTGATTTTTCAGGTGAAATGAATCCCGTCAGAATAGGTATGACGAATAACAGGTACACAAAGAAATGCTTCATTGAAGATCCTTTAGGACGATGGTCAACACCGCAGTCGCAGGCCAATTCTTCTTCTTGGCCTTTTTGGGTGCTTCTAAAAAACTGAGTAACACCAAGCACACCAAAAACCACGACAGCGAAATAAGCAAAAGGTTTCATTTTCGGTGCGATAAAGAGACCCAATTTGCCATTAGCGATAAGGCCAATCAGCAACAGCATGAATCCTATTAGAATAATACCTCTGATATACGTATGAAATCCCCAGTCTTGTTCTTCCTTCAACTTGATCATCCTTTCCTCTTAGTGCAGGACAGTTTGGTTAAGCAGCAACGCACCAAATAACACTAGAATCGTAGCTATGGCCATGTAAAATACTACAAATTTGGTTTTGAAGTAAGCCAGCAGCATCAGTGTGTTTTTGACATCAAGCATCGGGCCATAAACGAGAAAAGCAACGATTGAGCCTGCTGTAAACGTGCTGCCAAATGACGCAGCGATAAACGCATCAGCCTCGGAGCAGATAGAAAGTAAATAGCCAAGTCCCATCATGATACTAATTGAAGTTAAATCATCCGTTGCGATTGAAAGCAGATCTTTCCTGTTCATCAAAACCTGGAATAAACTTGCGATAAAAGCTCCGAGGATTAAATATTTTCCTGTATCAAAAAATTCATCTGCTGCGTGGAAAAAGGTTTGTTTCCAGCGGCTTAATTTTTTTTGTGCAGGCTGTACTAATACTTGTCCAATCAATTCTTCTTTTGTCCATTTAAGCTGCTCACTGCGCCGGAAGATGATATAGACCAAAATTCCAATTAAGCAAGCGGCGGCAAATGCAAGACCCATACGAGCATAAACGATTTGCATGTTTGTACGGAAAGCATAAAACGTTGACAGGAAAACGACGGGATTCAATATTGGAATAGCTGCTAACATAACAACACCGATATGTAAGGGCATCCCTTTTTTGATAAGACGTCGAACGACAGGAATGATGGCACATTCACATATCGGAAAGATTAATCCAGAAAAGGAGGCGGCAATGACACCGGCGATTGGATTTCTTGGAATTAATCTTTGAATCATCTTTTCAGAAACAAACGTTTGAATGAGAGCGGATACGAAAACACCAAGTAAAATAAAGGGCACAGCTTCAATTAATATACTAAGGAACACAGTGTTCACATGAATAAATGCTCCAGGAAGCTTTTCAAAGAGTGGATCCGACTTGAGTTTGTCCATATTTAAAAAACCAATAAGAAAAATAGTTAACAATAATACTCCAACCATTTCTTTTCTAAATGACCGGTTAGTTAATAATACCTTCAAAAAAGTACCTCCTTAAAACGTAAATATATTGTGGTACAATCTAAATCATAACCATTACGATTTAAGTTGCGCAAGTTATTTTTTATTAAAAAAGGCAGGGAGTACTTATGTTAAATGAAAAATTACCAGTATATGTTTTAACAGGCTTTCTCGGCAGCGGGAAAACAACCGCTTTATTACATATTTTAAAAAACTGTAAAAAGAGAGGGTTACGTCCAGGTATTTTATTAAATGAGCTGGGCTCGGTTAATGTTGAAACCCATCTATTCGAGAACGAAAAATTAGTTGAAGTACTAGACGGGTGTGTTTGCTGCACGGTCAAGGAAGATTTTAAGAAAGAACTTGGTTATTTTCTAAAATCGGAGAATAAGGTCGATCTTCTTTTCATTGAAGGTACAGGAGTAGCCGATCCTGGAGAGATTGTTGATGCGGTAGCTTCACCGGAACTCTTCGACTATTTTGAAGTATGCTCGGTTATTAGTGTAGTTGACGCCAGCAGGTACTTGGAATACAACAGTATGTTTTCTAGTTCAAAGGAGATCAGGAAGATGCTTTCTGGTCAAATTGAAAACAGCACACTGATCTTGCTGAATAAAACAGACGGAATATCAGCCCCCAAAAAAGAAAAAATTCTTAAAAAACTAAAGAAGCAAACTGAAGGACGAATAGAAATGATAGATACTCAATTTGGTGCAGCTGATATTGATCTGTTGTTAAAACAAAGGATGGAATTTGTTCAAACGAAGCAGTATACAAGCGAACATCATACAGTTAATCATACATTTCAAGCAGTGAAAATAACCGATCCTGAGCTATTGAACGGTAAAGAACTGGAAAGAAAATTGTCCCAGGTTTCTGATAGTTTAATACGAGCCAAGGGAATCATCACGATTGATAATGAAAGGTATCACTTTCAATACGCTTCAGGTTCTCTTTCTCTTCAGCCCTATCAAAATAATGTGAGCGATTGTATTATTTTAATAGGTTATAAATTGCCTGTAGATCAAATAAAAGCTTTGTTCAATCGTTCAAATTAATTAGACTCTCTTCAATCGACTAACTAAAGGAGGAATTAAACATGAACGTCGCACTGTTAAGCAAGTGGCACGTCCACGCGGTGGATTATGCGCGTGAAGCGTTAGACAACGACTCAATCACGATTCAACAGATTTGGGATGAAGAGGCTTTGCGGGGGAGGAAGTGGGCGCAGGAATTAGGTGTGCCTTTTGAAGAAAACATAGAAAATGTGTTATCTAATCCAGACATCGATGGCGTAATTGTCACGACCCCTACCAATATGCATAAGGATGTAATTATCGCTGCGGCCACTCATGGAAAGCACATTTTTTCGGAAAAAGTACTGGCGCTAACTGCAGCTGATTGTGAGGAGATTTTCGCTGCGGTTGAAAAAAACAGTGTGCATCTCATGCTGTCATTGCCAAGACTGACAGAGAGCTTTTACCTTTATGCGCAGGATGTGGTAGATCGAGGGTTGCTCGGAACGGTGACAAACATTCGATGCCGTGTTGCACACAATGGAGCTGTACCATTGGAAGAAACAGGCAAAGGGTGGCTCCCTGAACATTTTTTTGATCAAGAAGCATGCGGAGGCGGTGCATTGATCGACTTAGGTGCGCATCCTATCTACTTAACGAATAGATTAGGCGGAAAAGTAAAAAGTGTTAGTGCGAGCTTGAGCACTCTGCAAAATCATGTTGTGGACGATAACGCGGTCGTGATGGTGGAGTATGAATCTGGTGCGATCGGGTTTATCGAAACAGGCTTTCTATCGTATGGCAGTCCGCAGCAGCTTGAAATCTACGGAACAGAAGGCACGCTGCTGATTGAAGACCGTGTGGCCAGGATAAAGAGCAAACATTTACAGAGTGAAGATTGGGTGTCGCCGGAATATCCGAATCCTTTGCCATCAGCGATGGAGCAGTGGGTTGCGGTGGTGGAGAAGGGTGTTAAGCCGGTGATTACGAAAGAAGATATAATTAATCTTACACTGATTAATGAGGCGGCGGCTTTGTCTCATGATGAAGGGCGCCGGGTGATGGTGTCTGAGGTAGCGGGGGCGGAGCCGAAATTGCGGTAGACCCGTAAATTTGGATTTAGACCCGTAAATCCTGGAATAGACCTGCAAATCTGCTACTTAGACCCGTAATTTTCAATTTAAACCCGCAAATGGCAAACACGCACAAAAAAAACGCTCAGGAATCGAGTTCCTGAGCGTTTTTCTCGTGAAATTATTATCCTCTGTATCCAGAAAGAGCTTGAGCAACTAGACGCTTTGTGATTTCTCCGCCAACTGAACCGTTTTGACGAGCTGTTGTGTCAGGTCCGAGGTGTACACCGTACTCGCTTGCGATTTCGTGCTTCATTGCATCAAGTGCTGCCCAAGATCCTGCCATAGGTTGTTGATTTTTCGCCATTGTTCATTCTCCTTTTAGAGATGTATTTTTTGTTGCTTACGAGTAGTGTGTGACTAAATATGAAAATTATACACATATTTTCATAAATACTTTTTAAAAGAGAAGGAGTATGTAAAACTGATAATATCGGAACACGAAAGAAAGGGGAAAACACAATGAAATTAATCATTGCCGAAAAACTATCTCAGGCGCAGGCACTTGTGGCTCCCTTTAAAAATGTGAAAAAGCATAAAGGATATTTTGAGATTCCGCCAAATGAATTTTTCCCGAAAGGCGCGTATTTAACGTTCTGTGTCGGGCATTTATTGGAGTTAGTGAAGCCAGGAGACTATAAACCGGAATGGGAGAAATGGAAACTGCAAGACTTGCCGATGATCCCCGACAGGTTCAGATTCAAAGTTTCATCTTCTAAATATGCGCAATTTAACATTATCAAGAAGCTCGCTTTCGACAGCAAAGTTACCGAAATCATTGGCGCTACGGATGCTGGGCGTGAAGGTGAGTTGATATACCGGTCGCTGCTTATCACTATAAAATGCAAAAAGCCAATCAAGCGTCTCTGGATTTCTTCCTTAACACATAACGCCGTTTTAGAAGGCTTTCGAAATTTAAAAGATGGCAGCGAAACGATTCCGGTATTCATGGAATCTTACTCGAGGGCGTGTGCTGACTGGCTTGTCGGGCTTAACACAACCAGAGCGTTTACACTGCTTATGAAAAAAAGAGGTGTCCGCGAAGTTTTTGCCACAGGACGGGTAATGACGCCGACGATCGCGATGATCGTACAGAGAGAACACGAGATTGAAAACTTTAAACCGGAAATTTTTCATGAGATACTTGCTGACTTTGATATAGACGGGAAAGTTTATTCAGGCAAATGGCAAAAAGGCGAGAAGTCGAGGTTCGACAAGAAAGAAGAGGCGGAAGAAATACTGAAAGAGATTAAGGGCCAGCAGTGCGAGGTCGCTTCCATCAAGACAGACCGGAAAGAGTACCAGCCGCCGCTGCTGTTCAACTTGTCGGCATTGCAGGCAAAGGCGAACCAAATTTATAAATACTCACCGGAGAAGACACTGAACATCACGAGCGGGTTGTATTTAAAAAAGATCGTCAGCTATCCGCGTTCTGACAGCTCATACATAACAGAAGAAGAGGCGCGCGGAATTCCAGAGATTTTAAATAAATTAAGTTCGTTTGAATCTTATCAAAACATTCTTCCAGCTCCAAAGCGGTCGATTTCCGGAAACAAGAGGTTCGTCGATGCATCAAAGGTAAGCGACCATTATGCCATTATCCCGACGGAGAACGTGGTGAATCCGGCCAAGCTGAGTGGTGAAGAACGGAACATTTATGATCTCATTGTCAGAAGCGTTATCGCTGCGCATTATGATAAAGCGATTTTTGATACGACGACCATTCACACAACAGTTAACAACCACAATTTTGTCAGTAAGGGCAACGTCCTCATTCAAGAAGGCTGGCGTAAGGTTCTTTTTGAAAAGAATGACAAAAACGATGAGGATAAGGTGCTGCTGCCGAAAGTGGAGAGCGACGATCAAGGTGTCGTGAAAAATGCGAAGGTGAAGGACGGCAAAACACAGCCTCCGAAACGGTATACACTCGGGAATCTGATCACGCTCATGAAGACCGCCGGTAAGACAATTGAGAACGAAGAGCTGAGCAAGGTGCTGAATGAAGCGAAAGGTCTTGGAACCGAGGCGACCCGAAGCGGCATCATCAAGAAGATTGAAGCTCTTCATTACATTAAAACACAGAAAAATCAGGTGTTCGCGACGGAAAAAGCAAAAACACTGATCGCGGCAATCGGCAAAGACTCGATTCTCACTTCGCCTGAAACAACCGCCGTTTGGGAACAGAGACTCGCGGAGATCGGAAAAGGAAAAGCCGATGCGAAAGCCTTCATGGACCTGACAAAATCGATGACCGAAAAAGTGATCGCCGAAGCCGTTGAAGGGTCAAAGGAATGGGTCGTTTCTCCGTCAGCAGCCTCCTCGTCGGCCAAGAAAAGCTACGAACCTGTCGGGAACTGTCCGTTCTGCGGTAAGGAGATGTTTTATAGCAAGAAAAGCCAGTTCTACGGGTGTACAGGCTATAAAGAAGGCTGTAAGTTTACAATTTCGAAAAAGATTGCAAGGAAAACCCTGACTGACGCACAAGTTAAACGGCTGCTGGAAAAAGGCGAGACTACCTTGCTTAAAGGGTTCAAAAAAGCGGATGGCCAATCATTTAGTGCAGCGTTGATGCTGAATAAGGAAGAAAAGAAGATTACGTTTAAGAAGTAAAAGTTGAGGGCGGTGCCGGATTTGGTATCGCCCTTTGTTGTATTTATACAGTTATTGTTAATTAAAGGTAAGTGTTTTGAGTAAGAAATAAAAGAATCGATGGAATAAAATGTAATTAAATGCTACTATCTAAGTGAAATAAATGATAAGGAGATATTAGGATGTTATTCGATTTAGATAATAAATGGCTTTTGTTCATTAATAAACAAGTTCAGCAGTACCCATGGATCGATCAATTAATGATTTTCTTTGCCGAGTATGTCCAATATGCGTTTGTTCTTTTGATTCTTTTTTTATGGCTGCTTAATAAAAGTCATTTCCGAGTTATAGCCTTTCAAGCTATGTTGGCGTTTACTCTTGCGTATTCAATTAACCGCATAATTGAGCTGTTTTTCTTCCGAGATCGCCCCTTTATCACGCAAGAAATCTTCCAGCTTGTGGACCATTCTGCGAACTCCTCTTTTCCAAGTGACCACGCCACATCGGCAATTGTTATTGCCGCAACCGTCTGGCTTTCATCACTTAGATTTAAAAACATATGGCTCGCTCTTGCGCTAGCTGTTGCTTTCTCACGGATTTGGGTAGGGGTTCACTATCCATTAGATGTTGCAGCGGGGATTTTAAACGGTATGCTTATCGCGTTGCTTACACACCACGTGTTGTTTAAAAAAGCAAAGCTCATAACCTCTTTAATAAGTAGACCCGTTTTTCAAGGAAGAGGGTAACTTTTTAAACCAAAGGGGACTAAGTTTGAAGAGGTATGGAGTAAATAATGCTAGTGGCACTTCACAATTTTAAAATATGTTTTAAAGAAACAAGCAGCCATCACAAGGACTGCTTGTTTTTTATGCCGCCTATTAGTCGATTAGAAGTATTACTCACCTTGTAGAAACAAGTTAGTCTATTTAACGTTTATTAAAGGCAATCAAAAGGTATAATTTTATTCAAGGTTACATTCTTGCGAAAATGGTCATTCTATAGTTAGATACAATAGTACATATTTAAATGGAAGCAGGGGAGTAAATGGAGTCAATTTGGTTAGAATATGCTTGGGCTTTACTGATACTGATCGGCTTAGAAGGGTTATTATCAGCGGATAATGCTCTTGTATTAGCGGTAATTGCAAAGCATTTACCGGATGATCAGAAAAAGAGAGCGATAAACTACGGCATCATCATGGCATTCGTTTTCCGATTTGGAGCACTTTTTGCTATTTCATTTATCGCGAACGTTTGGCAAATACAGGCTGTAGGAGCAGCATATCTCCTTTACCTTGGATTAAAGCACGTTATCAAAGCCAAATTTGGAAAAGAGAACAAAAATAATCGTGAAGATGTTGAAGAAGAATCAGCAGGAAAAGGTTTTTGGCCAACTGTAGGAAAAATCGCAATAGCCGATCTCGCTTTTGCAATTGATTCAATCCTTGCCGCTGTAGCTTTGGCACTTGGACTACCAGATTCGCCGCTTGAAGATTTTGGCGGAATGGACGGAGGGAAATTTATTGTTGTTGTTCTCGGAGGCATTGCTGGACTTATTCTTATTAAGTTTGCTGCAACGTGGTTTGTACAGCTTTTAGACAAGCGTCCGGCATTAGAAACAACAGCTTATGCAATTGTAGCGTGGGTGGGTGTAAAGCTAGCCGTCATTACGCTTGCTCATGAGGATATTGGTGTGTTAGATTCTCATTTTCCACATAGCACCGTGTGGTCGCTGATTTTCTATGGTGTTTTAGTAGGTATTGCACTGCTAGGATGGTTTGCGCCTGGGAAAAAGCCTGAAACAGAAAAACAAAATACTCTTTAATTTTATTTCGTCCAAGCAAAAACCCAAGAGCGCTGATATATCAGCATTCTTGGGTTTTTTTGACCAATTTTATTCATTTGTATTAAAGCATTTGTTTGGCTATCTCAATAACTTGCTCCTTGTGCTGCTCATCCGAGATATTCTCGTTCGTGTAGCTGACTTCATAATAAACCCCGTCTTTCTCAAACGTCAGGTTTCCTCCATCTAAGCTGCCTTTTACGTCGTCAGAAAGCTTTACTTCAGTACCGGACCCCGAATACTCAACCTTAAAATTGTGCGCGGTGATTTGTAATAGAACGTTCTCGGCATCTTTTGCTGTTGTAGTGAACGTGACTCTTAATTTTTTGCCGTCGTGTTTGAAGTCATCGATGTGAGAGATAGCCAAAGGCTTTGCATCAAAAGGAAATTCTTTTGGCAAGGTGATGTCAAATGGCAGTGCATCAAGCCCTTCTTCAACGGAAGAAGCTTCATAGCTGATTGGCATGCTTTTTAACACATCTTTAGAAACATTACCTTCAGGCTGCACTTTTACTAATTCCGTCTTATCAAGTGTTCCACTCTGTTTATCCTGACAGCCGAAGAGTGCGAGACTTACTAACAGCAGAGAAAAGAGCCATGATTTCTTCAAATAAAATTCCCCCGGTTTGATTATATTTTTCTTAACACATTCAACATATGATGAGCACCTAGCTTGTTATACTCAAACCCGCTTCTGAACTTTCCGGCTGTCCTGCAATCTGAGGACGTGTTGGGAGTGTGATCGTGAAGGTTGTACCTTTTTCCTGCTCGCTTTCGACCTGAACGGTGCCTTTATGATTTTGGATTATTTTAAAGCAAATCATCAGTCCGAGTCCTGTGCCGTTGCTCTTTGTCGTAAAAAAAGGTTCCCCAAGCTTTTTGACCTGTTCATCAGTCATGCCGATTCCGTTGTCCTGAATCGTGAGCAAAACGTTCTTTCCGTCTTTTGCGACAGAAAGCTTGATATACCCGCCAGAGGACAGTGCTTCGATCGCGTTTTTCAAGAGATTGATCATCACCTGAGTGAGCTGGTTCTTCTCGCCGTAAACTTCAATCACTTCATCATCTGTTTCAAAAACAATCGCGACGTTTCTCAGATTCACTTCCGGCTGAAGCAGCTCGATCACGTTACGAGTGCTTTCAATGATATTAAACCAGCTGAAATAGACGGCATGTGGCTTGGCAAGCACCATGAGCTCACTCACGATAAAGTTGATCCGGTTGATCTCGGTCAGGATAATCTCCTTAAAAAAGGCGTTCTTCTCAGGATTGAGTTCATCGATCAGCTGGACGAGCCCGCCGATTGACGTCAATGGATTGCGGATTTCATGTGCGATGCCCGCCGCAAGTTCACCGATCAAAGAGACTTTTTCAGATTTCAACAGAATATCTTCTGTTTTCTTTTTTTCGGTCACATCATATTGAATTGAAATGTGCTGATACGTCTCCCCGTCCTGATCCAAAAACGGAATGATCGTCGTGTCGACCCAATAAAGTGAGCCATCCTTCGCTTTGTTGCAGATCTCGCCTTTCCAGACACGTCCGCATTGAATCTCATGCTTTATGTTTTGCACAAACTCTTCAGAGTGAACACCTGAAAACACGAGCTTTCCGTGATCCTGTCCGATCAGTTCGCTGCGGTCATATTTCGTGATGCGGCAGAAATGATCATTTACTTGCAGGATGCGGTCGTTTTTATCTGTCAGTGTAAAAATGGTCGCTTCATAGAGCACATTCTTCATGTTGTTCAGATCTGCTATAGATATGTCGAGGTATTTATTGGTGAGCTGCAAAGCGTTTTGGGTATCGCGGATCGTCTGGGTGTAGATAGAGACGACAGTATTGGCTGCAAGCTCAGTCAATGCAGTGATTACTTTAAAGCATTCAATCAGCTGGATATTCAGTACAGGTTTGGATTCTGTTTCATTTTCAATAAGCTGATAGATGAGCATTCTGGACTTCAGGATAAAGTGTAAACAATGATCAAGAGGAATATTGCAATTCGATGCACGTTTTCCAAATGCATCGGCCCATTTTTCCATCTTTAATTTTACAGTTCCATCATCACCAAAGAGACCTTCCCCAAGGTAACCTAAAAACGTCTCTACCCAAGGTGAAACTTTTTTAGTGTAGTCGCTAAATTCAGCTTCTAAATTCTCAATAGGCGGAATGCTCTCAACAAACTGCATGCGGTCGTTCATTATTTTTATGCCAAGGGCTCTTCGGAAATCTTCCATAATGACCCTCCTAGAGTAGTTTAGTACTATATTTTTTCGACACAAACGGCAAGAAACCTGCTGATTTTATCAAAATTTACCATAGAGTAAGTTGTAGGTTATTCTAAATATAGATAAAGATAGAAAGTTTTCGAAATGTGGTGGCATATGAAGAAAAATGTATTGACTGACCGCGGATTTGTTTCATTGTGGTTGGGAACGGCGATATCTGAACTTGCGGGAGCGTTCGGAACTTTTTGTAATTCCATTCTGATTTATGATATGACAGGCTCGAAAATAGCATTAGGAAGTATGTGGCTGCTTTATTTTCTTCCATCCATTATTCTTCAGCTCGTCAGCGGCCCATTTATTGATAAATGGAGTAGAAAAAAGATCATGATTTTTTCTCAGTGGACAAGGGCTGTGATTTTTTTACTGTTACTTCTTACAGTAGTGAGTGGAAACATAGAGTCGTGGCATGTTTATGCTGTCCAGATTGTCATTGGATTACTGGCACCATTTTATGTGCCGGCAAGTCAGGCGATCACCCCTACTATTGTTTCAAAGGAACAATTAAGTACAGCAAATGCTTATCTAGATGGTACTTCTCGACTTATGATGTTTTTGGCACCCGTTTCAGGCGGGATTGTTATTGAATACATCGGAATAAAGTTAACGTTATTGTGTATTGTTGTTTCGTTAACTATCAGCGGATCAATTCTTTTATGGATTAACGAACAGCGAATCGTAAAAGAGATACGCTCAACATGGTTAGAGCAATTTACTGAAGGAATAAGCTATTTCTTTAAAGAACGGCGAATTGTCTGGTTAGGCATCTTCTTAGGCTTTGTTCAGTTCGGTGTTGGAGTAACAATGGTGATAAATCTCCCTTATATTATTGATGTTTTACACGGAAACTATGATGATTATGGAATTTTTATGGCGGGATTTCCGCTGGGCTATGTTATCGGATCTCTCGTAGTGAGCAAATTCAAATACAAGAGCAGAAGAATGATCATGTTAGGAGCTCTTGTGATAGGCGGATTGACATATGTCTCGTTGGGAGTCACAGACAGTCTTTACGTTGCTATTTTAGTAGAGATCGTTGCCGGCATCGCTATGGCATTTTTTAATGTACATAACACAACGATCAATCAGCAGACCGTTCCTCAACATTTGATGGGAAAAGTGTTCTCCGTGCGCTTAGTAATTATTAGAGGGGTCATGCCGCTTGGTGTATTGGTTGGTGGGGTTGTTAGTGAATTATGGGGAATCAGGCCGTTATTCATATTAATTGGTGCATTAATTTCAACTGCATCCATCATAGGAATTGTCTTACCTTACTTTAAGTTTATTGATGTTCCTGACCAGGTTAATGAGAAGGAAGCGTCATAGTGTAAAGTGTTCTAAACATAAGAGCTGAAAAGTCAGCTCTTTTTCATATATTTATATATTGTATTTTTTTCTATTCGACTGTAATAATCACGATAGTTAACCGTCTAATGAGTAAAGGAGGGGGTCTTGTGGATGAGGGGACGATTGAGCAATGGTTTTATGATTATGAAAAAGATATTACAAGTTTTCTTACTTACTTTACAGGAACGACTGAAGTGTAAGACTTGGTTCAGGATACATTCGTGATGGCGATAAAAAAGCTGGCGATGTTTAAAGGGAAGTCGCACCCGAAAACATGGCTGATTTCAATTGCACGTAATCTTGTAATTAACCGGTACCGGAAGAATAAAGTTTGGGACAGAATTAAGCATTTTTTGGCGCCGGAAAAGCCAGCTTCTAATCAGATAGAAGAACAAACACTGAAGAATTTAGCAAATTCTCAGCTGTATGATGCGATTCTAAAGCTTGCGCCTCCGTTTAAAGAGGTGATTATCCTGCGAGGTATATTGGAGTTCTCACCGAAAGAAACAAGCAGTATCTTAAACTGTTCTCCGAATAAGGTAAATGTGATGTTTCACCGTTCACTCAAGAAACTGCAAGTACTGCTAGAAAAGGAGGGGTTCACTCATGAAAGATACTCAAACTATTCAGGATGAACTTAAAAGCCTTTCTAAATATTCGTTAAGTGATGTTCAAAAACAGAGAGTGCTGACTGCAATAAGAGACAAGAGAAACTCTGGTCGTATGAAGGAGAGATCACCATTATTCATGCCGATTCTTTCAAGTGCAGCTATTATGATTGTCATATTTATTCTCGTTGCTTCAGAGTTTCCGAACCTGAAATATTGGAGTTCAACAAGTGGTACAGAGACCAAGAAACAAATCGAGTTTCATACACCAGACGGAGAGCGGTTTGAACTGGAAAATGGTCAAAAAGTAATCGGTGTCCCGAATAAAGTGGCATTTTTAGATGGGATGAACTTTGTTGCGAAAGATAAGCGGCGCGGAGCTAAAGTAATGGTCTATTTTTGGGGAGATCCAGAAAAATTAGCAGGGAAAGGATTTAAGATTAAAGGCACGAATCGTTACGGAGAGGAGTTAGTTCTGTCTGAAGGGACGTTAGGTGGTGCTATTTCAGACGATGATGCACATGCACCCACTCGGTTTGCTCCTTTCCCAACAGATGGAGAGTGGAAGCTATCATTTTTTGTGGATGATAAGTTGCATGGAGAATTCCAGTTCAATGTGCTGCCGCCGTTCCCTCAAACAAAACACTACACATTAGATACCTCGCCTAAAGAAATGGCAACAGGTAAAGACTTTAAACTATCTATTGAGAGTACGAAGAAAAAGAAAGAAATCATGGTTCAATTAATGAACAAAGAAGGAAAGCTAATAAAAGAGGAGCGGTTTAAGCGCACAGATACTTTTACAGATGATGACAGCTCACAAGTTATTTATCAATACGATGGTAAAATAGAGCTCCCTGAAAAGGGAACATGGATGCTAATTATTGATGGTGAAAGAACACAGGTTTTTAAAAATTAAAACTTTGTAGCAAGCCGCCTAAACAGGCGGCTTGTTGTTTCAATGGGTGGTTACAGCAGGAAATGGAAAATTTTTGTCGAAATAGAATTTTAGTTTGAAAGGAAGGTAAGGTTTATGGCAAGTTTTAAAAAAATAGCATATGGAATTTGGACAATAGTGATTGGAATCATCTTTAAATTTGTCATGGCTTCTTTATATGATAACGGATCAGATGGGTTAGTTAACGCTGGTGTTGTATACAACGGGATAATGTTTTTAACAATGGCCATTATTTTTCTATGCGGAACAATGTTTGTTTGCACACTAATGATAGTAGAAGCGATAAAGAATAAGTAATAATGTTACCATAAGTAATTTAATAGGGCGGGACTTTAAATGAAGCAGATAGAGGAAGTGCTTGAAGACTACTTCAAGAGTTGGAACGAAGGATTCATCAGCAAAAATAGCGATAAAATCAAAAGCTTTATGTCCGATGACTTTACTGGTTATTGGGCGCATTCCGATATAGAACGGCCCGATCCGTATGGTTATGACTATGACCTGTACGCGGTTCTTAAACAAATGGATGACGCAGAGAAAAGTTTTGAGATCCTTTCTATCACAGAACGGAAAAACGGGGAAGAAGTTATCGTTTTTGGAAGAGAAACGAATGTCATTAAGGGGACACCATATGCTGCGCAATGCATGTTTGTTTGGAGAAAAGAAAACAGCGAGTGGAAGCTGCTGCGGGAATATATTGAACTGGAAAGATAATACAAGACAAGCAGGAATTCAACCTGTGAACACTGAAATAGATATAAAAGGGGGCGTCATCATGAGTATACAAAAATCGGAATTAAAAAGCGGTACGGTCCATATTCGCTTTCTAACGGTTGAAGATGCGGAGGCTATGCTTCATCTACAATTAGAAAATAAAGCATTCTTTGAAAAGACTTCAGCGGAGCGGAAAAGTGAGTTTTATACGCTTGAAGGAACAAAGGAAAGGATAGCTTCTTATGGAGAATCCGCCGAAAAGGATGAGGACTATTTCTTTGGCATTTTTAAGAATGACGACGGCTCGCTGATCGGCACGATTAATCTGTTTGCGGTCATGCGCGGCTCCATTCAAAGTGCGTTTACTGGCTATGCTTTAGATGAAAAGCATAACGGAAAAGGCTTAATGACAGAAGCGCTGAAACTGATTATAGACTATGGATTTAATGAGCTTAAACTGCATCGGCTCGAAGCGGGAGTGATGCCTCATAACATGGGATCGCTCCGTGTACTCGAAAAAGCAGGTTTCGAAAGAGAAGGATATAACAGGAAAAACGTAAAGATTAATGGACAGTGGGAAGATCACGTACATCTGGCAATCGTTAATCCAAATGATTAAACACAAACTTAACTAAAGGTTTAGGATGCGAGAAAATTTATTGCAATACTTTAGGCGTACCGTTATCCACTCGGTACGCCTTTCTCTTTTTCCTGTTAAGGCTTAGACATGGTTAATGCTTGAATTTCTAGTCAAAACTTTAATAAGAAAGTGAAGTCCTTTTAGTACCCGAAATAAATGGATTATGCCATTATATAGTAATCAGTATCTTATAAGAAAGGACCATCAAGATGAACAAACAGGAAAGCGGCTACAGATGGATCGTTTTTGGAACCGTCTTACTGGCTTACTTTTTGATTGTGAGCCAGAGAACCGCGCCAGGTCTTATTACAGACCAATTAATGCATGATTTCAAAGTTTCGGCTGCGGTCATCGGCCTTTTGAGCAGCATTCAATTTTTGGCTTATGCCGGATTGCAGATTCCAGTAGGGCTGCTATCTGACAGATATGGACCAAATCGCTTTCTAATCATCGGCACACTCCTTAATGGACTGGGGAGCCTTATGTTCAGTTATGCTCCGAATGAGTATGTGCTGATTTTTTCGCGTTTTTTAGTAGGTATAGGTGATTCGATGATTTTTGTTAACGTGGTCCTCATTTTAAGCCGATGGTTCAAGGTACATGAATTCGTAGGATTGATCGGAGTCGTTTCCATGGTAGCGAGTCTTGGATCTTTGTCAGCCACGCTGCCATTTTCTTTATGGATTCAAAGTACAGGCTGGAGAACGCCGTTTCTTACGATGGGAATTGTACTGCTGTTAATATCCTATCTCCTATACACCACTCTAGTTGTAACACCTAAAGAAAAGTTTAAAGAGGAAGAATCAAAAGCAAAGAAAGCTGCCACTAAAAAACGTGAAAATGTCTGGGTCATTCTCCGCAGAGTATTCACAGCCCGCCAAGCATGGGCCACATTCCTTTGCCACTTTGGTGTGGTTGGAACGTATGTAGGGTTTATCGGATCTTGGGGCGTTCCATATGGCATCCAAGTATTTGATTTGTCACGTTCAGAAGCAAGCCAGCTGATCATGTACGGCCTTCTTGGAGCGATGATAGGAGGTCCGTTAATCAGCTGGATTACAAGCCGTTTGGATTCGATAAAAAGAACATACACCATCATACATTTAATTGTGTTTTTCAGCTGGATAGGATTATTTGCAGCAGGTGTGAAACCTTCATTCAGCATGGTAATCTTATTGCTGCTGATCATTGGATTTGGAAATGGGGCAAGCTCCTTGACATTCGCCGTCGTCCGAAAATCCTTTCGTATTGAAGAGGTGGGCGTCGTTTCGGGATTTGCCAACATGGGTGGATTTCTAAGCGCGGTTTTGCTGCCGAGTTTTTTCGGAAGTGTGCTTGATCTATTTCCGCAATCGTCAATAAACATCGGCTATCATTATGGTTTTATCATTCCTGCTCTGTTTTCATTGCTGGGATTGTTAGGAGTTCTATTAATTAATGAGGAAAGCAAGGAAAAACAACCTATTCGTGATGTGTGATCCCATTATAAAAAAGCTGCCTAAGATGGTCTTAAAGGACTCTCTCGGCAGCTTTTTTGGTAACTTCATCAGAAGCACATAAAGTTACGAATCTGGTTATAGTTGTAGCGGACTCTTTGCGCTCGGTTGCCGCGCCAAATGTAGCCAGATACAGAGTTGATGCGGATCTCAGAAGGGTAGAACCAGAAGTCTCTTCCAAAAGGACCTTGAGACCGCAATCCCATAAGTCCCCATCTTCCTAAGCAGCGGCACATCATAGACCGGATCTGCTGCGGAGAGGCAGGCGGGGCAGTGAAAAATGATTGTGGTACTTGAGACTGAGAAAACTGCTGCGGCGGGCCGTACTGAGGAGTATCTTCCTCAGGCGGACCTGGAGGTGGTCCAGGAGGTCCGCCAAATTGCTGGCCATACTGACCCGGATACTGCTGTCCTCCATACTGGCCATACGGGTTAAACATTTGTCTATCATTCATTAAATATTGCTCCTCCTTTTATACTATTCATGATTAATTTATGCAGCTTATCCCATTGTTGAAGCTTGTACTTACTAAAATGGACGTCTAGCACATTCGTACTAAGCTCAAACTATCTAACTAGGAATAATAGGACTATAATGAGGTAATAACGATTTTTGTAAAGGCAGGATGAATTATGAAAAATAGAATACGTTTTGGGATTCGCGAAAAAATTGTGACGGGCTATGTCGTGATTATTGTTTGTTTGATCGTTGCGATTCTGGCCGTCAATAACCAGCTCGAAACGATGCAGAAGGAACGGAACTTTATCATCAACCATGATATTACGGTGAGAGATCTAACAAGCCAGATTGAAAAAGATCTGCTTAAGATGGAGACCGGGCAGAGGGGTTATGTCATCACGGGAGATGAAAACTATCTTCAGCCTTATAACGAGGCACGTGCACAATGGTACAAAGATTTCGAAAAACTGAACGAGCTGATGGCCGATAATCCTAAACAGCAAAGAGATATATCTGCCATTAATCAAAACATTGAGAAATGGATCGGAGTAGCAGCTGAGCCGTCGATTAAGCTGCGGCAGCAGAATGATTCAGAAGGCATTCAGCGCTTCTTTAAAGAAGATCCAGGCAAGAAAGAGATTGAACAGGTGCTGCAGCAATTCGATTCATTCCGTGATGATGAGAAAGCACTCACAGAGAAACGGGCAGAAAAGCTGAACGAGCAGAACAATTATTTGGATATCGGTCTGTACAGCTTGCTCGCTTTTGTGATCATCACTTCGTTCACGCTCGCGTATTTCATCTCGGGCTCCATCATTAAAACAATCAGAGCAGTTGTCGGAACAATACGCGCGATGGCGACTGGCGGTGACTTGACCGAACGTATTCATGTGAAGTCGAATGATGAGATCAGAGATTTAGGCGAAGCGACAAATGAACTTCTAGATACGTTTGAGGACCGCGACTGGCTGCAGAGAAGTGTGACAGACGTAGTAAGCAAGAACCAAGGCATTGCATCCGTTGAAAACCTTGCAGAGACAGTTCTTTCATCTGTAGCTCAAATGACACAGTCTTCACTCGGCGCTTTTTACATACGAGAAGGAAAAGACAGCAGTGCTGTTTTTGTTAAAAAAGCTTCTTTTGCAGGTTCGGCAGATGATATTGGCAGAAATAGCTTTATCCTTGGACAAGGCATGATCGGCCAATGTGCACTTGAAAAACGACTTCATGTGATCAGCAAAATTGAGGACGATTATGAGCTCATCTCATCTGGTTTAGGTGAAGTGAAGCCGAGGAGCATATTGATCGCGCCTGTGCTGCATGAAGATGAAGTGATCGCGGTCATAGAGCTTGCAAGCCTGAAGGAATACAGTAAGCTGCAATTAAACTTTATAAAAGAAGTTGTTGAAACGTTCGGTATGACGATCAACCGTGTGATCGACCGGATGGAGATTTCGAGATTGCTGACCGAATCTCAAGCAATGACCGAAGAGCTGCAGGCACAATCAGAAGAGCTTCAAACGCAGTCAGAAGAGCTGCAGATGCAGTCAGAAGAATTGCAGATGATTAACGAGCAGCTTGAATCGCGCTCGCATGAAGCCGAGGAGAAATCGAAAGATCTTGAAATCGCCAAGCAGGAGCTGGAAGAGAAAGCGAAGCAGCTCACGCTCGGTTCGAAGTATAAATCCGAATTCCTGGCGAACATGTCTCATGAACTGCGCACACCGCTGAACAGCATCCTTATCCTGTCTGAGATGCTTGCAGAGAACGGCAGCCAGTCGCTTTCAGAAGAGGATAAAGAGTTTGCTAGAGTTATCCATTCCTCCGGCCAGGACTTGCTGAATTTGATCAATGATATATTGGATCTTTCCAAAGTGGAAGCTGGTAAGCTGGAGGTTATGCTCAGTGAAGTGAACATGAGCGAGTTCCCTGCAAGTCTGGAACGAAACTTCGCGCATGTTGCCAACCAGAAGGGGATCGACTTTAAGATTCATAGCGACCACGATGTTCCTGTACTTTTCCAGACAGACGAGAAGCGCTTCCAGCAAATTGTTAAGAACTTATTATCAAATGCGTTTAAGTTCACTGAAAAAGGATCGGTGTCTGTTTCCATTAAAAAGGTCGCGAGCGGTATGAAGCACGCGGGTATAGATTATTGGCTTGAGCTGTCGATCACCGATACTGGGATCGGAATTCCGAAAGATAAGCACGATTTAATCTTTGAAGCTTTCCAGCAGGCGGATGGTGCAACGATCCGCAAGTTTGGCGGAACGGGCCTCGGGCTTTCTATCAGCAGTGAGTTCACAAAATTGCTTGGCGGACACCTCAAGTTAGATAGTGAAGAAGGAAAGGGAAGTACGTTTACCCTCATCCTGCCGAGTATTACAGATGAAAGCTTTGCTGCTGAAACGTTCCAAGGTGCATATGCAGAAGCAGCTGTTGCTCTTGAGACGCCGGTGCAGGAGATTGGGACATCTGAACAGCCAGCGGCGATTGAAATGCCGGCAGCATATGAACCGCAAGACAGTGAAGGCAGCGTGTTTTATGGGAAAACGGTGCTGATCACCGATGATGATAACCGTAATATATTTGCGCTAAGAACAGCTCTTGAGCAAAAAGGGATGAAGATCCTGACGGCGAACAACGGGATTGAATGTTTAGAGGTTCTTGATAATAAAAAGGGAATTGACCTCATTTTAATGGATATCATGATGCCGGAGATGGACGGGTACGATACGATGAAACGTATCCGTGCACAGCATGAATTTAAAGAAATACCGATCATTGCGCTGACAGCAAAGGCGATGAAGAACGATCGTGAGAAGTGTCTTGAGGCAGGAGCGTCTGATTACATCAGCAAGCCGCTCAAACTCGAGCAGTTATTTTCATGTATGCACGTCTGGATGCAAAGTAAGTGAGGATTGAACAGAGATGATGGACCAATGGAAGTTAGAAGAGGAAGAAACGAGCTATAAAGAAAAGTTAGAGATGGATCTTTTGCTTGAAGGGTTATACCGTGTATCAGGCTTTGATTTTCGTGAGTATATGCAGTCATCGGTTCATAGACGCATAAAAAACAGGATGCAGCTTGAACACATTCCGACCATTACTCGTGTCCTTGAGAAAGTGCTTCATGATCCGGCATTTATGACGAAGATACTCAACGACTTGTCGATCAACGTGACAGAGATGTTTCGTGACCCGGAATTCTTCAAAGTTTTCCGGGAACGGGTCATTCCTATGCTTCGCGATTACCCTGAGATCCGTATCTGGCATGCCGGGTGTGCGACGGGGGAGGAAGCGTACTCGATGGCAATCTTAATGGAAGAGGAAGGCCTCAGCCATAAGACGAGATTGTATGCTACCGACATGAACGAAGCCGTGCTAATGAAGGCGAGCAAGGGGATTTTCCCGCTTACGAAGATGAGAAACTATACGAAAAACTATATGCAGGCGGGCGGGACACAGGCATTCAGCGAATACTACACAGCGGATGGCCAATTTGCCTATTTGAAGCCTTCGATTCTAAAGCAAATCAGCTTCGCGCAGCATAATCTTGTTACAGATCATTCGTTCAACGAATTTCACGTGATTCTTTGCCGCAATGTTTTGATTTACTTCACCGTAGGCCTTCAAAATAAAGTGCACGATCTGTTTTATGAAAGTCTTTCGCCAAAAGGGTTTCTCGGCCTCGGGGATAAAGAGTCGATGCAGTTCGCTGACTGCGCTGAAAAATATAACGATTTTGCAGAGTGTGTGAAGATTTATCAAAAAAAATAGTTTTACAGGCGCGCAGATAATAGAATCTGCGCGTCTTTTTTAATAAATAGAAGTTAATAGTTCAATAATGACTTATGTTAAAATTTACTAAAAGGAGGGTGGTGGATGGTTTACACTGCAAAAACGGAAAGAGTACCGTTAGTCTTTTTATTAACTATTATCATTGCATCGATTTTCATGGGTGATATTTCTGGATGGTTGTTTTATTTTCAGCTTGCTATCGCTATGTTTATTTTTGCAGCCCTCTTTATCCGATTTAAGCTTGAGATAGCCGTTCAGGGTTTAACCTATGAAATACTATTTATCACATTGCCAATTCATAAAAAAATAGTTTACCCCAATGAAATAATCAAGCTTGTTTTTAAGCGATATGGCTGGACGACCAAAGGTGCGCGGATACAACTAAAGAAAGGATTTAACATCCGTATTGTTAACTTTGTTCCAGAAAACATATTTAGTGATTTAAATGATTTTGCTAATCAGCATATGATACCGATTTCAATTGCAAAGGATTATCAAATCTTAGATCGATAAAAATATAACAGGGGAGATAAATATGAATCGTATTAACTTGCTTCTGAATGTGCTCGACTCAACATTTGATAAAGAGAGCTGGTTCGCTCCACTTAAAGATGCGATGGAAGGTATTACGGCAGCACAAGCAAGGTGGAGGCCGGATGGAGAAGCAACAAAATCCATCTGGGAGAACGTAAATCATCTTATCTATTACAAAGAGCGGCTTGTGGCAAACCTTGAAGGCCGTGAATGGGTAAATCACTTGAGCGGTGATGAAAATTTCTTTCTCACGGAGCAATCAAATGATGATAGTGAATGGCAGAAAGTCGTTGAACGTGCAGAAAACGCCAACCTTAGTTTACGACAGGTGCTGAGCAACCTGTCTGTTGAGAAGGTTGATCAGCAAGACCTTGATATGAAGCTGATGGACATCTTCCTTCACGACGCTTATCATACAGGTCAAATTATGCAGCTCAGAAAAATGCAAGGATCCTGGCCATCACATCGTTAAAGAAATGAAACCTGTTGTAATTGGACTAGACATCATTACGTCAGTAAATTAGGATTATAAGTAGCGTGTAATACAACAACTTCTAGAGGTGAACGGAATGAAAAGAGCGTTACTTATTATCGTTTGTGCGTTACTATCTCTATCTTTAACAGCCTGTGGGAAAAGTGACAAAGAAGATTTTAAAGAATATGTATCCAAGCGCAATGACATCGTTAAAAAAGAGCAAAAGCTTTTTAAACAAGCCAGAGAGGCGGTTCCTAGTCTTGTTAAAGGCAAGGGTGTCGATGAACAGAAAAAAATTGTCTCAGACTTCGATAAACTGGTGAAGGAAGCCAAATCATTAGACGTTGAATCAGATGACCTTAAGAAGTCCAACGATGAGTTCGCAAAAGCTGTTGCAGCGAACGCCAAAGCAGTCGAACTCAAGATGCAAGGTGCCGAAAAAAAGGATCCAGGACTGGAGTTTCAATCACAGTCGAAATTGAGAGAAGCAGAACGGCTTGGTGAAGTTAGTGAAATGAAGTTAAAGGAATTTGCACAGCAATATAATTTTGAGTTGAAGTGATGAAGTATAACTTAATAAAGTAACAATGACATATGAATTATTCGTATGTCATTTTTTATTGTTATGGTAAATTTAGGATAAAGCTAAAACGCAGCTAATAACAGGGGGGAGAATATATGAATCTCAAAAAAACGATGTTAGTTGTATCTGTTGGACTTAATTTCGTGCTAGGATTTATTGTTTATCAAGCTGCTAATAAAGATGGTCCGGTTGATGTAGGATTGTCGTTTAAAGAAGCTGTCAGAGTGGAGAATTACGCCCTAGCTCAAACGCTTGTGGCTGAGGGACGGAAGAAAAATGTTTCAAAAGAAACGTTAAAAGAGATAAATGAAATCATGAGTGCAGGTACAAGCTACAAGACATATCAGCTGTTAGAATTTAATAATGATGAGATGGTTTTGCTTCATTTAACTCCCGACAAAAAATATGAAATTCAAGATGTCGTCATTGTTCCTGAAGAGTTAAAATCTTTATTTAAATAACTTTACGAAAAGAGGACACCGATGCAATACTTCATAGCGATCATTCCGCCAGATGAATACAAAGACAAGATCATGAAATTTCAGCAAGAGTGGATAACCATCGACTCAGAGCCGCATATCACGGTTAAAGCTCAAGGGGGATTGAATTCAGACCTTACATGGCTAGAAGAAGTAAAGAAGGTATGCAAAGAATTCTCCCCTTTTTCTGTATCCATTAAACACCCTGCTTACTTTGGCAGTGAAGTACTGTTCCTGGGGGCTGAATCAGAGGGTGTTGTTGAGCTGCATAGGAGGCTGGTTCAAGCTGTATCACCATCAGCTGATTTGATTCAAAGGTATTTTGAATATGATCAATTCATCCCTCACCTTACATTAGGCCAAACTAGCTGGGGATTATCACAAAATGATTTGTCATTAATGATGAGTCAGGCTGAAACTCTTTTACAGCCTTATCCTTTATTTGAGGCTCGTTTCATTAGGGTTTATAAAGAAGCGGAACCAAATAAATACGAGCCATTAATGGATATTGAATTGGGAGATTACTAGCCCATGAGTTAGAGTGCGTGCGTAGATAATTCTAAAGGAACTTTTTAAAACTGGGGGCAAATATGGACAAAGTGCTGCAAGAGATTGCTAACTTAATTGGCAATGAAGATAAACGAATGATTATTGGTATTTCGGGTCATGGTGCATCCGGAAAGACAACGTTTGCGCATAATTTATTAAAGCGCCTGGGACATGTTAATGTGAATTACATCAATACAGATACATACATAATAGGCTCGAGTCTTAGAAAGTACACGTTTATAGATTATGAATATGAGAATGAACATCATCGTGATAAAATGACAGCTTGTCATCCTGCTGCTCATCATGCTTTCGCTTTAGAGCGAGACATTCGTATGTTAAGAGATGGTTTAGATTTTTATACGATCGGCACGAATTACACAAAAAGCACACTCATTTCCTCGAAAAACAAAGTGAATATTGTAGAAGGCATGACCGTTGCCTTTACAGACCCTAACTTGTACGATCTAAAAGTTTACTTATATACCGACGGAGAAACCGAGCTGCTAAGAAGAGGCATACGCGATGTTTCCGAGCGAGGAACAGATATCAATTATTTAAGAAAATCTCATAGTCAGCGCCGAATTCAATATGAATTATTCATGCACCGTTTTCATCAGAATTTTGATATCGTTATTAAAAATTCCAATGAGGAGTATGTACTTGAAAAAGGATGTTTTACGTAAAAAAATCTGAAGCGAGGATAACGAACTTGTATCTAAAGGATAGAGATCTTAATATTTGCTGCAGCCTATTGGGGAGGTGTTCATTATTGTAAAAGTATTATTTTGCTTTCTTATTTTGTTCGATTTGTACTTTTTACTTCCTAATAATTTGATAGGTAGTTTGTCTTCTCAATTAGGGATGGAGCCTCATCACTTGAGATACAAAATATTTACACTTATTACAATTGTACTTTTTGTTTGGCTAGGTGTTTTAACTGTTTTATTAACTTTAAAATCGTTAAAGAAGCACACCAAAGATTTCTAAGAGGTGACTAATGACAATTACAAAGGCAAGGTTATCTGATTCTGAAGAAATTGCCAGATTATCAGGTCAACATGGGTATGAGGTTACTGAAGAGGAAGTATATCGGCATCTCGAAAAAATACTGTCTGATAAGGATCATGCCGTTTTTGTTATCAAATTAAGTGATCACGAATTGGCAGGATGGGCACATGTTCATGGCAGACACTTAATCGATGTCAATCCTTTTGCTGAAATTGGCGGTCTAGTCGTTGATGTAAATTATCGTCGGAAAGGTTATGGAGAACAACTCGTACGCATGTGTGAAAAGTGGGCAAGAGAGAATCACTATAAAGAGGTTCGTTTAAGAAGCGGCGGCCATAGAAAAGAAGCACACGAATTTTACAAAAGAATTGGCTATGACAATATTAAATGGCAAGAAGTGTTTTCTCTTAAACTACAGTAACGATTATTACAAGAACAGCCTGCCAGTGAACTCACATTAGCAGGCTGTTCTCATTATTTCGCCTGAATCATCATCAGACACATATCATCGTGCTGACCGGTGTGCTGTTCTTCAGGCAGCACAAGGTGAATTGGGGAGCGGACGTTGCTCCATTTCTCAGATGCTACATAGCGAAGCTTCTTCATCATGTGCTCTTCTTCACCGCCGTTTGCTTCGAGCACGCCATCTGTGTACAGCAGCAGCTGAATGCTGTCTTCGTACTGGATGACGGACTTTTTCACATCAATCTGGTTAAAGAAGCCGACCGCACAGCAGCCTCTTTCAATCGTGTGAAGCTCCGTTCCGTCTACAAGGACATAGCCCTCCGGATGCCCGGCATTTACATATTCCACTGTCTTTTTTTCCGTGTCTACCAAAAGATAAACGCCTGTGAAATAGTAATCATACTCATTGTTCGGGTTATGCAGCAGCACCATGTACCTGTTCAGCTCTTGTATGACGAGCTCTGGATCGGTCAGTTCTTTGATGATATCGCGCAGAACGGACGAGATGAACATACAGACGAGAGAGGACGAGATGCCGTGCCCCATCATGTCGAGCAGGATGATGCCATACTTATTCTCGGAAAACTTGTGCCAATAGTACATATCGCCGGCGAGCTTAAATGACGGCAGGTGGGAAACATTGATCCGTATGTTATCTTCTTCAAGCGGCGGGTTCAGCAGTCCCTTCTGCACATGCATAGCCAAGTCCAGTTCACGCTGAATCTTCTGCTCCTGTTCAGCGTGCCAATCTTTTTCATATTTCAGACGCAGTGCTACACGAATTCGCGCTAGCAATTCGACTTTGTTAATTGGCTTCGTCACATAATCCATCCCGCCGGCATCGAGCGCGTCCGCCAGCTTGCTAGAATCTTCAATCGCCGTGATGAAAATAACCGGAATGTCTTTAAAGCGCTCATCCTGCTGCAGTTTCTGACAAGCCTGTATGCCATCGACTTCGGGCATCATAATATCAAGCAGAATCAAATCAACAGGCGACTTGCTGCTCTGTTTCTCATTATTCTCCATATAATCGAATAATTGTTTTGCAGAGGAAAGTGAAACATATTCTTCGTAGCCTGCATTCTTCAATATTTTCTCTATTACAAATAAATTGACTGGATTGTCATCAACGATAAGAATGGACATTCATTTTCCCCTTACTTACTATTTATGTACGATAAATATCTCTTTTTATAAGTATACAAGTAATTAGGGAAATCGTATATTTTCTTGCATCTCTGTACGAAAATGCAAAAGTGATCTGTGATCGTTCTTCTCTTATCACTTCTTTAGACACAAGTCTTGAAAGTGCTTCCGGGTTTATGCAAAATGCCATGTTTGAAGATGAGCGACAAGCAAGGTGATGATTCTGATTCTGTAGTAACTCTTTAATGCGAACAAAAGGAAGGCAGTCGACGGGCTGCCTTCCTTTTGTTTGTTCTAAAAAACTATTATTTCCCCTTATTTTTCACCCAATCTTTATATTCAGATATCGTGTATTCGTCCGTTTTTACGACGATCCACTGATTGTCTTTCTTTTCTAGAAATACTTTGATTAAATACTCTCCACCAGAAGAACCGAAATCATTTATTGTATAAATAATGCTGCCATGAACTAAAGCAATTACCTCATTCTCATTAATGGTTTTCACTTTTATTCTTTCATAGCTTTCAATGTCGTAATTGGCATCTATTAAATCCAAGCCTTCATTTAATGAATCAACTTCCATTTTCTCTCCATTGACCCCTTGTCTTAAATCAATATTATCCTTTAGAGCCGGATATTGATCCCAAAGAATATGAATATCATTTTTTACCACAGCTTGAGTTCTGTAGTACATATATTCATTTAAAGATTTGCTATAATCCACCCAACCGGATGGCTCTGGTTCTATAAAACCTTTCATGTCTTCACTTGCTTTTGCTCGTTTTTCATACAACTGATAACCTGACAAGGATAAAAAACTTACAGCTAGTAAACTCGTAAAAAGAATTTTTTTCATAGTTCTCCTTTATTACAAATTGGAATTTAGTAGTGCAAATGAAAAAGCGTTTATTTCCTCTTGCTCAACTTTTGTGAAGTTGTTAAAAGTAGCATAAAAACTACTTAAAAATGCAAAATGTTTATTGAACATTTTCGTATTTTTGGTTCTCAAGATTTTTAACTTTGTTCAACACATGGAATAGTAAAGTTGTCACAAAACTTAGCTGGACAAATAAAAATATTCCAATGAAAAAAGCTGTATCCATCGTTGTTCCTGCTGTGCTGAGAAGGAACATTAAAGTAAAAAAAACAATTACTCCACCAATAATATTCGCTATAAAAACAAATAACCAATTGTCCAATGTCTTTAAAACCGCCTTTCAATACTTTTTATAAATTTTACCACATATTTACTATTTTTATTTTAAAACAAAGAGAAAAAGCATCACCGCAATACGGCAACGCTCTTTGTCACGACGTCAGATTCTGAGCCTTCAATACATCCACAACCATTCCGCCGATTTGCTTTCCTAATCGCATTCCTTCATCATTATCGGCTTTGAAGTGGACGCCAGCATACAAACGGGATAATGCACATTGTTCCATTACGTTTATGATTCCTGGTGCTTCTGGAGGGAAGAAATAACACAATACCGCATCTGCACATCCAGCAACCGTCGCATGAGCTGAAGGATAGGCTGGAAAACGCGGTGTGGTCAATACTGTATTTAAGTTCCGGCCATATTGATTTGGACGTGCCACATCCCAAAGATATTTAAAATGCCACGACATGACAAAGGTATCGTTAACCGCAGCATGAAAATTACTGAGAATCCTGGCGATGTACGGTGATCCCAGCTTATATTTTTTCCCTAAGCTGTAAATCATGGACGTCATAATTTGCGTAGCTTCCACCGTCCCCCAGTATTGCGCGCTGTATATTTGCTGTGGAGTTAATGATGATAACGTTTGTTCGACTAAGAGTAATTCTTTGCCCCAATCAATCTCCAAAGGATTTTTAATCTGCCATACAATTCGCTGTCCAAAGGGATCCAGAAATTCACTGCTGCTTTGCCTGCGGATAAAAAACATTGGGAAATAGGCAGGTGCCGGTTCAGGAGTCGGCGGGGTCTGCTCGCCTTGGTAAGGATATTGTGACCATCTTCTGTAATTGGATCTCATCACATCTAACCCCTTATCTTTTTCTCCGTATCTAAAAGAGTATATGTTGGGAATTTACGTAATTGATTGATAATCAGCAAGAAGACGCTGAAAAATAATAAAGGGATAAAGCTTTATAAAGTAGAAAGGTTATGATGTTCGGCCAAAAAATGTTTATCAGGAGTGTGCAAAGCATGGTACATGTAAAAGACTTATTGTCTGATCAATTATTAGCTAATGCGAATGATGGTAGTTGGTATCTTCCATTTACTGATTCAGTTGCCAATTTATCTGAAGAAGATGCGTTTTGGAAGCCAAACGAAGATGGTAATAGCATCGCTGAAATTGTTCAGCATCTGATTTATTGGAATAAAACATGGCAAACCAGGTACGAAAAATCTACCGTTCATGCTGTTCCACCTATAGGTGATAATAATAAAAGCTTTATCATTCCGGAAAATGAAACGTTTAATGACCTAAAAGGACACCTTTTAGAGGTGCTGTTAAAATGGCAAGAGCTTTTAGCGGAAGAGAAAATCGAGAGTGAAGTAAAAGGTTTCCCTGAACCTGCAAAATGGTGGCAGATTCTTGGAAATGTTGCAACACATAATGCATATCATATCGGGCAAATCATCTATATACGGAAGCTGAAAAATAATTTTCAAGTGGATGCTTGAGATATATAAGATTAGGTTAAAGTGGAGGACGCAATCTAGAACAAAGAAAGCGTCTTTTATTCATTATTGAAAGGAAATGCAAATGGAAAAATGGAAAACATTAAACTCGGAATATTGTTATCAGACGCCGTTCGGAAACTTGCGAAAAGACCAGTGTGAACTGCCGAACGGGGTGGTGATCCAAAATTATTATGTGAATGAATACGCTGACTGGGTGAACGCCATAGTCATGACAAAAGACAACCAGATTGTTCTGGTAGAACAATACCGATACGCAGGGGATGATTGTTTTTTAGAAATTCCGGCTGGGAAAATAGAAGCTAATGAGTCGTATGAGGATGGGATACTTAGAGAAGTGAGAGAAGAAACAGGGTACACTTCCAGAATGAAACCGATAAAATTAGGTGAGTTTATGGTAAACCCAGCTACACAAACGAACAAAATCATCACGTATCTTATAAAGGATGCTTATAAAGAATATGAACAGAATTTAGATGAAACCGAAGAGATCAATGTATATGAATTTGATTTTAACAGTTTTGGAGAGTTAATCAGGAGAAACCAGATAAAAACACAGCTGTTTACAGCACATGCTTATTATATGGCTAAGGACTTTCTTGCAGATAACGGTTGAAACGGTGAAGGAGGGAATAGCTATGGCAGAGTTAACAAAAGGGTACATATGCAGCTGCTGCGGTAAATTTCATAACAAACTTCCATTTGATTATGCAAGCCCTGCACCGATTTATTATGAAGAAGCTACGCGCAAGGAACGTAAGAAGCGTTTTGAAATTAACGATGATCTATGCGTAATGGATGGCGAGCATTTCTTCATTAGAGGCTGTATTGAAATACCTGTCATTGATTCGGATGAAACCTTTGTTTGGGGTGTCTGGGTCTCCTTAAGTGAAAAAAATTTCGAACTTACGTTAGAACATTGGGATGACCCAGATTGTGAAAAATTAGACCCTATGTTTGGCTGGTTATCTACACAGCTTCCACTGTATCCTGACACACTAAATTTAAAAACGTTTGTACATACACGTTCAGTGGATTTACGGCCATATATTGAGCTTGAACCAAGCGATCATCCTCTAGCCAAAGAACAAAGAGAAGGCATAACAATGGACCGTGTTAAAGAAATTGCGCAGTTTTTCTGTAATAACAGTCCTTCCGAAAAATCGGTTCTAAACTTGTTCAGAAAAAAGAAAAGAACCAAATAATTATTAGGGGAAATAGATGAGAGATAGAGGGTCAGTGGTTATAGTCGAGAATAGTAAAGTAGCTCTCATTAAAAGGGTTCGAGACGATTCCGTCTATTTTGTATTCCCTGGTGGTGGAATAGAAGAAGGAGAGACACCTAAAGAAGCAGCGAAAAGAGAAGCCAAAGAGGAATTAGGTGTTACGGTTCATATAAGTGATTGTATTGCAGAAGTTGAGTTTACCGGTACTCAATACTTTTTCAATGCTGAGATAATAGAAGGGGATTTTGGTACAGGGATGGGTGTAGAGTATACAGATTCCAACAGAAACCGAGGAACGTATCTTCCGGTTTGGATTGAATTAAATCAGTTAACAAATATTGATGTAAGACCGAAAGAAGTGGTTCTAAAAATTCAAAAGTTATTCAACTAAATAGGATAGGCGGAGTCAATGAGAGCGAGGCGATTCAATGGAAGACTTATTAAACTTTATTCAAACAAGAAAACCAGGAGTGAGTGAACTAGATTTAAAGGCAGCAGAGGATAAACTTGGCTCTGTTTTTCCAAAACAGTATAAAGAGCTTTTTACGTTAGTTAATAACGCAGAAATAGGAGAATGGATACTCCATCCTGTTCGGGAGAAAAGTAATCCTAAAAAGACTTGGGATGATATTGTAAGGCAAAATACAGAAGTTAAAGATGAAAAAATCCCAGATGACTTTATTGCTATTGGAGAAGATGGGTCTGGAGATAAGTTATGTTTCAAAACAAGTAATGGAGTAATGGGGGATAAAATATATTATTTGTATCACGAAGATGGAGTATTGGAAGAATGTGCTCCTAATTTGAGAGCATTTATACTTGCCTCAGAAGAATATGCTGAAGTTGATTTAGATGATGAATAAATTTATTTTACAAACGGATGCTTATCTGAAATAGGTAAGCGCCTTTTTAATTGGTAATAAAAGGTTGAGTATATCCGCGTAATTTGAAATAATTGGGATTAAGTGTGAGAGAAAGTTTGGGAACAAATTTTTTTAGCAGGGGGATGAAGACAATTAATAAATTTGGAGTTGTTTCAATTCTAATGGTTGTGGCTAGCGCATGTATGTTTTTTATTTTAAGAGGACCAAACGCTGATTTGAGGTTAGCCATTGTCATTCTAAGTTCAACTTCATTTATTGGAATTATATTTGCGTTAATCTCTAAGCGGTGGTTATCCGGGATAATTGGTGTGTTAACGAATGGAGCGGTGCTGGTCTTTGTTTTTTTCTTATTGCTAGCTAAAGGGATTGGTGAAAACTAATTGGCTTACCTTAAAAGGAGGAGAATGAAGTGGGAATGCTGTTTGGGATTGGGTGCTTGGTTGGGGTTATCATTCTCTTATTAACAGTTTACTTAAAGATAAGGTTCAATAGCTATATCATTCAAATACCTGCGCTGCTAGGTTTAACTTCATCGGTTGGAATTATTGCTTACAGCTATTTTGTTGTCAGGGGCTTTGAAGGTGGAGCCATAGGATTATTGGGTTTTATCATTTTCTTTTTTTCAGTGATTGCATTGTTAATTAAAAATAAAAGAAAAGCGGGGTTCGCCGAAAAAGGATAGAAGGAAATGATACCTGCCAAGCTAAAAAACATAAGACAGGAGAAATAAACATGAATGCAAGCAGCTACATTCAAGTTCCAAATCAATGGGGATTGAAGATCTTGGAATGGAAAGAGTTATCTCCAAGGGTTACTTTAGTAAAAACAAATAAAAATAAATACATAATAAAGAAAAAAGACAATGTAGAAAGTGTGCTGGCAGAAGTTACGCTTTTGAAAAAATTAGATGAAGATCTGATAAAAGTTCAGTTGCCTGTGGCAAGTCAATCAGGAGAGTTTACTTTCTTGCAGAATCAAGAAATTTACACTGTCTATGAATTTATAGAAGGTGACATTAAACAAGCTAATCATGCATTGGAAGACTCTACCATATCCCTTTCTCTTGGTGAAACAATTGGTTTTCTGCATAAAAGTTTAGTAGGTACATCCTTAGCTGATAAATTTCCGGATCGGGATTTATATCAGATCGTTTATCATTGGGCGTTTAAAGAAGTCATGAAAATACATGATGATCCACAATTAAAGAGTATCTACCAATCTATAGAGACAGATATCCAGAAGATAGCTAATGAATTACCGAAACAGCTCATACACCGCGATACTCATGTTTCCAACTTTGTTTTTAAAGGCGAACAAGTAGAGGGGATTCTAGATTTTGAAATTGCCGAAGTAAATGTGAGAATCTTTGATCTGTGCTATTGCTCAACAAGTGTTCTGAGTGAAATCTTTGGCGATGATAAACAAAGAGAAAAATGGGACGAGTTTATTGCTCATTTAGTAAAAGGGTACTCGACTGTAAATCCATTGAGCAGTCAAGAAATACTTTCAATTTGGCATGTCATGTTGTGCATTCAAAGTATATTTATGGCTTTTTTCTGTCATGACGCATCTCTTTTTGAAACAAATAAACAAATGTTTTTATGGATTTATGAGAACCGCAGCAAGATAGAAAGGGCATTAGAGTGTTCTCCTGCAAAATAATAAGAATCTCCTTTAGGTTCAAATAGAATCCTTATGAAAGGTGCATTTAATAATGAGAAATTTATTACTGGAGTTCTAATTATGACACTTAGATTATTGTTAGTTATAGTAGCGTGCTCTTCATAAGGGCATAGTGACTGTTTATGAAATTAAGACAGATTAATACGATTGGTAAAAGGATGGAAAAGCCCTCACGAAAGAAAATAATTTTCTACTGGTTTAATAGATTTTTAGAAATAAAATCGATGTGTAGCCCAGTTCTTATGGACGGGGCAATTTTTTTAAGTCTATGCACATATTTATCCGGGCAAATAACTTTAAATATTATTAACTATTTGTTTGAGGCTGCAATCTCTTTTTGTATCCTAGCTGTTTATCATATCCAACCTTTTCATAAAAGGAGTGTGCATCGGTTCTCACCTCACCAGATATTAGGATTACATAATTGCAATTATTTTCATTTCCGATTTTTTTAAGAAATTTCATTAATAACTGACCTATACCTTTTCCTCTAAAAGATGATGTAACGACTACATTCTCTATCAATAAAAACGGGTTACAGTTACCAACCAGGTCGCTGCAGATAATCCCCATGGCAGTCCCAACAATAACTTGATTATCTTCTGCAACAACCACAAAATAATTAGGATTGTTTGAAATTACTTTAAAATTTCGTTTCATTAAGTCAAGATTTGTTTTATACCCGCTCAACTCAGTATATAGGTCTGATAAAAATGACAAATCACTCAATTCAGCTTTACGAATTGTAACCATACATGCCCCCAACCATAATGATTTTTAATTGTTAGAGAATCTTAGTTTACTGAAAAAGATTAGCAAATTATTGTATTAGATAAATGTTAACCAATTAAACACTCAGCGCCCGCTTAAACCGCATAATCCCCTCAACAATTTCGTTCTCATGGCAGTGCGCGTAAGAAAGCCGCACATATCCTTTATCTGCTCCATAAATACTTCCTGGTACCACCATGACCCCTTCTTTAATACAAGATTCCAAGAGTTCAAGTTCGTTACATGTTTTCCTCAACTTCCCCCAGATCGTGCCTCCGCCTCCTGGTGTACTCCAATCAAATTCATTGCTTAACTCTTCTGTAAGTGTACGGTTCATCAGCTGTTTTCTTTTCGTGAGTTCTGCTGTGTACCGTCTTACATTATTCGCCCAGCTGCTCGAGATATATTGTGAGGCAATGTGCTGTGAGATGGCTGATGTACCAAGATCGATTTCGTGTTTCACTTCAGACAACCGTTCGATAATTGACTTTGAACCGATGACCCAACCGATTCTCATGCCGGGTGCGACTGTGTCTGACAAACTCTCGATATGGATGACCAGTTCCTTGTTGGCATCCAACGCCAACAGTGATGGCGAGGGAGGGTCACAATCATTATGCACTAAAGGGTTCATAAAGTTGATTTCTACAATCGGAATCTTTAGCTCACTGCAAATTTCCAGCAGCTTTTTTCTTCTATGTAAGCTAAGCGTGGTTCCTGTTGGATTTTGAAAAGTAGGGTGGGTAAGTACCATGCGAATTCTATGCCTTTTATATAATTCTATTATTTCCTCAGGCCGCATTCCTTCTTCATCCACAGAAAGCCGCACCATTTTCACACCGGCTACAGCAAAGCATTTTAAAGAATACGCATATGAAGGGCACTCGACCGCTACACTGTCTCCGGGGTTAAGCAAGCATTGGGTGATCAAGGTGAACGCTTGCTGTGCGCCTGACGTTACCAAGATTTCTTGTGTGTCAGCACTAACCTCATATTGTTTCTTTAAATGGTCAGAGAGTGTCTTTCTAAACTCGAGATCGCCTTTCACATCGGAGTATTCTAAGTTGGCGGTAAGCTCTATGTTTTGCAATAATCTTTGAAGTTCTTCGACTGGATATAAGCTCTTTGAAATGCCGCCGTTGGCAAAATCAATCATTCCAGGGGTTCGGCTGACTTCACGAATGCGTCTGTTAATTACAGCCGTTGGATTGAATGCCACTCCCTTGAAACGGTTCCAGTTGATCAGTTTAGGAGGATCGATTTCCCATGAATATTCACTGACTATCGTACCGCTTCCTTTTATCGACGTTATTAAGCCAGAAGCCTTCAGCTCATTGTAGGCACTTTTTATTGTGCTTCGGTTCACCCCTAGCTGGATGGCCAGGTTACGTTCTGTTAAAAGGCGAGATCCTGGCAGCAGCTCACCTTTGACGATAAGACTTTCGTAATGTTCGGCAATCTGTTTATAAATAGGCACTCCCGCCGAGTGGTCTGGTAACCAATTCATGTCTGTTGTTCCTTCCTAATGTAATTGGGTGGGGAAATTCACACCACATTGGGTGGCGACAAGTAACAAACAAGTACGTACTATTAGTAATTATACAGAAATTAACACTTGTTAGGGGGAAGAGACATTGTTTTATCACATATTGAAGGTCCAGCAAGCGAAGATGCTTGGAGACCCGACCATCATTTTTCAAATCTTCATCCAGCCAATCATTTTCACCTTGTTATTCGGTTATTTGTATCAATCCTCAGGAAAAAGCGACGCTGCATTATTAGCTGTTTTTATTGGTGTAGCTCAGATGACCATGTGGCAAGTGCTGCTATATGCAGGCGGCATCATCGTCAGGCATGAGTTTAACCGTGAGAGGACGATATTTTACAGTTTATTATCGCAAACCGATCTGTTCGGAATATGGGCAAAGCGGCTGTTCTTTTGTATCCTGCTATCGACTCCGAGTTTTGTTATAAGCATTGTAACGGGAATAACCGTTTTTCAAATATCACTCGGAATGACCGATTTCATTTACATCGTCATCGGCATCTTATTATACTCCGCTGCGTTATACGCCATCGGACTGCCAATTGTCTTACTCCTATTCCTTACAATTCACGGCGGCAAGATTATCCAAACGGTCACGTACCCGATTTTCTTGTTATCCGGCATGATTGTTTCAGTCGATTACTTTCCACCTTTCATAAAAGGAATTGCCTATTTGTTCCCGATTACATGGAGCACCCACTGGATACAGGACGTTTTCATTCATAACAGAGTAGATTGGATGTTTCTTATGTATACACTGTTGATTTCAATACTTTATGGACTCTTTGCCCGAGTTATCTATCAATTCATCATGAACAAAATTAGAGTGAGGGGAGAGATTAATCTATGAATACGTTTCAGTTTGTTCTTTATAACACGAAGCTGTCGTGGAGGATGCAGAGAAATGAACTTCCTCTCAAGATATTTATCGGAACGTTCGCTGTACGAATTATCTTTCAATCATTGTTCTTCATATGGATCGCGAATATAATCGGCGGCCAGGGGATGAGAGAGTTTGCGATGTACGGCAATATTTTAATCCCCGCTGCCCACATTTTATTTATCGATGTGTACAACGTATTACGCGATGAAATTGATGAGAACCGTATTGATCTGTTAACTATTTCAAAGACGTCATTGCTGCTGATTTTAATCGGGAGATCCATCGTTTATTTTATTAAAGGCTTTTTCATCATCCTCTTTACATATGCCGTCATCAGCTCGCTGCTGATTCCAGGGCTGGGACACTGGCTTAAGCTGTTTGCGGCCATTCCATTATTACTGCTGTTTTCACTTTCGGCGTATTCGTTCGGAATCTTCTTAGCTGCATTAAACTTAAACGATAAAATCAGCCAGATGCTGCCTAACTTCTCGCTTGTGTTTCTCATGTTAGTAGGAAATTTCACGGTGCCAGTCGAGAAACTTCCGCCTATTTTTCAAACGCTCTCGGAATTTGTTCCGCTTAGGCATTCAGTCGATGCGTTCCGTGCATTCCTGACGGATAATATCCCATATTGGACGAATCCGGATGTTTATATCGAGTTGTTAATCTTAACGATATTCTCTGTTGTGGGATACAGCATCTATTTAGAGTCAGTTAATAAATTCAGAAAACACCCAGCCTAAGGAGGTTGAGACAATGGAATATGTCATCAAAGCAAATAAACTGTCACGAGAGTTCAACAATAAAGGTACAGTAAAAAAAGCCGTTCAGGATCTTACGTTCACAGTGCAGAAAGGAACCATCTTTGGCCTTCTAGGTCCGAACGGAGCTGGTAAATCCACAACAATTAAGATGATGAATACGCTGCTGCTCCCTTCATCTGGAGAGTTAGAAGTTCTAGGGTATAACATTTATAAAGATGAAAAAAAGATCCGGACAAAGATTGGGTTTCTGTACGGAGGAGAGACCGGATTATACTGGCAGCTGAGCGGACGCGATAATCTGCGCTATTTCGGATCACTTTTTAAAATACCGACTGATGTTCTAGAGGAAAGAATTGATTATTGGCTAGGACGGTTAGGTCTGACGAATGCTCAACATCAGCTTACGATGAGATATTCGAAAGGGATGAAACAGCGACTTCATATTGCTCGGACGCTGATTCATGAACCAGAGTTGCTTTTTATGGATGAGCCAACATTAGGCCTTGATCCTGAAGGGACGAAGGATTTGCGAGAGATCATGTTGGATCTGAAAGCACGCGGAAAGACCATCATATTGACTACACATGATATGGAAGAGGCAGAAGAGCTATGTGATGAGATTGCCTTTATCATGGATGGAAGAATCATCACAAAAGGGACGATAGAAGAGCTGCAGGAAATGTATGAAGAAGAAAATCGGTATGAGATTGAACTTAGTGAATACCCAAAATTATCTATGAAAAAAATGGAAAATGGTATAATTATAGAAACGCCAATAACCGTTTCAAATGGAAATACAATCATCAACATTAGCGTACCGAAAACACAAGTGGCAGAACGGGTATTTGGAGAGATTGTTTCGCAGCTTGTACCGTTTAATATCAGACAGCTTGTGAGGAAGAAGATGGAGTTGCGGAAGATTTATTTGGAGATTGTGAGTGGACAAACGAAGGGAAATCAGACGGTTAGTTAAATGAGGAGAGAGTCAGAATGGTAATTAGAGAAGCGCAGAAAGGCGACATCCCCGAACTGGCTGTCCTAATGGGAGATTTGGGATACCCGACAGAAGAAGAGCAAATGAAGAACCGTTTTGAGAAGATTAATCATGATCCTAATTACCACACTTTGGTTGCCGATGAAGACGGTGTTCTACTGGGTATGGTTGGAATGTTTAGAGGGTATGCCTATGAGAAAGACGAATTATATGTAAGGATCATTGCTCTCGTCGTAAAAGAAGAGCATCGCAACAAAAGAATCGGAAAACAACTAATCAATAGTGCGGAAGAATGGGCACAAAAGCAAGGGATTAATAAACTTGCGGTGAACACAGGAAAACGACGAGTTGACTCTCATCATTTTTATAGAAGTAAAGGTTTTGAAGATACAGGTGCAGGTTTTTATAAAACATTACAAGGAAAGTAGCCTTTAAATTAATTATGGCTAAGTTATTTCAAAAGGTGCGACATTGTAAGAAGTGTCGCACCTTTTTATACATCCTTAAAGCCTATTGGAGGAAAGTATGAGTACGTTTGTTTATATGGTAAGGCACGGTGAGTCGCCTAAAGAAGGTAATGAAAGAACAAGAGTTTTAACCGAAAAGGGTCTTGTAGATGCTCAGCGAGTAACTGATTTATTGAAAGATGAGCAGATTGATATCGTGGTTTCAAGTCCATACATACGTTCTATTTCAACTGTCGAAAATTTAGCAAAAAAAATAGGAAAGGATGTATTAGTGATTGAAGATTTGAAAGAAAGGATATTTTCCCCTGATGGAAATCGGGTATCTGATCAGGAATTGGCTCCTCTGTTAGAAAAGTCATTCTTAAATCCCGACTTTACTTTAGAGGGCGGAGAATCAAATGCTGATTGTCAACAAAGGGCGGTTACCGTTTTAAAAGAACTGTTAAACACCTATCGAGATAAAAAAGTTGTTTTCGGTTCTCACGGAGCTGTTATGACGTTAATGATGGGATATTTCAATGATCATTACGACTTGAGTTTCCTAAAAAATACAACAAAACCTGATATTTATAGAATGGAATTCAACGAACTGGAATTAGTGAATGTCCAAAGATTATGGAGTGAGGAGGTAGAGGTTAGCTCATAAGTATTCGTATAAAAGCTTTATGTCAAGCTCAGAGCGTTAAAAGCTCTGAGTTTTTTTGTGCAAATTTACCTGTAAAAGGACTTGCTGAAGATTATTCACGTGTAATGTATTTTTGACATTTTGTATAAAATATATTACAATCAAGGAAAATCATAAGGAGGGAGGATGGAAGGTTTATGAAGCTGAAAAACAATCTGCATGTACTGCGGGCTGAGCAAAAGTGGACGCAGCAGTATGTGGCAGAGCAGTTGGGCGTCAGCCGGCAGACCATTAACTCCTTAGAAGCCAACAAGTATAATCCTTCATTAATTCTTGCTTTTCAAATCGCACGTCTTTTCGGCAAAGAGGTAACGGACATATTCTCAATTGAAGAGGAGGAAAAATAAGATGACAGTGATGACAGTCATGATGGTAATCGTATTTTTAGGCTATATGATCGGTAGTTTTGCTTATGTAAAGTTTGTTCTCAGTGGCGAAGGAAAGGACGAGAGAGGCCAATACATCTTATCCAAAGCATTTACCAATTCATTCATCATGCTTTCAGCCGGCTACGTTGTTTACCTCTGTTCAAAGCTGTATCTAGATGTCAGCTCTCAGACACTGGATTTCATCGTCATGTCATGGATGAGTGCGATTTTCTTTACGATCGGGCTGACTATTTTTGTTGTGAAAAAACGGGTGTGAAGAAAAGAGCATTGCCGAGTTGGTAATGCTTTTTTTCTATGTAAAAGAAGCATGCAGAGTATTAATTCGGGGTATTCACCTTTTATAAAAAGAACTGATTTGAAGTTTAATTTCTTAAACTTAAATGAAAGAAGTGATATAACATGAGTGATCTGAAATTGATTGAAACATATAAACGTTTTTTGCAGAACTATTCACCAGAGCAATTAAGGCATATACCTGAGCAAGGTGTTTGGTCTCTCGGTCAAATGTATGACCATTTAATTGTTGTGGCTCATGAATATCTGGATAGTGTTGATGCTTGTGCGAACACGGCTATAGAACAAAAGCAGGGGAAGACAGAGTTTGGAGAATACTTATTTAATATTGGCATGTTTCCGCCAATTAAAATCAAATTACCGGATGAACTTAATAGCCCGCCTGACAATACAAAAAATAGAGAGGACATAATGCTTGAGCTGGATCAGCTAATGAATAGAATGAAAGAATTAGAAATGAAAGTAGAAAGTATATGCCCTAATTACAAAGATGAACATGGGGGCTTTGGCTGGCTGAATGCACAGGAGTGGTTTGTTCTTGTCGGAATGCATTTTCGCCATCATCTGCGGCAGAAATATGAACTGGATCAAAAACTAGGGTTGTAAACAAATAGTTGGCAAACGATATATAGGCCGGTTATGGGTTATTTACTACCAAGTATGAACAAGTTGAGTAAATGAAGCGTGCTAAGCGGCAATTAAGGGTATCCACCCTTTATACAGAGAATGCAAGGATAGGAGAGTGCCATTTTGATTAAAGCTGTATTGTTTGATTTGGACGGGACGCTTTTGGATCGCGACACGTCCGTTAAGAAGTTTGTAGACGACCAGCATACCCGTCTGTCTCCCGTGCTGTCTCATATCCCCAAAAAGTTATTTGCAGAAAAATTCATTGAGCTTGAGCAGAACGGATACGTGTGGAAGGATAAAGTGTATCAGAAGTTAGCCGAGGAACTCGCTGTCAGGAGAATGCCGCCTGGAGAACTTCTGAATGACTATTTAGCACAATTTAAGCATCATTGCACACCGTTTCCGAATCTTGTAGACACACTGGATGGACTTAAGAAAAAAGGGCTGCGCCTAGGTTTGGTCACAAACGGATACGGAGTCTTTCAAAATGATACCATCAAGGCATTAGGCATTAAGGAATACTTCGACACAATCCTTATATCTGAAATGGAGGGACTGAGAAAGCCCGATCCACTTTTGTTCGAGAGAGCAGCAGAGCGTTTAAACGTGAAGACATCGGAGTGCATTTTCGTTGGCGACCACCCGAAAAATGACGTAGAAGCCGCAAAGAACACTGGAATGACAGCTGTTTGGAAAACTTGCCCCCACTGGGACGAAGCCGAAGCAGCCGATTATGCGATAGCTGATTTGGGCGAACTGAACGAAATTATAGAAAATATGGAAAAGGCCGTACAACCTGTAAGATAAATAAAGAAAAGGGCATTGCCGTAATTCGGCAATGCCTTTCGCTTTTTAATTCTTAACTCCTGTAGTAAGTAAGAAATTGTTTCCACTAATTTCTACCTTTATAAAGTAATATGAAAATAATACATATTTATCTAAAGGAGACTATATCATGGCTAACCCTATTACAATTATCAAAAATGATGAGCTTTTATTCGAAGCAGAATCTATTCAAGAAGCAGCAAGATTCCTGTCAGAGCACCTGAGCACAGCTGTATCGAAGTGCTATGACCCCATCGAGCGTGGCTATGTTTATCACATTCCATACACAAAAGGCCAGGACGAATATCTTTTTATTGCACCAGAAGAAATTGCAAAGAAGCGGCGCAAAGAACTTGAAGAAAGTGGACATCCCAATGCAAGACGTATTTGGCTACTGTCAGCTAATCCCAATGAATATGACATAGACCGTGCATTTAGCCGTTATGACATTTTAAATTGGAAACGCTCAAGAAATTTTGAAAATGGAGATATTGTATTTGTATATGTATCAAAGGGTGTTCAAAAAGTGCGGTATAAAGTTGAAGTAATAGAAGGCTTACTTCCAAAGGATGAAGTTCAATACAATAGCATGTTTTGGAAGGATAAAGACAAGTTTGAGCAATCCAAAGAGTGGAATTGGACAAAAGTACGATTAGTAGATGAGATTGATTCTACAGAATTATCTCTATTGCAATTACGTGAACATGGTTTGAATGGAAATATTCAGGGTCCAATGGAACTTAGCGGAAAACTTTGTAATTATATTATGTCATTCTTTGAACATGATTTAACAGAAGGTTTTTATCCAGAAGTAGTGCCTGAAACGTTAGAAGAAGGGCAGATTAAAACGGTAACCGTTAATGTATATGAAAGGAATCCAATTGCTCGAAAAAAATGTATGGAGCATTACGGAGCACAGTGCCACGTGTGTGAAATGGATTTTGAAAAGACCTATGGAGATGTAGGAAAAGATTTCATTCATGTTCATCACATTAAACCGCTCCACGAAATAAAGCAAGGCTATGTAGTGGATCCGATAAATGATCTAATTCCTGTTTGTCCGAACTGTCATGCGATGTTGCACCGAAAAGAACATGGCGAGTATTTATCAATAGAACAACTAAAAGAACGAATTTCCATAGCTGTTCACTAAAAAAGGGCATTGCCGTAAGCCGGCAACGCCCTTTTGCTATTTATTTCTGATCAGCAGGGAACACCAACCCAACCTGGCGTCTGCTCTCATCCATAATCTCCATCACGGTCTTAGAATTCGCATGAGAATTGATCCGCGACTCCAGCTTACCCGCGCGCACAAGCTCCATGAATCCCTTCGCTTCATAATACATGCTCGGCTTGTCCTGAGTGACTGAGATGTCCTCAACACTTCCGTCTTTATAGCGAATCTCGACCTTATCCATCTCCAGTATGCTGTGGATGAGGATGCTGCCGTTCTCGCCCTGTATCTCGCTTGGCACATACGAGTTCGTGATTTTCGAGTACATCACGACCGCCTCTTTGTCATTGTACCCCATCACGATGCTGCCTTCCCCGTCCACACCGGACTCGAGCATGTACGCGTTCGCCTTCACACTGTCCGGCTTGCCGAACAGCACGACCATCGGATACAAACAATAAATGCCGATGTCCATGAGCGAGCCGTTCGAGAACTCTGGCTTGAACGCGTTCAGTACCGTTCCTTCCTTATACGCATCATAGCGCGAAGAATACTGACACGCACTCCCAACAAAGCGGCGCACCGGCCCAATCTTCTTCAGATTCTCCATCACACTCTTAAAATTAGGAACGATCGTCGAACGCATCGCCTCCATCAGCAGCACACCATTCTCACGCGCCGCACGCACCATCGCCTCAAGTTCAGCAGAATTAGAAGCAGCCGGCTTCTCCACCAGCACATGCTTCCCATGATTCATCATCAAAATTGCCTGCTCAGCATGAAGTGAGTTGGGACTTGCAATGTATACTGCATCGAACACATCGCTTGTGGCCATCTCTTCCAGGTCGGTGAAGACAGAAGTAGAACCATGCTTAGTTGCAAAATCCTGTGCTTTTTCGAAGGTTCGAGAGTAAACAGCTGTAAGATTGAATTCTTCGTTTAGTTTTGCGGATTCTATGAAACGTTCGGTGATCCAGTTGGTACCTATTGTTGCGAAATTCATTTCTTTCCTCCTTTTTCTTCTTTAGTTAAATAAAATTTTCATCAGGTAATTCTATCGAGTTAAAGACAAAAAAGCCAGTTTGAAACCTTATTTGAAAAACTAAATCTCTTTTTAACAATAATACCAATTTATGTTATATTTGGATGTTATAATTTACTTACTCAAAATCTCTTAGGAGGCTAAAGGTCATGGCATTTTTACAGTGTACTTGTGGTTCAATGCTAAAAGGCATTCAATTTAGTAGGTTAGTTTCAACAAATGGCGAATTCAGGATAGTTAAATATGAATCCGGATTCGGAATGTCATTAGAAGAATGGAGTCAACTAGATGCGTCTACACAATGGCTAAATAATTTAAATGAAGGTGTTTACTGTATTTCTTGTAATGGACCAATTAATTTAGATCAAGCTGAATCTGATACATTATTAGATAAAAGAATTCCTGGGGTTTATGCCAAGGAATTTAACTCCTCTCATATTGTAGAACAGTTAGAAAAACTTAAAGAAAAGGAACGTTCAGAAATATTCGTGCAAAAAATTCCTGCACGTTCATCGAGATACGGACAAATTGAAGGAAATCTTCCGGTTGAATTGTCTGAAGCTTTAAATAGAATGAACATTTCCTCTCTATATACACATCAAGCTGAAACCTACAATGCCGTAAGAAAACAAAATGATGTAGTTTTAGTCACGCAAACCGCTTCAGGTAAAACACTGTCTTATAACCTACCGGTCTTGCATGGTTTAATAGAAAATTCAAATGCTAAAGCTCTTTATTTGTTCCCTACAAAAGCCCTTGCTGATGACCAAGTAGAGCAATTATATAGATGGACAGAAGAACATGGAACTGAATCTGATTCAGAGATTGATAGTTGGTTTGAAAGATTTATCACTCTCGGTAACAATAAAATTCATTATGGTAGATATGATGGTGATACACAACTAAGTTCAAGGAACAGACTTATTAAAGATGGAAGAATATTGTTTACTAACCCGGATATGATACATCATTCTTTACTGAAGCATTTTGCAGATCGGGGGAGGCAATATGCCCATATCAAAGAATTTTTAGAGAATTTAAAGTTTATAGTTATTGATGAAATGCACCTCTATAGAGGAGCGTTTGGTACCCATGTCTCTATGGTGTTACGTAGGTTGAGAAAAGTTTGTGAAGAACTTGGAAACAATAATATTCGGTTTATATTATGTTCAGCAACCATAGACAGACCAGATTTGGTAGCGAAAGATTTGACAGGCTTAAACAACTTCAAAGTCATTGATAATGATGGCTCGATGCAGAAAGAGAGAAGTGTTGTTTTTTGGAACCCAGGTGAAACTCTAGGAACTGGACAGAGGAAAGCTCCTTTAACAGATGCGTTAGCTATTACAGAAGATATCTTAGTTCAGGATAAAAAAGTAATACGTTCTATTGTATTTCAAGGATCTAGATTGCAAGGTAAGGTTACAGCCAAATACATGAAAGATATATTACGAAAAGTATTAAAATTACCTAGAGAAAGAGTAAATGGATTAAAGCTCACAGGCTTTTATAACGGGATGTTAAGTGTTGAAGAAAGAAAAGCGGTTATTGATTCTATAAAAAAGAACGAAGTCCATGTTGTTCTTGCTACCAACGCATTAGAAGTCGGGATAGATATTGGAGAACTTAGTTTTGCTTTGCTGATAGGTTATCCAGGAAGTAAAGCGGCTTTCTCTCAACAAATAGGACGTGTGGGAAGGAATGGAGAAGGGGTCTCAGTTATGATTGTTGAAGATGAACCTCTTCAACAATATTACATGAATAACCCTGAACTATTCTTGGAAAAACCACCTGAGGTTGTACGAATAGATCCCCGAAATAAACAACTATTGTTATTGCATCTCTCATATTTAGAGAAAGAATTATCTCGTACATTGACTACTGAAGATGTATTTTGGTTTGTTGAGGACGAAGAGTATGCTAGAAAACTAAAACAACAGATTATTTGTGAGGATGAAAGTAGTGACCGGTGTAATTTAAGATCGGGTTCTTCTGTCTTGTATAAGGTACTATCTACAAGGAATCGTGAGGTTCTTTTTGAGGGGATTGATGAATGGACGGCTTTTAGAGATTTCCATAAGGATGCGATTCATTGGAATGCAAATGAAAAAGCTTATCGAGTTGATGCAATAAATAAAAATAGTCTTCAAATTCTCTTAACACCTTTAAACGGTGAAATTGAATACTACACTCAATCCATCTTCAAAGATACAATTGATATAAATGAAAGTGAAAAGGTTCTTGAAATACAGGATTTGTTAGTGTTCACTGGAATACTAGATATTAGAAGAAATGTTTTTTCTTATCAAAAAACATATTTTGCATCCCGACAACAAGAGAAAGTGAATTTAGAAAGTCCGCTATCTACGATTTTTCAATCTGAAGGAATGTGGATAAGTATTCCAAGCATAATTACAGACAAATTAAAGACTGATTATGAAGATAAATTAGATGGTGCAATTCGTGCAGCAGAGCACGTCCTGCTATCTATTATTCCAGACAGTATCATTTGTGACGGAAAAGATGTTTCAAGTTTTTCAGGAGTTTCTTTAGCGAATTTTAATAATAGACCAATCATTGGATTTTACGGTGACCAATCAGGTGGTATGGGTACAACATTAGCAATTGCTGAGCATCTGCAGAGAATAATAAAAAATGGTTTATTGTTACTTCAGAAATGTTCTTGTAAAGGTGGATGCCCATCTTGCATTCAATATCCTGGAAAAGATAATGATAATCTCTCAAAGGCTGGTGCACAATTGGTACTTCAATCCTTATTAGAGGTTGCATGGCCTAAGCCAGAGGAGGAAATTATATGCCGTTAATTTGTCAGAAATGCTTAGATTCTGGTAATAAAGGAAGGGATTTTTACCAAATTAGCAGGCGATTTAAAAATATTCCTTTTAAAAGAAACATCCTGCAAGCAACTAATGGGATTCACAAGAAGGATTGGGTTAAAAGTAATAAAATTGACCTCAAACCAGATGGGATTTACTGTGGACAATGTAATATATCAATATTGGAAAATTTAATGAATAAAGAAGAAATAAAATTATTAAAAGATTATAGGATTGAGTCGTGGAATCCTTCAGAATTTCCGTTGGAAATTGTTTTACAAAAACTAAAAATTGCTGGTAATAACACCGGCGCAGAAGTAGAACATTATAGTGTCCCAAAAAGAACTGCACAATTTGGTGACATACGAACTTCATTACCAGAGCCAATTACAAAAAAAATGAATGAGTTTGGGATAAAAAAATTATATTCTCATCAAGCTGAAGCTATTAACGATGTTCGAGATGGGAAGAATGTTGTCATTGTTTCTGGGACTGCTTCAGGAAAATCCTTAGTATATACGTTACCTGCTTTAGAACAATTATTTACTAATGAAAATGCTACGATTCTTTACTTATCTCCTTTAAAAGCACTAACACATGATCAACTTAAGACGCTAAGTAAATGGAATGATGATGCAACTGAAAAAAATGACTTAAATGGATATAAAAAGATAAAACTCGGTGGTAAAGAAATTAGCATTGGTGTCCTTGAAAGTGGGAATGGTGAAGCGGCAAAAGAATTAACTTATAAAAACGCTAGGTATTGGATGACTAACATCCATTTTTTGCACTATCTATTACAAGGCCCATATCATTATCGAAATAAAGGTAACGATTGCACTCGTTTTTTTGCAAACTTAAAATATGTAGTTCTAGATGAACTACACGCTTATAATGGTGTACTTGGTTCTAAAGTATCTATGGTTATGCGAAGACTTAGAATGCTTTGCAAGAAGTTGGGTAACACATCTCTCCAATTTATAGCATGCTCAGCTTCAATAGGAAATCCAAAGGAATTAGCAGAAGAATTAACAGGATTAAAAGGAATTAGAGGCTTCACATTAATCGATAAGGATGGAAGTCCTTCATTCGAAAAAGAGATTTTAATGTGGAATCCCGCGTTGTTAGAAAATAAAAAAGAGCTACGGACTAGGCGTGCACCAGTTTCTGAGGCTATAGAAATTCTAAAACATATAGTTAGTGAGCACGGTATACTTCCGAAAACATTACTGTTTTATGGTAATAGAAGAGCTACATCTACAGCGAGCTTCGAGTTAAACCGTGCAATCCGTTCACGTATTATTGAACTTAATGATCAAAGAGATATCCCTAATGAATTATTTTCTCCCTTTCATGCTCAACTGACGACAATTAAAAAACACCAATTAATGAACCAGCTAAAGCAAGGGGAACTTATTGGTCTTGTAAGTACATCAGCATTAGAGATGGGGATTGACATAGGTGATTTAAGTTTATGTATTATGGTGGGGTATTCAGGAAGCAAAGCTAGCTTTTTACAACAAGCTGGCCGAGTTGGTAGGAACGGACCTGGATTAGTAATACAAATTTTTCAGGAAGATCCTCTTGAACAATATTATGCAAAGAATCCTATAGAGTTTATTGAAAGAGAACCTGAACATGTAACAATAGATGTAAACAATCCTAATATCATTTCAGAACATTTAAAATATGCTGCTTATGAGCAAAACGGAACTCTAAGTCTACCTCAATCTTTTTTTAGAGTAGGAAACATTCGAAAGGTGGAAGGATTCTTAGATAGTTGGGATGTTAAAGAATCCAAGTGGAAACTGAAACCTAAAAAAATTACATATAATAACCTCCTGATTAACGGAAGAGTATACAAGGTTGTTCTCAAGAATGGCATGAATACTGAAACACTTCTTGAAGGTGTAGACGAAAGGTCTTTGTTACGTGATTATCATAACGGAGCTGTTTTTCTACATGAAGAGAAAACTTATAAAGTACAAAGGATAATTCAGCAAAGTGGTGAAATACATGTCATTCAACAGCGATTTGAATATACAACACGCAGCCATATTACGGATTCCTTAGTGCTGAAAGAAAAAAATACCAAGTCCAACCTCGGTGAAATTTTTGAGTTAGGAAAAGGGACATTTGAGTTAATTCGAAGAATGTGGGGTTTTAAGAAAGTATCATTATACGGAGGACAAATCATAGAGGATTTACAAGAGTCTAACATGTATCCAGTTAAATATTCTACGGATGGATTGTGGATTAATCTATTGTCTTACGATGATTTCAAACAATACTTAACTGAAAGCAGCATTCATGTATTGGAACATGCTATAGCTTCAGCTATTCCAACAATTGTGAAATGTTCCAATTCCGATTTTGGGGTAATATCTTCAGTATCTATGAAAGAATTTTCCGATCTTCCTACGCTGGTAATTTATGAAACTGGAGGAGGCGGAGCTGGAATTGTGGATGCAGTAGAGGAAAGGTTTATCCACATACTGAGAAAAGCTAGTGGGATTTTAAATGCTTGTTCTTGCACGAATGGGTGTCCAAATTGTACTCATTTATCTGGATGTGAACAAGGAAATGAAAGATTAGATAAACAAGGAGGCATTAAGCTTTTAGAATTGTTACAAAAGAATATTAATCTACATGTAAATTCTTTGGTTAATGTTACTTAAGTTTGTTCTTAACACACCTTTTCACAAGGTGTGTTTTTTATTCTTTCTTGAAAAAGATGGCATCGATATATTAAAAAAGGAATGTTAAAATAAGGATGATTTATTTTTTTATCATATACCCCCATAAAAAGGATTAACTAAATAAAGTCGATGGAGGAAATATTTTTGAGTAATATAACAATTTCTAGGGAAGCGATTGTGGTTGACTTCATAGGAAGTTCCCAAAATATAGAGGATATAATAAAGGAAACTTTTAAAAAGAATCCATTTACAATGAAAAGACACCCAATTGTCAGAGAAGAGCAGATGCCTGTTTTTGTTGCGTTTCTTTATGATTTGATAATTGACATGAGAACATTGCCATCCCAAGATGAGTTTGTGCGAGCCTATATGAAAAAATATTATCACCATGTTTCTCCTAATGGTTTAATTTATCATGCGCTAGTTTATAAGACAACGAATGCATATCCTTCGTTAGTTCGTGACTTGCATTTTTACTTTAAACTAATAGAAAGCGAAAAATTTGATGATGTGTTACTCTCATATGCTTATGATATTGAGGCAAAGCAAGATTTAGTTGTCACTAAGCAGAACAAAAAACTAGGTTTGCAGCTATTTAGCGGGAACGACAGCCATATTCCCTTAAAGAAAAAGCAAAGCAATCGAAGGCATGTTACATTAGAGTATCCAGATTATTATTTGCCTTTATTTGGTTCAGAAGTAAATGCAGTAAATATCGGGACAGAACAAAATAGCTTTTATGTATATAGCACTTCTGATGTTAAAACGGTTTATAGCAAACTTCAAAATAGTAGTACATTAATGGATCAGATAGATGAATCTACATATATGTTTCCTATTGAGAAAAAGAAGCCAACAGTGGTTGAAAACGCAAAATCGTTATTTAAGAAGATTGTGAATCCTATAAATGTAGAGTTACCTTTACATTCTTATATTTATATTGGGAAAGATAAGGCTGACAACCATGAAGATTTCTTGAAAAAACTCTTAAAGAACGGGGTAAGAGTAGAATGGATTTCTCCGCATTTAATAGCAGAGTCTTTAGTAACACTAAAGAATTTAAGGGTTCATTCTTGGCGGGATGCATCAAAACATGATTTGAAGATTTTAGATGGAAAATATAGTTTCAAAGATGCTACCTTATTAGAACAAATCGGCAATGAATCTGCTTTTAATTTTGAACAATACAAAACAGAACATGCACAAACGGATAAACATTTAATTGTTGAAGCAGGAGCAGGCAGTGGAAAAACAGAAACGATGATTTCCCGTATTTTTTATCTTCTGCATATGGAATATCTAAAAACACTTGATGATATTGTAATGATTACTTTTACAAATGAAGCGGCAGACAATATGAAATCCAAACTTTCAAAAAGGCTTTATGAACTTTTTTTAATAACTGGTGACACTCGATATATTGGATGGAGTGAACAAGTTCCATCTATGCGTATTATGACAATTCCTTCCTTCGCGAAAACCCTACTTCAAGATTTTAGTACAAACTTAGGGCTGGGGAGTAATTTTTCGATACGAACACTAACCGTTGTTCGAAGAAAAATCATAGCGGATGAACTAGATAAATATATAAGAAATAACAATCTAACTTTTAAAGAACTAGGTGAAAATAAAGAATACGAATTAATTAAAATGGTAGATAGTTTTTGGGTCCAACTGGAACAAAAAGGAATTACGATAGAACAACATAGTAAGGTTAGTTGGGGAGATATACCTTCAGAAAAAATAAACAAAAACTACTATTATATGTTTATAAAAGTTCTTTTAGAATGTGAAAAAAGATTCAATGAACTGAAACTTAATAATAATACTCTTACAGTCAACGATCTTACACAAAAAATTAATGATATTAAAAAGTTTCTTGATTTGAAACATTTGAGAGCACCTTTTAAATACCTTTTCGTGGATGAGTTTCAAGACACTGACGACATCCAAATCAATTTAGTTAAAAGTTTAACAGAATTAACGAGTGCTCAATTATTTGTAGTTGGAGATATAAAGCAATCAATCTATCGATTTAGGGGTGCGAATTACACAGCGTTCGATGTGCTTAGTAAAGAGCTTGGACAGAAGAACATTAAAAGAGACTATAGATTAAAAAAGAACTATCGCACAAATGGAGTTCTCTTAAACAAGTTAGAAGACATATTTGATACGTGGAGAGATGATAATGATCAAATCCTTCCGTTAGCTGATAATGAAGGAAAATTTATAGAAAATCGGTTAATGCCTACTATATCGACTAATAAATACATTGAACAATATCGTTTTGAATCAATCGATGATATTAATAAATATGATTTTTCTCATAAGATTCAAGATCTTTATAAAACCCTTGAAAAAGATGATAAAAGTAAAAGTCCCGTGGAGCTAGCTATTTTGGTAAGAACAAATTACCAGGCTATAGAGATACGCAAAATTCTTGAAAAAATAAGAGAAGCGGATAGAAGCTTTAATTATGAGATCAAAACAGGAGGGGATTTATTTGCATCTGAAGCAGCTAAGGATTTATTAATCTTATTTAATGCTATGTGCTATGACGATGATCCTGAAAGTTATTTCGCTCTTTATCAAACTCCTTTCACTAAGAAGGCGTTTGATTTGCAACGTTTATTGCCACATGAAGGGGACAAAAGAAAAATACTGGCGGAAGAATTGTTTGACGAAATAGAAGGCCTTGAAGAAGCAAGAAAGGGTTTACGAATTAAACCTACGCTCCATGTAATTTACGAATTTTTAATGACCAATAGATTTGAAAATGTATTAGCCTCATCAAATAAACAACTACATGATATTCAAAAATATAGATTGAATCTATATAGAATGCTTGAACTTGCCGCTGAAGGGAATTCTGTAAGTGCAGTGAGCATTTATAACTTAAGATATTGGCTTGAAGTACAAATAGCTACAAATAGAAACGAAGACGAGATGGACGTAGACATCACGAACTGTGAAAAATTAGTACGAGTTATTACTGTTCATAAGGCGAAAGGATTAGAATTTGACACTGTATTCATACCTTTTACACAATCACCTTTTGAGAAAAAACCTAACCAAGAGATGATAGTGACAAAAGAGAACGACAATTTTAAAGCGGGCTGGAAATTAAAAGTAAACGTCTCGAGAACTGAGTCAATTGTGTCTCCATTATACGAGAATTTAAAAGAACAAGAGAAAAAAGAAATTATTAGAGAAGAAGCAAGACTTCTTTACGTAGCAATGACTAGGGCGAAACATCGTCTGTATGTCTTGACTCAAACACCAAAATATTTTAAAAACAACAAGTATAATTGGTCTGATCTTATTCGACTGGAACTGGGGAAGAAATAGATGAGAAAAATATTAACCTATCAAGCACCTTCGCAACTAATACGATCTGATTCGCGGTTTCAACAAGAGTATGTTGATTGTATTCATATTGTGGCAACCAACAGTCTTAAATCTGGAATAGGAGAATCTTTAAGAGCCTACCAATGGATTAAAGGGCCTATAATTACGTTTAAAGAACTATTTAAAGAATTAGCTGGTGATAGTTGGTCATCTTCTAAAGCTCAACTAAAACAGTTTCTCCAGTTATCTGAAGTGTTATCAAAGTTATGGGAAAAAGATAAGGGGGATAATCTTCTTAAATTGCAGGCAAAAGAAAGAAATCAAATGCAATTACTAAGTACACTTAGAACCCTTACTGAAATTGGCATAACTTCCAATGATATTTCTAAACAAGAAAAAGATTTAACTGACACAGAGAAACTGTTTAAAACAGTTTGGAGCGAAATGGAGTTTACCTTAAACAGGGATTCATTAATATTAAAAAGATTTCTTACAAAGGAGACAGAAATAAAAATATTTAAAGAATCGTTAATCAATTGGGCTAAAAAACTTTACCACGAAAAATCTACAGATGCGATAAAAACGGTAAAGAGAACAACAAGTAACCTACCACCTAAAAACTTTTCAGAAGCAATTGATACTTCTTTAAGAAATAAAAAGCTTATCCTGCATGGGTTTTACTTCATTACACCAATTCAGGAATTAATTTTTCAAGCACTTGAGAAAGAGTACGAACTTATTTTTCTGAATTCTTATGATCAGAGATTTCCTGAAACTTTTGAGACAGTAAAGTACTTTCTAGGCATGGATAAAAATAAGGTTTTGTCCTGCGTCGACCAACCTGTAGCTCTACATCCTCTTGCAGCCAAGCTAATAGAATCATTAGAAGGAGAATCAAATATTCAGATTGAACAAACGCTCACAGCTTACTTTGATCTTCCTCAATTTATTGAAGGCGAATCTAAGCTTCTTAAGAAAGATAAGGAAATACAAGAGTTAGATACTGAAATTTCTGAACAACCATATCATCTTGTTACTCCTAGAGCAAAAGAAGTAGAGGAACAATTGATTGCCAATGGTCTTGTTCCTTCTTCAACTCAAAAACTGACTGATTATCCTGTTGGTAGGTATTTGTATCAACTCCATAAGTTTAAAACTAGAACAACTAATTCAGTAACAGGTGATGTGAAATATCAGGAGAACGTAACACCTGAAGTGGTTCTCGACTGTTTCTCATCAGGATGTCTAGTTGTGAATGATGAAAATATGCGCTCGTATGTAAAATCTCTCGAGAAAATTATTCCCTATTGTGAAAACGTCACAACGTTCGAGGAATGGTATAGTAGGATTGAAAGTTTAATAAACGAAATTAAACTGTGGGATGAGAAGGTTCTTGAGAATAATGAACAAGCATTAGCTAATAGAACACACAAGTTTCATGCCCTCCCATTTAGGCAACTTTCATACTTTTCAGTTGAAGTTAACGAAATTAATGTAATTCTTAATGGAATAAAGCAGCTTGAAAAAATTCAAGAAGCATTGTTCTCTGGTTGGGATAACAATAGAGTTGATATGCAAACTCATTTAGGAAAATTGGAACAACTCGTATTAAAACAGGTGGAAAACTATTTCGACGATTCTGAAAGAGAAATTGTTAAGAGTATCATTAATGATATTTCTCAGTTAAAAGACGATGAACTTGAGTTTTCATTAAAGGATATAACAAATGGATTATTGTTCTATTTAGATGGTTCCCTGGATGAAAGCCAAGAGGATGGAGATATTGAAAAAATATTTAGTTTTGACAGTGCTGATGGAGCACCTTTTAGAATAAACAGAAACTATCATCTTGCATTCGTAGATCATAAAGCACTTCCCGTTGAACAGAAATATAATTTGTGGCCTATTTCAAGAGAACTTTTAAGTTCATTTGAAAAAAAAATACCTGAGCTCTCATTATTCGAAGAGAGAAAAAAACGCAATAGCACTATAACTAGGTATCTTCTATATGTTCTTTTGCATTCTGCAGATGATGTTCGTTTTTCTTATGTGAAAAATTTGGGTTCTGAGTCTAGATTAGAACCTAATTTATACATTAAGTTACTTGGTTGTAAAGAAGAACAAAGTAGTTGGAATTATAAACTTGATGAATCAGAGAAAAAAGAATCACCAACTAACTTAGCACTGCCAACAAAATGGACTTATACAATGAAAAGAGAAGCTCAAGTTTGCCCTAAAAGAGCATCTTTTAGCTTTATCTTAAATGAACATACTACTTTCACCTGCGATTTCCATCATGGCTTTTTGTATGAAAATTTCATTAGTGTTCTAAAATATTTAAACTTTTTCGGAAAAGAAACAAAAGATATCAAATCAATTGTAGATTCTTGGTTTCCACAATGGAGTAGTATGAAGAAAGACTTTCTCCATGACTATATAACAACAAAATATCGATATAGGGGAATATCTCCAAAAAAAGTGGAAGTGGATGGAGTTAGTTATAGTCAGGGAATTGGTTATCTAAGCTTATTGCCTACAAGCTATGCAGAAGCCAGGGGGAATTTAATTGGTGAAAAGGATATTTTCCTCCATGAGGCCAATCCCGGAAAACATTGTCGTTATTGCCCGTATATCAAAAGTTGTAAGGATGGTGTTTATTCTATTGATTTCGAAGAGGTTAAATAATCTGAAAAATAGTCAATAATTTTTTAGCCCAAGATATTCTTGGGCTTTTGTGTAGAGGAATTCACCATACGTTATTAATTAATACTTTTTAAAATCGTAATGGAAATTTTATGCGATAGAGTAGACTATAACATGGCTTCTGGAATTTATCCGTTTAATTTTCTAACAAGGAAGATCTGTCAAAGTTCTATAGGTGCGAAAAGAGATGAACTCCATAACGTTGGTAGGTCTGAATTCTTGACTAGGAAGGGAAGGCTACATAATGGTGAATAAGAAAAATAACGTAATAATCATTCCGGATCTAGAACCGTCAAAACGTTCAAGGGAATATAAAAAGTATAGTTACAATATTAGAGATACCATTATATATGAGTACATGTTTAATGCAAAACCACACAGATCATTAGATCAAAATATTTTAGGAATTGCATCAAATAAAAAAACAGGGCATGAATCAATGAATGTTCTTCACTATATAGGTCTTAGAGATAAACATAAAGGAATTTTTAAAAATATTAGTATAACGGAAGCCATAAATATTATGGAACAACAGGATAAAGATTTTGAATTAGTTATTCAGTCGCTTTATAGGCTCATTAATCAATTAGAGAATCAAAAACAGTTTGAAGAAGTAATTGCAAAGGATATTGATTCAGAAAAGGCGGAAGAAGATGATTATTATAAAGAGGGTATAGTTAAAGAATATTATGGGAAGCGGTATGAAAGAAACCTGGAAAACAGAAAAAAGGCGATCGAGATCCATGGAGTGACTTGTATAGTCTGTGGATTTAATTTTTCTTTAGTTTATGGAGATCGGGGAAAAGATTTCATCGAGGTTCATCATGTTATGCCATTAAGTACTCTTGGTCAAGAAGTTTTAATAAATCCAAAAGACGATTTAGTGCCAGTTTGTTCTAACTGTCATAGAATGATACATCGAAAAAAAGAAAACATTTTATCGATTAGTGAATTAAAAGAAATTATAGAATGTAATAGGAAGTCCAGTATTTGATGAAGTTAGAAAAAGGGTAAATTTATTTTGTGTCTTAAATATCTTACATTGCTGCTGAGTTAGTGATTTAAGTTGTTAAATTAGTTTTACATAATAAAAAAAGCGCTCCTCGATATGGAACGCTTTTTTTACATTTTAAATTCCAATTCCATTTGCCTACCATGTTTGAGATTTATATTTCCTTTTTCGGCAAAATATTGGTTTTTAATTTCTTTTGCAATAGCCGTAACAAAAAGAGGGGGGACCGCATTTCCAATTTGACGCCATTGCTCTTTAAAGTCTCCAAGAATTTCATAATCATCGTCAAATGTTTGAATTCGCTTTATTTCTAATATTCTCAGAAAGCGATTTTTCCAATGAAATGGTCCCATATTGTTTGAGTTACTTGCTTGAATCGTCCAAGATGGTCGATCAGGTGATAATTTTAAAAGAAATGACCAATATCGAGATCTCCATTTAAACTTTGGTTCAGGATGTCCTCTTTCAGCCGTGAAATAAAGATAATTGTCTCCGGGGGGAACTTCTCTAAGCAAATCTTTATGCTTTGATCCTGCTTGCATTTCGGCATCTTCAGGTAAATCAAAGTCTATATCGCCTATAGCTTGCCCACAAGTCACCCAAGGTTTTTTTCCCTGATCTTTAATGGAATCGTATTTATCAGGGATGTAATGTGTTGGCTTCGGAAAAACAAAAGGATCACCAAAATCTTTTCTTATACCTACACATATAAAACGTTCACGTGTTTGAGGAACACCGTATTCTGCTGTATTAAAAACATCCCAAGTGATATGGTAACCTAAACCATTTGCACGTTCTTTTAGTAAATCAAAAGCTGCTTGGTGGGGTTTGAAAATAAACCCATGGACATTTTCAAAGAAAAACACCTTTGGACGTAATTCTTCTAATGCTCGAAAATACTCATGTAAAGTAAAAGAATTTTCATCTTCTAATGCACGTTTCTTTTCAGTTCTGTAAAATCTAGATTTTGAATAGGCAGGACAAGGGGGTCCACCCACTAAACAATCAATTTCTTCTACTTCAAGACGTTTAGGTAAATTGAGAAAATCTATTTCTCTAATATCCTTACATTCTACAATTTTACCCATATTGTTTTTATCAAGTGTTTGACATGCAACTTCTACAATATCAGTGGAATAAAGTATTTCAAAGCCAGCCTTTTTAAAACCTACGTCGATTCCTCCGCCACCTGAGAAAAGACTTACAACATTCATATTTCTTCACCAACCTCAAAAATGGAAAATCACAAATGATTTATTTAATTCCAATACATTCACTTTCTTTACTAACAGGTAATCCATCAAGACTTTCTTTTAAAAATTCTATCATAGCTTTCCCCATTAATGGAGGAACTGCATTTCCAATTTGTTTCTGAATAGATCGTCTATTACCAAAAAAATGATAACCTTTTGGAAAAGTTTGTATAGCTGCTATTTCAGGAACACGTAATCTTCTGGAATTCCAATGAAAAGGGCCAACCCAAGGTCCTGGTTGGGCTGTGATTGTCCATGATGGTCTATCTGGATGTAATTTCAATAAGAAGTTCCAAAAACGTTTGTCTGCCACAAATTTAGGGTTGGGATAACCTGCCCATGCGGTTAACGCTTTATAATTCATGCCTGGAGGAACTTCCAACAAATCTTCATGGTATGTACCACCAACAGTTAATTCTTCTTTTTCAAAGTACATATCATTATCAAATTCAGAAATGGCTTCACCAACTGAAACAAAAGGTTTGAGGTGAGAATCTAATAGATCTTCTGAATCACCATGTGTAATTAAAGGTTCTTCTGTCTTAAAATTGCCTTTGGTTCCAATAATAAAAAGTCTTTTTCTTTTCTGTGGAACACCATAGTTTAAGGAATTTGCCCTTACGATTTTATATCGATAACCAGCTTCTTGAATTATTTCAATAAAAGAATCAACAATAACTTTATTAGTAGGGTGTAATAAACTTTCAACATTTTCAAAAACAAAGCCATCTGGAGAAAGATCCGTGACAACCCTTAGAAATTGATTGACAAGATCTGCTCTTGGATCATTTATACCTCGGCGGATTTTATTAGTAACCCAATATCCATTTTTTGAGAACGGTTGACAAGGTGCTCCTCCAATTACAATAAAACTTTCATTTTCTTTTAGTCCAGAAAGACCTTTAATTTGTTCACTTGAAAACTCACTTAAATCTCCACAAATAGCAGTTGTATTATGGAATTCTTCATTTATTTTTAATGTTTCAATACAATCCTTTTCTATGTCAATACTGAATGCAACAGGTATACCAGCCATAAAACTAGCGATATCTAATCCACCAGCACCAGAAAAAAGACTAATAGCCTTCATATAATGTATCAGTCCCTTATTCATTTATTTTTCTTAAGTTTATTATACCAAACATTAGCTCTGTTTTGAAGCGATAATAAACAACTACGATTGTTTATTATAACATGATTAAAAGTTATTATCGATTAGTTTTATGGTAGTATTAAATGTATAAAATTCCCTATGTCAGAGGAGAGGTTATGATATGCCGAGTTATTATCAAGCTAACAAAGATGGCACTGTGGAGTTGGCAGAACAGCCAATTGGGCCAAATCGTAATGAAATTGTACAAATATTAAATAGTGCACTGAGGGGTAACGGATGGAATGTAGATCATTCAGAGGTAGCTTCTCAACCTTTTAAATTTAGAATAAGTGCAAACAATTTTGCGATTGATTTATATATATATTGCTGGCGAATTTCTAATGGAGGTAGGGAGTCTCGTAAGTATGAGCAGAGAATCCAAATTGGATCTTCAGGAAGTGAAGGGTTTGAAATTGATAATTATTCCCAGTCTGCAAAAAAAGGATTGCTTCTAGGTATATATTATAGGGAAGAAACTGAACCCATTATTGTTGCTTGGGAAACTGAAAAAAATAAAAATCATGGTTCGTCAAAATCGTGTTTTGTGGATATAAATTCAATAGCAATAGCACTTAGAGATGGTTTTATACAAACAAGAGATAATCGAAATAATTTAATTTGTGCATTTAAGAAACAGTTTTTAAATTATTACATTTCTAACCTCAATCTTTTACATAATATCGATTTTTCTTCTTCTCCAACTAAAGACAAAGAACTCTATAATACAGAAGTTAAAGAAACAGAACAAACCTTTATAAGTAACTTCGTAACTGGTGGTATAAATAAAATCATATATGGTGCACCTGGCGTAGGCAAGAGTTTCAGTTTAGGAAAAGATGGACTTAGAGTTACATTCCACCCAGAATATACCTACTTTGAATTTGTTGGTGGATTAAAACCTGGGAAGGATAATAATGGTGAAGTTACATATGATTTTATCCCTGGACCATTTTTGAAAGCATTAAAAATTGCTTACGATAATCCTGATAAAATACATACTTTAATAATTGAGGAAATAAACAGAGCAAATACAGCAGGAGTATTTGGTGATATTTTTCAACTTTTAGACAGAGATGAAGTTGGATGGAGTGAATATTCAATTGAGAACTCAGATATTTTAACTTTTATTAATAATGATCGAGAGATACTTATTACTGAAGTCAGAATACCAAGTAATTTAAACATATTTGCTACAATGAATAGTGCTGATCAAGGAGTATTTGTTTTAGATTCTGCTTTTAAACGAAGATGGGAATTTGAATATTTGGGAATCTCCTTCTCAGATGCAGGACATGCACAAACTCCATTAAGATATGCTGGATATTCAATATCGTGGTTTAAATTTGCATCCATTTTAAATAAATATTTAGCCTCATCATTGAAAATCAATGAAGACAAGTTGATAGGACAATATTTTATTAAGAAAAATGAATTAGCCGATAATAAAAAAATCGCTTATAAGTTATTGATCTATCTTTGGGATGATGTAGTAAGACATCAACGTAATGAATTCTTTAATGAAAAATTCGCAACCTTCTCTGAATTGTCGGAGGCATTTATTTCGGGTAATAAACCTATATTTATTGAAGAAATAGATCAGCTGCTTTATAACGAACAGAACAGTGATATTGAAAACGATGAAACTTATGAATAATTGTCACTTTTTTATCGAATACGAATGGAGAAGTATAAATGGAACGCAAATTCCATCCGTATTTTACGAAAGAGGTTTTTGTGAAAAATCCAATAGTGGTTCTGTAAAATTTAAAGTAGTAGGTATACTCGAACACGACGGGGAATTTTTTATCATTTTTCCAAAGGGAATGTATATACCCTCACATGATAAGGAAAAGGTATTAACCACACAATTATTATTAAAGACTTTGAATAAATACTCCTCAACAAATATATTGGGTGCCGAAGAGTTAACGTGGATGGGAAGTGCTAATTCATCTAAATTATTCCAAACTGCAAACTGGATTATTGAGGATTTTAAGCAAAACGGTCTTATTCATACTAATAAACGAAAAGAGCAGCAAAATGGAAATGGCAGGATTGAATGGTCAAAATCCATTAAACAAAAATCTCCAATAATAATTAATAAAAAGTTCTACTATTTAGATGTAATAACATCTAAAAATGATATTGTAAGTGATCAAGAATTAACAATTATGCATTCAATAGTATTAACAATGGTTAAAGACTCTTATGGGTGGTTATTTGATTTTGATTACCAGCATGATTTCCCAAATAATAATTATTCATTAAAATACATGTTGTATATCTTAAACAAATCTTTAAGAAATACAAATATTGATCGAGAAACGAGGCTTTTTAAGCATTTAATTACTTTTCTTAATAGAAAAGTTAATGCTAACCTTATGAATGTATTTGTAACAGCTCATTTTGCAAACATATGGGAAGCTGCTTGTGCAGATTTTATTGGAAATATGAGAAGCTTACATTCTTTAGTACCAAACCCGTACTGGATATTTGAGGATAATAAACAATTGACTGCACAGATTCCAGACATACTTTTCAGTAAAGGAGATTCAATTTTCATTTTTGATGCTAAATATTATCGTATTAAAGAGGGGATTGATAAACTTCCTGGATGGGGGGAAATAGTAAAACAGTTGTTTTATGGACTGTCATTATCTAAGCAAGAAATAAAAATATATAATACATTTTTATTTCCAAGTAGCTATACATCAGGAATAAAATATCTTGGATTTGCGAGTGTTAAAAATAAAGAGAGTGAGTTTGGGCTAGTATTAGCTTTTGGTTTAGACGTTAGTATAGTTTTAAAATATTATAATAGTAAAAACAAAATTATTAGGAATCAAGTAGTAGAAAATTTATTTTCAGAAATAATAAAGATTGAATTTGGTAATCTTTATAATATTACTTAAATTACTGTTTCCAAGCTTTATATATCAATACAAAAAGAAAAGCTGCCATTTATATTATATAAAATAAAGGGTTCCGTTTTCGGGTGCTTTCTTAATAAATGACACAAGAATTGACGTATGAATTGTTATACGTCTTTTTCTTTATTTATCAAGGTTTCTGCGGAAATTCTTTTACTTTGACATAACAATTGACATCAATTTTATGATGGACAATAAGTATTGTACAATTAAAAAAGACGGCCTAAACTACTGTCAATTTCAGTGCCGTTTTGAGTGACAGTATTATATATCCTACTTTAACTAACGGAGCAGGATAGTAAAAAAATCACACTCACAAAATTACAAAATGTTACAATTAACAGGAAAGCTTTTTTATAATTCGATATTTATATTTTGGGAGGGAAAATTAATGTTTAATGGCTATGAAAATGAAGACGATTATGTTCGTTCATTGAAAAAAAATGAAACTTATCGTTTTTCATATAATTATGAGATTGTTGTAAACCGGTTTGGAGATGGTGATGATGATGTTGAGCTTGCAGATGCGTCCGTAGATATTACTGTGTCTTGGGATGATTCATCAGTTCCTGGATACATAATATCTTGGAATGTGGACGCACCAACTTCTCTTCCGAATGAGTGGACAAATAGCAAAGAAGAAATAGTTAAGGAAGTTATCGTTAGGTACCTTTATAGTGACTTAGAAGCAAATGGAATTTCATCAGAGACTTTTAAGTTTGTGTAGTATCACTATGCTATCGCTGATAGGAATGATAACAAGCTATATTGGAGGAAATAGAGTTTTAAGAGAAGTACTTAAAGTAACGGGAGCTTTAGTTAAATAAAGTTTAGGTATTCCTAATAAAGAAACTCGCCAATTATATGGCGAGTTTACTTTTTTATATACCAATAACGATGTCAAAACGACTGCCATTTCGGCACGTATTTTAGAAATAGCACCTCAAAATGGAACCCTTTATTTATAAAATGGCAGCTTAAATTATTTAGCCCAAAGATTTTTAAATACATTATATAGATCGATAGTTCTTTGGTCAATATTTGGTTTTTTCCATTCTGATACATTTCCTAATATTTTATTTTGAGGGATTACACTTTCTAAATATGCAGATTTCTTAATTGAAAAATCACTATTTTTTATTCTGGAATTTAATCTATTAAACAACACTGTTAAATTACCAATTTTGTATTTTAATGTATTTCGTTCATCTTCTTCAGGGAAATCTGTTAACCATTGACTGCCTTCTGAAGGGATAACAGGAAGTATGTGTTCTAAATTAACATCTCTGGAGTTAGCATTTATAACGATTTCAGTATGTTGACTATTATATATTTCCTTTAAAATAAATCGAATTATAGCTTCATCTTTTCGAGACTCTATAAGTCTGTTATTAAAACTTTCATAGAGTTGTGCATCATTTATCATTTCATTACTTATTTTTAAGAGTATTTGATCTATTTCAGTAATTTCTTCCTTATAAATCAATTTAGCTAATGCAGGGTAAAAAAGCTCAAGAGTATTTGCCTTATTATCAGCAATAAATATGTTTCTAAGTTGAAGTGCGATTATTTTCTCCAATACTATATTAATCTCAGATATATGATAATCTTTTAAACCCATAGCTAAAATCACAGGCTTATATTGATTAGCACTTAGAAGAGCTAGATTGTTTACACATTGTAAATACTTATTATTTTGATCCTGAGTTCCATCGATTCTTTGTGAAGGATTATCAATTTTCATAAAGATTTCTGAGGTTCGTTTTAACTCATTTAGAAAGTCTATTGCAGTTGAAGGGTCTTTTAAATTAATTAAATTAGAAATTTTACTATATATATTGCTAGAAGCGGTTTTCCCATTTATTGTATTAACATAAGCGTGTAAAAATTTACTTTTATTTATTCTGTCAGTATTTATTTCAATTGAGGACCATATTGGCTTTACTGTATCTTCATCTAAAGTTTGTATGAGTGTATTTTTAAGAACATAAAAATCTTCAATCTGTAATCCAGTACTGTTTAAAGTTTCAAACATTTCTTCTGCAATATTCTCAAACGATGTCTCAATTATGATAACTAGTATATGTTCTAATACAATATCTATAAAAGCAACGATTTCATCTTTATTAGGCTTTGGACTAAACCTCTTATGGATTAAATCCTTAATATAATAATAGTTTTCATATAATGCTTTGTCATAATCACTAAATACATGTCCTAATGGAAGATCTTGTCCTTTAAAAATATGTTCATGAAGCATGTAATTAGCAGCTACATTATCAAATACAATTTTTAAGTTTGTTGCGGAAGAATCTTTCCAATGTGAAGTATAGAGGTATAAGTTGGTTAGTGTGTTTGCTGAACTAGTGGAATTTTCATCTATTTCTCTAAGTTCACTTATAAGAGCTGATAATAGTAGTAAAGAAGTAACGGTTCTTTGTTGACCATCATAAATGTATTTTTTGTTTCCTTCCTCTTCATCTATTCGAATAGTAATAAAGTTTAAAATATGAGTACTACTAGAATCTTTACTTGTATATACGGAATAAAAATCATTAAATAGTCTTAATACTTGTTCTTCTTTCCATTCATAAGGTCGTTGGCTGTAAGGTATATATAAAGTTCCATAAGATAAATTCAAAAGGTACTCTAATTTTTTAGTATCTGCTTCTAATAACTTCAATTTCATTAACACCCCTTATTTCTACAATTTATTACAAACTTATTATACAATTGTTTTTAATTTACGTCATAATTAGTATAAAAAATGCTTATATTGCTATATAAAGGAGTTATTTATGCCAATTTATAAAAAATTAGTACGTGACCGCATTCCAGACATAATTAAAAAAACAGGAAAGTCTTTTAATACAATTATTTTAGAAGAAACAGATTTCGTTGAAGCTTTAAAGAAGAAATGCTTCGAAGAATTAGATGAATATACTGCAGCTTCTACAAATGAAGAGGCTATTGAAGAACTGGCTGATTTACTGGAACTTATGCATGCTTTAGCAAAGGTTCATGGTGCTTCAATAGAAAAAGTAGAGGAGGTTCGCCAGCAAAAAGCAGAAAAACGCGGAGGCTTTCAAGAACGTATCTTCCTATTGGATGTTGAAGATTGATGAAACAGGTTCAACTGATAACAAGTCACTTGTACAGTGAGTTTGCAGACAGAATTAAATATTCCAATTCCATATATATTTTAACTTCTTTTGTCATGAAATCTGGTGTCACCTTGCTGGCACCGTTATTAAGAGAGGCGGCTGACCGGGGAGCTGAAATACATATTTGCACAGGTGATTATCTCTTCATTACTCAGCCAGATGCCCTGGATTTACTTGAATCAATTAATCCTAATATTGAAATTAGGTTATTTAAGAGCAATGGAAAGTCATTTCATCCAAAGGCTTATTTATTTCAAGCTAAAGAGGAGAACGGCTCTTACATTATTGGCTCCTCCAACCTTTCAAGATCTGCTCTTACTACCGGGACAGAATGGAGCATTGCATTATCAGAGCAGGTAGATCCTGAAGTTTTTCGGGAAGCACTTACAGAGTTTCAAAAAACCTTTTTACACGCGAATACTATTCCATTAAATAAAGAAACTTTGAAAGAATACCGCGAGCAATACGACAAGTATCATCAGAAAAATCCTAATCTAGTCCGACAATGGTCAGCAGCTGAGGAAGAAGGAATGATGCTTCCTGAACGTCCAAAGGAGGAAACAGGCGAAAAGATTGCTGAAGCAGTTGCGCCTTACCAAACCATCTCACCTAGGCCATCTCAAGTTGAAGCATTAAACATGCTGCAAAACACATTGGACGAAGGCTATGACAAAGCGATGGTAGTTATGGCAACTGGACTCGGCAAAACATATCTTGCCGGGTTCTTTGCCCAGAATTTTAAACGTGTGTTATTCATTGCGCATAGAGAAGAGATTCTCTATCAGGCGAAGCGTTCTTTCCTGCATATCATGCCTGATAAAACAGCGGGTATCTATAATGGGAAAAGCAAAGAAGGGGAGACTGACTTTGTTTTTGCTTCTATCTATACATTGGGAATGCAGCGCCATTTGGAAGTCTTTGAATCTGATAGCTTTGATCTTATTGTAGTCGATGAATTTCATCATGCAGCCGCACAAACTTATCAAAAAGCTCTAGATTATTTCAAACCGAAATTTTTGTTGGGCATAACAGCTACTCCTGACCGGATGGATGGCAAGGATGTCTATGCTATCTGTGCCGGAAATGTTGCTTATCAGATTCACTTTATAGAAGCAATTCAAAATCAATGGCTTGCACCGTTTCATTATTACGGTGTCTATGATGATACAGATTATAAGCAAATCACTTGGCTTGGCAACCGGTATGATGAAGAGGAATTACTGGCAGTTCAGCTAAAAGATGAAATGGCAGAAAAGGTATTTAATGCGTGGTCTAAACATAAGCAGACAAGAACCATTGCCTTCTGCTCATCAATCCGACAGGCAAACTTTTTATCTTCTTATTTTGCGACTCGTGGAGTGAAGACGGTAAGTTTAAATTCAAAAACGGTTGAAATGAGTCGGGGAGACGCTATCAGGAAATTGGCTGATAGACAGCTGGATATCATTTTTACCGTAGATCTCTTTAATGAAGGCGTGGATATTCCTTCAGTCGATACACTTTTATTTGTCAGGCCTACAGAATCACTTTCCGTTTTTACCCAGCAAGTGGGACGGGGACTACGATTACATGAAGACAAGAACTACTGCAATATTATTGATTTAATTGGAAACTATCGAAATGCGGATATTAAAATGCAGTTGTTTAATACACAACCATCTGGAGAAAAAAGACCAGGTACCGTTATACCAACAGCGCCAGCCGGCTGTGTTATAGATTTCGACTTAGAAGCTGTAAACCTATTAAAAGAATTGCAAAGGATAAAGCAGCCGAGAAAAGAAAAACTCCGCGAAGCGTATTTTGAATTAAAGAGAGAGCTTGGACGCCGGCCGACATACAAAGAAATGCACTTGCAAGGAAACGCACCGAGCCAAGAAATCAGACAGGAATTTAAAACTTATGTAGGATTTCTTTATTGGATGGATGAACTGTCAGAATTTGAAAAACAAGCTTTCCTTAAGCATGAAGACTGGTTAATTGAAGTAGAAAAAACAGGAATGAACAAAAGCTATAAAATGGTTTTATTAAAATACATGCTTTCAAGGGGTGTCGACCGCTGGCTAGATCCTGTTACTCCTGAAGAAGCGGCAAGATATTTTCATTGTTATTTAACGGAAAAAAATTTCCGGAAGATTATTGATTTCTCTGATAAAGGAACAAAGCAACTCTGGGAGTTTAATGAGAAAAAAGTAAGCAGGCTTATTGCTACCATGCCTATGACTAAGTGGAGCGGCAGCTCTAATGGAATGTTAACTTTTAAAGAAAATACTTTTAAAGTAAATACAGCAATAAGTGAGGAATCAAAGCTATTTCTTTATAATTGGACGTATGAGATTACAGAATACAGATTGAAAGATTACTTTGCCAAGAAAGAAAATAAAAGACTGTTAGTAAATTAATCTCTTAGGGTTTGCAGGTGAATTTTTCTGCAAGCCTTTTTATTTAATTTAACACGTAAAAAGTTGTAGACAATAATCTGACTATTTAGTAATATAATCCTTGGAAGGAGGTAAATAGTGAAATAATTAAAGTGGTTAATAGGTAATTGGTAATGGGTTTATTAAATCTATCATATTGGAGGCCAGTTAATGCAATCGTTGCAGTATATGTCGGAGTATGAAATTTCTAGGGCCACAATGGCAATATTGCCGTATTTTAATGAGTATGGTTATTTGTATTCTGAAGTCCGTGAGTTTGGACGGACTGTTTATGTTGCTGAAACACCGATGAACATTATTAAAGACAACTGTCTGTTATTTGGCTCTACATATCAAGGACGAATTGATGCTATTCGCCAGCAGATCGGCAATAGGACTCTTACCCCGGTTTTAATCAGTGAAACATATGGATTGTGTTTCTTCCCTCTAGAGTCACCTACCTCAGAAAAATGTATTTGGGTGTCGCATCCTAATGTGAGAACAGTTAAGTCAATTGATTCTAAAAACTCCACCTTGGTTTTTCATAACCGTACTTCAATCGATGTTCCTCAAGCACGCAACTCTTTACTAACAAAAATTCAAAAAACAGCCCAAATCCGCTGTGACTACTTACTGCGCAACAGAGAAATTGAAATGGATTTTTCATGGCGTGAATTTTAATTATGAAACTCTTAAAAAACAAACACTGTTTAATGGCCCTCCACTATATAGGGGGTTGTTGAATGAAAAAATCAAAACAGCTGAAATCGTATGAAATTCATACTAACACGATGGCTCTCCTTCCGTATCATAATGAAGAAGGTAAACCAATGACAGAAGTATGGGAAGAGGACCAGAATCTTTATGTTGAAAAACCGCCTCTTAAAGTTTTGAATGAGAGCTGTATATACTTGGGCAGTACGTATGAAGGGCAGCGTGAAGCAGTTAGGCAGGCAATGGGATTCAGCAGTCTAGCTCCCATAATGATCAGTGCCCAGCTCGGCATCTTTTTCTTTCCAGTAGAGTCACCGAAAAATTCATCTTGCATCTGGCTTTCTCAAACTCATGTTCAGCGTATTGAGGCAAAAGAAAGCGAGTTAAGCCGTGTTATCTTCTCAAATGGGTCACATATTCTTATTCCGCAGTCTAAATATTCACTAGAAATTAAACTGCACCGCACCGCGCATTACCGCTTTGTCATTAGCGAGCGTGTGAGCGAACGGCTTATAAAATATTAAGTAAAGGCACCCGATGTTGAAAAGGATCGGGTGCTTTTGTTATTTAATGGGAAGCAGTGCTATATAAATAAGTCATACAGTCTGGAGGGGGAAACAGATGACTAATGTATGGGTTGTACCGGTGCTTATGTTACTGCTTAACATTGCCGCTGCGGCTGTAATCTCAAAGCCTTCGCTTAATGTAAAAACTCTCCTTTTCTATGGTTTGGTTCTTATGATTTCGCTGATGTATCCTTACGCACTGTATGATGATTATGTGAACCCTTTAATCGGGGCTAACATCGGGCTTGGCCTGGCATTTATGTTCGCTGCCAGCTGCACGCTTGCTCTCACTGTTATCGCACTTGTTATGTTTTTGACTCGAAAAAGCGGGAAGAAAAAGAAGTAATTCAGGCTTAATCGTTCGTTAACTATTTTATTTTTTTTACCGATACATAATAAAAAGGGAGGGTTGTTATGAATGCAAATTTGCTGAAGGCGCTGCAGTACAGAGGGTTTATAGTGAGAAAAGGTGAAGGCGGCATTTATTTCAGCCGGGGTAATCATGCGAGTGAACTGGATAAATTGACGAAAGTCTTTGAGGAATTGCAAATCTCTTTTGCAATTGAGGACCGGCTCATTGTTCCTCAGTCCGAAAAGCTGACGGAAGAGCAGGCATACAAGCTAAGTTGGTATCCTGCTCGGAACCATGAAGCAGGCGGCACTCCGCTGGGGCAGTATTGGAGGTCTTTTGCGAAGCGTGATCACAGTTATAAGATTGATACGTTTGTCCTTGAGACCGGTGTGGCGGCTTTATGCAAAGCGCTGAGTGCGGTTGGCATTAACGGCATCAGCAGCTGTGACGGACATGGCCAAAGAGCTCCATTTATTGCGCTGACTGGCGTGCATAATGGAAGCTGGTTTAATGTCCTGTTTGAAGAATACATAGCAAAAGAAGCAATGTTGCATTACACATGGGGCATGAGAGAGTTTCATAGGCGAGATCCCCATTTTACAGCGGAAAAATCAGAGCATCAAAGCTGGGATTTATCACTCGTATTAGAGGACACGTTCAAGATGGCAGAGCTGCTGTACGCGAGGCAGGATGAGCTGATTGCTGTAAGAAAGAAGATTATGAAGGGAAAAGCTGTCGCCAGAATGCGCAAAGGAATGAATCATGTTGAACTCCAGGAATGGATGCGCCAGCGGTATAAAGAAGAAACAGCAAGCACGCTTACCGTTTAGCGTGCTTGCTGTTTTTTGTACCACTCACTGGCTCTGGTGTCTATGCTTTGTGCAAGTTCGTGCTTGCCCTTAATGTACGATTCGATGTCGTGCGGAAACTGTTTGGCGAGCTCGAGTTTAAGAGTACTGTATTGTTCTCTTTCTGTTTCGTGTGTACTTAGATAATCGCGGAAAGCCAGGTGGCGCTCAATCTCCGGGCTGCCGTCTTCATACGCGTGCACATGGTGAGTGCGCTCGTTCCCGCCTTTAGGGAAATACCGCCGGCCTGAAATGCCATATTCCCCACGTGGCTCATAGCCCATCTGCACCATCTGCTCGTTGTAGCGATCAACCGCCTCAATATCATTCACAACAGGCAGGATATCAATGACCGGTTTTGCCGCAAGACCTGGAATCGATGTGCTGCCGATATGGTGGATCGCAATGATAAGATCGCCGAATACGTTTCGCAGCTGTTGTGCTTCTTCTTCAAACCTTTTCTTCCAATCCTTGCTGAAAGGGAGTACTTCCACTTTTCTCATGAACTTGGCTCCTGTCTGTTTATTATCTTTATTTTAGCGGAGGAGTGGGAAAGGGTGTAGTATAATATTGGAAAAAAGGAAGCGCTTATTATGTCCAAAAACTATACCGTCTTTTTTATCCTATTGTTCAGTTTTTCCATCATGGGAGGGTACGCGCTGAAGAATTCTGTGGAGTACGCTGTTACTGCCGGCTATGGTTTTGGAATGGTGTTTATGTTGGCGGCTGTTTACTTTCAAACTAAAAAAAGTGTAGAAAAGAAAAACAGCTGAGGGCATTGTAGTAGCCATCAGCTGTTTGAACTTATCTGTACGTATAATGTGAGTAAATGTAGCTGCCATTGTAGTAGCGCTGGAACAACAGACCTTTAGAGAAGTCCTGGCGGTACTCAACGTAATCAAACGTGTTCACGAGCCGCTGTCCTTTAATCGACGTCTTCGCTGTCAGCTTTCCATCCTTCGTCACTTTAAATAACGAGAACGTATCTGGAACACTGTATTCGTTTAGGAAGTAGATGTTCTTGTAGCTGTCCACTTTTACAGCTCTTGTATTCGTTATGGCTCTGTTCACTGTGCTTGGAACTGTGACGTTTGATACCATCTTGCCTGTTACATCAAACCAGCGAAGCTTAAGCGAGCGCCAGTCATACGCGATCACGAACTCACCTTTGTCGTTATACTGCATGCCGCGGTGGTCGCTCTTAAAGTTAAACGAGTTCAACAGCCTGTTCGACTTGTCGAAAAGATAAATATAATAGTCGGCAAGAGCGCCTTTTTGCGCGATGACCGCATAGTTGCCCTGCAGAGATGTGATTGCGTACTGATAATCATATCCGTCCTCGATTGGGTGTGACAGTAATTGTCTCCCTTTTACAGATGTTCCGAGAACTTTTACATGATCTTGATTGTCATAATAGTCGAGGTCAATCACATTGCCTGTTCCAGTGTAAAAGGCTTGTCCTGAAAAAGTACGGATCCACAGGCTGTTGCCTGATTTTGTTTCGATGTTAAACAGATGCCAGTTGCTGGCTTTTAAATTGAATCCGTGAAAGAACAGCTTTCCGCCAGGTGTGACATCCAGTCCTGCACTGCCGTAAGCGAGAGTTTTCTTCCATTTCAGCTTTCCGCTCGAGAAGAGGGCAGTAAGGTAAACTTTGTTCGAGTTGATTTCTTCGATAAGGTAAACAGAAGTGTCCTTCGCAATTTTTGCCGCAGTAATCGTGTTCCTTGTCTTGTAGTGGAACAGCTGACGGTTGCTGCCGTTATATAGCTTAAATTCTTTTGAAGAATAAGTTCCTTTGTAGCCGTTATAGCCTAAGGCTACGTTATGTACATTTGAAACTTTCGGGCTTTCATAGCTCTTCGCGAGAGAAGAGGAATACGCATACGCGCTTGGGGCAGTAAGGCTGAATGAAAGCAGCAAAGCTAAAACAGCTGCTAAACTCACAAACTTCTTAAACATCGATGACTCTCCTTCTTATGTCGTTTTTTTACTATTTAATAGTACCTTATGACTACTGAAAAATAAATCTATTATTGGGATATAACAGGAGGTTAGGAGATGGAAATTTCCATGATCGCAGCAATGGGAAGTAACCGCGTAATCGGGAAAGACAATGACATCCCTTGGCGGATTCCGCGGGACTGGGAATACGTAAAGAAAACAACAAGCGGCCACACGATTATTTTAGGCAGGAAGAACTATGATTCCATTGGCCGGCCGCTGCCAGGCAGGCGGAATATTGTGATGACACGGGATATGAATGTAAGAATAGAAGGCTGCGAGATGGCATGGTCGGTGGAAGACATTTTCCAGATGTGTGCTGAGGAAGAAGAGATCTTCATTTTCGGCGGTGAGGAAATTTACAAGCTGTTCATGACATATGCTGAGAAGCTGTATATCACGAAGATTCATCATGCGTTTAAAGGCGACACGTTCTTTCCGGAGTGGGAAGAAAATGAATGGGAGGAAGTGTCGGTAGAGAAGGGGATTACTGATCAGCACAATCCATACTCCTACACATTCCACATTTTTGTTAGAAAAGTAATATGGAAATGATTTTCCTTATATGGTAATTTAAATACATAAGAAAAAGCGCACAGCAATTAAAGCAGTGCGTGGATTTCTGAACTCAATTTAGTTTTTGTTACGTGCAGCATTTTCTTCGTATCTTCGTTGTTAAAAGGGGTATCCTGATAAAAGTCGGCGAACGATTGGTGCTTGTATCTTGGTACGACATGCATGTGGAAATGAGTAAGCTCGCTGAAAATGCCGCCGTTCTGACAGATGGTGATTCCGTCCGGCTGATACAGCGTTTTAATTGCCTTAGCGATGTGTCTGGAAGCGTGCATGACGGCGTTTGCGGTTTATCGACATCCTCAACATGTACTTTTGGCAGAATTAACACGTGCCCTTCATTAAAAGGATCATGGTCTAAAATACAGCAAACATGGTCATCCTCATATACAACATGAACAGACTCTATTCTATTCGAGAGCCTGCATCCTAAGCATTCCGAATTCATCTCAATCACAACCTTATTGCGTTTTTTACATTATAAAAAAAATACCTGCACAGGAGTGATTTTGTCATGCCAAATTTATCTATATTAAAGGCAGGAATATTGGCTCATTTCAGTTCGACGATTATATCCGGTGTTGCTTATGCGTGGATTGGGGACTTTTATCATATGTCAGCCAACATTCTCATCGCACTCGCGTGGTCGTGGCTTTATGAGAAGAAAGTGAAGAATATAAGTATCTAGGGAACAATAAAACGACTACATAGAGATAAAATCTGCTATAAATCAAAAGGGTGATAAAACTTGAAAGTGACTTTTTGGATCGTTCTATCAATTATTGTTCTTTTATTTATAGTTGTATTTATCCCGCGTCTTCTTTTTCAAGGTAATGGGTTTTAAATAACGGTATTGGATAAAAGAAGCTCTCATTATTGAAAGCTTCTTTTCTTATGAAATTATTATTTTTCTTACAAAATAAATAACTTGGATATTTTTTACTATAAATAGGTATATCTTACCTTTCTTTGTTTAGTGAATCGTCATAATATTATGTTAATAAAACATTTGGAGGTAATTAAGATGAAGAGGAAGCTCAGTTTCTTATTACCGTTCGTGATTTTATTAACTGCTATTTTCTCTGCAGAAAGTGTACTAGCCTACTACAAAAAATTCAAATATAGCTATGATACAACCTTAAGAGGCGGAGACCGGATGATCAAATCACAAAACGATATCGTGTTTGTGTTTGATTCGTACAAATGCCGAAAAGGGAAGAAAATGAGAGTGGATATACGGCACAATGTGTCATGGGGCCGCGATACACTGCTCTCCAGAAAGTGGATTCCAGAGTGTGGAGGTAAAGTCGTAAATTACGGTCATAAACCTAATATCCCAATTTATATTGTCCTGTCTAAAAAGAATGATGGCTATTGGGTAAAAGGGAAAGGGAAGATTTATACGCAGAAGCGATAATAAATAAGGGGCTCCCAATGATGGGAAGCCCCTTTTCGTATTATCTTGAACTATGTTTCTCAATGGAAACGATAATTTGATTCCAGTCTTCACTATGAATCTCGTGACCTGTTCCTTCAAGTGTAATAAATTCCGCATGGGAAATGGATGTTGCCAGTGCAAGTCCATGCTCGTACGGCAGAGCGGGATCGTCTGTACCGTGAATAACAAGTGCAGGTACGGTAATCTCATCCAATCTGTCGTAATACTCGCCACCGCCTTGCAGCAACGCGTGATTAAAGCGGCTCGGCAGCTGTTTTGCGCGTGTCGCTTCTCTTTCTGCCAGCTTCATCATTCGTTCTTGCTCGAAGTGCTTGGTGCCGGATAGCGTTTTCCAGCCATTTGCCAGATAGTCAATGACCGCCTCCATATTAGACCAGTCTATTGAAGCACTCTTCGCATGATATTCGAGAATGCTTGGATCCATCGGGGGCAGTTTCTCCATTTCTTTTCCGAACGGGCTAGAGGCAATAAGTGTAATCGTTAAAACGCGATCTGGATGTTGAATGGCAAGAATCTGACTGAGCATGCCGCCCATTGACATGCCAACGATATGAGCCTTCTCAATGGAATAAGCATCTAGAACACCGATAGCATCGTCAGCCAAGTCGCTGATCGTGTAGTTCGAGGTACCAGGCTCGTACGTTACCGATTGTCCAAGGTCGCGATGATCGTACCGGATGACAAAGCGTCCTTGATCCGCCAGGCGCTGGCAGAATTCCTCATCCCACCAGTCTAATGAACTCATCGCTCCCATGATCAATAGAATGGGAGGGTCCTTCGGGTTGCCGAAGCTTTCTGAACATATTTCAACTTTATTAATAGACAGCATTTGCTCGTTCATTTGTGAAACCTCCTTAGCCATAAGTGGTATCACTACCCACTTCTGCACTGGAAAAGAAATTCCTTTTCAGGAAGCGGGTTTTGAGCGTATGTACCTATACGGTATAACGTTTTTGGGGTACGGTACCATGAGTACCGTACCCCAAAAAAGAAACACCCTATTCTGAATCCCTTTTTTCGCTTTTGTTGTAGGCGATTCCGCAGGAGCAGCGGCTGTCTCCGCATAATATGTGGTAAGCTGGCGGGAATTCTTGGTTGACGCGCTGAACGGCTTCAGCAAATTCCCGGTTGCCGGCTGGAACAGGAGGGAGGGCGTCAGCTTTTTGTTGTGTATCGATATACGCACCAGGGGGAACGAACCGGTTATCGGCTATGCGGACACCATTGGTCACGACCGCATTGTTTGCTATGAAGACACCGTTCCCGACAATCGCGTCATAAACGATGGTTTTGAATCCAACAAACACTTTATGTCCGATAAAACAAGGACCGTGGATAAGAGCGCCGTGTGCGACGGACACTTCCTTGCCGATGAAGATGGAATACTTTTTCCCATCAACACGAACAAACTTATTTACGATTCCATGGAGAATAACGCCATCTTGAAGGTTCGTGTTTGACCCGACATAAAACGGCGTTCCTTCATCTGCTCGAATACTGACAAGAGGAGCGACAAACACATTTTTTCTTAATGTCACATCCCCGATCACAGCTGTTAAAGGACTGACGAACGCACTTTTGTGAATGGTAGGAGAAATCTGCACCGGATTATACGAAGTCTTTGGGTTAGGGCTGATAAACGGCTCAAAACATTCCACTGAGTTGCTGCTTTCCAAAGAAACCACCTCTTGATGATTTGATTTTATCAAGGTATGCAAGGTGGGCAGCTAAGGGAACCGATGTCAATAAGAAAAGGACTTCCGGTTAGGAGGTCCTTTTGTAAGCTACCTTTTAAAAAGCTTTCTTTGCTTCATATAATCGATCGCCTTCGTTTTATTCTTTTGACTCGATAAATAGTCGGCTTCGTTTTTCTCGCGGTGATAGTGATGCAGACTTTCTTCTGAAAGAGTGCCTTCAGAAATGGATTGTGTAACGGCACAGCCAGTCTCGTTTGTATGCGTGCAGTCCGAAAACTTGCAGTTCCTCGATAACTCTAGTATTTTTTCAAATCCATGATAAAACGGCTCAGCAAGATCCTTCTTATTCAAATGGGTAATGTTCCTTTCTCTTCATTTATACAGCTTTCTTATTGTCCAAAAACTGAAAGCTTGAGGTGTCGAGTGATGTATTTGTGCCAGTTTCATCGGCTGTTGACCTTCTCTTTACTACATTCGGCTCATCCATTGCACGGCGCAGTCCTTCGAGCATGAAGTTGAAGGCCAGGATACAGACGGCAAAGCCGAGTACTGGGAAAAAGACGAGATGTGGATAGAGGTTCAGCTGATACCAGGCTCCTCCGATAAGACCGGACCATTCATTTGACAAAGAAACAGGCAGCTTAAACTCTTCGGAAAACTCCCTCATTATTGTTCCGCCGACAAAAAGCGATAGGACACCGAGTTGTGCCATTAGATTAAGAGTACTTATAACCTGCTGCAAGAAAACAACAAGGAGCCTTCCTTTGAGATGAGGTAATACATGTTTCCAAAAAATGTGTAGATATCCTGCTCCCATGAGGCGTGAGCTCATTATGAACTCATTTTGGCTGATGATTCCGATCTCTTCTTTTATTAGAACACTTAGAAGAGGAACAGCAATCAGAACCATAATCAACATTTCAAATAATATTTTTTCCATTAAAGAGTATCCTGTGGTCATGATAATCGGTGAGACGATGAGATAGACGAGCATGACGGATGGCAGGTAATAGAAAGCTTGCACACTCCCGGTTATGAATCGGCCGCCGAACTTAAACCAGGAGAGCACGAGGCCGCCAAAAAAGGATAGCAGCAAACGGGCAAGTGCCACGCCGAGCGCTATGCCGATCGTGTACTTTGCTCCTGAAACCATCATATAAAACAAGTCAGTTCCAAACTGATTCGTGCCGAACCAGTTAATTTTATCAGGTGTAAAAGGGGCTTTATCAATCGGCAGCTCTCGTTCATCGTAGCGGAATTGATCTTCAGGTATCACGTTGTTCATCACATACTTATGATAAAAACTGAATGCTAGAATTCCTGCTATGATGAGGAATCCGATCCAAAACAGAGGCTGTTTCACTATGCTCTTCATATACTCTCTCCCTCCCATTTCGAGGTAATCAGTCTTCCTGCCGTGAAGAACAAAAACATCGGCACGAACATGAGGAGCATACAGACTGTAAAGATTTCCGGTTTCTTGGTCAACATCATGAAGTACATGATTCCTTTTATGTTGAAGATATACTCTATGATAAACAAGTTGGACAGCATGAACCAAAGGATGGTTTTCGTATGATGAAAGACGCTTACTAACGCGTTAGGCAGCACATGGCGCCAGAGGATGCGGAATTTTTTTAAGCCAATAGACCGCGCTGTTTCTACATACTGTTTGCTATATTCCTCACCAATCGTCAGTAGGATGATGCGCAGGCACATCATGAAAGGAAGGATTACCAGACAGATAATAGGCAAAGTATATGTTTTCGCTCCATTTATAGAGACCACTTGGAACAGAAGAAAGTTCGTTTTTTGAAAAAACCATATAACAAAGAACTGTACAGCTATGGCTACGAGCACGTCTGGAAATGAATCGAGCATGAAAAGGCTGACTCGGATTTTCCGAATCCAGCTTTCTGGGAGTAAAAAGATAATTAAAGCCACTATCAGCGCCAGCACGACTGCGATGGTAAAGGCCGAAAACAGAATGGTTGAAGAGTAGATAAAAAAGTCCCAAACGAGTGGGAATATCGGCCGATTAATAAAATCGGGCGCTTGATACATGATCTCTGAAGGATGCAGAAGCTTCGAGATAACCTCTTCAATTCCCGTTAAATAGCTCGCGGTGTCGAAATTCATTCCGTTAAACAAAAATGGTACCGATCCCAGAAGTACGATGCCAATCACAGACATCACAAAAAACAGCAGGCTTTCTCCTAAAACAGAACGTACTTTCAGAAAAATCCCCCCTAAATATTTTCTTTTTCTCTATTTTCTAAATAATAACAAATATTTACCATTTTCTGCTACTAAAAGCACTTGACTAAGAACGGGGTCCGGTACCATTTCTGGTGAGTTAGCTTCGTGTGCGGATTCTTCTGAAATGGTACCGGACCCCATCCACTAAAAAAGAACTTTACAATTCTTGTTAAAAGTGTAAATATACACTTAAAGAGAACTTTTGGAGGCTGTTGTTGATGAAGAAAAAAGTGCTGGCGTGTGCGCTGCTGGTGTATGGGCTTGCTGCTGCGGGGAGTATGACCATTTATTCAGAGCAGCAGTCTCAGGTGAATGTTAGGGATGTTGGCCGTCTGCTTCCGACGATGGTGAAGGAAGTCCGAAGTGTACAGGACAGTTATGAACTGCAGGAGTGGATGAAAAACACGTCAGACACCATCTCAATCGCCGGCATGCAGCATAGCCAAGGCGGACAGACGATGTACCCAGGTGCTGTGATGCTCGACATGAAGGGGTATAACAAGATCCTTCACCTTGATCGAAAGCAGAAGAAGATTACCGTTCAGAGCGGAGCCACATGGCGGGATATCCAGAACGCCGTGAACCCGTACGGATTGTCAGTACAGGTAATGCAGTCGCAGAACATCTTCACGGTTGGCGGCTCGCTCAGTGTGAATGTCCACGGCCGTGACATCACATACGGCTCGCTCATTGATACGGTGGATTCGTTTCGCTTGCTGCGGGCAGACGGCACTGTGATCAACGTCAGCCGCAGCGAGAACAGTGAGCTGTTTCCGCTTGTGATTGGCGGCTATGGACTGTTCGGCGTTATCCTCGATGTCTCGCTTAACCTTGCGGATGATGAACTGTACCAGCTCCGAACTGCACAGATGGACTACGACGAATACAGCGATTATTTTAACGGAAAAGTGAAGAGTAAATCTGATGTGCGGATGCATATAGCGAGACTTTCTGTTGCGCCTGATACATTTTTAAAAGAGATGTATGCGACGGATTATGTACTGTACCGCGATCAGAGTAAGCGGGAGAAATACTGCAAGCTGCGCGAGAAGGAAGATATCGTGCTGCCAAAGATGATGCTTGGGCTGTCGCGCTATAGCGACTGGGGCAAGAACACCCTTTGGGAAACGCAGCGTGATTATTTTATGAAGAAGGATGGCAAGCTGCAGACGCGCAACAATGTGATGCGTTCTGACTCGGCATTCATGGAATATGAGAACGGGAACAAGACGGAGCTGCTGCAGGAGTATTTTGTGCCGTTCGATAACTATGCGGCTTATGTTGATGATTTGCGGGCACTGCTTGAAAAAGAAGAGCTGAACCTGCTAAACATTAGTGTTCGGTATGTGGGGCACGATGAGGATGCAGTGCTGTCGTATGCAAAGGATGATATGTTTGCACTTGTTCTGCTCATTAACCAAGGCCGGAGTAAGGAAGACATCAAGAAAACGGAGAAGGTGGTGCGGAAGATGATTGACGTAACACTCGCGCACGACGGAAGCTATTATTTGCCATATTACCAGTATCCGAGTCAGGAGCAGCTGGAGGAAGCTTACCCGCGGGCACAGGAGTTTTTCCAGGCAAAGCGGAAATATGATCCTGAAGAACGATTCCAAAATTTATTTTATAAGAGGTACGGAAAATGAACTATAAAACATTCGTCACATCACAAAGTATCATGATGACCGCAAGCTCGATGGTCTTTCCGTTTTATTTGCTGCTCATTCGCAACATCGGCGACAGCTACGCACAGTTCGGCTGGGCATACGGACTGTTTGCGCTGACCGCAGCCCTGGCGCACCCGGTCGTTGGAAGGCTCTCGGACCGAGTTGGTGATAAGTGGCTTCTCTTGCTCTACACATGGGGGATGGCAGGCATGATGCTTGTGGTGCCGATCATCGAGAACGTCGGACAGCTGTATGTACTGCAAATCGTGATGGGCGTGCTCGGTGCGGTGCAGAAAACAACAGAGAAAACGGTGTTCGCGAGGCAGAACGATGAAGCCGCAGCAGGCAAGAGGGTAGGGAAGTACCACCTTTGGACGACCATCTGGGGAGCTGCAGCTGTCATTGCTACCGGCTACCTAATCGACTTTCTTACCATTGGCAGCCTGTTCTACGTCGCCTCCTTTTTGTATGTTGTGTCAGGGCTAGTTATGGGGTACGGAACCATTTCCCGGAGCAGGCGGGAAATAATTGTGGATGAGGGACTATGAAAATAATTAATAGTAGCTTAAGCTGACTGAAATGAAACCATCCATATTATTCCACCGTATGATATCATCAAGGGAAATAATTAGAAATGGGGATGAAATATGGATGCAGTTGTTGGTGTATTGGTTGTTTTGATAGGCTTATTCTTTGTTAAGTATCCATATTTTATTTGGGAAACATCTATAGGCTGGCAGTTAAAAGATGCCGAACCAAGCGATATGGCCTTAAAAGTCAACCGTATAATTGGCTACATTTTGATTACAATAGGAGCTTTTTATGCACTTGATTATTTCTTTGAGCTATAACAAAAAGGCGTACGATGCGTACGCCTTTTCTTTGTATAATCAATAAAATTCATCTGGCTTTTCTTCAAGTACCCAAGGAATATGAGCCTCAAATTTAAGTTGGAGAACCGGAGATGGGAGCCCTTCTGGAACAAATTCTGTTTCATCGGAGAAACCAAAAGTGAAGTTGTCTATTTGGAAGGTACTCTTTTCCGTCCAGTTAGAGGTTGCACACAATTCCCCATTAAGAACTCTGCCTACAGCATGATAAACGCCGATGTACATTCGCATTCCTTCTTCAGTTGCAGGAAACTCTGAAAGATGCGCTGGGAATGAAGAGGTTATTCCTAAACTGTGAAACAATGAAACAACAGAAGAGTCAAAACTTTTACTAGCTGCAATATAATTGTTGCAATATAAGCAATTGCATACCTCAAGGCCATTTTTATAAAACTCACGCGTTCTAAGAATATCAATCTCTAATAACCAGTTTTCTATCTGAATTTGCTGATACATTTACGTCCACCCTCAAACGTTATTCCCTTGCGTACTCCTTTTTAATTGTGAAATTTGCTTCCCAATCAAGCCATCCATTTACGCAAGACTTTCAAATGCAATTGATAGCTTATTTTGCAGTAAATTTTATACAATAGAAATCCTAATAACACACCTAATACATTACAAATCACATCGTCTACATCAGTCGTTCTCAGATACATACCGCTGAAGGTTTCTAGAAATTGCAGGCACTCAATGGAAATTGAAATAACAAATCCAATTAAAACAGTTCGATTAACTGATCTGAATTTATGAAAAAGAAGTGGCAAAATAAATCCTAAAGGGAAGAACAAAAAGATGTTGCCGCCGACGTTCCTTATTATGGTTTTAATCATAAATAGGACATCTCCACCGTAGGCTGTACCTACTTGACTCATATCTTTCATAATGGAGGCTAAAGGTACAAAATTGGTGCTATAAGATAAATTATTTGTTTCGGGCTGAAAATGAAGGAATATTGGAAATAGCGTCACGGAAACAAGCATACAAAGGTAAAGGACGAAGAGGACTTGTACGGTTTCTTTTATCCAATAGACAGTGCTGTTTCTCTTGAATCGCCGCAAAACCATTATTCCTCTTATAATAAGATAGGTTGCTAACCCTAGTAATATAATAAAATTGCCGTCAATTAAATAGACCATTCATTACTCCAATCTTAAGAATATTTCTCCTCATTTTACATAATGGAGTGATGTGCAATCAAATATCATTTTTCAAATCGAACCAAGGTTTTAGCAGGCAGCTTTAATTGATCAACGTCAAAACCGCTTATCGGCAGAGTTAATTTACCTTCCCGCGGGTCACATTCATCTTCAATCCAGCAACTGTACAATTCAAAACAATCTCCTTTAGCTAGGTAACCGTCCATGATTCTGCACAGCTCCAATAACTTTTCCTTTGATTCCTTTAATGTCGGTTTGTAAACATGTTCTGTCAGTTCAATTCCCCAAGAACTAGAAACTTCATAAACAAACGGGGTTGAAAATTGATGTTTTTTCACATTTTCCAAATGGTCATCATCTGCAAAACAAGGACCGAAATATATGAGGTTGTCTGGTTTTTGATCACTAAAATTTATTTTTACATTACATCCTACGTAACTAGCAAGACTCATTCGTAGCACTCCTTCTGGATAACACCTAAACTTTGAGTAATATAACTGTAATATTTGTAATGTAGCGGGCTCTAGATACCTAACTTACTTGTCTTCTAGAGTCCGTAAATTCTCTTTTTAAGGCTTAAAGTAATGGGAGGAATACAGCTATTAGCGATTGGTTTATATTTCAATTACGGGATACTAGATTCCTTTAAATTGAAAAAAATCGCTTAGTAGACCTCGAGGAATAAATCCGAAATAATCTAACTGTAAATCGCTGGTAACGTTAGCGGCTGCTTTATTAAGTAAAATAAAGGTAATAGATGAAAGGAGCTGCATGATGACTGAAACAATTGCTAGTTATGAAGATTTAATGAAGATGCTAGATTCACTTTTAAGAGAACCTGAGGCTTTTTGGGATGAATTTTACCAAGATCGAAGTAAGCCTGTTCCGATATTTGCTGACACCCCGGATGAAAACCTTAAAGCTTATATTAAAGAAGGCATTTTAACTCCAGGAAGAGCATTAGACCTAGGATGCGGAGCGGGTAGAAACGCGATATTCTTAGCGGAACATGGATTTGAAGTGGATGCGGTTGATCTATCGCAAAGCTCACTTGACTGGGCAAGAGAACGTGCAAGGGAACGGAACTTGCCCATCAATTTTATACATAAAAATATCTTTAACCTAGATTTAGAAGAAGGCGCATACGATCTCATCTATGATTCAGGCTGCTTCCACCATATCGCCCCTCACAGGAGAATGAGTTACCTGGAGATATTAGATAAGGCATTGAAACATGGAGGATACTTTGGCATCACTTGTTTTGTTCAAGGAGGTAAATTGGGAGGAGCGGACATATCCGATTGGGAAGTGTACCGGACGAGATCTCTTATGGGGGGTTTAGGATTTACAGAAGAAAAATTAATCAGGATCTTCAGCAGCCTTAAACCGGTTGAGGTACGAAGGATGAGGGATGTGAGTAAAGGAGAGGGGTTGTTAGGGGTGTCTGATTTGCTGGCAGGGTTATTTCTTAAAAGATAATCGGGCACATACTCAAACTGCTGAGATTGACTCAGCAGTTTTTTTACATCTCGCTAACCTTTTTTGAGTCTAATGCTTTCTTAGCTTTCCACACATGAATAATACTAGGAACACCTGCAGCCATACTAACTATGAAACTCCACATTACATAACGCCATTCTCCGGTATAGATAGCGACACCGATAAAAAATAAAAGCTGTCCCGCTAGTGCAAACCAAGCAGCCACCCATGCAAATGTTAAATTTTCCTTCATCTCTATCACTCCTCATTGTGAGATTTTTTTTTTGAATTTTCTCCAGCAAGCAAATGAATAATAACAGGCTAATCCAAACATGAAGAAGCCGCCTATCCATACTTCGAATGTTTCAGGTAACTGGGGAATCTCCCAATTATTTACCATATAACTCTTTATTAATCGAATAAGGATAAAACATGCACTTAGTATAAATAGTTCTTTTACGAAGGAATGCAGGTTCAACTCGTTTTTCTCCCAGCGGATAATCGCAAATACTATGATAAGCCCGAAAATTTCCATGCCTGCATACCCCCTTAAAAATATTGTGGATTCCAGTAATTTCTATTTTGATTTTAGCTTAACAAACGCAATAATAAAACAAAAAATGGAAGCTTGAAGATACATGCACATGCACAGTAATATATCCCTATACTCCACTAGTTTAATGATTCAATGGTCGTGTTTATCGGGTTCCCTATTTTGAATTGTCAGACTTCGTGCTAAAATGTTGGTGAAACGTTTCGATTGACCAACTGCCAAGAGAGAGGGATGGGATAACATGTTCAAGAAGACGAGTGCGGCATTAATCTTTGCTTTGCTTTTAAGTGTGTTCTTTAATACTGCATCAGCACCAGCAAGTGCGGCTGGCACAACACAAGACGCTCTGAATCGAGCAGAATTGAAAGCGATTGCATATAAAACATACAAATTTTTCAGCGATCATACCGATCTGAAAACGGGTCTTACGTATGACGCTGTTCGAGTGAACGGCGATGAGATGACATATGCGAAGCACACGTCACCGACAAACGTCGGAATGTATATGATGAGCACGGTTTCTGCGCAGCAGATGGGCTTTATTTCTGAAGCGACGGCAATTCAGCGCATTCAGAAAACACTTGGTACACTTGAAAAATTGGAAAAATGGAACGGCCTTTTTTATAACTGGTACAACACAACTGACGGTTCTGTGAAAAAGGACTGGGGACAGTTTATCTCTCAGGTCGATAACGGCTGGCTTTCTGCTGGACTTATCGTTGCTGGACAAGCTTATGAAGAAGTGAACCCGCAAACGAGCAAACTAGTGGAAAACATGAACTACACCACGCTGTATGACCCTGAAGTAGGGCAGTTCTTCGGCGGATATGATGTCGCCAAAGGTGCACTGACGGAGCACCATTATGGTTTGTTTAATACAGAGCCGCGTGTAGCGAGCTATCTTTCCATCGGAAAAGGCGATGTTCCTAAAGAACATTGGTGGAAGATGTACCGCACGATGCCAGCTGATTGGGACTGGCAGGGCCAGGTGCCTCAAGGACAAAACGCAGAATATGACGGCGTCACGGTTTTCGAAGGGCATTATGAATATAATGGGGTAAAATTCGTGCCTAGCTGGGGCGGAAGCATGTTTGAAAGCCTCATGCCCGGCATCGTTTTAAAAGAAAAAGAACTTGGCAAGAACGCATTAGGATTGAATAACAAACGCCACGTAGAACTTCAAATCGCATATGCGAAGGAAAAAGGATACAAAGCATGGGGACTTTCGCCAGCAGCCACTCCTGACGGATATAGCGAGTTCGCGGCTACTCCAACCGGCACATCCGGCTATAAAGACGGCGGCGGGCAGGTAACCGCGCATGCTACATTCCTCGCGCTCGAATATGCGCCGGAAGCAGCTATGAAAAACATCAAGGTGCTTAAAGAATTAAACACCTACGCAAAATATGGATTTTATGATTCTGTTAACGTGCAAACTGGTGAAATTGCAAAAGCTTACCTTGCACTCGACCAAGGGATGATCATGGTATCGATCGCTAACTATTTGAAAGATGGCGTGATCCGTGATTACTTCCATAAAGATCCGATTGGGCAAAAGCCGGAAGAGTTGCTGGAGAAAGAAAAGTTTTCGATTCAATAAGGAGTGAGAGCATCAGCTGCGGCTGGTGCTTTTTCTATTTTATAAGAGGATTATGTCTACCTGCGTTGAATGTTACTAGCAAATCACATCACGTGGCTGGAGGGATAGCATGGAAACATTTTTTCGTTACAATTGGCAGGTCAGAGAAGAATGGTATCGCTGGTGTGAGGACGTACCGGGGGAGGAATTGCTTCGCGTCCGGACAGGCGGAATCGGAGGGATATTGCATACTCTTTTTCACATTGTCGATGTAGAATGGAGCTGGATTCAAGTCCTGCAAGGAAAACAGGATTTTCAAGAAAGCTTTGATGGTTACAATAGCTTGGAGAAGGTTCGAAAACTGGATGCCGATTTCCGTCAGGATGTTAAAACGTTTGTACAAGCTTGGGACAGCAGCATGGAAACGCGGCCGTTTTACGATCCTAAACCTGATGGCACTGTGTACATCGATGCATGGGGAGAAGTGATGCGCCACACCATCGCCCATCAAATTCACCATATTGGGCAACTATCGATTTGGTCTAGAGAGATCGGCAAACAGCCTGTGTCGCCGAATCTTATTGGTAGAGGGTTGATAAAGCCCTTAGTAGCTAAATAAGTTAAAAACGCACTAACTCTAGCTTGTTAAGATGAACTTCATTAATAGTATAATAGTCATAAAAAAGTGTCTTAATATCTTAACCGGCTCGGAGGAAGACTGCCTGATGATTGTACAAACTGTAATGCCGTTAGAGCTATATAAAATCATGCGTGAGCAAGGGTACTATGAAGGAAATGAGAAGTATATTTGGGATTCATTCATCGGCCCATACAAATGGATGATGGGTGAAATGAAGAAGCGTATTCCTCATTATGATGGGGAAACGTATCCGGTTTGGGTATGGCAACGAACCGTGAATCGTAACGAGGAATGTCTTTTAGCTCCAGGAAGAAGAGGCGTTATTTTGATTCTGGATATACCAGACGAAGATATCCTTTGGTCCTGTTTCACTAAGTGGCATTCTATACTCAATGATTTTCCTGTTACCTTAAGTGAGGAAGAATGGAATCTGTTCATAGAAAAGGATTTTAAGGATAAAGAAGAAACATGGTCGCGCATCTTTGACTTCGAACTACTTAAAACAATAGATCCTGATTGGTATAAATTTGAACCAGAATGGATTCAGGGTGTGACGCCTCGAATTGAAATGAAGCATGTGAAGAAGGTAAAACGTTTTATTGCTAAGTAATCGTTTTTTTCTTTGGGGTCCGGTACACTTTTCGATGAACTCGCCGCAGAAGCGGCTTCATCAGAAAAGGTACCGGACCCTGTTCATTTAATCCCAAAAGTTCATTTGTTTTCAACTTTTTTGAGGAAGAAGGGGATTGTCGTATGAACGGTGAAGGTACTATTAAGAATTGAAATTTACCTAAGGGAGCTGTTCACATGATTTACCTATGCCTAGGTTACTTTAACCCGGATAAAATGAAGGCGCTCACGAAGGAAGAGCTGGATACGGTAATGAAAGAATGTCAGCCTCATCTAGAGAAGTTATATAAAACTGGTCAAGTAATGCTGGATGCCGGAGTCGAGTCAGAGTCAAAATGCTTGCAGCGTGTGAACGGGGAGTTATCGGTCACGGATGGGCCGCTTACAGGTACGAATGAGACGGTCGGCAGTGCTTTCTTCATCGAAGCTGAGAACATGGAGGAGGCAATACACGTCGCGTCAATGCATCCGACAACACAGGTAAGCAAGGGCATGCAGCTCGGCTGGCGCATCGAGATCCGGCCGGTTCACTACTTCAAGAAGGATGAACAAGATAGCTAGTATCATTTTCTGTAAGCTGCCATTATAGGTGGCTTTTCTTATTTTGGTATGACGAATACAGCTTGCGGGACGATTTCTACTAATTTATGATAGTAGAAATAATAACACCGATGGAAAGGAGAACGACGATGCCTGATTTTCTGGAAAGCCCAAATGGCACTTTCCCATCTGTTTGTTCACTCGACTGCCCGGATCAATGCGGGCTGCTTCTTCATAAAGAGAACGGAAAAATTATTAAGGTGGAGGGTGATCCTGATCATCCTGTCACGAAAGGATATATCTGCAATAAGGTCAGGCATATGACCGAGCGAATTTATGATGAAAAACGGCTGAAGTATCCGATGAAGAGAATCGGTGCAAAAGGTGAAGGTGAATTTGTTCGCATAAGCTGGGACGAAGCGATTGAAACGATCACCTCACGCTGGAAGGAACTGCTGAACAGTGATGGTCCGGAAAGTATTCTGCCTTACAGCTTTTATGGAAATATGGGGAACCTAAGTGCGGAAGGGATGGACCGCCGTTTCTTCAATCGTTTGGGAGCATCTCAGCTCGACAGGAGCATCTGTAACGCAGCCGGCGCAGTCGGCTATAAATATACGATGGGCGGCAGTTATGGCATCGATCCTGAAGATACCATCCACTCCAAGCTGTTTATTTTTTGGGGAGTTAATGCGGTAAGCACGAACATGCACCAAGTCACCCTTGCCCAGCAAGCACGGAAACAAAATGGTGCGAAGATTATTGTAATTGATGTGCATCAAAACAAAACGGCCAGGCTAGCAGACTGGTTTATTCCGATTTTGCCAGGAACAGACACTGCTCTTGCACTAGGACTGATGCATGTTTTATTTGCCGAGAATATGGAGGACTCCTCATTCCTAGAGCAATTTACTATTGGTCATGAGCAGCTGCGTGAACATGTTGTACAGTATGATCCTGTGACTGTATCAGCCATTACGGGTGTACCGGCAGAAGATATTGTTAAACTTGCCAGAATGTACGGAGAAACGTCACCTGCTTTTATCCGGATTGGAAACGGTCCGCAGCACCACGACAACGGCGGTATGTTTGTAAGAACGATCTCGTGTCTTCCTGCTTTAACAGGTCAGTGGCTAGTAAAAGGAGGTGGGGCGATCAAGGGGAATTCTGCTTACTTAGCGCACAATGCGGATCGGCTGCAGCGGCCAGATTTGTTAAAAAATAAAGAAACACGAGTAATTAATATGAACTTGCTCGGAGAAGCCTTGCTCACGTTGGATCCTCCCGTAAAAGCACTCTTTGTGTACGGAACCAATCCAGCAGTTGTTGCTCCAGCCGTCAATAAAGTTCAAAAAGGTTTGAAACGTGAAGACTTGTTTACGGTCGTCCATGATTTATTTTTAACAGAAACGGCAAAATACGCAGACATCGTGCTGCCGGCTACATCTTCCATTGAGAACACAGATTTCTATACATCGTATTGGCATCATTACATTCAGCTGCAGCAGCCTGTCATCGAACACTTCGAGGAATCTAAGTCAAATGTTGAAGTGTTCAGACTGCTGGCGAGAGGTATGGGATTTACTGACACGGCATTTAATGACACAGAAGCGGAACTGATTGACCAAGCACTGACGAATCCGCTGAATCCATATATGGAAGAAATCAATTACGAATCCTTAACGAAACATCAGTATCTTAAGGCGAAGGCGAAATTTCCTGATAAGCTCCCAACTCCAAGCGGGAAAATCGAACTTTATTCTGAAAAGATGCAGCAGGACGGATATCCGCCATTGCCAACGTATATCCCTTTAGTGAAAGACTCTGAACATCACTTTCAATTTATCGCAGCTCCAAACCATAACTTTTTAAATTCAACCTTTGCTAATCAATCAAAACATGTTGGTCTTGAAAAGGAGCCTGAAGTAGTGATTAATTTGTTTGATGCTGAAAAGCTGGGAATAACCCATGGAGATCAAGTTCGGGTTTGGAATGAACAAGGTGAATGTGTATTAAAAGCGAATGTAGGTGACACCGTTCTTCCGGGTGTGGCCGTTACGCAAGGTCTTTGGGCTGATGATAAAGGAACAAAGCATCTCGTCAACACGCTTACACCTGACCGCATCGCAGACATGGGAGGAGGAGCGACGTTCTTTTCAGGGAGAGTTTCTATAAGTGCAGCTCCAAGTCTTTAATAAAGGTGTGAGAAAACGGCCAGAAAAATCGGGTCGTTTTTCTATCGTTTATTAAAACTATTCCATAATGATCCATCAACCATAAAGAAACCTTCGTGTGAACACGCTGCTAATACACATGTATCACCTTTATAAAACATTAAATCCTCTGGCAGCTCTGTAATCCAGCCGAAAAGAGACTTGCTGCGGTCTTTTAAGAATGCTTTTGTTGAATTATTTAAATGAAAATAATAAACGTATGCTGTATCTTTGAGAAGTTTTGTCGTTTCCCACTCTCTCTGTACTTTTCTCTCGATGAGATGAACGTTTATATCCGCAATCAAATATTCGACATATGCAAGACGGTCCTCGTCATTATCCATTAATTGTCTATTTTCCACAAAGGCAAAACGATCACATTGTCTTGCAAGTAAATCAATTAACTGATGATATCGTTTACCCTTCACATCTTCATAAATACATAGCATTCTAGGAATTCCTGCCTTTCAGTTCAATGATAACCGATTTTGAAAACAGCGCATCCGTTTATAACAAAGTGTATCTGTATAATAATGTAAAAAAGTAATGACAGCAACGAATTTTATGTATGGGGAAAAATCACTCCAAATGGGGATGGAAATGTTTTCACATTATGTCATGATAAACAATGCGATGAAATGAAAAGGGGGTACGGTACCCGGAGTACCGTACCCCAAAAGGAAGAAAAAGAAGGAGAGTCATAATGAAAAAAATCATCTTGCTCTGTGTAATGGCTTTATTAATGAATGTTCAATCGGTAAGCGCCCACTCTAAGCTTGAAAGTTCCGCACCGACAGAAGGGGAAACGATTACGGGAGATGTGCCTGAGATTACACTTACATTCAATACAAGCATTGAAGAATTGAGCAGCTTCACTGTTGTGAAAGATGATGGATCGGATGTCCCCGTTGAGAATGCGGCGGTTAGCGGGAGCACGTTAACGGGTACGGTTCCTAAAGATCTCGAAAACGGATCATACAAAATCAATTTTAAAATTGTCGGTGAAGACAGCCATGTCGTCGAGGGAACGACCTCTTTTACCGTGAAAAGAGAAGAACCAGTACAGGAAGAGCAGCCTGCACCAGAAGTGAAGAAAGAAGAAAAGAAGAAGAATGAAACAGCAGAAGCGAAAAGCACTGAAACGGAAAAAGAGAATAAATCTTATGTGGTGCCAGCATTGATTGCAGCTGCAGCAGCTGTTATTGCTTACTCGATTATTAGAAGGAAGAACAAATAACAAAACGAATTGAGGTGCCATGATGAAAAAGCTTATTACTGTCTTAGCCGTCATTCTTAGTCTTTCTATGCTGGGAGCATGCGGATCTGGTGATAAACATGATGAACACGAAAATCATGAAAAGCAGGACAGCTAATCAATAAAAAGAGCCACCGAGATAAAAAAACACAGCGACTTCTTTTGAGAAGACGCTGTGTTTTTTGTTGATTGTTAGGTTAATAGAGGATTTATCTTAGCTTGTAAAGAAATGTTTAGGGAAGCGAACGACTCCGACTGTAAACGGCTGGTGATAGAATGATCAATACCTTTGAACTGAAAATCAATATGTTAGGCACGAAAATGAAAGTCTATCTTTTTCAAGTAGACGATATACTGATCGATACAGGTCCGAAGTGTATGGCGAGTGAAGTTCAGGACATTGTGAGAAATCTGGGTATTAAACGGGTCGTCCATACTCATCATCATGAAGATCATACCGGCAACAGCCCTTGGATCGAGGAACAGTTGAACATCCCGCAATACATTCATCTGCTAGGTGTCTCTTTGTGCCAGAAACAGACAAGACTGCCTCTATACCGTGCGCTAATATGGAACAATCGGAAACCGTTTCATCCGTTTCCGCTTGTGGAGTCTTTAACAACAGCAAACTATCATTTTAACGTTGTACATACTCCAGGCCATGCCGAAGATCATATCGTTTTGATCGATGAAGAGAAGAAGATTTGCTTTTCTGGTGATCTTTATTTATTTCATTCACCGCTTATTCATTTCTCATTCGAATCTGTGCCAGAGATTATCTCATCTCTTAAACTCACACTATCTTATGATTTTAAAGATGTGTACTGCTCTCATAACGGTCATTTAATCAATGGCCGCAGACTGCTCGAAAGAAAGCTGGAGTATCTTTTGAAGCTGCAGGAAAAAGTGTTAAAAGCACATGCTGAGGGAACACCGCCAAAGATTATAAGAAAAACATTGTTTCCGAAAAACAAGCTGTTTCAATATGTGTCATTTTTCGAAAACTCACCATCACACACGGTAAATTCATTGATTAAAGAATCTATTCAATAATGCATGTAAGTAACGGAGGTCGAGTTATGGTAAAGAAGAAAAAGCAAACATATGAATGGATCCTATCATTATTAGGTGCACTGTTATTAGCCGTTATTATTCGCAGTTTTTTCTTTAGTCCTATTGTTGTTGACGGAGAATCAATGAATCCCACTCTTCAAGATAAAGACCGTATGATCGTAACAAAGATCGGGGAATACGAAAGATTTGATATTATAGTGTTTCACGCTCCAGACGGCAGAGATTACATCAAACGTGTAATCGGACTTCCGGGAGACAGGATAGAGTATAAAGATGATGTTTTGTATGTAAACGGTAAAACGTATGATGAGCCTTATTTAAAAGAATATAAGGAAAGACTCAGTGAAGGGACACTAACAGATTCCTTTACACTAAAGGAAACACCAGTAGGCAGTGAAACAGTTCCTAAAGATCATCTGTTCGTTTTGGGAGATAATAGGAGGGACAGTGAAGATAGCCGTGAAATAGGCGCTATCCCGTTTAAGAAGGTCATTGGAACAACAAACATTGTTTATTTTCCGATCGATGAAATGAAAATTATAAAAAAATAAATCGACGAGCTCAGTTGATTTCAGAAGTGCATTTCTTTTGCTATTGTGATATTTAATCAACTGCAAGAGTAACGAAAAAAGCCCCCTTTCCAGAAATTTATCCTTAGAAAGGGGGCTTTTCATTATATTGGAACTCCTTGCCGCCGAAACACAAAAATACATTGTTAAATAGAAAGAAATGTGGTAAATTTATATAGTTACACGGTTATTTTGATTTTATGTGTATATTATCCCTATTTTAATTATACATCATAAAATCCATACCCGTCAACCCCTTATTTTTATAAAAAAGGAGTGTTTGCGATGAATGCGTATCTTCGCCAAGAGCAAAAACGAGTGGACAGCGTAATGGAGGTCATTTCTGATCAAATCAATCGATTGGAGGACGAAACTTCCAGGCGTGTGATGGAAGTTGTGAATATCCGCAAACACTTTTGGGATGAAGTAAAGGTGAATTTAGATACTTTCGATGATTATCTTGAGACGATCATCGGCTTGAGGCAAGAAGCTCAAGCTTTGTCTGTCAGCCAAAGCACCCATAGACATGCTTCCAAGAGATTATCTGCGCTGCGGCGTATGCAAGAGGTGCCCTATTTTGGCCGAATCGATTATATGGAAGAAGGGGATTCTTCTGCGGAACGAATTTATATAGGCACCTCAACTCTCTGTGATGAAAGTGGAGAACATTTTCTCGTTTACGACTGGAGAGCGCCGGTCTCGAGTGTCTACTACGACTGTTCCCCAGGGCCTGCCAAGTATACGACACCCGGAGGCATTATCCATGGCACGCTGGAGAAAAAGTGGCAATATCTCATCCGGGACGGCATTATTCAATCGATGTTTGATACGAGTCTCACGATTGGTGACGAGATTTTACAGCAAGTGCTGGGTAAAGGTTCAGACAAACAGATGCATAGTATCGTTGCGACCATTCAACAAGAGCAAAACCGTATCATCCGGCACGAACGCGGGCTGATGCTCATTGTACATGGTGCGGCTGGCAGCGGCAAAACATCAGCTGCACTTCAGCGGATTGCTTATTTACTTTATAAATATCGAGATGTGCTGAATGCGGATCAAATCATTTTATTTTCACCAAATTCAATGTTTAATCATTACGTGTCCAATGTGCTGCCAGAACTCGGCGAAGAGAATATGCAGCAAGTCACATTTCAGGAATATTTAAATCGCCGCTTAAAAAGTGATTTTGAAGTTGAGAATCCTTACGATCAATTGGAATATGTGCTGACGGCAGGGGATGATCACTTATACGAAACCAGGCTTTCAAGCATCAGGTTCAAGGCTTCTACTCGTTTTTTTGACGCGATTAACACATACAGTGAGTCACTCGAACAATCCGGAATGGTTTTCAAAGGAATGAACTTCCGAGGAAAAACAATGGTTACTGCTAAACAAATGGAGGATGCGTTTTATAGCAGCGACACATCACTTCGTTTTCATAATAGAGTTGAAAAGTTGAAGGATTGGCTGCTAAAGCAAATAGATGCAGCCGAAAAGGTTGAGTGGGCAAAGCCGTAGGTACAGGAAGAAATCGAGCTTCTGAGCAATGAGGATTACCATAAAGCACATACCTACTTAGCGGGAAAGCGAGGCTATAAAGGAGAGGCGATTCATGATTATGAAATGGAGCCTGAAGCGCTTGCCCGGTTAATGGTAAGCCGGAAGTTAAAGCCTCTGCGAAAGCGGATTAAGGCGCTTAGTTTCATCGACATTAAAGGAATATACAGGCGGTTTTTTAATGATTCGATACAGGTGAAGAAGTGGGTTGGCTATGACCTGCCCGGAGAGTGGCCGGATATTTGCCTCTCGACCGAAGAAATGCTGGACGAAGGTAAACTATTTTACGAAGATGCGACTCCATTTTTACTTTTAAAAGAATTGATTCTAGGCTTTCAAACGAACAGCTCGATCAAACATGTCCTTGTGGACGAGGCGCAAGATTATTCTCCGTTTCAATTCGAGTTTTTGAAACGGTTGTTTCCTTCAGCTAAAATGACCGTGCTCGGTGACTTTAACCAAGCGATATTTGCTCATGCGAATGAAAGTGTTGATTTTCGTGTGCTGACTGAGTTATATGGTCCGGATGAAACGATTTCGATTAACTTGACCCGAAGCTATCGATCGACTAAACCGATCGTAGAATTTACACGGGGACTCATACCTGATGGCGAAAAGATTGCGGCTTTTGAACGTGATGGAGAAAAACCTATATTAACGCAGCTGGCTACCCGGGCTGAATTGCACCGCGCCATCGCTTCCAAAGTGGAAGACTTACGGAAAAGGGCGTACAGCACTATAGCGATTATCTGCAAATCTGCGGCAGAAAGCATCGCTGCATACGATTCCTTGAGCGGCATTGAAGATATTAAACTCGTAAAAAGCGGTACGATGGAATTCGAGCAAGGCGTGGTTGTTATACCGGCGTATTTGGCCAAAGGTATCGAATTCGATGCAGTTATTATTTATGACGCATCAGAAGAAGTGTATGGAGATGAGAGCCTGCGCAGATTGTTTTACACGGCCTGCACGCGGGCTATGCATCACTTGCAGTTTTATAGTGTAGGCTCGTCCAACCTGTTTTTGCGGAATAACCCGTCGACCTAACGCACCCTCAACTACACCAAAAAATGCAGTGAAGCCTTCAAAAGGTTCACTGCATTTTTTTATTGGTTCTATTAGTTTTTTGTATATTGTAACGCGGAAAGAGCTTGTTTAAGGCTTCCCAACGTTTGTACACGGTCAAGCTGGACATTCAATTGGATTGCTTTTATGGCAAGTTCGGGCCTGAAACCAGTTAGGATTATTCTAACGCCAAGCAGTTTCAAAGCATCAGTCAGCTGAAAAACCTCAATAATGGAGTTTTCGTTCAATGTGTATACACCTGATAAATCAATGATAAGCGCGGTTAATTTTTGCTCCAGGCACTGATGTAAGACGGTGTCCTTTAGAAACATTTCCTCAGATTCGATCTGTCCTTTTAATGGGAGTACGCCGAGCCCTTCAAAAAGCGGAACGACTGAATAAGCGTATTGCTGAAGTGTATTTTTAAGTTCAGCATCCTTTTTTTGATAGTTCTCGACGTACGTTTCACAAAAACGATAATGAGCAAAATCAAAGAGAATCGCGATTTTTTTTATTACATCAAACCACTCGGTCATCGGAATGTCTTCAATTTCAGCGATATTCTTGAGAACTGCAATGATTTCCAATCGTACGAAAGGAATAGGCTGCAGTGCAACATCAAGAGACTGGCCGTATTTCACAGCAAAATTAGCCGTCTGATCTGCCCAATTCATTAATGTTCTCTCGGCTTCTTGTAGGTCGGAGTTCATGAGAGATTCACCGAAAAGTATAATGAACGTTTTAATAAATTCGTGTGACATCTCTTTATTGTGCGGTATGTTATTTTTAACTGGAAATCTATTAAAACGATCTGTTAAAACTTGTTTCGCGATGTGAAAGGACTGATTACTTAATTCATTACCAATCTTGTTAAGTAAGGATTGGTTTATCGTCTCCAACGTCAATTCTCCTTTTTAGTGGAAAGGGATTTTAATCCATTATAAAGTATAGTCATTTAGTTGGATATGCGAAGTTATGTCGAAACATAGCACTACCGTTATGTTTACAGTACAACCAGGGGTTGGGGCGTGCTTTTGGCCATTAAAATCGGTCTTATAATTTTTTTAACAAGTTATTGGTCTTTGACAATGCTTGGAATGGCGGTTTATTTCTGATGAACTTTGGAACTTTAATTTTAATGAGAAAATATAAAGTAGAATTGCTTTTTATGTTGGTGTAACGTTGCATTCCATGTATACTGATATGAAAAGAAAAAAGGCAGGCGTTTAAACAGAATGAGAGTAGCATACCTAGGACCTCAAGGAAGTTTTTCAGAAGAAGCAGCGCTGCGTTATTTTACGAATGAAGATGTGGAATGGCATAAAAGCGGTTCAATCGTCGATGTGCTTGAAGCTGTCGGCGATGGAACGGCCGATAAAGGAATCGTGCCGATCGAAAACTCGATTGAAGGTACGATTACGATTACTGCCGATGGATTATTGACGCACGATTTGTTTATCGAAGCAGAGGTCATTTTTCCGGTTTCATTAAACCTGCTTACGATTGAAGGAGCTTCGCTGGACGAGATTAATGAGGTGTGGTCGATCGTGCCTGCCTTGGCTCAATGCAGGGATTTCATCAGGCAGTCAAAGGTGAAGACACGGCAATTCGACAGCACATCTGCAGCTGCTCAAGCAGTAAAAAATCAAGAGCGAAAAGACGTAGCAGCTATTGCATCGAGGTATGCAGCTGAGGTCTTTGATCTGCAAATCGCCAAAAGCGCTATTCAAGATAACAGCAACAACCACACGCGTTTTGTCGTGATTAGCAAAAAGAAGTGCAAACCTGTGCAGGAGCAGACGAAAACAATGCTGCTCATCTCGCCGACTGAAGACTATTCGGGTGTGTTGTCTTCTATTCTGAACGTCTTTTCGGCACTTTCGATCAACTTAAGCTGGATTGAATCACGGCCGACGAAAAAACAGCTCGGAACGTATCACTTCTTTATCGAAGCACTGAACGGCATGCAGGAAGAGAAGATGAAAAAGGCGATCACGATTCTGCAGGCATTCGGGCATGATGTGCGGGTGCTCGGGAGTTATGGTACGACGAAGCTTTAAAAGAAATAAGCCGAGGGTAAAGTCAAAAGTGAAACACTTGCATCTGCGAGTGTTTTTCTTTTATACAAGTTCTTCCAAAATGATAGTATTAGAAGAGAAGGATTTCCGGTGGGGGTACGGTACCAAGTCGGTACCGTACCCCCAGTAATCTTAGAAAGAAGAAAAGGAGCAAATCTATTGAATTACTTTGTCATTGGCGATGTTCACGGCTGTTATCATACATTTAAGAATATGATCAATACTTATTGGGATCGTGAAAGAGAAGTTCTGATTCAGCTTGGTGATTTAATTGACCGCGGGAGAAATTCTCCGCAGATGGTCAGATTTGCTCGGGAATTAAGTGCGGAATTTCCTAATACAGCAGTGTTTTTAAAAGGCAATCATGAGTTTGAAATTATTGAGCATTTTTTCGTGAAGCATAATGAAAACTGGCTCCGGCAGTGCGGCGATGATACGTTGAGGCAGTATCAAAACGTGGACCGAGACTGTGAGAATGATGTGAGATGGATGAAAGAGCTGCCGCTGTTTTGGGAGAATAATCACTTGTTTATCAGCCACGCGGGAATATCGGAACAAGGCGAGGACCCGTTCAATGAAGATAACGAGTTTGGTGTGTTGTGGAACCGCAGCCCATTGAAAGATATCGGCAAGCTGCAGATTTACGGCCACACACCATGCGATATCCCGACACACGACAATAAAAGCAACGCTTGGAACATCGATACCGGCGCTGCATACTTAGGCTACCTAACAGGCGTAAAGGTTACTCCAGCAGGGGAAGTCATTCAGTTTATCAGGGAAGATACAGACCTTAGAGACAGATAGAAAGCACCAGCGGCCCGGCTGGTGCTTTTAGCGGCTTTAGCTTCTAATCTTAGGCAGATATTGCTCAGACTCAATAAAACCATCTTCAAGCAATACATATGGATGTGTTTCCATTAACACTGTTTTAAGGTAGTCGGGCATCCTTGCTGCTTCGTACGCACAAATTAAAGGAAATGACATTTCATTGACCGCTCCGTCTATTACTTTTTCTAAATCCTCAATAAGGTGAAGCGGATCTTCCATCGTGGCCCATTCAACATGTGCCCAAAACCGGAATGTTTTATTATTTTCCAAGTATGGCTGTACCGTTTTACTAAAATAATTCACGATCGCAGGAGGATGATAGCTGCCACTTGAATAATAGAAATCGAAGTTGTTTACATGATGGAAGAATTCGCGCTGTTCTTTCGAAAGCCGTGTGTTCAGTTCTTTTTGAATCAAGCGGTGTATTCGTTCGTTTTCAATAAATATAACGTAATCTCCCGCCATGATACCATTTTCGATATAACTCACAGCTTGTTCAACGTAATTCTTCATGTCGTTATACTTATATACGACATGCACACTTCTTTGCTCATCAAATAATTGGTGCATTCTGCTATTCAAGTAATCACCCCTCATTTCCTATTTTTTACTATTAATACTATTTTACTTCATTTCGGTAAATAAAGCGAAATATCGATTTTTTTACGGGGTAATAATTAAGGATTCGAAATTTTCTTCAATGGTATCTATGAATTTGTTAATGTTTCAAACGTGAGGATAACTATATACAAGTTCTTCCAAGATGGTAGAATTGAGTGACTGATTATAAAAGGTAAGAACTATCTAGTATGAATGCAGGATTGGTCTTGTCGACGTAATAGAATGGAGTGCGAAAAATGATTAAGTTAGAAAAAGTAGATGAAGTTGAATTTAAAAGATATATAGATTTTTTGATTCCTGATCATGCGCAGGAAATCACCAAAAACTTTAACCTAACAATGGAGCAGGCGTTGGAAGAAACAGAAATGATGATGAATGACCTGTTTAAGGATGGATTATCTACTGATGGGCAATATTTATACAATATTAAAGACACTCATTCCAACGAAAAAGTCGGATTTCTCTGGTACAGTATCATATCAGAAATTAATCAAGCCTATTTGTACCATATCTTAATCGACGAATCCCAAAGAGGCAAAGGGTATGGAACGAAAACGCTTGAAAAGCTTCAAGCTATGCTCAAAGAATATGGCGTGAAATCAATTGGATTAAGTGTTTTCGGAAGTAATGAAGGGGCTTACCGGTTATACAAGAAACTCGGGTATTCAACTACAAGAATATCCATGGAGATAGTTCTATAATACAAATGCTCAGAATGGAAAATCTGGGCTTTTTTTTATGTGATCAAAAGGGAGGAAAGTGTTCGGGTTGAATATAGATAGAGAGGGATAAATAGAAATGGAGCGGGATAATGGCGAACAAAAGCTACGGGAAATATGAAGTGCCTGAGACGCTAAAGAAAATTATAGCGTTGCAGAATGAATTAAAGGAGCGGGGGAAGCTGCAGTATGGCGATTTACTCGGTCTGTATTTTGCAATAGAGGGCTTGGAATCAAGGTATTTGAACACCCCGCTGGATGTCATCCCGTTCGCACGGCCGGGAGTAGATGGTATTCATTTTGGATTTTTGACGGAATTTGGACAAGTTCGGGATTTGGAGGAAGCGTACATTGTCCGAGTGATCCCAATGGATTTTGATGATCCGGTACAAATTGTAGCGAGGAATATACGGGACTTTATGACGTTATTGTGCTGTCATCCTCCTGCGCTCGAGGTGCTGGATAACAACGTAAGTGAAGAATATTATCTTAAGGTTGCAGAGGAGTATCCAGATATCACTGGGGGTAGTCAAAAGGATGAAGTAAAAGAGCTGTTTCAACAAACTTTTCAATTGCAGCCACTTCCTGATATCTTGGACTATTATAATACAGACCGAAATGAACGGTACAAGGAGATAGTGGTGGAAACTGAAGATGGCATTGGGGTAGTGAATAGGGCGAGTGAGACAGAGGAGCATAAACGTTTCGATTTGAGGCGGCAAGAAGAGTTGCAACTATCAAAGATTCAGCCTTTTTTTTCGTCTGCAGGCTATGAATCCAGACTGGCATTTTTGCGGGATGCGCAGTCGCTTGGATTGCTGCATGAAAATGGAGAAGTAAAAAGCTTTTTGGTGGATCAGCTGATCTTGATGGGCTTGGAGGATGAAGCGGAGAGGCTGTCGCATTCTGACTAAGGAGGAATTAGGATGACATTTAACCGTGCGATGAACATTAAAGTGACGGATTATGATTTGAGATGGGCTGCTAAGTTTGAAGAAGAGGCAGCCAGGATACGGGATATTTTTAATGGAGAGCTGGTGGACATCCATCATATTGGAAGCACGTCGGTTCCTGAACTGAAAGCGAAGCCTGTTATCGATATGATGCCGGTCGTTCACGATATTGAAAAAGTGGATGCGTTTAATGAGAAGATGATAGAAATTGGGTATGAGCCGCTTGGGGAGGCTGGTATGCCTGGCAGGCGGTATTTCCGCAAGGGCGGGGAGAACAGGACACATCAAATACACGTGTTTCAGGTAGATAATCAGCATGATATCGGGCGCCATCTCGCAGTTCGTGATTATTTACGATCGCATCCAGAAGAAGCGGCGGAGTATGGCGAGTTGAAGGCGCGGCTAGCGAATGAGTTCCCGGATGATATTGTCGGATACAGTGAAGGCAAGGATGAGTTTGTGAAGAACCTGGAGCGAAAAGCGATGGAGTGGCGTGAAAGATAGATGAAACGGAATTTTTGGAAGAGGGCTGTTTACATGAAAATAAGAAAAGCAACGTCTGCTGATGTAAAAAGCATCGCGAAAGTACACGTAGATAGCTGGAGAACGACATACCGAAATATTGTGCCGGATGAACATTTAAATGAGCTGACCTATGAAAGTAAAGAGCAGCAATGGGAGTATATTTTATCGAAAGCAACAGTATTTGTTGCAGAAAACGAGAAGGATGAGATCGTTGGTTTTGCAAACGGCGGTCCGGAACGATCAGGAGATTATCCTGGATTTGATGGAGAATTGTATGCGATCTATGTGCTGGCTGAATACCAGCACAAAGGGATCGGGAAGATGCTGATGGAGCCTTTGGTTGAAGAGCTTAAAGAGCAAGGGATTTTCTCGATGATCGTTTGTGTTCTGGAAGATAATCCCTCTCGACAGTTTTATGAGAAGCTCGGGGCTAAGAGAATCGACACCCTTAAGATTGAGATAGAAGGAAAAGAACTGAACGAAAGTGTATACGGATGGGAAGACATTAGGGGGCTAGTGAAATGAGTGCAGTGAAAGAGAGAGTTCTGGAACTGACAACGGCTGAACAGTGGAAAGAAGCTTACCCTGTTATGAGCCAGCTTCGGACGGACTTAACAGAGCTTGAGTATGTTGAATTGTTGAGCGAGATGGCAGAGGAGGGGTACCGTCTTTTTGCCTGGTATGATGGTGATGCGATTGTGGCGCTTGCTGGAGCTGGATTGAGGATTAACTTTTACAATAAGCGACATGTGTTTATTTATGACCTGATAACGGATAACAGCCGCCGTTCGCTTGGATACGGTGAAAAGCTTCTGAATGCTGTCCATGAGTGGGCAAAAGAAAACGGAGCGCATTATGTGTCGTTAGAATCAGGTTTGCAGCGCAAGGATGCTCATCGCTTTTATGAAGAAAAGATGGGTTATGAGAAGTGGTGTTATTCGTTTAGGAAGAAACTTTAGTATGGAGAAATTAGCATATGAGAAACCTGCCTTTTTGTTAGTCGCACTGGATGGTTTAAGCTTATGCCAAAATGATTGCCACTAGATAGGCAAGACCCGCAAATTTAGAATTAGACCCGTAAATTTCAATCTAGACCCGAGAAACTCTCACTTCGACCCGCAAATTCAGAATTAGACCTGCAAATCCGTTCCAATGACATATGTAAAAAAAAAACAGCCCCAAGAGGTCATGTCGATGACCTCTCGGGGCTGCTTGATGTCCACTCTATATGGACTTTTTTGCATTTTTGTCTTTTCGGGGTACCGTACCCCCGAAGAATTTTTTTTATGTTTTCTTACTTCATCCCCGAAATGGTATACCCTTCAATGATGTGCTTCTGGAATAGCATGAAGATGATGATGATCGGTACTACCATAAATGTTGAGCCGGCCATCTGCAATGCGAAGTTTCCGCCGTATTGACCTTTCAATAAGCTTAAACCGACTGACAACGTGTACAGGCTTTCATCGTTGGCGATAATCAACGGCCAGAGGAAGCTGTTCCATCCTGCGATGAACGTCAGGATACCCTGCACGGCTAGGATTGGGCGGGAAATCGGCAGGATAACCTGCATGAACACTCGGAACTCGCTTGCGCCATCCAAACGTGCGGCTTCTAACAGTTCATCAGGAATCGTGCTCATGAACTGGCGGAACAGGAAGATGCTGAACGCCCCGACCAGTCCCGGAAGGACGATACCGGCCATTGTGTTTGTCAGACCCATCTGGTTCAGGATCAGGTATACCGGAATCATTGTGACCTGACCTGGAATCATCATCGTTGCCAGGACGAGATAGAACAATTTGTCTTTGCCTTTAAACTTGTATTTAGCGAAAGCATAGCCTGCCATTGCGTTCAGAAAGAGTCCGCCGAATGAGCAGAGCACGACGATGATCGTGTTTTTCAAGTAAACACCGAAGTTCATGTTTTCGAACAGATATGTGAAATGCTCGAGCGTGAACTCCTCTGGCCACAGCGTTGGAGGAAACTGCAGGATTTCGCTTTCCGGTTTAAAGGACGACAATATCATCCAGATAAAAGGGATGGAAACAAGAAGTCCGCCCAGCGCTAGGATGATTCCTGCGATCCATTGCTGTGTGTTGTAAGACTTTTTGGCATTAGTTAAAGCTTTATTAGAAGCGTTCGTTTTCATGTTCTCACCTCATATCTTCTCACTTTAAAAGTCTGTATCTTTCTTCTGCAATCTGAATTGAATCATCGTGATGATGATAATTGCGATGAACAAGATGAATGAGCCTGCTGCTGCGTAGCCGAAGTTGCTTAGCTGGAATCCGTTGCGATAGATGAATAACGCGACGGATGTCGTACTGTCGAGCGGTCCGCCTTTTGTCATGACGAAAGGCTCTTCGAAAAATTGCAGCCAGCCGATCATCGTTGTGATCGATACGAAGAAGATCGCGTAGCGCAGAAGCGGAAGCGTGATGTTCGTCAGCTGTTTCCAGTTGCTCGCGCCGTCAAGCTGTGCTGCTTCGTAGTATGTTTTCGGAATTCCTTGCAATGCAGCGAGGAAGATGATCATGTTTACGCCGATCGCACGCCAAAGGGCGAGGGCGATGAGCGAGACTTTGGCCATCGTCGGATCCTGCAGCCAAGGAACAGCCGGAACATTAAAGAAGCTTAGCAAGTAGTTGAACAGACCGAACTGCGGGTTATACAGATACGCCCACACGACCGCAACCGCGACCACGTTTGTGATCGAAGGCATATAGAACACGAGACGAAACGCTTTGAAGATGCGGGCTTGTCCGAAATTAATGAGAAGCGCGATACCAAGCGAGCAGATAATGACGAAAGGAACGCCGAACACGACATAAAAAAGGGTGTTTCCGATCGATTTTAAGAAAATAGGATCTTTGAATATTTCTTTGTAGTTCTCTAGGCCGATAAACGAGATGTTCGACCAGTCGGCGATGCCGGCCAGGTCAATATCCGTGAAGCTGATGATAAGTGCAACGAAGATCGGCAGGAGAGAGAATAGCATAAGCAAGGTGATAGCTGGCCCGATAAATAGATACGGGGTTTTGTTTGAATAGCTTTTCATGTCTGTCCCTTCCTTCCATTAACGCCCGAGTGACCGCTATATAAAGGACAACGAGCAGGATAACCTGCTCGTTATGCCTATAGAAACCGGACTTATTTCTTTAAAATGTTTTCTGATTTTTTCTGGAAAGCATCCATTTCTTTTTCTACATTCGCACCGCCGCGGTAGATTTTCTCATAGCTAGAAAGGTACGTTTGAGCAATTTTTTCCCATTGTTTGATGACTGGCATTGGCTTGGAAGATTCCATCTGCTCGCCGAACGCTTGGTAAAGTTCGTTGTCTTTTAATGAAGGATCTTCCCACGCCTTTTGTGTAGAAGGCAGAGAGTTTGTCATGTCCATCCACTTTAGCTGTGTTTCTGGCTTGCTCATGAATGAAAGGAATTTTAATGCTTCTTTTTCATGCTCTGTATGCTCAAATACTGACAGGTTTGATCCGCCTAGAGCAGAAAGGTTGTTTTCTTTTGCAGGCAGAACAGCTGTTGACCATTTTCCTTTCAAGTCAGGAGCTTGGTCGTTGATCATCTTGATCATCCACGGTCCGCTGATGAACATTGGAAGGATGCCGTCGTTGCCGAATGCCTGAATGATATCAAGTCCAAGGTCTTCTTTCGGAGCAGCACCTGATTTGTAGAAACTGTTCAAATATTCAACGGCTTCAACGAATTTCGGCTCGTTAAACATTGGCTTGCCCTCAGCGTCCAGAAGCTCGGAACCGTTCTGGCGTGCGAACATGAACGATAAGCTCTGCTCTTTAGGATCAAGCGTGATGCCATACTTGCCTTTGCCGCGGTCAGCCAGCTTGTCCGCTGCATCCTTTAGCTCGTCCCAAGTTTTCGGCGCGCTGTCATAGCCCGCTTCTTTTAATAGATCAGAACGGTAGTAAAGAACACGAGTATCGATGTACCAAGGAACACCGACCATTTTATCTTCGTACTTTGTCGTTTCAACTGAACCTTCATAATAGTTTTTCGGATCAAGCTCCGGGTAGTCTTTCACATGCGGAGTCAGATCTTTCAATGCTCCTGCAGAACCGAATTCAGGAATCCAAGTCGTACCCATCTGAACAACGTCTGGGCCTTTTTTTGATGCGACAGCTGTTAATAGCTTGTCATGCGCTTGATCCCAAGGAATCGCCTGTACTTTAACATCGATCTTCGGATTTTGCTTTTCGAATTCTTCCGCGATCTTAGGAAGGGACTTCGCTTCTTCACCCATTCCCCAAACAGTGATCGTTGTTTTGTCACTGTCTCCGCCAGAACAGCCGGATAGTGCACCAGAGACAACGAGTGCGCCGAGCATCGTGCTTGCCATTGTTTTCTTAAACCAATTCTTCTTCATGGTAGTTCCCCCTGTTCTTAAGTAAAGAGTGCCCCAAAAGCCGCAGTATTTGCAGCGCTGGTTAAAGATAAATGCTGTGGTATAAAGGTGAAACGTTTTGATTAACTCTGAAAAAAATATTGTGAGATAGTGAAATTAGTTGTTGAAACGTTTCGATAAGCACATTATAATTCAAGTTGTAATCGTTTTCAATACACGAAATGAAAAATACTTTTATTTTCCACATTGTGGGCTGTGAAACCTTGATAATAAAAGGTTTTATAAGTATGATGGCGATGTGTTCTACCTAACTTCGAAATTGACACTCAGGAGAGAGAGTCATATAATCGCCTTGACTTCAATAGAAACGTTTCGAAAAACAAAATAGTGTCCATATTAATAGAGGAGGATATGTTAATGACCACAAACCGTATCCAAAGTCTGCTGCAGCAGATGACATTAGAAGAAAAGATCGCCCAGCTGACACAGCTGGCTACGCCTTTTTATAAAGGAGCATCAGACGGCGGGCAGATCACCGGTCCGATGGCGGAGCTTGGAATAACGGAGGAGGTTGTGCAAAACACCGGTTCTGTTCTTGGTGCTTCAGGGGCCAAAGAGGTGCGCAGCATCCAGGAAACTCATTTAAAAGAAAACCGTCTCGGCATTCCACTATTAATGATGGCAGACATCGTGCACGGATTTAAAACGATCTTTCCTGTTCCGCTTGCGATCGGCTGCTCATGGGATACGGAAGAAGCAGAGCGAAGCGCAGAGATTGCTGCGAAAGAAGCATCGGTTTCAGGAGTGCATGTAACGTTCGCACCGATGGTCGATCTTGTGCGCGACCCGCGCTGGGGAAGAGTGATGGAGAGCACGGGAGAAGATCCTTATCTGAACAGCGAATTTGCTCGGGCGTTCGTCCGCGGTTTCCAGGGCAATAATATGACGGAGGAGACAGATCGCGTAGCAGCGTGCGTGAAGCACTTTGCCGCATACGGTGCAGCAGAAGGCGGACGCGACTACAATACCGTCGATATGTCCGAACGGCAGCTGCGTGAATCGTATTTGCCAGCTTATAAAGCCGCGCTCGACGAAGGCTGCGAGATGGTCATGACGGCGTTCAATACGGTAGAAGGTGTACCGGCAACCGGCAACCGCTGGCTCATGCGCGATTTGCTGCGTGAGGAAATTGGCTTTAACGGTGTGCTCATCTCTGACTGGGGTGCAGTAAAAGAAATGATACCGCACGGTGTGGCAGAGGACGAAAAAGAAGCGGCACGAAAAGCAATCGAAGCCGGCGTTGATATTGAGATGATGACATCAACGTATGTTCATCACGTGAAAGAACTGGTTGAAGAAGGATCATTAGAAGTGAGTTTGATAGACGAGGCTGTGATCCGGATTCTAGAACTGAAAGAGAAGTTAGGGCTTTTTGAAAATCCTCACCGAGGAGCGGATGTGGAGCGTGAGCAAGAGCTTATCATGCACGCCGATCATCGGAAGGCAGCAAAAGAGCTCGCAGTTAAATCAAGCGTGCTGCTGAAGAACAGCGGAATTTTACCTTTGAAAACAGAGCAGAAAGTAGCACTCATCGGACCTTTTGCGCAGAGCGGAGACATTCTTGGACCATGGTCTTGGCAGGGATCGAAAGAAGAGGCGGTTCAGCTTTATGATGGATTGCTTGAAAAATCGAGCGGAATTTTCGTGGCTAAAGGATCGGATATTGAAACAGGCTCTGAGGAAATGTTGAACGGGGCGCTCGATGCCGGCGAAAAAGCAGATGTGATTGTTCTGGCGCTCGGTGAGCATTCTGATATGAGCGGAGAAGCGGGTTGCCGCGGAGATATCAGGTTGCCGGAAGTCCAGTTGGAGCTTTTATCAACAATAAAACAGCTCGGCAAGCCAATCGTAGTTGTCCTCTTTAACGGACGTCCGCTTGATCTGACAGGTGTTGTTCAGGAATGTGACGCGATCGTAGAGGCGTGGTATCCGGGAACAGAAGGCGGAGCGGCGCTGGCAGACCTTTTATACGGTGATGCAAACTTTTCCGGTAAGCTGTCGATGTCGTTTCCGCATACTGTTGGGCAGGTTCCGGTATATTACAACAACTACAACACAGGCCGGCCGCAAGGTGCACCTGATGCGCAAGTGCGTTATGTCTCGCAATATCTGGACATCCCGAATGAACCGCTTTATCCGTTCGGCTACGGCTTAAGCTATACAACATATGAATACAGCGGACTCCAGATTTCGTCAGAAACGATGACACCTGATGAAACGCTCACTATCAGTGTGGATGTGAAGAACACAGGCTCTATGGCAGGCGAAGAGATCGTTCAAATGTACGTGCGTGATATGGCGGGTGAAGTAATCCGCCCGCTAAAAGAATTAAAAGACTTTGAAAAGCTGCCGCTGCAGCCGGGAGATAAGAAGACTGTAAGTTTCACTTTAACCGAGGAGCAGCTTCGCTATCATCATATAAATCTTACTTATAAAAGCGATGCGGGAACGTTCACCGTTTATGCAGGACCGAACAGCCGCGATGTTCAATCGGCAACGTTCACACTTCTGAAATAAAGAATCGAGGGGAAAACCATGACAACAGCGACAGAAGCAACGTTTGAAATAAAAGCAGGAGATTTTACCTTTTCATTCTTGAACAGTGGTGACGTGTATAAGATGTCCCACGGCCAGACGATGATCAACCAGCTCGCATCCAATCCGATCGACGGGTCATTGAACAATATTTATTTGAGATTGCACCAGCTTGACGGAGTAAAAGCGTACCCGCTGCTTGGAGTACGTTCTGGAAGCAAGGTACACCATACTGATAAGCAGGTGATCTGGGAAGGTGCGGTCGAAGGTGTTTCGTATGAAGTGACGTTAACGTTAACGAAGCAGGGTATCTGGTTCTGGGATGTTGTTCTCGATGGTGAAGGAGAAGCCGATCTCGTATACGGACAAGACGTAGGGATCGCCCACCAAGGTGCAGTAAGGACGAATGAAGCGTTCACATCGCAATATATTGACCATAAAGTGTTCGATGACAGCAAGCTTGGATATGTCATTTGTTCACGCCAGAATCAGCCGAACGGAAAGGCATTTCCGTATTTGCAGCAAGGTTCATTGAACAAATCGGATGGTTTTTCAACAGACGGCTTTCAATTTTTCGGATTGTCTTATAAAGAGACGGATGAGCCAGAAGCTCTGAAACAGGAGCATCTCGCAAATGAAGTCTATCAATATGAGTTCGCGTATATCGCCCTGCAGTCGGAAAAAGTAGAACTCAACGGAAAAGAGAGATTTGTATTTTACGGAGTGTTTAAAGAAGATCATCCAGCCGCAGTGATGGAGCTGGAATTTTCGGAAGAGGTACAGCAAGCTTGGGAAGAGGTTCAGAAGCTTGAAAATAGTCATGCGGCCTTGATGCCAGATGTAGAACTTTCTGAAGTATTTGCTGGATCACTCCAAACTGTTGAAATGACGGAAAAAGAGATTCAGAAGCTTTATCCTGAAAGAATTTTAGAAGAACGTGAAGGTGATGCACTGCTGTCGTTCTTTACGCCTGAGCATGATCACGTGGTGCTTCCGGCAAAAGAAAGAATTGTAGAACGTCCGCATGGCCATATTCTCGTAACAGGTGAGACAGTGCACTACAAGCCTGATACGATCACGACGACTTCGTATATGTACGGTGTGTTCAACTCGCAGCTTGTTGTCGGCAATACGTCGTTTCATAAGATGCTGACTAACACCCGAAATGCATTGAACATCACAAAAACATCCGGGCAGCGTATTTATGTGGAACGTGACGGCCGATTCTATCTTCTGACGATGCCGTCATTGTTTGAGATGGGATTCAACTATGCACGCTGGTATTACAAGACAGAAGATGACACGATCATCATCACGAACTTCACAACGGTTGATACACCTGAAGTTCAGCTGCAGGTTACCTCACAAAGCGGTAAATCGTATCGCTATCTTGTGACGAACCAAGTGTCGATGAACAACATGGAATATGATGTTCCGTTCCATATGCATAAGGAAAATAACGTGTTGACGTTTACAGCCGATCAGGCTTCTGACAGCGCCAAAACGTATCCGTATCTAAGATACCGTATGAAAGTGGACGGTGCTGAGATGTCGGTGAGTGATGAGCGAATCTTCGGAAAAGGCATGCAAACGGGCTCAGCTTCGCTTGTAGTGTTAGACGTTCAGCCAGCGGCCGAATGGAAGCTGACGGTACAGGGGCTGATTGACGGGCAGGACATTCCATTTGCTGAGCGTGATGCGGAGCAAGAGGTGGCAAAATATCGTGATTACATGAACGGTGTGAAACGCGGTTTCCGTCTGTCTCAGCATGGTGAAGAGACGGAAGAGCTTCAGAAAATGAACGTCCTGTCATCATGGTACACTCACAACATGATGATTCATTATTCTGTTCCGCACGGACTCGAGCAATATGGCGGCGCGGCGTGGGGAACACGTGATGTGTGCCAGGGGCCGACCGAATATTTCCTTGCGATGCAGCATCATGATGCTGTAAGAGATATTTTATTGACAGTATATACTCATCAATATGAGAGCACAGGAAACTGGCCTCAATGGTTCATGTTCGATGAGTATCACAAAATTCAGCAAGAAGAAAGCCATGGCGATATCATCGTCTGGCCGCTGAAAGCTGTCACTGAGTATCTTGTGGCAACGCATGATTTTAGCATTTTAGAGGAAAACGTGCCATACACAGACAGCGAAGGCTTTGGTTTTACAGAAAAAAAAGAGACACTTTACGAGCATATTCAAAAACAAATTCAATATATAAAGAACAACTTTTTGCATGATACTCATTTGTCTTCTTACGGAGACGGTGACTGGGATGACACGCTCCAGCCGGCAAATCCTGACCTGAAGCAGTATTTGATCAGTTCGTGGACAGTTGCGCTCACGTATCAGACGATCACGCAGTTCTCGAAACTGCTTGAAAACGTGAACGGCGAAGCGGCAGAAGAAATGACACAGCTGTCGCAAAATATTAAAGATGATTTCCAAAAGTACATGCTTCAAGACGATGTAATTCCAGGTTTTGTATACATGGAAAAACAGGACGAGGCTAAATTGATGCTCCATCCGACTGATGATACGACAGGAGTACAATACCGTCTGCTGCCGATGACGCGCAGCATGATCGCCGAACTATTAACGGCAGAACAAGCTCAACAGCACTATGATTTGATATGTGAGAAGTTCTACTGCCCGGATGGCGTTAGACTCATGAACAAGCCTGCGCAATATAAAGGCGGTGTGAGCACACATTTCAAGCGTGCCGAACAGGCGTCGAACTTCGGACGCGAGGTTGGTCTGCAATATGTCCATGCCCACATCCGATTCGTTGAGGCGATGGCCAAACTCGGTAAAACAGATGAAGTCTGGCGCGGCCTTAACGTGATCAATCCAGTCGGCATTCAGGATGCGGTGCCGAATGCGGAGCGCCGCCAGAGCAACGCGTACTTCAGCAGTTCGGACGGAGATTTCAAATCGCGTTATGAAGCGGAAGAACGTTTCGGTGAACTCAAAACAGGTGATGCAAAGGTCAAAGGAGGCTGGAGAATTTACTCAAGCGGTCCTGGAATCTACATGAACCAGCTGATCTCAAATTGTTTGGGCATTCGGACGGCAGGGGAAGACTTGATAATAGACCCTGTTTTGCCGGATTCACTCGATGGACTTGAATTCCGGTATGTAATCGACGGAAAACCTGTGACGTTCCATTATCATTTGCATGGTGAAAAGAGCGGGAAAGTCGTCGTCAATCATATTGAGGCAGAATCTGTCCGCATTGAAAACCGCTACAGAAAAGGCGGAATGCGTGTGCAAAGAAGTGTTATTTCAGACCTTTTAAATCAAAGATATAACGTTATTCATGTGTATATGTAATGGGAAACAGGCGGCCTGATTATCAGGTTGCCTTGTTCCATCTCTAGCAAAAATCGGCAAACTGCTTTCATGTCATTGTATAATAATAGAAAACGTTTGCAGCCAAGATTGGAGAGAGAGTCATTGGTCAGTATAAAAGACATCGCAAAAATAGCGGGTGTGTCCATATCGACGGTTTCCTACGCCTTGAACGGGAGTACGAAGGTGACGAAGGAAACAACCGAACGCATTATGGCTATAGCCAAAGAGCTGGATTACCGGCCGAGTGCGGCGGCCCGCTCATTGAAAAAAAGACAGACGAACATCATCGGTGTATTTTTGACCGACTACAGCGGTGCGTTTTACGGCCAGCTGCTGCAAGGGATGATGGAAACGCTGAACAATAACGGCTATGAACTGATCGTATGCAGCGGAGAAAAGTCGCACCGGTTTCTGCCCGAGCGGATGATTGACGGCGCGATTATCTTAGATGCCACATTTTCAACGGACGAGTTACTGAGTCACGCTGACCGTGGGCACAAGCTTGTTGTCATGGACCGGGAGATGGATCATAACAACATCTCGCAGGTGCTGTTGGATAATAAAGCTGGAGCAACATTGGCAGTTGATTATGTGGCAGAAAAAGGACACAGCAAGCTGTATGTTGTGAAGGGGCCTGAAGATTCTTTTGATGCCCAGCAGCGTTTGAACGCCGTTCGGAAAGCGGTAAAGCGATATCCGTTGATTGATTATATTGAGCTGAATGGAGACTTTGGCAAAGGTTCTGGTGAATCGGCGGGACAGGTCATGGTGGATGAGTTTAATGGTCCTGCAGCAGCCTTCTGTTTGAACGATGAGATGGCAATTGGGATGTATAACCAGATCAATAAGTCCAATTTGCGTGTCGGACATGATGTTTCCATCATCGGATTCGATAACATCGAAGTCGCTCATTATACGAATCCTAGGCTCGCTACCATCAACTATTCGAAGCATAAATGGGGTGCGCTGGCGGCTGAGCAGCTTTTGAAGCTAATTAAGAATGAAGGTGCAGAGAAAGAGAAAATCAATGTGAGTTTGATCGAGGGAGATTCGGTGAAATAACTAGCCGGGGTCCGGTACCTTTTCAAATGGCGAAAAGGTACCGGACCCCGTTGGTTTTAACCCGAAGGTGTATTGAAAAATTCATTCATCTTCTTCTTATCATTAAAGAAATCGTATACGAGCTTTCTTAATTCTTTTTCGTTTTCGAAACTGTTTAATTTTTTTCCATACCAAGCCTCTAATTTTTCTCGTTTAACAGTGTGGGTTTCGTCACCGAAATGAAAAGTTACCCAGTCTGCATTATTAACTAACGCAAAGAGAAAGGTGGAATTGAGAATTATGGTCTCTTCGACTATATCTCCCATTGTTACACCTTCAACATATTTATAATTTAAAGTTATTCCGTATGGTTTTTCTTTTGTTTGAAGTTCAAAACCTTGTAAAAGTTTACGGTTGGCTAATTGCCTCACTATGTTCCCGATTGCAGAGTTGTCACCTATATATGAATCTTTGTATTGAAATAAATCCTTGTTTTCAGGTTCGCTTAATGTACAGCCGCATAGGAAGAATGACAGAATCAATACACATAAAATCATTAAATTTTTTCTTTTACGCAATCGTATCCCTCCATTTTATCTACCAATAAATTTTACCATAAAAATACATTTGTTAAATCTAATAATAGAAAAGCTGCCTCCAAAGTCATGGTACACTTGGAAGCAGCTTCATAATTTCACATCACATCATCAAAGTTTTCGTTCATGTCAGGCTGCCAGAGATGTTTTTCCAGATCAACCGTATTATTGTTCTTGAAGATAACACCCTCAGTTTCGAGGAGACTCTTTTGCGTCAAGAAACTTTCCTCATCTTTGAAACCGATCTCACCGCGGACATTGATAACCCGGTGCCAAGGCAGATGATGCTTCTCACTGAGAGAATGCAGGATGCGAACCACTTGTCGCGCACCACGTGGACTGCCGGCAAACGCCGCGATCTGGCCGTAAGTCATTACTTTGCCTGGCGGTATCTCATGTATAATGTTAACTGCTTTTTGTGTGAATGGGTTCAAGCTCGGTCAACTCCTGTCACTCTCATTATACCACTGGGGTACGGTACTCGATGACCTTGTTTACTTTTTGTACAAAGGTGCAACGCGGTCAATCCGGTTCGTCCAAATCCCCCCACTGAAGTCAGATGGCAGACGTTCAAGATCTTCCGCAGAATCAAATCCTTCCGACCAGCCGCCGTCTCCGGCAACTACAATGACCCTTGTGTTTACCTTTTCCATGCGCTTAATAAATTTATCCGGCCAGCCCCACATATACGGCGCGTATTTTTCAGGTATGTGCAGCTGGGTGTCTTTGCACGCCTCAGGCATAAAGCCTGTCCAGCCGGTTCCGATATACGGAAGCATGCAGCTTTTTAAGGTGGCCATTGACATCACGCGCATGTCTGGGATTTCTTTTTTCAACGACGCAACAGGTTTATCTCCACCGTAAACGGTGAGTTTGCTGAGTTGTTTTTCAGGCAGTGAGGACAGATGTTCAGCGAGCTTTATGCCTTCTTGGGCATCATTGCTTTTAATGTGTACCAAAAAAGGGTGTCCAGGAAACTCAGTAAAAACCTCTTCTAGCGATGGCATCTGTCCCACGCCTTTTCCGCGGAAAGGAAATGTCTTTCCGTTGTCTGCCGTGTAGCCATAGCCGATGTCCAGTTTCTTCAGTTCAGCAAGCGTGTAGTCTTTTGTCACGCCTTTCCCGTTCGTCCGGCACTCCAGAGTCCAGTCATGAAACACTGCGAACTGCCCGTCCTTGGTCTGCTTTACGTCCAGCTCCACCACATCAGCTCCCGCCTCAAACGCGGCCTTCATCGAAGGAAGCGTATTTTCGAGATAAGGATGCTCAGGCTTGAAAATTCGTTCCGCGGTGCATGTCTCTCCGGTAATGCCCTCCATTGTGAACGTTTGTCCCATCCCCCGGTGGGCGAGAAGCAGAGGTTCCTCTCCATCGTTATTAATAAAGAGAGATGTATTATTTAAATAAATAAAAGCTGCGAATAACAATAAAAAGATGAATGCCTTTTTTCGCTTTTTTATAAAGTTCACTTTACTTCCTCCTGTAAATGATAGATTTCTGCCTATTATTGATAGTAATAGAAAGGAAGAATTACACAATAGTGGAAAAATGATAAAGGGATGATAATTGTGTGAATACTAGCCGATAAAAATGGGGGTACGGTACCATTTCGGAAGATTCCGCACAGTGGGCGGTTTCATTGGAAATGGTACCTTACCCCAAAAATATATTTCTAATTTATGTAACTTTACATATACCTTGCCCGTCTGTCTAACCGGCGAGAGGAGAGACGTTATGAACGACCCGTTGGAGGAGATGTATCATCTCTACAAAACAAGTATTTTTCATTATTTATTGCAGCTCACATTCCATCAGCATACGGCAGAAGAGCTGACGCACGATACGTTTTTAAAAGCGTTCCGCATGTTCACGTCTTTCCGCGGCGAGGCGAGCATCAAGACTTGGCTGTACCGGATCGCCCGAAACACGTATCTCGATCATGTACAAAAGAAATCGAGCGCACTTGAGGAGCAAACGGATTTCTCGGAACGGATGTACGCAGACTCGGAAAACCAGCAAGGTTCACTAGACGAGAAACTGTTCATCCAGCACATCTTAAGCCAGTTGACAGAAAAGGAACGCACGCTTATCGTGCTGCGTGACAAGGATCTTTTCACGTACCGTGAGATTGGCCTGATTTTAAACATGCCAGAAGCACAAGTGAAAGTTGGCATCTTTAGGGCACGGAAAAAATTTAAAGAGTACTACATACATGAAACACAGGGGGACCAGAAAAATGAAGCATGATTGTGATGTGATTCAGGAGCTGCAGCCGCTTTATGAAGATGGCGGGCTGAAGCCGAGCGTCATGAAGAAAATAGACGAACATTTGAAAACCTGCCAAAGCTGTAGGGAGTATTACGAAATCGGCGGCGGTGATTTGCACGATTATTTTGCGTCTCAAGAGGAAATCGCTCCGACCGCTGAACTTGATCAGAAGATGAAGCTGCGATTTAAGCTGAGGAGAATGAAGGTAATTGCGGCATTGTTAGTGATCGTCATCGTTTCTTCTTTGGTTCAGGACTATGCACATTCACGTGAACGGATCATTGATGGCAGAAATGACTTGTATAGATCAGCTGAATTTTTTGAACAGATGACTCACAATGTTGTAAGCGATGACAAACCGCAGATCAATTTTTGGAGCGATGAGTATTTCGGAATTAATCAGGACGTGCAAAAAATGGAGGAAAATTATAATTGGATAGAACAAAAAAGAAATATGGATAATTGGCATGTACTGAACTCAGATACGTATTTTCAAATGATCGAGGTTATGGTCTATCGCCGTCAAAATAATATGTGGAATGATCAGGATGAAAAAGCGTACAAGGAGATGGAACAGCATACCGGTCAATTTAAAAAAGTGGTTAAGGAGATAGATAGAGTATTCTACCATGGGTATAGCTCTTACTTTGAGCTGCTGAATGTTAAAGAATTAAACATGTTTTACAAAAAGATGAATGAACTAAGTTATTTTTACATCACCTATCATAAGACGCCTGATATGGTGAAGCCTTTGTCACAGAAAGAAATGAAGAAGCGGCTGCAGTCTTTTTTTCAGATGAAGAACGCAGACGTCAGTCTTGAAAAAGCAAGAATCTCTTCATCATCTGACGTACCTGGAAACTACAGGTACACGATAGAAAACAAAGATCATACGTATTCGGGGGAGATGAACGCGTATTCTGGATACATTTTGGATGCTAGAAATGAGGGTGATCTGACGGAATCAGGCAAGCTGAAAAAAGAGAAGGAAGTAAGACAGATCGCGGAAGAGTATGCTCGCCGACTTTTCGGTGACAAAATAAAATACGGCATGGTATACGAAGGGATGAACTATAACTCTTCTTCTACAGAGGATGTTTACAGCTATAGTGTGGCATTAAGCTTCCTGCCGTACGATGCAGGTCATGCGGTTGTCATCCATCTGAACGCTGTGACCGGTGAGCTGACGGATATGACGGCTAATATGCTAAATGGATACATTAAGGCAGGTCCTGAAATAAATGCGGGTATTAAGATCAATAAAGCAGACGCTGAAAAACAGGCACTCGCTCTGGTTGAAGAAGAACGACGCCAGGACCCAGCGAAATTAGAATTTTATAAAACCGAAACAATTCTGTCGTCCCTTACTGGTAAGTATGTGAGAGTCCACATTTTTGAGATTGAGGATGGAGAAAACTTTTTTATAAACGCAGAAACCGGCGAAAAGGAGATTCCTTATACAGGGGCCTTTTAATTGACGTATAATAAGTAATAAATTCCCTAATATGAGGTAGCAAAAATGAAGATTAACGTAATGCTGGTGGATGATCACCACATGGTGCGAAAAGGGCTGCGTTTTTTTCTGAGCACGCAGTCAGAAATTGAAGTGATAGCTGAGGCGGGGAATGGCCAAGAGGCGATTACCCTGCTCGAAACAGTCAAGCCGGACATCTTGCTTATGGATTTGACGATGCCGGTCATGGATGGAATTGAAGCGACACGGCAGGTCAAAGCGAGATTCCCAGAAATCAAGATTATCATTCTTACAAGTTTTTCTGATCAAGATCATGTGCTGCCTGCTTTAAAAGCAGGAGCGGAAGGGTATCAGCTGAAGGACATTGAGCCGGATGAACTGGTCAAATGCATCAAGGCAGTATATCAGGGGAACAAGCAGCTGCATCCAGAGGCGACGACCCAGCTGCTGAGCGAACTTACGGGAAGCGCAGCGGCAAAAGAGAATCCTGATGAGCGGCTGTTCCAGACGCTGACGGCAAGGGAGCGGGATGTTCTTTGTGAAATTACCCGCGGCAAAGGGAACAAAGAAATTGCCGCCGATCTTTTTATCACAGAAAAAACGGTAAAAACCCACGTCAGCAGCATTCTTTCCAAGCTATGTTTGCATGACCGCACACAGGCCGCGATCATGGCTACGAAAAATGGGTGGTTTGAATAATTTGGAGGAAGACTAGCGCAAAATAGCGCTGGTCTTTTTTTTCTGGCGGTGATGTAGTCCCGAAACTTTCTACCTATCTTTCAATTTATGATTGACGTTTAATAAAAGACGATGATAAAGTTTAAAACGTAATTATTACGATTTAAGATTAAAAAGGAGGATCAAGTGAAGGAACGATTTGAATTATTGCTGTCATTGAAAACGCTGGAGTATGAGATTAATGAGCTGCTGATTTTTTCAAAAGAATGTGAAGAATGCTTTGATCTGCTGCAGGAGAAGCTGGACAGTCTTCACCAATTCATGACATGTGAAGATAACGTCAGCCGTTGGGATAGCTGGGGTACAGATGAGCTCATCGTTTCTCATTCTGAAAAGGTGCGTGACGCATCCGTCCGTGCAGCGTGCAGCATGGAGAAACATCAGTCAAAACGGTCATGCAACCATGAATTAAATGTGAGCGAATATATCGAGACACTAGCATCAACAGTAAAAAACGAGCTGGAGGAATTCGGAGTGGATGGTAGCTCAAAGGTTGTATTCATCGGTTCAGGTGCATTTCCAATATCGGCACTGACGATCGCGAGTGAAAAGGGAGCGGCCGTCTGCTGTATCGATATCGACCAAGAAGCCTTGATACTCGGAAGGAAAGTGGCTGAACTGACGGGGCTTCAATCAGCCGTTACGTTTACCAGTGAGAAAGCAGACGAGGTTCCGTTTACTGCTGAAGCAACACATATTTTTATCGCCTCATTAGTGAATAACAAGAAAGATGTGTTGAATGGTCTGCGTAAAGCAGTACAGCCTTCAGCTAAAATTATCCTGCGGTACGGAAACGGGTTAAAGTCTATTTTTAATTATCCGTTTGAACGGGACAATCTTAACGATTGGAGCGTTGCCAGTTCGGAACGCGGAGAAGGTATCTATGACACCGTCTTGCTTAAAAAGAAAATACATACATCTACAATAGTCATTTAAGGGGGAACTTGTGAGCAAACACCATGTATTTGGAAACACATTATTGGCTGGGGCCGGTCCTGCAGCCATTCAAATCGCTGTCCATCTGTCGAAGGGGTGGAGCACAAAGCTTGCACTCTACAACCGCCACGGCTCACATGCTTCCCGTATGGCAGAAGAGCTGCATCACAGCCAAAACATAGTAAAGCTTACTGTACAAGGCGATCACGATAGACGGCTTTCAGGGTCAGCTGTAATAGAGCGGCTGTACGATAATCCGAAAGATATAGATGACATCTGGGAGACGCTCATCCTCTGCACGCCGTGTGACCAATATCACGATGTACTAAAGAAGCTTGGTGCAGCAGACTGGCAGAAACTTCGTACCGTGATCCTGATCTCTCCGAACATTGGCTCTAACGATCTTGTGCGCCACTGCCTGCGCAATCCGGAAGTCATCAGCTTTTCCTCATATTACGGAGCAACGAAGCTGACAAATTCAGAGTCTGTCATTTCGGCTTATACGAAAGCGCTGAAGAAACGAATTTATATCGGAAGCTCAAACGAGATGAGTAAGATGGTGCCAAACGTACAGCGCTTTTTAAAAAGCTTCAATGTGGAAGGAATAGCTGTGCGTGATCCGGTGACCGCCGAGTGCAAGAACATTACGACCTACGTTCATCCGCCGCTGTTTTTAAACGATTTTTCGTTAAATGAAATTCTGCGTCCTGTTTCAGCGCATCAAAAGTTTATGTACAAGCTGTATCCAGAAGGGCCGATCACGCAGTACACGATTCGTTCGATGGTGAGGCTTTGGAAAGAGATTTCTTCCTTAGTGGAACACCTTGGCGCTGAACCTGTGAACCTGCTGCAGTTCTTAAATGATGACAATTATCCTGTTCCTGAAGAGTCGCTGTCCCGCGATGATATTGAGAGATTCAAAGAATTTAACGAAGTGAAGCAGGAGTATTTGCTGTATATCCGTTACTCATCCATCTTGATTGATCCGTTTTCTGCTCCGGATGAACGAGGGCGGTACTTTGAATTTTCTGCTGTTCCGTATCGGAAAATCGGTAAAAACGAGCTGGGACAATGGACTGTTCCCCGCATTCCACATGAAGATTACCGGAAACTTAAAGTCATATACGGTCTGGCTCAAAAAGCTGGGCTAAGCATGCCGGAATCTACAGCCTTACTGCAAGGCTATGAACGGCATATTCATGATTTCGCGAAACACTATGGAAAGCATAAAGTATCGCTTGAAATCTTTAAAGATACTTGGTCACACGACATTGAGGCGATCGCATCAGAAAGGATGTGCAATACATGAAGAACGGTGTTGTATTAGCCATCCTGTCATCGCTCGTGTTCAGTGTGATGAACGCACTCGTAAAGGCAGTCAGCCTGACAATCCCTTACGCCGAATCCGTCTTTTTCAGAAGCATCATCGGAACTATCATCATCTTGTTTCTTATGAAAAGAAAGAACATGCCATTTTCCAAAACGGGAAGGCCGATGCTTGCGGTCAGGGGAGTGTTTGGCGCGCTTTACCTGCTCGCCTATTTTTATACAATATCTAAAATTCCGCTTGCCGACGCTAGTATACTGGCGCATATGTCACCGTTCTTCGCGGTCGTGCTTGCCGGAGTGTTTTTAAAAGAGAAACTGCCGAAGATGCTGCTGTTCGTTCTGCCGGCTGTGATACTTGGGGCTGTGATGCTTGTGAAGCCGCAGCAGTTCGAAACGTATTCTATGTTTGCCTTTGTTGGCGTACTCAGCGCCTTTTTTGCGGCATGTGCGGCAACTTCGATCCGATATTTAAGCAGCCGCCATCATTCGTATGAGATCGTGTTTTACTTTTTGGCGACTGCGACCGTCGTCAGTGTGCCGTTCATGTGGAACTCATTTATCGTTCCATCGCCGCTGGAGCTGTTTTACCTTGTGTGCATCGGTGTCGTATCTCTGCTCGGACAGCTTTTTTTAACGAGCGCCTTTACTCATGAGAACGTAATCGTAGTCGAGGTGACGCGCTATATAGGCATCGTGTTCAACGCAATGTGGGGTTTTCTGTTTTGGAGTGAGATACCTGACACACAAACCCTGGCAGGAGGTATGCTGATTATTTCTGCCTGCATCTTCTTATCACGAAGAAAGCAGTTGGAGATACAGATCAGCCGGCTCCGGTCGAGGAAAGTTTAAATTTTTTTAGTGTGTAAATCGTAATGATTACTAATTATGTGGGGGATTAGTTATGAGGAAAAAAAGGTTAGGATTCGTGTTGAGCGCTGCGCTGGCTTTAACTGCCTGTTCATCTGAAGGAGCTTCAAATGAAAAACGAGGAAATGCTGAGGAAAAAGAGATCACGTTTCTTTCCAATTTCCCAAGTGAGACATTAGATCCTCATCTAAACTACACGGCGGTGAGAGCGGGTATTAACGAAACGCTTGTAAAAATTAACGAAGATCTTGAACTTGAGCCTTGGCTTGCCGAAAAGTGGGAAACAAAGGATAACGGACAGACGTGGACTTTCACAATCCGTGAGAACGTAACGTTCCAAAATGGAGACAAACTCGATGCAGAAGCTGTGAAACGATCACTTCAGCGAAACATTGGGGTTAGTGAAGCGATGAAAACAGCGCTGAAGATCAAAGAAATTAAGGCAGACAAGCAGAAGCTGACAATCGTCACACAAGAGCCTCTTCCTCATCTGCCATCTGAGCTCGTTCATCCGAACACAGCTATTCTGGATGTGGACGAAAAGGATACCGGAAAAAAACCGGTCGGAACAGGACCGTTTGAGCCGGTGGGTTTCAGCGCAGGCAGCAAGCTTGAGCTGAAACGATATGACGGTTATTGGGATGGAAAGGCAAAACTCGACCACGCTGTATTCACATTTAATGAAGATGCTAACGCACGGACGCTTGCTCTCCAATCAGGCGATGCGGATATCGTGTATCGTCCGGCTATCGAAAGTATCGAGAGCCTGAAAGCAGACAATTCAATTAAAACAGATGTCGTTCCAAGTCTGCGGACACATTTGCTCATGTACAACAATGTTAATCCAGTGTTCAAGGATAAACACGTCCGAAAAGCGTTCGATTACTTGATTGATAGAAAGGAAACAGCGGACAGCATTATGGCAGGCCAGGCTGATACAGCTGATGGACCGTTTCTATCAGACTTTCCGTTTACACCTGAGTACGAAAAGAAAGAATACAGCCTAGAAAAAGCGAAAGAGCATTTCGATCATGCGGGGTATGAGATGAAGGACGGCAATCTTGTGAAGGAAGGCAAGCCGCTCTCTCTTAAAATCTTAACCTATGCTTATCGTCCAGAACTTCCGCTGATCGCTCAGATGCTGCAATCGGAAGCGAAGCAGCTCGGCATCCAAATCGAGATTCAGCAGGTGGAAAATATTGATGAGTACATCGCTAAAAAGGATGACTGGGATCTGGCGACATATAGTTTAATCACCTCCCCGCGCGGTGATGCGAGCTACTTCCTAAACTCGGCTTATATGGAAGGCGGAGCGATCAATCCTGGCAAGATCGACAACAGTGAGCTCACAGATAGAATTTCTAGGCTGAACGCAACGCTTGAGGAAGAGAAACGGAACGAACTGGCGGAAGAAGCGGTATCAATCATCGATCAAGAAAGACTGCATTCTTTTATCGTTCATCCAAACAATTTTGCTGCCTATAACGAAAAAGTGAAGAACTGGAAGCTGAGCAAGAGCGAGTATTATATCCTCACGAAAGATGTTGATGTAATACAGCCATGAAGATGATCGCAAACCGTTTGCTCGAGCTTGTGCTTTTTCTGCTTGTGCTTTCGTTCATCAGCTTCGCGTTCATGAAGCTTGCTCCCGGTGACCCTGTCCGGTACATGCTGAACATTGACGATGTGGCGGTTTCAGAAGAAAGGATTGAAGAGCTGAGGGAAGAGCTGGGTTTTAATGAACCTATAATCGTCCAATATGGGCTTTGGCTTGTGCGGTTCTTTCAGTTTGATCTTGGCATCTCATACATGACACAGCAGCCTGTCACACAGGAACTGGCGGAAAAATTGCCGGCAACTCTTATACTTACATTCTGCTCCGTCGTGATCATGACCCTGATCTCAGTGCCTGTTGGATCTTTATCTGCACTTTACAAAAACAAGATGATCGATCAAGTGAGCCGTCTTTTCGCTTTAATCGGCGCATCAGTACCGAGTTTCTGGCTTGGACTGCTGCTCATACAGTGGTTTTCGGTGAAACTTGGCTGGCTGCCGTCAATGGGATCTGACTCTATTCTTCATCTGATTCTGCCGTCTGTCACACTTGGAGTGGCGATGGCAGCCGTATATGTGAGACTGCTCCGGTCAAGTCTTCTTGAAAGCTTGAATCAGGATTTTGTTATATCAGCAAAAGCAAGGGGATTAAGCAGCTTTCGAATATTTTGGTTTCATGCTTTACGCCACAGCATGGTACCAGTCATTACGATTTTCGGTGTCAGCCTTGGGAGCCTGCTCGGCGGGACAGTGATCATTGAAGTGCTGTTTTCTTATCCCGGAATCGGAAAGCTGGTTGTCGATGCAATCGTTCGACGAGACTATCCCGTCATTCAAGGGTACATCTTGTTCATGGGATTGTTTGTGGCAGTCATTAACATCCTTGTTGATTTATCGTACAGGTATCTGGACCCTGAGATCCGGCTGAAAGAAGGAGGGAGCACATGAAACAGATCATCGTTCATAAACCCATTTTCCTCATTGGCGGAATGCTGATTTTGGTACTTACCTTTGCTGCTGCAATTTCGTTCATTGTTCCATATGATCCGCTGCATGTGAACATGAAAGAACGGCTGCTGCCCGCAGGTGCTGGGCACATTCTTGGCACCGATCATCTCGGAAGAGACATCTTTTCCCGCATAATAGCCGGGGCGAAAACAACCGTCGGGACCGGTCTGCTGATTTTGGGAGCCGCTGTTGTGATCGGTGTACCTGCAGGTCTTATTTCAGGATATGCAGGCGGGAGGTTTGACCGGATTTTTATGAGAATTATCGACGCGTTCATGGCGTTTCCTGATTATATCGTGGCTATCGTGCTGAGCGGACTTCTCGGTCCGGGAATGCTGAATCTTATTTTCGCGATTGTCATGGTGAAATGGGTCGGCTATGCCCGCCTCGTCCGCGGGACGGTGCTTTCACAGAAGCAAAAGGATTACATTATCCTCGCCAAGATCAACGGATTGGGTCCGATGCGTATTCTATGGAAACATATGATGCCCCATGTCGCGGGCAATGTCCTTGTCCTTGCTACACTTGATCTTGGAAAAGTTATCCTCATGATTGCTGCATTGTCCTACATTGGACTAGGTGCACAGCCGCCAGCACCTGAATGGGGTGCGATGCTGAACGATGGCAAAGCGTTTTTCTATCATAAGCCTGAACTGATGATTATTCCTGGAGTATGCATTATGCTAGTCGTCCTTCTCTCCAACCTTGCGGGAGATTTCCTGCGTGATCATTATGATGTAAAAAGCCAGAAAGGAGGACAGTGAAGATGCTCCTCAGTATGAACGGACTGTCCATCTATCATAAAAAGAGATGTATCGTAGACAAAGTCAGTCTAGCCTTAGCATATGGAGAATGGCATGCGGTGGCAGGGGAAAGCGGAAGCGGAAAAAGCGTCACTGCTCTCTCGATAGCTGGACTGCTGCCGAACGAGCTGTCAGCTGAAGGCTCTATTTTTTATGAAGGAATCGATTTGCTAACCTTTAGCCATAAAAAAATGCGGCTATTGCGCGGAAAAAAAATTTCGTATATTTTTCAAGATTATCAAGGCTCGTTTACTCCGTTCATGACGATTGGCAGCCAGTTTGATGAAATGCTGTGTACGCATACAGATCTGCCGAAAAAAGCACGGCAGACAAAAGCACTCCTGTCGCTTGAAGAGGTGGGGCTTCCGCCCGAAAGGACGTTCTGCAGCTATCCTTTTCAGCTTAGCGGTGGACAAGTGCAGCGCGCAGCAATCGCAATGGCAACCATGTTACAGCCGAAGCTGATCATTGCCGATGAACCGACGACTGCACTAGACAGCATTACAGCTACGGCCGTACTGCAGCTTTTAAAAAAGAGGCAGAGCGAAACCGGCTGCGGAGTCTTGTTCATCACCCACGATCTTCGTACCGTGAAAAAGTACAGCGACACCGTTTCTGTTATGCAGTATGGCAGAATAGTGGAGACAGGCAGACCTCACCATGTGCTGGCAAAACCGAAGCATGAGTACACGAAACAGCTCGTTTCGGCTTTACCGCCGCTTTGCAATGTTCCGGTCCGGCTAGGGCGGGAAGCCTTAAAGGAGGGGCTCAAATGAAGGAAGCTGTTATAGCAGTAAAGAATGCGGCGAAGACTTACATTGGCAGCAGCAGAGCTGCACTCGATTCAGTTTCTTTTACCATTATTAGAGGAGAGTGTCTTGGAATTGTAGGAGAGAGCGGAAGCGGGAAAAGCACACTAGCAAAATGCATTCTTGGGATTCAGGAGATTAGTGATGGTGAGATCACACTGAGTGACAAGCCACAGGCTGTGCTGCAGAATCCATCTGCTTCTCTCAATCCAAAACTGCGGATTATCGACTCGCTGCTCGAGCCGCTTGATGCTCAGAAGCATCTGCTTCCATCTTTTTTGGCAGACGTCTGTCATGACCGAAGAAAAACGGGAGATAAGCTGCTCAGCATGGTCAGCCTGCCCGGTGGCTGCCTGGATCAATACCCGCATCAGCTGAGCGGCGGACAGAAGCAGCGTGTCAGCATCGCACGCGCTATCAGCGTTGAACCACGGCTCATTGTCTTTGATGAGCCTACAGCAAGCCTGGATGTTTTAGTGCAGGCGAAGGTGCTGAACTTGCTGAAGGATTTGCAGGAAAAGCTGGGTCTGTCCTATTTGTTTATTTCACACGACCTGGCCGCTGTGAATTTTATGAGCCAGCGCATCGGTGTGATGAAGGACGGGCAACTGCTTGACTTGTTTAGACGCGAAGCATTGTTCTCGCCGCAAAGGCATCCGTACACAAAACAGCTGATTGAAGTTTTTGACTCATAAGAGGGTCTCAGCCTTTAGACCGAGAAAGTCCTGTCCAAAAGCAGGACTTTTTTACATTTATAAATCCATCGTTATCATGAGGCTTAGAAACCTCGAGCCGGATATGATAGTATTAGAATCCATCAGAGAATAAGTGAGGTATCCGTTATGAAAATTATGGTGATTGCAGGGAGCCCTACGGCTGAATCAAGAACAAGAGGCGTCGCGCAGTATGCGGCTGAAGTATTGAGAGAGCTTAATGTTGAAGTGCTTTATTTTGATGTAGGAATTGACCGTTTGCCGCTGTTTACCGGTGACGCGTCTGAAGCAGATAACGAGACGGTAAAGAAACTGGCAGCATATGCCGAAGAAGCGGACGGATTTTTCGTCACGACGCCAGAATACCACAGCGGAATGAGCGGCGCGCTGAAGAACGCACTCGATTTTCTTGGCGGTAAATATTTTAAAAACAAGCCATCCGCGATCGCGGTCGCAGCTGGCGGCGGAAAAGGCGGCATGAACGCGATGACGAACCTTCGTACCGTATTGCGCGGATTGTACAGCCTCGTTCTGCCCGATCAGTATGTCGCTGACCCGGTGGCGTTCGACGAAGGCAACGTGCTCACAGATGAACTTGCGAAGACTCGTGTAGCTGAGCTTGCGAAGCAGCTGGCGGAAATGACAGCTCTTATCCAGCCGAGCAAAGTGAATAACTAACCGGGTACGGTACTCCCCGCATAGATACACCCTTTTAAAAAAAGCAGAGGCAGCAGCCTCTGCTTTTCCATTTTTCTATTCAACCTTTAAAATGGATTACATTTCCATAATTATGAATTATAATGGTTTACATAATGAGGGTACGGTACCAAATTCAGTGATGAAGCTCACTTAGACCGCTACTGAAAAAGGAGACAGCACCATGCACGAATATATCATTTTTGATTTTGACGGAACGCTCGTTGATTCTAAAGAGGCTGTAATCTCGGCTTACAATCAGCTTGCACGTAAACATGGATTTTTGCCGATGAAAGCAGATATGATCGATGAGTTAATGGAGATGTCTGTTCTCGAACGGTGCAAGGCGCTCAAGTTTCCAATCTATAAGCTGCCGATATACGCGCCTCAGCTTTTTAAGTATTACAAGGAGGGAATCAGGGATATCCTCTTTTTTCCTGGAATCAAAGAAACACTTGAGGAACTGAAGAACCGCGGCTATAAGCTGGCGGTCATTTCCTCTAATGAAGAAGAAAACATCCGTGATTTTCTAAACATGCAGGGCATTGATTATATTGATGATGTGTTCTGTTCAAGCTCGCTGTTCGGCAAAGACAAGGTAATCAAGAAGTTTCTAAAAGCCTTTAATCTAAAAGCGAATGAAGTTATGTATGTCGGCGATGAAGTGCGTGATGTAGTAGCGTGCAAGAAAACAGGCGTTAAGGTCATTTGGGCTGGCTGGGGCTATGAGCATATCGAGCACGTGAAGAAGGAGTCACCGGACTATATGGCATACGAGCCGGATGACATTCTTGGCATTTTATAATTCTATATTTTTGCGAGCAAAAAGGGGGCGGATGCCTCCCTTTTTTTGTACTATAAAATATATAACTTTTTACATAGATGAGGAACTGAGGCAGCCCAAAAGTTTAGGTATATAGTACAAGTTCAACTAAAGCTGACGAAAAAACATCCCGTCAGCTAAGTTTTCTTTGTTATCATAAGAAAACTATAGAAACATCTGAGGAAGAGTGCACACTGTGAAAAATGTGAAGACGTATTGTATTCTTGTGGCCGTGATGATTGTGTGGGGCATTAACGTGCCCGCAACAAAAGTTCTTGTGACGAACTTTGCACCAGTGACGATGACGGCGCTGCGTGTGTTTACAGCCGGACTGGCTGTGTTTTTGTTTATGGCGGCTGCGAAAAAGCTGCGGCTACCGACAGCAAGAGAAGCTAAGTATGTGTTCATCGCTTCCATCTTTAACGTCCTGGCACATCATTATTTTTTATCAATTGGATTAAAAGGAACGAGCGGGACAAACGGCGGTTTGATTTTGGGTACCGGACCCCTGTGGACAACTGTGCTCGCAGTGATGTTTCTAGGAACAAAATTCACTGTTCTGCGTGGTCTCGGACTGTTGCTCGGCTTTACAGGTGTGTCTTTCATCGTCCTTCAAGGTTCGTCCGTTTCAGGCATCGCGCCAGGTGATTTGCTCGTATTTCTGAGTGTCCTCGTTCAGGCAGTCAGTTTTATAATGGTAAAACGGCTTACCGCCACGATGGATGCGAGACTGATCACATCTTATATGATGCTGATGGGTTCATCGATGCTATTCGTCATCGGTCTAATTCAGGAGCCTGCTGGTCTTGAAAGCATGACGCACGGAACGCCGCAGTTATGGGCAGTTTTCTTTGCCTCGGCAATTGTCGCTACTGCGATGGGTCATATGCTCTACAACCAAGCGATGGGTGTGATCGGTGCGGCAGAGGCATCTATTTTTATTAACTTAAACCCATGTTTTGCTCTGTTAAGTTCTGTTGTGCTTCTCGATGAGGTGATATCAGCTGTGCAGGTTCTCGGGTTTCTACTTATCCTCGCAGGCGTCATCTTCGGTTCAGGGGCAGCAGAGGATCTTATAGCGAGGCAGCATAAACGCCGTCATAAAGGAAAAAGAGAACTCCCTGTCGAATAAACTAGAAAGATTATTCAATACTGGAGGAGTATTAGCATGAATAAAGATTTCTTTCAGGCAGTGGAAAGCGGCGACCATGAATACGTGAAAAAAGAACTCAAGCAGCATCCATCATTGGCGAATGCTGAAAACGAGCATGGCCTGACTGCGCTGGGGCTGGCTGCGCATTTCGGACACACATATGTGATAAAAGCACTTTTGGCAGGCGGTGCGGACATCAACGCGATATCGAACTCACAGCTCCCATTTATCCCTTCGAACACGGCTCTTCATGCAGCGATCGCTGGCAGGCAGTCTGTTGAATTAGTGGCGTTGCTTATCCAACATGGTGCTGACGTAAACGCGGTTGACAGCGAGGGCCACAAACCGATACAGTCGGCTGCTTTTGAAGGAAACATTGAGATCGCGAACGTACTTTTTCGGCACGGTGCTGATTTGACTGCTGACGGCGGCCAGGGAAGTGCAGCGGCGATTGCCGAGAAACGCGGAAACGAAGCGTTTGTGCAGTGGATAAGAGAACATCTGAGTAACGTGAGAGGCTGATTTGAAACAGCCTCTTTTTCATCTAAAAGGAGGAGACATCACATGGAGAAACAAGCTTTTCAAGATTCAATATTGCGTAATTTTACAGGTGCAGATGGCAGGCTGAAAAGTATTCCAAGCCAGAAAAAGAAGAAGCTAGTTATTCTTGAGCATATGGTCGCAAAACTTGATCCATCCAAAACATACAACGAAAAAGAAGTGAATGAGTTTATTAAACAATTTCATGATGACTTTTGCACGATCAGGAGAGAGTTCGTCATCAACGGATATGTGAACCGCGAAAACAGCATTTACAGCGTGAATGATAAAGAAGAATGGAACAAGTGGCAGGATCTGTAGAAATGGACAGTAAAGGGAAAATCATCATCCTTAACGGTGCACCACGTTCCGGGAAGTCGAGCATCGTCCGCGAAATTCAGCACTCGTTTGAAGGGGTGTGGATGAATCTTGGAGTCGATATATTCATGAAAATGACGCCAGATCATCTGCAGCCTGGCATCGGCTTGCGTCCAGGCGGAGAACGGCCGGATCTTGAGCCAGCTATTATGAAAATGTATGATGCAATGTACAAAGCGATTGCTGCGATCAGTTCAACCGGGCTAAACGTCGTAACTGATGTTGGTCATCATGATGGTTATTCCGTTTCGCGGGACATTCTTACGCAATGTGCTGCTAGTTTAAAAGATCATGACGTGCTGTTCGTAGGAGTCCGGTGCTCTATCGAGGAAATTATGGAAAGGCGAATTGCAACGTGGGGTGCAGGTTATGAGGCGGATGGCGCTGTACCAAAGCCAGTACAGCGCTGGCAGCAGCTCGTCCATGAACCGGGAATTTATGATTTGAAGGTCGACACCTCCATGTTAAGTTCGAAACAATGTGCCGATCTGATACGCCAGCGTTTAGCTGAAGGAACAACTGGAAGTGCGTTTCAAAGAATAAGAGGGTGTGAATAAAATGAAAAGGGTAGATGTCGCCTATACCGTGCTTGTTGATGAAACAAGTGAAAAGGTGTTGATGGTGAAAAATAGAGGAGAAGATGGTTCTTATTTCACCTTGCCCGGCGGTGCAGTCGAGAAAGGCGAGACATTGCAGGAAGCTGCTATACGTGAAGCGCGGGAGGAGACTGGACTAAGTGTTGAAGTCGGCGGGCTGCTGAATATATGTGAAGCGTTTTTCGAAAAAAGAGGGCATCACGCTGTTTTTTTCACGTTTGTCGGAAAAGTTACTGGCGGACATATTCATATCTCCATGCCAGATGAAATTGAAGAAGTGGTATGGATGGACATGACAGAAGCAAAGAAGTTCATATTTGGCGGAGAGAGCTGGACGGAAAGCATTTCCTCTCAGCCAGCTGTTCCATATGTTTTAAAAGGAACGGTGTAATTTAAATAAAAAGTAAGGAATGTAAAAGAGAATCAAGTAGGGCAGGTGAGAATATTGGATTTAGATCGTTATTTTTTGGAACTTGCATTGGAGGAAGCGGAGATATCATTTAAGGAGGGAACGTATCCTATAGGTGCAGTTTTAGTTGATAGTGAAGGAAATATCCTTAGTAAAGGTAGAAATCATGTCTTTTCTGATTTGGATCCTACTTCTCATGCGGAGATAGATGTTATACGGAAAGCTGGACCATTATTACTTAAGCCAGAATATAAAAACACTTGTACTTTATATACATCCGTTGAACCTTGTCCGATGTGTTCTGGAGCGTTAATTCTAGCAGATATAAAAAGAGTTGTTTGGGCGTTGAGTGATGATTATTTAGGAGCCATGAGAATTATGAAACAGGGAAATCACTTTAGGCATAAATTTGATAAGATTTCTGTAACTGCTATGCCATTTAGCGATTTAGCATTACGTCAGCAAGAACTTCATCGAGCTTGGGATGAAAATCGTGGGATTGAATATTCTCTAAGTAACATTCTTGAATAATTTAGATTTTTTTAACTAAAAAGCAAGTTTGTTGAAAAAAGAGATAAGCGAAATTTTAAGAGAGACAGGAGTGAGATAAAATGATAAAAGGTTTCGGAGGTATATTTTGGAGAACGAAGAATCTTGAAGCTGTGAAAAAATGGTACAGTGAAGTATTGAAGCTTGATATGGAAAATTGGAATGGGACTATGATAAAACCTGAATCAGGAAATGAAACAATTTTCTCTTTCTTTACGGAGAATGACAATTATTTTCCATTAGACCAACAAGTAATGATAAATTTCGAAGTACATAATCTTGACGAAACTATTAACCATCTTGAACAATTGGGTATACCACTGGCAAAGAAAAAAGAGGTTAGTGAATATGGAAAGTTTATTTGGATTGAAGATCCTGAAGGTCGCCTAATTGAGCTTTGGGAGAAATAGCAAGTGTTTGCAATGAAACAATCGGCTTCTAAAGTTGATTAAGACTATAAGAAAAGACCAGACAGAAATCTGGTCTTTTTTTGATGTTTATACAAGGACATTTAAAGGTTCTATCGAATCTTTCTATGATTGAGAGATTGAAGGGAGGTTAAAGTTTGTTTTCTCAACTAACTCCAGCCGCTATAACCTTTATCATGACCGTTTTAATTGCACCTGTCCTCATTTTGATTTTGGAAAAATTAAAATGGACCCAGCCGATACGTGCTGAGCTTCCAGCAGATCATCAAGAGAAAAAAGGAACTCCGTTGATGCTCGGCAGCGTCTTCCTAGTTGGGATTGCAGTTGCATTTTATTATAATCAAAGTCCAGTCATGCTTTTTCTAATAACTACGTTTTTGTTATTTAGTTTTATCGGTTTTCTTGATGATCATTGGAAAGCATCTAAACAAGATCCTGGAGGGGTTTCTGGTAAAACGAAGCTGATTTTTCAATTTGGATTCACTATATTGCTTTTGTTCGCATCCGTAAATTTATTTGAGCTAGATACTAGCATTCAAATAACAAAATCACTAGAAATTGTTTTGCCGTATGGTTTATATTTTGTGGTTATCACATTGTTTATTGTAGGAACGGCGAACGCGATTAATTTCACCGATGGAATGGACGGGCTATTAGGAATGGTAGCCATCCCTACCTATTTCTTTTTCTTTGTGATCAGCGAGTATGCAGAGGTCAAGATTTTTTGTTTGGTCATGATTGCGGCTATTCTAGGTTTCTTAATCTACAATTTGTATCCTGCTAAGGCTTTTATGGGTGACACGGGATCACTCGCAATAGGGGGATCACTATCCTTTCTGGCGATCATTGAAAAAGTTGAGATTCTCATTCCTGTTCTATTTATTATTTATCTCGCAGAGCAGTTATCCGTCATTTTACAGGTTGCCTACTTTAAGAGAACCAGGAAAAGATTATTTAAATTTACACCAATCCATTATCATTATGGAATTAAATATGGCTGGTCCGAAAATATGATCGTCACCATGTTTTCCCTTGTTTCATGGGCAGCCTGCGCAATTTGTTTAGTTTATTATCATCTATATATGTAGATTCAAAAGAAAAAGCCTGGTGCAGCCAGGCTTTTGATCATTGTGTATCCGAGATAAGTACAGCCTTGATGTGGTCGAATTAAGTAGTCTGATACTTTGCTTCCCGATCGCATAGCCCTTGTTTCACAGATGGCCACTCACCATCTGTAATAGAATACAAGACGCAATTCCTAATGTACCCGCTTTCGAGTATTCTTTCATTGCGGAGTACCCCTTCTTTCACAGCTCCGAGGCGTTCAATCGCTTTTTGAGAACGGACATTCCGTTCGTCTGTTTTTATCTGCACGCGGATAAACTTTAATTCCTCAAAACAATAGTTTAATAATAAATATTTACAATCCGAATTGACAAAAGTGCGCTGGAATTTAGTAGCATACCACGTAGCTCCCAGCTCACAAGACTTTTGGTTAAAATCGATTTGATAAAGACTTGTCGTTCCAGCCACTTCACCGGTCTCTTTAAGTATTACGGTAAAAGGCAAGGCTTTCGCCTGCTCGCGAAGCGCCAATTTATCGGAAACATTCCTGATCATTTCGGCCTCTGTTTTGATTTCTCCAAACATGTAGGACCAGATATCTGGCGTGCTTATCGCAAACAATTCGGGAGCATATTCTTTTTGTAAGGGAACCAATTTAATTCTTTCATTCTCTAAAACAGGCGGGTCTAGAAAGATCATTTCACTCATCAAGAACACTCCTTCATTATTTGTTTTTACTTCATCAAATAGTCCAAAATCCTTGGAAACCTCTCCCGCCATGCCGCTTCATTATGCTCCGCGCCTTCCACGATCTCAAAACGGCAATCGGATACTTTTTTCTGCAGCAGCTCATCTATTGCTTTGCTCGAATTGATATAATCCTGGCTGCTGATATCTGAGGAGCTTTCCTTCGTTCCAACATCATGATAAAACCGTTCAACTGCGGTCAAATCGTTCGATTGTATATACGACTCCAGCAACTCCTGGCTGAACCAGTAGGCTGAAGAAACCGAAGCCGCCCGTTTGTAGATAAGCGGATATTTACACGCCGCATAGGTGGTAATAAGTCCGCCCATCGAGCTGCCTGCCAATAAAGTGTTATCTGGCTGTGTACGGTATTTTGCATCGATCATCGGTTTCAGTTCGTGTGTGACATAGTCGATATATTCTTCACCTTCGCCGCCAAACGGCTTATCCTCGCCAATCAGCTTTTTCCCAACATCTTTGTTCACCCAAGGTCCGTATTCATCGAGCCGCTGATAACCTTCCTGGCTGCAGTCGAGACCGACGACAATCAAGTCAATCTCTGCAATGTCTAAGTAATCTGAGATTCCCCATGAAACACCGAAACTTGCATCCTCGTCTTTGAAAAGATTCTGCCCGTCATGCATATAAAGCACCGGATAGCGTTTGTCAGTATCTGTTTCGTATGATTTGGGAACATACACCCTCACTGTCCGCAGTCGGTTAAACGGAGTCATATTCACTGTGAATTGTTTGATCATTTACTCTCACTCCTTATGATTCTTGAAACTTAGCAGAATTTACATTCGTCTAGTAGTAAAAAGGGAGGTGTTTTTTTGAAAATTAAAATATTAGTTATTGTTATTATAGTATTTTCCTTGATTCTTATAAATGGCTGTTCTCCTAAAAGAGAACTTGAAAAACAGCCCCCAGAAATGGAAGGGTTTGTTAAAGCTGATGGCGAAATGTACGAATTAGAAAGAGGGGGCTATCGGTGGGAATGGAAGAATGGCACGGATACTGCTGTGGTGACAACTGACCATGCCTCACCAAACCAGATGGCTGAAAGCATAAAGCCAATTCATTTAACTTCCAATGGAAGGATCGAAATTCAAATAGAGGAAAACCCCGAGCTCACGGTTTTTTTGTGGAATAAAAGCGAACGGGAAAAAGAAATCCCTCTAAAAGAGAAACAGTTCTTACTACCGGCAGCAAAAGGCAAATACATTTATGAAGTTCTGGCCAAGTGGCATGAAGGTGAAGTATCTTATACATTTGTTGCAGAAGTTCATTAAATCTATGGAGGGATTATATGAATCAATTAACATTCGACCCTTTTCCGGCATTAAGTACAGAAAGATTATCTTTAAGAAAGCTCGATTTACATGATGCAGATATCATTTTCAACTACCAGTCCAATAAAGAAAATTTCAAATATGTCGATATGCCGGTTTATACAAGACTTGAAGAAGCAAAGAATTATATTACTCGAATGAATGAAGGCGTAAGTAACAACAAATGGATGATTTGGGCGATTGCTGAAAAAAGCACAGGTGAAATACTCGGCACTATTTCTATTTGGAATATCTCTATAGAACAAAAGAAGGCAGAACTAGGATATGGATTATATCCTGGAAACATTGGTAAAGGAATCATGTCTGAAGCTTTAGAGATAGTAACCGCATACGGATTTAACGAGATGAATCTGAAAACATTGGAAGCCTATACAAGTTCGGAAAACTACCCATCTATTGCGCTATTGGAAAGAAATCAGTTCAGCAAAGCTTCCTCTATTGTTGAAAAAGCATCAAATGGAGATTCGGTAAAAATATATATTTATAGCCGGGACAGCAGTGATTGAACATGGAAGAACAAATGAGGTGAAAACATGAGCGTCGATAAAAGAGGCAAACTGGATGAAGAATTTTTTTCTTATTCTGCATCGAAAAATGGCACGGTCTTTCTCGAGTGGTACGGCAAGCAAGTGAAGATTCTGAAAGGGAAAGAAGCGCAGAAGTTCATAGAGAGAATACAGAGTGCCGCAGATGAGAAAGAGCGTCAGCTGATCATGGCAAAAGTGACAGGCAACTTCAAGCGCGGCAACGAAAGATAGCGAGAAAAACCTTTATGGGGTACGGTACCATTTCACAACTATGCCGAAGTAACGGCTAAATTTGTGAATGGTACCGTACCCCTTCAATAATGTTACAGGAGGCCAAGACATGCATCCGCTCATAGAGGAATTAATAGAAAAGGCACGAAAAACAGCACGGTTAGATAAGCATCATCTGTTTTCTTGGGAAATTTACCGTAAGAAAGATGCGCTGTATCAAACTCGTTATCTTTTATCGATGGAATGGTTTCCTCTTGGAATTCATAAACGGAAGAAAGGGGATCTGAATCCATCGGGTACTGCAGCGGTCGAGATTGACATGCATACAAAACAATTCAACCACATTATTTTTACAGAGAGCCAAGGTTCGCGTCTTAAGGCTGATGATGTGGAGCAGTGGATCTTAGAGGTAACCGGTCTTCATACGAGCCAATTTACATGCACGAGCAAAAATGAAGAGAAGTTCGAGTATTCAGCATGTGTAAATGGGATACCCGTGTATCCAGGCGGGACCATAATGGTGGAGAAGGACGCTCAAGGCAATGTGATCTTGTTCTCAAAATCAGGATTCTTTCCAAATGATAGTGAAGCAGTGGAAGAAGAGTTCACCTTGAAAGCGGAAAATCTGAGCGACGTGTTCTATGAACAGCTGAAGTTTTATGATTTTCCTTCACAAAAGTGTAATCGATGGATCCCCTTGTATGGGGTGGAAGAGGTCTTTGTCACAAATCAGGATAAGTCACGGATTACATACGATACTGATAAGCAATTGACCGTCAGCATAAATGAAAACGTGAGGTGGGAAGAAAGCGGAACTGTCGAAAAAATCGCTCTTAAGCCGCTGGCCTGGGATCATGAAACGGTTCCGATCGAGCATGTTCTTGAAAATCGTCTTCACCCTGACCTCGTACCCATAACGCAGCAAGAAATTGAAAATGTAAAGCACGCTGTTGTGCGATTCATGCAAAATCATTTTCCAAAAGAATCGGGAGTTTGGAATTTAATTCACATCCTGCGAGACGGCGGTTATATCGTTGCGCTCCTAAAGAAGCCGGATGACAGAAGAGCCATATCCCAGTGGAAGAGGCTGTTTCTCAAAAGTGATGGAACATCAGTCCTTCAGATGGCCGACAATGATTTTATGTTAGAAATGCTGAGAGAATTAGAGCTTGGCGCAGCACCAACACTTACAAAAGAAGAAGCGTTCCGCATGCTGCAGCCTTATCTTGAACTCAAGCCGTACTATGTGTATGATGCCAGACAAAATCGCCATGTTTTTAGCGGTAAACTGGACTGCAAGTATGGGGTGGCTGCGGACACTGGTGAAGTACTAGAACTGGACGATATCTAGAAACATTGAAAAAGAAGGCATCCACCTTCTTTTTCTTTTTTTCTCCGTCAAAAGTCGTACTCGCAAACCATTCTTACTGCCGAAGATGCAAAAACTTACGATGATTATAATAAAAGCAGAATAGGAGGAAACGTTATGCGATTTAAAGATTTTCACCGTAACATTCAGGTCCGCATAGCGGAAAACTTTATCAGCTCGACAGTCAGCACGATGGTATTTCCGTTCATGGCCATATACTTTGCTGGGCATTTCGGTGCGAAGATAACCGGGATGATTATGATTTTCAACATTATCATCGGTATCATCTCCGGTCTTTACGGAGGATATTTTGCTGATAAAATCGGCCGGAAAAGGATGATCCAGCTGTCAGGTGTACTTCGTATCGGTGCCTACACGATGATGGCCGCTGCCAACTCGCCGTGGTTTGAATCGCCAGTGATTACGTTCCTCATGATGACGGTTAACAGTGTGTGTTGGGGAATCGGCGGTCCGGCGTCACGGGCGATGCTGATCGATGTGAGCACACCTGAAAACCGGAAATTTGTATTCGCGATCTCGTATTGGTTTAATAACCTTTCGTTCGCAGCAGGTTCCATAATCGGAGCTTTCTTGATCAAGTCACACCGTTTCGAACTGTTCGCTGCATTGTCTGTATCAGCTGTTGTGTCATGGGTGCTCGTCCAGTATTTTATTGAAGAAACATATGTGCCCAAGAGAGTTGCTACAAAAGAGAAACCTAGAGTGTTGCGCGAGATGGCTACGAACTATTCGCTTGTTTTAAAAGACAGATTGTTCGTCAAATACATGACCGCAATCATTCTGATCATGTCGCTCGAAGTGCAGCTTACCAATTATGTTGGCATCCGGCTTGAAAAAGAAATGAGCGTCCATACGCTGAACTTCTTCTCGAACGCGATTCACATCGACGGTGTCCGCATGATGGGCTTCCTTCAGACAGAGAACACTCTAGTTGTTGTGGCTGCTACAGCATTAGTTACTATGCTTTTTAAAAAGTATAAAGAATACAGCATCCTTATGGCGGGTCTAGCCATCTACACGATCGGATACACGATTATCGGGTTCAGCAACTCGCCGCTGCTCCTTTTGTTCGCGATGGTTTTAGCCACGATCGGTGAAATCTCTTACGCACCGGTTTCAGAATCCAAGCTCGCGGATATTGCCGATGATGAACACCGAAGCGCTTATATGGCGGTGGCTGGGATGAAGTGGAACCTAGGGATGGTTATTGCGAGTGTATGTGTTTCACTCGGGTCCTTCATTCCAAGCTGGGCGATGAGCACGATGTTTTTCGTGATGGGTGTAATCAGCATCTATCTAATGCACGTCATTTTTGCAGCACCAGCTAAACATGCGGATAAGCCGCTTCAGACGGCGATGATACCTTAAAGGAGAGGCGTTAAAATGAATATGACAGGAAATTTATTTGAAACTCATGTGCACGTCACGGACTTAGATCGTGCTTTAGCTTTTTACGAAAAACTTGGCATGGAGCTGGCACATAGAATCGAGTCCCGCAGAGCTGCGTTCTTTTACTTTGGAACAGAAAAAAAGCAGATGCTCGGCGTGTGGGAAGTGAAGCAATCGGAATGGACACGCAGACATTTTGCGTTCGGTGTGACGCTAGAGGAGTTGCTGAATGCTCCGCAATGGCTGAAAGAAAGAGGCATTGAACCTAGAGAATCGTTCGGTCTCCAGCCAATAGAACCTATCGTCCATACATGGATGCCGGCTGCAGCCGTTTACTTCAACGATCCGGACGGCAATTCACTTGAATTTATCACGATGCTCGAAGGGAAAGGCAGACCAGAACTAACTGGGGTACGGTACCTAAGTGAATGGGAAGCCCTTACCACAAACAAAGTTTAAGACAATTTCGCCCCGTCTCCCTTATAATGGAATGAGAATTACGGAGATGGAGGCAGAGTGGATGGCGGAAGCGATGAATACAAACGAGATCAATACGTTGAAAGTGATTGCCGAAACGCTGAACCAGTCACATGAACTGAGGCCGATGCTGCAGTCGGTTCTAGAAAAGCTGCTCGAGATCACGAAACTTCAGACAGGCTGGATTTTTCTCGTGGATGAAGAGCCAATCTATCATTTTGTAGCGGACTGCCATCTGCCGCCGGCGCTTGCGATCGACAACAAACGGCCGATGTGCGAAAACAGCTGCTGGTGCTTGGACAAGTACTGGGACGGGCGCCTGAACAGTGCTGTCAATATCATTAACTGCAAGCGCATCGAGGACGCGATTGAATGCAACTGGGGTGATACAGGCGGATTGACTCATCACGCAACGGTTCCGATAGCAGCGGGCGGGGAGAAATTCGGTGTGCTGAATATTGGTTCGCCAGGCAAGGTCCATTTTGAAGAGAATGAACTGAATCTTCTTCAGTCTGTTGCACTGCAGATCGGAACGGCGATCAAGCGGACGAAGCTGTATGGAGAGCAGCAGGAGCGGGCCAATACGCTTGAACAGCTTGACGATTTCGGCCGTTATGTGTGGAAGATACAGAACGTGAATGATTTTCCGGAAAAAGTGGTAAAGAAGATTGCCGGGCTTTTTCACTGGTCTCAGGTCGCTTTTATGATAAAAGAAGAAAAAGCAATGACTCTTCATACAACATTCACCAATGGGGCGGTAAAAAAGATCAAAAAGCGCTTTTCGCTAGGGATCGTGGAAGAACTGAGAAACAAGTCGCTTGATGACGAAGAATTGATTCAGGACCTGGAAAAAGAAGGGTTCATTGACGACTGTACAATAGCGGTCTCGCTGACGATGGGAGAAGAAATTCTAGGTGCGCTTATCGTCTGCAACGAACGCAAACCAGATTCCTATAAAGAATGCGACAAAAAAACATTGAAAGCGATCGCGGACTATGTGGCGCTTGCCGTCCAGAACGCTGTCCTTAACGAAAAAAGCCGGGAGCTCGCACTTGCCGAAGAACGTAATCGTCTGGCGCGCGATCTGCACGATTCGGTGAACCAGAAGCTGTTTTCGCTCTCCTTGACAGCAAAAGGCCTGAAAGCTTTCGCCCCAAAAGAGAACGAGATCATGCAAGAGTCGCTAGACGAAATCCAGAACATCTCGCAGGAAGTTCTTCAGGAGATGCGTGCACTTATATGGCAGCTGAGGCCAGCTGGGCTTGAAGAAGGAATCGGTGCCACACTCGAAAAGTATGGAAAAAGCCTTGGCATCCAGGTGGATGTTAAGATTAGCTCATGCTGCCATATGCCAAGGGTCATTGAAGAAGCGCTCTGGCGCATCGGTCAGGAAGCGCTGAACAATATCAGCAAACATGCCAAGACGGACAAAGCGGAGCTTACATTAGAATACGTTGACGACACGATTTCCATGAAAATACGGGATTATGGTGAAGGTTTTCAATATGACGAGAACGTGTTTGGGCGCTATTCACTCGGTCTGACGAGCATGAGAGAGCGCACGTGCATGCTTGGCGGGAAGTGGGAGATTGACAGCCGGCCAGGCTGCGGAACGGAACTCAGTGTGAAATTCAACTTGAAGGGAGATTCACTTGATGGGAAGACTGCCTCAAAAGAACGTGGAGGGGACGCCTTTTAAGAAGGCCCTTGCGAATTCACCAAGCATAATGGACGCGTGGAACCAATTGGACGCCGCTCTAAACGGTATTTTGGAACCAGAGCTGATGGAGATGCTGCGGCTCAGGTCTGCTACGAACAACGGCTGCGATTACTGACAAAACATGGACTACGGGATTCTGGATGAATCCTCTAAAAAACATTCAATGAATAAAGGGTCTGCAGAGCTGACTGAGCGACAGCTGTTAGCTCTTGAACTCGCAGATCAGGTGATGGCGTACCATGGCCAGCTGCCTCAGGAACTGTATGAACGATTAATGAAGCACTTTACAATAGAAGAACTCATCGCGCTCTTTTTCCAGGTTGGCAGTAAGAACGCCGCAAACTGGTTTATCATTGCGATGGGAATACAAGCTGATCATTAAAGAAAACAGCCGGGAATCCCGGCTGTTTTCTTATGCATGCCACTTTTTCATATCTTCTTCATATAAGTGATGAAGGATTAAGTTTTTCTCTGAATTGACGGCTGCTTTATTTTTTTCTTTCAAGACGTTCTTTGAAAATGTAAACATTTCCTCATAAGATGGCATAGCACGTGTTTTAAGATAAATATCTTCTTCGATTTCGATCTTGGATTTTTGGCCAAGGTGGAAGCCCCAGTCTCCGAACGATGGAACAATCGCGTGATAGCCTTTTGTATGAAAGCCTGCGCTTTCCATCGTCTTTCCGATCGTCCAGTAAACGCCAGGCGCATCACTCGGTGAATTGGACTGACAGACGATTACACCGCCATTAGTAAGCCTGTTATATAGTTTTTCGAACATTTCTTTTGCATACAGCCTTGCTAGGATGGTTTCTGCCGGATCTGGAAAATCGACGATAATGACGTCAAATTTGGAGCTGCCGTTCAAAACGTACTCCCTTGCATCCTGAATCTTAACGTTTACGCGTTTATCCAAAAGCGAACCATTGTTTAGCTCAACGATGGATGGGACAGTCTGTGAAGTCTGGATAACCTTTTCATCAATATCGACAAGGACGACTTCCTCAACTTCTTTGTATTTAAACACTTCACGCAATGCAAGCCCGTCACCGCCACCGAGGATCAGCACCCTCGCTCTTGAATCGCTGAGATGGAAAGCAGGGTGTACTAGTGCCTGATGATAAATGCGCTCATCTAGAGAGCTGAACTGCAGCTGCTCATTTAAATACATTCTAATATCGACAGCTTCTAATACAGTGATATCCTGAAACTTGCTCTTTTCGTTCACTAGCATTTTGTGCCGGTGGTTCACCATTTCTCTTAACCCTTTTTTATCCCAAATATCACCGTTGCTCATGATGTTTTCATTTCCATGAGAATCTTGCTTTACTTGCTGCGGTTTTGCAACGAGTGAGTTCAGCCATAATTTGGATTCTGTTTTGGTTTTCTTGCTCATAAAGTTATCCCCTTAATTGTTTTTGCTGATAATACGCGAGACAAGCTCGTTCTGCTGTTTATTTCCACGGTTGATGGAATATACAACGGCATATTGTGATGAAAAAGCGGAAATCACCCGCTCTGCTTCATCTAATGGGTTGTTTTCACCGCAAGTGTAGATATCGAGTGATGCATATCCCTTTTCTGGCCAAGTGTGGATAGACATATGAGATGTAGAAAGAACGAGCACACCTGTCACTCCCTGTGGCACAAATGAGTGAAAGTGGGTATGAAGTACCTCCATGTTTAAGTCCTCTGCAAGCTGGACTAAAGCAGTTTCAAGCCTTTCAGCAGAATCCAGCAGACTTTCATCACACAAAAATGCATCTACAATGAGATGGAATCCTTTTGTTTCCAAATAAGCACATCCTAATAAACTTAATCATTTACATTACAATACGCAGAGTCCGCTTTTTCCGAAATGGACAATCCGGCAATAAATTACAAGTTAGAATAAATTGGGTATTAGGCTATAATTATGAAGAGAGTGTTTTGATCAATTAATGGGGGTTAATTGTATGTCTGAAGAAGCTATAAAACCAAAGATTTCAATGGGGGCCGTTTTTCAGAACAAAGTCATCCGGACGATCCTTCTGTCGGTCCTATTTCTGCAGATAGGTATCTGGGTACGGAACTATTCGATCCTTTTGTACGTGATCGAAAAAACGAACGAAAATCCTGTCGCTGTTTCACTTATTTCGGTAGCCGAATTTGCTCCGATCTTTCTCTTTTCTTTTATCGGGGGAACTTTTGCGGACAGGTGGCGGCCGAAAAGGACGATGATCTGGTGCGACCTGCTGAGCGCGCTGTCCATTTTTGCCGTCCTGCTTACATTGATGTACGGGAGCTGGAAAGTCATTTTCTTTGCCACACTTATCTCCTCAATTCTTTCTCAGTTCTCGCAGCCTTCTGGAATGAAGCTGTTTAAGATTCACGTACCTGATGAGCTCGTACAGCTCGGTATGAGCATGTACCAGACAGTTTTTGCGCTGTTCATGATTTTAGGACCGATTTTAGGTACTTATGTTTACCAGCAGTTTGGTATTGCAGCGGCGATTGCTGTGATGGGTGCAGCATTTATCCTTTCTGCAGCTGTCCTGATGCTGCTGCCGCCTGATGAGGAGCCAGCAGCTGATGGAAAGAAAACATCGCTGACAGAAGAAATGAAAGATGGTTTCCGATACGTACTGCGCAACAAAGCCCTGACTTTATTGGGTGTTTGTTTTGCGGTAGCGGGACTTGCAATCGGGCTCACCCAGCCAATGACAGTTTTTCTTGTCACAGAACAGCTCGGGCTTCCGAAAGAACAGCTGCAATGGCTCATGGCCGCGTTCGGTGGAGGAATGATAATCGGCGGCGGACTGACAATGGCGGTTTCTTCAAAAGTGAAGCCACAGGTCCTTTTATCAGCAGGAATGCTCGCGAGTGCGGCAGGTTTTATCGTGATGGGTCTTTCAGAAGCATACTGGCTCACCTTAACTGCTGAATTTGTCAGCGGGTTGTTCATGCCTTGCATTCACATCGGAATCAATACACTGATATTAAAAAATACTCAGTCTGAGTTTATCGGCCGGGTAAACGGAATTTTGAACCCGCTGTTCATGGGAGCGATGGTAATAACGATGTCACTGTCGGGCTGGCTGAAAAACTTTGTTTCCATCGTTGGAATATATGAAGGTGCTGGCCTGCTTTTAGCTGCAGGTATCCTTACAATGGTACCGCTCATGCGTGAACGAAAAAAAATAGAAGTAGGGGCTTAACGAAAAAAAGGGTGTCCGCTGGGGGGCACCCTTTTCTTGTGTTTGATCAAGCTCTGATTGCTGCTGAAATATGCGGTCGGTCAGGCTTTTGCTGCTGATGATGGCATCTTTCCATGCATTTTTTAAGGAACTTTGCGGAAAAACGTTCTTTTCCTGACGGATTGAAAGAGTGTGGAAATGTCCATAGCTCTGTAAACAGCTCTTTTAAAATTTCTTCCGCCTTGGCCTCATCCAGAGTCATACGATAGGCGGCATGAAACAGCAGTCTTTCATAGCGGTTATACAGCAGTTCTAACGCGTTGCGGTCTTTTCTGTGTATTCTCTGTAAAAGCTGTTCATCCAAGTTTTGGTAGTCCATTGCCCACACCCCTTTCAAACAGTCTATTCGGATTGTCTATTCCCTTATACAAAACTTATAAAACATTTTAACAGAACATATAGCACTTACAATAAATTATTTGCTTTTGAAACGAATTCTTTTCCTGTAGAATAGTATGGAATAAAAGGACGAAAAGGAGGATATAAGGATTGAGGCTACGCGTTTCAGCTGTGCAGTATCATTTGCACACGATCAGCAGTTTTGAAGAATTTGAACAGCAGGTGACTCATTATGTGAAAAATGCCGCTGAGTTCAAGGCGGATTTTGTTCTGTTTCCGGAGTTTGTAACAACACAATTGTTGTCTATTCCAGATTCAGCAGAAGGATACAGCATCGAGCACCTTCCTTTATATACAGAACTTTATTATCAGCTGTTCTCTCAGCTGGCACAAAAATATAATATGCACATAATCGGCGGAACCCATGTAGTGAGGGAAGAAGGGAAGCTGTACAATGTGGCGCACCTGTTTTATCCGGACGGGCGCAGCGGCAAACAGCCTAAACTTCACATCACGCCGACTGAAGTAGAAGAATGGAACATAGAACCGGGAAGCGGACTGCAGGTGTTCCCAACAGAAAAAGGGACAATTGCTGTACTGACATGCTATGACATCGAGTTCCCTGAGATCGTGCGGATGGCAAAAGCAATGGGCGCAGATGTCATTTTCTGTCCATCATGTACAGATGACTCGCACGGTTTCCACCGCGTACGCTACTCGGCGCATGCCCGTACGATTGAAAATCAAGTGTATGTAGTCACAACAGGAACGATCGGATCACTCCCGACTGTCGATTTCATGCGTGCGAACTACGGACAGGCTGCGGTTATCACGCCAAACGATGTGCCGTTTCCGCAGCGCGGCATCATGGCAGAAGGCGACATAAACAACGATATGATCATCACTGCGGATCTGGATCTTGCACTATTATATGAAGTAAGGCAGAACGGATCAGTCACAACATGGCGCGACAGACGAAGCGATCTTTACCCTGATTGGGAGAAGCTAGTCGCCATCAGGCCTGCTGACGAGAAAATCGGCTAAAGGTTTTTCTACAATTTTCGGAGGTGTCGGAAGCATGTACCGCAAAGAATTTTATTTGTATCATGAAGGACGTTCGCATAATGCGGTAATCCGGAACTACAATGAAAAGGATTTTGATGCACTCATCACGATTCAGCGGGAATGCTTTCCGCCTCCGTTTCCTCCTGATCTCCTCTGGAACGAAGTACAGCTGACAAATCACGTCACGCTTTTTTCAGAAGGCGCACTTTGTGTCGAGGTAGACGGAGTGGTTGCCGGATCAATGACCGGTCTTATTGTCACTTTTGATCCGAATCATGCCGATCATACTTGGGAAGAGATCACTGATTCCGGCTATATTCGAAATCATGAACCAGACGGCAACACCCTTTATGTTGTCGATATCGGTGTCAGGCCCGCTTACCGTCATTTAAAACTTGGCGCTGCTCTCATGCAGTCCATGTATGATTGTGTCGTGCATCTGAACCTGGACCGGCTGCTTGGCGGCGGCAGGATGCCAGGATATCATCGTTATATGGATTCGTTATCGCCAGAACAATATATAGAAAGAGTTGTGGCTGGGGAGATGAAGGATCCCGTGATCTCTTTTTTGCTAAAATGCGGCAGGACGCCGCTGGCACTCGTCAAAAATTATCTGGATGATGAAGAATCCGGTGATAATGGGATGCTGATGGAATGGCGCAATCCGTTTAAAAATCATCAAACTATTTGGGGCTAATTTACATCTATATACTCTTTACAATTCTGAAGAAATGGTTATAATGAGAATCCTGGACATCAAAACGTTCCGGGATTTTTTTTATGGCAGAGTAAAAATTATCAGTATGCTCGTCATGTTTAACACAGCCATTTATCGGGCAATTTGAAAAGAAGAATATGTAAAGTGTCACATATTTATCATTAGGTAATACGATAACGAGTAGTATATAATGGATAACGTGTTGTTCGTTTGTAATTTTTGTAAGTTATTTAATAGAGTAATTTGAGGTGATAACATTGAATAAGTTTTGGAATAAAGGCCAGCATGTCTTGAACAAGCATCTTGGTTTTTTCATTTTTGCCGTCGCGCTTTTCTGGGCAAAAACATATGCGGCCTACTTGACATCGTTTAATTTAGGTATTGAAAATGGAATGCAGAAATTCTTGCTCTTCTTTAACCCAGCCGGTTCCGCGGTTCTATTTTTAGGACTGGCTTTGTATTTGAAGGGGCGCAGGGCGTATATCGGGCTGTTTATTATTAATTTTCTATTGTCCTTTATTTTATACGCCAATATCGTATATTACAGATTCTTCAACGACTTTATCACGCTGCCAACATTGACCCAGACAGATAACTTCGGAAGCCTTGGAGGCAGTATTTTCGAATTGCTGAAAGGCTATGACGTTCTGTTTTTCTTGGATACAATCATTATTGGTATTCTTGTTTTTGCAAAAATTGCAAAGCCTGCAGCTATTTCATTAAACAAACGCAAGCGCCGACTTGTTTTCGTTTCTGCGGTTGTACTGCTTCTTACAAACGTTGCACTGGCTGAGATCGACCGCCCGCAGCTTTTAACTAGAACATTTGACCGCAACTATCTTGTGAAGTATTTAGGTGCTTATAACTACACGATTTATGATGCTGTTCAGAACATGAGAACAAACGCTCAAAAGGCTTCTGCTGATACGAGTGACCTGACTGACGTTCTGAACTACGAGAACTCGATGTATGCAAAACCAGATCCGAAGACATTCGGCAAGGCGAAAGGCATGAATGTGATCTACATTCACCTGGAGTCAATGCAGAATTTCATGATCGACTATAAGTTAAATGGCGAAGAAGTAACGCCTTATCTGAACTCTTTTGTAAAAGATAAGAACACGATGTACTTTGATAATTTCTTCCATCAGACTGGTCAAGGTAAAACATCTGATGCGGAGTTCATGCTTGAAAACTCTCTATTTGGATTACCGCAAGGCTCTGCCTTCACTACGAATGGAGGCAACACGTACCAAGCTGCTCCAGCTATACTAGGGCAGAAAGGGTATGAATCAGCTGTGTTCCACGGTAACAATAAAACGTTCTGGAACCGTGATGAAGCGTACAAGTCATTCGGCTATGACAACTTCTTTGATGCTGGCTGGTATGACATGAATGAAAAAGACGTACAAAACTACGGCTTAAAAGATAAGCCATTCTTCGAGCAGTCCAAGCCGATGCTTGAGAACATGAAGCAGCCTTTCTATTCTAAGTTCATCACAGTGTCTCACCACTTCCCATATCCAATTTCTGAGGAAGAGGCGACAATTGGTCCTCATACGACAGGAGACGGTTCAGTTGACCGTTACTTCCAAACGGCCCGCTATCAAGATGAATCTGTAGAAGGCTTCATGAACTACTTGAAGGAAACTGGTCTTTACGATAATTCTGTTATTGTCATGTATGGTGATCACTATGGTATTTCAGAGAACCATAACGACGCGATGAGCAAGGTATTGGGCAAAGAAGTCGGCTCATTTGAAAACGCACAGCTTCAGCGAGTGCCGCTCATGATCCGTGTCCCAGGAATGGAAGGCGGCGTGAAGCACCAGTACGGCGGTCAGATTGACCTAATGCCAACGCTCATGCACCTTCTTGGCATCGATACGAAGGATTATGTACAGTTTGGAACAGACTTATTGTCACCACAGCACCAGCAAGTAGTTCCATTCCGTAACGGAAACTTTGTAACACCAGAAGTAACAGGCATTAACGGCAAGTATTTCAACACTGTCACAGGTGAGCCGGTTCAGAAAAACGAAATGATCACTCAGACAGAAGAACAAGTAGAAACGAAACTTAAGCTGTCTGATAAAGTAGTACAAGGAGACTTGCTCCGCTTCCACAAGCCAAAAGGCTTTAAGAAAGTGGACCGCTCCAAGTACAATTACAACAATCCAGAAAAAGAATAAAACGATCAGCCATCCCCGGCTTTTAGCTGGGGATGGCTTTTTTGTTTGTTTGGAGAACTCGGGTTTGGGAAACCGAGTTGAGGGGGGTGGGGTACGGTACCATTTATCAAGTTTTCTTATGTACAGCCGATTAATCTTGAATGGTACCGTACCCCAAAAGTAATATTACGTGTATTAAGACCAGGTAATAATAGCAAGTGTTTAATTTTAATGTTAAGATAGCAGTAGAGAATGGTATTGGAGGAATGACTGATGGAAGACTTACTGAAATTAAAAGATAAGAATATTGTAATCATGGGTGTGGCTAACGAACGAAGCCTTGCATGGGGTGTGGCAAAATCTTTGCAAAAAGCTGGAGTGAACTTAATTTTCACTTACCGTCAGGAGCGTTCTGCAGCAAAGCTTGAAAAAGCTCTGAACTCAGAAGGTTTTGAGGCAAAAGCAATCGTACAATGCGACGTAAACAATGACGAAAGTATCAAATCGGCGTTCCAGGAAATCGGGGCGCGTGTCGGTGTCATCCACGGAATTGTTCACTCTGTTGCTCATGCAAAGTCTGAGGATCTTAAAGGAGCGTTCATCGAAACATCTCGTGACGGTTATGCGTTCGCTCAAGACACAAGTGCATACTCATTAATCGCTGTAGCGCGTGAAGCTCGCGAGTTCATGACAGAGGGCGGATCCATCATCACAATGAGCTACCTCGGTGCAGAACGCGTTGTTCCTGGCTATAACTTGATGGGTATCGCAAAAGCTTCACTTGAAGCAAGTGTCCGCTATTTAGCTGAAGATCTTGGGAAAGACGATATTCGTGTGAACGCTGTTTCTGCTGGTGCTGTACGTACACTTGCTGCAAAGGGAATCCCGTCGTTCAACACGATACTGCATAAGATCGAAGAAACAGCACCACTGCGCCGCAATGTAACGCAGGAAGAAGTCGGTGACATGACGTTGTCATTAATGAGCCACCTATCTCGCGGTGTAACCGGCGAAATTATCTATGTAGACTCAGGCTTCAACATTATGGGATAAAGCAAAGAAGACAGCTCGTTCATGAGCTGTCTTCTTTTTTAGGGACATAAACTGGGGGTACGGTACCATTCCCTCAAAACACTGTTAAACAGCCATAAATTGATGAATGGTACCGTACCCCCAAAAAAGAACCGTAGAAAATAAAAATCCGCCTGCGAGGGAAGCAGGCGGTCCAGTAAGAAAGTGGGTTATTTAATGATAAAGACCGGGCATGTAGCTTTTTGCACCACATAGTGGCTGCAGCTGCCGAGGAAAAGTTCTTTCAAGTTGCTTAGACCACGGCTGCCGATAACGATCAGGTCCGCGTCCTTTTCGTTTGCGTATTTTACGATTTCATTTCCAGAATGCCCTTGAACGGAATACGTGTGAACAGGATTGCTTATTTCCACAGACAGCTGATCCTTTATAACCTTCAGCTTTTCGTCACGTTCAAGCATCCTGTCGTAATCGCCGTTGTTTTCTGTGTAATACGGAGTGGCATATGCCACAGCATATTGAGGCTCATACACAGTAAGAACATGAAGCTCGCTAGCGGGTATTTCTTTTACAAGATTAACGGCTTGGTTCAATGCCATCTTGCTTAATTCTGATCCATCGTAAGCTACTACAATCCGGGAAAAAACAGTCATGATTAACATCCTCCTCAAATTGGCTAATGGTCTTTACACCTTTACTATAGCGCGTGGCAAGTGCAGTGTATGTGACAACTCTCACAAAGTGTAAAAATTCTTTTGAGGGGTACGGTACTCGATATCAAGAAACTGTATTACAGCGGATATTGTTGTATCATAGTACCGTACCCCCAGCAATAAATTTGAAACTTTCCTATAAGGATAGGCGTAAGTATAAGAAGTTGAAATCATTTATCAAAGAGAGGGAGACGTTGTATGTTTAAAAAAGTAGCATCTGATATGCTTGGCTTGAGTGATGTTGGAACAGTAATTGCACCTGCAGATTATGATAAGGTGGATGCTGATGATTATGTGATGCATGAGGATGGTGAGAAGATTTATTTCCTCATCAAATCAAGATCTGATGAATACTGCTTTACGAATAAGGCGCTAATCCACCTCGATGGGACGAGCGCTGTGAGCAAGAAGCGCACACTCCGCCGCTATTCGTACTGGGAAAATGTTATCTCAAATGTATCTCTTGAAACAGCAGGGACAGTAGATTTGGACGTTGAGATTAAATTCGTGCTTGGTTCAACTGTTTTCTCAATTGATGTTCATAAAAAGCATCTTGAAGAGCTGAAGGACCTTTACAAAGCACTTCTTAAGATCGCTGAGATCAACCATGAAAATGAAACATATATGCAGTTTGCTCAGCAAAGTCTAAACCTTGCCTCATCAACATTAAGCCGTGTACAGGCGAGGGAAGATCAGCTGGTGGAAAGCTTTAAAGGACTGAACGAATCAGCGTTCAACTGGCTTTCGGAGGCGCGCAAGACTTATGTGGTGAAAGATTTTGGCCACGTTTATGAAAAATTTATTAACAATTAAAAACTGCAGTCCGGAGGTTCTTCTTCCGGACTGTTTTAATTTTTAAAAAGGAAATTCACATGAGGATACAGAAAATGTAAAGAAAAGGAGGCGGATTTATGGCTAATACAGACACTGTGAAGAATGCAGGCTTAATGTATTTGCTGGACTCGGTGAACATGAATCATTGGTTTGTTTCGTTGGAGAACAGCGTGAAGAATCTTACCGAAGAGCAAGCGGACTGGAAGCAGAAGGCAAGCGAAAACTCGATCCGCGAGATCGTCAACCACGTGAACTTTTATTTGCTGCGTTTTCTGGGCCGCTTTAAAGGCATTCCTGCTGCACAGAAGGTAAACAGCAATGACGATTCGTTCTTGAATGTGAGCGGAGAGTCCTGGACTGATGCAGAAAATAAGCTGTATCAGACGATGAAAGAATGGCGTGAACTGACCGCAGCGGCTGATCATGACACGCTTTCGAGACCTGTGTTTGAAAACGGAACAGGAGAGTGGGACAAGGTCATTGCCGATATTGCGCTGCACGCGGCTTACCATGCTGGCCAGATCATCACAATCCGTAAACAAAACGGCTGGTGGGATTCGAAAGACGGTGTTCATTAAACTTTTTACACATAAAAAAGCTGCCCAGATTAATTCGTCTGGACAGCTTTTTTTGTTAGTTCCTCAGATCGTCATCTTTAATGAGCCAGCTGTTATAATGGCGCTTCACATGATTTTCCGCTTCCTGAAAATCAGCAAACGAGAGGTTTTCTACAATATTGTTCTTATGTTCAAGTTTCCATTCCCCATCCTCATGGTAAATGGAAGTCACTTCACGCTGATGGTTGATATAGCGTGTACCTTTAGGATTTTCCTTCACATTTTCTTCGTTGTTATGGACGTCTGGCCGGCGCGGCTGATCTTTAAATGCAGGGATCACAAATTTTTCAAACGCGTCAGGAGTCATCGTACTTCCGGATGCTTTCGGATGTCCGCCGCCGTTAAATTGCTTCGCGTACTGCGATACATCTACATGCTCGTGAATCGTGCGGTAGCCGATGCGTTTGTTGCCGGCATTCAAGATCACGATCAGATCAAGATGGGGGTTCGTACGATTCAGCTCGTTTCCAAGCTCTGACTGATGCTGTTCGGCATGCACAACACCAATTTTATAATCATGCTCTGTGCCTTCCTTATCCGTGAACTTGTCCCAGATCTCCACCATCTGCTTCTGTTTTTTGTTGATGTACGCTTTGCGGTTGTCTTCTTCCATGTTCAGGATCGTTTCTTCCGTTTCACTGAACTCGAAATGATCACCCTGCAGGCGCGGCAGCATCTGCTCTTCAAACTTATCTTGCGGCAGAAGGAAGAACAAGTCGTTCAGTCTTTTTGCCGTTTCATTGTTTCCGAACCATTCCCACGTGTCATAGAGGCGGACGAGTTCAACATACTCTTTTAAAGCGCCTCCATCCTTTAAGAGACCTTTTTCCACTAGATGATCGTATAAAAGGGATGTTGCGGCAGTGAGACGTCCGTCTTCATATCTCGGAACGACTGAGCCCCATTCGTACGCGTTAAAATGAAGTGCAGTGGCGTGATGGTCGATCAAGTGAATTTTCCCGCCGTTTTGATAACGCTCGTCAAGGCGTGCTGCAAGGTCATCTTTTACCGCGATATCGGTAATGTACACCTCGTTTTTCTTCTGGCGCGGGTCGTCGAGGAACTGTTCGACCAGCGGGTTAATGTTGTCATGAGTACAATACGTAAGCATCACTTTCTCGCCGTAAGCGAGCTTGATAAGAAGACCGCACGACTTGCCGTCGAGGTCATTATGGCTGAATAATTGAATCATGTAGTAAAAATCCTTTCTGTTTCTCCGTCACTCTTCATAGTGTACTCTATTTTAACTTTGGATACAAAACGTCCCCCATTAAACTTGAACATTTTATTTTACAAAAATAACCATAAGTGAGAATATGAAGAAAGATAATAAGGGGGAAACTGGATGAAAGAGTTTATACGGATTTTTCAAAACCGGAACTTTTTAAAACTGTTCTTGGCGAATTTCACGTCGACTCTGGGCAGTATTATTGGGGTGACGGCGTTCATGTTTTATTTATTGGATACATATAGCGGAAAGCCAGTGTATGCGACAATGGCTGAATTAATGTACGCTCTCCCAACGATGGCGGTATTTTTTCTTGTCGGCGTCGTGGCTGACCGAATGGACCGGCAGAAGGTTGCAGTTTATTCAGATTATATTTGTGCTTTCTTGTCGCTCGTTTTAATTTTCACGATTGAATCACAGATGATTGTGCTCGTGTTTGCTGTCCTTTTCTTGAGAAGCGCCATCGGCAAATTCTTTTTTCCGGCTGATCAAGCCATGCTTCAAGGTATCCTCTCAAAAGATGAATACGCCATATCAGCTGGAATTAACCAGATGGTCAGCAGTGTGTTCATGCTGTTTGGAACGATGATCGCTGTGTTCATTTACTGGGCCGGCGGGATCAAGGGAGCTATCGCATTTGATATGGTGACGTTCCTCGTATCCGGTCTGCTGATTCAGAGCATGAAGGTGAATAAAGAAGTCCGCTTGCCGAACGGACCTCATACTGTTCGGGATTTACATTTAAAAATGGTTTGGAAGGACTTTGCCTCAGGATTCTCGTATATTTGGAACTATAAGCTGCTTCTGACACTCATCATGGGCTTTTTCGTGTTCGGAATGGTCAACGGCGCACTGTCTGTCATGCCTGCCTTTATTATGAAATACAAGCTCGCTCCTGATAATTACGAAAAAATGCTGATGATTATGGGTGTAGTTTTCGGGATCGCGGTCTTGGCGGGAAGTGTAATATGTTCTATGCTTGTGAAAAAGCTTAAGCTCTCCACAGCAATTATCTGGGGGCTGATCATCACCGGAATCTTTATTGGGCTTTGCGGTCTGCCGAAAACCACTTTTTATTTTTATGTAATGGCGGCAGGGGCTGGGCTATCGATTCCGCTCACTAACATCGGTCTGGGTGGCTGGATGCCGAAGATCGTCGATAAGAAAATGATGGGACGTGTGCAAGGATGGATCAGTCCGCTGCAAATGCTTTCTCACTCATTGACACTCGGTTTTATCGCGTTGTTTTACCCTAAGATTGTGAGCATCAATGTGCTTTTTTATGCAGTTGGCGGGGCTCTGGTGCTCGTAGGGATTTTTTATATGATTTTGCTTCCTAGATTTGAAGAAAGAAAAGAGGTAAAAGAAGAGAAGCCCGCAGCAGCTGTTGGTGTTTAATTATCTGACACTTATCATCGAATTAACATTTATGCGTCCATTGGTATAACGTCATACTTCATGTAACATATAAGCAATAGGATTGGAGCGGTTATATGAAAAAAATGAAGTATATCACCTATTCTTTTATTGTTGCTGTCGTGATCACATATTTCTCCAGGAAATCTTCAGCGGGAGCAGATATGGCTGAACTGCATAACCAATTGTTTTACTTAAAAAATATCTTAAGCATGATTCACTAATATGAAGCAAGACCCTAGGCATTTGCCTGGGGTCTTTTACGTCCATGTGGAACTTTTTCCAAAGCATTTCGTAAATAAGGGTATTGAAAGAATGTTGAAAGGGTGACAATTGTGTCAAAAGTGCTGAAATTAGTTTCAGGTTCATTTGAGTTATTGTTGGGATTTCCGATTCTCGGAGGAATGTTTATCTTAGCAACCGGCTGGACGCCTTTATGGTTTATGTTTTTCTTCCACCTCGTCACACTCATTATCTGTGCGAAAGAAGGTACAAGGTATTATGGAAGTGTGTTAGGGTTGGCGGCCTCAGCGCTAGGCTGGATACCGTTCTTAGGAATGGGACTTCACATTCTCTCAGGGATCGTACTTGTTGCTGACGGACTGATGACAAAAGACAGCCGTTCCCGCCGCGTTTATCATAGACGATAGTAGGAATGGTGGGGGTACGGTACCCCAAAAAGACATTTTCACCGTTTTTCCGTGTGGAATGGACAACTTAAAAGCACAAAACAAAAAGCGTGCTCGCCGCACGCTTTTTGTTATTTTGAAAGTCCTTTAACAATAAAGTCAACGGTCCTCTCCAGCTCTGCTTCGTCATCCCAGTCCGCCTCTGGCAGAAAAAGAAAACGTGCGAGTACGAGGCCGATAACGTTCGTGACCGTAAGTCTCATCACAGATTCAGGCGGCATCGAAACAATCTCCCCGTTTTGCTGAAATTTCTCTACGACCGCTTTAAATTTATTAAGGATATGTTCAGTGAAAATAGCTTTAAAAGGAGTGCGCAATTCTTCATGAAAGGCAATTTCCTGCAAAAAAATCTTTAGGATCTGCTGGTTCTTTTTTGCAAAATCAAAGCGGTTAAACGCCAGCTTTCTGACAAAATCGGTGTAAGATACGTAATCCTCATTGAAGACGTCTTTTGCAAAGCTTTTTGCAAAGTGCGGTGCCACAAACTTAATCATCGTCGGAGTCACGATTGAAAGAAGAAGATCCTTCTTTGTCTTATAATGACGGAATATCGTTCCCTCAGCCACACCAGCGCGGCGTGCGATTTCGTTCGTGCTTGTAGCAGCATAGCCCCGTTCAGCAAAAATCTCCGTTGCAGCTTCAAGTATCTTAACCTGCTTATCGCTCAATGCTCCTTTGTCCGAACTCAGCAGCTCTTGTATCCAATCATTTTCCGGCATAACAATAGCTCCTTTTTCTTGTCAGGGGGTACGGTACGATTTCTATTAAACCGTTAAAACAAGCGGTACAAAAAGAAATGGTACCGTACCCCACACAATAATCTCTAAATTTATTATAGCTTTCTGTGCTTCTTTAACGCAAAAGTATTGAGTATCATGAAGAGAACCGAGAAGGCAAGAAGGACAAGCAGTTCTGACGCGATGTCTGCGATTCCGCCGCCTCGGATCATGACTTCGCGGATGGCTGTTCCCCCATATGTGAGCGGCATTGCAACACCAAGCTTCTGGACCCACGGCGCCATCGTTTCAAGGCTGAACAAGCCAGAAAAGAAAACCTGCGGCACGATGACAATCGGGATAAACTGGATCATCTGCAGCTCGTTTTTTGCGAAAGCCGATAATAATGTCCCTAATGTCAGCGCTGTAACCGCGAGCATCAGTGCCGTCACGATGACCGGAATTATCGAACCCGCCATCATGATGTCTAGCACCTCGATCGCATACCAGACGATAATTGCGGACTGAAGCACCGTGAATATCCCGAACCCAAGCACATACCCAGCAACGATCTCCCATCGTTTGAGCGGTGTTGCAAGAAGTCTTTCAAGCGTTCCATTCGTCCGTTCTCTTAAAAATGAAACACCAGCGATTAAAAAAACGAAAAAGAAAATGAAAAATCCGATAAGAAACGGTCCAATAGAATCGAACATCTCCATATCTTTATCACCGTGCAGCATCGTGACGGCCGGTTCAGGCTGCTTAGCGGGCATTTCCGCAGCAGCGGCCTTCTGAATCGCAGCAAGAACAGCACCGTTAGCCTTTGGATCACTGCCTTCTAACATCACCTCAAGTCTTCCGTCCTCTAATCTAGTAACATAACCGTCGATCTCCTGTTTTTCCGCTGCTGCGACAGCTTCTTTTTTCGATGAAAATTCCACGGTTTCGGCATCTTGCGAAGATAGTGATTTTTCAAATGCTGAGCCTTCATTAATCCCGATGACAGGCACCAAATCGTTATCGGAAAATACAAATGACATGAGGGAGAGAATGAGCATCGGTGCTGCGATCATCATGGCAAGTGTCCGTTTATCGCGGGCAAACTGGCGAATGATTCGGATGACAAGAGCTCTAATTCTCATTGCTCGCACCTCCAAAGTACAGAAACGCTTCCTCTAACGTTTTGCTTCCATCCTTCAAGTCTTCTGGCGTACCAGTTGAAATGAGTCTCCCTTCGCGCATCATCGCAAGCTGATCGCATTTTTCCGCTTCATCCATCACATGTGTTGTAACAAGTATGGTCGTTCCATTCTGCCTCAGGCAGCGCAGCTCACGCCAGATAGAAGCTCTAAGTACAGGGTCAATGCCGACTGTCGGTTCATCAAGTATGAGGATTTCCGGTTCATGCAGCAGTGCAGCGGCAAGAGACAGTCTGCGCTTCATGCCTCCTGAATAAGAACTGACCGTCTTTTTTGCATGATCTGCTAAGTTCACGATCTCTAGTACTGCGTGAATTCGTTCCTTTTTCTTTTTTCCTTTAAGTCCATAGAGCGAGGCGAAAAAATCTAAGTTCTCAAGTGCACTCAGTTCACTGTACAGTGCATCGGATTGAGCCATGTACCCGATCTTTTCCATCATCGCAAATGAAGGCATCATGGTCTGATTGACTATAATCGATCCAGCGGTCGGGTTCTGAATTCCGGCGATCATTTTGACTAGAGTAGTCTTGCCAGCGCCTGATGGGCCGAGCAGTCCAAAGATCGTCTGTTTCTGAACGATCATGTCAATGTCAGTAAGGATTTCAGTCTTTCCGAACGCCTTTTTCACATGACGTATTTCGATGGCATTCATACTAAAACACCCCTTTTATTAGATTGAAAAAAGTGAGTAATCACTCATTATTAGAGTATGCTTATAGCTTAGAACTGTCAAGTGAGTACTCACTCATTAACAATTGTAACATGAAGTTAAAAGTAATATTTTCCAGTCGGGATAGAAGGGAATAGGCTGCTTGGAGTAGCTTTTCCTACATCTAAAATAGTTCTTTAGTCTTGTTTTATGTTAAAAGCTTTCCGGTGTAGGATGATGTAATTAATTTTCAGAATATAACAAAATTTTTCTTTATTTTCCACGGAACACCGACTATATTGTTAATTATCAAGCAAAGGAGGAATGACAATGTTAAAACGTTTTGTTGCAGCAGCAGCTGCCCTGCCACTTGTCGTGTCGTTAGTTTCACCTGCATCCGCAGCTAAGCCGGTGGAAGTGAAGAAAGAGGTAACGTCACAAGAAATTATAGTGAAATTCAAATCTGGCACTTCTAAAGCAAAACAAAGCCTCGCTCACAGCGCTGCCGATGGAAAATTGAAGCAGGATGGTTCAAGGTTCGAAGTTGTAACGGTCACTGATGGAGATGTTGAAGGTGCAATTGCCGATTACAAGAAAAATAAGGACGTTGAGTACGTAGAGCCGAACTATACATACCATGCAAGCTGGACACCAAACGATACGTATTATTCTTCCTATCAATATGCACCTCAGAAAGTTGGAGCTCCTTCTGCGTGGGATATTACGCGCGGTTCTTCCACTACAAAGGTGGCAATCCTCGACACAGGCGTTGACTACAATCACCCTGACTTAGCAGGAAAAGTAATCAAAGGGTACGATTACATCGACAATGACTGGGATCCGATGGACTTGAACGATCACGGAACTCACTGTGCAGGTATTACTGCAGCAGCGACGAATAACTCCCGCGGTATCGCTGGAATGGCGCCAAACGTCAGCATTTATGCAGTACGCGTGCTTGATGCGAACGGAAGCGGATCGCTTTCAGGAATTGCAAACGGAATCTATCATGCTGCTGATAACGGAGCAAAAGTTATCTCGCTTTCTCTTGGCGGACCAAGCGGATCAACTTCTTTATCAAACGCAATTAACTACGCAGTAAGCAAAGGGGCAGTCGTTGTAGCCGCAGCTGGAAACGAAAGCACATCTGCACCAAGCTACCCAGCTTACTACTCAAACACAATCGCGGTTGCTGCAACTGACAGTGCAGACCGTCTAGCTTCTTTCTCAAACTACGGCTCTTGGGTTGATGTTGCTGCTCCTGGTGTAGACATCCTTTCTACTGTACCAGGCGGATATTACGCGTACATGTCCGGAACATCCATGGCAACTCCACTTGTCGCAGGTGTAGCAGGACTTCTTGCATCACAAGGCCGTTCAGCGTCAAATATCCGAGCTGCAATCGAGAACACAGCAACAAAGATTTCTGGCACAGGAACATACTTCTCTAAAGGACGCGTAAACGCGGCAAACGCTGTTCGATACTAAAATAATAGAATGCGATTTGGAGCTCCCAGCCTCTAGGCTGGGAGTTTTATTTTTTTGTGGGGTACGGTACCAAAGTTATCATTGGTACCGTACCCCATAACTCGCCGTAACTCATTAAAAAATCATTAGAAGTTCACCATATTAACATTTGAGATTTTTTTATACTGTGGGTATGATACGGATAGCGACATTTTTGGAGGATATCTCGACGAATCATATAGACGGAAACTAACATCAAGAATAAGGAGAGAACAATGACAGGAACTAATCGAAAAGGCGTATTTTTGGGAATGATAACCGCCCTTTTTCTTACAGGGTGCAGTGTGGAACTTCCTTTTATGAAGAAAGAAGAAAAAAGCGAGCAAACTGAAAAGGAAAAGCCTCAAGAAGAAAATAAAGGGGGAGGGAATGGCGGCTCGATGCCTGCAGACCCTGAGCGTGAACCGAATGGAGATACTGGCACGCCGGCTGAGCCCCCTCAAGATCATCACAAGCCGCCTAAGCCTGATGCTGATGGAGAGACAGGCGGAACACCAGGACAGCCTCCTGAAACAACAGGGGAAACAGGCACAGGCGATGAAGCGGTCCAGGTTGTTGCACAGCCTGAGATCATCGATGTTCTTGTCAACAAATTTTATAAGCTGCCGGAATCATATGAGCCTGGGAATCTTGTTTACTTAAAAGTTCCGTTCATTTTTGATGGCAAAGAGGAAAAAACGATGATGCGCCAGGAAGCTGCAACCGCGCTCGAGGCGATGTTTGCAGCTGCAAAAAAAGAAGGTATCACGATTAAGGGAGTATCAGCATACCGTTCTCATGAGACGCAAAAAGCTCTTTTTGAACGCTATGTGGCACAAGATGGCTATGAAAAAGCGAGAACATACAGTGCGTTACCTGGCACAAGTGAACATGAAACCGGTCTCGCTATTGATGTGACGGCTGGAGACGGTTCATGCCCGGCGCAAGATTGCTTTGCCGAAAAAACAGAATCGAAGTGGCTCGAGAAGCATGCGGCTGAATATGGTTTCATCATCCGCTATCCTGAAGGCAAGGAAAAAATCACAGGTTATAAGTATGAACCATGGCACCTGCGTTATGTTGGCAAGCAGACCGCTGCAGCCGTGGCGAGCAAAAATATCACACTTGAAGAATATTTTAACGCCGTACCGGTATCCAATTAACAATATTTGTTCGTAAAGGCAGGGACTTTCCCTGTCTTTTTTCCTGTAAAGCGGTGAAGGTTTACACACGAATAGTCTTATAAATTCTACATTTTTCGCATCATCTCTGGACTAAATGTATTATTTTTCCAACTGGGTCTTGTCTATATAGACAAACAGGTGATAATATTACTACACCAGCACGAGCTCTCTATACCCGGCAGAACGACAGGAAGGAGGATCATGTCCGGCTTTGCGACTCTAAAATTACAAAGGAGGAACGAATGATGAGCGAGGTTTGTTTAATTCCTTTTGTTTTGGAAGAAGTCATGGAGTCAGCAGGAGAGGAAGTGCCATACGGAATCGAGATGATCAATGCCCCATCTTTCTGGAAGGAAGGTGAGATGGGGGAAGGAATTGTGGTTGCAGTGCTTGATACTGGCTGTGATCTGAAGCATCCGGAACTGAAAAACCGGATTATCGGAGGGCGGAATTTTGTGAGCGGAAAGCCTGATGATTATTCAGATGCCCATTATCATGGTACGCACGTAACAGGAACGATTGCAGCGGCCCTTAATTACGCGGGTGTTGCAGGTGTAGCGCCGAACGTGAAGCTTCTTATCTGCCGTGTGTTAGATAAGAACGGAAGCGGCACGTACAAAGGAATCATCGATGCCATCAATTACGCTGCCGACTGGAGAGGTCCAGCAGGCGAGCAGGTGAGGGTAATCTCTATGTCTCTTGGCGGGCCGTCTGACATTAAAGAGCTGCATGAGGCGATCCAGCAAGCGGTAGCAAAGGATGTAATGGTCGTCTGTGCTGCCGGTAACGAAGGCGACAACACTGATTCGACGAACGAATATGCCTATCCTGGTGCGTATAAAGAAGTTGTCCAAGTAGGAGCGGTCGACTCGGAGCGAAAGTTAGCTTCTTTTTCGAACACGAACGATGAAATTGATCTTGTTGCTCCCGGAGTTGATGTAATGTCCACATACCCTGGCAGGAAGTACGCCAAGCTGTCAGGCACATCCATGGCCACGCCTCATGTGTCGGGAGCAGCTGCTCTCCTTGTAGCAAGGGAGGAACGCGCTTTTGGACGGAGACTGACAGAGGCCGAAATGTATGCCCAGCTCGTGAAAAATACGATGACGATCGGTTTGTCCAAGCGAGCGGAAGGAAATGGACTGCTCGTATTGGATGCACAAAGCGTGATAGCCTGTAAGGCACCTGCAGCCATTGCTGGCGATGCGGCGCTAGTGACAGGTTAGGGAGGGCGGCAAAATGGATTCCTTGGCGTATAAAATTATTGCCCTTTTGATCAGCTTCGCCACCTTGTGCGTGCGGATCTACGAAGAAATGGCACGCCGGGGAAAGAAAAAACGAAAACGCAAATCGTCATAGTGGACCACTAGTCGGGGTCCGGTACCCTTCCCAATAACATCGGAAGGGTACCGGATTTTTTTAGATTAAGGAGATATTTCATGTTTAGGCTCTTAATGAAGGGGACCTTGCAGCCGCACAACAACAGTTGTTAAGATTTCACGAGCGCGCTTATAGTGGTGCAAAATTTCTGACCGGTTAACGGTGCTTAATAAAAGATACGTACACTCCATATATTCTTCAAGCTCTTTGTCGGTCATATGTTTTTTAATATTTTGGAATTCATTCTCGGGCATGAGTGATCACCTCGGCAGATGCATAATACTGTCATCATATTCCGCGTGCGCCTATATTGTGACTAAATGTTTTTTTAGGGGTACGGTACCCAGCCAAAAGGTACCGTACCCCTAAAAGTCATGCAGCCTATTCTTCCAACCATCTTCATTTTGAGTACCGTACCCCACAAAGTCCAGGTACCGTACCCCAAGAGTGAAGTACCCCACAATTGAAGTAACCGCAGGAGCACTCTGCAAGTGCTATAATCAAAGGAACGAATTTGGTTAGTTGGGGGTAGTGTGATGAACAAAGCTAAAGTGATTATTCTTGCAGGCTTTTTAGGGAGCGGGAAGACGACGCTTCTTAAACAGCTGCTGATGGAGGAACGACAAAAGGGTACGAAGCCGGCTGTTCTTATGAACGAAATAGGGGCAGTTTCGATTGACTCGGACGCAGTTCAGGGTGACGTTCCGCTTTCGGAACTATTAAACGGATGTGTCTGCTGCACTCTGCAGGATCAGCTTGAGAGGCAGCTGATCATTTTATGTCAGCAGCATCAGCCAGAAACCATCTACATCGAAGCGACTGGAGTTGCTCATCCGGTGGACATTCTTGACGCATGCCTGTCTCCTGACTTATTAAACTATATAGAAGAAACAGTCATCATTTCAATCATAGACTCACCAAGATGGCTGAACCGGGACGTGATGAGCATACAATCCAAGATGCTTCTATCAGAACAAGTGAAGCATGCCGATTTTCTTATCTGGAACAAAACCGGAGAGTTGTCGGCAGCAGAGAAAAATCAGCTTCAGGAGGATCAAAACAGGCTCAATCCAAACACTTCAGCAGTTATGACTGATTTTTCCCGAATCGATGCAGAAATCATTAAAAATCTTACATCATCTCAAAAAGGAAACCACGAGCCAGCTGCATTAGGACGCCAGCTGAAGGTGAAGTCGTTTGTATACGAATTTAACGGTCCGATCACAAAGGAAAGTTTTGAAAATTGGCTGCGACAAGCACCAGATTCCATCTACCGAATGAAAGGCTATATGCAGTTTATTGGGGAAAAAGGCACCATCCTCATGCAATATTCTTATGGCCTGCCGCAATATGAACCCGAGATCATGAAAAAGCCGCTTAAAGTAGTCATCATCGGGGAAGGGCTTGATGTAGAGTTATTGCGCGGCCAACTGGAGAAGCTTTCTTAAAAGATCTCATTAATTGGTTTGATTCCACCCATACAAAGGAATACTCTAATAAATGAAAAAACAAGCTCTCCTGTGATCAGGAGAGCTTGCATGAATTTTTTAATTGTTTTGCGCTAAGGTGAATCCGATCTCTTCCAAAGCAAAATGAAGGGATGCAAAGGAAGGGAACTTTGAAAAATCGATATTTAGCGCGACCATCGTCTGAGCGATTTCTGGGCGGATTCCTGTAATCATTGGTTTCACGCCGAGCAAGTTAATCACTTCACCAAGCCGGATAATCTGCTGAGCGACCATTGTGTCGACGATTGGCACACCCGAGAGGTCAACAATCAATTCGGTCAGCGACAGTTTGACACATTCTTGAGGAGTTCTCTCCATTAACACACGAGCACGTTCTGTATCTATATCACCGACCAACGGAAGGATACCGACTCCATGTCCGACTTGGACAATTGGCACAGAGTATTCGTTCATTGATTGCTGCGCACTTCTTTTCAGCTGATCGCTGTACGAAATAAAAGCTAAACTGAAAGCATATACTGCATGATCCATGACCTCATGAATACGTTTCGTAATGGCATGGTAATTTTTTATTGTAATATCATGAAATTCCGATTCTGCAGTCAAAATTTCAATTATTTCTTTTCGGAAATACCGTGTTTCCTTTAAAGCAGCATCCAGCGGCATTTTCACATTTAAGCATGCTTGTCCTGTTCTGCTGCCCCATTCATCGAAAGCAGCAAAGCAGGCTTCGTCTGTCATGACAAGGCTCTTGCCGTAAAGCTCGACCAATTCTTCTCGCATAGGGATCAACACGTCAGAAAGATGAGAGAGCTCTGTTGGGTAGTCTGTTTCCTGAAGAATAGAAACCCTTTTAGCAATCGATCCTTTCTGCTCAATAATGGCGAAAGAAATGGCATGCAGGCTTTCTTTAGATATATTCATTCGGCAACACCGCCAATTTGTCAGTATAGTCAATATTTTTGTTCATCTACCCTATCGTAACATTAATGCAGTTAAAAAGATTGCAATTTGATCTTCAAATAGCTTAATCAGTTAATTTGTACTAGTGAGGTGAATAGGATGAAAATGCAGGTGTATTTATTATTAGGGCTGATTTTTGCGCTGCTGATTGCCGTCTTTGCGGTGATTAATGGAAATGAAGTGGAGTTTAATTATCTTTTCGGAAAAGCTGAATGGCCGCTCGTACTGATCATTCTCGGCTCGGCTGCTATCGGCGGTCTATCAGTAGGACTATTGGGCTTCATCAAAATTGTTCAGCTTAGAACCGCATTGAAAAGACAAGAGAATCAAGCGAATGCGGATATAGCGAAGAAAAACAGGAAGCCTGTGAAAGAGTATCAAGCAAAAGAAGCACATGAAGAATAATCCTGCGCAGCGGGATTTTTTTTAATTCAACCTCCGATTTGCTTGCCAAAAACGAAGCGGACGTGCGAATACTTTATTTTAGAACTCTGTTTACCTGCCTGTTGATTTCGTTTTAGGACTGGCTTTCAGTTAAGCGTATCGGGAGTCTCTTATCCTTTAGAAACTGGAATTTCAGGCTAAATTTCAACTCGAAATAACAGGGTCAAATGATTAAGATACAAAGTACATAGGAGTGAGTTTATTTGGAAACATTGGAAAAATGGCTTTCTAAAGTTAATTGGGGAGAACTGATGGTTCAGTCATGGATGTTCTTTTTGAAACTGTGTATCATACTGGCCATTTTCTTTATTGTAAAAACGATCGGAAAAACAGTGATCGCCCGGATGTTCGATCAGGCGGCAAGAAATAAAAGAATGACAACAAACCGTGTCATCACACTTCAGAAGCTTGTGTTAAATCTTTTTTCATACTTGCTGATTTTCATTTTCGCAGGCATCATCTTTGATTTGTTCGGCCTAGATATCAAAACGCTTATAGCAGGAGCGGGAATTCTCGGACTGGCAATCGGATTTGGCGCGCAGGGACTAGTTAGCGATATCGTCACTGGGTTTTTCGTTTTACTCGAGAAACAGATGGACGTCGGCGATTTTGTGACAATGGGCAACGTGTCAGGGATCGTAGAAGAAGTAGGACTGCGTACAACACATATCAGAGCATTTGACGGCACACTTTTCTACGTTCCGAACCGGGAAATCAGTACGGTAGCTAACCATTCACGCGGAAACATGCAGGCGCTTGTCGATATCGGCATCGCATATGAAGAGAACATTGACGAGGCGCTCGAGGTTATTCGGTCAGCCTGTGAAAATGTAAAAGATGTGAACGATAAAATTATTGAAGGACCAAATGTACTTGGTGTTCAAAGCTTCGGTTCATCTGAAGTTGTGATACGCATCCTTGCGAAAACGGTAAACATGGAGCAATGGGGAGTAGAACGGGCATTAAGAAAAGCGATCAAAGAAGCATTGGACGAAGCGGATATTGAGATTCCATACCCTCACCAAGTGCACATCGACAAAAAAGTCAAAGTTGCCAACTAGCAGCTGGGGGAACTGCGGGGGTACGGTACCATTACAAAAACTGGCTGATAATACACCGTTTTGCGGAAATGGTACCGTACCCCCAAATTTGACTTTTCTTTGCAAAGCGCTTACATTTAAAGTAAGAGAATAGTGTTTTTCTTATTATGAGAGGGGGAGGGAACTGGCCCTTTGAACCCTCGGCAGCAGGCGGTAGACGTACTGTGCCAAATCCATCAGCTCGTGATTTTCTCACGGTCTGAAAGATAAGAAGAGCGTATACGGACGGATTTTTTTGTCTCATGATGCCTCTTCTTATAAAAGAAGGGGCATTTATATTTATTAGCATACATAGTAAGGAGGGAGACTTCGCTGTGACTGAAGAACTGAAAGACAAGCTGATCACCAATCTTCTAGGGCATAATATCTTCAAAACGAGCGACGGAAGACATCTGTACGAAGTCTCTCTTGAAGATCTGGAGAGGGAGTACCGGATGCTTCAAATGATGAAGCCAACCGAAGAGACATCGTAAACGCAAACAAGCAGGATCACATTTGTGATCCTGCTTGTTTTTTTTAGTTCTTAAATGCCTCGGCGATGAGTTTATACGACTGCAGTTTTGCCTCAAAGTCATGTATGATGCTGACGATTATAATTTCATCTGTTCCGTATGCAGCCGCAAGCTGCTCCAGCTGCTTTTTAACAGAATCAGGTGTTCCTACTACCATGCGGCCGCGATTATGGGCGATATGCTCACGGTCATACGGAGTGTAAGGAAACGCTGCTGCCTGTTCGACGCTCGGTATGCCGTCACGGCTCCTGCCGGTTTCAATCAGGAGAATCGACAGGTCGAGACTCGATGCGAGTGCTTCCGCTTTTTCTTCGGTCTCCGCACAAACAGCGAAAATAGCAACGCTGGCAGCTGGCTGCTGACCGATTATGGAAGGCTTGAAATTTTCACGGTAACTTTGCATGACCTGCGGACCGCCCACGGGATTAATGAAATGAGCGAACGAAAAGCCGGCGCCCTTTTCAGCGGCAACCGCTGCGCTCGATCCGCTTGAGCCGAGCAGCCACATTTCCGGTGCATTTTCAGGTACAGGTGTTGCTTTTAAACCTTGAAAACGGTGGTCATCGGTATTGTTGTGCAGATAATCAATTAGGTCATCGATCTGGTTTGGGTAGTCTCGAATATCTCGCGAAGAATTTTCCTGCAGTGCCATAGTGGCAAGCGGCATTCCCCCTGGAGCACGTCCAAGGCCGAGATCGATCCTGTCTGGAAACATTGTTTGCAGCAGCGCGAAATTTTCCGCAACCTTATATGCACTGTAGTGGGGAAGCATGACTCCGCCAGAACCGACACGTATACGTTCAGTTTTAGACGCGATTGCAGAAATAAGAATCTCAGGGGAAGATCCCGCAAGGCTGTCAGAATTATGATGTTCGGAAACCCAAAAACGGTGGTATCCAAGCCTTTCAGCATGCTGAGCGAGTGTTATCGTATTTTGAAGTGCCTGATGCGCAGTCATGCCATTGGATACGGGTGACTGGTCTAAAATACTGATTTTCAAAAAAACATTCCTTTCCTGCTTCTGTCGTATCCCTATTATCTTAATCGTTTATTAAGATGTCCATTTTTTTGCTTACAAAAAATAAGCGGAGGATAATCCCCCGCTTATTGAATCTATATGTTTTTTTCGGCGCAGTGCTCGCATAAATGATATTCGCTGCGTTCAAGAAGCTCTTCCACTGACTGAAGATTGTTGAGATGTTCTTCTTGAGCTTTTAAAATCTCTCTATGCTCGCATTCGGTCTTAATGAATGCGGTTCTGTGCACAACGTGTCTGTCGTGGTCCACTAAATACATCGCCATAATAAAAAACCTCCAACTATGCGTGGCGTTTGTACAGTATATCATGTCTTTGTTACAGCAGCATAACAAAGGCTATTTATGGAAAAAAATGAGGCTTCATGCCTATCTCATTATAATGAAAGCAGATGCCCCTGAGGCCGGGCTTTAATTTTACTTTTAAATATCGTGATTTTCATGGAATAAGGGCAGTATTTTGCTGTTTTCACCTCAATTATTTAAATAATAGTCTTATGATAGCGTTTTCACTCACAATCTGGGCTTATTGGACATCAATGTCACCATAACCCTTGAAATAGAATCTCAGCATGTTACGATAATAAAAGTGAAAAAACGCGAACAAAAATACGAACAAACTGAGAAGAAATTTGAGGAGGATTTGATGCTTAAAAACAAAAACATCGCTTTTATAGGAGCTGGATCAATGGCAGAGGCCATGATATCGGGAATCATTAGTTCAAAGATGGTTCCTGCAGCACAAATCATCGCATGCAACAAATCAAACATTGAAAGAAGAGCTTTTTTGGAGGAGAAATACGGAATCCAGACGTCTTCATTAGAACAGTTGAACTACAGCGAGATTGACCTATTCATTTTAGCGATGAAGCCGAAAGATGCTGCAGAATCGCTCCTGAACCTTAAAGATAAAGTGCAGCCGCATCAGATTGTCAGCTCCGTTCTGGCAGGCATCTCCACATCCTTTATGGAAGAACATCTTTCGCAAAATCAGCCAGTCATCCGCATTATGCCGAATACCTCAAGCATGGTTGAAGAGTCGGCAACTGCATTGACAGCAGGAAAGCATACAAAGATGGATGATGTCCTTGAGGTTAAGGAACTTCTCGAAAGCATGGGAGAAGTGTTCATAATAGAAGAAAACAAAATGGATATCTTTACTGGCATTGCTGGAAGCGGACCTGCTTACTTCTATTATTTGATGGAACATATGGAGAAAGCCGGTAAAGAAGAGGGGCTAGAGAGCAAGGTAGCCCGCAAGATCATCGCACAGACTCTTTTAGGAGCAGCGAAAATGATCATGGAAAACGAAGAAGGTCCAAGTGAATTAAGAGAAAATGTCACATCACCAAACGGAACGACTGCTGCAGGTCTTGCGGCACTAATGGATAACGGCGGAGGCAATGCTATCGCACAGGCGGTAAACTCTGCATCTAAACGATCGAAAGAAATCAGTGATGAGCTGAAAAAAGTGCTTGTCACTTCCTAATTAAACTGGAGGGATAGAATGTTACACAGCAAAAAGCCAAATCGAGTAGTCATCAAAATCGGGAGCAGCTCTTTAACAAGTCTGCACGGCGAAGTCAGCCGCAAAAAGCTTGAGAAGCTCGTTGATCAAGTGGTTGCTTTGAAGGATGAAGGCATGGAAGTTGTGCTTGTTTCATCAGGAGCGGTGGCAGCTGGTTACAGAAAGCTGGGCTTTATTGAACGGCCCAGCTCCCTGCCGGAAAAACAAGCGGCAGCCTCAATCGGGCAAGGACTTCTTATGGAATCCTATTCTGAGCTCTTCTTGTCCCATGGCTATGTCGCATCACAGATTTTGATCACTCGTACAGACTTTTCAAATGAAAACCGATATTACAACATGAGTAATACGATTAATGTGCTGCTTGAGCGCGGCATCATTCCCATCGTCAATGAAAATGATACAGTGACTGTAGACCGCCTTAAGTTCGGCGATAACGACACATTATCTGCAAAAGTAGCCGCATTGATCAATGCTGACCAGCTTATGATCTTGTCTGACATTGACGGGCTATATACGGACAATCCGTCTACTAACCCTGATGCGAAGATGCTTGAGCACGTGACGGAAATCACCGAGTCGATTGAAGCAGCAGCTGGAGACTCCGGCAGTGCAGTAGGGACAGGCGGCATGAAATCCAAAATCGACGCAGTCAAGATTTCCATGGCATCCGGCATATCAACATTTCTTGGAAAAGCGGACATCCCAGACATTTTGATTGATGCAGTTAACGGAAATGCTCACGGAACGTATTTTGAAAATAAACCGGAATCTGCGAACCTTGACCGCAAACGCCAGTGGATCGCGTTCAATTCCGGCCCAGAAGGTAAAATCATCATTCATAAAAAAGCAAAAGAAGCTCTCTTAGAAGGAAGCAAAAGCTTGTACAGTGGTGATGTAAAAGAAGTAAAAGGCAAGTTTGAAAACGGAGCCGTCGTTAAGATTGGTGACGACTCAGGCGAAGAAATCGGCGTTGGAGTTGTTAACTATTCAACTGAACAGCTTCAAGAAGGCACAGACGGCAAGAAGAAAGCGATCATCGACCGTGAAGCGTTTGTCTGCTACTTCGACTTCTGTATCCCAGCATCATTGTAATCTAGTTGATGTAAAGTAAGCCCGATAAAGAACCTTTGAATGGAAAAACTTTAGGAGGCGTTAATTTATTATGAAAACCATGATATCTGTTGAACAGCAAGCTATAGCTGCAAAAAAAGCTGCGAAGACATTAAGTCTTTTAAGTGAAAATGAAAAAAATGAAGCGTTAAATACACTCGCTGACCATATCGAAAAAAACGTTAAGAGAATTTTAGAAGCAAATGAAGCTGATCTTCATAAAGGAAGAGAAAAAGGGTTCGATGAGGCATATATGGACAGGCTCGCATTATCGGAGAGCCGTGTTCTGGAATTAGCGAAAGGATTGCGTGAGGTATCACGACTTGACGACCCTACTGGTGACATTTTATCAGAATGGACACTTGAAAACGGTCTGCACGTTCAGCAAGTACGTGTACCGCTCGGCGTGATCGGCATGATTTATGAGGCTCGACCAAACGTAACAGCTGATGCAGCAGGCCTCGCCCTAAAATCAGGAAATGCCATCGTGCTGAAAGGCGGTTCTTCATCCATCAACTCAAACCGAGCGATTGTAGAAGTACTGCATGAGGCACTGCGTGAAACGAAAATACCTGCTGAGGCGGTTCAATTTATCGACAGCACAGACCGAGCTGCAGCACAGCAGCTGTTCACGATGAAAGAGCATATCGATGTGCTCATCCCGCGCGGAGGCGCTAAGCTGATCTCAGCGGTCGTATCGAATGCAACGGTTCCTGTACTTGAAACAGGAACAGGAAACTGCCACCTTTATATCGATAAAGAAGCAGACCTAGATAAAGCACTGAAAATCATAGTGAATGCAAAGACAGACCGTCCTGCTGTATGTAACGCAGCGGAAACGCTGATCATACATGAAGACTGGCTGAAAGAAAACAGCAGCGCAATTGCTGAAATGTTCGCTGCTCACAGCATCACAGTCCATGGCGATGAAAAAGCGGCAGAAAACCTGCCAGATGTTATTCCAGCTAACGAACAAGACTGGAGTGACGAATACCTGAGCCTAGACATCGCAATTAAAGTGGTGAGTTCTCTTGATGAGGCTCTTGAGCATATCGAGCGTTACGGAACAAAACATTCTGAAGCCATCATCACAGAAAATAAAGACACTGCACATCAGTTCATGGCAATAGCTGATGCAGCGGCATTGTATCACAATGCGTCCACACGCTTCACAGATGGCAGTGCGCTGGGCTTTGGCGCAGAGATAGGCATCTCCACCCAAAAGCTTCACGCAAGAGGCCCTATGGGGCTCCCAGCCTTAACAACGGTCAAATATCTCATGCACGGCACCGGTCAGACCCGATAGCAGGAATTGGAGTAGGCAGGATGAGCGCTGGGGAACTCTGGTGGGGGTACGGTACCGCAAAAGGACAACCTAGCTGATTTGTCCGTGTGGAATGGACAGAAGCCGCTTCCCGCGATTGGGAAGCGGCTTTTTTTTCTTATTTTCGTGGTCGAATTTTAGCGAATGGCACATAAGTGAAAAAATCGGCACAAAAGCCTGAAATATGGCACACAAGTTCCAGAAATGGCACACAACCTCTATATGGCACTTAACTCTTCAAAAAGGCACATAACCTTACTCTAGCATGAGTTAAACAGCCGTTTTAACTCTCCGAACCCTCCTAACAAATCCCAACAAACAAAAAAAGAGCAATCGCATTATCGCGATTGCCATTCTTTAACTTAATGATACGAATGCTCCCGATGATCGGCGACCAGATGCTTGTGCACAAGGGCTTCCATTCCGGTCAACAGCAATGTTACTAAAAAAGCGCCCCAGATTGTCACTTCGGCCCCAGGCAGTGCTAAACAGAGCAAGAGCACAATGAAGAAAGTAACAATAAAATCAGCGGCGACCGTTCTGCTGTATGTCATACGTGGTATGAGCGCATATTCCAACAAAACGCCTAGCGGGGCCAATACGGCTGTAATGACCAGATAAGCCCAAGGAGAGGTGATTTTAACGCTCTCAAACATGAACGTGGCAACAATGAGCAGGGTAGGGATTCCGATGATTTTTATCAATAAACTTTGCATGAACAACACCGCTTTCTTTTTGAGAAGATAAGGGCACATTAATAGTAGCCTACCTTATCATCATGAGCGGTGGTATCCATTTTTATTCATAAAGAGAAAGCCGCCGATTCACCTATGCAGGTAAATCGGCGGCTATTAAATCCTTAAAACGCCAGAGCAGCTGATTTTTTCAGTGCGCTCATGAATTCATTGAACTCTGGAATGTTCATTTGCTGTGCAGAATCAGACAATGCAACTGCAGGATCCGGGTGAACCTCGGCCATAACGCCGTCTGCACCGATTGCGATCGCTGCTTTAGCGCAAGGCAGAAGCAAGTCTTTTCGGCCGGTAGAATGAGTCACGTCGACCATTACTGGAAGATGTGTTTCCTTCTTCAGGATTGGAACAGCTGAAATATCAAGTGTGTTGCGTGTCGCTTTTTCGTACGTACGGATACCGCGCTCGCAAAGGATAATCTCGCTGTTGCCCTGTGCCAGAATGTACTCTGCGGCGTACATGAACTCCTCAATCGTGGCTGATAAACCGCGCTTCAAGAGGATTGGCTTGCGGACTTGTCCCGCAGCCTTCAATAGGTCAAAGTTCTGCATGTTGCGTGCGCCGATCTGAATTACGTCAACATAATCAAGTGCTGTTTCCAGGTCGTTCGGGTTCAGAATTTCACTCACAACAGCGAGGTTGAATTCATCTGCTGCTTTGCGAAGGATCTGAAGACCTTCAAAACCAAGGCCTTGGAAATCATATGGAGAAGTGCGCGGCTTATACGCTCCGCCGCGTAACAGGGTAAGCCCTTGCTGGCTGATGGCTTGTGCGACCTGTCTGACTTGCTCATAGCTTTCCACAGCACACGGGCCTGCTACAAAATGAGTCTGCCCGTCACCGATACGCTCGCCTTTCACGTTAACGATTGTGTCCTCAGGCTTTTTCTTGCGGGAAACGAGAAGAGCTTTGCGGTTATCGTCTTCTTGGAGTTCAAGGCTCGCCTGAAAAATTTTCTTGAAGATATGGTGGATCGTCGATGTCTCGAAAGGACCATCGTTGTGTTCCGCGATCAAGTCAAGCAGTTTGCGTTCCCGAATCGGGTCAAACCTTTTCACACCTTGTGTTTCTTTTAACTTGCCGATCTGCTGCACGAGTGTCCCGCGCTCGTTTAATAAATCTAAAATCTTAAGGCTAATCTCATCAATTTCTGTTCTCAACTGTTCTAATTCCGTTGTCATGATATCCCACTCCTCTTTCTCTTTTTGCCTTAAGAACAAGGTCAGGCGCCAGCTTTGGCCCCATTCGTATTGGCTGATTTGTCTTCCTGCAGGAAAGATATTGTTTAATACTTTAAAGCGTGTTCGCGCAACAGTCAAGGGGTTATTTCAAACTTTTTTTATTGTCTATTCTCCCATATATTGAAGCGATGTGTCTGTTTGTGTAAATTTTTAAAAAAATCAGGCTCAGTACTTTACAATCGCGCGTTGAAGTGTTAAAACTTGATATAACCAATACGAAAACGCAATGACAGGACATTAGTAGAGCATCTTTACATGTAGCAAATAGAGAGCTGATGGTTGGTGGAAATCAGCACAGATCGATGCTTGAAGTACAATCCTTGAGCCGCTTTTTTGAAAAAAAGCCGGGACCTCCCGTTATCCGATGTAAAGTGGCGGAGCTATGTCTGTTCCGCAAAATGGGTGGTACCGCGAATATATTTCGTCCCTGCAATTTCTGCAGGGGCGTTTTTTGTTTTCATAAAAAAGGAGGAACTTTCAAATGAGATACTTAACAGCTGGAGAATCACACGGTCCGCAGCTGACCGCGATATTAGAAGGAGTGCCGGCAGGGCTTGAACTGCTGGCTGATGATATCAACACAGAACTGAGCCGCCGCCAGAAAGGACACGGCCGCGGGCGCAGGATGCAGATTGAAAAAGATCAGGCTGTCATCTCAAGCGGTGTACGCCACGGCCTGACCTTAGGATCGCCAATAACACTTACCGTTGAAAATAAAGATTTTACCCATTGGACAAAAATTATGGGCGCAGAGCCGATTGACCCAGGTGAAGAAGCAGAAGTGAAAAGGAAAGTCACGAAGCCGCGTCCTGGGCATGCGGATCTGAATGGAGCGATCAAATACGGACACCGTGATATGCGTAACGTGCTTGAGCGTTCATCAGCACGCGAAACGACGGTCCGTGTCGCGGCAGGGGCAGTAGCGAAAAAGTTCCTTTCCCAGCTCGGCATCACGGTTGCGGGCCATGTTCTAGAGATCGGTGGAGTTAAAGCCGAAAATACATCTTATGACTCCATACAGCAGCTGCAGGAGACCACAGAAGCATCGCCTGTCCGTTGTTTGGATGAAGAAGCTGGTGTGAAAATGATGAAAGCGATCGACGACGCAAAAGCGAACGGCGATTCGATCGGCGGAATTGTTGAAGTGGTTGTAGAAGGCATGCCGGTCGGTGTCGGAAGCTATGTGCATTACGACCTTAAGCTCGACGCGAAACTGGCAGCTGCCATTATGAGCATCAACGCATTTAAAGGTGCGGAGATCGGTATCGGATTTGAAGCGGCAAGACAGCCGGGCAGCCAGGTGCACGATGAGATACTCTGGAACGAGAACGACGGCTACACTAGAAAAACAAACAACGCCGGGGGCTTTGAAGGCGGCATGACAACAGGAATGCCGATTGTCGTCAGAGGCGTGATGAAGCCGATCCCAACATTGTACAAACCGCTTCAGAGTATCGATATCGAAACGAAAGAACCATTCGCTGCGAGTATCGAACGTTCAGACAGCTGTGCAGTCCCTGCTGCGAGTGTTGTTGCTGAAGCTGTCGTCGCTTGGGAGCTTGCAGCAGCTGTTGCTTCACAGTTCGGAATAGACAACATGGAAACGATCAGAGAGAACATCAAGCGCCACAATGAAAAAGCGAGGTCCTTTTAATGAAAAAACTGAGCGTGCGGACTGCGACAAAAGAATACCCTGTCATCACCGGTTCCGGCGCTTTGAAAGAGATTGTTCCGCTGCTGCTGAACATGAAGCCGGCTGTAACTTCGCTCATGGTGATCAGCGACGACAACGTGGCACCACTTTATCTCTCAGACGTCACCGCAGAGTTAAGCAAAACAGCTCTTCCTGTTTACGACCACATCGTCCCGCACGGCGATCAGGAAAAATCGTTTCAAAACTATTTCTCCTGTCAGACAGCAGCTCTTGAATTCGGTCTTGACCGGCATTCAGTAATCATCGCTCTTGGGGGCGGAATGGTGGGAGACCTTGCCGGCTTCGTGGCAGGAACATATATGAGAGGCATCCGCTTTATCCAAGTTCCGACCACACTGCTCGCTCATGATAGCTCAGTTGGCGGAAAGACCGGGATCAACCATCATCTTGGAAAAAATATGATCGGAGTTTTTCATCATCCAGAAGCGGTGATTTACGATGCGGAATACCTCAAAACATTGCCGCAGCACGAAATACGTTCAGGCTTCGCAGAAGTGATCAAGCACGCCATCATTAAAGACCGTTCCTTTTACCGCTATCTCCATGAAAATGTAAGGTCGCTTGATGATCTGGGGTACGGTACTCGTCTCGAGGAAGCCATCACAAAAGGCATTCAGATCAAAGCGGAGATCGTGCAGGAGGACGAACGGGAAAACGGCGTACGTGCTCTGCTGAACTTCGGACATACGCTTGGTCACGCTATTGAAGCAGAACTTGGCTACGGTAAATGGACTCACGGTGATGCAGTAGCAGCGGGTATGCTGTTCGCGCTCCGTATAGGCGCTTCTGTATATGGCACTTCTTTAATAGAAGATAGTGAAATAAATGAATGGCTTCAGGAACTCGGATACCCTCAACTTCCGGCAAGTCTTTCGCCAGAAAAGCTGCTCAGCCGCATGAAAAAAGACAAAAAAGCTCACTCAGGAACCGTAAAGATGGTGCTGCTCCCCGAAATCGGAAAAGCGGAAGTGAGGGAAGTACCTGACCCCCTTTTAATAGAAGAACTGCATAAGTTTCTCGCAGCCAAATAAGGAGCATAAGAAAATGAAGAAAAGAGTATTGCTTATCGGGACAGGACTGATCGGCTGTTCTCTTGCATTAGCGATAAAAAAAGAGCATGAAGCTGTTATCATCGGCCATGATATATCAGAGAAAAACCTGGCAGATGCAAAAAGGCTTAATATCATCGACCAAGCTTCGTCAAATATTAAAGAAGAGGTAATAAGTGCAGACCTTATCATTCTCGCGGCACCGGTCGATCAGTCAGAAGCGTGGCTTGAAGTCATCGCAGGGTGCGGAGAGGCAGTGAAAGCACTTGTAACGGACGTTGGCAGCACAAAGGGCAGAATTATGGAGAGCGCGAAAATACTTCAGGAAAATGGTGTGACGTTTATCGGCGGCCATCCAATGGCAGGATCTCACAAAACAGGACCTGAAAGCGCAAAAGCGCATCTGTTTGAAAACGCCTTTTATATGCTGACCTGTTATCCGGAAACACCTTCCGAAAAAACGGAACAGCTTAAAAACTGGCTGAAAGGAACAAAGGCAAAGTTCATTGAGATCGATATAGACGGACATGACTGGGTGACAGGAGTTGTCAGCCATTTCCCTCATTTAATCGCTGCAAGTCTTGTGAGGCAGGCAGAGAATCAATCTGTCCGTCATCCGCTCGTAAGCGAGCTGGCGGCAGGAGGATTTCGCGATATCACAAGGATCGCGTCAAGCAGCCCGGCTATGTGGCGTGATATTACGAAACATAATCGCGAAACGCTCTTGCAATTGCTGAAAAGCTGGCGTAAGGAGATGGACGTCGTCGAACAGCTAGTTGAGAATGGGGAAGGGGAAGAATTGCTTCAGTATTTTTCAGGTGCTAAGAGATTCCGTGACAGCCTGCCTGTAAGATCGAAAGGAGCTATCACTTCATATTACGATTTGTATATTGATGTCATCGATCAGCCCGGCGTCATCTCAAACGTTACCGCTTTGCTTGCTGATCATCACATCAGCATCACAAACATTCAGATCATCGAGATGCGTGAGGACGTTTACGGGGTGCTCAGGATCAGCTTTCAGAGCAGCGAGGACCGCGATAAAGCATCAGACGCTTTGCAATCAGAAAACTATCATACTTATGTAGTGTAAAAAGGAGATGACAGGATGGGGAGCATACAGCTAACTTCAGCAAAAAACGGACTGATAGGCACAGTGGACGTGCCAGGAGACAAATCCATTTCCCACCGCGCAGTCATGTTCGGCTCGATAGCTGAGGGAGTGACAACGGTAAAAGGCTTTCTTCCGGGAGAAGACTGCCTGAGCACGATCAGCTGCTTTCAAAAGCTTGGCGTCAGCATCCAACGTGATGAAGACAGCGTAACGATTGAAGGAAAAGGGATTCAAGGCTTACAGGAGCCAACAGAAGTGCTCGATGTGGGAAACTCCGGCACGACAATACGGCTCATGCTCGGCATTCTTTCCAACACTCCTTTCCATTCAGTCATAATTGGAGATTCTTCTATCGGAAAAAGACCGATGAAGAGAGTAACAGGCCCGCTCCGCCAAATGGGCGCCGTTATTGACGGGAGAGAAGAAGGAAACCTTATCCCGATCAGCATTAGGGGCGGCCGAACAAAAGGGATCATTCACGAATCGGCTGTGGCCAGTGCACAGGTTAAATCAGCAGTGCTGCTTTCCGGACTGACTGCAGAAGGTGAAACAACGGTTAAAGAGCCTCATAAATCACGCGACCATACGGAGCGGATGCTGAAGGATTTCGGCGTGATAACAACATCAACCGAAAACACTGTCACGATAAGGAGCGGGCAGGCTTTAAAAGCCACACATATCCAAGTTCCAGGAGACATTTCCTCTGCCGCCTTTTTCCTAGTGGCTGGAGCAATCGTTCCGGGCAGCGAGATCACACTCACTAAGGTAGGCATGAATCCGACGAGAACAGGCATCATTGATGCGCTTCAAGCAATGGGTGCAGACATCACGATTACGAACGAAGTGAAGGATGCAGGCGAACCATATGCCGACCTTATTATTAAACATTCTTCTTTAAAAGGAACCGAGATCAGCGGTGACCTCATACCCCGCCTGATCGATGAGATTCCCGTTATCGCGCTTGCTGCGACACAGGCAGAAGGGACGACTGTCATAAAAGATGCAGCCGAGCTTAAAGTAAAAGAAACGAATCGCATCGATACCGTCGTCCGCCAGCTAGCCGCGATGGGCGCTGATATTGAAGCAACGGATGACGGTATGATCATCCATGGAAAAACACCGCTCAATGGCACCGAGGCTGACAGCTTCGGTGACCACCGTATCGGTATGATGCTCGCAGTTGCGTCGTTGATCGCTGGCGGTGAAACGGTGATCAATAACAGTGAGGCCGCTGCTGTTTCATATCCAGGTTTTTATGATGTGCTGAAAAAACTAGAGCAATAAAAAAGTGCTGCCAGCGTAGGCAGCACTTTTTTATTATTTTGCAGATACATAACGTCTTGCACCAGCATACTCGACCGCATAGGCAGGGTTATCGAGGCTGTCGATGCGGACAGTCGAAGCGGTGTTCGGCGAATGGATCATTTCGTTGTTGCCGATGTACATCCCTACATGGTGAACGCGGCCTTTTCCTTTGTCGTAAGCAAAGAACAGGAGATCACCAGGCTGAAGGTCTTCCCGTTCGACTGCAAGGCCTTCTTTAGACTGTGGACCAGAATCGCGTGGAATCGTGATACCTGCTGCTTTATGGATCGTATACGTGAAACCTGAACAGTCAAATCCAAAACCAGCTGTTCCTGCCCATAAATACGGAAGTCCAAGGAATTTTTTTGCTTCGTTTACGAGCTGCGTACCTGTGGCTTGTGGCATTTCTGATTCAGACTGATAAAGCGAAGCATCATTTTTAGAGAGCCAGCGAGTCTTGCCGTCAGGGGTAATGACAGCGAAGGCATCTCTCAAATCAGCTACTACAGGAAGGCGGGTATTGTAACTGATCTCCATATCTTTTTTCACGAATGCTTTTTCATGATATAGCCAAGCGGTAGGGCTTGTGACAAGTGCGAAAGGTTTTTCTGAATGGTTATCAAAACGGGCATGCTGCGAAAGCTGAGACTTTGGCAACCAGCCAGGATAGCCGGCAGCGAGGCGTGGGGTCGGCTGTCCGTGCACGGCTACTTTTACCCAGTCACCTTGTTCTTCGATAACATCCACTTTTTGGCCCAATAGAGCCTGTGTTTCCAGTTCGCCGACAAGCCACAGCTTTTGCTCGTAACTCATGCTTTTCGTCCAGCTCCATAAATTCACCGGATTGGACAAAGAATCAGCATCTGTGTCAGGGCGTGCAGCACCTGGATTGCTCCAAAGAGTGGCAGCCGCTACGTCAACAAACGCTTCTTTTCCGATAAGACCTGAAGCTTCAGTTGGTGAAGTCCAAGACAGAGTTCCAGCCAGCACAGCGAGCCCTGCAATTTTAGAAGTAATATTTTTCATCAGATTCTCTCCTTTTTCATCAACTGAGTCAATAATTCGAGAATCTTTTCATCACACCTTTTAATGAGGATAAGAATAAGGCTTCGTACCTGACTTTGTATCTCGTAAAGTGGTTCCTTTTTATTACAGTCCTAATGGCGACAGGTACATAGTCATGAAAAAAAGCCGGCCATTAGGCCAGCTTTTTTCAATGCATTACGGAAGCATATTGCGATGCAATTCCATAATTGAGTTTCCGTAAACGACAAAATAGGAAAGGGCAGCTGCAAGCAGAAGGTATAGCACAAGAACGATAACTTTTGTTTTCATGGAAGACAGGTAATAGTTTTTCATCTTATCCAGTCCCGCACGCTGTTCATTGATTGTCTGTGTTAGTGCCGATAAATAGCTTTCTGCAAAACGCGGTTCTGCTTCTCCGACAGGCTCTTCAGATTTAGGTACGAAGCTGACTTCCAGTTTTTCCTCTGTCTGTTGCTCGACAAACTGTTTATATGGCATCAAATAGCGGTATTCCCGCTGTTCTAAGAGAGCGATTTGAATCATGATGGCTTTCTTTTCAAGCTTTTTCTTATCGTGAAAGAACGGGATGGTCATCCCGCCTTGAATGCTCCGGATAAGCCGGGACTTCTGAACACGGATATCTTCAAAATAAGTATCAAGAATGTAAGCGAAATTTGGCATATCACGATATGTTTCAAGCTCATCCTCAATCTTTCTTACGTTTTCCATTTCTTTTTCCATGAGAGTGATTTCTTGTTCTTTCTGCCTCTTGTCAAAATCCTCTCGAACTCGTTTCCACCACGTTCCGATCCCGAACAGGAAGATCAGGAAAAGAATCGGATCGGGTGAGAAAAACATCAGCGGAATGATGGCTGCCAGTCCGATCGCCCAGATTTTTGTGGACAAAACCCCTGCGATGCGTCCGCCGTCAAGCGGTGAGACTGGGAAAAGGTTAAACAGGTTCAGCAGCGCACCTAAGAAGATAACAAGCCCCCAGAATGGAGAACCGTTAATCTCATACAGCGCGACGGCTGGGAGGAAGGCTGCCATTCCGAACAACGGACCAGCATAAGCGATGAATGCTTCATCCTTTGTGTTTTTAGGCATTTCCTTTAATCCGATGGCTGCTCCAAGAAACGGAATAAAGATTGCCGATGATGTTTTTAGTTTTTTCCTTTTCGCAGCCCACAAATGGCCCATTTCGTGGACAAAGATTAAATAAACGAGCGCAACGGCAAACTTCCAGCCGTAAAAGACGGCATATGCGCCGAGCGATACCATCATGGATACCAGGGTGGCGAACTTTCCTATTTTCAGAAGCCCGAGCACCCATTTAAGTTTATTGGCAAGAAACAGGCCGATGCCTGCAACCCATGGCCATACCTTTGATTTTTGTTTTTTTGCAGCTTGTTGCTCCATTATTCATCCCCCAATAGTTATGCTCTCTCTTTCCATCATAATAAAAATACGGGACAGCGGGCAAATAGTTGCATGAAAATGAAAAAAGGACCCGCAAAAAGGGTCCTTAAAGAGTCATTTATCCTTTGTTTAACTCGCTGTTTCTTCTTGCGTACAGGAAGTATACAGCTGTTCCGATTGACATCCAGATCGCGAATGAAATCCACGTGATAGCTGGAAGGCTGATCATCAAATATCCGCAAAACAGAACAGTTAATATCGGCAGTACCGGCACGAATGGAGCTTTAAACGCGCGCTCGAGCTTCGGATGAGTTTTTCTCATAACGATTACCGCGATCGCGATCAGCGAGAAGGCTGCTAATGTTCCCATGTTAACGAGGTGCGCAAGCGTTGTTAAATCAACGAATCCTGCGATACCAGCACCGATAAGTCCTGTGATCCACGTGTTGGCAAAAGGTGTTTTGAAATTTTCATGTACTTTTGAAAAGACACCTGGAAGTAATCCGTCACGGCTCATCGCATAAGAAATACGGACTTGAGCGAAGAGCATAACGAGAAGGACGGTCGTGATTCCCGTGATGGCACCTACTGAAATAAAGCCTGCAAGTGTGTTCTGTCCAACAAAATGAAGAGCGAACGATACTGGATCAGCAACATTAAGCTTTGTGTAAGGAACCATGCCCGTCAGAACTAGAGAAACGACAATGTATAAGATTGTACAAACGGATAGAGAGGCGATAATGCCGATCGGCACGTTTCGCTGCGGCTCTTTTACTTCCTCGGCCGCTGTTGCAACTGCGTCAAATCCAATATAAGCGAAGAAAACAGTAGCAGCTCCTGTTACGATACCTTCAAATCCAAACGGCATGAAAGGGTGCCAGTTTTCTGGCTTCACATAGCCGACACCAGCTGCGATAAACAGCAGGATAACGGCAAGCTTGATGAATACCATGATGTTGTTTACTTTTGCGCTCTCGCGTATTCCTTTTGAAAGCAGGGCTGTCATCGTCAGGATGATGAGCATCGCCGGAAGGTTCACTAGACCGCCTTGTCCGCTTCCGGGTGCCGATGCGATAACTGCTGGAAGTTCCACACCAAACCCTTTTAACAGTGACTGAAAGTAAGCTGACCATCCTGTTGCTACTGCCGAGGTGGCAAGCAAATATTCAAGCATCAGGTCCCAGCCAATTAGAAAGGCAAATATCTCGCCGAGTGTTGCATACGTATACGTGTACACACTGCCTGCAATTGGAACGGTGGATGAGAATTCCGCATAACAGAACGCAGCGAATGCACAGGCAAGGCCGGACAAGATAAACGAAATGATCAGCGCAGGACCTGCGTGCTCTGCTGCTACAACCCCAGTCAGGACGAATATCCCAGTACCGATGATCGCACCGATGCCAAGCAAGGTGAGGTCAAGCGCACCCAGTGTACGATTAAGAGCCCTTTTCTGGCTCTGCTCAAGCATCTGCGTGATTGACTTTTTTCTCAAGATGTTCATAAAGATGCCTCCATTTTACAGAATTTGCTGTTAGTTCGAATTTATCGAAAATTTAAAAATGCTACGTCAGTAAGTATATTGTCGAACAATGTCGATGTCAACAGCCGATGTGCTGAAAAAATATGCCAGAGTGCTGCCCACAAAGATGTGCGTATAAAGACCTAACGTTAAAATGCGCCAATTTTACTTCTTTCATTCTCTTTTTCAAAGGCGATGGTACCTTGCTATCAATTATCAGAAAATTCGTATTCAAATACAAAATTTGGTGATAAGATGTTGTTCATCATAACGAACATTTTAAGGTTGGGGAGGAAATGAAAAATGGGGAAAAAGAAGTATGCTGTATTGGGGATTGCAGCAGCTCTGGCAGCAAGTGCTTTTAGCACACAGGCGGACGCAGCAGGGCAAATCACACTAAAAGCAAAAAGCGAATATGGAACTACGTCATTTTTGGCAGGGAAGCTGAGCGCTCCTTCCAAAAAACAAGCTGAGCAGATCGTATTTAACTATCTGAACACTCAGAGATCCTCTCTCAAATTAGGCAGCCAAATGGCTGAAACCGCTTTTGTTGTTCAAGAAAAGGCGGCTGAGCAGAACGGAAATACAGTACTTAAGCTGCAGCAAATGTACAAAGGCGTGAAGGTATGGGCCTCGACACAGTCCGCAGTTGTGGATAAAAACGGTGTCATCACAGCTGTTTCGGGTTCTGTTGTTCCAGATCTGGACAAGCAGGCTAATCTCGTTTCATCTAAGAAAATCAGCAAAGCGAATGCTGTGAAAAAAGCAGTCGCTGCACTGCGGGTCGATGCTGTTTTTGAAAAAACGCCAAAAGCTGAGCTCGTTGTTTTTATGAAGGAAGAGACAGCTCATTATGCTTATCTTGTGAACCTGAATTACTTGCAGCCAGAGCCCGGGAACTGGAACTATTTTATCGATGCAGTAACAGGGGAAATCTTAAACCGTTATAACGACATGCATGAGGTGACAGGAACGAACACTTCTGGAACAGGTAAAGGAGTGCTGGGCGATTCCAAAACCCTCAACATGACATTATCAAGCGGAAAATATTATTTGCAGGACAATACGAGAGGCAGCGGGATCTTTACTTATGACATGAAGAACCGTACTTTCCTTCCTGAACTGTTCCTGCCTGGTACACTGTATAGCAGCAGCGACAATGTTCTGAACAGTACGTATGAAGGGGCGCTTGTTGATGCACACCATTTCGCTGGTGTCACATTCGACTACTACAAGAACACGTTTGGCCGCAACTCTTATGATAATAAAGGCGCAAAGATCACATCGTCTGTTCACTTCAACAAAAACTACAATAACGCATTCTGGAACGGTTCACAGATGGTATACGGGGATGGAGACGGAACGACTTTCATCCCGCTGTCAGGCGGAATTGATGTTGTCGCTCATGAACTGACACACGCTGTGACGGACACGAGCTCGGACCTTGTCTATCAGAATGAATCAGGGGCGCTGAACGAAGCAATGTCAGATATATTCGGTACATTGGTCGAGTATCACAATAACCAAAATCCTGACTTTGAGATTGGTGAAGATATCTACACGCCAGCTGTTGCAGGAGATGCATTGCGTTCAATGTCAGACCCTTCAAAATACAATGACCCTGATCACTATTCAGTCCGTTATACAGGCACAGGTGATAATGGCGGAGTGCATATAAACAGCGGAATCATCAACAAAGCGGCATACCTTCTGAGTGAAGGCGGATCACATTACGGGGTGACAGTAAGCGGAATCGGCAGGGCAAAGCTTGGAGCGGTATTTTACCGAATGAACACAGTCTACTTGACTTCTTCCTCTAACTTCAGCCAAGCAAGAGCAGCTGCCATCCAGTCAGCGACTAATCTGTACGGAGCGGCTTCAGCAGAAGTTAACTCCGTCAAACAGGCTTTTGATGCTGTAGGAATTCAATAAGGTGAAAAATCGGCAGAACACGTATAATGTGTTCTGCCGATTTGTTTATTTTTTAATAAGCGAATACATGTATAAAGGAAAATAGCCTTTTGAAGTGCGCTGGTAATCCCGCAGCAGGCCATCTTGTTCAAAACCGAATTTTTCAACTAATGCGATCGACTCTTTGTTCTCAGGCCTGATCGTTGCTCCGATTCGATGAAAGCCGAGCTCATCGAACGCATAGGGCAAAATCTTCTTAAGCACCTCCGACATATAGCCGTTCCCCCAGAAAGCTCTGTTCAATTCATATCCCAGCTCTGTCCGTTTGTGAATTTTGCTCCAATTATGAAAACCGCATGTACCGATCAGCTTTCCACTTTCAGAATGTTCGATACCCCAGCGGATACACTTTTCCTGCTGGTACCCTTCATCGAGGGAATGGATGAAATGTTCAGCATCCTCCACATCAGTAAACGTTTCAAGGCCATAATATTGCGTTACGAATGGGTCACAAAAAACTTTAAAAATGTCCTCAGCATCTGCAAGGATCAACTCTCTTAAGATCAGGCGATCTGTCTTAAGAACAGGAAAATCAGTTGTTATCTTCATATTTTTCTCCCCTAATGTTTTTAAGATGATCGCTGCAGCTTCATCTGCTGGATAAACAGGTCAGCAAAATAAGGATCCCATTGCGTGCCTCTGCCGCCCTCGATAATGCTTAACGCTTTTTCTGCGGTCATACCTTTTTTGTACGGCCGGTCTGAAGTCATCGCGTCAAATGCATCAGCCACCGCAATGATTCTGCCGAAAAGAGGAATACTGTTGCCGGTGAGTCCTTCCGGATATCCTTTGCCATCATATCTTTCATGATGGTACTTGACTCCAGGAATGAGTGCTCTCATCGCCTCGGGAGGCTGCACTTGGCTTAAAATATCAGCACCGATGACGGTATGGCGTTTGATCAGCGTAAATTCGTCTTCAGTGAGAGAACCTTCCTTTAATAAAACACCGTCAGGAATTCCGATTTTACCGATATCATGCAGCAGTGCAGACTTTCTTAAATTGAAGATCTGCTGCTGTGAAAGTCCTGCTTTTTTCCCGATAACGACAGATAGCTCAGCTACCCTTAAAGAGTGACCTGCAGTGTAAGGATCACGGGCATCGAGTGTCGCAGCAAATGTGGAAAAGAAGCTTTCAAGCATGAGCCTGTTTTCATAATCGCGCTTCACGATTGCATCTGACATATGGTTAAATCCGTTAAAAAGTACAGAAAATTCGTCTGGGTATACATTAACTAAGCGAGTCTGGCTGTTTCCGTTCTTTACTTCGTTCATAGCTGTCTTCAGTTCAAACATCGGCTGCTGCATATCACGGTACAAAAGGAGAGCCCCGATGATTGCGAAAATAATTCCTATTAATAATACATATACCGCCCAGCTCCAGTAGGATGAGGTTAAGGAAGAAGACACATCTGCGAATTTATTAAACTCAGCAGTGCCTGCCATCCCTGGTACTTCCTCTAAAATTTTTGAAATCTCATCAAGCCTGACTTGGGTCGCAAGAGCGAACAGTATTAAAGGCAATGTACCAATAAAGACGATGCTAATCTGTATTTTTCGTTTGATCGATAAATGTACAGGCCGTGCAAGTGTCAAATGAACGCCAAATTGCATGGCAGCGAGCTGCTGAATATGGCGGATGACAGGCTGAACAGCTTTTCCAGTCAGAAAAAACTCAATCAATGCATGCATGCCCGCCACAAGAAGGGCACCGATGCAGGCGAGTACGACGTAATCGTATGGAATAAGTTCTGCTGAAATCAGACTGTATTTAATTGATAATGCAGTGAGGCCGGCTCCAGGAATAGTAATCCCAAGAAAGTGCGGACCGAGAATACGGGTTACTGTCTTCTGCGGAAAGTCCAAGGCGTAAAAATAGGCTTTTTCCGTCATTTTTAAGGAAGGAGATTCTTCTGAGAGGAATTCTCTAATCACTTTTAGCTGACGGTTAAAGAAATAAGATTCTACTATAACCATGCACAGTACAGATATGATCAGGATGCCAGCTAGCTTAGGCTCCCTGGCGGCATTTGTCAGTGTAGTGAATATAAACACCGCACCTACACCTGCTACTGCGGTAATAGATCCAGTCAAGTAATTTCGAATCAGTTTCTTTTTGAATTCACTATAAAGATTCACTGCTTTCACCCGATTCATGATTATTGGTCTGTATGTATAAGAATACATCCAATGCATTAGGAAAAAAAGTACTTTATATCAATAATTTTACAAAAAATGTTGAAATATGCTGCATTAATTTTTTCGGCTGTTATAGCCGGAATGTTTACTAGAAAATTAATTATCGTTTTATATGAAGAAATAAAAGTATAGAGCTGGTAAAATCCGCAAAAAATACCGAAGATGATTAATCCATTGCAGTCGGTGGTAATGATAGGGTAATGACGTAGAGAGGAGTGCTAATAGATGGCACTATCAAAAGAGGATGTAAAAACATTAGAAAAGACATTAACAGATCGAAAAAAAGAAATTGAAAACATTCATGAGATAAACGATCAATTCAGACCTGAAGATGAGGCAGATCAGGAAATGACAGGAGAACTCTCAAATTATGATAATCATCCAGCTGATTCGGGGACCGAGCTATATGATCGAGAGCGAAACATGGTTTTCAGTGAATTGCAGGAAAAAGAGCTGTCTGACATCGATCACGCACTGCAGCGGATAAAAGAAGGCAGCTATGGAACGTGCCAGGAATGTGGAGAGGATATTCCGAAAGAAAGGCTGGAAGCTATGCCCACAACACCGTATTGTCTGGAGCATGCTTCAAATCATACGGATTCTGAACAAGAGCGTCCAGTTGAAGAAGAGGTATTAAAGCCTGGATATGGTCAGTTTAACAACGATAACAAAGACCGTAACTTTTTTGATGGTGAGGATGCTTGGGAAAGTCTTTCACGTTATGGATCGAGCGAAACGCCGTCTGATGACCCGCAAAAAGTGGATTACAAGGATATGGATGATGATCCAGTCGATGAAGAAGGGTATACAGAAGAGATTGAAGGTTTCGCAGCAACAGACATAACCGGAAATAAGCGGGGGATCGTCCCTAATAAAAAGCATGACGAATATGAAGATATGCTGCAATCTCAAGAAGAAAAGCTATCTGAAAGACGTCAATATGATGAAAAATAAAAAGCCGCACCCGCGGCTTTTTTACATGTCTAAAAGTGTAAATTTTTCAATCTGCGTCTCCAACAAGTTCACATGTTTAGTAAAAGCCAGTCTAGGCTGACGTCTAGGATGGCATCAGCCAAACTCTTTATTTCCATATTGAGGATAAAAAGATAAAGGAGTAATAAAGAAGCAGACCGCCGGAAAAGAATGAGGTAAGTTTTAAAGCGCGACTTTTTATGAAGGGTTTAAAAAAATGAAGTGCGAAGGACAGGTTAAGATTCCATAAAAAAATGCCGACAAAAATTGCAAGGCTAAATACATACTGTCCTCCCATGGGCCAAAAATCAGGAAGCTTTTGCAGTGCAGTGCCGTATACAGAAAACCAAAAGACGAGGATGAAGGGATTGGCGACAGCAAGGCTGATGCCAGTGAGGAAAGGAGTAGTTAAGAAAGTTTTTTCCTTGGTTTCATTTGAGTCTTTATGTGTAAAAGCATGTTTCAAGCTGCTCCAGCCTAATTTAAATAACAGCATTGATCCGATAACAGCAATCGTATGCTGAAAAAAAGAAGAAGAAAAGTAAGGGGATAGCCCCCAAAAAATGATTGTCATGTAAATCAGGTCCATAGACATGGCACCTAATCCTGTATGAAAGGCATTCTTGAATCCGTGAGCCATCCCTTGGCGAATCATTTCAAGTTTAACGGGACCAATTGGTGCAGCAAGGCTGATGCCGAGGACGATGAATTCAAAGAACAGCCAAAATGTATGCAAGCTAGTCCCCCCTCATGAGTTTGTCCTTCTTCATTCTATGTGTAGAAAAACAAAACATTTCAAAAAAAGCATTAATCTAAAAACGGTGTGCACATGGAAGGGAAAGCGAGCGTTCCTGCAGAAATCTTTCTTATTAAATAGAAGGAAGGGTGAACGGTTCAATGAAAAAAGCATTGCTTATTATTGATGTTCAGCAAGGGTTTGAAGACGCATCATGGGGTGCAAGGAATAACCTGAACGCAGAGGATAACATGCTTAAACTACTAAAAGAATATCGCAGCAATGGTCTGGAAATTATTCATATTCAGCATGCGTCAACTAGCCCAGACGGTTCGTTTTATCCTGAAAAACAAGGTTACAGTTTGAAAAAGGGCTTTGAGCCGCTAGAAAACGAAGCTCATTTTGTGAAAACTGTGAACAGTGCCTTCATTGGGACTGCATTGCATGAGCATCTGCAGCATCACCAGATCACACACCTGACAGTGATAGGGCTGACAACGTGTCATTGTGTGTCCACCTCAGTTAGAATGGCAGCTAATCTTGGCTATAAAGTGGATCTTGTCCATGATGCGACTGCTGCGTTCGCGATGGTATCTCATACGGGACGGTCATACACGGCTGAAGAAGTTCACGAAACTGCTCTGCTTCATTTAAACAAAGAATTCGCGTCAATCGTGTCAACAGAGGACGTAATATGCGGATTATCTCCTCAAACATCGCTCTAATTAAACATCCTATGCCGTTATTCCCCAGGAAATGTCGATAAAAGGGAAAGTTTATACTCTTAATTACAGGGTAAAAATAATAAGAGATAACAAGCGGGAGGAACATTCATGACACATTTAGAGAAGCTGGAACAGATCAAGAATAACCCGGAGAAGGAATGGGAGTTTAACAGAAGAGATGAACCTTCAGTAAAAGTAAGGCTGCGGTTCGTGCCTCAAGGCGATGAAGGATATTTTCAAGCGACATTCCTTGATGATGAAGAGGATATTGTTGGTTCACAGGTTTTGGATGAATTTGAAGATGCATTAAGATTTGTGGATCGTAATTATTCATAGTAAAAAGACTCAGCGCAATTTGCTGAGTCTTTTTAAATGGTGATTCTTATAATCGTTTCGCTCCAAGATAGCGAGCTGACCAATACGTGTTGCTCATCGGCACGATCGCCACTCCTTTTGAAGAAGTAGCAGAAATGAAGTTTCCTCCTCCAATGTAGATGCCAACATGAGATGCGCCTGGTGCATATGTTGAGAAGAACACAAGATCACCTGGAGCAAGAGTGGAAACCTTTGTCCCTAATGTGTACATTTGTGAAGCTGTGCGAGGCAAAGTGATGCCTTGTGAGTTTTTAAAGACGTAATACATAAACCCTGAGCAGTCAAATCCAGAAGGGCTTGTCCCGCCCCAAAGATAAGGTACACCTTGGAATGTTTTTGCGTAGCTGATAAGTGACGTTTCGTTAATTGAACCAAATACGCCTAGTGCACTGAAGGTTTTCGGTCCTGCGACACCATCGGCAATCAAACCTTTTGCTCGCTGCAGTTTCTTAACAGCGTCGGTTGTGTAAGATCCGTAATATGTAGTATATGATCCTGTGTATGTGAAGTAGCCTTTTTGCTTTAAAGTTGATTGAAGTGATTTAACGTCAGTGTGCGTCATTCCAGGCTTTAATGTAGTGTCCCCAAGTTCAGCATAAGCTTGAATAGGTGCTAAAGCCATCATTGATGCAAGTGCTGTTGATGCAATCCATTTTTTCATATGTTTCCAAATCCCCCTATAAGTTCAATCATTAACATTTAAATTAATACTTGGTAAATCCAACTAAAGCTAACATCATTATCCTACAATATTTTTATGACAATAAGATGTGGGGGAGATTACGAAATGATAACAAAAACTAGTCAAATAGTCTCGAATTTAGATGGATATCGTCAAAATATGGGGAATACAGAAAAGTTTAAGGGTTCCAAAACACTATTTTAGTTTACTTTTCTTACAACATTAGAAATCCCATTGCAAACTGGAGAGTTTATTTTTTGAGAGAAAGGGTATAAGAAAAGGTTTTTTAGAAAAAGAAAAGAAAGAACTTAACGTCCTTTCTTTAAACGGTTTTATTCAATTGTTTCTTATCTTTGGCAGCCTGAAATTGTTCAAGGATGATGCACGTAATCATTCCGAGAACAAGACCGTTGCTTAGAAGCGTAACGAGCAAGCTCGGAAGCCCAGTTAACGCTGCAGGCGGAATGAAAAGGGTACCGATGCCGATCATGAGAGACGTGGCGATGATAAATAATTTGGAATCTGACTGAATCTGTCCTCTGTATTCTTTCAGTGCAAGGGCGATCATGCTCGAGAACGGAAGGAATATTGTTGCATAACCAACTGGGGCAGGTATCGCCGCAAAGAAATATGTGAGTTTAGGGAAAAAGCTGATCACAATAATTAAAACGTTGCCAATGATGAACGGCAGTCTACTGAAGATACGGGTTGTCAGCATAAATCCGGCAGAGCCTGATATAGGGACAGGCGCTACGGCGGAGAGAAGACCGGCGATCCACGTGCTGATTCCCATAAAAAAGCCTGCACGGTTATAATTAACTTTTTCGTAAGGCTCTTTTACGGACTTAAAAGCTGTTTCTGTCACATTGATGCTCGCCACCATGTTTGTCAGCAGCAGCAAGCCGATAAAGACTGACGTAATCGTGATGCCTCCGGAAAAATGGGGAAGTCCCCACGACATTATTTCAGGAGCCTGGAACCAAGATCCGGCTGATGCTGATTCTTTGTTCAGACTGAAAATCGTGAAAAGACACCAGCCAAAAAGAAGACTGATTAAAATGGAATAGCTTCTAAGCCAGACGATGCTCGACTTGCCGATAATAATTGAAAAAATGAGAACACCGATGGCTGCCGCAGCCACTTTGCCGTCCACACCTTTAGTCAAGTATCCGATGCCAAGTATGCCTTTAATGAAAGATCCGCTTAACTGTGAAACTAGCAAGATCAAATATGTACCTGTTACAAGCGGGGTAAACCAGCTGCGCAGCTTCTCAATCATTTTAAACAGTGCAAGTAAAATAAAGAGTGCACCGCTTATAAACATTCCCATTGCAAGTTCACGGAGCGCAAGTTCAATTGTTAAAGCACCTGAAGCTGCAATTCCTGCATAAACCGTAAACACTCCCCACCATAATCCGGCAGGACCTTCGAGTACAGGAAGTTTATGCCCCAATAATACTTGCAGAATTCCAGCAATGCCGATTATCAGGAAACACCGCTGCAGCAGCTGAGCTGTTTCGCTTTGAGACAAGTGAAAAGCATCGCCGATCGCGATCGGTGCAACCAAACTTCCTGCCAAAATAAAAACCATCCACTGAAGGGACGATAATGAAACTTTCATACTATCACCCACCGCGCTTTTTCATTGAATTAATTGTCCATGCTTATTATAGACTGAACCGGCAAATTAATGATAGTTTATAAGGTTTTCAGGTTTGCGATGTCTGTATAAAAGGTATACGGAATATAACGATTCATTAAGGAGGAATTTTAATGGAATCAAGAGCAATCTATTATGTATCAACTAAAGGCGAAATACTTCCGGTCAGTCCTGATGACAATATTCACTATTTCGAGATACTGGTAAACTCGAAGGAAAAGCATGAACTTGAGCATCTCTTCACACGTATACACGAACATAATAAGCAAGAAGGTCTGGATATTTTTTCTCCTTCAAGGCACTTTAATGAGGCAGTTGGTGACCGGGACCGCCTTGAGGATAATGAGCTAATGTTTGAACTTTACAGGATGATATATTTGCTCGGGACAGCTGAAACGAAAAAGGAACTTGAGGAAATGAATGTGCTGCCAAATTTATACGAAAGCAAGAGTTAGGACACCGTTATAAAGGGTTAAGGCAAACATACAATATATCGTTGATGCAAATTTTCGAAAAAATTAAAAAAGAAACCGACTTATTCCTGATTTAACCAGCGAAATTATATAGCACATATTCGTTAAGACCTGTTGGGCCTGAAATTGTTTTACTTCCAATCCTATACATAGCAAAGGACGAAACCGACATGAACAAGCGGACCCCAGAAGAGATTGCCGAGTGGCTCGAAGACCATCTGCCTGATTTTAAAAATTTCACTCCTTATTTATTCAAGCAGACGTGGGTACACCTTTTTTGTGAATTGAGCATCAGTGGAGAAGATTGTGAAGTGAAGATGGATGGCAGTACACAGCAGGTTTTTTGGAGAACGCTCGATAATCTGGATTGCGAGGAAGAATGGTTTCTGATTGATTCCTTGCCATCCCTTATGAGGTGAATAGCATGCGGATACACAATGGTAAAAATGAGGCGAATTATGAAATTGAACGTGTAAAAAAGCCAGATATTCTTCCTGGAAGACCGCAGGAGGAAACAGCAGAAACGCTTCAGTCATTGAAAAGGCTTGAAAAAATAAATAAATTAAAAAAGCGCGTCCAGGCAGGTACTTATACAATAAGCCCGGAAAGAATCGCGCAGAGCATCTCTTCTTTTTATATGCCATAAAATAGCTTCCAGCGGCTGCCCTTAATCCATAGCATGGAAGTTTCTTTCCTCTGAATAATAATAATCAGCTTTTTTCGCTGCCCCTGTTTTTAAGTATAACTACCGCGTTTCTGATCACGTTTGGAATCGGTACTTTCATCCTGCCTGCATTTTCAATAATAGATAGCAGTTCATTGCTCAAATAAAATAAAATGACCATATCTTCTAGATGAGGCATATTCATTAGTTTACCTAAAAAATGTGCCATGGCTGCTATCATAATAATAATCATCTTAGTTAAGATTCCTTTAAACCCCTCTTTGCTGCTTAATTTTCCTTCATAAAACGCTGCTGAAATTCCAGTTAGATAATCAATAAATATAATTAATAACAGTGCTTGTCCTAATGGAGTAAGGTTTTCGTAAAAAAATGTTACGGCTGTCCCAACGCTTATCGAAGTGCCATAATAAATAAACACGAGGATCTTTTGCACTTTCTCACCTCCTTTCACCGTATAAATTTGGAAAAATAACGCTGTCGAATTAACAGGATTTAGCACGTTTATTGCAAATAAGTTAAATATTTTGAAATATTAAAAAACTTCGTGTCATATGGTTTTCTTTCTGCTACAATGAAACAAATCCGGAAAGGGAGGAAGAGTGAGAATGGATAGAATAACCCTTGGTTTACCTCCGCATTGCCACAAAGTTTCTTTTGACGGAAAGGTGTTTAAAATCAGAGGCGTCGATAACCGGAAATGGGTTGTGCCCCTGTCGGGAACCGATAACGCAGAAGTGGATTTTGTAAATGAAGAAACCGGAAAGCTGAATATTCTCGGACAGGACAAAATACTGGCGTCAATGGAAATGCCGATTCGCTTTTGTGAGGTAGGCAGGGGCTGGCTGCTCGCTAAGCTTCCTAAAAAGAAAAAGTTAAAATAATGGGACTGAAAAGGATGCAGGAATCTGTATCCTTTTTTTAATTGATAAGTTAACTGCTCTACACTTTTTTTATTACCATTTATGAGTAAAAAACAGATAATTCTTAACGTAATATAAATAGGTAGTAGCGGTAATAAAAAAAGTAGCTATGTACTATAAAAATGTATACAGGGTAGGTAAATAAGAGTGTTATAATATGGAAGGTTGCAAGTTTGTCCTCTCGGAGGGAAAGTAATGAATGTGAAGTATTTGATTGAACAAGGCAGTACTCAGTGGAATAGGAAAATGCTGAGGGTGTTTTGGTTTGTTGTATTATTTTCATTTCTTATTTCGTGTATCAGCAGCTTTTTAACAGAGCGTCCGCTGAAAGAATTTTATCAATATTACATACTTCTTCCAACAGTACTTACGAGTGTTGTCGTCGGTATAACAGAGCTGTTGAGCAAGAAGATGGAAAAACATATGGATTATATCATGATTGTCTCTGCCAGTTTTTTGGCAACGATTTTGATCAGCGTACATTCGGGGATGGAGGTTATCTTTTCTTGCCTGTTCTTTCCGCTTTTAGTTTCCACAACATACTTTGAGAGAAAGAAAGTTTGGTTTTCATTCTCTGTCAGTACGGCTTGCTACATTGGATTAACGCTTTTTCATCCTTACTTAAGCACAAGCCATGACTGGATGGAGCGTATTTCTATGATGGCTGTTCTATTGTTTTCTGCATTGGTTTGTCAGAGCATTATGCGCAGAGGATATGAAATCGGGGAGCATCTGAAAAAAGCGAAAGCCGATCACCAGGAGCTGATGGTGAAATCAACTCTCATGGAAAAGCAAGTGAAGACAGACGCATTAACTGGGTTATACAATCATATGGCGTTTTATGAATACATTAATGTACTTATTCTTCAGGCAGAAGCCTATCAATTCCCGCTGCACCTGGCAATCATTGATATTGATAACTTCAAGAAAGTCAATGATACTTATGGACACGCAGCTGGTGACCAAGTGTTAAAACGAGTAGCTGAAAGTCTGCGGTCGAATTTAAGATCTGATGATTTCTCAGCACGCTACGGCGGAGAAGAATTTGTTGTTATCCTGAATGGTGCGGACAGTGAAGAAGCGTTCATGACGATGGAAAGAATAAGGCGTGACATCGCAGAGCTCAGGCACCCAGAACTAAAAAGCAAGCCTGTTACGGTCAGCATCGGTCTAGAGACTTATCGAAACGGCATGCACAAGCAGTCATTGTTCGAAGGGGCGGACTCAAGCCTATATCACGCAAAGAACAGCGGTAAAAACAAAACTGTATCGAGTTCTGTCCAGCCGAAGACACAGCTGGTGACAGAATGTAAATAAAGTATAAAAGCGAAGGGATTATTCCTCCGCTTTTTTTGTGCCTTAAAGTTGAATTTCTTAAATTCATGTTTTTAAAAACATAAGCATACACATATTTGTAAGACAGGCCTGGAGGTTTAGGATGAATCGGAAGATGAGACAAATTCTTCAGATCGCTGCAACGTATATCGGAACGGTGATCGGGGCAGGTTTTGCAACAGGTAGGGAAATCGTAGAGTTTTTCACCGCATATGGGTCTGCCGGATTTGCAGGCATAGTGATAAGCGGGCTTCTCTTTGTGATTCTTGGCACAAAAATCATGCTGCTGTCCCGCAGCATCCAGGCGTCAAGTTTCCAAGAATTGAACATTTATCTGTTCGGAAAAAGCGCAGCGCGTGTAGTCAATATACTAACTGCAGTCATGCTTTTCGGGGTTACGGCTGTCATGCTTTCTGGAAGCGGAGCTCTTTTTGCCGAGCAGCTGAATCTACCGTTTAAGGCGGGGATTCTCATATCATTCATTTTAACAGTGCTTGTTTACCAGCGCGGGATGAAAGGCATTCTTTGGACAAACTCATTCGTTGTACCTATTATGGTCGGCTTTTCAGTTCTTCTGTCCATCAGCATTATCGCGGACAAAAATCTGCCTGTTTTCTTCAAACCGGATGATTTTTCTATGCAATGGAAGTGGGCGATAAGTGCGTTTGCGTATGCGGCATTCAATTTGACTCTTGCACAAGCGGTGCTTGTTCCGCTGAGCAGGGAAGCCGAAAGTGAAGCGGTCATTAAATGGGGAGGCGCAGCGGGCGGACTTGGACTCACTTTCATTCTATTAAACAGCCATTTTGCATTGTATTCCATGCCGCAAGTTCTGAACAGGGAGATCCCAGTCGCCGAGCTTGTTGGCCAGCTCGGACACGCTGTACATCTTTTCTTTGTTGCCGTCGTGTTTGGAGAGATCTTCACAACTCTAATCGGCAATCTGTACGGTTTGTGCGGTGAACTAGACAGGAACGCTAGAGCAAGGTCTAACATGGTGATGCTTGCGGTACTCGGAGGCTGCGCATTATTGAGCCAGCTAGGATATTCATCACTGCTGCATTATTTGTATCCGGCATTTGGCATCATGGCTCTTATTTTCTTGATTAAATTATGGAGCGTAAAAATAGAGTGATAGTAAAAGGGTGGGTGAAACATGGCTGTATTTAATAAACTGGTCCGTGATAAGATTCCGGAGCTGATCGAACAGGCGGGGAAAAAAGGAACGTTCCGTATATTGGGAAAAGAAGAGTTTAAGTCCGAACTCATGAAAAAACTAATTGATGAAGCGAAGGATTTCCAGTATGACAATGATCAAGAAAACATAATTGATTCACTTGCTGAAATACTTGAAACCGTTTATACAATGGCGGAAAGCTGCGGCATCATGAAAGAAGAACTTGAAGAAAAACGAAACGTAAGGATACAGAGCAGAGGCGCGTTTGCTCAGCGGCTTTTTCTTATGGAGCTTTGTGACTAAGGATTAGCCTTCTTGTTGATGAGGGACCAAGAATTTGCTAAAATTTTATATAAAGAAGGCCACGGTGAGCGAACAGTTTGATCCTGTAGTTCACGGTGGCTTTTTAATGAACGATTAGTAAACGCTTACAAACGGCAGGAGTGAGTTAGATGGGAAAGACAAAACATAGCGGTCCTGTTTCGCTGCCAAAGATTCCGGATCCGAAGCTCTGGGTCAGTCCTCTTCCTTTTGGAGCGGGGAAGCAGAAGCCTCGCCATATCATCGATACGATGAAAGCAGCATGGGAAAACCGTGATAATTTAGGATATGCAGCACGCATCCTGACACAGGGAGTGTGCGACGGGTGCGCTCTCGGTGTTTCAGGCTTATATGATCAGACTTTGAAAGGTCCCCATGTGTGCACGACAAGGCTGAACGTTTTAAGACTGAATACTATGCCGGCAATCAAAAAGGACGTCCTGCACGCGGATATTGACGAACTCAGGAAAATGAATTCATCAGAGCTGCGGAAACTCGGCCGTATTCCGTATCCGCTTATGCGAAAAAAGGGAGAAAGAAGCTTCAGGCGAATCAGCTGGGAGGAGGCGCTTAATTACACAGCAGGGAAAATAAGAAGCCTCAATCCAAAGCAGTTCGGATTTTATTTAACTGCCAGAGGGATCACCAATGAATCCTATTATGCTGCAGCAAAGGCCGCGCGCTATATGGGCTGCAACAACATTGATAACGCATCTAGAATCTGTCATTCACCATCAAAGACTGCCCTGAAACGCTCGCTTGGGATAGGGGCATCCAGCTGCAATTATAAAGACTGGATCGGCACAGATGTCCTTCTGTTCTTCGGATCCGTCGCTGCAAACAACCAGCCGGTATCGACAAAATACATGTATGCGGCGAAACGTAGAGGGACGAAGATAATCGTGATCAACCCGTACCATGAACCGTCGATGGACAGGTATTGGGTGCCGTCCATACCAGATTCAGCCCTATTTGGAACCGTCCTCGCAGATGATTTTTATCAAGTGAACATTGGCGGCGACATTGCTTTTATGAACGGAATCATCAAGCATTGGTTCGAGATGGAACGCGAGGAGCGCGGATCCGCTATCGACCACGCTTTCGTGCAGGCGCATTCAAACGGATATGAAGAGCTGAAACGCCATGTGAAAATGTATGACTGGAGTGTGCTCGAAGCGTCATCAGGTGTTTCAAAGGAGAGAATGAAAGAGCTCGCGGTTCTGCTCGCTCGGTCAAAGTCTGCTGTTTTCGTTTGGTCTATGGGTCTGACACAGCACCGGTTCGGAACGGACAATATCTCTCAGGTAGCCAATTTAGCACTGCTGCGCGGATTTTTGGGACGGGAGCACTGCGGTGTGATGCCAATCCGCGGGCACTCAGGCGTTCAGGGGGCTGGAGAAATGGGGGCTGATCCTTTCAGCCTTCCGGGGGGCGGCTTTGATCTTGAGAATGTAAAGCGTGTTGAGAATGTATGGAATTTTACTGTGCCGAAATGGCAGGGAGACATTGTCGGTGTAAGCCTCGAAAATGCTTTGCTGCCTGAAACACATGAACGCCGAACGAAGCTGTATTATATGTCAGGAGGAAATTTTCTCGAGACGATGCCAGATCCTGATTTTGTAAAGAACTGTCTTGAGGCGATGGAAGTGAGGGTCCATCAAGACATCATCTTTAATACATCAACATTGGTCGATGCACGTGAAGCGGTTATCGTGCTGCCGGCGATGACAAGGTATGAACAGCCTGGCGGTGGGACTTCCACTTCCACTGAACGAATGGTGTATTTCTCTCCTGAGGTTAAAGGGCCGCGAATGGAAGAAGCAAGGCCGGAGTGGGAAATTTACTGCGACCTTGCATCAAGAGTGCGTCCTGAGGATAAAGATTCGATTACTTTTAAAAATGCTGCGGAAATACGGGCCGAAATTGCGGCTGCTGCTCCGGATTATGATGGCATACAGCATCTGAAAAACCGGGGTGATGTATTTCAATGGGGAGGCGCATGGCTCTGCGAGGACGGCATTTGTCCAACCGATGATGGAAAAGGCCGGCTGATCTCAGTCGAACTGCCTGAACTTAGAAAAGCAGAAGGGCATTTTTATGTCACGACCCGCCGTGGAAAACAATTCAATTCAATGGTGTACAGCAATAAAGATCCGTTTAATGGAGCAAACCGGGACGATGTGTTCATGAGCAAAGAGGACGCGCAAGTGCTTTCGCTTTCAGAAGGTGAGGCCATAGTAGTGTATAACCGCCATGGCATGTTCCACGGAAAGGTAAAATACGAGAACATGAAAGAAAAGAACATTGCGCTTTTCTGGCCAGAAGGCAACATGCTGTTCCCAAAAGGTGTCTACGAATCGTTTGCCGGCATTCCGGAATACAACGCAGGTGTGATCGTGGAAAAAGCAGAAACCTTTCATGCGCAAAAAGACCTCCGATATGTCGAAAAACGCCTTGAAGAGCTGGAGACGGAAGCAGGATGAGCGGTATCGCGAAACGGACAATATGGAGGTTCTCAGGCTCTGGAGATGCAGGCGAAGTGCAGGAAGATGTCATAGCCGCTGAGAAAGCCTTTACTTTTGTGGTCAACGGAGAAGAGACAGGTACAATTGTATGCACGCCTGAGCATGTGGATGAACTAGCTGCCGGATTTATGGCAGGTGAAGGCATCATCAGGAAGTTTTCTGATGTAGTCCAGCTGGAGGTGGATGAAAGCACAGGATTTGCTTACGTGCAGCTGCGCGAAGGGCTTTCGGTGGATCAGGAACAGATGTCCAAACGGTTTATTGGGTCATGCTGCGGAAAGGGGCGGCAGTTTTATTTTAAGAGTGACATGCTCACATCTAAAACTGCGGTTAAAAATGTAAAGTTCTCTATTGATGCTTGCATGAAGCGAATGAACGAAATGCAGCAAGCATCAACTGTTTTCCACCAGACAGGCGGCGTTCATAATGCTGCGATTGCAGACGAATCTGGATTGATTACCATCAGAAGCGATATCGGACGCCATAACTCGCTTGATAAGCTGTATGGCAACTGGCTCATGAACCCTTATTCTTTGAAAGATAAGATGATCGTGTTCAGCGGCCGGCTTTCCTCAGAAGTAATCTTTAAGGCAGCCAAGCTCGGAGTGGGGATTATCGTATCCAAATCGGCTCCGACTGACCTTGCCCTCGATGCAGCCGCCGAACTCGGCATAACCGCTGTTGGCTTTACGAGGAAAAATTCATGCAATGTCTACACCCATCCTGATCGGATATTAGAATATAAGTAAATCTGGACCCTGATGCCATTGATGGTGTTGGGGTTTTGTGTTTGCCAAATCCAAGACAATTAGCCAACCCCCTTTTTTTGCTTCCCCGCGTCCCGCAGTGGGGTACCGGACCCTATGTTTGCTTCTAAGAAGATGTCCGCCAAAATTTTTTATGTAACCGCTTTTTGTAAATCGAATTTTCCGTCTATTTACATAGCTAGTGACAGGGTATGCGGGCTGTGATAAATTTGTACAAACGTCTTTTTCAGGAGGACAAATTCAGGCGGGGAGTGGACATCAAAGTGAACGCAGAAAAAAACTTAAAACGTGAGATCGGATTATCGGTCGCCATGTCAATTGTTATCGGTACGGTAATTGGTTCTGGAATTTTCATGAAGCCGGGGAGGGTGCTTGAGTTTGCCGGCGATTCAACGATGGCTTTACTTGCTTGGGTACTTGGCGGAATTATCACTATCGCCGGAGGGCTTACGATTGCTGAAGTAGCAACGCAAATCCCTAAAACAGGCGGACTTTATGTGTATATGGAAGAAGTGTACGGGAAAGTTTGGGGATTTTTGAGCGGGTGGGTTCAAACCATTATTTATGGACCCGCAGTAATCGGCGCTCTTGGTTTATACTTCGGATCGCTGACAACAAATCTTTTTTCTTGGGACAAAGATCTTGGTCCGATGATCGGGATTGCAACTGTCATCTTTCTTGCAGTTGTGAACAGTCTTGGAACAAAGTACGGCGGAATTGTTCAAAACCTTGCTACAATAGGAAAAATGATTCCGATCACAATGATTGCGGTGTTCGGCATCTGGAAGGGCAACGAACAGATTCTGTCGTCATCGAGCGGATCTGCTGTTGAAATCAGCATGGGTGCAGCGATTCTTGCAACATTGTGGGCATATGATGGATGGCTGATGGTCGGTTTTGTTGCTGGTGAGATGAAGAATCCGGCAAAAATATTGCCAAAAGCGATCATTGGTGGAATTCTCATCGTCACAGCGGCATATGTTCTTGTCAATATTGCCTTGCTGCATGTTCTCCCGGCTTCTGAGATAGTAACACTTGGAGAAAACTCCGCTGCTGCAGCTGCGACTGTTTTATTCGGAGATATCGGAGGCAAGCTGATTGCTGTTGGTATTGCTGTTTCTATTTTCGGATGTTTGAACGGAAAGATTTTGACGTTCCCGCGTGTTCCATTTGCGATGGCCGAGCGTAACCAGCTTCCTTTTGCGGGTGCTCTTTCCAAGGTCAGCCCCAAATATGGAACACCGATTCCGGCGCTCTTCATGCAGATAGCACTAGCGATTGTAATGATGCTCCTTGCCGACCCGGACTATTTATCTGAAATGGCTATCTTTGCAGTTTACATCTTTTACATCTTTGCTTTTTATGCGGTTTTCCTCCTTCGCAAAAGAAATAAGGGGACAGAAAGACCATACAGTGTTCCTCTGTTTCCAATCGTTCCGGCTTTTGCGATTATTGGATCGGCTTATATCGTTGTGGCAACGATTATGGATAATCCGGCAGACAGTTTGACAGCTATTATCGTTACAGTATCTGGTCTGCCATTATATATGTATTTAAATAAGAAGAAATCAGCATAAAAAATGCCCTCCCGAACCGGAGGGCATTTTGTTTATGGTTATGCAGGTACAGCAGAAAGGATGCTTTTCATGTCACGGTACCGTGAGGAAAGGCTTCCGGCAGATACGCCGTATTTCTTGGCAGTGCCGGCTTGAGTTGCAGCTTCGCCAAGGATGTCCTTTGTTACAAAATAATCAAGTGCTGCTGCGAATACCGCTTCTTTTCTTATGATTGGATCAGCCTCACTCATATATTGATTCCAAACATCTCCTGCACGTTCAATAACAGAAGCTTCAGCATGCTCTTGCACAATCTTCATCACACCAGAAAGCTTCTCGCTGTTTTCGCTGGATACAGGAGCTGTTTTTGGTGCAGCCTCTATATTATCGCTTAATGCGATTTGAAGAGCGGCTGGGAATTGGCTGCGGAAAATTTCTAATGAAGAATCTGCAGAAGGTGAAAGGGCTAGAATTCGCTCCTTCATCTGCGGCAGCTCAATTTCAGGAATTTCCACATAACCGATGTAAAACTCATACGATGAACCGTTATGGACCAGTGTTCCAAGCAAAACGGATCCTTTAGCCGGCTTTTGCGGTGTACTGATATTGACTGTGAGCGCCTCATTCGTAAAGACATCTTTCATTTTCAGCAATGAGTCGGTTTCATAATGCTCAACGGTATAAAGGGATGGGACAGCTTTTTTCCAACCCTCCGATATGGACATTGCAGCAGAGCTCATTGATGGTTTTTTCTCTTCGAAATAAAGTTCTGTAATCGTCTTGCCTTCTTTAAGCGGTGTACAGAAAACATCCCAGCAAACTGAGATATTGGCAAAAGTCTGTTCATGTTCTTTATTCACGGGGTAATCCGCTACAAATTTAGTTGTACGTTCAGCTAAAATAGGCTGATAGTTGTCCAGGGCAAACTTAATAAGCCCTTCGTGATGACGCTTCATCTCCAGGACAGTTTCTTCTTTATGCAGACAGCATTTTTTAAATTTCTTTCCGCTGCCGCAAAAACATTCATCATTTCTTCCGATTTTATTCATTGTCTTCCTCCAGTAAAACAGCTAACTAACTAAACAGTCTCACCTATACTAGCATATCTCGATTATTTTTCAAGTTTGCGTAAAGGGTGTGAAAAATAAGGGGGTATGTAAAGAAGTTATAAGGGGGCAAAAAATAGAAGGACGCACAAAACAACACCCTTGATTGCCTGAAGGCGAAATCAGGGGTGCCGGCTTTATCAGCCAAGGAATTTTTTATATTCATCGGTCAGCTTCATGAACAATTCGCGGTCACGTTTTTCCAGCGCTTCGTCGATTCGTTTTTCGTAGTAGGTTTTGTAATAGCCGTGAAGTGATTCATCAAGGACCATTTGAGCAATGAGACTAAATGCGAACGGGTCAGTTTTCTTTTGAAGCTTATATTTGACCAGTTCGTTTTTGTTCTGATGGTTAAAAGACGTATTATCTTTCATGCTCTTTCCCTCCTTGAAATTTTCTCCTATCCAACATCTCTGATGTCTGTAAAATAGGTTTCTACTAGTATACTGAGCAAAGTCTGTGCTGACAACCATTTTATTAGAAAATTCTGATAAATAATATAAAATGGTATAATGTGCGGATGAATTCACCACCTTTTGGAATTTAAATGTATGCCTTATGCAGTAAAAGCTTGTTGATGCTTGTAGCTTGTGTATGTTTATTTAGTAGGTTTTTGTATGTTACAGAATACTTCCCCGATTTTCGACTGCGCTAAACCATGAGACATGCAAACGCAATGCGCATGTATGATCTTCATGCACTTTATTGACAGTGCAGAAGGAGGGCGGTACGATGAGCATAACAGATCAATATACTCCGCTGGGGGAGCTTTTAGTGAAAAGCTGAGAAAGAAATGTGATTTCTTGACCCTTTGAACCTGATCCAGATCATACTGGCGTAGGGAAGCGGCGTGGACCCGTCTTTTTTGCGCAATAATGGAGATCCGGCCACCCGCTGAATATAGCGGGTGGTTTTTCTGTATTGTGAATAGTTGAGGAGGCGGTTTATTTTGAACATGCAGGTAAACAAAGCTCTGACGATTGCTGGCTCAGACAGCGGCGGGGGTGCTGGGATTCAAAGCGATTTAAAAACATTTCAGGAGCTGAACGTATACGGGATGAGTGCGGTAACAGCGGTTACGGCACAGAACACACGGGGTGTTCACGGCATATATCCGGTAACAGCAGAAGGTGTTACTTCTCAGCTTGAAGCAATAGGAGCTGATCTGCGGCCGGATGCAGTAAAAACCGGTATGCTTTTTAATAAAGAAATTATTGAAGCAGCTGCTGGTGCAATCAAAAACTTTGGATGGAATAACCTTGTTGTCGATCCCGTCATGGTTGCGAAAGGCGGATCGATCTTGCTTGAGGAGGATGCCGCAGCTGCTTTGAAGGAATGGCTGATTCCGCTTGCAAAAGTCATTACACCTAACGTACCGGAAGCAGAGGTACTAACGGGCATGAAGATTGATTCAGCAGAAAAAAGGAAGAAAGCAGCTGAAATTCTTTGCGGCATTGGAGCTGATATCACTGTGATTAAGGGCGGACATTGGAACGAGAGCGATCTTTGCAGTGATCTTGTATACGACGGACAAGAATTTTATGAGCTGGATGGAAAAAGAGTCGCAACGAAAAACACACATGGTACAGGCTGCACGTTTTCAGCGGCTATCACGGCGGAGCTGGCCATTGGAAAGACACCGAAAGAAGCGCTGCATACAGCTAAACAGTTTATCCAGGCAGCGGTCGAGTACGGAATTGAAGCGGGAAGCGGACACGGTCCAACTAATCATTGGGCGTACAGGAGGCTGGGGAATGCGAAACGATAAAACAATCCTGTTAAATGAAATTAGACATAAGAAACCGCTCATCCACCACATGACGAACCAGGTAACGATGTCTCTGCTTGCCAACGGCATACTAGCGGCAGGAGGCAGCCCGATGATGGTTCACAGCGAAGATGAAGTAGCAGAGGCGGTACGATTTGCTGATGCGCTTGTTATCAACATAGGCACACTTGATGCTGCTGCGGCTAGATCGATGAAAATTGCTGTGAAAGAAGCGTGTGAGTACCGTACCCCGGTCGTTATAGATCCAGTTGCGGTCGGGATGACAAAGCTGCGTCGGAATACGATAGCAGAGATTTTGTCTGAAGGATCAGGTTCGCTAAAAGTTATATGCGGCAATGCTGCAGAAATCGCCTGCTTTGCACAAAAACAATGGAGCGGAAAAGGTGTGGACGGTGAGATGGCAGGAGCTGATTTAAAAGGGATAGCACAATCAGCCGCTAAACAGACAGGCTGTTTGATTGTGATGACAGGAAAACTGGATGTGATAACAGATGGAGAAAAAACGGTTGTTCTAGAAACAGGGCACGAAATGATGGCAAAGGTCACAGGCACAGGATGTTTATCCACATCACTGACAGCTTTATTTCTTGCAAACTCTCTTACTTCTAGTCTCAGTTCGGTTGAAAAGGCGGCAAGGGCCATGCTCATGCTTGGCATATGTGCTGAAAAAGCAGCGGCTGCCTCACCGGGGTCCGGTACCTTCGCTGTTCAGCTTCTTGATGAGTTATACCGAGTAAGCGGAGAAGAACTTGAAGACATGTATGAGCAGGTTGTGAAAGAAGGTGCTCTATGAAGCAATCAGACATTATTCAAGCTTTGAGACTTTATGTGATTGCAGGAACATTAAACTGCAAGAATGGCAGATCTATAGAAGAGACAGTCGAAAGAGCGCTTCAAGGAGGAGCGACAATGGTCCAGTTCCGCGAAAAAGGACATGGATCGTTAACGGGCTCTGATAAGCTTCAATGTGCAATAAGATTAAAATCTCTCTGTGCGGCATACAGAGTACCTTTTATCATTAATGATGACGCGGAGCTGATGCTCTTGTCTGACGCTGACGGTCTTCATATCGGACAGGATGACGGGGATATAGCAGAGGCAAGAAAGAGAATTGGCGTTAATAAAATTCTTGGGGTGTCGGTTTATACAGTGGCAGAAGCAAAGCATGCCTTGCAGAACGGAGCAGACTATTTAGGCATCGGTCCTGTTTATGAAACGAGTACAAAAGAAGATGCTAAGCAGGCGGCAGGCATCGTAAGAATCCAGCTAATTAGAGAGCATGTTCAGAACATTCCCATTGTCGGCATCGGCGGTATAAACGAGGATCGTGCGGGAGAAGTCATCAAAGCCGGAGCAGACGGCGTAGCGGTCATCACCGCTGTGACGGATGCCGGAAGACCGCTTGCTGCAGCAAGACGTCTTTCTGAAAAGGCGGGCAGCGCATGCTCAACAAACGGCAGATAACATTGCAGCGATGCTGGCGGCTATTGCAGCGGCAAGCTTTGGTTTCCGGCCTGCACAGGAAAAGCATTGCTTTTGCTTGCTTTTCATCTGAGGTTTGATCGTTTTTCTTCAGATCAGGATTTTTCTCTTGTTAAATCGTTTCGGCATGTAAAGAAGACAGGATAAGCACGCATAGGCTGTCTTTTCCGTACACTGTGAACATCCAGCAGAGGAGAGATGCCGATGAAGAAAAGACCGAAATCATGGGTATTTACGGAGATGCTGCTTATCCTCGCGGGGCTTTTGCTCGCGGTATATAACGGACAGCATTGGGAGAGCCCTGCCGTCTTGTTTTCCGTATTTGTTGGGGTATTTGGATTTAGGGCAGTGGAAAGGTTTGTTTTCCGACAGAAGACTGAATTCTGGTTTAACCTCGGAATGAGCTTGCTCTTTCTCGCCCTGGCGATCTTTGGCTGAAAACCGGTGACGTTGTTCACCGTTTTTTTACGTTGAGGTAAAGATGGGGGTACGGTACTTTTTTGCAGCTTCGCTGGGATAACAAGGCTGACGCAAAAAAGTACCGTACCCCATTATAAAAACCCACAAAACCCCATAAAAGCACGCCTGATAAGTTTAAGTCTGTTTTTTTAAAAAATGGGGGTATTTTTTGACAAAGATGAGCCTAACATAATAATATATTTGTACGTAAAGAAATTATTTTATGTGAGGTGATGAGGTGAAGCCAAAGCAAATAAAGGAGACGTTTCTCGTCACAGATCCCGAGCAAGCAGCGTGCCTATTGCACCCTGTACGGTCTGAAATGATCAGTCTTCTAAAGGATCCCGCATCTGCTACTGAGCTATCCAAAGCGATGAACGAAACACCCCAGAAGCTGAATTATCATTTGAAAACACTTGAGAAGCTCGGTCTTGTTTATCGGTCTGGAACTAGGAATGTACGCAACTTAGTGGAAGTGATGTATCAAGCTGCAGGAAAATCGTTCATTTTATCCGATTGCCTAGGCATGCCTCAGGAAAAAATCCAAAAGCTGAAAGATCAGTCTGCTCTTGCCCACGTTCTTGCGTTAACAGATAAGATGAAAGCAGACGCCGTTTCCCTAATGGAGCAGGCGGATGAAGAAGAAGTGCCGACAGCCATTATGGAAGCGGTTATTCAGCTGAGCAGCAGACAGCAGAGGAGCCAGTTTATGCAGGATTATACCGATATGCTGAAGAAGCTGATAGAACGGTATCAGGCAGTAGATAACGAACAATCAACACCTTACCAAGTGTCACTTGCTGTATATCCTATTCCAAAAGGAGGCCGTAATGATGAATAAATCAACAGTATCAGAGGAACGGAAAATCATCTGGGAAAGCGGCAAAAAAGAAGAAGGAAATGTAGTGCCTTTTCCAACTCCTGAAGCTGAGGAAGCGTTCAGAACACACGTAGAAATCAACTCACCTGGAACAAAACCGGCATCCATCATCTACATCACATCAGGTTTTGGAAACATTAATGCTGGAAGCCCACGGGCGATAGCAGCTTAATAAATATAAGGAGGATAAAAAATGAACTTGATACCAATGGTCGTAGAATCAACGAACCGGGGAGAACGCTCATATGATATTTATTCACGCCTGCTAAAAGACAGGATTATTATGCTTGGCAGTCCGATTGATGATAATGTAGCAAATTCGATTGTCGCTCAGCTTCTTTTTCTTGCGGCAGAGGATCCTGAAAAAGACATATCACTGTATATCAACTCACCGGGAGGGTCTGTAACGGCAGGTCTTGCAATTTATGACACGATACAGTACATCAAGCCAGATGTATCTACGATCTGCATCGGGATGGCCGCTTCCATGGGTGCTGTCCTTCTTGTAGCCGGCGCGAAAGGGAAACGCTACGCACTGCCTAACGCTGAAGTGATGATTCATCAGCCTCTCGGAGGAACACAGGGTCAGGCATCTGACATGGCGATTCACGCAAAGCGCATCCTGCAGACGAAAGAATTGCTGACTGCGATTATCTCTGAACGTTCTGGCCAGCCTGCGGAAAAGGTCTCAAAAGATATGGACCGCGATTATTTCATGTCAGCACAGCAGGCGCTTGAATATGGGATTGTAGATAAAGTGATTGAAAAAATTTAATGTTTACTCAGGACCCAGCGGGTTTGCCGGGTCTTTTTTATATGTATGGGGTACGGTACCATTCATTTCAATATGCTGTATACCGCAGTTGTTGATGAATGGTACCGTACCCCCAAATGAATTCGCCGAGCATTTTATTTCCAACCTTATCCTGTCTTGTTGTATGCTGTAGCCAAACATTTGCAGCGAAAGAAGGAACGTTTATGAGTACGGCTACTTTGAAAACTACTGAATTGAATACGAACGCGACGATTTATCCTATCCTTTTTGCCATCAGTTTTGTCCACTTGCTTAATGATTCTATGCAGGCAGTTATTCCAGCGATCTTTCCGATACTAGAGGAATCTATGAAGCTGTCTTTTACACAGCTAGGCTGGATTGCGTTTACGCTTAACATGACGTCTTCTGTCATGCAGCCCCTTGTTGGCTGGTATACGGATAAGACAACATCACCTTATATCCTACCTTTCGGGATGGGGGCAAGCTTGCTTGGGATGATCGGCATTGCGTATTCACAGTCTTTCTGGATGATCATTCTTTCTGTTATCGGCATCGGGCTGGGGTCAGCCGTGTTTCATCCTGAAGGATCACGTGTGGCTTACATGGCTGCTGGCAGCAGGAGGGGGCTGGCGCAGTCCATCTACCAGGTAGGGGGGAACACAGGCAGCTCTCTAGCTCCAATTATGACGGCGCTCATATTTGTGCCTTTTGGCCAGCACGGAGCAATCTGGTTTACTTCACTCGCAGCAATTGCCATTTTTGTCTTGATGTATGTTTCCAGCTGGTACAGCCGTCAGCTGCTGAAAATAAAAAAGCCGGCAATTACAGCCAAATCTTCATCAACAGCAAACGCTTCTATTAAAAGAAAAGTTTCATTTGCGATCGGCATCATCATTTTTCTCGTTTTTGCCCGTTCTTTTTACTTTTCAGGGATCAGTAATTTTTATCAGTTTTATTTAATCAAAGATTATGGTCTCACGATTACACAGGCGCAAGTGTACTTGTTTGTCTACATGGCTGCAGGCGTTCTTGGAACATTTGCCGGCGGACCAATCGCCGACAGGATTGGAAGAAAGAACCTCATTTTTTGGTCGATCACTGGAACGGCACCTCTTGCGATTTTCTTGCCGCATGCCGGTCTATGGCTCATATTCCCGCTGCTGTTTTTGATCGGTTTTATCATTAATACGAGCTTTGCGGTCACGGTCGTGTATGCACAAGAGCTGCTGCCCGGACGGATTGGCATGGTTTCCGGCCTGATCGTCGGACTCGCATTCGGAATGGGAGCTTTAGGATCGGTCGTCCTAGGTAAAATTTCGGACATTACGAGCATAACAGCAACGATGATGTTCGTCAGTTTCTTACCGCTTTTTGGGCTGTTCACGTTATTCCTGCCAAACGAAAAAACGCTTAGAAGCGGAACTTAAGAAAAGCGCGATGGCCATTTCAGCCATCGCGCTTTTCTCATTTAATTATTATGCAGCCTTCTGTACCTCGCGTGCGCAAACATATATACCCCGTAAGAGATGAATCCGAGTGCGACGATTCCAAGCTGCAGCGGGCCGTACGGCTGGGATGCAAGCTCCGCAAGTGCGCCATCAAGCCCTTTCGTTTCTTTTGGGTCCGAAGTGTAAGCTGTCCGAATAAGAAAGATGCCGATAATGATGAAAACTACAGCACGGGCAGACATGCCGAAAGTCCCCACATAACCGCTCCATCGCCACTCTTGTTTGTTCATCTCGTTCTTCTTAAACCGTTTCTTAAATCTTCCGGAAATGGCTTGATACAGCATGACAACACCAATAACGATAAAAACAATACCTGCAAGTCCAATAATCAGCTGCCCGAATGGCTGTGCGAGCATTTTCTGAGAGAGCGTCTGGTAGCCTTTATCTGATGTGTCAACTCGTGCCCGGAACAAGATGCGAAGGGCGCTAATGCAAACCGTGGTATAAATTCCAGCAATAATCAGATAGCCTGCGCGTGCAAACCATCGTTTCCACGAAGGGCTTGCACATTCAGGATCGAAAATAGCACGAACGACCTGCCAAAATGTATAGCCTGCCAGCCCCGCTGCAAGGACGATAAGCAAGAACGGTCCGAATGGCTGCTTAGCGAGCGTATACATAGCACCTTCCTGCCCGGTAAGCTTGCCTTTTAAGCCAGTTGCAGCTAAAAGTGCGAGAATGCCGATCAGCATGTACACGATGCCTTTGGCCATATAGCCAAAACGGGCGTACTTTAGAACAGCAGATTTGCAGGCGCCAATCCGATTCAATAATTTACGACGAAATGTCAATTCTTTTACAAAAGGCTGTTTGTCCATCCTGCACTTCCTTTCATAGGCATCTATAAGAGGTCACTTTTCACCTCTGGAGGATTATACAGCTTGTACAGCCTGTAAAGGCTATTAATGAGTGTTTTCACGAGTGCGTAGGCTGGAACGGCAATGAGCAGGCCGACGAATCCGCCGACTGCACCTGCAATGAGAACGATTAGAATAATTGTAAGAGGGTGCACGTTCAACTGTTTTCCCATGATGTTAGGTGAGAGAATGTTCCCTTCCACCTGCTGAACGACAAGAGTAACAAGAGCTACCTTCACTGCCATAAATGGGTCTTGAATGATTCCAACGAGCAATGCCGGAAACACCCCGATAAACGGCCCGAGAAACGGGATGACGTTCGTCAGTACGGCGAAAAGCGCGAGGATCAAGGCAAACTTCAGACCGATCACAAGATAGCCTGCGTACATGAAAATGCCGACAAAAACTGCTACGATGAGCTGTCCTTTAATATAAGAAGCCATCGTGCTGTCAATATCTCTTAAAATGGATGAAAGTTCTGTTTCGAGATGTCTCGGTACGATATTGTGACAATAACGGAAAAATTTTTCGTCATCTTTTAATAGGTAAAAGAGGATGAACGGCACGACCACGAGCACTAGGGCGATGTCAGTCAGCATAGAAATAACCGAAACCATATCTTTGCCTATGGAAGAAGTGAATTTTTCCAGGCGCTCTGTCGCACTTTTGGCTAGCTTTTTGCTGTCAATAAATGAGTTTTTGCCAGCCAGCATCGTTCCTGTGTGCTCAGTTGCTTCGCCTATTTTGCGCGGGAAGTCTGCGGAGATTCCTGATATTTGCTTGGCTACTACCGGCGTTGCGGCATTCCAGATTGTAGATAATGAAATAAATAAGATAGCGAACACAAAAGAAATTGCCAGCCCCTTTGGAATTTGTTTTTTCTGCAGAAATCTCACGCCAGGGCGAAGCAGGTAATACAACAGAAAGGAGATCAAAAGTGGAAAGAAAACAGCTGAAATAACAAGTGCCAAAAAGTTTACGAGATAATCAATCTTGCCAAAAAGATATAAAATTAGAAGAATCATGATGGCTGCTGCTGCATATCTGAAAAAAGGATGCTGGAACGTCATAAATTTCCCTCCATTATTGCTTGCTAATTCATAATTTCCCTCTTTATCTTTTCCTAATCTCTTGAAAAGAAAATTTATTAAAAGCCCCTCGTGACTGAGGTAATAGACACCTCAGTTTTGGCATTTGTAATTTCAGCTCGAAAACTTATTTTTCTGTTTGACATCAACAAGCGCGGCTGATACATTAAACGTATAATGTAAACGTTTACGTAACTAGAAAGCAGGTTGAGGGATGAATCCCACGATTAAAGATGTGGCGAAAAAAGCAAACGTTTCCACCGCCACTGTCTCGCGGATTCTGAATGGCTTACCAGGCTATTCGGAAGAAACAAAAAAGAAAGTGACAGAGGCGATTGCTGAGCTCGGCTACCAGCCGAACGCTGTAGCTCGAGGGCTGATCAACAAGAGGACTCAGACGATCGGCGTGCTTTTTCCGGATGTTTCCGGGATGCTTTCATCCGAGGTACTTGAAGGCGTAGAACGTGCGGCACATGATGCCGGGTTCAGTGTGATTGTCTGCAATACGGCGTCAAGCGGGAGCAGAACGATCAAGTACTTAAGGCTGCTTCAGGAAAAGCGAGTAGACGGAATTATTTTTGCAAGTGAAAACATCAAGGATGAATATGCAGCCATCTTTTCTGAAATGAAGGTGCCAGTCGTGCTAGTTTCAACAGAAAGCCAGAAACACACGCTGCCGTTTGTCCGAGTAAATGATTTTGAAGGCGCTTTCTCTGCTGCCGAGTTCCTAATCAAAAACGGCCACTGTAAAATTGGGATGATCGGCGGAAGCTTTGATGACCCGATCGCAGGTGTACCGAGAATGAATGGATTTAAGGAGGCTTTATCAAAAAACGGCATTGAATTTGAACCGAACATGCTCGTTGCCAATGAAGGCTATCGATTTAATGATGGCAAGAATTCACTTCCGAAGCTGCTTCAGCAATTTCCGGAAATGACTGCCGTTTTTGCGGCAAGTGATGAATTGGCGATCGGCGCTATGTCCGCTGCCCATGAGATGAATATAAAGGTGCCAGAGCAGCTTTCAATCATCGGGTATGACAACTTAAAAATTTCTGAAATGTGCTATCCGCCTCTTACGACGATTTCACAGCCCCTCGTGCAAATGGGGGAAAAAGCAGGCGAGATGCTCACTGCTCTTATTGATGGCAAGGAGAAGACAGCGGAAAGCATCTATCTTCCTTTTGAGATAGTTGAAAGACTATCGGTCATTAATAGATGCAAACAATGAAACTGAAAGAATACGTTTCATTTTAATTTGAATCAAAGGTAAACGTTTACGCATAATTGAAGGGAGTCATTTAACATGAAAGTGACAGTATGGAATGAAAACAGACATGAACAAAAAAATCCAGAGGTAAGAGCCGTTTATCCAGAAGGCATCCACTCAGCAATCGCTGGATTTTTAGCAGAAGCAGGATATGACGCACGGACGGCAACTTTAGATGAGCCAGAACATGGTCTGACGGAAGAGGTCCTGAACAGTACAGATGTGCTTGTATGGTGGGGGCATATTGCACATGATGAAGTCCGCGATGAGATCGTGGAGAAGGTTAAACAGCGGGTGCTTGATGGAATGGGGCTTGTTGTGCTGCATTCAGGCCATTTCTCAAAAATATTTAAAGTACTGATGGGCACTTCTTGTGACTTGAAATGGCGTGAAGCGGACGAAAAGGAACGCCTCTGGGTAATCAACCCTGCACACCCGATCGCAAACGGTCTCGGAGAATACATTGAGCTTGAAAAAGAAGAGATGTACGGCGAGCACTTCGATATCCCGGCACCTGAAGAGCTTGTGTTTGTTTCCTGGTTCGAAGGCGGCGAGGTTTTCCGCAGCGGATGCACGTACACAAGAGGGAAAGGGAAGATCTTCTATTTCCGTCCAGGACATGAAACTTACCCGACTTACCATAACAAAGATATTCAAAAAGTGATTACGAATGGTGTTGCCTGGGCAGCGCCAACGGGCAGTGTGAAGCCTGTATATGGAAATGCAAAACCACTTGAAGCCATCGCGGCGAAATAAAGGGAGGAACTGATTATGACATTAAAAGTAGGAATCATCGGATGCGGCAGCATTGCTAACCACCGCCACTTGCCGGAGTATGCAGCTCATAAGGATGTTGAAATCGTAGCCGTCTGCGACCGTGTAGAAGAACGCGCACAGGCAGCAGCATCTCAGTACGGCGGAAAAGTATACAGCGACTATAAAGAGCTTCTAGCTGACGCAAACGTGGAAGCTGTAAGTGTCTGCACGCCAAATTACTTGCATGCGCCAATTTCTGTTGACGCATTAAATGCCGGCAAGCACGTGCTGTGCGAAAAGCCGATGGCAACATCTCTTGAAGAAGCAGAGCAAATGATCTCTGCTGCAGAAAAGAACGGAAAGAAGCTCATGATCGGCCATAACCAGCGTTTTGTACCGTCGCACGAGAAGGCTCGTGAAATTATCGCCAACGGTGAGCTTGGAAAAGTGTACAGTTTCCGCACAGCGTTCGGCCACCCTGGTCCTGAAGGCTGGAGCGTGGACGGCAAGGATTCATGGTTTTTCCGAAAAGACGAAGCTTTTATCGGAGCGATGGGTGACCTTGGTGTCCATAAAACAGACTTGATCCGCTACATTTTAGGAGAAGAAGTAACAGAGGTTGCTGCATTCGTTGAAACAAGCGCGAAGGAATTCTCGACGGTAGACGATACGGCCGTTCTTTCTCTGAAAACAGAAAGCGGCATTATCGGTACGCTCGCTGCGAGCTGGTCTTATACGGCTAAAGAAGATAACTCCACGATCGTTTATGGCGAAAAAGGAATCCTGCGACTCGAAGATGACCCGCAATATTCGCTTGTTGCACAATACACGAACGGTTCTGTCGTACGCTATGAGCTCGGGCAGATTCAGACGAACGACAGCGGCGGGCAGAACAACTCGCACGTGATCGAAAAGTTCGTAGAAAGCGTTCAGAATGATACACAGCCTCTTGTTTCCGGGGAAGAAGGGAAGCGTTCATTAGCTGTCGTGCTGGCTGCTCTTGAATCGAACGAAAAGAAAATCATCGCAAAGGTGAAAGCAGGAGTCTTGGCATAATGAACACATTGCGTATTGGGATTATAGGGGCGGGCGGCATTGCACAAGGCCGCCATATCCCTGCTTTTCAGTCTCTTGGGGAGAAGGCGGTCATCACGGCCGTCAGCGACGTGAATGAAACAACAGCTAAAGAGGCAGCAACAAAGTTTCACATACCGTACTTTTTTACAAATTACGAAGATATGTGGGAGCATGTAGACGCGGTGATGATTGCGACACCGAACAAGTTTCATAGAGAGATTACCGTTGCGGCGCTAGACGCGGGCAAGCACGTACTGTGCGAAAAGCCGATGGCAATGACAGTCGCCGAGTGCGAAGAAATGATTGCAGCGCAAAAACGCTCAAGTAAAATCCTTTCAATCGCTTTCCACTACCGCTATATGAAAGAAGCGGCAGCGGCAAAAAGAGTGATGGACTCAGGCGATGTCGGAAACCCGCTCGTTGTCCGCGTTCAGGGACTCAGACGACGCAAAGTTCCAGGCTGGGGTGTGTTCACGAACAAGGAGCTTCAAGGCGGCGGAAGTTTGATCGATTACGGATGCCATTTGCTTGATCTTTCCCTCTGGCTTATGGGCAGCCCAAAAGTGGCAGAGGTTTCAGGTAAAGCTTATAACACATTGAGCAAACAGCCGAATCCAATCAATCAATGGGGCGATTTTGATCCGAGTACGTTTGAAGTGGATGACCATGTGACGGCTTATCTGCGCTTAGAAAACGGCGCTACGATGCTTTTTGAAACGTCGTGGGCTGCTAATATTAAAGAAGATGCAGAGGTTGTCTCCATTTCGGGTGATAAAGGCGGTCTTGATGTGTTTCCGTTTGAAGTGTATGAAACAAAATATGGCATATTAAGTTCAACAAAAGCCGACTGGATACCGGGCAGCGATGACCCAGGCATTCCACAGGCCGAAAACTTTGTAGACAGCTGTCTCGGCACAGCGGTTCCGCTCGTTACAGCCGAACAGGCTCTCGAGGTGTCTAAAGTGATAGAAGCAATCTATGAAAGCAGCGAAAAGGGTACAAGTATAAAGCTGCAAAATGGTGAAGGAGTGGAGAACACATGAAACTAGGCGTATTTACGGTACTATTTGCAGATAAATCGTTCACAGAAATGCTCGATTACGTGAAGGCAGCCGGCGTTCAAGCTGTGGAGATCGGAACAGGCAACTACCCAGGAAACGCTCATTGTCCTCTTGACGAGCTGCTTGCGTCTGAAGAAAAACGTACAGCTTACTTGAATGAGGTTGAAAAGCGCGGCTTGACGATCTCAGCGTTCAGCTGCCACGGAAACCCGATTTCCCCAGACCAAGCTTTCGCGCAAGAATCGCATGATACATTTGTTAAAACAGTTGAGCTTGCAGGCTTGATGGGTGTTCCTGTTGTTAACTGTTTCTCAGGCGTGCCTGGTGATCACGAAGATGCAAAAGCGCCAAACTGGCCGGTCGCACCTTGGCCGAACGAGTATGGCGATGTATTGAAATGGCAGTGGGAAGAAAAGCTCATTCCATATTGGCGAACGTGGGGACAGTTTGCGAAAGATCATGGTGTAAAAATTGGCCTTGAACTGCATGGCGGTTTCTTGGTACACACACCATACACGCTGCTTAAGCTTCGCGAAGAAACGTGCGATGCGATCGGTGCAAATCTTGATCCTTCTCACCTATGGTGGCAGGGAATCGACCCTGTTGCCGCGATTAAGATTCTCGGAAAAGCAGGAGCGATCCACCATTTTCACGCGAAAGACACTTACATCGATCAAGACAACGTAAACCTGTACGGCTTAACGGATATGCAGCCTTATGGTGAAATTCAAACACGAGCATGGAGCTTCCGTTCAGTTGGGTGCGGCCACAGTGTACAAGAGTGGAGTGACATGATGAGCGCTCTTCGTACGTTCGGCTATGACTATGTGGTGAGCATTGAACACGAAGACCCGATCATGAGTATTGAAGAAGGCTTCAGCCGAGCGGTTAAAAACCTTCAGTCAATTTTGATCTCTGAACAGCCCGCACAAATGTGGTGGGTGTAAAATAATAAAAGTGCTCGAGAACCTGTTCATAGGTTTCGAGCGCTTTTTTTTTGATTTTATTTTTACAATATATGTTAATATGAGTTCAATACAAATAATGCTTGGGAGAGATGAGAATGGATAATGCTGAACGAAAGAAGATGAGAACTAAGCAAGTGATAGCAACGAATGTTATTTTATTAATCTCCATCACAGTCTATTTTATAGTGTTTAATATGTTTGAAGTAACATCCTTCCAATTTTTCGCACTGCTAGGCATCATAATGCTTCTTCAGGCGATTACTGGGTTAATAAAAGGGGATTCAACTTCCTCATTCATCCCCGTTTTTGAACAAGTAGCACGCTATGAAAAACAAAAGATGGGAGACGAATGGTTTAAGCAGCGTAAAATGAATCATATTTGGCGTTTTATAGTAAGCGGGATGATGTTTCTGCAAGCTTATTGGAACCGCAATACATCAGACAATATGATACAGGTAGACATCAGCTTTCTATTGATTCTAGCTCTTTTAATCTTTGCAATAATTAATACCAGTCAATACCTGCACATTAGAAAAGTAGATCGTTCTGCCTCACATATGGACATGAAAGGCTATACAAGAAAATCTACTTTAATGGCCATTGCAGCAGGTATAGCCATCGCAACTGTTTTCATTATCGTTACAATTTCTTATGTTCTCATTTAATTGAAGCTTATCCCTATGTTCGTTTTCTGCAAGAGTCAAGCCTCATCTTCCATTCAAGTGGAGGTAAGGCTGACTAACATGCCTATAAAAACACTTGATAATAGTGAACGTCGTGCCAATCCGCAAATTTATATCCAACTTCTTTCACAGTTCCAGCGAGACGAAAGCCAAACCCTTCATGCAGGCGGATACTTGCATCATTACCTGCAGTAATGCCTGCAATAACAGTATGTATATCTGCACTTTTTGCTTCTTTCAATACAGCCTTCATCAGCTTTTTTCCTATGCCTTTACCATGATATTTCTTCCAAATATAGATAGATACCTCCGCCGTCCTGCTGTACGCCGGTTTTGAATTATATGGGCTGATGCACGCGTATCCTGCAACTTCACCTTCAATAACAAAAACCAAAAGTGGATGAGTGCTGCTGAATTTCTGAAACCATGAAGTTCTTTCCTCCATGGAGAGCGGCTGAATATCAAACGTTGCTGAAGAGGTTAAGACTGCCTCATTATAGATTGCGAGAATGGCTGGATAATCTTCGGTGCGAGCGTGTCTGATCAATGCCAAAAATGATTCCTCCAATGCTTGCTGATTAATAACAGCATAAAGAATGAGGAGATGTTTGTATAGTCGTGATAAAGGTTTTTTTACGTTGTTTGACGAATCAGTATCTGACAGGCAACAGAAGGAATGATGGTGCATAAAGTAGGGTAATGGGAAGTGGCAACAAAATATTGGATAGTCGCGCTGCTGTCGTTGAGACGGCAGCATTTCTGCTTTTTAAGGGGTATTGAGGATGATTGCCATTCTCATTCTTAAGGAGGGTTAATCATGCAGCTGAAAGCAAATGTTGAAATGATTCTAGCTGCGGCAGCAGGTATATTTATTGCAGCAGCTTGGCAGATGAACAGAGTGGACGCGGACTTATATGTATGGCTTTATGCCGCGGCATTCTTAATTGGAGGTTTTTCAAAAGCAAAAGAAGGGATACTTTCTTCTCTTGAAGAGAAAAAGCTGAATGTTGAACTGCTCATGATAATTGCTGCAGCGGGTTCTGCTGCGATCGGCTATTGGGGAGAGGGAGCTATTTTAATCTTCATTTTTGCCGTGTCGGGAGCACTTGAATCGTATACGCTGCAAAAAAGCACGAAGGAAATTTCATCGCTATTGTCATTGCAGCCAGACGAAGCATGGAAGCGACAGAGTGATGGAACGTATATAAAAACTGCAGTATCAAAGCTGTCAGTAGGCGATGTTATTCAAATAAAGCCTGGGGAACGGATCCCTGCTGATGGTATAGTGACATCAGGAAAATCAGAAGTCGAGGAGTCAGCCGTGACCGGAGAACCCGTCCCTTCTTTAAAAGAGAACGGAGCAGAGGTATATGCCGGTACATTGAACACGAACGGTTTTTTGATCGTTACTGTCACTAAGGAACTAAGTGAGTTTATGGTTTCCCGGATGGCGGCTCTTGTCAGAGAAGCTCAGACAGCTAAGCCCCGCACACAAAGAAAGATTGAAAAATTTGAAGAACACTATGTGAACATCGTTCTTCTTTCCTCTGCGCTGATTGCTGTGCTGCCGCCATTCCTGCTGAACTGGGCGTGGGAGGAATCGCTGTACCGCGCCATGGTGCTTCTCGTTGTCGCCTCACCGTGCGCGCTTATGGCGAGTACGATGCCGCCGCTGCTGTCGAGCTTATCTAATGCAGCAAGACAAGGAATTCTGTTTAAGAATGGCACAGCGTTTGAGAAGTTTAATGAAGTGAACGTGGTTGCTTTTGACAAGACGGGAACACTCACAGAAGGGCGGCTGATTGTATCAGATGTGATCCCAGAAAATGACTGGAACGTTAACGAACTAATGGGGATTGCAGCTGCGATCGAATCAAAGAGCAGCCACCCGCTGGCAGATGCCATTGTAAAATGGTCATCAGAGAAAAATTGCATTTTAAACATAAAGCCCGAAGAATTTAAGGATGAACCTGGCCTTGGGATTGAAGCCGAGATGCTCGGGAAAAAATGGCGGATTGGAAGCGCAGAATGGACCGGTGTTTTATTAAACAAGAAAGCACAGGGTCTTGAAGAAGAAGGGAAAACCCTCATTTTTATTGCCGCAGACGGAGTTCTTGCTGGAATGATCGCATTAGAGGATGTTATCCGGAACGAATCGGTTTTTGCGATACAATCATTGCATAAAAATCATGTTCACACAGTGATGGTAACAGGAGATTCTCACCGGGCAGCAGAACGGATTGCGTTGAAGGCCGGTGTGGATGAAGTGAAGGCAAGATGCATGCCGCATGATAAGGTGAAAGTCGTTTTACAATATAAAGAAAAAAATGGGAAAGTAGCGATGGTTGGAGACGGGATTAACGACGCACCTGCACTTGCTGCTGCATATATTGGCATAGCGATGGGGAAAGGACGTGATATAGCGATTGAAGCAGCTGATGCGGTCCTTATGAATAATGATCTGAACAGGCTTTCAAACATGATGGATTTGTCAAAAAGGATGAAAAAAATCGTAAGGCAGAACATTATCTTCTCAATGGCTGTCATCATTATGCTCATTATAGCAAATGCTTTTGATGCTCTTTCGCTCCCGCTTGGTGTGATAGGCCATGAAGGAAGTACTATACTAGTTATATTAAACGGGCTGCGTCTTTTAAGAGGATAAAAAAATGCCGCCCTCGGAAAGGGCGGCATTTTTTCTATTCATTATCCTTGTTTTGTTGCTTGTGCGTCACCTGAAGTATAGGTGCTCGATGTATTCGGAACGCTTCCTGCAGTATTCATCGGATCGCTTTCATCGTTTGGTGTATTCTTCGCTTCCTGCAGCTTTTGTTTGGCTGAAATAGATAGATTGCTCGCTTTTTCTTTGACACTCGTAACAGCGGAAGAAGCTGCTGTACCGATGTTTGTAACCTTATCTTTTGCATCCATCGTTCCAAGCTGAGCTTTAAGCATCGCTTCGTCTTTCATTTGCATTGTCTTTTCTTTTAACGCAGATGATTGCGTCATGAGTGAATCACGCATGTCTTTTCCTGTTTTAGGTGCGAGCAATAGGGCTGCTGCTGCGCCAATAAGGCCTCCAACCAGCATTCCTGTGCTGAAGCCCGTTCCTTTTGTTGAAGAATAGCTGTCATAGTTATCGTAGTGCTGTGGATCTCTTGGATTTGTATTTTGTGTGTGCATGGCTGTATTACCTCCTTTTAGTCTATAAGGTGTTTACCCGCTTTGAGATGAATGAAACATAATCCGCATTGATAGATGGCGAAAAGTCCAGAATATCCGATGCTGATGAGAAACAGCCAGTTCAGCAGAATTTCATGAACAGTCGTCATGAATACTTCGCCGTCCCTTATAACCTTCATTACTGTAATTGTGATAGTGCATCCTGCAATTGAAAGGGAAAGAAACGCCAGTGCGGCAAAAAATTTAGACGCAGCAGGCATTTTTTTGGACACAATGATCATCAGCACAGGTACTATAAAGGTTACTGCCGCAATTAATACCGTCAATTTCATCCCTGCTTTTATGGTAGTGTGTGCATAAAAAAAAGAACCGGGTATAGCTTGCCCGGTTCTGTGCCCGTTCATTCACGGGCTGTCTTTATGGTCAATATTCGATGGTGATTATTTCAGTTCTGGGAGCATCCTTACTTCCTGTTTCATTTCGGACTTGCAAATCGGGCAGTCCGGTGTTTTATGAAGCGAATAGTCTTCGCGCATCCAGCATGAGCACGATTCGCTGGAACAGGACCAGACTTTCGTTTCGACGTCAGGTACAGGTTCTGCTTGCTGTTTTGAGAAAAAGGCCATAGGGAACCCCCTTAATTGGAATATATCTATTATACTCCAAATCATGGCATTTTATGAGTTTTAAGCATAGGAAATGCTGAAATCGCATAAATAAAGCTTTATTTGCAATTCTTACGTGATGGACAAAAGGTGATGCTGACTTAGAGAAACGGTCGTTTCAGCCACCCGATCTATGAAGCTGACTGGCTCCACAATAGCAGCATGCTCTTTTAAGCCGGATATGTATTCCGCTATGCCAAGTAATTCTTCGCCAATCAACCCGCCTTTGATCTCACCGCTACCATCTCCATTCAAGATAAGAAGCTGGGAAAGGACAGGGTGAAGCGCAGTATGATGTGCTCCATCTTTTGTCAGCAGGACATGAAGGAAGATTTGGCGGGATGATGGGGTGTTCTTTACCCAATTTAAGATTGTTACATCACTGAAATCTTTCGGTCCGAGTATATCATGGATGATAGAAGCTGACTGGACGTCTTCAAGCTTGAAGACCGTGTAGTCTTTTCTGGTGAAACAAAAGGCTGGACAATACCACCTCCCGTACATGGTGAACAAACCGACAGGCTGCAAACAGCTTTGTATGATTTCTTCACCTTGGAACAGTGTTAGTGAGACAACTTGCTGTTTAACCGAAGCCTCAATAAAAAGATCAAGATATGAGGCATTCTCCGGCATAGGAAGCTGGTATAAAACGCGTTTTTTCCTTTCAGACAATATATGAGCTGCATCTTGCGGCAAATATTCAAGCAATTTTCGTAAAGCTGACCGGGCAGCATGCTTAAAAGGGGAATGGTCATGCAGGTGCGGATCCAGCACTTGCAAAATCGTCATTGCTTCCATCTCAGTTAAGCCGATCGGAGGAAGTATGCGGTCATCCTCGAGGCGATACCCGCCATTAGGACCAAATTCTGAAACGATGGGAAGCCCCATTTCAGTCAGCTTGATCAAATCTCGCTGTATGGTTCGTGTAGAGACGTTAAATTCCTCTGCAAGTTCTTTCAGCGTAAAGTGCTGTTTGGAGTTAATAGACAGCAGCAGCAGTTCAAGCCTTTTAATTTTAGTCATATTCTTTATCCTTTAGCATTATAAGTTTTGTAAAAGAATGGTGTTAAGTGTTATATCGTACGATTGTCCTTGATGTTGAGAAATTTCAAATAAAAAAATCCAGCACGGGAGGCTGGATTTAAGGAAATTACTTATTTGCTTTTAACAATAGCAGCTAGTTGTTCGAATAAAGAGACAAATTGATCGATTGCAGGATCTGGCAGCTGTGATACATACTTAATCAGCACATCGTTGCGTTTCGTATTAATCCGTTCGAATGTGTCTTTGCCTTCTGGATTAATTTCAACATATACGATTCTTCTGTCAAGTTCAGACCGGTAACGCTGCACAAGTCCCCGTTTAACCAGCCTGTCAATAATAACGGTCGTGGCACTTGCCCGCACCCGCATTGCGTCTGCAATTTCGGTAACAGTCCACTTTTCTTTTTTCATTAACGTTTTTAAGATGTGAAACTGGGTTGAAGTCACTTCTTCTTCTTCCCAAATTTCAGGTTTCAGCACTTCAATAATATCGTTGTATGCTGATTCCAGCCGTTCAATGTCTAGTAAAATATCGCTGGCCAATCCTCTCATAAAATAGTCCCCCCATACAAATTGCTGCTAACAGCGGAAATACCATATGTAATTCGGCATGGTAAGATATACTGTTATTGTTAATAGTATAAATTATCTAAAAATAGATGTGAATGCCTAATCTATTAATTTTACACATTATGTAAAATGTAATATTATGTAATTATTTTTAGTGTGGGATGGAATAAAGGAAAATCACGCCTAAATGGCAAATAGAATAGATAAAAGGGGGAAAAGAAAGATGAAAAAAATTGCGTGGATTACAGACAGTACAAGCTGCCTTTCTAATGACAGAGCGGCAGAAAATAATATCCATATCATTCCTGTCTCTGTTATTTTTGGAGAAGAAATATATAAAGACGGCGTAGATATATCGGTAAGCGAATTTTATGAAAAACTGAACAGCGGCGGGATACAGCCAAAAACGAGCCAGCCTTCTCCCGCTGAATTTGCTGCTTACTACGAAAATCTGAAAAACGAATATGACTGCGGGATCGCGGTGCATGTATCTGGCAAACTGAGCGGAACGCTGAACAGTTCGAGAATAGGTGCTGAAATGGCAGATTTCCCGCTGCACATTGTCGATTCTAAAATTACATCAGATGCGATGAATCATCTGCTGCTGAAGGGAATAGAGCTTGAAAAAAACGGTGATTCACCGGATGTTATAGTACGAAAGCTTGAGACGATGGCCGATCAAGTGAAAGGATATGTCTGTGTAGGTAATTTGGATCAGCTCCATAAAGGCGGCCGTCTTTCGGGTGCAAGCTTTTTTCTCGGGAATCTTTTGCAAATTAAGCCAATCCTGACCTTCGATGACGGTGCGCTTGTTCCTTTTGAAAAAGTCAGAACACAGAAGAAAGCGGATGACCGAGTTTTAGGATTGTTAGAAGCGGCAATGGACCGAGGCAGCGTGTCTGGGGTCAGTGTTGTATACAGCGGTGACAGGGAAAAAGCAGAAAATTGGCAGCAGCAGCTGCATGAAAAATATGGCATAACTCCTGATATCGGTCAATTAAGTCCAGCGATCGGGGTGCATGTCGGAGCAGGCACACTAGGAATTTTTTGGTTTGAAGCATCTATTAACTAATTAGAAAGAAGAATGCATATGTGGCGTAACAAAAATTTCCTCTTAATCATGGGCGGAACTTTAATTGTCGATGTTGGTTTTTGGTTTGGCATTATTGGTAATCTTGAATTTTTGCAGCAAAACATTGAATCGTCCTTTTACCAGTCACTGTTCCTGATTGTCGGTATCGTGATGGCTGTCATGCTCGCGCCAATTGCTGGAAGAATCGTCGATCAAGCACCAAAGAAGCAAGTGATCGTCTGGTCAAGCTTCGTAAGGATTTTTGCCGTCTGCTTCATGTTTGCCGCTATCAAGACGGGAGATGTATGGTGGATGCTCATGTACAGCATCTTTATGGGAGCGGCAGCATCGTTTACTATGCCGGCTTTTCAAGCTCTCCTTCCAATAATTCTTGAGCGGGAGCAGCTATTAGGAGCGAACTCTCTCCTTCAAAACATGATGACGGTGAGCCGTATCGCAGGAACAGCTCTTGCCGGGTATATGCTTGTAAAAGTCAGCCTTTTTTCACTTTATTTCATTACGCTCATCGCGTACACAGCAACTTTTGTATGCCTGACATTCTTGAATGTTAACGAAAAACGAGCAAAAACTATTAAAGATAAAAAGAAAGAGAAATCCAGTTTCAAAGATGTTTTTCCAATCTTCAAAGAGCATCCGGCAATTATAACGCCGTTCTTGCTCGTCATCGTGCCTTATTTGTTTTTAGCAGGCTTTAATCTCATGATTATTGAGATATCAGATCTGCAGAACGACCAATCCATTAAGGGTACACTGTATGTTGTGGAAGGGATCTCTGTCTTTGCTGGGTCTGTCATCTTAAAAAAGTTTCTTAAGCAGCGGGCGATCGTTCCGGTCTTGCTTGGGGCTGTAACATTAGTCGCGGTATCGCAGCTGACACTGTATTTTGCGGATATTCACTGGATGCCGTTTATCTCGTTTGCTTTGTTCGGACTGACAGTCGGGGTCTATTTCCCAGTATCAAACACAATCTTTCAGGTAGAAGTGCCGCATGAATTTCATGGGAGATTCTTTTCCTTTAAACGTATGGTAGAGAGTCTGATGTTCCCGATTTTCATGATTGCAACAGGTTATTTCTTAGATTCTATCGGTATACAGCAGATGGCTGTTCTTTATGGGGCAATTTCTCTCGTGATTGTGTCAATTTACGGATGGAAGGTCCTGACTGGCAGCAGCGAAGCCCGTACAATGAAAGTTTCTGCATTAGAAGCCTCAAAGTGAAATATGGCATTCAAAGGCGATCCGTCATCTTACGGATCGCCTTTTCTTTGGAGTGCCAGGTTTTGGGGTACGGTACCATCTTCGTCAATGGCGCATTTTTGCTGGAGTAAATGAAAATGGTACCGTACCCCAATTTGTCAGCCCCTTTTCCACAATACTTTTATGATGAGCAGAGCCCAGACAAAAAGGAGGGGAATGAGTATCCTTAGATCACTAATAGAGAGGTCGAAAAGCTCCTTAAGTACGGTCCTTGTGTTAGTTAGGACAATTAATCCTCCTGCAAGAACTCCAAGAAGCTCCGTTCTCAGCCGCTTAACCAAGTACGCAGCGATCGGTGCTGCTATGACTCCGCCTATCATCATGAAAACGACGATTTGCCAATGAAGAGAATCCAGGCCAATGAAAAGGAAGAAACCGATGGAAGCGGATAGAGAGACAGCAAACTCGCTTAAGTTGACTGACCCGATGACTTTGTGAGGAAGCATCCCTTTTTGAGATAAAAGAACAGGCGTCGTAATCGGCCCCCATCCGCCTCCACCTGTTGCATCCATTAATCCGGCGATAAAGCCAAGAGGTGTATACCACTTGCGTGAAGTCGGAGCAGTGCCCTCTTTATTAACTTCTGCCGCTGCTTTTGTTTTAATAAACACAAATCGTAAAATAACATAAAGCCCAAGCAGCAGCAGAAAGATAGAGATATATGGTTTCATGAGGTCGGCAGGAAGGCTGGACAGCAGGGCCGCGCCTGCAAATGCTCCAATTGATCCGGGGATTATCAGCTTTTTAACAATACGGCTGTCAACATTTCCAAATTTGAAGTGAGAGTATCCGGAAGCCGCAGAAGTAACGACCTCGGCAAGGTGAACAGAGGCAGAAGCGAGAGCTGGGCTAAGGCCATACCATAGGAGAAGAGTGGTTGACGTTACGCCATAAGCCATTCCAAGCGAGCCGTCAATCATCTGAGCGGCAAGCCCGATTAAAGCGAGGATAATAATTTTACGCAATTAGGAAAACATTCCTTTCACATATTTTCCTATAAAGTATGTCAACAACAGAAAGAGTGATTGGACATACTGGCACGATACTGATGAAGGATAAGAATGGGGGTACGGTACTGATTAGTCGAAAAACCTGGTATAACAGGCTTCACTAAATAATAGTACCGTACCCCATATTTCTAAGGCTTATATTTTTGTGTTCTTTTTCTTTGCGCGGTTTTCAAGCTCTGTGTGGGGCTCTTTTGCTATCTCAGCATCAGGGCTCATTCCTTGAGGGTTGACGCTGGACGATCTTTGTCCCTTTCCTGCGCTTTTCTTTGCCAATTTTCTTCACCTCCTTGTTATAAGGTAGGCGGTAAGAGCAAAAGTTATCCTTTTCACAGCAGGAATGTTGTTTTTTGCTTCATTTTTCGATAAGGTAATAAACAGTGTAGTGTTTGATAGGTTATCACTGAAGAAAATGTGGAATAATACCAAATGTCAAATGCTGAGAAATTTTACATAATTGGAGGCAATACAATGGAAATCGGATTAGTCGGGCTCGGGAAAATGGGCTTTAATATTGCACAGAACATGCTTGATAAGGGCTATAAAGTTATTGCAACAGATACAAATGCAGACACAGTAAACGACATCGCTTCAAAAGGTGCAAAGGGTGCAGCTTCTCTTGAGGAACTTGCAGGTGCTTTCACTGGACGCCGTGCAGTTATCCTTCTCGTTCCTGCTGGAAAGATTGTCGATCAAGTTATCTCAGAACTGAAAACTCACCTTACAGAAGGCGACATCATCATCGATGCTGGAAACTCCATGTATAAAGATACTCTGCGCCGTTACGAAGAGCTGAAGGCTGACGGCATTCACCTTGTTGATGTTGGAACGAGCGGAGGAACTGAAGGCGCTCGTTACGGGATCTGCGCGATGATGGGCGGAGATGAAGATGCAGTCAACTACCTTGCGCCAATGTATGAGAGCATTTCGGTTAAAGACGGGTTCATGATTACTGGACGTGCGGGAAGCGGACACTTTTTGAAGATGGTTCATAATGGAATCGAGTACGGCATGATGCAAGCGATCGGAGAAGGCTTTGAAATTCTAGACAAGAGTGACTTCGATTATGATTATGAGGCGGTTGCGAAAGTGTGGAATAACGGCTCTGTTATCCGCAGCTGGCTGATGGAACTAATGATTAATGCGTTCTCCAAGCAGCCTAATCTTGAAGATATCCGCGGTGTGATGAATTCTTCAGGTGAAGGCATCTGGACAGTTGAAGCAGCACTTGATTTCCAGGCATCTGCACCGGTTATCGCATTGTCACAGTTCATGCGCTTCCGTTCTCTTGAAGATGACACGTTCCACGGCAAAGTTGTAGCAGCGCTTCGCAACGAGTTCGGCGGACATGCAGTCGTAAAAAAATAAGCAAATCTAAGAACCTCTGCTGCATGAATAGCAGAGGTTTTCTATATCTTAAGAAGTGATATTAGTTAACTGGGTGAAAATGATAAAGGAAACCGTACGTTTATTCAAATTTCCTATATCATAAAAGAAAGGGCGTTCGAAATATGGAAACGGAAAAATTTATAAAAGAATCACGGACGGTTAAATCAGCAGTCGTTCTTCCTCCTGATACGAATAATCATAAAACACTTTTCGGCGGGAAACTGATGGCTTATATTGATGACGTTGCAGCTATTGCAGCAATTCGCCATGCCCGAAAGCATGTTGTTACGGCTTCGACTGATTCGGTGGATTTTCTTCATCCGATAAAGGAAGGTCATGCTGTCTGTCTCGAGGCATTCGTTACGTGGACACATAAAACATCTATGGAAGTGTTTGTGAAGGTTATTGCAGAAAACCTTTTAACAGGTGAAAGAAAAGTGTGTGCCGTTTCTTTCCTCACATTTGTAGCTCTAGGGGAAGACGGAAAGCCCGCTCCAGTACCTAAAGCCGTCCCCGAAACGCCGGAAGAAAAATGGCTGAACGAGCATGCTTCGGAAAGAGCTGTCGCAAGGAAAAAGCGAAGAGAAGAAAGTAAGAAGCTCGCTCTTGAATTCGGTGTTAAAAAGCCATGGGATGAAGCATAAGCCCAAAGTTTTATTTTTACAGAAAATGCTTTTCTTTTTTGCGATGCAGGTAAAATATGCTATAATTAAGATACCTTTTTCCAGCCAGGGATACGAGAACCCTGGTTTATTTTTTTGCCTTTTTTCCTTTGTTTTATGATTATTTATAAATTCCAAGAAACGAGAGAGCAGGTCCGAGTAATTCGGCTGCTCTCTTTTTTCTATTTCTCTGTCAAACGGCCTCATACATATCGAAATTGCATATGGTGCATTTTATAAAGAGAAGGAAAAAAGGACGGACACCTATGAAAAAGAATCGAAATAATCGTCATAGTAATTCAATGAATGAAGAGCAAGACATGCCAGTCAATTTAGAAGGTACGTCGTCAGCTTCAGAAAATAATACAGACGATGGGGCATCCAACAGCGTAGTTTCAAGTTCAATAGAGCATGTAATTACATACATAAAAACAGAGCTTGGCAACCCGGGGGATCTAGTTGTCAGGCATCTGAATCTTGAAGTAGGACTGAAAATAAAAGCGGCGGTTATTTTCATTGATGAATTGGTAGACAGTCAAAAGATTGCGGAATTTGTCATTGAGCGGCTGCAGACTGTTCCAGTTCATATTAAAGATATGCCCGCAACCTTTGGTGAATCTTTTTATTTTATTAAGGAGAACAGTCTCTCGTTAGGTACTGTTGCTGAAATAGAGAATTACAATGATCTGCTGGATGGGTTGCTGGCAGGGAATACTGCCATCTATATCAATGGTTTTCCTAAGGTTCTTATGGCTGAGGCGATCGGAGGAAGCTCGCGCGCTATCCAGGAGCCAACATCCGAAGTTGTCATTAGAGGTCCAAAAGAAGCTTTTACGGAACTGCTGAAAACAAATATCGGTCTGGTGAGAAGAAAAATCAGAAGCAGCGATCTTCGGGTTGAACAGATGAAGCTTGGCAGAGTGACAAAAACGCCGATCGCCCTGCTGTATATAAACAACATCGCGGATCCAAAGCTTATAGAAGAAATGAAAACCCGGCTTGAAAGGATAGATGCCGACAGCATTTTGGAGTCCGGACAGCTTGAGGAGTTTATTCAAGATGAAACGTTTACTGTGTTCCCGCAGCTGTTCAGCACAGAACGTCCGGATGTAGTGGCTGGTGACTTGCTTGAGGGAAGAGTAGCTGTCATGGTAAACGGCACTCCGTTTACATTAATCGCTCCGACCCAGTTCGTGCAGTTCTTCCAATCTCCCGAAGATTATTACATGCGTTATGATATCGGCTCATTCTTAAGGATGCTTCGGTTTTTTGTATTCATTGTTTCATTAATTGCGCCATCTATTTATATTGCTTTAACGACCTTCCATCAAGCGATGATTCCGACGACGCTGTTATTCGGTCTTGCAGCACAGCGGGAAGGGGTGCCGTTTCCAGCCTTTGTCGAGGCTCTCATGATGGAAATAACGTTCGAAATTCTAAGAGAAGCAGGAATACGCATGCCTCGTCCTGTTGGGGTAGCAGTGTCAATTGTGGGGGCGCTTGTTCTTGGTCAAGCGGCTGTTCAGGCTGGCCTCGTATCCCCCGTAATGGTAATCGTTGTCGGTATTACTGCGGTGGCAAGTTTTGCTGTTCCATCTTTTGCTGTGGCCACGTCGGCCCGTTTGCTGCGGTTTCCGCTTATGCTGATCTCTTCAATATTTGGATTTTATGGGCTGACATTAGCATTGATTGTTATTATCGCTCATCTGACAAGCCTCAGATCTTTCGGTGTTCCTTATTTGAGCCCGATCGCCCCGTTTAACATGGATGATATGAAGGATGCATTTTTCCGCTTTCCCATTAAATCCATGCTTAAGCGTCCTTCATTAATTTCACAGAAAAACCGTGTGCGAATGACCAATCACGAAACTCAGAAAAGCAGGGGGGAATGACGGATGAAAAGAATCACGCTGTTTCTTTCATTAATCACACTTCCTTTTCTTTCAGGGTGCTGGGATCAGCACGAGCTCGATGAGTTGTCTATCGTGATGGGCATCGGCATCGACCGTGCTGATAACGGAGAAATGAGGGCTTCTTTTCAAGTTGTAAACCCTTCTGAAGTATCACCGGGAATAGGCGGCGGTGGAGGAGGGAAACAGCCGAATTTTACAGTATATACGAGCAACGGGAAAAACCTGATGGAAGCGACAAGGAATGCTTCGCGCCAGACACCGAGGAGGCTGTTTTTTGCACATGCGCGTATATTGGTGCTTAGTGAAAAAGTAGTAAAAGAAAAAGGGATTTACGATACTCTCGATATGATTTCCCGTGATCCGGAAGTCCGTTCGACGATTCAGGTTTTTATTGCAAGAGGTACGGATCCTGGTACTATTTTAGAAACGTTCTCTGCGATCGATAAGGTTTCAGCAGATGAAGTGGCATCTAAGCTTGAAGTGTCGGAAAAGGTGTGGGGAGAAAATATCGGCATGGATATTAATGAAGTGCTTCAGTCGATGATCAGCCAGGGAAGCGAACCTATTATCAATGGATTATCACTGAGAGGAGATGACGAGCAAGCCATTACAGCAAAAAACTATGAAGCAGGTAAGCCAGCGCGTCTTTACTTAAATGGTATGGCGGTTTTTAAACACGGGAAGCTGAAAAAATGGGCGGATGGAAGTAACGCGAGAGGTATTGTTTTTGTCAAGGACAACATTAACTCTTCTGTAATTAACATAGACTGCGAAGGGAAAAAAGACAGTGTGGCAATTGAAGTTGTTCGTTCTAAAGTAGAACTGAAAGCAGATATGAAGGGCGAAATACCGCGTATAAAGGTCACTGCTTATCCGGAAACAAATATTGCAGAAGCTAACTGTCCTGCAGATTTTGAGAATAAAGATACAATATTTAAACTTGAGAAGCTGCTGAATAAAGAAGTAGAAAAGGAAATAAAAGCATCGATTAACTTTGTGCAAAAACAAAAAACGGATGTTATCGGCTTTGGAGAACTCATTTATCGGACTGATCCGAAAAAATGGCGGAAAATCCGCAAGCATTGGGACAAAACCTTTCCTAAGATAGAGGTGACTGTAGAAGCGGATTCGCGAATAAGAAGACCGGGAATCAGGACTTCTCCTTTCCAATATGAATTAAAAAATGAGGCGGACAGATGAGAGAACAATATAAGATCAGTATTAAACAATACTTCACGCTTATCGTTTTGTTTGAACTGGGCAGCGCGATATTAGTCGGACTTGGAATGAATGCTGGCAGAGATGCGTGGCTGGCTGTATTAATCGGTCTTGTGGCAGGGGTTTTTCTATTTTTGTTGTATATTTATATGTTTAAACAGTTCCCTGAACTGCCTTTGTCTAAATACTTGCCTTTAATAGTGGGTAAGCATTTTGGAAAAGTGCTGAACATGCTGTATATGCTGTACTTTATGTATTTGGCAGCGCGTGTTTTAAGGGATTTTGGAAGTCTTCTCCTATCCGCGGTATTTGTGCAGACACCTATCATCGTCGTAAACAGTCTTATGATTTTAACCATTATTTACGTTTTGCACCTTGGGTTTGAAGTGCTGGCAAGAACCGGTGAGATTTTCTTTGCTCTTACAGTGTTGATCGGTCTGTCAATTTTCGTTCTAGTATTAGGTGCTGATATTATGAACTGGAATTATATCAAACCTATAGCAGGTGAAGGATGGATGCCCGTTCTGAAAGCGTCCTTTCCGGTTACTCCCACATTTCCATTTGGTGAAATGATCGCGTTCACGATGCTTTTTCCGTATTTGAGGACAAAGAAAAAAGCCTTAAGTATAGGTCTTACGGCCATGATTTTAAGCGGTTTAATTTTAAGCTTAACAGTAGCTGCTGACATCGCGATCCTTGGAGGGCATGTGGCTACGCATGTCTTCTTCCCGCTGTTATCCGCGGTAGCCAAGATTAACCTTGGTGAATTTATTCAGCGGCTTGACGCCCTTGTGGTATTCACATTAATTACGGGAGGATTCTTTAAAATCGCGGTGTTTCTGTATGTTTCCGTTAAGATAGCGCAGGACGTATTCTCCGTAAAAGAAGAACGCAGTCTGCTCATGCCGCTTGGAATCGTCATTTTATTTGGATCTGTTGCTGTTGCATCTAATTTTGTGGAACACATTAACGAAGGGCTTAACATCGTGCCTCACTTTATCCATGTTCCTTTTCAGCTCATCATCCCTGTTTTCTTTACGGTTATCTATCTGATAAGGAAAAAAAGCATCAAGAAGAAGCTCGCTTCCGGTTCTTCCACTTTGACATAGCAAATGACATGAAAGGGAAGAAAAGAAAGAACAGCGTAATCACGTACTCAATTTTGTCGACATATTTAAAAAAAGACAAAAATGAACGGTGCATTACATCCATTGGACCCATTCCTATGGAATAGTCCAGGATGAAGATTATGATGGTCATGCAAAAGAGTGTAAAAAGATAAATGATTAATGGTTTGATCACTGCAATCACCTCATGGTTAGTTTTATCCTGCAGTGATTCATTCATCCAGTCAAAAGGGGATGATTACATGTGCGGAAGGTATTTTTTGTATGCGGATATAGAAGTGATAGTCGATGCTTTTGATCTAGATCAAGAGCTGGAGTACGAAAAGCGCTACAACATTGCTCCGAGCCAGGGTGTGCTGGCTGTTGTAGCTGGAAGAAATGCATATAAAGCGGGATATTTGGAGTGGGGATATCCTGTATTTTATGAGGGAAAAGCAAAACCGGTCATCAATGCAAGGGCTGAGACTGTCAGCGAAAAACAGAGCTTTCGCGAGTCGTTTGCTAAGCGCCGCTGTCTTATTTTAACAAGCGGATATTATGAGTGGCGTCCTGAGGGCAGAGGGAAGCAGCCTTACCGGTTTACTAAAAGAGATGAAGGCTTATTTGCATTCGCGGGCATCTGGACCCGAAATCCTGAGAAGAAAGAGAAACCAGCGGCATGTGCCATCCTGACAAAGCAGGCAGACCATTTTTTTGAGCCATATCATCACCGTATGCCGATGTTTATGTCAATCGAAGAAGGTAAGAAGTGGCTTTCCTATCATGATGATGAACTTACGAGAAATTCTGAATTAAAATTAGAAGCGATTCCTGTTTCTGCAGCTGTTAACAACGTGAAAAACAACGAACCAGGCTGCATTGAGCCGATTACGAACTAAATCGCTCATTTTTAAAACAAAGTTCGAAATGAACATTTTTATAAACGCAAAAAAGGACAGCGTGTCTCTGTCCTTTTCGAAGGGTGCCTTAACGGCGGTATCCTCCGCCAAGCTGCTGCTCAGCCATTTGTACAAGACGTTTAGTGATTTCACCGCCGACAGATCCGTTAGCGCGTGAAGTTGTGTCAGGTCCTAGTTGTACACCAAATTCTGAAGCGATCTCATACTTCATTTGATCAAGCGCTGCTTGAGCTCCAGCAACGACTAATTCGTTAGAGTTGTTGTTGCGTGCCATATGTATCACCTCCTTGTATGTATAGTGTTGGGTTAACATTGGTAATTTTATGCATGCATAAAAAAATATTTTTCCTGAGATGTCCTTATTAAATGGTTGTCAAAGCAGACCTGAGCCTTCATAATTTCTATAATATGTTAACAGATCATGGAGGGCAGATTATGAAAATCAATCGGCTGAAAGGCTTCTTTCTTGCAATTATTGGTGCTTCGCTTTGGGGGTTTTCAGGAAATACAGCGCAGTATTTATTTCAAGAGCATCACATTCAAGCTGAGTGGCTTGTTTCTGTCCGTATGGTTATAGCTGGATTTTTGCTTCTTATTCTTGCGGGCATGCAATCGAGCAGAAAAGAGATCGTAAACATATGGAAAGATAAGAAAAGCCGTTTGGAGCTTGTGATCTTCAGCCTTGCAGGAATGCTTGGTGCACAGCTGACTTTTTTTATCTGTATAGAAAAAGGGAATGCCCCGACAGCGACCCTGCTGCAGTTTCTTGGTCCGGTTTTTATCACGCTGTATGTGAGTTTAAAATTGATGAAAGTGCCTGCTAAACACGAATTTGCCGCGATATCATTTGCTCTCGCAGGAACCTTTCTTCTTTTAACGAATGGCAATTTGGATAAAGTAGCCGTACCTGCGGATGCAGTATTCTGGGGCGTGTTGTCTGGGGTTGCGGTCGCTGTATATACGGTTTATCCGGTCCAGCTTTTAAGGAGATGGCCTTCCTCCGTTATTGTCGGCTGGTCGATGGTAATCGGCGGAAGCGCTCTTTCACTATGGACGATGCCATGGACTACTGATGTTCCTAACTCATTTGAAGTATGGGCATTACTTGCTTTCGTGATCGTGTTCGGCACATTGCTGCCTTTTTATCTTTACCTTGACAGCTTGCGTTACATAACAGCGACAGAGACCAGTCTTCTTGGAAGTGCAGAACCGCTCGTCGCTACATTTGTTTCTGTTATCTGGCTGCACACTTCGTTTGGACTTTATCAGTGGGCAGGCGCATTGTTTATCATATTGACCGTATTCTTATTATCATTGCCTAGCACAACTCCAATAAAGGCAGAATCTTCCCGTGCACTTTAATTGACATCAGTCCTAGAAAGTCTGAAGATAAACAGGAGACTGAAACTACAGGAGTTGGCAGCATGAACGATAAAATAGTTTTCTTTGATATTGATGGCACGCTTGTAAATGATGAGAAAAAAGTGCCGGATTCCACGAAAGAGGCACTTCATAAACTTCGGAAAAACGGAATCCACACAGCTATCGCTACGGGACGAGGACCATTTATGTTCAAAGACCTTCGCAGCGAGCTCGAGCTGGACTCTTTTGTTTCATTTAACGGCTCATATGTCATGTTTGAGGATGAAGTCATTCATAGCACGCCGCTGAATACAAAAGTATTGGAGAAGCTGGAGAAAGAAGCGGAGCAGATGGGTCACCCCCTTGTTTATCTAGATCATCAAGGAGCGACAAGCAACGTGGAAAAACATGAGATCATCGAAGCTTGTACGTACAATCTGATGCCGTCTTATCCAATTCATTCTCCGCAATATTATAAACAGAATGATGTCTATCAAGTACTGCTGTTCTGTCAGGAAAAAGACGAGCTTCCTTATAAAGACAGCTACAGCGATACTTACGGATTTATCCGTTGGCATGAGCATTGTCTTGACGTTCTCCCTCACGGAGGATCGAAAGCAAAGGGTATTGATGCATTCGTTGATAAGCTTGGGGTCAAAAGAGAGAATATCTTTGCGTTTGGCGATGCACTAAATGATTTGGAGATGCTAAAAGCGGCGGGTACTGGAGTTGCGATGGGTAATGGGCTTTCAGAAGCAAAAGAGGCAGCTGATTTTGTCACGAAGAGTGTTGATGAAGACGGAATCTATTATGGATTAAAGCATTTAGGCCTTATTTAAACAAAACGATCAGAGGTGCATGAGTTTGGACAACTGCGGTCTTGTATTAGAAGGAGGCGGCATGCGCGGTGTTTATACAGCCGGTGTGCTTGATGTTTTTATGGAACGCGATCTTTATTTGCCCTATGTGATCGGTGTTTCAGCAGGGGCATGCAACGCGACATCTTATTTGTCGAGGCAGCACGGCCGGAACCGTACGGTGAACGTGGATTATATTACCCACCCGGAGTACCTTTCCTATAAAAATTGGCTGTTCAAGAAAAAAGGATTGTTCGGCATGGATTTTATTTTTGACGATTTGCCGAACAAGCATGTGCCGTTTGATTTTGAATCCTTTAACAAAAGCACAGAAAAATTTGTGATCGTTGCAACCGACTGCCATAGCGGAAATCCGGTTTACTATGAAAAAAGTGAACACCTCCCGCACATGCTAACCTTGCTGAGAGCATCGGCATCGCTGCCTTTTATGGCCCCGGTCATCACGTATCAAGATATGCACTTGCTAGATGGAGGAATCAGCGATCCGGTCCCAGTGAAAAGAGCTGTGCAGGACGGATTCCTTCGCAATGTCATCGTGCTGACGCAGAACAAAGGCTACCGCAAGAAAAAGCCACGGATGACATGGCTGATTAAGAAAAAGTATCCTCAATATGAAGGGCTGTTTACAGCACTCGTGAACCGCTATGAAAAATATAACGAAACTCTCGACTATATTGAACACGAAGAAGAAAAAGGGAACGTGTTCGTCATCCGCCCTTCAGCAAAGCTTGATGTAGGACGCATAGAGCGCAGCCCTGCCAAGCTAAGTGCTCTGTACGACCAAGGCCGCATTGACACCATCGAAGCCTTCGAGGGATTGTCTGATTGGCTCAGCCATACAAAAGAAAAGATTACTTCCTAAACAACAACTTTAAAGAATTCAGAGAAGATGTTGATCTCCGTTTCAGGCGCACGCCCCGCGGAAAGCTCAGCACCCTGGAGCGGAGATCACCGCTCCACAATTTGTTTAAAGGACTTTTTCATTTTCTGTTAGTAGATCTTCTGAATAATGTCTTCAATGTCCGGTTCTTTCATCTGGATATCGACGGGTTCGCCCCAGCTGCTTACTTCTTTAAGCAGCTGAGGTGCAGATAAGATGCTGCGGTCGTAATGAATAATCACCTTGCTGTCTTCCCATTGAAGTCTTTCGAGACCTAGAGGGGCTGCAGCGGCTACTTCCGGTTTACTGGTGTACTGCACTTCCATGATGCTCGGCAGCCCGATCGTCTCCCTCATCTCCTCGAGTGTTCCATCCAGGATAATCCTTCCGTGGTTTATTACAATTACCCTGCGGCAAAGCTGTTCGATGTCATCCATATCGTGCGTAGTCAGAAGCACGGTCTTCTTTTCATTTTCGTTCAATTCCTTTAAAAATGCCCGAATTCCTGTTTTGGCAACTACGTCCAATCCGATTGTCGGCTCATCCAAGAAAAGAACGTCTGGGTTATGAATCATTGCGGCAGCAAGATCACCTCGCATCCGCTGGCCGAGAGAAAGTTTTCGGACAGGGGTCTCTATGAACTTCCCGATATCGAGCATATCGTCGTACAGCTTTAAAAAGCTGTTGTAATCTTTATCGTTCACTTTATACATTGCTTTCAATATTTCAAAAGAATCCCGCAGCGGCAGATCCCACCAAAGCTGTGTTCGCTGGCCAAATACGATGCCGATGCGTCTTGCATTATCTTTTCTATTTTTCTGCGGAGACAGCCCTCCGACCGCAACACTTCCCGAAGTGGGGTGGAGGATGCCTGAGAGCATTTTAATCGTCGTTGATTTCCCGGCGCCATTCGGTCCGATATATCCGACGAATTCACCTTCACCTATCGAAAATGAGATGTCATCCACAGCTTTTACAAGAGTGTGTTTTGCTGAAAACAGAGAAGCTAATGATCCCATCATGCCTTTTTTTGTTTCATAAACTTTAAAATGCTTGTTCAGATTGGTTGCTGTAATCATGCGTTCTTCCTCCTTTAGCTTCCTGTACTGTGATAATGCTTAATGCCGATATGCCACATAATCAGTGAGAACGTTAAAAAGACACCAGCAACTGCTGCAGGAGTGATCAAGTACCACCATTCTCCGCCTTTTTGAAGCAAGTACATGACGGGCACATAGTTCATGAACGCCACAGGTATGACGGTGAAAAAGATAATCTTGAGCAAGCCAGGATATATGTTCATCGGATAATTGGCAGCTGTGAAGGGCGCATACAGTGTAAAAGTTTGAAAGTCTTTAATTTTTTCTGTCCAAAAAGCTAGTGCAGCAGTAAGGACTCCGACAGCAAAGCAGATAATAAGTCCTGTCAAAACAGCCACAGGGAGATAGGCGATCAAGAGCAAGGTCGCTTTTCCTGTTTTCATAAGACCAGCTACAGATATCGCTATAATAATAAGCCCCTGAATCGCACCTCCTATTCTTGAAAGATCGATATTTCTTGTCAGCAGCAAAAACAGAGGAGAGACAGGCCGGATTAACAGACTATCAAATTCTCCGTTCACCATATACCGTTCAAAATCGTGAACTTCCGCTCCTATTACTCTGTAAAGAGAAATAGCGATAGAAGAAATGCTGTAAAGGAGGCCAACCTCGTAAAGATCCCATCCCTTCACATCATCGAAGCGGCGGAGGATGGCTGCGAGCATAATAAAGTCAACCGCCATGATCATCCCGTATGAAACCATTGAAAAGATAAAGTTCATCTTATATTGCATGCGTGACTTCAGGCTGCCTGAGATCAAAATAAAATATAGTTTCATAAGACGTGCTCACCCTCCTTGAATTTCAATTTTGGAGCGAGCGATGTTTGTCACCCAAAAACTGATCATTGTCAGTGCAGCTGCCCATGATGCCTGAATCAGCAATACATGCGGAGCCGCTTTCTCTAAGTACATCATTACTGGATAATAAAGGACACATGGAAAAGGAGTGAGTGCCACAATAGAATAAATTGGTTTGGGAAGCAGATCAATCGGTACCAGCTGACCGCCGAAACCGAACAGGAGTGTGATGAGAACGAAATGTGCCCATGAGATTTCCGTCGTCCAGATTGATGAGATGCCGACTAAATATGTAAGATTTAACGATATAAAAATTGCAAGGATGGCCGATATAAAAATATAAAGAAGAGATACAGCGTTTTCCGGAACATAGAAGCCGACCGTCAATACATAAACGAGCGCGATAGGAATAGAACGGAAAAGCAGGTTGTAAGCGATTCTTCCTGCTTCCTGAACAGTTACATAAGAAAAGTAATGAACAGGTCGGGCAAGCTCCATAGTGATGGCGCCGCTTCTTACACCGTTCTGTATGTTTAAGCCGGCTGTCAGAAAAACAGTGAGCCACAAAAACACTTGACCGGTACCGATGTAATGGACCATATCCTGGATGCTGTAAGGGCTCCCGCTTTCCTTTCCAGTCAGTACCCCAACCCATACCGCCATAAAAACAAAACCGAAGATTGCACTTGCCGCGTTGTTGATCAGATGAGCGAGCCTATACTGCATATTGCGCAAAAAGCTTTTTTGAAACAACAGCCAATAAATCATCGTATCCCCCTTCTCGTAAACACACAGGATATCAAATTTAGCAAATATTTCAAATCAACGCAATAATTTATTGGAGGTTTTTTTATGAATTGTACTTCTTGCACCGGTATAGCGGCATTGGCTGAAAAAGGAGATATCGCCATCAGCCATCCGAACCCATCTATCATGTCTACTTTAGGATTATTATTTTCTGTGACGGAGACGGGCGGAATTATAACTCTGCCATACAGCAATCTTGATGATGTTCAGAGGCTGATTTCCTCTCTTGAAGATGAATACAGCAGTTACGCTTTATCTCATTTTTCGTTTCAAATGATCTCAGAAGAGGATGCAGCACGCACAACAAGTGTATCTTTCAGTGAATTCAAAGAAAGAGTAAAGCGGCCTGATTTGTACAGCGTCATTGCCAGCGGGCTTTTTACAACTCACTGCCAGCCTATCGTTAATTTACAGTCAGGAGAAGTTTATGGGTTCGAACTGCTTCTTCGGCCTATTGAAGGCGCCCCGCACTTTTATCCATATGAGCTTTTTCAGTTTGCTCAAAAAGCTGGCCTGCAGTCACTTCTCGACAGCAAGGCAAGAGTCGAGTCCATCCACAATAGCTCGAAATATTTACCAGAGGGATTGAAGCGCTTTATTAATTTTTTGCCGTCCTCTATTTATGATCCGAATCATTGTCTGAAAACAACGTTTAAGGCTGCTGCTGAAACAGGCACAAATCCTGCTGACTTAGTCTTCGAAGTGGTGGAAACAGAAGAGATATTAGACATGGATCATTTGCAATCAATTTTGGATGTTTATAAGGAAAAGGGCATGAAGGTTGCCCTAGATGATCTTGGAGCAGGGCATTCAACAGAGGACGTGCTGAAACGGCTCAATCCTCATTTTGTGAAAATAGACCGTGATATTATTTCGTTTTGCGATCTGAATTCTGATAAGCAGAAGAAATTATTAGACACAGTCAAGACGGCCAGTGAAATCGGCACCATTGTTCTCGCAGAAGGAATAGAGCGGGAAGAAGAAGCTGAATGGTGCAGGGAAGCCGGGATACACCTTGCTCAAGGATATTATTACGGAAAACCAGCACCCCCAGAGACGTATTATAAAGAAGCTCTTCTCTAAAAGGTTGTTGCCTTTGAGCGATTTGTTTTGTTTAGCCTTTAGCAGGATTGCAACAGAAGGTTAACTCAACCGCCGCATGAAACAGAAATCAATTATATCTTTAGTTTCTTAATGACAAATGTACAAGCACGTTGAGTTTTCAGCACATACAATACCATATCTGATATTGTTTAAAGGTTGTGCTGCAAAATGAACGCTGATTTTATAAATAAACATGGATTCTTTGTGAATTCGATGCCCAAAAGCGGTACCCATCTAGTCAAACAGATGCTTAAAGGGATACCAGAACTGCATCATGATCATACGATGGAGCTTTACATGGGATTGCCTGAACAGCTTGAAAGCCATTTTAAATTGTTAAACAGCCTGCAGCCTCATCAGTTCGCTGCAGGACACGTCTATCATTCTAAAGGGTATGCAGATTTCATAAAAAGCAGAGGAATCCGAAAAATACTCATTATTCGTGATCCTAGGGATGTACTCGTATCCTACACGTATTTTATGACATACAAGTATCCTTATGGCGATGTCCACAAAGTTTTGAAGTCTATGAAGACTCAAAAAGAGCGCTACATGGCTCTAATAAAAGGGGGATTCTTGCATTACGGTTATCCACATCCTTCTTTTGAAAATTGGTTAGGCGGGTATGCCGGCTGGCTGAATGAACCTGTTCTCATCCTTCGCTTTGAAAATCTTGTAGGCTCCGAGTCTGTGAAAATGGCAGAAATAACAAAGCTGGCAGAATGGATCATAAATGGAAGGCTGGAAAACCATTTCAGTCCTGCAAGCCTTGCACGCAAACTGGCTGAAAACATTAATCCATCTACTTCTTTAACGTTCAGATCGGGTAAGACAGGAAGCTGGATGAATGAATTTGATGAAGAAGTTCAGGAGCTGTTTATGAAAGAAGCAGGCAGTCTGCTGCCCTTATATGGCTATAAATGAAAGGCTGGTTTTCTTACTTGAAAACTGGCCATTTTTTTATTGAAAAATAAGTGAAGAAAAACTTGGAATATGCCTCATAATCTAGTAATCTATAAAGAGAAGTTTTTGTAATATAATTGTAATGTTAAGTGCAATTGCTGGGAAATAAATAAAATATTTTCCTGATGAAAAATAGAGGAGCGGTCGCGTTGGTGACGAAAGTTGAGCCACAAAAAAAGAAAAAAACACATATCCCTTTCCGTTTGAATGTCTTGTTTCTTGTTGTCTTTCTACTGTTTTCTACACTGATCTTAAGATTAGGTGTGCTTCAAATTGTCAACGGTGAAGAAAAACGGCTTGAATCTGAAGCAACGGTTGAACAAGTTGCGAAGAAAGAAGCACCTCGCGGCATCATAACAGACCGTAACTACCGTGTTGTTGTCGATAATGATCCCTACTTTTCTGTTACATATACGAAAACAAGCGATACAACACAAGAGGACACATTGAAAGTCGCCCGCTGGTTAGCAGAGCGTTTTGAAATAGATGAAAAAGAAATTAAGCGGATTACCGAACGAGATAAAAAGGATTATTTTATCGTAACAAACGATGTAAAGAAACTGCTCAACAAGAGGCTAACTCCGAAAGAGAAAAAGCTGAAAAACGATAAGCAGTATAAAGCCTTAGTAGAAAAAATCACGAAAAAAGACCTTAAGACATTGTCAGAAGAAGACTTGAACATCATCGCGATCAAGCGGAAGATGGACCAAGGCTATGCGTACTCCGCTCAGCCAATCATTTCGGAGCTGAAAAATGAACAGATCTCGCTTATATCCGAAAACTTGGACAGCCTGCCGGGAATCGATATTATGCCGGATTCAGAAAGAAAATACCCGTTTGGCAAATCAGCCCTTTTTGGAGAAGTTAAACCGATCCCGAAAGAAAGCATGGATAAGCACCTTGCTCTTCAATATGACAGGAGCGACCGAGTAGGCGTCAGCGGCATCGAAAAGCAATATCAGGAAGTGCTGCGGGGAACGAAGGAAATGGCTGTCTACCTGACAAATCAGAAGACAGGGAGCACTTTAGGTGATCCGAAAATAATTGAAGGCAAGCGCGGGAAAGACTTAACCCTGACGATTGATATGGAACTGCAATTCAAGCTTGCAAAAATAGTGGAAGAAGAAATACTCGCGGCCAAACCGCTGCCAGGAAACGATATGCTCGACAGTGCCTATATCGTGATGATGGATCCTAGAACAGGAGAAATTATCGGACTCGCAGGAAAACGCTATAAAAATGGAAAGTTCATTAACGATGAATATGGTGCTCTGTTCAACGCCTATGCGATGGGATCCTCTGTCAAGGGCGCGACGATGCTGACAGGGTTTCACAGCAAAGCAGTCCATATTAATGAACCTATCTATGACACACCGAAAAAATTTGGCGCGATTGAAAAATCATCTTGGACAAATATGGGGCTTATCAACGATACGACTGCCCTGCAGCGTTCATCGAATATCTATATGTTCGAGATTATGCAGCGAATGATCGGTCCGGAACATTATACCGAAACGTACGATGAGGTACGCTATTTCTTCAGCCAGTTCGGTCTTGGAGAAATGACAGGTATTGATTTTCCAAATGAATCAACAGGTTATAAAGGGCCAGTCCAGAAAGGTGTGTTCGGTACATTGCTTGACCTGGGTATTGGTCAGTTTGACACCTATACACCGATCCAAATGGTGCAGTACGTCTCAACGATTGCTAATGGCGGATACCGTATGAAGCCTCAGCTCGTAAAGGAAGTCAGGGAGCCACGGACGGCGCCTGACAAAGAAGGCAAGTTGCTTCACCGCTTCGAGCCTGTTGTTCTTAACAAGATTGATATGGAAGAGAAGTATATTGAACGAGTGCAGCAAGGCTTCTGGGAAGTTATGCACGCACCAAGAGGTACGGCGAAAGGTTATTTTGATGACGTCGAAAAATACCATAACCCTGCAGGCAAGACAGGTACTGCGCAGGTGAGATTAAAAAAGAACGGCGGAATCGTAGAGAAAAACAATCTGACACTTGTCGGCTATGCACCTTTTGATAACCCGCAGATCGCCTTTACTGTAGTGGTTCCTCATGCGACAGCACAAAACGGCATGCAGCGCATCAATAAGTTTATCGGACAGCGTGCACTTGCTGCGTACTGGGAACTGCAAAAAAAATACGGCAAGGATGCTGAAACTGTAAACGCATTGATGAAGCAGCCTGGTGAAAATGAAGAAGCCTCCGCTCAATAGAGCAGGGGCTTTCTTTTTGTTCCACTTTAAGAAAGAATAATTTTTTAACAAGGAAGAGGTTCGGCGTTGTCAAAAAGTTTAGGTGTAAAGTATAAGTGCAACTAAGGCTGAGTTAAAGTCTTTGGCGTCAGCCAAGTTTTCTAATAAACCGCATTAAATCCGCATTTGTACCGTAGCTTCTTTTTTATACGAGCATATGCTGAAATTGTAAGAAGAATATGGATTTGAAGGAGGAAACAAAATGTCGTACGGTTATGGAAACAGTTTTGCATTGGTTGTCGTTTTGTTCATTTTGTTGATTATCATCGGGGCGTCTTATTGCTGCCGTTAAAGATAGCGGAGATCAAAAAAAGCACCTGAATCACATTTTCCCCTTCCAAATGGCAAAACCCTGCGGCTTCAAGCCTGCAGGGTTTTGTTTTGTTATTTCAATGCTTTTTTCATAGTCTCCACATTATCCTGCATGATGGAAAGATAGTCACGTTCTGACTGAATATCATTCTTTGTTAGTGTTTCCAGGTTATGGAGAGTCAATGTGCCGGCTCCAGTTTCTTTTTTGATGGACTTTGCGACACTATTGTTCACGTTCTCCTCGAAGAGAATGTAGGAGATGTTTTCTTTTTTTACATACTGAATTATTTTTTCAACTTGTTTTTGGCTAGGCTCATGTGAAGGCGAGAGCCCGCTGATTGACATCTGTTCAAGACCATAGCGCTCAGCCCAATAGCCATATGCAGCATGTGAAACGACAAACGTTTTTTTCGGTGAAGATGAAAGTTCTTTAAAGGATCCGTCAAGTTTTTGCAAATCTTTTTCCAAAGCTGCAAAGTTTTTTTCAAACTCTTTCTTTGCAGAAGGCTTTTGTTTCACAAGGCTGTTCATGATGTTCTCAGCCATCTGCTGAGCAAGAACAGGATCTAGCCAAATATGAGGATCAAGTCCAGATTCCGCATGACCGTGGTCATCGTGTTCATCAGAGCCATGCTCATCCTCTTTATGTTCTTCTTCATGCGCATATTCGATGCCTTTTGCAGCATTGATGACAGGAACATCCTCGTTTTTCAGCGTATCAGCTATAGAGGAAGAAAACTCGTCCGTTCCCCACTTGTTATAAATAAAGGCATCGCCTTCGGTCAGTTTTACCATTGTTTTCGTGGAGGGTTCGAAAGTGTGAGCATCGGCCCCAGGTGGAACGATGGATTCTGCCGATACATGCTTTCCACCAATTCGTTCTGTGAAATATTGCAGAGGATATAGCGTTGTATAAATGTGCAGCTTGCCGTTGGATTTGTCAGCTGTTTTCTGTCCGCACGCAGCAAGCAGGATAGTAAGTATGAATAAAACAGGCAGTATTTTTTTCATGATGGAATTCCCCTTTCAAATAACAAAACTATTATAAACGTAATGGTTACGATTTGTAAAGATTTAAGACATTTTTCCTATGATAACCGTTTGAAATTACCATAAACTTATTGAAAAGGGTTTAATCACTGTAAAATTAGTGAATATATAGGATGCTGAAAAAGGCGGTCTAAGTTTCAGTCTGATATAATGAAAAGGGCTGCAACTTTTTTTACACTATTAGAAAGTATAACTTTTTTGCACAGAAGAGAAATTGAGCCGTAAAAAAGTTAAGGTTCATAGTATATGGTCAACTAAGGCTGATAAAAGGGTTAATGTCAGCTAAGTTTTCTTTAAAAGGAGTGCACGAGACAACGATGAATATTGCATTTTATTTATTGCCAAAAGATGAAGTGAAATTCCTTAATCCTGAAGCCACTATGAGACAGGCACTTGAAAAGCTCTCCTATCACAAATATACGTCTGTGCCGCTCGTAACTGAAAACGGAAAGTATGTAGGGACACTGACAGAAGGAGATTTATTGTGGAAGCTGAAGGAAGCACTCGACATCAGTTATGACTCAGTCATGAAAACGAAGCTCAAAGATATTCCGCAGCGCGCAAATAATTTGTCTGTATCGATTAACTCAAACATGGAAGATTTAATTACACTTGCAACCGATCAGAACTTTATACCGGTCACAGATGATAACGGATACTTTATCGGCATTATCAGGAGACGGGATATTATTAAGTATTGTGCAAACATGATTTGGAAAAAAGATGCTGCAACTGAAGGGAAGGGCTAGGGCAGGCAGCCTTAGCCTTTTTATCAGCAGAGGTGAAATGTGAAAATATTAGCAATCGCTCTTGCCGGAATGGCAGGAAGTATGATGAGATATGCAATTGGAGAGCAGCTGCAGCATCCTCTTGGTACGCTTGCGGTTAATCTGGCTGGCTGTTTCTTGATCGGCTGGTTCGTTTCAGGTATAAAAAGGAGAATAAGTGAGTCACTTGCAGCCGCCATACAGACAGGCTTTATCGGATCATTCACTACATTTTCTGCGTTCAGCCAGGACATGTTTTCTCTACTTGAAGCAGGGAGCTATTTAACCTTCTCGTTCTATACATTTGCCAGCCTGGCGGGAGGTTTTGCTCTTTGTTATGCCGGCATTTTAACCGGAGAAAAGTTCTTTGTGAAAAAGAGGAGTGTTCATGATTAGTCTTATTGCTGCAGCCGGAGGAGCTGCCGGAGCGATACTCCGGTACTATGTTTCAGTCTTGCTCAACAAAAAGTATCCATACGGAACATTCTTGGTGAATATTGCCGGTTCGTTCTGTCTTGGGCTTATTGCAGGGGCAAGCACTTCAATTTTATGGAAAACGTTTCTTGGAGCAGGAATGATGGGCGGACTTACGACCTTCTCTACTCTTCAGCTTGAGTCACTCCACCTTTTTAAACAGTCCAAAATAAAGGGACTTCTATATCTGGCCGGGAGCACTGCTGCTGGTATCGCTGCATTTGCATCAGGATATGCTATCGTCAGTTAGACGAATAATTTATTAACGGAGGAAAATAAAAAGAATGAAAGAATTAGTAATCGGATTGCTTGAATGGCTGATGGACCTCGGATATCTTGGTGTCGCGCTCGGTCTGATGGTAGAGGTGATTCCAAGTGAGTTAGTCCTGTCTTATGGAGGTTATTTGGTTTCACAGGGCAGGCTTTCATTTACAGGAGCCGTGATTGCCGGAACAATAGGAGGTACCCTCGCCCAGCTCTTTTTATACTGGATGGGTTATTATGGAGGTCGTCCGTTTCTTGAAAAATACGGAAAATACATACTGATTTCAAAAAAACAGATTGACTTGTCTGAGAAATGGTTTGAAAAGTATGGTACAGGCGTTATCTTTTTTGCACGTTTTATTCCTGTCGTGAGGCATGCGATTTCCATACCAGCTGGCATCGCGCGCATGACGTGGATTCGTTTTACGTTTTACACAGTTCTTGCCATTATCCCATGGTCGATCTTCTTCATTTATTTAGGCACAGAGCTTGGAACGAACTGGCAGAATATCAAGACGTATGCTGCCCCGTTCACTCGTGGAATCATGATCGCAGCACTGATCTTTATCGCTATCATGATCCTGCTAAAAGTGAAAAAAAGCAAATCAGGCAAATAGTGTTCTATTTCTAATCTCTCTGCGTAATATTGTATGTGACAGCTAAAGGTGGGAGGGGATAAGTATGGATCTTGCTTCACCGTTTTCAGATGAATCTTATCGTTATGAACCGAATAAGATCAACCAGCTGCTTCTTAATTTCAAAAAGTATGATAAAAAAGAATCTATCGCCGGATATGTTGCAAGTGCGATGAAAGAATGCGGCTACAGCAAAGAAAAGATATATCAGGTAATCGCTAAATTGAATGAGGAAATCGATAAAAGTAAAACAGAGGAATCGAAAAACTGGAAAAAGCTGCTCCCTTGATTATAAGGGGCGGCTTTTTTACTTAAGGTATAGCCATTCACGATTCAGCCATTGTAGGATATACTACATTACATAGAGAGAGGTGAAGAACTGGTGAACATTACAGAAAGCGCAAAGAAGTACATTGAATCCGTTCTTGAGCAGAATAATGCGAATGGGATTCGTGTCTATTTTTCAGGTATGGGCTGAGGCGGTCCCAATTTGGGATTGGCTCTGGATGAGCCTGAAGAAAACGATGTAATCGAACAAATTAACGGGATAAGAGTTGCTTTGGATTTCCGCATATCCGATCATGCAAAAGGAATTACCCTAGATTTTGAAGATACACGAGAAGGTGCCGGTCTTGTCATGAAAGGCCAGAGCGACTGCTGCTGATCTATAAAAAGAAGTGCCGTTAAGCAACGGCACTTCTTTTTATTGCTGTGATCGCCTGAAACCTGAATACTTTGCTTCTTTTTCACTGCAGAACCATTGCTCAGGGATTGTCATGTCATAATAGCGGCCGTCTGGCATATGATAGATTTTATCCCCGGAGGAAGACAGGTTACCCTTGATGCTGCATTTACCTAAATTCGAAGAAGCCTCTTTATTGGGTGACTCAAATCCGTCTTCAGTAGCATAGTTCTCGAGGCTCCAGATTCCTTTTTCGTTCTGTTGGGCTTCACTTTGGATAATGCGGTATTCATCTGCGTATTTTGTATTTGGTGCGTATACATATGCGACCCGTGCCAAGCCCTCACGCAGAAGCGCCTCTTGAACACTGCTGCCGTTAACATATACATAAGCTAGCAGTCTGCCGTACTTATCCCGTTCACTAACATCTAGTTCGATTTCCGTCTTGCCATTGCTCATCAATTTTTTCGTGAACTGGCTTGCTTCTATTCCAAAAGGCTGCACCGGTCTTGTCGGGTGAACACTTTCGGGTGTGTCAACCAATAGAAATCGTACGGTCTCTTCGTGATTGTTTATCTTTATTTTAACCGTGTCACCGTCGATTACTTTAACAAGCTTAACCGGTATCCGTTTTCCGGAACCAATTTCTGTTTTTTGCTCGGTTGTGTTAGGCTGTTCGTCAAGGAACGTCCCACAAGCTGCAAGCAGGCAGATAATAATAGCTGCTGCCAATTTACTGAGTATTTTCAAGTGACTGTTCCTCCAAATCTGGTGATGATTACAGTATAACGTGTAACATCACGAGGTAAATAAATTTTTGGCTGGAATTGTGTGAAATATGTCACAGACTATTCATTTGAGAGCAGCTAAAATAAGGTTATAATTAAGATATAACACAAACCAGGAGGCAACTTATTATGAAAAAAATGATGTGGCTTGCACTTACGGCAATATTAATGATCGGGATTCTTGCAGCTTGCGGAGGAAAAGAAGAGAGCAAGAAGAAGGCAGACGAAACGGTTACGATGGAAGCGAAAAACTTTGAGTTCGATAAAGCAGAGTATAAAGTTCCAGCAGGCAAAGATTTTAATCTCGAACTGAAGAACGTTGAAGGAGCACACGGCCTTCTTGTTCAAGGTGAGGATGTTACGGTAGATGGCAACAGTTCAGAAGTATTAAATCTGAAGCCAGGCAAATATAAAGTGGTTTGCAGCGTTCCATGTGGAGCAGGACACGCGAAAATGGAAGCGACACTAGTTGCTGAATAAGGAAAAAGAGGCGTCCTGAAATGGCCCTTTACTCACAAGTGTGATGTTCGTGATCTCCGCTTCAGGGTGCTGAGCTTTCCGCGGGGCGTGCGGTGAGCCCCTTTGCCGCTTTGCGCCCTAAAGGGTCTCACCTTCCCGCTCGTCCCGCTGGAGTCTCGCACCCTTCCGCTCCAATCACCACATGTTCTCATCACGAATCAATTTCAAAATCAAATAAAAACTACAAGAGGGAAATACAAACTCGATAACTCGAAGTGGTATTTCCTTTTTCTTTATTATGCCACTTAATGAATGGTTAAAAAAACAAGGCTTCGCATGAATTGTCATATGCGAAGTCTTGTTTTTAAGATATTATTTGTAAGGATTTTCGGCTGCATGGCTTCTAAACATACTATCGTCTAAATCCTGGGCTGTTTCCTAATTTTTCATTACATACACCTGTTCATCTTGATTCCATCATTGATATAAGTTGATCGGAGTGTAAGGTGCCGACTCCTCGAAAATGAAGTTCACATTTTCTTCGTGCGATGTCTTGCAGGCGAAGCTTTCCTTATCCTGCGGGACAGGCAGGAAGGTGAGACCTCTCAATGGCGCGTAGCGGCGAGGGGGCTCACCGCCTGCCCCGCGGAAAGCGTGCGCCTGAAACGGAGATCAACTGCTTCTCTGAATTCTTTAATCCTGACATTGCTGTTCTTCTAGAACTTGCCTGCGAAACAGCATTGGATTAAATGTAGCAGGGGAATAAGCAGCACTGCATGATTTCCAAAGGTTTCCCAGCAGGCGGGGCATCATCTGCTTGGATGGGACCTCACCATAATGGACCCAATACGTAAAATAAAGAAGATACAGCTTTCCTGATACAGGCTCAAGTATTTCTTCGTAAAAAGGTTTGTTATCGGTTATGGATAAGAAAGAGTGAGACTCCCAACCCGCGATAAAACGAGCCTTTTTACCATTAAGGGAAGTTTCAATGTAATGGATAGCATGTGAAAGCTGAGGAGCGTCTTCACCGTCACAGTTTGCGAGCCTTGACTGATCTGCAGCATTCCAGTCATGCAGCGATTTTGTTAACAGAGAAACATGAGCGTATGCTTTGTCATAATAAGGCTGTGACGGCTTATAGCCTTTCTGGCTCAAAAGATCAGCCAAAGGAAGCTCGAATTCGCCTTCTTTTATGTATGGCGGTCTGAAGATATGCCGGGCATACTTGACTTCCGTCAATGAAGAGCAGGTAAACACGGCAAAAAAGTACCACTGGCCCATATCGTCTAGAAATACAGAGTGTTCGCCATCCTTGTATTCGGTAAAACAGTTAGATCGGTCAAATTCAAACTCAGGAAGATCTGCTGTTACAGAGCGGTCTATTTCAGATGGCTGCTGAATTGGAACCACTACATGCAAAAGAAAAGAGAAGCCTCCCATCAGGAATGCTCTCCTTTCCGTTTAAACAGAAGCTTCGTTCCTTTAACTGCTTCTTTAACTTTTAAAAAACTGTTTTTCTTTTGCCGAATGTCCCAGCGGATGTATTCCTTTTTTTCATTAAGGAGCGTCTGCTGGTTTTTTATATCATTCATTTGTGCCTGGATGCTGTCGCTTGTATGTTTCATATGCTGGATGGTTTTCATTGTTTCTTTTACCGGTTTAACTGTTTTCCAGCCTATGAAGGCAAGTGCGATCAGCGTGAGGACGATTACGGCAGCGATAAACATAATTAGCACCTCCTAATAAAAACAATATACCCTTGTATACCAAGTAAAAAACGGCGAAAAAGGTTTATCAAGATTATTCTTTACAACTGCTTTAATTCCTTTGCATGATTTGAAACAAAAAAGCCCTGAGGCATGATGGCACAGGACTTTAGAACATATTTATTTTTTGGGACATGTTTTGCAGCATGTACCGCCTTCTGTCCGATAATAGAGGCAGCATGTTTGACGGATTTTATTTCCGTTTAAATCACCAGCTGTTCTAAGTTTTACGAAAGGATGTTTCCTCGCGCCGAACAAGGAAGCGGGTGAAGATAGGGAGATGTATTGGTAATCAGACTGAATTTGCTGCAGTACTGCTGGCGGATGCTCCTCGGATAGCCATTTTTCATACAGCCAGCGAATATAAATCCAGCAGTTTTCCCATAGCATCGCTTTTGATACTTTTGCAGCAGAAGCTACATTGTTCAGCATCACAGTGATGTTTTCTTTAAATATCGTTTCAAGAACGATAGAACGCCATTCTTCACGGTTTCCTGCAAGTGCGAAACAATCTGCGTTAGTTAAAGTAAAAGAGGGAAGCCACATTTCCTTTGATTCGTGATCGACGAGCTGAACGTTGCTTATTGAAGTATTGAACGCTTTGTTCAGCATGGTCATCGCATACAATGCTGCAGTTAGGCTGCAAAAGGCATAACGCTTAAAAAACAGAGAAGCACTGACCTTTGTCTGATCTGAACCAATTTTAGGACCGACTTCGTCCAAAAAAGCAAGAAGGCGATCTGTATCTAATAGGTCCTGTGCCGGAATCACCTGCTCACCGGAAGAGGAGCGGAAAGAGAATCGATAATGGCTGCTTATAAATTCTTGTTCATCTTTTGTCCAACCTTTAGCCGATGGAACGTTGAGGAATGCCATATTCTGCTTTTCGCCCCTTCCCGTATGGTATGCAAAGCGGTGTACCGAATAATGGATCGGTGCTGATCATGCATTTCATATTAAATACATCCTGTACGAGCTGTTCTGTCACGATAATTTCTGGCGGCCCTTCGTTGTATACCTTCTGATCATGAACGGCGATCAAGTGATGCGCATAGCGGCATGCAAGGTTAAGGTCATGCAGTACCATGACAATCGTCCGGTTTTCCTGTTCGTTCAGTTCAAAAAGGAGATCAAGAATTTCGACTTGATGCGAAATATCTAGATAAGTCGTTGGTTCATCAAGCAGAATGGTTTCCGTACCTTGTGCAAGCGTCATTGCGATCCATGCCCGCTGACGCTGGCCCCCTGAAAGTGAATCCACAGGTACATCCATTTTATCTCTTAAATTTACGGCATCCAGCGCATGGAATACTGCTCTTTCGTCTTCCTTTGACCATTGCTTTAACCATGACTGATGCGGAAATCTCCCTTGTTTAACTAGCTGCAGAACAGTGAGTCCTTCAGGTGCAACCGGCCCTTGTGGAAGAATCGACAATTCACGAGCAACGTGTTTAGTAGACTGCCGGAAAATATCCTTTCCGTTTAATGCTACCGTCCCTTCCTTAGGTTGGAGAAGGCGTGCCATTGAACGCAGCAAGGTAGACTTTCCGCAGCCGTTGCTCCCGATCAGTACCGTGATCTTACCTTTTGGAATTTCAAGGTTAAGCTGGTCGATGATTGGTGTGCTGCTATATGATAATGTCAGATTTTTCGTTTCAAGTACCGTCATGGCTATCTCTCCTTAACGATGCTGCTTGATCAGCAAGTATATAAAATATGGGGCTCCAACAGCTGCAGTAAACACGCCTGCTGGAACCTGAAGCGGGCTGAAAAGCGTGCGTCCCGCGAAATCGGCAAGTACGGTGATGATTCCTCCGATCATACCGGCAACCGGCAATAGGTTTTCATGTGAGGAACCTGTTATTCTCCGGGCAATGTGTGGTGCGACAAGCCCGACAAATCCAATCGCTCCCGCGAAAGCGGCAGCAGATCCTGCGAGCGCCGTACTGATAAGCAGCAGGATAAAACGGTCACGGTGCAGGGGCTGGCCCGAACTGACGGAGAGTTCTTCGCCAAGCTCCTGCATGTTAAGCCGTCTCGTAAAAAGAACCAAGGCAAACAATGACAAAATGAGCCATGGAAAAAAGCTATAGACATCTGACCAAGCTGTTCCATTCACGCTGCCTGTCAGCCAGACTGTTGCCTGGCCGGCAGTGTAGATCGGCCCCATAAGAATCATTAATGTAGTCAATGCCTGAAATAATGCCATCAGTCCGATACCGACTAATACGAGCCGAATCGGGGAAACGCCTTTTTTATAAGCAAGAACGTACAGCAGTATGGCAGCAGCAGCAGCACCGGCAAACGCAAAGAATGGCAAGTACATGATACTGACAGTCAAAGCATTGCTGCTATTGCTAAAGATAGTGAAAAAGGCTACTGCTGCTACACCTGCACCGCCAGTTATTCCAATCATATCCGGAGAAGCGAGCGGGTTTCTAATTACGCCTTGCACTATGGCACCTGACAATGCAAGAGCACATCCAGCGCCAAAGGCAATGAGTATACGCGGCATACGGAATTCCATGATTATCATATTATTGAACTCATCTCCCGCACCGAAAATCGCGAGTGCTGTGTCGAGCGGTCTGACATAAACCTCGCCAGTGCCTAGGCTTACGATGATTGAAAAAAGTGCTGCTGCGGTTAGGAACAAAAAAGCCGCAACTGTTTTTTTGTGAATTAAGAAAGAGAGAGAATCTCTTTGGAATTTTCGGTAGTTTCTCATCCTTTAAAATGTCCTCTTCTTGCGATGTATATAAAAAATGGCGCCCCAATCATTGCTGTCACAATACCGACTGGAACTTCCTCTGGCATAATTACATAACGTGCGAGAATGTCAGCTGCATTAAGCAGGATGCCTCCTAGCAGAAAAGAGTATGGAATAAGCCAATAATGGTTGTTTCCAGCAAGGAACTTAGCGAAATGCGGGATAACTATGCCAATAAAGCCGATTGGTCCTGCAATCGCAACAGATCCTCCAGCAAGGAGAATGACACAAAGAGAAGCGAGCAGCTTTTGCAGTATTGTCTTTTGCCCTAGTCCGGCAGCAACATCATCACCTAACAAAAATGTGTTCAGCTGACGTGAAAGCAGAAATGCTCCGATTATTCCAACTGTGATAAATGGAAGAACATCTGCCAGCATGCTGAGCTTTCGTCCCTCTACTGAACCAGCGAGCCAGAAGAGCACCTCTTCAAGTGCCTTCTCGTTCATAACGAGCAGGCCTTGTGTGAGGGAAGCAAACAAGGCGGCCATAACAGCCCCTGCTAAAGTGAGTTTGACAGGCGTCATTCCGCCTCTTCCTGCCGAGGCAAGTGCATAAACAGCTATGCCTGATAATGATCCTCCTGCCAGTGCAAGCCACATAAATTGTTCAATGGAACTGATTCCAAAGAAAGTGACCGCAACGACAATGAAAAATCCAGCTCCAGCATTAATGCCGAAAAATTCGGGTGACGCGACTGGATTCCGGGTGATGGCTTGAAGGAGGAGTCCTGCCGCCGCAAGTGAACCGCCTACCACCATGCCGACAATAGATCTGGGCAGCCTGGATTCACGGATAATGATATGTTCATTCGATCCATTAAAATTTTGAAACGCTTCCATCGCTGTATGCCATGATGTTTTCGTATAGCCAAGCACGATACTCAGCCATACAAATAGACAGGATAACAAGATAAGAAGTAAAAGTCCGCCAAGTTTATGGAATTTTGTATTAAGTATTTCTGTCATGATGACCTCATTGATATTCATTTTCAATGATAATTTTAGAAGAGAATCGTGATAAAGTCAATGATTTTGAAAATCATTATCATTTGTAGTTGACAATCATTCTCACTCTGTTTTATGATACAAAATGTAAATGAAAATCATTTTCAATTGAATACATAAAAGGGGAGATAACAATGGGTCGATCATTTACATACAAAGCGTTTATCGCATTATTAGCGGGGGTCCTGCTGCTTCTATCAGCATGCGGTGATAAAGCGGCTGAGAAAAAGGAATCAGCAAAGACCGAGAGCTATACGGTTAAACATGCTATGGGTGAAACGGAAGTAAAAAGCAATAAGCGTGTGGTTATCTTAACTAACGAAGGAACTGAAGCAGTGCTTTCTATGGGAGTTAAGCCGGTCGGGGCAGTAAAATCATGGCTTGGAGATCCTTGGTACAATCATATTAAAGATGACATGAAGGATGTTAAAGTTGTTGGAGATGAAAGCGAGCTTAACGTAGAAGCGATCATGGCTCTTAAACCAGATTTAATTATCGGAAACAAAATGAGACAGGAAAAATATTATGACCAGTTAAGCAAGATCGCTCCAACAGTATTCTCTGAAGATCTGCGCGGAAACTGGAAGATCAACTTTGAATTGTATGCGAAAGCATTGAATAAAGAAGAAAAAGGAAAAGAAGTTATGAGCGCGTTTGACAAGCGTATCGATGACTTCAAAAAAGAAGCAGGCGATGAGCTGAACAAGGAAGTATCAGTCGTTCGATTCATGGCTGGAACATCTAGAATCTACTTTAAAAACTCATTCTCAGGTGTAATTCTAGAACAGATTGGATTTAAGCGTCCAAAAGTTCAAGACAGTGATGAATTTGCTGCAGAAGCGACAAAAGAGCGTATTCCGGACATGGAAGGCGACGTGATGTTCTACTTCACTTATGAGCCGGGCGATGGAGAGGCGAGCAAGACTGAAAAGGAATGGACTAACGATCCATTGTGGAAGAACCTTAATGTTGTGAAGGAAAACAACGTCCACAAAGTCGATGATGCGATCTGGAATACTGCTGGCGGTGTAAAAGCAGCAAACCTTATGATCGATGATCTTGAGAAACAGTTTATTAAATAATGAAGAAGCTGCAGGCTAAAAAAGCCTTCAGCTTTTTTCTTTGGATTAAGCAGCCATGTTTGTAATGGGTCTACTGGCAATCAATTTTATTTCAATATGTGATGGGAATTAGCAGGCACTCGCTTTTATACTATTAATTAAATCATTCAGCTTCCAATGTCATAATGTTGACAAACTTTCGCAACGATTCAGACATATTTTAAAGAAGGCATTAAGCCATTTTATACGTAATGTAATAAGAGAGTGTAAAAAGGCTGGAGGGATGATGATGAAAAAAAACGACAGCTTCGAAAAAGCGCACATTAATAAAGAAATCCTCATGAAAGATGAACAAACGAATGCTTGGTACTATGAAGACCACATTACAGCAATCGTAAAAAGAGCTGAAAAAGAAGGTGCCTTTGAAAATCTGTCAGGCTATGGTAAGCCGCTTAAACTAGACGAAAACCTCGTTTACAACCCTTTAAAACAGCTGCATAAAACGATGAAAGACAATAACATTCTGCCAAACTGGATTAGGCTCGGTAAAGAGATTGACCAGCTGTTGGCTGATCTCGAAACATATGAGAGCGAATATAACATCCGCAAAACGGTTGAAAGCATCAATAAAAAAGTTACAGAGCATAATTTCAGCTGCCCTCCTTCCGCACAGCGAAGGAAAGTTATATTGGAGACCTATTTGAAGCCATAATTACAGGAGGAAATATGACAGTCATCAACAAAGGAAACGCTCCGCATTATCTTTGGGGTGATGTGTGTGAAGCCTGGAAACTTATTAATGGACAGGATTTGAGTATTCTGCATGAAAGGATGCCGCCATTTTCTTCTGAATCTAGGCATTATCACGTTCATTCCCATCAATTCTTCTTTGTACTTGAGGGTGAAGCCATAATGGAATCGGACGGATCTGACTATATCATTAGAAAGCATGAAGGAATTGAAATACCAGCTGGGGTGCCGCACTGTATCCGAAATGATTCAGAAGCTGATGTAGAGTTTCTTGTCATATCAAACCCTAAAGCTCACGGTGACCGCGTTTTAATGAAGAAAGTGAGAACCATTACTGCTGTATCCCTATAGTACAGATTTGTGGGGTACGGTACGATTCATAGAGAAAACAGAGTAAAGCAACGTTGTGATGAATGGTACCGTACCCCATAAGGAAACACTAATGCCTGACAAAGGCGGTGGTACGGTTGCTGAAATATAACAGCAAAAAACATACAACTGAGACGATTAAGAAGCTTTCGCCACCTGAAGAAGGCGTGATGCAGCTGCTGTATTTCGAATCGCTTGATGAAGCAGAGAGCAGTGACGTATTGAGCAGGCTAAGTCTTCATGAACTAGCGTTGGGCAGGCTTAAGAAATTTAGTGATCATCCTCAAATCAATATTTATAAAGATCATGCCGTGATATCTACTTTTATCATTTCAGATATGCTGGAACTGATCGCTGTCAATGTATTAGCATCCGCCCATTATGTTATTTGCATATGTGAAAGGCCAAACGGATTGCGGAAGCGCCTGCAGCATGATTTCTCCGAAAACCCTGAACACATGAAAGATACTTCACATGTTTTATATCATATTTTGAATGAAACATTGTCTTCTTATTTAAATGCAGTAGACCGTATATCTGACGAAGTGCTGTCTCTCGAAAAACGTGTGTTTGTGAAGCCTTTTGAGAACGATATAGGTCATAGTGTTTTTCGGTGGAAAGAACGCCTCGTAAAGCTCAGGCAGGTTGTCGAGTCTGAGGAAGGAGTATTGAAAAAGCTGATACATAAAGATTTTCCATTCTCTACTGAAGACAGCGTAATCTATTTTGAAGAACTGGAAAATACCTTTTCGCGTGTCCCTTCCGCGCTCGATACGTTTAAGGAAAACCTGCAAGGGATATTTGACCTACAGATATCTCTGAAGTCTGACCATATGAACCGGATCATGAAGACTTTGACGCTAGTCAGTGTTATCTTCGTACCCTTGACCTTTATTGCTGGTCTTTACGGCATGAATTTTGAATACATTCCTGAGCTTCGCTGGCACTACGGGTATTTTGCGGTGCTTGGTGTCTGTGCATTGCTAGGTGCATCCATCCTTCTATTTTTCAAAAGAAGAGGCTGGTGGTAAAGCTTACATAATATCTTGCCATACAGCTTAACCTAAGGAAAAAGGAAGGGGGAATCTGGAGATGGAACGACAGCCGTATTACGTGAATGTGGAGACCGGTGAGATTCATTCTGATAAGACTATTTCAACATTTCAATTCGAGATCAGCGCTAATGCAGATGAAGTGCGGAAACTTGCAAAAATGCTTGAGGAAGTTGACGTGGCAGCCACCGATACGTTTCTCCGCTCGCATGTCCCGTATGTACAATACCATGAAGATGCAGACAATGACCGATATGATCATAAACTTCGCGAAGTTTATCAGATGATTCATGATCTCGGCCAGCCCGTTACGCGCAGCCATATTGAAAGCATGAACATACTTGAAAGCAAGGATTAAAAAAAGCCCTAAAAGGGGCTTTTTTACTTGATTATATCTGCAGCAAGAATCATGATCCATACTACAACGCCAAATAAGATAAGTGCCAGAAAGATGGGGTTGAGCACAACTGTATGGCGGCTGATCGCCGAGGGAATCTTATTATCAGCATGCTGTTTTTGTGTTTTGCCAAGCTGATAAGTCCATATGAGGCCGCCTGCTAAAATAATGGCTGACAGGCCAAGCAGAATCAATGTAAGCATCGTTGCCACTCCTTTTGGGGCTTAGAGAATATATTATTATCTATTGTTCAGCCGAGTGGCGCGGATTATTCATTTGCCGCGATGAAACACAAAAAAGACCGGCGTCTAATCCGCCGGATAATAAATATAAGGTTTGCTTAAACTGCAGCCAGCTGCAGTTCACGGAGCTTGTTCTGTACGAGTTCGAGCACGGCCGTTCTGTCAGCTGCATTGTAAATGTCGTATTTATTGCTCTCAAGGATCAGGACTGGTGTTTTATCGTACTCGCGGATCCATTCTTTATACTTATTGTGCAGTGTTTCATAATAGTTCAGCAGTTCTGGATGATTATCAACCTGTTCATATGAACGGCCACGCTGCTGGATGCGGCTGAGCACCGTATCAAGGTCGCTGTCGAGATAAATAAGAAGATCTGGGCGCTGCTTCGGCATTTTATCGATTTCGTTCATCATCGTCTCTAATAAATCACTATACGTTTCAAACTCAAGTGACGTCATGTTCTCAGATTCATGGTTAAGCCTTGCAAAGATCAGATCTTCATATAGGCTGCGATCGAGCACATTATCGTGATTTTGCCGCGCTTGACGGATTGTCTTAAAGCGGGTGTTCAAGAAATAAATCTGTAGTGGGAACGCCCATCGTTTTGGATTTTCGTAATAATCGGGGAGTATCGGGTTATCCACGACACTTTCGTAAAAAACTTCACTGTTCAGCGCCTCGCTGATGATCTCGGCGTACGTCGTTTTACCCGTGCCGATCATTCCTGCCATTACTATCACGTAATTGTGCCTCCTGTAACAAGCCAAATATTGTTGTTATGTAAGTGGTTTTTGCTAGATATGGTATGCTTTTGTTAATGCACTTCTATAAATATACCACACATAGTAAGCACGGTGGAAGTAGAGGTTTAAAAAGCGACAAACTGGAGCACATGAAAAGAAGCTGAACCCAGAGGGCTCAGCTTCTTTTCAAATTAACAATGAAAAAGGGGGTTGTTGATAGGGATGTCTATACTATATCAGCCTGCCGCTGTACCGCGTTAAATGTGTGATTTTTTTGATAAACGTTATATAATTGTGTCTTTTCATAAAAAAAATTCCTATTGTAAGGCAAAAGAAAAGCCTCCGCGCTGGGCAGAGGCTTTCCTTCAGGGGTAAGGGTACACAGAATAAGACGAGCTGATGTGATAAAAAGTTTCAGGAAATTAAAAAACTTTTTGAAAAATTCGTATTCATTCATGTTAAAGTAATGAATTAGAAAGAGAGAAACATATTGGGGGCTGAATTTATGAGAGCACTGCTGGAACGGACTCATCCGATCGTGCTCACAATCGTAGCTGGAACCCTGCTTACAAGAGCGGCATTTTTTATGACGATTCCCTTTTTAGCGATCTACCTTTATGAGGTTAAAGGGATCTCTCCTGGCATTATCGGCCTTGTAATCGGAACCAGTGCGTTAACTGGAACGCTTGGGGGATTTATCGGAGGCTATCTGTCAGACAGAATCGGACGCTTTCCGGTTATGCTTACAGCGATTTTTGTCTGGAGTGCGGTTTTCGCAGGCTATGCTTTTGCGGATGCCTTGTGGCACTTTTTTCTTTTAAATGCTTTGAGCGGGCTTTGCCGTTCTTGGTTTGAACCCATTTCAAGAGCATTGCTGGCTGATGTCACAACAAAAGAAAACAGGCTGTCTGTTTTTAACGCAAGATATTTTGCGATTAACGTAGGTGCAGCGATAGGTCCAGTCATCGGGACCCATCTGGGGACATCTACTTCAACATCTGGCTTTTTAATCACATCGGCTTTTTATGCGGCTTACGCAGTGACAGTTCTTTTGTTAATGAAAAGGTATCAGCGTACACTCACATCTGGAGAGGATAAGAAGTTTTCAGTAAAAGCAGCCATAAGTGTTCTAGCGCAAGACAGAGTCCTTCTTTTTTTCCTTCTTGGCAACATTGTGGTCATGATGGGTCAGGCACAAATGGATTCGACATTAGCACAGTATTTGGGCAGTGCACCGCAGTTTAAGGATGGAGTGAAGCTGTTTTCGTATCTTATACTCGTAAATGCCATAACCGTCCTTATATTGCAATATCCAGTGACGAACTTTATGAGAAGATTTGATACGATGTTTTCACTCAGGGTAGGAAGCATTGCCTTTAGCTTGGCTCTTTTTGGTTTTGGACTGTCAAATGAATGGCACGTTCTTGTGATCAGCATGATTCTTCTCACTATCGGAGAGATCATTGTCTTTGTTATGAGTGATGTATTGCTCGACAATTTGGCACCAGAGCATATGCGCGGCACTTATTTCGGAGCTATGTCATTGCGTTCGATCGGTTTCAGCGCCGGCCCATGGATCGGAGGTATGCTGCTGGAAGCATACGGATTCGCTAATGGATTTTACATATTCGGTACTCTTGCGCTCATTTCGCTCAGCGGACTTCCGATGTTTCATCTAGGGCAGCGTGTGATGGGAAAATCAAACTCAACTAAAGAAACTATTAACAGCGGGGTGTAAAACATTATGATTAAAGGACTTGAACATACAGGAATTATGGTAAGCAGCATGGAGAAATCTCTTGATTTTTACTGCGGTATTTTAGGACTGGAACTGATTGACCGCTATGAGCATCCGATTGTTGGAGTTGATCTTGCATTTTTAGGAAAAGACGGAAAGGTGCTCGTTGAACTGATCGCAGGTTACCCGGTCGAGGTTCATACAGAAGGGAAGGTTCATCATCTTGCCTTTACAGTGGACGGCATCTCAGAAAAGCTGGAGCAGCTGAAAAGCCATGGTGTTACATTAAAAGACGAGCAGCCGATTGAACTGCCAACCGGTTATTATTTCTTCTTTTACGGTCCTGATGGAGAATATCTTGAGTTTTTCGAACAAAAAAAGAAGTAACCTAAAAGGGAAACACTGCGGCTAATTTGCGCCAGGCAGTGTTTCCCTTAAATATTGGTCAGAACAGTACTCGACCCCATATCGACATCTAGATTCTCTGGAATTTTTGGCACGGCTTGGATCGATTTTGATCCTTTGAATGCCTGGATACGTGTCCATTATCTTCTTTGCTATCATATCGCCGGCCTCATCAGGATCCGTCAATATAAACACTTCGTGACAGATCGAGATCGCTTCTTCAATGGCACGCCTTTCCTTTTGCTTAAATGAAACGCCGTTTAATATAACAAAATGAGCATCAGGAACCACGTTCATTACCTTTTCACAGTCGCTTTTTCCTTCCACAATATAACCTGTCATCATTTCCTCCTTTGAAAAAGGATTCTCTATCACTTTATGGAAAAAATAATGAAAATAGTACAGCCTTTCTTAAAGGGTTTCATATGCAGGAGAGAGACAACAGAAAGGAGGTTAAGGGGATGGTGCTCATCCTGAAAATTGCCAAGCGGATAACAGGTTGTGTGCTCAGTGTGATCCTAATCTTCGTTATTTACTTATTCCTTGGGGGGAAAAGCGGCCTCGCTGCCGCTGCTGTCATGATTGCCGTCATGTTTATAGTAATCCTCTTTCTTTTGCGTTCTTTCCTAGCTCAGCCGAAGGACCTCCGGAATATATCACGGCTGCTTAGACTCGTATTGTTTTTTTTACTTGCTGCCTCTTCACTGACCGGCATATCACTGGCCAATCACGCCATGTATAAAGTGATGCCCGTACATGTCTTAACACCTTGGGAAAAAACGTATTTATATCATGAAGCGCTGTTGTATAAAAGCTCAGGAGGGAAGTCTAGGCTGAATTACATGAGCTCCTTGCAGCACTTGTCAAACGGAAAAATAAACTTCTATTTTGAAGAGGCTGACAGGAAAACTGCGCAGAATATGATATTGCACATGGACGGGGTTACAAGGATCATGACGGCCATGACAGGGGAATTTGAAACAGTTCCTGTCACCGTTATCTTTTACAGGAATCCGCTCATCTTTCAGCAAAACGTGCCGAATCATCATTTTGATTCGTTAAAAGGGATGTATGTGCCAAGGGAGAGGATGATCCATTTTTTTATCGGCACCTCAGAAAGCGAGAATGAAGAAGGGCTGCTCAAACGCTTTGCTCATGAATACAGCCACCATATGCTCGTTGCCTATCTCGAATCACACGGGCTGGACAACCGCCATCTTCCCCGTTGGTTTGAAGAAGGTGCAGCAGAATATGCCGCAGTTAAAAGCGTTCGGCTCCGTCCTCCATTCAGGCCGCTGAATATAATACCGTTTAAAAAAATACACTCTATGAGCCAGTGGGAGAACGCTAACCGGAATGCTTCACCACATAATCCTTACAAGCAAAGCTATTATGCCATTGATGAAGTCATTCAGCGCAACGGCGGGAGAACAATAGGCAGTCTGATGCTAAAATCAGCAAATGGTAACTTTTATGAAAAATTCGAAACAGCAATAGGGATGAAAATTGAGCAATTTCAAGTGGAATTTCTTAAAAAGGAGATGGAGGAATTCCAGATAAATAATGCAAATTAACGTAATAGATTTCAAAACATCCAGGTAAAAGATAAAAAGCTGTCTCCTCCGGTCAAAACAGATGACCTAATGAGACAGCTTCTTTATCTCTTTCTCAGCTTCTTTAAAACGATAGGCAGCAGCCTTTTCTTTCCTTGCTGCACAGCATAGGCGATCAGCATGCCCTTTAACCCCTTTGACAAGCGGCTCATCCTGCACCTCCATTATTTTTCTGTCGTTAATTTATACATACCCTAAAACAGGGAGTCACAACCCCTGTTTTTTCGGGAAAACTCCATACTTGTCTATACTTTGCGAACAGAGGATGAATAAAATGACTGGGAACACATTTTTGAATGGAGTTGACCATATTGTCGCAAGATCGCATGTTTCCGTTCTTTCCAGGCTTCGGCGGAGGCGGACAGGGCGGGCAAGGAGGCCAGGGAAGCCAATTCCCGTCACCCCCGCCAGGAGGACCACCAGGTGGAGGTGGAGGGATGACTCCGTCAGGACCGCCACCTTCCTTCATTCCGCAGCAGTCACAGGCTTATCAGATTGGAGGAGGCGGAGGACCTGGCGTTTATGCAGTAGATCCTGGAGCTGTCCGGCCATGTTTATATCAGTATGTTTATATCTGGCTTGATAATGGCACGAGCTTCTGGGCATGGCTTACATTTGTAGGCCGCAGGTCAGTCGCAGGTTTCCGCTGGACTGGAAGACGCTGGATGTATTTTGGAGTAGATACAAGAAGCATCAACGCTTTTATCTGCTATTAAAGAGATTGAAAACCGCCTTACAAATAGGGCGGTTTTTTTTTGCGTAGCTTTCAATGATGATTAAATATATCAATTTTTAGACGATATAAGGGGCAGGATCGAGCGTCTGAAACTAATGCATCCTCCACAACGTCCATCATAATGAGGTGATGATCATGATTAAAAGAAAAAAGGTTTCTTTATGTGCAGCAGCATTGCTGCTATCGATAATAGCAGGCTGCAGCAGCAGCGGAGAGGAAAAAGCAGCGGTAAAAAAGCCGGCAGCAGTAGAAAAAACGGCATCCAGTAATGGCGGGGAAAGCAAACCTGCTGATAATCAGCAAGCGCATGAGGAAAAGAAAAACGAGACACTGAGCGGAGAGGGAACCTATAACGGCAGGATTGACAATAACTCAATTGAAGTGGAAACTGCCGGCGAAACAATCGCACTGCGCTTAAAAGGAGAGCATTTTGATGCAGTCGATTCGATGTCAGAAGGAACAACCATCAGTTTCACATATTTAAAGAATGATGCTGGACAGTATGAGTTGATCAAATTTACTGCTATTGCCCCTCCAAGTGCACAGCCGGAAAAAACGAAGGAAATTGTGTACACAGTTAATGGAGAAACAGTAAAAAAGACGGGATACTATACGGTGGGGAACATCGGTTACGCGTTTTACAAGTTCGACAGCTACGAGTCAACTGAAGAGGAGCCGAGAAAAGACTTGCTTTATTCGAATGAGCATGAGGAAAACTTTGCCCGGATAGAAATTCTTGGCACAGACTATAACGCGGAAGAACTGAAAAAATGGAGTCAAGAAGAACTGAAAGATATCGGCAATGTTCAGGATGTAAGCGGGTCTGAAAAGATAATGGAGGGTACTGTTTATTCGGCGTTTGCAGAGAATGACGAAAATAAAAAGTATATCGTGATTGCAGAGAAAGATGGCAAGGGTATTAAAGTCACTCTTCATTTAGTAAAGTCAGATTTGCTTGAGCATGAGTTCAAAGCAATGCTGTCAACACTAACCATTCAGTAGAAAAGAGCTTATTTTATTGAGGGAATGACATTTATTTGGCTTTCGGCATATAATGTTTTCAAAAGGAAAAAAGTTTCCTTGAGGAAAGAAGGGCTCTTATGTGGCACAAAGAAAGTTCTTTGCTGAAGCTGGAGCATTACACCCAATTGCTGTATAAATTGAAGATCTTCTCCGAAGAAGACAAAAATGAAATACTCTCAAAGATCAAGGCGTATCAAAAGGAATAATAGAAGAAATAAAAAAAAACCGGCATAAATGCCGGTTTTTATATGTGTTATTACTTCTTAACAACGTTAGCTGCTTGAGGTCCGCGAGCGCCTTCAACGATCTCGAACTCAACTTCTTGACCTTCTTCTAAAGACTTGAAGCCTTCAGACTGGATTGCTGAGAAGTGTACGAATACATCGTCTCCACCTTCAACTTCGATGAAACCGAAACCTTTTTCTGCGTTAAACCATTTTACCTTACCAGTTTGCATGTAAATGCCTCCTAAAACTTTGCACAGTCGTGCGATATTACCATAAAACCTGTCAATCTTTTTTCGAAAAGCGTAAACAAAGTCTAAATGGTTGAAATTACTATACCATATGATATCTGTTCGAATCAAGCCCGCAGTGAGGAAGGAATGAAAGAGTTAACGCAAAAAACCATCTTCTAGAATTATCAGGAAGATGGTTTTATTTCGTGTGAGGGCCGTACTGCTACCACACCAGTTGCTTTAACAATCTGATTTAAAATATTCACTCTCGATTGATCATCAAAATTTTCCGCTTTCACAAAAGCCAATCCATTTTCATTGGAAATATATCGAGGAGGGAGGTTGTTCAAAGTTATCGCGTAAACATCCGTTTTGCAGATGTTACATTTGCAAGGAAGCTGAAGCTGGCTCCAATAGTTGTTTAATGCTTCTTCCACCAGTATTTCCATTGCATTTTTTACGTTCATGGTGTGTATTAGCCCCTTTAATCTAAAAATCTCATTATTTATTAAGAATAGCTTATTATTACTACATAAGTAAACTTAAACCGCTACAGATAGAACATTATTACTATTTTTTCATTAATATGTGATTTTTCAGAATATTGAGTTGAAATCATATATGATTTTCAGATAACATAAGAATATGAACACGACAAACAAAATGAGCAAACAGCAATATGCTTATCAGGTTATCCGAAGCCGGATACTAGACAGCCGCTATGAGCCTGGCCATCGTGTTGTCATTGATCAGCTTGCAAGAGAATTGAAGACAAGCGCCATTCCTGTCCGGGAGGCCATAAGGCAGCTTGAGGCAGACGGTCTGATCACCTTCACTCCGAACAGCGGAGCCATTGTTACGCCCTTTAATGAGAAGGCTTACATGGAGACCTTGTCGGTGCTGGCTGTACTTGAAGGTGTTGCAACTTCATTGTCTTCAAGGCATGTAACAAAGCAGTCGCTTTCAGAGCTTACCAAGCTCAATGAAAGAATGTCGGAAGCATTGCAAGACCTCGATCTCCCCCTTTTTTCGAGCTATAACCGTGAGTTTCATAAGCTGACATACCAGTATTGCGGCAATGAGTATTTGCTGCAAAGCATCCTGCAAACGTGGCAAAGGCTTGATTCTGTAAGGAAAAAGGGGACAGCACTAAGACCAGACCGGATGAAAAAGTCCATCGAAGAACATGAAACTCTCATCAGGCTTATGTCCGAAAAAGCATCGGAGCAGAAGATCGAAGAATTTGCCAGAAGGCACAAACTGAACACGCTGCAGGCATTTCTTGAAAAAAAGAATTCATAACTGTGGCTGGTCATTTCAGGCTGTTTTCGTAAACCAAGTTGCTTTGAAAGAATTCAGAGAAGTGGTTGATCTCCGTTTCAGGTGCACGCTTTCCGCGGGGCGTGGCGAAAAGCACGGGTCGGCTCGTTCAGCCCCGACAAGCAAAAGGGAAAGGGGCCGGTAAGTCGGTTTTTGACTTATTAGACACTTGCCCTTTTGACCTCGAGGGGCTAGCCGTTTTCTGCTGGACAAGTGAGCCCCTTTGCCGCTGCGCGCCCTAAAGGGTCTCACCTGTCCCGCTCATCCCGCTGGATAAGGAAGGCTACGCAGCAAGACATCGCACGAAGAAAATGTCACCTTTATTTTCGAGGAGTCGGCACCTTACACTCCGATCAACCCATCAATGATGTATTCAAGAAGATTAAGCGTATGTGATGATGAGTCAGCCAAAGAATTGAACGGAGAATGGAAAGATTGCGCATGGTCTCGGCATCGAATTATTGAGAGGTATTCCAATGAACTTTCCTACAAAAAAATCGTTCTAAAGCAACAATCTTTTACAATTTAGCCTTATTTCAAATGAAAAGGAGAGAAAGCGATTGAAGAAAATTGAAGAAGTTAAAAGGGTGCTTAGAGGATCAATTGCCCCTATAATCACGCCTTTTAAGGAAGACGAGTCGGTCGATTATGATACACTGAAATCTCTTATAAACTGGCATATTGAAAGCGGAAGCCACGGCATCTCAGTTACAGGAACGACAGGAGAGCCAAGCTCCCTCACTCTCAGTGAACGTGAAAAAGTTATGGAGACCGCAATTCGGACAGCAAAAGGCCGTTTGCCTGTGGTGCCTGGCACCGGGTCTACTAACCATCAAGAAACACTTCACCTGACAAAGCTCGCACAGGAAATGGGTGCTGATGCCGCTATGGTCATCGTCCCTTACTACAACAAGCCCTCACAGCATGCGCTTTACAAGCATTTTAAAACGATTGCAGACAGCGTAGACATTCCTCTTATCGTTTACAACATCCCAGGACGCACAGCCGTTAACCTGGAAGTTGCCACACTCGCTAGACTCAACGAAGACTGCCCAAACATCATCGGAGTAAAAGAATCAAATAAAGATTTTGAACATATTAACCGTGTACTGCTTCACTGCGGACGTGACTTCCTTTTATATTCAGGAATTGAGCTGCTCTGTTATCCGATGCTTGCTATCGGTGGCGCAGGCTATATCAGCGCAACAGCAAACATTATGCCAGGCAAGGTAGCCGAGGTTTATAACGCATGGGAAGCAGGCAGAGTAGAAGATGCACTAAAGCTTCATTATGATTTGATGCCTCTGAACGATGTTCTATTCAAAGACACAAATCCAGCACCTTTGAAGGCTGCGCTTGGAATGATGGGCAAGATTACTCCTAAGCTGAGACTGCCAATGGATCTGCCGTCCGAGGCATTGCAAAAAGAAATACGTTCTGTACTGGCAAGCTATGATCTAGTAAAAGAAGCAGGGAGTGAAGTGAGATGATGAAAGCAAGAGTGATTTTTGAGGGGCGCGAACAGACGGGGATTGTAGAAGATGATTTGATAACTTTTACGTCTGGCAAAAGTGCCCAGGTAAGTGAAATTCAAACATGGCTGACACCGTTCCAGCCGAATAAGATGATCGGCTTGGCGCTGAATTATGCCGATCATGCGGATGAACTCGGACTTGAAAAACCGGCAGAACCTGTATTGTTCATTAAGCCTAATTCTTCTCTTGTCGGACATAATGCACCTGTTTTCTATCCGGACGGTGCGACGTACATGCACTACGAAAACGAACTGGCAGTCGTGATTGGCAAGGAAGGTAAGAAGATCAAGGCTGAAGAAGCGATGGAATATGTAAGCGGTTACACGATTGCGAACGATGTGACGGTCCGTGACTTTGTCAACAATTTCTACCGTCCGCCTGTCCGTGCAAAAGGGCATGATACGTTCGGACCGCTCGGGCCATTCTTCGTTGATGCCGCTGACATTCCTGATGTTAATAATCTTGAACTTCGCACGTATGTGAACGGGGAACTACGCCAGCAGGGGAACACGAAGGATCTTATGTACTCAATCGGTGAAATCATTGAGTTTGTCTCTTCCTTCATGACGCTTGAACCGAATGATGTGATTTTAACTGGAACACCTAAAGGAATCTCTCACGTATTCCCGGGAGACACAGTTCGACTTGAGATTGACTATTTAGGCGCTCTTGAAAATAAGATCGTCGATGGACGCACACAGCCTGTAAGCTCAGGGGGGAAAGAGAATGAAGCCAGCCGTTCCTGAACTAATTGCACTCTATATTAATGGAGAATTCGTACCATCGGTAAACGGAGAGACGTTTGTTAACATGAATCCTTTTACAAATGAGACGATAAATAACGTTTCAGAAGGGGCGCAAGAGGACATAAGCCGAGCTGTTGCGGCAGCCAAACAAGCTTTCAAAAAAGGTCCTTGGGGCAGGATGAAGCTTGACGAACGGATGAAGCACATCTATAAAATTGCCGAGCTTATCGACCGTGACATAAAAGAGATCGCACTGCTCGAATCACTCGATACGGGTCTGCCGATCGCGCAGACAAAAAAGATGGTCGGCCGTGCTGCCGATAACTTCCGCTTTTATGCGGAGATGGTAAAAAACCGCATGGTCGGAGAAGCATATCATGTGGACGACGAGTTTATGAACTACACCGTGCATAAACCGGTGGGAGTCGCAGGGCTGATCACACCATGGAACGCTCCGTTCATGCTTGAAACATGGAAGGTCGCACCAGCGCTCGCTACGGGCAATACGGTAATCTTGAAACCTGCCGAGTGGTCGCCTCTAACGGCTAACAAGCTAGCAGAAATTGTGCATGAAGCAGGGCTGCCTGAAGGCGTGTTCAACGTCGTCCACGGATTTGGTGAGACGGCGGGAGCTGCACTTGTTGCTCATCCTGACGTTCAGCTAATCTCCTTCACAGGTGAAACAAAAACAGGCTCTGAAATTATGAAAAACGGAGCTGACGCACTGAAGCGCTTTTCGATGGAGCTAGGCGGAAAATCGCCGATCATCGTTTTCGAAGACTGCGAGATGGATCGGGCTCTCGATGCTTGCGTATGGGGTATTTTCTCGTTTAACGGAGAGCGCTGCACGGCGAATTCCCGTTTGTTCATCCAAGAGTCTATCAAGGATGAGTTCGTCGCGAGATTAAAAGAGAGAGTCGATAACATTATCGTAGGAGACCCTGCGCATAGCGACACAGAAGTCGGTCCGCTCATTCATACAGAACACTATGAAAATGTGAAGCGGTATTTGGAAATTGCAAAATCTGAAGGTGCAGAAGTTTATGCTGCTGAGGTACCTTCGAGTCTTTCAAAAGGAAACTTCGTGCCGCCTACATTGCTACTTGGAGTAAAAAATGACATGACCGTTGCTCAGGAAGAAATCTTTGGACCTGTATTGTCAGTGATCTCGTTCTCGTCAGAGGAAGAAGTCATCGAGATGGCTAATGATGTGAAATACGGACTGGCTGGCTATGTTTGGACAAATGACATGAAAAAAGGGCACCGTGTTGCCGGAGCCGTTGAAGCAGGGATGCTTTGGGTGAACTCGCAGAACGTGCGCGATCTTCGAATTCCGTTCGGAGGCAGCAAGTCATCTGGCATCGGCCGCGAAGGCGGGCACTATGCATTCGAATTTTACACCGAATTGAAGGTGATCCATGTGGCGCTCAATGATCATCATATCCAGCAATTCGGAAAGAAAAAGAAAACGGCGGAAGCGGAAGCGAAAAATTAAGGAGGGATTTCTTTGCCTGCACGCACTGGGGAACAATATATACAAGGGTTGAAAGCAGCGAAAAATAACGTTTGGATTCATGGCGAGAAGGTGGATGATGTTCCGAACCATCCGGCGTTCAAAAACATTGTCACATCCATTGCCAGCCTGTATGACCTCCAGCATGAGAAAGCAGACAAGATGCTCTACACGTCAGAAAAAACAGGTGACAAAGTGGGGCTTTCCTTCATCGCTCCAAAAACGGTCGATGATCTCGTGCGCCGCCGTGAGATGATCTCCGAGTGGGCTCGCTATACAGGCGGGATGATGGGCCGCACGCCTGACTATTTAAACACAAGCGTGATGGCGTTCGGTACGGCTGAAAGCTTTTTTGCCCAAAGTGATCCGATGTTTGCGGAAAACGCCCGTAATTATTATGACTATTGCCGGGAGAATGACGTTAGCTTAACACACACTCTTATCCATCCGCAGACAAACCGCTCTAAGAAGCAGTCCGAACAGAATGATCCGTATCTCAGTGCAAGGATTGTAGAGAAAAATAAGGACGGCATCATTGTGAAAGGCGCACGCCTTCTTGCTACACTTGGAGGAGTGACAGATGAAATCGTTGTATTCCCTTCAACGCTAAACAAAGCATCATCAGAAGATGATCCTTACGCGATGGCGTTTGCGCTTCCGAATAATACAGAAGGGTTAAAATTCCTTTGCCGCGAGTCATTTGATCAAGGCAAGAGCCAGTGGGACCACCCGCTCAGCTCTCGTTTCGAGGAAAGTGACGCAATCGTGGTGTTTGATAATGTACTTGTGCCTTGGGACCGCGTATTCGTGGGCGGAAGCTCGGACATCTGCAACAGAACATATGTAGAGACAAACGCAATCGTGCACATGGCTCATCAAGTAATCGCTAAGAATACGGTGAAGACTGAGTTTGTTCTAGGTGTGATCTTAAGCATGATGGACGCCATCGGAATTGACGTGTTTCCTCACGTGAAGGAAAAAGCATCTGAAGTAATGCTCATACTTGAAACGATGCGCTCTCATCTGTATCGTGCCGAGCAAAACGCAAGCATTGACAAGTACGGGAACATGACTCCCGACTTTGCTCCGCTTAATGCAGCGCGCAACTGGTATCCGAAAATGTATCAGCGCATGGTAGAGATCGTACGTATTCTCGGTGCATCCGGTTTGATGGGTATTCCGACTGAAGCGGATTTCAACGCGGAAGACATCGGACCACTCGTGCATCGCTATACGCAGGGGGCGAAAATAGACGGCTTTGAACGTGTCCAGCTATTCCGTCTCGCGTGGGACATTTCTCTCAGCTCATTCGGCGGCAGACAGGCGCTGTATGAATATTACTTCTTCGGCGACCCTGCCCGCATGTCCAACATCTACTATGATTCTTTTAACAAAGATCCGTACAAAGAGATGGTTCAAGAGTTTTTGAACCGTGTAAAAACAAGCAATCATAACTATACCGGGGTGTAGGAGGAAGCATGATGGATTACAACATTATCCGCGTGGCGCGTGTCACGATGAATGTGACCGACTTAAATGCCGCAAAGGATTTTTATGTGAATGCACTAGGCTTTATTGAGACCGAGAGTACGAATGAATATATGGCGCTTCGGGGATTGGAAGAGCATGTGCATCACAGCCTTCTGTTAAGGAAAGCAGATAAGCCGGGTGTTCACGCTCTGGGCTATAAAGTGTGGGAAGAGTCGGACTTGGAGAAGCTGGAACAGTTTTTCCAAACACGCGGTTCACGGACTGCATGGCTTGAGAAAGGTGCGCAGCCTGGTGTCGGCCGCGCATTGCGGGCTGAAGATGTGTCAGGCATACCAGTTGAGTTTTTTGCAGAAATGGACGGTGCGGAGCGGTGTCTGCAAAAATATGATCTATACCGCGGTGCCCGTGTTCAGCGCATTGACCATGTGAACTGTATGGTTCCTGATGTTGAAGGAGCAGTTAAGTTTTATACAGAAGAGCTTGGATTCAGGGTATCTGAGTATACGGCAACAGAGGAAGACCGCACATGGGCCGCATGGCTGCACCGCAAGCCGACCGTCCATGACGTGGCGTTCATGAACGGTGAAGGACCGAGATTGCATCATGTCGGGTTCTGGCTGTCTGATCCGATGAGCCTCATTCATTGCTGCGATGTGATGGCAAGTATGGGTTATGCCGACAACATCGAGCGCGGTCCCGGCAGGCATGGACTGTCAAACGCCTTTTTCCTGTACGTCCGTGATCCAGACGGCAATCGCATCGAGCTCTATAACGGAGACTACTTGACTAGCGACCCTGATTTTAAGCCAGTTAAATGGGACATAAACGACCCAAGGCGTCAGACATTCTGGGGCCACAAAGCACCAGACAGCTGGTTTAACGAAGCAGTTTCATTCCTCGATATAGAGACAGGAGCTGAAGTGGCGAAAAAACAGCCGCTTCTCGCGCAGAGAAAGCCTGATTTTGTGACATGAAAAAATGAAGGGACCTGCTGCGTTGCAGGTCCTTTTTGTTTGTCCACTATTTTGGGAAAGCTGTCATCTGCTGAAATGGAAATGATGTAAGAAATTCGTGAAATGATGTAAAAAAATCTGTACTGATGTGAATAATTTGGGAAATGATTTAAAAAATCCGGGAAATCAATTAAACATTTTTAATAATGATGTGATGGTCTTTTTTTATAGCTCTTTTAATAAGCAATACCTCGATTTCTTGAGGTTATAAAGATTCTGCAGCTATTTAATCAGAATCGGCTGATAAATAGTAACAAATCAATTAAATTCTTAGAAGGATTAACATAATTTGTATTTTTGCTGCCTAGGGAAATGACGCCCCCCGTCTGTTCTGAAAACACTCTTTATCTATTGTTTCTTCGTAATAGAAAAGCTAAGCACTTATACTTGAAACCAAGCCGCTTTTACTTATTGCTAACATTCCTTTTCTTCCCTTACAATACAGGGAGAATAGGAGTGATCATTTTGCTGACGTTGATCAAAAATGGAGAAGTTTATGCTCCTGAGTATTTAGGTGTAAAAGACGTGCTTTTGATAGGAGATAAGATTGGGTCTATCCGGGAACACATTCCGGTGCCTGTAGGCTTTGCAGACATCGAAGTCATCGATGCTGCGGGCATGATCGTTGTGCCGGGGTTTATTGATGCTCATGTACATATTACGGGAGGCGGCGGCGAAGGCGGTTTCAAGACGCGTACGCCAGAGCTGTATTTAACCGATGCAACACTTGCTGGTGTTACTACGCTTGTCGGAGTCATCGGCACGGACGGGACAGCACGTACAATGACAAACCTTATCGCCAAGGCGAAAGCTCTTAAGGAAGAGGGTATATCGGTTTATTGCCACACAGGAAACTATCATGTGCCGGTCAAAACGCTGACGGGAAGTGTTGAAAACGACATAATGATGATAGAAGAAATTATCGGAGTAGGAGAGATCGCGATTGCTGATCACCGTTCGTCGCAGCCGACGGCACAAGAGATTGCCAGGCTTGCAGCGAGTGCCCGCGTAGCTGGCATGCTTGCTGGAAAGGGCGGTGTCGTGAACATTCATATCGGAGACAGCCGGTCTATGCTTTCTTTAATAGAAGAAGTTGTTGAGACGACTGACCTGCCGATGCGCCAGTTTTATCCGACACATATTAACCGCAACAGTTACATTTTTGAAGCGGGTATAGACTTTGCTAAAAAGGGTGGATTCGTTGACTTTACCACAAGCACTACTGAGCAGTTTTTAGATGGCGGAGAAGTAAAATGCAGTAAAGGCCTGAAAAGAATGCTAGAGGCAGGGGTGCCAATCGAAAACATTACCTTTACGTCCGATGCGCAGGGAAGTTTGCCAGCATTTGATGAAAAGGGAGAGTTCATAGGACTGACAATCGGAAAAGTTTCGACTTTGTATTCAGAAGTGAAAGAGGCTATCCTGCAGGAAGGCGTCAGTATAGAGCAAGGGCTTTCTGTCATAACTAAAAATCCAGCAGCAATTCTGAAGCTTTCTAAGAAAGGCATGGTTGCAGAGGGAAAAGATGCAGATCTTGTTCTTCTTAAAAAAGATTCCCTCGATATCGATACTGTGATCGCACTCGGTCAGGTTATGGTTCGGGAAGGAAGCGCAGTGGTAAAAGGGACGTTTGAATAGTTCCTTCAAAAAAGAAGGGTTTCAGGCGCACTGAAGAGAAAGATAAAACAAAATACCATTTTAAAAGGAGACAGTGTTGATGGCAAAACAAGAAATCCCGACAGCTCTAAGTCCCGAATTGTACGATTTCCTTCAAGGTGAACAGCTTGTTCTCCTCGGAACGGTAGACGCAGAAAGCAAAGCTCCGAGCGTGAACGCTATTTCCTGGGTAAAGAGTTTTTCAGAAAAGAAAATCCGTTTTACTGTAACGAACAATTCGAGAATTGTAACGAATATAGAAGCGAACCCGGAAGTCGTCTTTACGATTGTTGGACTTGGCACGGTTTATTCTATTAACGGCAAGGCTTCTATTTTAGAGCACGCGATGGAAGATGTCCCTCTGAAACTTGCGAAAATTGAAGTAGACGTCAGCAATGTGTTTGAAAGTATGTTCTGGGGTGCGAAAATTGTTCAAGAACCTGCTTTTGAAAAAACGTACAACGAGAAAAAAGCGAAAGAGCTTGATGTTCAGGTTTACGCGGCTCTCATGAAATAAGAACAATGGACTGCAGTTTCCGCAGTCCTTTTTACGTTCAGCTAAAAATTATTTATAAGGGGGAAACTATGAGGTCTCTTTTCATTTCGGCAGGAGTATTGTCCATGATGCTCGGAATCTCTTTTGTTGGCAGAATGTACGGACCGCAGGAAGAAGGACTTCAGGAGTGGGGGTATGCGGCGGTCATATGGGGAATTATTCTCTTTTATGCGGCAATGAAACAAGTTCATTACGTTTTGCTCAAGATTTTAAGCGGTGCAGGAATCATATTGCACGGTCCTCCTATTATTCTATGGATTATTTTTCATGGAAGCACAATAACGGACGGTCCCTCAGCTTTCCACGCACACTGGGCTTTCTCGCTGCCTTATTTATATATTGCGGCAGTGTGTCTGTTCGTTATTGGCATGCCGCCAAAAATGATAAAGAACAGCTTCAAGGGCTAATTCCCTTTTGCATTGCGTATGGTAAAATAAAAAGCAATGAAAGCCGTCATAAGCGGTTAGCCAACCGCATTGCTGGAAAATATGGAGAGTAAGGACGCGCACGAGGGAGACCCGGATATGGACTGGAAAGATTATAAGCAATATTTAACCGAAGAGAATATATTGAAACTTCTTGAAAACTACAAGGATCTAGGTTTTCTTCCAGGCATTCTGCTGCCTATGCTGGAGTCATTCATTCCGGTGCTGCCATTATTCGTATTTGTGGCAGGCAATGCTGCAGCGTACGGATTTTGGCTTGGTTTTCTCTATTCCTGGATAGGAGTCTGTGCGGGTTCGGTTATCGTATTTACGGTCGTCAGGAAGTTCGGACAAAAAAGAATTCTTGGTTTTTTAACACGTCATGAGAAAATCAATAAGACGCTGCTCTGGGTAGAAAGGCATGGCTTTGGCATGCTGTTTCTGCTTTATTGTTTTCCGTTCACGCCATCTGCACTGATTAACGTTGTGGCAGGGGTGTCACAAATCAGTACTAGAACGTATTTTCTTGCTTTGTTTTTAGGAAAGCTCGTTATGATCGCAATTGTATCGTTTATCGGCTACGATTTCATGGACGTGATAAAAAGTCCGGTTAAAATTGGTCTTATCGTGTTCGGGATATTTGTCCTTTGGCTCGGCGGCAAGGTTGTTGAATCGAGGCTAAAGCAAAGCCACCATGCGTAACGCTGCAGCGTTGCGTTTTTTTGTGAAGAAATGATGATAAGGACCTGCCCTTTTTGAATATAGTGGTGTGACAGAAGGGCGGGGTGGCTGTGGCGAAATTAAAATCAAGTTCAGAGATTCAGCAGATGAAAAAGGCGGGTGACTTGCTGGCGTCCTGCCATAAAAAGCTAAGAACTTTTATTAAAGAGGGCGTAACGACGCTTGAGATCGACCGTTTCGTGGAGGAATATTTACTTTCCTTTGGTGCAAGACCAGAGCAAAAGGGTTTCATGGGGTATCCATTTGCTACATGTGCTTCAGTCAACGATTGTGTCTGCCACGGATTGCCGAACGCTGCTGCACTTAAAGACGGAGATATTGTCACAATTGATTTTGTCGTGAATTTGGATGGATGGCTCGCAGATTCAGCATGGTCGTATGCCGTAGGGAACATTTCCACTCGTGCGAATGCCCTGCTGGACAGCGCAAAGGGTGCGCTGTATGCCGGAATTGAAAAAGCGCAGCCTGGGAACAGGATCGGTGATATTTCTTCTGCGGTGCAAGAATATGCAGAGCGCAGGGGGTATTCTGTAGTTACCGAATATGTCGGACATGGAATCGGACAGACGCTGCATGAAAGCCCTCCTGTTCCGCATTGGGGAATGCCGGGAAGTGGACCGCTTCTGGAGGAAGGAATGGTCATCACAATAGAACCGATGCTGAATATCGGATTTCCTTACGTTCGCTTAGAGCGTGACGGCTGGACAGTGAGAACGGTGGACGGTTCACTATCCGCTCAATATGAGCACACTGTCGCGATCTCGAAAAATGGACCTTTGATTTTAACCGAACAGAGTTAAGATGCTGTCATCATGGCGGCTTTTTTTTATTTTTAAGTAACTAACAAATTGAAGTTATATTACACATTTAACTTACATAAAGTAAGTTATAACGTGTGAAGGGGAGATCCAAATGATATCATGGGGACTATTAATTATTCGCCTTGTTATTGGCCTGTCGCTTGCTGCTCATGGTGCGCAAAAGCTGTTTGGATGGTTTGGCGGATATGGCCTAAAGGGAACAGGAGGCTGGCTTGAGTCTATCGGGGTGAAGCCAGGCTACACGATGGCTCTTGTTGCAGGTTTAGCTGAACTCGCAGGCGGTCTGCTGTTTGCATCAGGGCTGTTTCTTTGGGCAGGTGCAGGATTGATCGCAGCCACGATGGTGGTAGCGATCGTGAAGGTTCATGCATCAAATGGGTATTGGGTCTCACAGAACGGGTATGAGTATAACCTCGCCATTATCGCAGCTGTTATTGGAGTTGCTATGATCGGAGCAGGCGATTATTCGCTGCAGCATCTGTTTTTTAAATAAAGATCACGCGCTGTCTCTCAGACAGCGCTTTTTTTCTGCTCAATAAGCAATTTTTTTAAAAACGGACTAATAGCCAACTGCCTTTCTGTTGCATTATAATAAGGTGCGAGAGAGATGAGGGGGTGACGGTCCGTGTATAAAGACATGACGGAAAATCAAATACTGCTGCTTGTTATTAAGAATTTAAAAGAATTGAGAAAGAAAGAATTTCAGCTGCTGATCGACGAGCTGCAGCCATACGATATCGCCAATGTTTATAAAAACCTGCCAGAAAAGCATAGGCATAAATTTTTAACTTATTTAACAGCACAGCAGATTGCTTCCCTTATTCAGGAGCTTGAAAGCGAGCTTCAGATCGAGATCATCCATAAGCTTGGCATCGAACGGTCATCCAACATCATGAACCTCATGGAAAACGATGATCTGGCTGACCTTTTAGGCAATCTAGAAGTTGAGCAGATCCAAGATTTTCTTAGCACCATGACAGCGGACGAATCACGTACCGTTCAATCTTTGATGAAATATGAGAGTGATACCGCAGGCGGTATCATGACAAACCGTTTCGTGTGGATTCCTAAAATCTATACCGTCAGGGATGCGGTAGATAAACTGAAAACATTCGCGGGTTTCGCTGAAAATATTTATTATTTGTATGTTATAGATGAAGATAAAAAATTAGTAGGGGTTGTTTCGTACCGCGATCTCCTGCTTGGCGATATGAACGATAAGATAGAAGATATCATGTACAATCGTGTCATTTCTGTGCCAGCTGACCTGGATCAGGAAGAAGTGGCGAGAACGATAGAACGATATGATTTTATTGCTGTACCGGTTACTGATGAAGAAAACAGATTGCTGGGAATCGTGACGGTCGATGACATACTTGACGTTTTGATTGAAGAAGCGAATGAAGATATTGAAAAGCTTTCTGCAACTGGTAAATCGATTGATTTTCAGACAAGCGCTTTAGTCGCTTCTTACAGAAGGCTGCCATGGCTCATCTTGCTTTTGTTTATTGGAATCATGTCAGGCAGTATCATCTCAGCGTTTGAAGGTACGATAGAACGAGTTGTGGCACTTACTTATTTTATGCCGATGATCGCCGGCATGACGGGAAATACAGGAACACAGTCACTGGCTGTCGTTGTTCGTGGACTTGTCTCTCAGGATATCGACAAATACACGATTACGCGTCTTATTGGACGTGAGCTTGGAGTGGGAATCATAATTGGTGCTACGTGCGGATTGCTGATCGCACTCGTCGCATTTATCTGGAAGGGAAGTCTCACACTGGGTCTTGTAGTAGGGAGTTCCTTGTTCTTGACTTTGATTATCGGAACACTTGCCGGAACACTCATTCCATTGCTGCTCTACCGATTAAAAGTTGACCCTGCTGTTGCTTCAGGGCCGCTCATTACAACTATAAATGATATCTTTTCACTTCTCGTATATTTTGGAACAGCATCTTTGTTCATTCATCAGCTGCTGTAGCTAAATAAAAAGGGGGTACGGTACCGCCACGGTACCGTACCCCCTTTTTTTATTTATGGTGATGTCAGCAAACCTCCAAGGTGAATGGGTCCTTGCAGAGCGACCGTGTTTAATCCGACCAGATTTTCAAACCTTGTTGTCAGATAGAATGTTTCTTCTGAAGGGAAAACATTCGTAATAATGTCGGCATGCGTAAAGGAAGTGGTGCGGTTACCGATTACACTTCCTAAGTTAGCGGGCACAAGAATGTTGTCCCTCGTTTCAAACAGTACGGGTCCAGTTGGAGTGCCTCTGCGTATTCGGACAGTAAGCTCAGATAATCCAGGAACTAATAATGTTGCGGACCAGCCAATTGTACCGTTCAGCATTAAGCGGTCACCAGCTGCAAGATTTTTAATAACAACTGATGTAACAAAGAACTCATTTCCAGCGGCTACATTCAAAGGAAGAGAAAAACTGCCTCTAGGGGCTTCGTTAAAAGTGTATGACTTCACTGTGGCCACCATAAATCACCTCCTTCATACAGTAAATGCAAATAGAGAGGTGATGGCTTGTACTTCTGTCTTGTCATTCATAATGGGGCGATGCGTAAGGCGCCTGTTTTAATATTGCTATTTTTATTATTCATTTTGGGGAGCTGTATAGAAGCTTTTCGTACATGTGAATCGTCTTGTCTATCATCGTGTGAAAGGACCACTGAACTAAACCCGTGCGTTTTGCCTGCTCTCCCATGCTAGTGCGCAGCGTGTCATTTTGAAGGAGTTGTTTTATCCCTAAAAACAAGCTATGGCTGTTAGCGGAAGGGACGACAATGCCCGTTTCCCCATGTCTCACCATCTCCGGCAGCCCACCTGTATTTGTCACAACAGAAGGAAGTCCGGCAACCTGTGCTTCCATGACAGAGTAAGGCTGATTGTCCTGAAGGCTCGGCAAGACAAAAATATCGGACTTTTTCAGTAATGGAAAAATATCATTTCGTTTTCCAAGAAAAAGAACGTCGTTGTGCAAGCCATACTTAGCTGTTTTTTTTACGCTGTCTGCCCCTAGTTCACCATCGCCGATAATCCAGCACTGCCAGTCATTGCGGACCTTTTTCAGCTTATGAAGCGCATCAATCAAATAAGGAATCCCTTTAATATGAACAATCCGCCCTGTGAAGATGATGATTTTTTTATGTGGTGTAACATGAGGGATCATTCCGGGCTGCTGTCTCTCCAAGGTAGAAATGTTCAGCCCGTACGGGAACGTTTCCACTTTATCTTGAGAAATGCCGTATTGTGAGGTAAGGCGGTTTCGGAACCACATTGATGATGTATGGATGAGGCAGCTTTTCTGAAGACCGGCAAATTCAAGCGCAGCATGATATCGGTAAGTAGCGGTCTTCTGGCAGTCCTCTAATGTTATTGAAGGGATGTTGTTTTTCAGGTAATGAATGTAAGAATGAGGCAGTGAGCCGTGAACGCTTGTGATCAGGGGGACATGAGCAGGTTTAATCCTGCTCAGTGACAAACCTGCGATGACATCCTGACAGTGAATCACATCATATCTCTTCAATCCGAATGATGCAGCAGCAAGCTCCAGACCATACCTGGCTAATTCATAATTCGCTGGAGGCAAAAAGTTTAGTGCTGGAGCAAGATTGCCTTGAACAAGAGGTATGAGTTCATCTGAGTGGAGGACTAGATTTTTATTGTACAGTGTGTAACCTGAACCGTCTGCGGTTCTGCCTAAAATATCGACCTCGAATCCTCTTGTTTCAAGGCCATTCTTTAGTTCGGAAATAAACGGCCACAATCCGCCAATCTCTTGGGGAATGGTGAAGTAAGTTGCCAGAAGCACTTTCATTTACAGATTCCCCTCTTCCTAACACGAAGTGAGCTCATTTTAGTTCTTTTTCTGCAATTAACCTGCTGTACAGTAAAGTGAGCTGGTTGATCATCTTCTTGGAATCCCACTGTAACTGAGCATGTTTAACTGCATTTTTCTTACACTTGTTTAAAAGATATGAATCTTCAAGCAGTCTTAATATTAAATAGCATAAATCTTCATGGTCGCCTGAACGGAAGATAAGACCGTTCTCTTCAGGCACTACCATCTCAGGCAGTCCTGCAGCATCAGAAACGATGACAGGCAAACCTGAAAATTGGGCTTCAATAATCGAAAATGGCTGATTGTCCTGCAAACTCGGAAAAATGAAAATGTCTGACTGCTTCAAATAATGGGACATGTTCGTTATAGATCCGAGAAAGCGAATGTTGCTTGAAATCCCTAATGTTGCTGCAAGAGCCTCTAACTCCTCCCGCTGTTCTCCATCACCGGCAATCCAGCATTCCCAGTCGCTGCGGAATTTTTTTAGATGCTTTAAAGCCTGCAGCAGGATGTGAACGCCTTTTAAATAAACGAGTCTTCCGGAAAAAAACAAGATTTTTTTGTCTGCTGGTTTAGCTGGTATTTTTTTAAAGGAAAACGTTCTTCCAGCAAAATTTTTGTCATTAAAACCATAGGGGATATGAAACACGTTGCTGTGAATGCCAGTAAGGTTAGAAAGAGTTTTTTGATATAGCCATGCTGAAGAAGTGTGAACGATTTGGCTTTGAGAGCAGCCTTCTATTTCAACCATTCTATAATAACGGTACAAGGGGTATTTATAAATCTCTTGCTCAGAAAAGGCAGGGTAAAGAGATTTAATCTTGTAAAAGATTTCGCTCGATAAAGATCCATGAAGACTTGTCATCAAAGGGACAGCCGCTGGCTTCACACGTGCGAGAGCTCTTGCAGCGATTGGATCCTGAGCGTGTATGAGATCGTACTGGCAGAGTCCGAAATAAGCAGCTGATATTTCGAAAACGTATTGATTAAGCTCTGCATGTGATACGGAGGGATCATTCAACAATAAACCCCCATCATTTAATTTTTCAACAAGTAAAGGAAGAATATCGGTTTTCCTGATGGAAAAAGGTGAGTCATGCAAATAGTACATGGAATGATCAGGACTGCATGACAATATATCCACATTGATTCCTTTTTTCTTAAGTCCTCTTCTAAATTCTGTTATGAATGTCCATAATCCCCCTGTATAAGGGAGCGGCCAGTAGGTGGCAAGCAGAACGTTCAAGAATTCACCTTCTATCAGCGCATAATTGATTACGATTTCTCGTGAACATAAAACGCAATCGTCTGTCTCAGCCCTTCATCAAGTGTGACAGCGGGCTTCCAATTCAGGGAATTGACAGCACTTTGGTTGCACAAAACACTGAAGCGGATATCCTCAGCGCGCGGTTTCTGGTGCTTCGGCTGAATATTTCTTCCTATCAGCTGCTGCAGTTTGGCGGCAAGTTCATTGATGCTCGTCTCAATGCCAGAACTGATGTTGACGACACCTGAAGTGCTGGAGTTCAATGCAGAAAGATTAGCTTCTGCTACATCGCCGGCAAAAATAAAATCTCGTGTGTTTTTTCCATCTCCAAAGATAACGGGATGTTTGTTCTGCAGCATATCGTTGATGAAAACAGAGATTACACCGCCTTCACCATGGCTGTTCTGCCTTGGACCGTATACATTTGCAAACCGAAGAACCATGTACTCAATTCCGAAAAGCGACTGTGAAGAGGCGAGGTATTTTTCAACAATCATTTTTGAAATACCATATGGAGACACAGGGTTTAAGGGATGATCGGTTGTGATTGGCAAGAATTGTGGACTTCCATACACCGCAGCGCTGGAGCTGTATATGATCTTTTTGATTCCGTATTTTTTTGCCAGTTCAATGAGCTTGACTGAGCCTAATATATTAATTTCAGCATCGTGAACCATGTTTTGTACAGAACGGGAAACAGACACTTGTGCAGCAAGATGAATGACTGCTTCTGGCATAAAGTGCTTAATGGCATCTTCAAATTCAGGGCTTAAAATGCTGTATGGGTAAAAAGCTGTCTTTCCTCTATGAGGGGCAAGATATTTCAGCGAACCTGAGCTTAAATCATCGGCTGCAGCTGTTTCGAAGCCGTGGCAGATGAGCAGGTCCATGATATGCGAGCCGATAAATCCGCAGCCGCCTGTAACAAGTATCTTCAAAATAAAGCCTCCATCTTAAAAGAGTAGGTATCATAGCTTAGATAAATCAGAACTTGTTCCCTCTTCGATAAACTTTGCAATGATGTCCATCATTTTTTTATCTGGAATTTTATATCCATCTGGTACATTTGCTCTGATTTTGCTCCATATCTGATGTTCAACGTATACGTTCGTTTCTATTGGATTATGAAACATCGAATTATATAAATCTCCGAGAACCTTCAAAGTGTTCATTCCTTTCTTAACGATCTAGATAGTAGCTGTTTGTAAATGGCGAGGATTCGTTCTGTCATCAAGTCGACTGACCAAAACTTTAAAGCCCATTTCTTTACGGAGGAAGATAAACGGATTCTCAGATCATCGTTTTCAAGCAAAGAAAGAAGATGTAAGAAAAGCGGCCGTTCTTGTCCGGCACCGGCAACAAGACCTGTCACCCCATGCTGCACCATCTCAGGCAGTCCGCCAGCGTCCGAACAAATAATTGCCTTGCCGGCAAGCTGAGCTTCTATCAATGACAGCGGCATATTATCCTGAAGACTTGGGATTACAAAAATGTCCGATTTTTTTAATAAAGCTGGCACGTCATTACGGCGGCCGAGGAACTTTACATGATCGCTAATGCCGTATTCCTCCGTTTTCTGGATGAGTACGTCTTTCATGACCCCGTCTCCGACAATCCAGCATTCCCAGTCAGAGCGCTTTCCCTTTAATAAGGAGAGAGCAGGCAAGAGGATGTGGACACCCTTAATGTCTACTAATCTTCCAGTAAAGATAATGACCTTTCTTCCTTTAGGGGCTTGTATGTCTGTCGGCTGTTCCATTTGATTCAGGAATGCGGGAATATCAATGCCGTATTGAAACTTCACGACCCGTTCTTTAGGAACTTGATAGTCTTGGATGAAAATGTCATGTGTCCATTGAGATGAAGTGTGTATTAAGTCGGCCGAATGAGTTCCCATCTTGTCGAGTGTGTAATAATGCTTCCAATATAATGTCTTTTTGATTTCATCTATGGTAGCGTGCGGGTTCAGGTATTTGAAATATTGGATGGTCTCACGTGCCAGCACACCATGCACGCTTGCGAACAGCGGTACATGGGCGGGCTTCACTCTGCTGAGGCACCAGGTGGAGATGACATCCTGTGTGTGGATGATGTCATATTGAGACAAACCGAAGTAGCATGCTGCAAGTTCCATGTAATAACGGTCGGTTTCCAGGTTGAAGGTTCTTTTATCTGTGTGAAGGACGGGTTCCTTGGCAGGATTCAGCTGTGTATGGACTAACGGGATGAGCTCTTCTTTTTTTATAACCAGGTTTTTATTGACGATGTGGTATGCCAGTCCGTCTGGCGTATTGCCAAAAATATCGACTTCATGACCAAGCTTCTCGAGCTTTTCTTTCATCTGGCACATTAACGGCCAAACACCGCCTAAGTGAGGTATATACCAGTACGTGGCCAGTAAAATTTTCATTGAATCACCTATTTCTATCATTCATTCTTAAAGGGCGTAAAAGAAGCACTGTACTTTACTATATTCTCAACTGCATCACTTGTTTGGGTTTTCCTATACTTCATGAAAAAATGTCACCTTTTCGAAATATACATATAGTGAAGTAACGAAGGCAGCGAGGTGAGAAAATGGCTATATATATTTTAGGTCCTGTACGAAACATGGCAGTGCATGGAAGCAGAGGAGTCGTTATTTTGGATGTAAAAGTGATGAATAATTCAGAAAAAAATGTGGATGTTCTCATTCAGGCCGTCGGTACCAAAAACGGTAAAGATGTCCGCTTGTTTCAATATTTAAACAGTGTGTCAGCGAAAAATAATGTGCTGTATAAAAACCTAGACGTTGATTATGACAGCTTTTCCATACAGATCTCATCAACAAGTATTCAGCCACATGAACTGACGTTTGAAGTTATTGGGAGAAACAGCAATTCTGCTGTGAGAAATCTTACAGGCAGCATTAAATTTGTGGAGTGATGATATGAAGCTCATTCTGACTGGCGGAAGAGAGAGGGAAGGCTTACAGAGCGAGGCGACGCAATATGATATGGGGATTATTTTAACGTTTGACACCGTATCTGGAGACGCTGAAATTAATGTTCATTACGAATCCCCACCAGAGACATGTCCTGTAAAAAACCCCTCAATCCTGTTTAAAGCAGGTTCGATTCGAGACAGTACACTGTACGTATGTACACAGACAGAGGTGCTGATGTATTCACTGCCATCTTTTGTCCAGACCGGTTATGTCTCTCTAAAGTGTTTCAATGACCTGCATCATGTGGCGTGTACAGACGCAGGGCACCTTTTGATCGCGAATACGGGTCTGGATATGGTCATTGAGATGACGCAAGGCGGGACCATTATTCGAGAATGGGATGTGCTTGGCGAACAGACATGGAATAAGTTTTCAAAGGAAAAAGATTATAGGCTTATCCCATCAACTAAGCCGCACAAATCACATCCAAATTATGTGTTTACGGTGGGGCCGCATATTTGGGTGACGAGGTGCCACCAGCAGGATGCTGTCTGCCTGACACATGAAGGATGGAGCTTACCGGTTAATGGTGCCTACATTCATGATGGAGTTATTTATGATGAACACATCTATTTTACGCGCGTAGATGGGCATGTAGTAAAAGTTGATCTGAAGAATCCAGGCAGGCCGCAGCTTTATAATCTGAACAAGATGGCAGCAGCTAATATGCCACTCGGGTGGTGCCGGGGAATTAAACCGGTTGGCGATGATAAGGTAGTCGTTTGTTTTTCCCGTTTAAGACCAACAACCAAAATTAATGCGGATGGATCAAAGACAACTAGCGGGAATTTCGGGGTGAAGCCAACTCATATTGCATGTTTTGATTTGCGTGCTGAAGTGAAGAAATGGGAATTCGATATGGAACAGCACGGGCTAAACGCGATTTATTCCATACTTTAAGCTGCATGTAGACAATTAGTCGTACACGATTATGACTTTTGAGCAATAGAAGTATCTTTTGCATTTTGAGATAATATGGTGTAATCAGGATTGGTCAGCGGCTCATGCCATTCGGCCTTTCCTGTTTTTCGTTCAATTAATTATTTATTCAATTGGTATCCTGAATCCATCCTTGATAAAGTTGATCGAAGTGTAAGGCGCCGACTCCTCGAAAATGAAAGGCACATTTTCTTCGTGCAATGTCTTGCTGCGTAGCTTTCCTTATCCTGCGGGACGAGTGGGACAGGTGAGACCCTTTAGGGCGCGCAGCGGCAAAGGGGCTCACCTGTCCAGCAGAAAACGGCTAGCCCCTCGAGGTCAAAAGGGCAAGTGTCCAATAAGTCAAAGAGCGACTTACCGGCCCCTTTCCCTTTTGCTTGTCGGGGCTGAACGAGCCAACCCGTGCTTTTCGCCACGCCCCGCGGAAAGCGTGCGCCTGAAACGGAGATTAACTGCTCCTCTAAATTCTTTAAAGCAACAAGGTATGCGAAAACAGCCTTTTTAAATAAAGATATACATAGCAGTTTTTATGCAGCTAATGAGTCTTTTAACCTATGCTATAATAAATTGACGGAAAATTTTAAATAAGAGGAGGGCTGGCATTTGAGAAATGATAAAGCGGCAAGCGGCTTTATTTATGGAACTTCATTTTTAGGAGTGACATTATGGGCCGTCTCGGCACTGTTTCTGCAGCCGGTCGAAGATCCGCTTATTTTCTTCATCTTGCTTTTGTTTCTTCTTTTGGCTGAATACTATCCCATCCCTGTATGGAAAGGTCTCACAACGTTAAGTTTTCCACTTCTTTATACGATGGAACTGCTGTACGGATGGGGAACGGCGGTTTTTGTGTTTGGTGCAGCCGTTTTTACGGTGCTTGCCTTAAACCGCAGGCCATTCAGGGTAAAGTTGTTTAATCCATCACAGCTGGTGATCAGCTTTTTTCTGGCGGCCGCAGCGACGGATAATATTTTATCAGCGATTGGACTGGATGCAGGTGAATCTGCTTTTTGGCATGCTGAACTGCGGATGATAGGTGTAACTGTGCTGTATTTTGTATTTAATAACCTTATTGTAGATATCGTTCTGCTGCTTAGGCCGCAGCCATACAGCTTCCGCCATTTTCTGCAGAAGTTCTTGTCCGAGTCTTCGGTAGCGGCTTTTTCCATACTTTATATGTCTTTAATGATGCTGCTGGGGACGCAGAACCGTGGTGAAATCGATGTGTTTTCATACTTGTTCTTTTTCTCTCCGCTTGTGGCCGCTGCGCTTATCTCTTCATTTATTGCTAGGCTGCAGAAGGAAAGAAATCGATTGAAAACACTGTTTTCAATCAGTACTCAGCTGAATGAGAACCTTCCTTCAAAAGACTGGATCAAGAAGATGGAGAGTTCTATCACGCAGTTTCTTGAGGCAGATGCAGTGATTCTTTTTCTTTATGATGGGGAGCAGTGGAAAATCAGCATGAAAAACGGTGTTTTTCAAAGAGAAGCGTTTTTGAACAGAGAAATTGAGGATGCACTTATAACGTTGAATGGTCTTGTTCACTTTAATAAAAAGGTAGATGAGGGAAGCTGGGTGTTCTCGTTTTTTCAGCAGCAGGTCAAGACGGCGGTAGCGGCTCCGATGGTTGTAGAAGGTGAGGTTTCGGGTGTACTTCTTACGGGGAAAACGCGTGCGGGCAGTTTTTCGCAGGATGATATACACTCTGTGGCAACGCTTGCCAACCAGCTGGCTGTAGTGAACAAGACAAAGATTTTAATTAAAGAAAGAGAGCACAGGGTATTGCTCGAAGAAAGAAACAGGATTGCTCGTGAGATCCATGATGGCATTGCCCAGACACTTGCCGGGTCAGTCATGCAGCTCGAAACAGCCAGCCGACTGCTGGAATCTAAACCAGAAAAAACACAGCAGCTGATGAAGACAAGTACGAACAAACTAAGAGGAAGCTTAAAGGAACTGCGTGATTCCATTTATGCGCTCCGTCCATACCCGACAGAGAGGATTGGCTTAAAGAAGGCGATTCAAAGCCAGCTGGATCTCGTTCGAAAAGAACATTCTCTTGCGATTAATTTTCATGAAAAAGGGAACCAAAAAGATCTGAGCTCTATGGTGGAAAAGGTGATTTTTGATATTTTTAACGAAAGTCTGCAGAACACCGTAAAGCATGCCTGTGCTAAGCAAGTTGATATTCTTCTTAGCTATAATGAAGATTTTGTCGTATTTAAACTAAAAGATGACGGTACAGGTTTCTCTCTCTATGAAGCGATTAGAAAGGCACAAAAAGAACCGCACTACGGATTGTTGAATATGAATGAATTGGCTGACAGTCTTGGTGCAGCGCTCCATATCCAGTCAAGTCCCGGAAAAGGGACAGAAATTAAACTGCACATTCCAAATCTTGAGCCAAAGGAGGCTGCTCTACATGATATCGATCATGATTGTTGATGATCATGCTATATTGCGTGACGGATTAAAGACGATATTCGCTCTCGAAGAAGACATGCATGTTGCGGGAGAAGCGATTTCAGCTGAAGATGCGATTAAACAGATGCCCGCAGTGCTGCCGGATGTTGTTATCATGGATATTAATCTTCCAGGTATGAATGGTGTCGAGGCGGCAGAGGTGCTCAAAAGAAAGTACCCGGACACAAAGGTGCTTGTGCTGACTATGTATAATCATGATGAGTATCTGCTATCGGCATTAAAAGCAGGAGCAGACGGATACCTTTTGAAGGATTCTCCATCCGAGCAAGTCGTCGAGGCGGTAAAAGCTGTTTACAGGGGAGAATCTATCCTCACACCAAGTATGACGAAGAAACTGGTGAACATCCATCTCCAGTCGTCGAAAGTAAAGAGAGAAGAGACTGATCTGACTGACAGAGAACATGAAGTGCTGCTTGGTTTGGTGGAAGGTCTCAGCAACAAGGAAATAGCCGAAAAATTGTTTATCAGCGACAAAACAGTCAAAATTCATGTCAGCAAAATATTTAAAAAGCTTAACGTTAAAAGCCGTTCGCAAGCTGTCATTTACGCCGTGCAAAACCAGATGGTGCCTATGTCATAATCAATCAAAAGTCCTTTTGAACAAGTTTTTGTTCAGAGGGGCTTTTTTACATCTAATTCCTTTGCTGTAGAAGCCGCTGCGCCTTCTGCCAAATCCCTATAAAAAGATAAAACAAAAGGCTTATGCAATTTATTACTTACTGGGAATATTAGAGGTCTTTAAAAAAGGGGATAATCATTTACAAATAATGAAAATTCTGAAAAAGGAGGCGGGTTGATTGGGATTTAAAAGATTGATTTTATCTGGCTTTTTGATTGCCGGGTTAATGGTTCCTCTGCAGCAGCCAGATTCTGCTGCAGGTGAGGAAATGATGGTTATGATCGACGAAAGACTGCTCATGAAACTAGAAGAAAACAGCGCAGCAGAAGCCATCGTTACATTCGACGAAGTACTCCCTTTCAGTGAAAAAGCCGAGTTGCTGAAAAAAGCGGGAATTGACGGAGGTGTTTTGCTGAAAAGTCTGCCAATGGCCGGGGTGTTCGTGACCAAAAGTGAATTAAAAAGCCTTTCAGAGCTGACTGCAGTACGATCTGTCTATTATAATGCCCCTCTGGCATATGACAACAACGATGCGACTGACTTGACAGGTGTTGACAAGACAAGAGTTGATAATGAGTATCGCAGTGCGAACGGCGGTCTTCCGGTATCAGGAAAAGGCATTGGAGTGGTCATCAACGATAGCGGTGTTGACGGCACTCATAAGGACCACAAGTTGGGTGAAAACTTAATCCAAAACGTCACTGGACAAATTAACCTTCATGGGCTTTCAGAATTTCTGCCAGTACAATATGCCGAAAACGTACCATCCACTGACAACAGTTCCGGACACGGTACCCACGTTGCAGGAATCGTGGGAGGAACGGGTGCGATGTCAGCCGGGAAGTACGAAGGGGTCGCTCCTGGAGCCAGCCTTATCGGATATGGGTCGGGAGCTGCGGTTGCGATAATTGATACGCTTGGAGGCTTTGATTATGCACTCACGCATCAGGCTCAGTACGGAATCCGTATCATTACGAATTCCTGGGGTGACACAGGAGATATGGGAACACCGTTTGATCCTGAAAACCCGGTAAATGTTGCCACAAAAGCATTGTATGACCGTAACATCCTGACTGTTTTCTCAGCAGGAAACTCAGGTCCGACAGCCGATACGATCACTGGTAATTATAAAAAAGCACCATGGGTAGTGACCGTTGCAGCTGGTGACAAAGCTGGGCGCCTTGCCGATTTTTCTTCTCGGGGCAAAGCGGGAGGCAGAGGCACTGCATTTGTGAGCGGCAATGAGTGGCTGTGGAAGGATGAACCGGTACTCACGGCCCCAGGCAAGGATATCGTTTCTACCAGGACCGTTTCACCGGTTGGTGTGCTCTCCTCTGCTAAAGATATTCAGACAATAGACACGGCATATGTGCCGTATTACACAACATTGAGCGGCACATCAATGGCGGCACCACATGCAGCTGGTGTGGCTGCATTGATGCTGGATGCCAATCCTTATTTAAGTACTCAGGAAATCCGGCAACTATTAATCGATTCAGCTACCCCTATGGAAGGCTATTCTCCGTTCGAAACGGGAGCAGGCTATATAAATGCATATAAAGCAGTCGGAATGGCGTTGTTCGGCAAGTAATCTTATATTTTATTAAAAGAAGAGAGGGGCATTGCCTAATGAAAAAGGTGCTGAAAATTTTCACTGCTTTAGTATTATTAATTTCTGCGTTCAACTTTCTCAGTCCAGATGAAAAGGCAGCAGCGGAAGGTCAAGCGGTTATCGGAAAAACACTGCAGGAGAAGCTTCGTTCATCATCCGGTCCGATTAACGCAGTGGTAACCTTTAAAGCAAAAGACTGGGTTCAGGAATCTGCAAAAAATGTATTATCTCATGCCGGCATTCAAGATGCTGTGCTGCTTCAATCTCTGCCGATGGCAGGAATAGTTGCAACGAAGGAACAAATTGAGAAGCTTGCAGAAGAACCTGGTGTCTACTCAATTTTTCTGAATGAAAAACTAACTTATTATAATGCTGATGCAACAGAAATCACTGGTGTGGACAAAGCACGTACGGACACTGCATTTACGGCAGCGAACGGCGGAATTCCCCTCACTGGAAAAGGAATCGGAGTTGTGGTCAATGACAGCGGTGTTGACGGAACACATAAAGACCATGAACTCGGGAAGAACCTTGTACAAAATGTCATGGCTTCTACTAATCTGCATTCTATTTCTGGCATCCTTCCAATCAGTTATGCAGAAAACGTTCCAAACACCGATACGAACTCCGGGCATGGAACACATGTAGCAGGTACTGTCGGAGGAACAGGGGCGATGTCCCGCGGGAAGTATGAAGGCGCAGCGCCAGGGGCTGATTTGATAGGCTACGGTTCAGGGGCAGCACTTTTCGTTCTTGATGGAATCGGAGGATTTGATTATGCGATTACACACCAATCAAAATACAATATACGTGTCATCACGAACTCTTGGGGATCAACGGGAGATTTTGAACCGGAGCATCCTATTAACATTGCCAGTAAAGCTGCTTACGACAGGGGGATAACAGTCCTGTTTGCAGCCGGAAATGAAGGGCCAGGAGAAGATACACATAATCCTTATGCAAAAGCGCCATGGGTCATTTCAGTAGCAGCAGGAGAAAAATCAGGAAAGCTTGCAGAATTCTCGTCGAGAGGAAAGAAGAATGCAGGCGGTACGTTTAATATGGACGGCAAAACATGGACATGGAATGATGAACCATCCTTAACAGCTCCAGGTGTAAACATAGTTTCAACAAGAGTTATCGCGCCAGTCTCTTCTCTTGGTGCAGTTGATGATGCAAGCGGAATTGAACCCGCTTATCTTCCGTATTATACGACCATGAGCGGTACATCAATGGCGACACCTCATGTTGCTGGTATTGCTGCACTTCTCCTTGAAGCGAACCCGAGACTGTCTCCTGACCAGATTAAAAATATTTTGAGAAAAACGGCAACTAACATACCAGGGATGGAGACGTGGGAAAGTGGTGCAGGATATGTCAATGCTTATGCGGCTATTGATAATGTATTGAACGGAACGGAATACGGAAAAACAGTGAACGCTTTGCGAACGTTCAACAGTTCTGCAAGTATTAACGAAGCATCAAGCAATTTCACTCTTACTTACGATCCGGTAAAGCTAACATCTGAAAATAAGCATGTATTTCAGGTGCCTACAGGTGTAGCCAGCCTTTCTGCTAAGGTGAACGGAGAAGGAATAGATGGGGAGACAGGAAATCCGATTAACCTCGTACTTGTTTCACCTGATGGCACCGAGTACAGCTCTGGCGTTTCCCTGCTGTTTCCGCTGGAATATACGCGGACTGTAGTCGTGGATTCACCAGTTGCTGGAGAATGGAAAGCCGAGGTAAGAGGCTTGCGGGGAGATGAAAATAATCCTACATCAGGAGTAAGCCTTCCAGAGGAATTAAAAGGAAGTATCACATTCAAAACAGCTGGAGGATTTACAGGATTAAAGGATATTGCTGGACACCCTGCAGAAGCAGCCATCCAGACAGCTGTTAGTGAGAGGCTAGTTGACGGCTACAGTGACGGGACATTCAAACCGAATCAGCTGCTCACAAGAATTGAACTTGCGCGTTATCTTTTGTCCGGGGCAGAGATTCGGCAGGCTGTAAAAGCATCTTCACTTCCAGATGTTCCAGCAGCCGATCGTCCGTTCGCCCAGGCAGTCACTTTAAGGGGCGGAGCTTTGCGAGATGGAAAGCAGATTCAAAAAGGGGTAATGCTCTTAAAAACTGACGGGAAATTTGCTCCATCGGGAACAGTTTCAAGAGCAGAACTAGCCTATTCATTTGTTCAAAGCCTTGGATTGGAAAGTCTTGCGCTCAGTAAAGCGGCGGATCCTCTTACTGTTCAGTCAGGGGATGAACGGGTGAAGATTGATGACGCAGCCAATGTACCGGCGCACCTAAGAGGTTACGTCCAGGTTGCACTTGATCTAAACCTGCTCAATGCATACTTTAAAGTGGTTCAAGGACCTTATGATCTCGAGCCTGTGCTGCATGCCGAATTCAGGCCATCAGCCAATATATTACGCGGGGAATATGCGGTCGCAGCTAACCGCTTTTATCAAGCATTTATGCAATAAATGAAAAAGCCTGTGCGTCGATCATGACGTACAGGCTTTTTTAACGATAAGGAAGTATAACTTTTACAAAGATGCGATTTTTCACGTCAGCTAACCTAATTTTAAAATTAATATGTGTTTTTATTCTTTAGCAGCCGCAGAAAGCTCTCCGGTTGTTTCTTCAGATTCCGTTTTATTTGTCTTTCGCAGCGGTATCTCATCTAGGAAGAATAATGTAAGAATCCAAGCGAATCCGATCACACAAGCACCGGTTAAAAAAACACCGCTCAACGCATAGCTTAAAGATTCACGAAGCAAGTGCAGCATGCTGTTGAACATTTCCATCATGGACGGAGGAATTTTTCCTTGAATAGCCTTTAGCGCTTCATGGTTTAAAAGTACTTGAGGATCAGAAAGCGTCCCGGCAAGTTTTTGCATTAGAGGTGCAGTTTCGGTGTTTACTGAAAGCTTAGCCGATTCTTCTGCAAAATAATCCTTCATCCTGGCATTCATGATGCTTCCCATTATCGCAACGCCAATTGTACCGCCAAGCTGCCTGAAAAGCTGGACAGAGGAAGTAGCTGTTCCTAGCAGTCTATGCGCTACCGCGTTTTGTACGGTTAAAGTAAAGATAGGGAAGCTGATCCCAAGCCCGGCACCGACGAGAATCATGTTCAGCACTGCTGTTGTATTCGTCGTTCCTGTATCCATGAAAAACATGCTGATCATGCCCGTAATCATGACGAGAAGTCCAAACAGCGCCAGTTTTTTATATTTTCCTGTCTTCGTGATCAGCTGGCCGCTGATCGCACTCCCTGCAACCATGCTAAGGGTCATCGGCATCATAACAAAGCCTGATTTGGTCGCAGACGTTCCCATTACACCTTGTATGAACATCGGCATGTACATGATGGAACCGAACATGCCTGCTCCAAGAAAGAAGCCGATAATGTTGGATACGGTAAATACCTTTGTTTTGAACATTTCAAGCGGCAGTACGGGGCTTTTTGCTTTTTTTTCAATGCTGATAAAGACAGCGAGAGCAATAAGCGAGACTGCAAACAATCCGATAATCTGAGGTGAGACCCAGTCGTATTGCTTTCCGGCCCACGTAAAAGATAGAAGAAGCGGAACAATCGTTAAAGTGATGAATAAAGAACCTAAATAGTCGACAGGCTCCTTTGATTGCTTTTCCACTGTTGGAAAAAGGATGAGAATCATGAGAAATGCAACAATTCCAAACGGAAGGAAAATCCAGAATACCCAGTGCCAATCGTAATGATCAACGATATATCCTCCAAGTGTCGGACCGAATACACTTGCCAATCCGAAAACACTGCTCAATAGCCCCTGCCATTTGCCTCGTTCTCTCGGAGAAAACAGGTCACCTACAGCGGTAAATGAAGTAGACATGATCATACCGCCGCCAAAGCCTTGGATCGCACGGTATAAAATAAGCTGAATGATGGTGTCAGATATCCCGCACAGAAAAGAGCCGATGCTGAAAATACCGATACCGATAAGGATGAATGGCTTTCTTCCGTAAGTATCTGAAAGACGTCCGACGAGGACAGCTGTAATGCTTGAAGCAAGCATGAAAATGGTGAATACCCAGCTGAAATATTCAATGCCGCCAAGCTCAGAAATGATTGTAGGAAGCGCTGTGCCGACAATAGTCTGGTTTAACGCAGCAAACAATAATGCTGCCATGATTGAAAACATGATGACTATTTTTTTTCTTTTATCAATATGTTCCATAAATGTAACCTCCATTCACAATATAAATAGTTAACAAAGTGAAGTATGTGTGCAAAAAATGAACTGCCATTACAGCAGCTTGTTAAAAAGGACATTCATTGCTTTCATTTCTTCCGATGTAAGCCTATTAAACTTTTCGGTAAAGTACTGGTGCTTGATATCCTCCATTTTCTGCGCCACAGACTTTCCTTTTTGGGTGATTTCAAGATTGACGATCCTGCGATCCTCTTCAGAACGTGTTCTTACGATTAAATCCTTCTTTACGAGACGATCCGTTACAGCCGTAATGTGGCTTGATGACACTTTAATCTCAGCCGCAATTTCAGAAGCCATAAGAGGGCTGTTATCATATAGAGCCTTAAGCACAGCAAATTCATTGCCTGGAATATAATCTACAAATAGATCGTTCACTTCTTTTCGGAACGTACGGAAGACGGTGCGGAAGCTGCGCTCCAGCTCATTGGTTAAATCTGTTCGGTTTTGGTTTCCCATCGATTTTAAACATCCTTGTCCTTTGTTGTATTCTCCATTATATGATAATCTTTAAATGAAAAAAAGAATAATGATTTGAGGTCATCAAAAAAATGAAAAATTCTACTTTGTTCTTTCTACTGCTGGGCGGCGGTTTTCTTATCGGTGTGCTGTATTGGGTATATGTCATAGTCACAAAAGCACAGCCTGGATTTTAATTTTTATTTTTTACATATCAAGTATAGAACCAGCTTCTCAGCTTAACGCTGCTGAAGCTGGTTTTTTTTTTTGAACTGCTGATAATGTTGATTGAAGCAAAAGGTATGAGACTTTTGCTGGTTCAGAGATAACTAACCGATCTGTTTATTTTTATAGAAACAACATAATTTTTAGAGTGTTTAAAGACTCTTTTTTCGTGATGCAGCCTATTTACTAGAGAAAGAGACAAGTGTACAAGCATGCTTGTCTCTTTTTCATACAATACAGTAAACCAATATGGAGGTGTTGATATTGGGATTGAAATATCCTATTACGAACATGTACATTGATTCGAAATGGGGCCAGAGACCAGGCGGAAACCGCATTCCGCGATACAGTGTCGCTCATGATACTGGCAATCCAGGTTCATCTGCCATGGACAATTACCGTTATTTTAACAGCAGAAACTTAAGTTCTTCTGCACATGTTTTTATTGATGATCAAGACATACTTGTTATCATTCCGCTGAATGAAAAAGCATATCACGTGAGGCAGAATGTTTCTGATGCAAATGAGTGGGCCGCCGGGGTCGAACTGTGCTGGGGTGGAAATATAAAGTTTGAAGAGGCATATGAAAGGTATGTCTGGTATTTTGCGTACTTATGCAGGCAATATAACTGGAACCCTGAACTGCAGATTAAAGGCCATTTTCAGATCGATCCATCCAGGCGTACAGATCCAATTAACGCATTTAAGCGTTATGGGAAAACGTTTACAGGCTTTATCACAGATGTGAAAGAGCAACTGGAAAGGGTGAAAGCTGAAGAAAAGCTGATGAGCTTATTAACGAAAGGCGACAAGGGGATTAGTGTCCGCAAACTTCAAGAAGATCTTGCTGATTTAGGGTTTTATAAATCCAAGATCGACGGGATATTTGGACTGCAGACTGAAACAGCAGTCCGCACATTTCAACGGTCTTACAGGATTACGGTTGACGGGAAAGCTGGTCCACAGACGGTTGGAGCGATTCAAAGAGCACTTGAAGCAAGAAGCAATGAAAGAATTCTTAAAAGGGGGAGCATCGGAGAAGATGTCAGAAATCTGCAGAGCAAGCTGAACGCTCTTGGGTTTAAAGCTGGCGCAGCCGATGGCATTTTTGGAGAATTGACAGAAAAAGCTGTCCGCGAGTTTCAGGGGAAACGGAGCATCGCAGCTGATGGGGTTGCAGGCACCGAAACAAAAAAAGAACTTCAAAAAGCACTTGATGAAAAAGCGCAAAGAGCACGCAAGCCGACCCCAAGAGCTCAAGTGCCTGCATCAGACTTTGTGTACAAAGTCCAGCTTGGTGCGTTTTCCTCTGAAGAGAACGCTATTGCACTTGCAGAAAAGGCAAAAAAGGCAGGCTTTGATGTTATTGTGAAGAGTGAGAGGAAGGACGACTAATCTTTTTCTCAGATCTTACACCGTACCAGATAAATATGGCGCCAATCACTACAAATATGGGCTCAAGTATATTTGCTTCGGGTCCTTTTGTTATGCGGTGCAGCTGGAAAATCCAGTGAAACACCACTGTATCTACACTCAAGAAAAAGCCAATCGCAGCTACAAAACCGTTAAAAAAGGAACGGGTAAACGCTTTGTATACCGCAAAAAGCATGATGATAAGAAGAACAATTCCAAAAGCAACCGCACCAATACGTTCTCCTTGCGACTTTGCCTCAAATCCGAACGCAAACGCCTTCTCAGATGGAAGAAGAACGGCTGTTAAAAAAAGAACTGCACCTGTAAGTAACCATTTTCTGCTCATAGACAACCCTCAAATATTTTTATTTTTATCATACTATATTTTTCTAGCCTGCAATGTTTAAGAAGAAAGAAAACAGGGAAGTAACCAATTTGGAATATATAAAATCAGTTTATTTATATTGAGGTTTAAATGAACAGGGGTGAGAACATGGATGCCATTCAGCTTATTGGAGAAAAGCTCATACTAGAGAAAAATTTTCTAGCAAAAAGAATCGATGATTTTATCCGTGAAGAGGGTAGATCGGCTGGACCGGTGACAGACGAGATAATAGAAGCGCGGGCAGAACTATTTCAATATTTTGGGGAAGTACTTTCCGATAAGGAAAATGTTTCTGCAGCAAGATTTCAAGGTTGGGGAAAAAAAACTGGAGAACTTGCTGTTAAATACGACATACCTCTTGATCAGGCGTTAGAAAGCACAAGATACTACAGGGTTGTTATTTGGGAGTTCTTTAAGGGTCAAGTGGATGAATTTAATCTCAGCGGATCAGCAGTTATTGATCTTGCAGCAGTAGTCGATCCTCTGCTTGACGAAACAGTTCAAGCCTTCAGTGTTGCATATGTAGCTTACAATAACCGTATCCTCAGCTTAGCCAGAGATGCGATCGAAGAGCTTTCTGTCCCTGTTGTAAGGCTGACTAAAAATCTTGCAATCCTGCCTCTGGTCGGAACGATTGATACGTACCGTTCCAAGCTGATCATGGATACTGCACTGGAAAAGTGCATGGAATATCAGGTGGAACGATTGTTTATTGACTTATCCGGTGTACCGGTTATCGATACGATGGTTGCTCACAATCTCTTTCAAGTCATCAACTCTTTGAAGCTTCTCGGTGTGGAAGTGACACTCAGCGGAATGCGTCCGGAACTTGCCCAGACAGTCGTTTCGCTCGGCATCAGCTTTGACGGGTTATCAATTGCAGGAAGCTTGCATAATGAATTAGAAGAATATGGCTTCACACAGCACCCTGAACGAAGAACATTTGCCTGACAATCAGGCATTTTTTTCTAGTTGTTAAAAGAACGTACGTTCGCATATAATATGTATTAAGAAAGGTAGGTGGAAGCATTGAAGGAAGTATTAAACCGCTGCTTAAGAGGCAAAATGCCATTTGAGATGATTTATTTATCTAAAGAAGGATTTCTGACACAACGTAAAGTTTCGCCTATATCATTTAATGAAACTGTATTTTCAGCGTATTGCTTCCATCGCAGGCAGGTGCGGACTTTTTATATTGAAAACGTCCTGTCAGCGGCATACCAGCTTCCGCCTTCCTAAAGACTGTTGGGGCAAACGGAGGGATCAGCGTGCTTTACGGCACAGAAGAAGACCGTGGATTAATCGATATTTTTATCATGTACCCGATGCTGCTTACGATATTTGACCGTGACCTGAAAGTCATACAAACTTCCCCTTTCAAGCTTAAGCGGCCATATATCCTGCTGATCGAACGAGTGATGGATGACATAAGCATGGAACTACATGAAACAAGAAAAAAGATGATGGCCAAAAGGATAAAAGTGATGGACCCTAAAAGACTTGAAGATGTAACAGAGTACGAAATTTTTATTAGAGGCTACCGTGAAATAATGCGGTTTCCAAACGTACATCTTCGCAACAAAGCCGAGATTCTGCTGGAGCGATTCCTTTTAAAAAACCGTGTTTAAAGCAAGCGGCAGGTGCTGCGCCAATTTTGGCACAGCTTTTTTTCTTATTTAATAAATAATAGGCGACTTTTCAGCGGATGAGTGTATACACTAGTAAAGAAATAGGCAATGAACGGAAAGTTGAGGTCGGGAAGTATGACAGAGGTACTGCAGCATTTTATTAAGCTTGCAGAAGATCTGGACAGAAGTGCAGTCATCGTCAGCAGCGATGAAAATGATCCTGTTGCGGTTGTTTCTTGTCCGGATCCATGGAGAATACTAGGGTGCGGCAACTATGCTGCTGTATTCGCACATCCCACTTATAAGGATTATGTTGTAAAAATATACGGAAGAGATGTTGAGGGTATTAAAGATGAAATAGAAGTATACGGCAGGCTGGGAAGCCACCCTGCTTATTCAGAATGTCATTACTACGGAGATCGTTTCTTGATACTGAAACGAATTTTCGGTACGACACTCTTTGACTGTGTTCATAATGGGATACGCATCGAGCCGAAAATTATTGAAGATATTGATCATGCACTTGAATATGCACGAAAACGAGGGCTCTTTCCTCACGATGTTCATGGCAAGAACGTCATGGTTTCAGAGGGACAGGGTGTCATTGTTGATGTTTCCGATTTTCTGATCAAAGAGGATTGCGGCAAATGGAAAGATTTAAAGCTGGCATATAACAAGGTGTACCTTCGTTCATTATACCGTTTGCCTTTATCGATTCCTTATTCAATACTGAACGGAGTTCGTATTGGATACAGATGGTATAAAATGATAAAAAGGACGTTTGATTAAAACAGGAATAAAGAACTAAACAAATAGTTGGAACTTTACCCTTTTATAGGATATAATGACTATAAATACCATATTTCCTTTGTTTCAAGGCAAACCATCTGAAAGGATGGGACGCAAAGCCACGGGTCTAATGCTGCTGAGCAGCTAAGGCAGCCGGGTTGCCAGAGGGGACGCTAATGCTGATTGATTAAGCTGCTCCCTTTTTGGGATGCAGTTTTTTTGCACGTCAAAAAAGTGTAACCTTTCAGCAATGAAGAGAATTGACGTCGTTAGAAAGGTAAAGCGCAACTAAAGCTGACTTAAAAGATTGCAGTCAGCCAAGTTTTCTAATGTGCTTCTGGCACGATACAGATTTTTTGATCAAACGAAGATTTGAGGGATTTTATATGGCTAAGGAAAAATATTGGCAGAGTTTGCGGAAGAAACTGTACAAGAAGCATGTCGAAGCCATCCCCATCATGATCGATCACCATCTTGGAGAACTACGGATGACGAATTACTTTGATCTATTTATTCATTCATCTTCACAAATTCCCTATGAATTAACTGTTCATAAAATGCTGCAGGCAAACTGCAGGGGTGTTTTTCTGCCTGAACACCGATACAGAGCTTTCCTGAAAAAGTCAGAAGAAAGCGCTTTTCAATCGGGGATTGAGTTTGTCAAACATCAGACAATACCTTACCGTTCATTGAGCTGCTTTACGAAAAGCATCCGGAACGCGGTGCTTGGAGAAGTCAAAAAGCTGCTTGAACTCGAGGAACACCATGTGCAGATGTCTGTGCTCGAACGCTGGAACGAGATCAGTCACCATTCTTTAACGGGTTTTTTGAGCGGATTCTGTTCGCAGCAGTTTATGGACCTGAAAGAAATAAGCATTCGCGACCCGTTAACAAATCTTTACAACCGCCGCTATTTTTATGACTGTCTGGATGAAAAGGTCCAGGATGCGGAGCAGATGGAACAGCCATTGGCGCTGCTCATGCTAGACGTGAACAATTTTAAGTATGTGAATGATGAGTTCGGGCATAACAAGGGCGATGAACTGCTCTGCCGTATTGCCGAACTTGCGCAGGAACAGTCTTTAGAGTACGGATTCAGGTTCGGCGGTGATGAATTTGTTTTCTTGCTGCCGGGAGTCTCAGAGGACGAAGCGTATGAGACTGCGGTAGAGATTGATTCAAAGCTGCTTGATTGGAAACAATACATATCTCTTGCATATGGGGCAATTGAATTGAAGCCTGATGCGTGCGAACGGATTGATGACTACCTTCATCTGGCCGATAAAAGGATGTACGACAGGAAAAGGCGTGTAAAAGGCTGAACACGAAATCAAATAGTAAATAGAGAGACTGCACCTGACAAAAAAAGGAGCAGTCTTTTTTGCGAACGCTTGTTTTGCTGTGTGCCGCATTATGCGATAATGTAAAGATAAGAATGGCGCTGAAAGGATAGTGAAATCAATGAGTTTACGTTTTATGCTCGGCCGAGCCGGGACTGGGAAATCACAGCGGATAATGAACGAGATTATTGAACGTCTGGCAGATGACCCGGCAGGTGATCCTGTCATTTATCTAGTGCCTGATCAGATGACCTTTCAGTCGGAATATAAATTGGCTTCAACGCCTGGAATAAACGGAATGATGAGGGCTCAGGTTTTCAGTTTTTCGCGGCTTGCCTGGAAAGTTCTCGGTGACACAGGCGGTATGACCAGAATCCATATCTCGAGCACGGGTATTCATATGATGCTCAGGAAAATTATCGAGCATCGTCGAGAAGAGTTGAAAATATTCAAGAAAGCGTCCGATCAGACAGGTTTTTACGATTTGCTTGAAATGATGTTGACCGAATTGAAACGTTACTGCGTAACACCGGAGGAAGTTAACGGACACGCAGGCTCACTCCTTCATTTTACTGGAAAAGAGAGCTCGAAGAACGTCCTGATGGATAAGCTTTCTGACCTTGGTCTGATTTACAGCGACCTTGAAAAATCTCTTGCTCATCATTACGTAGATTCAGAGGATTACCTTCGTCTGCTCGCAGAAAAGATCCCGTACTCCTCTTACATACGAGAATGCGAGATTTACTTGGATGGGTTCCACTCTTTTACACCGCAGGAAAAAGAAGTGCTCTCAATGCTCATGAAATATGCCAAAAGAGTGACAATCGCTTTGACAGCTGATGTTCATTCAGCTTCATTAGCTCCACATGAACTGGATCTTTTTCATATGACATCCACAACCTATGTACAGCTGGCAAACATGGCGAGAGAAAATGCGGTGCAGCTTGAAGATGATGTATTGTTCAGCATGCCAAAACGTTTTAAAGGTACGGCAATCGCGCATCTTGAACGTCATTTTGACACGAGGCCCGAAGTTGCTTCATATGAAACGTCAGGCCTTACAGTGGCTGGGGCTGTATCCTTAAGAGCAGAAGCAGAAGGTACGGCAAGAGAGATATTACAGCTTGTCCGTGACCATAATTATCGTTTCCGTGACATCTCTTTATCTGTCCGTAATCCTTCTGCCTATCAGTCTGTTATTGAAACTGTTTTTGAAGAGTACGGAATTCCTGTTTTTATTGACCAGAAGAAATCTATGCTGCACCATCCATTAGTAGAGCTGATTCGTTCTGTGCTGGATATCATCAGTAAAAACTGGCGTTATGAAGCGGTATTCAGAGCCGTGAAAACGGAACTCCTCTATCCTGGAGACCGTACGAAAACGATAAAAGAACTAAGAAAAGGCATGGATCAGCTGGAAAACTATTGTCTCGCATTGGGCATCCAAGGAAATCGGTGGACAGACCCGAAGCCTTGGAAGTATGTGAGGTTTCGAGGGCTGGAAGAAGGAGAAGCGTCTCGGACAGATTCAGATCAGCAGAAGGAAAACGAGCTGAACGAACTGAGAGAAATGATTGTAGCCCCTATTAAACGGCTTTCAAGGGACCTTTCATCTGCCAGCAGTGTCAAAGACTTTTGCACTTCGCTGTTTTATTTCCTAGAAAGAATAGAGGTTCCCGCCAAGCTTGAGTCACTAAGAATGAAGGCCGAGGGAAGAGGGAGGCTGAAAGAGGCACGTGAGCATGGCCAGGTGTGGAACGCGGTCCTGAACCTGCTGGATGAGATGGTCGAGATGGCAGGAGACGAAGAGCTTTCTATCTCATTATGGACAAAAATGCTGGATACAGGACTTGAAAGCATGAAGTTCTCTCTTGTTCCGCCAGCTCTTGATCAAGTGCTTGTCGGTACTGTTGACCGGTCACGCTTTACAGATGTGAAGGTTCACTTCCTTTTAGGAGTGAATGACGGCGTACTTCCAGCCCGTCCGCAGGAAGGCGGACTGCTGTCAGAAAGCGACAGGGAGATGCTTGAACAGAACGGCTTTGAACTGGCTCCAGGCAGCAGAAGACAGCTTTTGGACGAACAGTTTCTGATTTATCTCGCTCTTACAAATGCATCTGACAGGTTGTATGTCTCTTACCCGCTGGCGGATGAAGAAGGAAAAACATTGCAGCCGTCCATGGTGATTTCAAGGCTGAAGTCTCTTTTTCCAGGGATGCATGAAATACTCTGGAAGAATGAGCCTGAGTGGGAGGATGATTTATCGTTTATCCAGCACCCGAAAAAAGCCGTATCATACTTAAACGGAAAGCTTCGTGAATGGAAGAGAGGATATGGCATCGCGGATGAATGGTGGTCGGTGTATAACTGGAGCATGAATAATGAATCGACAAGGCTTTTTGCTGAAACAGTCCTTTCCGGTCTGTTCTTTAAAAATCAGGAAAACAGGCTTAGCAAGCCAATTGCAGAGGAGTTGTACGGTACCACAATTTCGGCAAGTATTTCAAGGATGGAATTGTATTCCTCGTGCCCTTTCTCGCAGTTCGCCTCGTATGGTTTGAAGCTTAGAGAGCGGGAAATCTACCGTCTCGAAGCGCCGGATATCGGCCAGCTGTTTCATGCTGCACTGAAAAACATGAGCGATTTTCTCGACAGCCGAGGGATGAAGTGGCAGGATTTGTCCCAGAACGAATGCTTCCGGATTGCCGGTGACATGGTCGATCTCCTCGCGCCTAAACTTCAGCACGAAATATTGTTAAGCTCTAACAGACTTCTGTATATTAAGCGGAAGCTGAAGGATGTCGTAGGGAAAGCAACCTTTATTTTAAGTGAGCATGCGAGAGCGAGCGGCTTTGCGCCTGCAGGTCTTGAACTCGGATTTGGAAGAGGCGGAGAGCTTCCGCCTCTCGTATATGAACTGCCAAACGGGACGAAGATGGAAATCATCGGCCGGATTGACAGAGTCGATACAGCCAAGAGCAGCGACGGGATGATGCTGCGTGTCATCGATTATAAATCGAGCTCGACTGGCCTCAATTTAAGTGAAGTCTACTATGGAATTGCTCTTCAAATGCTCACATATCTGGATGTAGCGGTCACACATTCAGGCAGGTGGCTCGGTGAAGAAGCGGTGCCAGCAGGTGTCCTTTATTTTCATGTACACAACCCGCTGCTCGCACAAAAGAAGCTGCTTACATTAGAGGAAATTGAGAAAGAAGTGTACAAAAAATTCAAGATGAAAGGTCTCGTGCTTGCGGACAGCGATGCGATCAATCTGATGGATAGCACGATGGAAAAGAAATCGGACATTATTCCTGTTGAGCTTACCCAAAAGGGCTTTCATAAACGAAGTTCCATCGCTACAAAAGAGCAGTTCCATCATCTAAGGAATTATGTTAAGAAAACAGTAAAGAAAATAGGGACGGAAATATCGGACGGACATATCGAAATTTCTCCATATGATTTAAAAAATAAAAAACCTTGCACGTACTGTTCTTATAAATCCGTCTGTCAGTTTGATGAAACGTTTGAAGAGAACGGATATCGTAAACTGAAGAACGAAAAAGACGAGGTTATCATTGAAAGAATATCTGAAGAAGGAGGGGAAGCATTGTGAAAACATTAATACCGAAGCCAGAAGGAACATCTTGGACAGATGATCAGTGGCTTGCGATATCTGCGCGCGGGGAGAATATTCTAGTCGCAGCTGCAGCAGGGTCTGGAAAAACCGCTGTCCTTGTTGAACGTATCATTTCTATGATCAAAGACAAACACGCTGACGTTGACAGACTGTTAATCGTAACATTCACTAATGCAGCGGCAGCCGAAATGAGAAAGCGGATCGGTGAGGCACTGGATCAGGAGCTTAAGAATCATCCATCATCTTTGCATTTAAGAAGGCAGCTGAGCCTCCTGAACAAAGCTTCAATCTCAACGCTTCACTCCTTCTGTATTGAAGTACTCAGGAAGTATTATTTTTTGACCGACCTTGATCCTGGCTTTAAAATTGCTGACGAATCGGAAGCGGAACTGCTGCGGCAGGAAGTGATTGAAGATCTTTTTGAAGAAGAGTACAGCAAGGGAGAAGAACATTCTTTCTATGCACTTGTAGATGCTTATAGTTCTGACCGCAATGACATGGAACTGCAGAAGCTCGTGCTCTCTCTTTACGATTTCTCACGCAGCCATCCTGATCCTGAAGGGTGGCTGCAGCAGATGGCTGCACAGTATAAAACAGAAGGTGCATCAATTGATGATCTGCCATGGACAGGAGAACTTTTAACAGACATCACAAGGCAGCTTGCTGGTTTAAAGGCATACGCCAATAAAGCGCTAGATGCAGCTCAAGCACCTGGCGGACCGGAGCATTATGTTCCTGCGCTTGAAAGCGATGCTGCTGAAATAGAGAAGCTGCTGTCTTCTTCTCAATCATGGAGCTCCCTTTATGATGCGTTCCAAACAATAGAATTCGCCAAGCTTAAAACAGTCAGAGGGTTTGACGGGGATGAATCACTCAAGGAAAAAGTAAAGAAAATGCGCGATGGGATCAAAAAGAAGACGTCAAAAATAAAAGAAGATTATTTTGAACGCCATCCTGATTCGTTTCTGGCACATCTTGATGAAATGGCTCCGGTTGTAGAAGAGCTGTCCTCTTTAGTAATGGCGTTCGGCTCACGTTACAGTGCCGCGAAAAGGGAAAAAGGAATCGCTGATTTTGGAGATCTCGAGCATTATTGTCTTCAAGTCCTCTCAGGTCATGGTTCTAAGATGGAGCATCCGGTTCCGTCAGAAGCGGCGGAAGAATACCGCGAGCGTTTTATTGAAGTGCTTGTGGACGAATATCAGGACACGAATTTCGTGCAGGAATCAATAATCAGACTCGTCTGCCAAGATGGCACTGAAGGCAACCTGTTTATGGTTGGTGATGTGAAGCAGTCAATTTACCGGTTCCGTCTTGCTGAACCATTGCTGTTTTTATCAAAATACCGATCTTTTTCATCTGCCGGAGGAAACGGGCTGAAAATTGATTTATCTAAAAACTTCAGAAGCCGTGAAGATGTTCTTCATGCATCTAATTTTATTTTTAAGCAAATTATGGACCGGCGCGTCGGAGAAATTGATTATGACGTTGATGCTGAATTGAAGCACGGCGCTTCTTATTATCCAGACGCTGAAGGTTCGGAAACAGAGCTTATTCTTATCAATAAAAGCAAGCCTGTTTTAAATGAAGAGGGAGAAGATGAAGGAGAAAGTGAAAAGAGCGAACTTGAAACGGTTATTCTAGAAGCGCGTGTAATGGCAGAAAAAATCAAGCAGCTCGTCGGGGCAGACGGCAATCAGCCTTATATGGTTTTTGACAAGCAGACGAAGCTGATGAGGCCAGTCCGATATAAGGATATCGTTATTCTGCTGCGGGCAACACAAGTGTGGGCTCCGGCAGTTTTGGAAGAGTTTAAACAGCAAGGAATACCTGGGTATGCAGAACTTTCTTCTGGCTATTTTAATGCAGTTGAAGTAAGAGTCATGATGGCTTTGCTTCAAGTGATCGACAATCCGCTTCAAGATATACCGTTTGCGGCAGTACTGAGGTCTCCTATTGTGGGACTGACTGGTGAAGAGATGGCTCTGATCCGTTTATCGCAGAAAACAGGATCATATTATGAAGCAGCAGAACTAGCTGCAGGTCAAGGAGAAGAACGCTGGAGGAACAAGCTCAGAGCTTTCCTTGAATCGCTGGATTTATGGAGAGTGCGGGCGAGAAGCGGCGCGCTTTCTGATCTCATATGGAATTTATACAGCGAAACCGGCTATTATGACTTTGCAGGAGGAATGCCTGGCGGCAAACAGCGGCAGGCAAACTTGAGGGCATTATATGACCGTGCGAAGGGATATGAGTCAACATCTTACCGTGGGCTGTTCAGGTTCCTTCGTTTTATAGAAAGAATGCAGGACCGCGGAAAGGATCTCGGTGCAGCGCGCGCTCTTGGAGAGCAAGAGGACGTTGTCCGCATCATGACAATTCATAAAAGCAAAGGGCTTGAATTTCCTGTTGTCTTTGTTGCAGGACTGAACAAACAGTTTAATATGATGGATTTAAAGGAAAACGTCCTACTTCATAAAGAGCTTGGACTTGGAACAAGGTACATCAATCCGAAGTATCGGGTAACATATCCTACACTGCCTAAGCTGGCCATCGCTCAGCGCAAGAAAATGGAACTGATCGCTGAAGAGATGCGAGTGCTGTACGTTGCGATGACGAGAGCAAAAGAAAAGCTATATATGATTGGAACAGTAAACGAGGCAGCAAAATCCGCAGAAAGCTGGGAAGACGCTTTATATGAGGAAGAATGGATGCTCCCTGATTATTTGCGCTCACAGGCGAAAAGCTATTTGGACTGGATTGGTCCGTCTGTCATCCGTCATAAAAACAGCGGACCATTAAGAGATCTCCTGCCTGCTTCAGCATTAGGACGAGGGGAGCCATACATCCATGAAACAGACTGGAAAGTGACTATGCTTCAGGCGGAATCGTATGAAGAGACAGCCGTGTTAGAAGAGCAGGAAAAAGAATTACTGAACCTAGTGAGATCAAAAATGCCTGTGCCGCTGAGCTCAGAGAATGAAGAAGAAGTGAGGCGCAGGCTGCAGTGGACCTATAATTTCTCCCTATCAAGCACTACAAGATCGAAGCAATCTGTTACAGAAATTAAAAAGCAGCATCAGGTGAGGGATGAATACAGCAGCAGCGATTTAGTTGCCGCTGTCAGGCAGCCATTGCACGAACGTCCTGCTTTTATGAGCGGAACATCAATGAATGCAGCTGAATCGGGAACAGCGATGCATCTTGTTATGCAGCACTTGGACTATCACTCAGCGGAAACTGAACAAGAAATAAAAGAACAGATTCAAAGAATGACAGCAAAAGAAATATTAACCACAGTGCAGGCTGAAAACATCAATGTGTCTGCTATCCTGTCATTTCTTCGATCCCCGATTGGATTACGAGTGAAACAGTCTGCCGATTTACGGAGAGAGATTCCATTCAGCATGTCTCTCCCAATAACAGAAGTAAACCCGAAGTTTAAAGGAGACGAAGAAGAAAAGGTTTTAGTTCAAGGAGTGATCGATTGCCTGATTCGCGAGGAAGACGGCTATATCCTCATAGATTACAAGACCGATGGCATTACAAACCGGTTTGCAGGAGGGTATAAAGAAGCTGAAAATGTTCTGAGAAACCGTTATACCGTGCAAATTTCATTATATGAAAAAGCAATCAGCAGAATTTTAAAAGCTCCTGTTAAAGAGGCTTATTTATACTTTTTTGACGGCGGCCATACGCTGAAAATGAAATAATAGGAGGTTGATCATGCGAATACTGCATACAGCAGACTGGCATTTAGGGCGTACGCTTGAAGGCAGGAGCCGGATCCGCGAGCAGGAGGAATTCCTCGACGAAATCGCCATGATAGCGGAAAAAGAGAAAGCCGATATCATTTTGATGGCAGGAGATGTATTTGATACAGTCAATCCTCCCGCAGCTGCCGAGACACTCTTTTATGATGCGGCAGCAAGGCTCTCAGACAAAGGTAATAGACCTTTTATCGCGGTTTCTGGCAACCATGACCATCCTGATCGGCTATGCGCTTCTATCCCGCTTGCGAAAGAGCTGGGGATTACTCTCATTGGCAGTCCAGAGCCTAAGCTTTTTTCGGCAGGTGCAAAAAGAACCGGGGAGATTGTTGAAATCTGTGCTTTGCCTTATCCATCTGAATCGAGACTGAAGCAGCTCCTTGCTGATACTCAAGAGGAAGAAGGCCTGCGGGACGGATACGATGCATGGGTACGTGCTTATTTTGAGAGTGTTGCTTCACGCTTTAACCCGAAAAACGTTAACCTGGCGATGAGCCACATATATGTTGCGGGAGGAAACGACAGTGATTCGGAGCGGCCGATCCATATTGGCGGAGCTTATACGGTTGCAGCTACTACACTGCCTGCTAGTGCTCAGTACACGGCTCTTGGCCACCTTCACAGGCCTCAAAATGTCAAAAGGACCGCCTCGCCGGCCAGATATTCAGGTTCTCCGATCAGCTACAGTTTTTCAGAAGCTGGACAGAGCAAATCGGTAACGATGATTGATGTCGCGCCAGGACAAGCTGCTTCGATTACAGAAATTCCTCTTTCATCGGGTAAACCACTTGTCGCTTGGGAAGCGAAGGGCGGTCTTCAGGAAGTGTATCAGTTTCTTGATGAGGGGCTTTACTCTAACGCATGGATCGATCTGTCCCTTCATCTGACTGAAGCGATGCCGGTGGAAGAGATTCAAAGATTAAGAAAAAGGCATGATGGCATCATCCACATCAAACCGGTCTATGCAGCAGAAAAGAGTGAAAGAGAACGTAGTGTTAAAGCATCACAGCTTCCGCCAGACCAGCTCTTTAAAGCATTTTATGAAAAGCAGACAGGCGGAGCAGTACCTGGCGATGAGCTAGTGTCGTTGTTCCTTGAGCTCTTGAATGAAGACGATGCCGAAGAGGTGAAACTATGAAGCCTATCTCACTGACAGTGGCAGGGCTGCAAAGTTTCCGTGAGCCGCAGACGATACCATTCAGCGAATTGTGCAGCGGTGGAGTTTTTGGTATTTTTGGACCTACCGGAAGCGGAAAGTCCACCATTTTAGATGCGATCACTCTTGCTCTATACGGAAAAGTGGAAAGGGCAAATGGCGGAACAAACGGTATCATGAACAACAGTGAAGACAAGCTGTCTGTATCATTTACGTTCGCTCTCAACAGCGGGGCTGAAGTGAAAGAATACAAAGTAGAGCGCTCTTATAAAAGGACAGGCGAACATACTGTGCGCACAGCATCGTGCCGCCTATCTGAAGTTGTGAACGGTGAAACGATGGTTCATGCTGACAAGGAAAGGGATGTCACGCAGCATGTACAGCAGATTTTAGGTCTTACGATTGAAGATTTCACGAGGGCTGTTGTGCTTCCTCAAGGGAAATTTGCAGAGTTTTTGTCACTAAAAGGTGCAGAACGAAGACAGATGCTGCAAAGACTGTTTCAGCTTGAAAAATACGGCGACAAACTAAATACACGGCTGAAAAGAAGAGCCGATGAAGAAAAAGCAAAATGGAATGAATTGTTAGCGGAACAGAGCGGTCTCGGTGATGCATCGGCGGATGCGCTGCTAGCAGCAGAAAAAGAGTTAAAGCAATGTGAAATGCTTTATGCAGAAAGTAAGAAGAATTCGAATGAAGCAGAAAAACAGGCAGAACTGGCCAAGCGCGTGAAAGATGCGCAAGAGGAACTCAGCCGTCTTCAAGAAGAGAAAGATAAGCTTGAGGATCGCCGCAATGAAGTGTCTGAATTGAAACAAAGGCTGGACGCCGCTATTCAGGCTGACAAACTTCTGCCGTATTATGAGGAATGCAGAAGGACAGAAGCTGAAACAAAAGAAATGAATGAACGGTTGCAGCACCTCCAAACAGAGAGGAATAAGCTGCTCTCAGAGTGGAAAGAAGTTTCTGCATTGAATGAATCATTGAAGGCAGAAACAGAAGAAAAAGTACCGCTTTTAAATGAGCACTTGTCTCTGATGAAAGAAGCAGTAAAAAAGCAGGATATTCTGCGAGATACGGACATGAAACAAGCATCGAGCTTTGAAATGCTGCAAGCCTATAAGCGGAAAATGGATGTTCTAACTCACGAAGTTCAGAAAGCTTCTGATACGCTTTCAAAAGGAGAGCTGAAGAAAAAAGAACTTCTTCAAGTGCAGAACAGCAATACAGTATCATCTGAAGAACGAAGGATGCTGGCAGATGCAGCAGCACGTAAAGGTGAGTATACGCAGACACTTCAAAATGCAGAGAGCATCCGTGCTGAGATAGTAAAAATGAAAATTGAGCTCGCTGAATCTGAGGATCAGCAGCTTCACGTATCGCAAAAGAAAAAAGAATTGAATCAAGATGCTGAAAAACTGATGCAGCAGATGCAAGCCGTATACGGCCGTTTGTGCGAGAGTGTTCGAGTGAAGGAGAAGCTGTTACGTGTATTTCATTCTCTTCGAAAGAATTATAGAGACCAGTCAGAAAAGCGGCGTCTGCATGAACTGGCCATCGAACTTGCTGCTTCCTTAAAGGATGGAGAACCATGTACGGTTTGCGGCTCAGTAAATCATCCTTCACCTTTTGAATCTGAAGGAACGGCAAAAAAGATTGAAGCGTTCAATGAAGATTATTTTGAAGAATCACTTCGGAAATTAGGGACTCAGTCTGAACGTGCAGCAGAAAGGATGGAAGAGCTGGCTGCCAAAATTATTGACCATTCTTCCTCGCAGCTGGAACTCGCAGCCTCTGCTGATACGTATTCTGAAGAGGCAGCGGCGCTTGAAATGGATAATATCGGTTTTGAGGATGCTATGCATGCAGCAGAAACTGAATTAAAAATGCTTCTGCAGGATGTCATTCAGCTGGAAGAGGCAGCAAAAGCATTTGTTTCTAAAAAAGAAAGAATTGAAAAATCTGCAGATGCTGCCGTATTAAAACAAAAAATGATTCAGCAGCTCATAGACCCAATGCAGGAGAAGCTAGTAAAGGCCGAAGCAAGATCAGAAGAATTAATGCGTATGTGGAGTGAACATTTCTTATTTGATCTTTCGGAAGTCGATCATCTGCACAATCAATTGCATGAAAAAGACACATTGCGCGAAGATGCAGAAAAACGGCTAGGAATCGCAGAAACCTTCTTAGCCGAAAAAACGGCATTATTGGCAGAAAAAAAGGAGGAGCTAAGCGAACTTGATAAAAAAGCCGCCATTGAGACGAGCAGGTTTGAAATATTAAAACAAACAGTAAACGAACTGCAAACAGAAATCAGCAGAATTACAGGAGGCGGCGATTCTGCAGCTCTTCTTCAAGAAACACAGTCCAAGCTTGATCATCTTCTTTCGAGTTCAAAGGAGATGGAACAGCGCTGCCGAAAGGTCCACGACTCTTATAATCGATGTGACAGGGAACATCATGCTAGTTCTGAAGCTTTGAAAAGGGCTGAGGAGCGGGAGGCCGAAGCATCAAAGATGTTCAATGAAAAGCTTACATCCTCTAATTTTGCTGCTGCTGATTCCGTCGAAAAAGCGATTGCAAGTCCTGAACAACAGCAGAAATGGAACGAACACATCACTGCTTTTGAAGACGAAGGAAAAGATCTATCTTCCCGGATAGCCGCTATCAAGAGCACGCTTCCAGAAAAAGCGTTAAGCATGGAAGAATGGGATCAGATAATAAACAAGCTGAACGATGCGAAAGAGATGCTTGAGATAAGCGGACAGCGTCTAGGCGAAGCACGAAGTACGTATGTTCAACTTGAGAAAAACCATCTTAGATACACTGAGCTTGAAAAAATGAAGGCGGAATGCGAAGTCAAGTGCCTTAATTTCAGCAAGCTTCAGGCTGTATTTAGAGGAAACACGTTTGTTGAATTTGCTGCTGAAGAACAGCTTCATCAGATTACAATCGATGCATCTGAAAGGCTGGCGCGCCTGACACGAGGCCGTTATGCGATCGAAGTTGATTCATCCAACGGGTTTGTGATGAGAGATGACGCAAACGGAGGAATCAAAAGGCCGGTTTCCTCCCTTTCTGGAGGAGAAACGTTCCTTACCTCTCTAGCTTTAGCGTTATCTCTATCTGCGCAGATACAGCTGCGCGGCAGGCATCCGCTGCAGTTTTTCTTCCTTGATGAAGGGTTCGGCACACTTGACCAGGAACTTCTCGATACTGTTGTTACAGCGCTCGAAAAGCTGCAGATGAACTCATTTGCGATCGGTGTTATCTCACATGTGCCCGAGTTAAAAGCAAGATTATCGAAAAAAGTACTCGTCACCCCTTCTGATTTTGCCGGAAAGGGAAGTACAGTTGCATTAGCAGCTGATTAATAATGAAAAGGTCAGCTTACGGAATCCGTCTGCTGACCTTTTTATATGCACAAAATGCAATTTTACTCTTTACTCAATGATTCCGAAATTCATTATTTTTACTGTGACGTTTGTATTGAAATCGACTTTCTTGAAGTAATTTTTTTTATCTATCGCTTGCCATGTATCGTTATGAAAAGCGATTAATTGCCGGCCTATGCCAAACGTATCACTGTTAAAGCCCTGAAGCGTCTTTATGATTTCACCGGCTTCTTTTGTTAGAACTTCATTCAGCTGACTCTCGACTAATTTTAAACCTTTTTTATCTGTTGTATGTTTACTAGGAAATTCTCCGATAGAAATCGTCAAGTTCAAGTCGATCTTGGCGCTTACACTGTTATCAGGCTTTACAGAAACCTTAAGTTTGCGTTTTGCTTTTTTTACGATGAGTGTTACGGATTTTGCCGGACCATCTCCTTTTGCATTAGGCAGTTTTCTAGTCGTGGAAATCGATTTTGAGCTTTGTGTGGCGTTTAATAAATTGAAGAGTATTGACTTAGGACCCTTGATCGTTCCTGCGAAAACATGATTATGAAAAAGCGCAACTCCTGATACGTTCAACTCTTTCTCAAGTGGTTCGAAATAAGGGAGCGCAAAATCCTGGCCTGGATCAAACATAACAGGACAGATCGTCTGAATACTGACTTCGGGAACATGCGATGCATCTTCTGCACTGGCAATGAGATCATACAAATATTCTCCAAGGTTTCCTGTTGCGATGTTCGGTTCTTGAAATTTCATGCTGACCACATCGGAAGCTTTTTTGCTCGAAACTGCTAGTTTTGCGTTTAGTGCGGATTTTGGATCGCGGTAAAAAACATCCAGTATACTGTATATGTCTTTTTTGGCGGCTTCTTTTCCTAACACGATGATCAGGTTTTTTGATGCATCTACACGTTCGGCGATGCGCCGGTCAAGATTATGCCGGCTTTGACGGGCAGTATTGCCGGTTGCCTCGAACACCTGCGATATTTCTTTTCCTTCCTCCCTAGAACCTGGCTGAACTTGAGGAATGGCGGCAATCGTACGTACCTTGCCTTTCTTAGTGTAATCAAATCCGCCTGCCTTAATGAGTTTAGTCTGATTCAGCTGAACTTGATCCCAGCACCCAGTCAGAAGGAGAGAGCATGCGAGAAAGAAATACAAAAATTTATTTCTCATACTGTGCATTTCCTCCTTGTTTTTTTCTCGCCACCGCAATGATCAGCAGCAAACAAATAATTGGAATCGTAAAAATGATTCCTGATAAGCTGATATATTTTCCCCACTGCTGTATCTGGAGATTTGACTTCGGGATCGTGGCAAGGATAATACTCGTAAAAACGAGATAAGGTATCGTCTTTTTGTGATGCTTAAGCTTTAGTACAGACTGCACGCCTTTTGCTGCAATGAACAAATAACTCATAAATGAGGTAGCAACAGATACGAGCCAAAGAGACATAAACACTAGGTCTGTCCGTTCGATAACTTTAAAGGAAAACGCTTTAAGCATGTAAAGGACCGGTTCTGGAACAATAATGATTTCCTCAGAATTAAAATAAATGAAAGTTGTAAACGTTACGTACGTGTAAAAAAGTGTGACACAAAGGGCAGCAAGCGAAACTGCTTTAAGCTTTTTCTCGGGTTTGCCATTCGTGTAAGCGAAGAAAACGAGAGCTGCATCAAATCCAAGCAGTGCGACTGTTGCATCCTGTGTACCGACCAGTACATTTTTCATTCCATGTACTCCTACCGGAAGGATATAAAGCAGATGGGCGTCTGTATAGGAATAAGCGATTAATAAAAATAAAACAATGAGGAGCGGTGTCATGATAATGAAAAATCTTGCAATGATACGTGCAGAGCTGGTAATTAAATAACCGCTTGTCAGGGCCACACAGCTGATCATCACCCACTTTGGAGTTTCGGGGAAAATCCATCGGCCTGTTATCTGATGGAAATACATGAGAATCAAGACTGAAACAAAGATAAAATGAATCGTATACAGCGCGTTAAGTACTTTTCCTGCTGCTGGACCTATCAACAAAGGAATGACGTCATATAAAGTGCTGCCAGGGAAACGCTTCATTAACAGCCAGATCATTAAAATAACAAACTGGATGAGCACTCCGGCTATCATAACCGACATCCATCCGTCTGTTTTTGCTTTTGTAAAAAGAGTAAAAGGCAATGACAGGATGCCTACACCTATCTGTGTTTGTATGATGACGAAGAACAGCTGGCGAGGGGTTATGCTGTTATTCTTCATCCTCCTCCTCCTCCCACTTTCTTGAACGATTTTCCTGACGAAGTTTTTGCGGTTTTGCATCAAGCGGTCTTTGGTTCAGCTTCCAGAAGGGCAGCCGGATAAATGTATCCCTAAGGTTCTGCATACGTAGCGGAGCAACAGGAGAGAAAAACGGTGTCCCGAATGACGTCAGCTTTGTCAAGTGAATGAACAAGACCATAAAGCCGATCACGATGCCGATAAATCCAAGTGTTCCAGCTAAAACCATTAATGGAAAGCGAATAATCCTAACCGCCTCACTCATTTCGCTTGAAGGTACGATATAAGCGGAAATCGCTGTAATTGCGACGACAATGATCATCATATTCGAAACAAGCCCCGCACTTACAACAGCATCTCCTATTACAAGCCCTCCAACTATGGCGATCGTCTGCCCGATAGGGGAAGGAAGCCGGATCGATGCTTCTCTAATAAGTTCAATGGTCAATTCCATAATCATAGCCTCAATAAGCGGAGGATATGGTATGTTTTCAAGCGAACTCTTGATGGCGAGAACCATGCCAGAAGGAATCACTTCAAAGTGATAAGAAACGACAGCGATATAGACAGCTGGGAACCCTAAAGCAGTAAAAAAGCTGAAAATGCGGATAAACCGGAAAAATGAACCAAGCAGCCATCTAGTGTTATAATCGTCCGACGACTGGTAGAACGAAAAGAAATTAGCAGGCATAATGGACGCCATCGGTGAGAGGGCAGACATAACAACAATCCTGCCTTCCATCAAGTTGCCAGCGGCCCGGTCAGGTCTTTCTGTATCCATGATTTGCGGGAAGGGGCTGTATGGGTGATCCTCAATGCTCTCGATGATGTTCCCTGGTGTTAAAACAGAATCAGAATCAATACACGAAATACGGTGCTCCACTTTTTGGACGATTTCCTGGTTCGCTATGCCTTCCATATAAATAATAGCGCCTTTTGAATGTGTTTCTTTTCCAACTGTAAAGTATTTGACAACAAGCTTCGGACTTTTAATCCGCTTTCTTAGCATGGTAATGTTAGTTGTTAAATCCTCGATAAAGCCGTCATGAGCCCCCCGGATTACTCTTTCATTTGTAGGCTCAACAATATCGCGCTTATAAGTGGCTGCTGTAGAAGCAGCATAAAAGACATCATATCCTTCTATGAAAATTAAAGTCTTGCCATCAAGAAGAAGGCCTGAAGCAGTGTTGAACTCTGCCTCGATCGTTGTTTCCGCTTCAATAATGAGATGAAAGGTATCAGGAGTGATGGTTTCACCAAGTTCGAACAGAGGATTGATGATCTGCTCCTGAACCAGCTTCACATCTGAACTTGTCTCAAGGTTGACGAATAAAAGCCGTCTCGCCCATTTATCAAAAGATATGTACTTGAAATTCAGGTCGCTGCTTTTATGAAAAATAGAAGAAAGCTGCGTCTCACGTTCTTCTAAAGTCATCACAGCCTTAGTTGATGTCTGGGTTGTTAAGGCCGTCCGTCTAGTTTCTTCCTCTTGGCTGGATGAAGCTTTTTGCTGCTCTTCAGAAACAAGCGGTTTTGGCTTCTTGAACTGTGTCATGAATCTCACCTCTTTGGGAGTATTTTCTTCCATTGGACAGTTAAATATTCTCAGGAGGCATTATTGTAATTTTTGTGGTGATGCGACAATTTTTGTCATTTTTTTAAGTGAGATGTGATAGTATTAAGAGGATAAAAGTTGAGGGGGATACTAATGGAGCAGATTCGCTTCTTTCCTGCAGTTTTGCGTCCCGGAAAGTATTTTGGCCGTTACAGAGAGTCTGAAGAAAAGAACGGCTATTGGTGGAGGATGCTCGTGCTTCTTTGTGTGAGCGGGCTGATAAACGCACTCGTATATTATGCATCATTCGACAGCCAGAAAAACCTTCCATTCGTTAAAAATGCACGTCTATCAGGAACAGACCAGGAAGTTGTTACTTATTTGTTAAGCATAGCGGGCGGAATTTGGGGAATCATGCTGCCTGTACTGATCATAGCTGGTGTCAGTTTTGCGTTTTATCCGTTTTTTAAAGACATCGGGATGAAAGGTCTTTTTTTTATTTTTTCTATTTTGTATACGATTGTTCTGCTTAACGAGCTGATCGAGCTGCCGTTTCAGCTGGCTGCCGGTGAGGGAAATGCTGCATCTCCTGCAGGATTAGGCTTTATCGGAACAGCGCTGTTTAAGGACGGTTTTTTTGCAAGACTGTTCGACTTTATTAATGTTCTATATCTCTGGGGCTTTGCTGCCGTTTATTCTGCGCTAAAGCAGTACAGTTTTAAGAAAAAGCAATACATCCTGTCTGTCACAGCACTGCTTTTTGTGTTATGGGCATTGATGGTTTCTTTGCTTGAAGCTGTTAAGGCTGGACAGTTATTTTAGGAGGAACAGATGAAAAAACGTCATGTCATTTGGACAGCAGCAGGTGTATGCTGTGCCGTTCTGCTGAGTGCCAATACATATATTTTTGCCAGAAGTGAAACATCGCCAATCCAAGAAATCAGGGTTCACACAGTAAAAGTTGAGGAAGCCGCATTAAAGAAAAAACATACGTATAAAGGGACCGCTGTTTCAGAAAAAGTGTTTCTCCTCTATCCGAAAGCGGGGAAAGATGCTTCAGAGTGGCTTGTTCAGCCAGGTGACACTGTCACAGAGGGACAGGAGCTCGTTGCTTATTCTGATCCAGTTCTTGATGCTCAGTTAAAAGAGGCTGAAGATGAGCTGGATGAAGAAGGAGTTAAAGCAGACTATTATTCTTCTCTGAAAACAAAGCTTCAAGGAAAGCTTACAGGACTTGATGATGAAAAAGATAAAGCACTCATTGAAGAAATTTCAGGGCAAATTTCTGAAGCAGAACTGCAGGAAAGTCTGGCTTCTTCACGAGAAACAGCATTAAACGGAAGAATCACCGATCTTAAAGATGAAATAGATGATCTTAAGCTCGAAAGTCCTCTTGCCGGCACAATACAAAGCGTTGACCAGCATTCTGATCCGTCAAGACCGATCATAACCATCAACAGCAGCGGCAGTCTTCTCATCAAATTGAGCCTTCCGCCTGAGGATGCAGCGCTATTTGCTGAAGGGGAAGAAGCAGAGCTGCTTATTTCCAAGAGAGAAAAAGCGTCTGGAACGGTATTGCGCAAGCAGCCTGAAAGTTCAGGGGCGCGTAATGTAGATGTTTTTTTGCAAACAGATAAAACTGATTTGTTCGAGGGACAGCCTGTTTCAGTAATGGTCTACGAAACATTGAAAGAAAAAACAAAATTCGTACCTTCCTCTGCACTTATTAAAATCGATAAGAAAGACTACGTTTACGTTTGGAGTGACGGATTCTTACAAAAGCGAAACGTGAAGCTAGGTGAAAAGCGTTCTGACAAGGTTGAAATCGTGAGCGGTGCTGTGAATGGCGAGTGGGCTGTGCATAAGCCTTCTGAAGCCTATTACCATCACCAGCGTGCGATTAACCTGACTAATGTGAAACCAGCTGTATTAAAGGAAGAGAAGAAGAAATAAAAAGCAGGATGCCGGCGGGCATCCTGTTTTTTATTTCTGTGAGAGAACAGCTTCTCTTGGAATAAAACGGATATGCGGAGTCTTCGTTTTATGGTCGTAGAAAGCGAATAAATAAAATGGTGATGTTTCAATTGCATTTCCTTTTTCAAACTTTTCGATATCTAAATCCACGCTGGCAGTGAAACCGTGTTTATACAATTCTTTTTCTGTAAAAGCTTGGATGCTGTCCTGCTGAATTAGTACATGATTGAAAACAGCACTTACTTCTTCCTTAGAAAGAGACTTCGGCCACCATGCTTTTCTCGGCTTAAAGTTTTGACGAAGCAAGTAATCATACTTCATCAGAGATTCGGCAGCAGAAAGATGAGCAGGATGGTGTTCTTCCAGGAAGCTGTAAAGCCTTGTAAACAAATCCTCAAGCTGATGCCCGATTCTCGACCAGCCTCGTGCCTCCCAGTATGCTCCAAATTCCTGGAAGAAATCGAAAGCAGAGCCATTGAAGGCACTCGTGATCAAATACTTTACTGTCAGATCCATTCGGTGGCTGTTCCAGTACTTTTCAAGCACGTCCTCCACCTGTTTAATGCGGATGATGTCATCGAAGCTGAGCACGTTGTTGCCGAGAATCTCGTAAGGCGAATGATCCATATAAATATAATCATGCTGCTCGGCAGTCAGTCTTAAGCCTGTCCCCCGGAGCATTTTAAGAAATCCAAGCTGAACTTCCTCCACGCCAAACTCAAACACGTCGTTAAACGTCTTGCGGAACGAGTTGTAATCTTCTTCTGGAAGACCAGCGATCAAATCAAGGTGCTGTGCGATCTTGCCTCCGTCACGTACAGATGTGACCGTACGTGTCAGCTTTTCAAAGTTCTGCCTTCTTTGAACGAGAAGGTTGACCGCATCATTCGTAGACTGAACGCCGATTTCAAAACGAAACAGTCCTTTTGGCGCATGTTCATTAATATAGTCAATAACTTCAGGACGCATGATGTCAGCCGTTATCTCAAACTGGAACACAACACCTGGGCGATGATTTTCAATCAGGAACGAGAACATGTCAAGTGCGTAATCTCTGCGGATATTGAATGTCCGGTCAACGAACTTGATTGTCTTAGCGCCGTTATCCATGAGAAAGATAAGGTCATCCTTTACTTGATTCACATCAAAGTACCGTACCCCGACCTCAATGGATGACAAACAGAAGGCACATGAATACGGACAGCCGCGGCTCGTTTCGAAGTATGTGACTCGTTTCGAAAGCGCAGCGATATCTTCTTCAAAGCGGAAAGGCGACGGAACATTTTTCAGATCAAGCTTTTCGCGCGGTGCATTGATTACTGCTTTTCCGTCATTTCTCCACGCGAGACCGGATACCTTTTTTAGTTCAGTTTTGTCTCTCAGCGTCTGCAGCAAGTGCTTGAATGTTTCTTCTCCTTCGTTAACAACGATATAATCTGCATCCTGTACGCGGTCAAGCCAGTAAGCAACATCGTAAGAAACTTCTGGGCCACCAAGTACAATTGTCAGTTCAGGCTTTATTTTTTTGAGCATCTCGATCACATTGATTGTTTCTTCTATATTCCATATATAGCAGCTGAAACCGATCACATCCGGATTTTTGCTGTAAAGATCAGTGACGATGTTAATGGACGGATCTTTGATCGTATATTCGGTGATCTCCACCGGAAATTCAGGTTCACTGTATGCCTTTAAGCATCTCAGGGCTAGTGATGTATGAATAAATTTAGCATTTAGAGTAGTCACAATCGTTTTCATTAAACATTCCCTCTTGTCGGCGCTATTCGCGCAAAGTATAAGACATGCTATTTTACCATATTTAAGGCAGCAGCTAAAAGGGCAGTCACATTTCTTTAACTTTTATAATGCTGGATGTATGATGAAATAAAATATATGTAACCGATTTCAGGAGGAAAGATGAAACTAATCAGCGGATATTATGACGGAAGCAGAATCATTGGACAATATGTTGACGGCAGCATCTTTAATTTAACAGCTGCCGCTGAACTTTCAGGAAAAACGTTTCCTGCAACAATGCTTGAAGGCATTCAGCTTGGTTCAGCTTTTCAGGCGGACATTCAGGAGCTGATGGAAGAATTTGAGGATGAAAACAGCAGCGGCTTATTCCTATCAGCAGATGACCCGCGTTTTAGATGGAGCGCGCCGATTGAACGCCCTCTGAAAAATGTTTTCTGTGTCGGCAAGAACTACCGAGATCATGCTATCGAGATGGGAAGCGCGGATGATATTCCAGAGGACATTATGGTGTTTTCAAAAGCGCCTACGTCTGTTATCGGGCATCTTGAGAGCATCCCGCATCACAGTGACGTGACGTCACAGCTTGATTATGAGGGTGAGCTTGCGGTCATAATTGGCAAAACAGGTAAAGCAATCGCCGAGGGTGATGTACAGGATTATATTTTTGGCTACACGATTATTAACGACGTAACGGCAAGAGATCTGCAGCAAAAGCATAAACAGTTTTTGATCGGAAAGAGCTTAGACGGGACATGTCCGATGGGGCCATGCATCACACTAAAACAAGGGATAACCGATCACGGAAAGCTGTCGATTGAAACGAAGGTGAACGGAGAGATTCGCCAGAAAGGAAATACTAGCGATTTTATCTTTTCAATAGAAAAAACAGTTTCAGAGCTTTCTAAAGGCATGACCTTGGAAGCAGGCGATATTATCGCAACTGGGACACCCGCGGGAGTCGGAAAAGGGATGAAGCCGCCGGTGTTCTTAAAAGAAGGAGATATCGTTGAAATTACAGTGGAAGGAATTGGAACACTGCGCAATGAAATAAAATAGTGAGCGATAATGAAGGAGGTTCTTTTCGTGGAAAAATATTTGTACATTAACGGCGAATGGAAAGGCCAAGGATTAGATCGCATTGAAGTATATAACCCTGCTGACGGTGAAGTAGTCGGAACTGTTGCATCAGGAGGAAAAGAAGAGACGATTGAAGCGATTGATGCAGCTCATTCCGCTTTTCCTGCCTGGTCAAGATTATCTGCATACGAGCGTGCCGATTACTTAATGAAGCTTCACGATCTGATGATGGATGAGAAAGAAGAACTAGCCGAAATCATGACAAAGGAAATGGGCAAGCCGCTAAAAGAGTCAGTCGGAGAAGTCATGTATGCCGCCTCATTTTTAAAATGGTACGCAGAGGAAGGGAAGCGTATTTACGGACGCACGATCCCATCATATGCGGAAAATAAAAGAATGCAAGTACTCAAGCAGCCGATCGGTGTCGTTGCCGCGATCACCCCATGGAATTTTCCTGCTGCTATGATCACACGCAAGCTTGGTCCTGCTTTAGCTGCCGGCTGTACCTTTATCGTCAAGCCTCCAAAAGAAACACCGCTCTCGGCTATTAAACTCGTTGAACTGAGCGAGAAAGCCGGTTTTCCGAAGGGAGTTATTAATCTTGTAACAGGATCTTCTTCTGTCATTGGAAGAGAACTGATGGCAAGCCGGAAAGTGAGCAAGCTTACCTTTACAGGTTCTACTGAGATCGGAAAAAAATTAATAGAACAGAGTGCAGCTACCGTCAAGAACGTTTCGATGGAACTGGGGGGGCATGCCCCTGCTGTCGTGCTGGATGATGCGGATTTGAAAAAAGCTGTAGCTGGCGTTGCGGCTTCGAAGTTCCGCAACGCAGGACAGACATGCATCTGCATCAACCGCGTGTATGTTCATGAAAAGATTTATGACGAATTTCTCGACCTGCTGACTGCAGAGGTGAAAAAGCTGAAGGTCGGCAACGGTCTTGAAGAAGGAACCGATATTGGACCGATCATCAACAAAGAAGGCTATGAAAAGATAAGCGAGCACGTTGATGATGCAGTATCAAAAGGAGCCGTGTGTGTAACGGGAGGAAAAGGGACGGAAGAAAACGGCGGGCATTTTTACGAGCCGACGGTATTGAAAAACGTTAACCATAAGATGCTCATCATGAAAGAGGAAACGTTCGGTCCGGTCGTACCGGTTCAGAAGATTGCAAGTGATGAAGAGGGAATTAGGCTCGCGAACGAAAGCGAGTTCGGGCTTGCGGCATACGTGTACACCGAAAGCATGTCGAGAGGAACGCGGGTAGTGGAAGGTCTGCAATACGGCATTATCGGCTGGAACGATGGTGTCCCTTCAGCTGCTCAGGCACCGTTCGGCGGAATGAAGGAAAGCGGTATAGGACGCGAAGGCGGTATTGAAGGTATGGAAGCATACCTTGAAACAAAATATGTGAGTGTTGTACTTTAAACAGAAAGGCTGTGTAGTGAAGTGGATCTTGGATTAAAAGGCAAATCTGTACTTGTGATCGCATCGAGCAAAGGACTGGGCAGAGCATGCGCCGAAATGTATTCAGCAGAAGGTGCGCGTGTCATGCTGACGGGCAGAGAAGAAGACACGCTGAAGAAAACAGCAGCTGAGATTATCGAGAAGACAGGAAATGAAGTGCGCTATTCAGTGTGCGATATCACGAAGAAAGAAGATATTGCAAACGCCGTGGCACAAACGGCAGCTGCATATGGCACAGTTGATGTGCTCGTAAATAATGCTGGCGGGCCGCCTGCTGGGAATTTTGACGCATTTTCAGACGAGGACTGGGTGTACGGCTTTGAGCTGACACTCCTAAGCCTTGTCAGAACGGTTAGAGAAGTGCTGCCGTATATGAGAAAATCAGGTTCGGGGCGTATCGTGAACATCGCGTCTTCTTCATTTAAACAGCCGATCGACGGACTCATTTTATCAAACACTTACAGGACAGCGATTGTAGGACTTGCTAAGAGCCTGTCGCAGGAGCTTGGCTGCGAAGGCATTTTGATCAACACCGTGGGCCCTGGCCGTATTGGAACAGACCGGATCAAGGAGCTTGACAGCTTTTTGGCAGATAAAAAAGGTGTGTCGGGTCATGATATAGAACAGGAGTTTCAATCCATGATTCCGCTTGGACGCTATGGTACGCCAGAAGAATTCGCCAGGACGATCCTGTACCTTGGTTCTCCAGCCAACACATATGTCACTGGACAGGCTGTTCTCGTCGACGGCGGGCTAGTGAAGGCCCTGTAATGTAAAACAAAAAAACTTCTGGAAAGCATCTGCTTTCCAGAAGTTTTTTTGTTATTAAGCGGATAGCACCTTTTTGATACGCTCGATTGCCCAGTTTAGATCTTCTTCTGAGATGATAAGCGGAGGAGCAAAACGGATGACGTTTTCATGTGTCTCTTTGCACAGGAGGCCTTCTTCCTTAAGCTTTTCGCAGTAAGGACGGGCTGGCTGGTTCAATTCGACCCCAATAAAGAGACCCCTTCCTCTGACTTCTGTGATTATCGGGTTGTTGATCGACTTCAATTCGTTAAGGAAATATTCACCGAGCTGAAGAGAGCGGTCTGCAAGTTTTTCCTCTACAAGAACGTCAACTGATGCTACTGAAACCGCGCATGCGAGCGGATTGCCGCCGAATGTGGAGCCGTGCGAACCAGGATTAAACACGCCAAGCACATCACGGTTTGCAGCGACACAAGAGATCGGCATTACGCCGCCGCCTAATGCCTTACCTAAAATGTACATGTCCGGTATAACTTCTTCCCAGTCACATGCGAACATTTTTCCAGAGCGGCCAAGGCCAGACTGAATTTCATCCGCTACGAACAGAACATTGTTTTCACGGCATAGCGCCAAAGCGTCTTTTAAGAATCCTTCAGCTGGGATCACGATACCCGCTTCACCTTGAATCGGTTCAAGAATGAACGCAGCAGTGTTAGGTGTGATCGCTTCTTTTAACGCATCCAGGTCGCCGTATGGGATGACTTTGATTCCAGGAAGCATCGGTCCGAAACCGCGCTGATAGTCAGGGTCGCTCGACATCGATACAGCCGTCATCGTACGGCCATGGAAGTTCCCTTCACAGCAGATGATTTCTGCCTGATTTGTAGCTACGCCTTTCACGTCATAAGCCCAGCGGCGCACAGCTTTAACAGCCGTCTCTACTGCTTCAGCTCCTGTATTCATCGGCAGGACCATATCTTTTTTAGTCAGAGCAGATACTTTTTCATAAAAATCGCCAAGCTGGTCGTTGTGGAACGCACGTGATGTGAGTGTTACTTTATCCGCTTGGTCTTTCAGCGCCTGAATGATTTTCGGATGGCGGTGACCCTGATTCACGGCGGAATATGCACTCAGCATGTCCATATAGCGGCCGCCCTCAGGATCTGTTACCCATACTCCTTCTGCTTTGGAGATGACGATCGGCAGCGGATGATAGTTTTGAGCACCGAATCGTTCTGTTTTTGTGATGACATTTTCTGTGTTTTTCATGAGAACACCTCTAATCTATTGGATAACTTCCATAATCATTATAGCAATGAAAAGGCTTTCGTGACAGCGGTTATGCAGTATGCTTGTCTATAGTCCGGGGTTTCGTGGTATAGTGTTATGGAGGATTATACATAGGAGGAAATATTTATGACGCATGCTCACGTTACTTCATGGCTTCTTGCTGTCGTGTTTTTTGCTGTAGCTTATATGCTATACAAAAAAGGCGATCAAAAAAAATCGAAAATTTTTCACATGATCACACGCCTGATGTACCTTTTGATACTCGGAACAGGCGGAAAAATGATTTTTGACTACTTTACAGATCCAACAATCGTGAACAGAGGACCTTTAGTTGTAAAAATGATTCTTGGCTTATCTGTTATCGGTCTGATGGAAATTATTCTTGTACAGAAAAAACGCGGAGAAACAAAGTTCATGAACTGGGTGTTCTTCTGGATTACGTTCCTGCTCACTATGTACTACGGCTGGATGGTTCTCTAGTTCAACAACTTGAGTAATAAACAAAGCACATAAAATCATGTAAACCCCGCTGACCAATACGGCCAGCGGGGTTTTTTTGTCTTTTATGGGGTACGGTACTCATGAGAGATAAAGAGCATGGTTCTGGCACTTTACTTAGTGCAGTACCGTACCCCCAAGAATGCATTTCCCGAGCTGTATCCACCGGGACTAAAGTTTCAAAGGTTTGTGACGATAGTATAGTGATGATGTCTTATGGTCTAAGTGAAGTAAAATATTCGTAAATGACAGAGAGGTGTTTTCTTTGGGGACACTGGCACGTATAGAAAACGAAAATAGCTTGCAAAGCGATGGAGACGAAACGGAATTGGATCAGCTTCGGGCTCTTTCACATCTGATTAAAGCGAGTACTGAAAAGATGGAAGTATTGAGCGCAAACCTTCAGGAAACAGAGCAGCGCTACCAATCTTTGTTCGATCACAATCCAGATGTTGTTTATTCGATGAACTTGAATGGGAAAATTACTAGCACCAACCCATCCTTAACGAAGATGCTCGGATACAGCCAGGAGGAGATTTTGGGTACTAGTGCCGATTCTTATCTGCCAGAAGAGGACAGAGCGAGAGTTATTGCTTATTTTAAGGAAGCGGTCAAAGAGAAGCCGCAGTCTTATACAGCAAAAATCCGCCATAAAAATGGTGAGTATTTGCTGCTCAGCATAACAAACATCCCTATTATTTTAAATGGGGAAGTAGCCGGGGTCTTTGGAATTGGAAAGAACATTACATGGCAGAAGAAGGCGGAGGAAACAATTGCCCGGCTTGCTTATCATGATGCATTAACAGGTCTGCCGAATCGGATCCTCCTGGAAGAGAGATTGAATGAACTGATCCACCAGCGTACAGAGACTGGCAAGCCGATCGCAGTTTTATTTGTTGATATCGACCAGTTCAGTGTTATCAACGAAAGTCTCGGTCATCAGTCTGGGGATCAAGTGCTGCAGCATGCTGCAGTACAGATGAAAATTACAGCCAAGAATAAAGGGATGCTCAGCCGATTTTCAGGAGATGAATTTATCTTCCTTCTGCATGATTTTAAGTGTATGGAAGAAGTGAACGAGACAGTTGAGGACATTCAAAAAGCGATCGCTATTCCATATACATTTGGAGATCAAGAGTTTATGGTAACCGCTTCTGTTGGGGTAAGTATTTTTCCGCAGGATGGAGCATCCTCTGACAGTCTTATCAAAAATGCGGACATCGCTCTTCACCGCGCTAAAAAGAAGGGAAGAAGCGAAACGGAGTTCTTTAAAGGCGAGATGAATCAGTTCAGGATCGAAAGGCTGCAGCTTGAAAGCTATTTGCGGCATGCAGTCGTAAAGAATGAAATGATGATATATTATCAGCCACAGTACTGCTTGCATGACAGCCGCATCTCAGGTTTTGAAGCGCTTATTCGCTGGAATCATCCGCTTCATGGTATTATCTCTCCTAGAGAATTCATTCCTGTCGCAGAAGAGATGGGAGTAATTTGTGAAATTGGCAAGTATGTGCTTTTCGAAGCGTGCAGGCAGCTAAAAGATTGGCATAATAAAGGTTATGATCATCTGTCAGTTTCTGTAAACGTTTCCGGAAGGCAGCTGCAAAACCTTAATTTTATTTATGAAGTGAAAGAGGCACTGGAGACAGCGGGACTTCAGCCGAAGTACCTTCATCTGGAACTGACTGAAACGATCATGATCGAAAACGTTCAGCACAGTCTGAACATTATGAAAGAACTTAAAGCGCTCGGCGTCAAACTTTCCATCGATGACTTTGGCACAGGCTACAGTGCACTCAGTTATATTAAAGATCTGCCGATCGATATATTAAAGATCGACCAGACTTTTATTCAAAACTTATTGAACAATGGATCGAATAAAACAGATATAGCAATTGTTAAAGCAATCATCACAATGTGCCAGGTACTGTCCGTTGATGTAGTGGCAGAAGGGGTCGAAACACCCGAGCAGATGGAGTTATTGAAGCAGTTTGGCTGCCATCATATTCAAGGGTATGTGATCAGCAAACCGGTGGAATCAGCAGCAGTGCGCTGCTTACTGGAAGCATAAATTAAATGGCTGGCTAAGAGGCGGATTGGCGCTTCTAAAGCCAGCTTTTTATTTTTGTGAATACTCTTGTTTCCAATATGTTCTCATCTTAAGCAGAACAAGGCCGATCACAATTAAAAAGAATACGCTGAAGAAAAAACCTGTTCGTGTTGTCCTCTCGATGCAAGTCCCGCTGACTGCTGCAAAAATGAACAAAAATCCTGCCCCATGCTTTATTTTTGCAAAGCCTGAATGTTGCATTATCTTTAATGATGATAACAGAATGAACGCCCAATTATAGAGCAGCATGAGGCCAGCACCTGTCGTCAAGTATTCATATACTTTTCCTGGCATCAGCAGTGAAAGTATGATTGAAAAACTGATTCCTGCTGCGGTTAGCAAAAGAGAAGGCCAAGGAATATCCTTGATTTTTTTTCCTTTCTTAAAAATCTCTGGGGCATTTCCTCCTTCTGCGAGAGTAATTAGAAGGGATATCACTGCAAAAAGTGATGCAGCCATCGTAGAGAATCCAGCGATAAGGAGTGCGCCATTGAATACATGCGGAAAGAAAGGAAGATCAAAGTTTTGCAGTGCAGTCACGAACGGACTTTCTTTTTCATTAAACACGTTCCAAGAGACCATCGTGACAGCGAGGCCGATTGAAAGTGTATAGATCACGGCAAGAACGAGGAGCATGATCCGCCCTGCCTTAAGTGAGTCCTCTTTGTTCTTCAGCTTGATGGCCATCAATCCCATGATCTCGATACCGCCAAATGCATAAAAAGCTAATAGCAGAGAGGCCCACCATCCTGAGAATCCATTCGGAAAGAAGCCTTCTGTTGTACCTGGCAGTGAGGGCTTGAAACCGTCTCCGTTTATTAAACCTGAAAGAGCAAGAGCTGCAATGATGATGAACATAAGGATTGCTGCTATTTTTATGATAGCAAAGATATTTTCTGCCCGTTCGAACCCTTTCGTTCCAGCGATCACCACTGCAAGAGCCGCAGCTGCATAACCGGCTGCAAACATCCAAAGCGGTACATGAGGGAACCAAAAGCGTGAAAAGATAGATAGAGCAGTAAGCTGGCTTCCCGCAATCAATGTTTCAGATGTCCAATATACCCATCCGCAGCTGAAGCCGGCCCATTTGCCGAACGCTTTTTCCGAATATGCGCAAAAGGATCCTTTCTGAGGATCAGAAGAGGACATACGTGCTAAAGCGCTGTATACAATGTATGTACAGATTGCAGCGAGAAGGTATGATAATAGAACAGAAGGCCCTGTCTTTTGAATGGCAATCCCTGAACCAAGAAAGTAACCGGTGCCGATAATACAGCCGACTCCGATCAATGAGAGCTGCCACCATTTTAATTCTCCAGCAGGTGCATTAGTACTGCAGCCGTTTTTATTCATAAAATACCACCTCCCACACTTCTCTTTAGCATTCCTTTAGAAGAGCGAAAGATATTCAGCACTTTTAAGAAATGAGCAAAAGAAAAAGACAGCAGGGTGGAGTGGTGATCTCCGCTCCAGGGTGCTGAGCTTTCCGCGGGGCGTGCGGTGAGCCCCTTTGCCGCTACGCGCCCTAAAGGGTCTCACCTTCCCGCTCGCCCCGCAGGACAAGGAAGGCTCCAGCAGCGACTCATCGCACGAAGAAAATGTGAAGTTCATTTTCGAGGAGTCTCGCACCCTTCCGCTCCAATCACAAACAAATTTTGTTTGCAAAAAAAATAGAAACAAGCCAGAAGACAAGGGCAAAAATCATGGGCATCACATGAATCATTACATGTGATGCCCTTGAAAAATGGTTGCCATCAATTGCTTTTAGAAAGTTCGGCTTGATTGTCCTTGAAGAATTAAAGCTTAAACCATGAGTTGCCATTCTTCTTAAGTTGCTAGTTGGATCTTTCATTAGAATCGCTTAATCATCTTGAATTCACCATTGGATAAAGTTGATTGGAGTGTAAGGTGCCGACTCCTCGAAAATGAAGTTCACATTTTCTTCGTGCGATGTCTTGCTGCGTTACTTCCTTATCCTGCGGGACAAGCGGGAAGGTGAGACCTCTCAATGGCGCGTAGCGACGAGAGGGCTCACTTGTCCAGCAGAAAACGGCTAGCCCCTCGAGGTCAAAAGGGCAAGTGTCCAATAAGTCAAAGAGCGACTTACCGGCCCCTTTCCCTTTTGCTGGTCGGGGCTGAACGAGCCGTTTCTGCTTTTCGCCACGCCCCGCGGAAAGCGTGCACCTGAAACGGAGATCAACTTCTTCACTGATTTCTAGATCAGTTCCTTTTTGCATAATACATAAATGCAAGAGCACCGATGAGGATGGAACCTTTAACGATGTCTTGTGCGTAATAAGGGACATTGAGCATGGTCAGCCCGTTCAAGAGAACTCCGATAAGCACCGCTCCGAAAAACGTTCCGACCACATTTGGCTTATTCGCTCCAAAAACAGAAAACCCAATAAATGCTGCGGCAACGCCATCCATTAAAAGAGGAGCACCTGCAGAAACTTGGCCGGTCCCGATCCTTGAAGCCAGAACGATACCGGCAAGAGACGCAAAGAAGGAAGAGAGCAAGTATGCGTACATCTTATATCGCTTAACCGGTACACCTGAAAGTCTGGCTGCTTCTTCATTGCCTCCTGTTACATAGAGCAGCCGGCCCGGCCGTGAAAAACGAAGGAAGATATGGACGGCAATGACTGCGACGAGCATGATGATGACGGGCATCGGGACGGAAAATACTTCTCCTTGTCCGATGAACAGAAAAGAAGGAAGAAAAACGCCCGGTGCTGTTTCTCCGCTGCCGAGCGGCATGTTGTTATAGATAGAAAATCCTTTCGTAAAGGTCAGGTGAAGGCCGTTCACGATATACATTACGGCAAGTGTAGCAAGCATATCCGGAAGGCGGACCTTAACTGCCAGAAATGCATTCAGCAGTCCGACACAAAGGCCTACAGCTAGGGGGATCAATAATGCTACAATCGTTTCCTGTCTGTAAAGCACGAGTGCGGCAGCACTTGTTACGGTCGCAAGGCTCGCTGTGGAGCCAACCGAAAGATCGAAACCTCCTACAATGAGCGATATCGTGACTCCGATTGCGAGCAAGGTGATGATTGAGATGCTGCGCAGGATATCGGAAAAGTTTTTATAAGAAAGAAACTGGTCGTTAAGCAAGCTGAACACGATAACAGTCAGCACAATGACGATCAATGTGCCGTATTTGAACAAAAACGGATAGATCTTGTTTTTTAGTGATGGGCGGGATAATTCCTGCTGCTTATGAAGAAATGGCTGTGACATGTTGACCTCCTGTTGCGGCATGCATGATTTTTTCGTAAGTTGCTTCTTCACGTGTAAACTGTGCAGTGATTTCACCGTTATACAAAACGAGAATTCTGTCAGCAACCGTAAAAAGCTCGTTCAGTTCACTTGTGAAGTAAAGGATGCCTTTTCCTTCAGAAGCAAGCGTTTTGATGAGAGAGAATACATCTTCTTTAGCCCCGATGTCGATCCCTTTTGTCGGCTCATCGAAAAGAAAAATATCTCCGCCTTTAAGCAGCCATTTTCCAATCGCGGCTTTTTGCTGGTTGCCTCCGCTCAGCAGCCCTGCTGGAACAGAAGTGCTTTCGGCTTTAATGCCGAGCTTCTGAATCCATTCAGCTGCTGCCTTTTCAATAGAGGAAGAAGACAAAAATCCTTTTGACGTAAATTTTGAAAACGATGGGATTGCCAGATTGTCACGCAGTGAAAACGAAGTGATAATCCCTTCTTTTCGCCTTTCTTCTGGCACAAAAGACAAACCGTTTGCCACCGCATCCTTAGGTGAACGCCATCTTTTTTGAACACCGTGTACAGATAAACTGTCCGGTGAAAGGTCGGCACCGAATAGAGCACGGGCGGTTTCAGTCTTTCCTGCTCCGACCAACCCGGCGATTCCGACGACTTCACCTTCATGAAGCTTAAACGAAACGTTTTGGCCTGTTTTTGGAACATGGAAAGAATGAGCTTCAAGTAGAACGGCATCTTTTTTATTCGTAACATGCTCTTTTTCCAATATGAGCAGCTCGCCGATCATATGCTGAATCACTTCATCAGCGTTCGTGCTTGTTGTTGGAGCCGAAAGAACATCGTTTCCATCCTTTAAAACGGTAATGCGGTCGCACAGTTTAAAAATTTCAGGAAGGCGATGGGAGATGAAGACAAACCCGATGCCTTGCTTTTTTAAAGAATTGATAACAGAGAACAGCCGGTCTGTTTCGTTTTGGCTGAGTGCCGCAGTCGGTTCATCAAGGATGATGAACGAAGCATGTTTGGACAATGCCCGTGCTAGAAGGATCAATTGCTTTTCTGCAAGTGAGCATTCAGATATTAATTTTTCTGTAGAAATAGAGAGTCCTACGAGCTGCAGATGCTGGCGTGCTTTTTTCCTGCGGTTATTCCAGCTGATGAAGGAAGGACCTGATAGAAGGTCCTCCATTGTCACGTTTTCGGCAACTGTTAATGAGGGGACGAGTGCCGTGTCAGGTTCTTGGACGACCATCTCAATACCAAGCCTGATCGCGTCTCTCGGTGAAGCAACGGAAACTTCTGAACCGTTTAAGGTGATCGTTCCGCTGTCTTTGGAATAATCGCCTGACAGTATTTTCATGAGCGTGCTTTTTCCAGCTCCGTTGGCACCTAAAAGCGCATGCACTTCACCTGGGGAAATGGTTAAGCTGACACCTTTCAGTACGTCCTGGCGACCGAAAGATTTTCTGATATTTCTCAGCTGCAGACTGCTCACTATTTCTGTTCCTTCTTTAGCGTTTCCATCCACGCGGAGACGGCAGCGTCTGATTTTCCCCAGCCCTCTACGTACTGTCCGATGTCATCCATGCTTACTTTCTTTTCAGGAAGGGCGCTTTTTTGTACAAGATGAGGCTGGACACTGTATACTTGCGGTGTTTCTTCACCTGCTACTTTTTGATACAAGAAGCGAACCTGAAGTCTTGCTACATCAGCCGGATCAGTTGCAGCCGTCGCGGCCCACGGGCTGCCTTTTTCTTGAATAAGCTGCAGGTCTTCGTCACTCAAATCGATTCCGTAAACCTTGATTTCATCTCTGCCGGCTTGTTTGATTGCCCGTGAGGCACCTTTTGCGAATTCGTCCCATGGAGCGAATACTGCATCGATGTCACCTTTATTCGGATACTTTTGAAGCAGGGCTTCCATTTGTGACTGTGTGTCGAGAGCCGTGTTTTGGCTGGCGTTTCCGAACCGGGCAATTTCTTTAATGTTCGGATAGCGCTTTTTAAACGCTTCATAGATGACATTTCTGCGCTCCATCGGTGTAAACCCGCCGACCCAAACGTACACGATCTCGCCTTTGCCGTTGAGATCCTGAGCCATTGTCCTCAGGGAGTTCCAGGCTAGGCTGTAATCATCCTGGTCGATCACCGTCACGCCAGGAATGTTCAAGTCGCTGTCGAATGAAACGACAGGAATTCCTGCTGCGACAGCCTTTTTTACACTTGGTGCAAGTGCGTCTGCACGGCCATGGTCAAGCAGGATACCGTCAACCTTCTGGCTGATCGCGTTTTCTACATAAGAAGCCATTTTCGACAGATCATTATCCGCGTTGTAAATTTGAACATCTCCGCCAAACTCACTCACTTGCTCTTTCAAGCCTTGTGCGTACTGTGAGGAGAAGGTTCCGATTGAAAGCTGCACGACTGCAGCGATCTTAAGAGGTTTTTTAACGGCTTCTGGAATTTCTTTAGAGTCTTGAGAACCCGCGGCAGTCTTTGCTGGTTCAGCCGTTTTTTCTTGTTTGTTTGCGGCAGCAGGTTTGTTTACTGCATCTTGTTCACTTGAACAGCCGGCAAGCAGCAAGCTGAATGCCAGAAGAGCTGAAGCGGCAGGTTTCCATTGTTTCATCGTGTTTCCTCCTCAAAGAGCTTAGGCAGCTGGTTTTTATAATCGCCTTTTACAATTCCTTTTTCTGTAACAATCGCTGAAATATATTGTGCCGGTGTTACATCGAACGCCGGATTAAACACCTTGATCCCTTCAGGCGCAATCCTTTTTCCGCCAATATGCGTCACTTCTTCTGCAGGCCGTTCTTCGATGGGAATGTCGTCGCCAGTTTCAGTAGCCAGATCGACCGTTGAAAGGGGAGAAGCAACATAAAACGGAATCCCGAGAGCTTTCGCCTGAAGTGCGAGGCCGAACGTTCCAATTTTGTTGGCTGTATCTCCGTTAGCCGCTACACGGTCACACCCTACGATAACAGCTGCGATGTTTTTCGTTTTGAGAGTGTGAGCGGCCATATTGTCGGTGATGAGCGTGACATCGATCCCGTTCGCCTGAAGCTCCCATGCTGTCAGCCTTGAACCCTGGAGAACCGGCCTTGTTTCGTTTGCATAGACAGAGAGCTCCCATCCTTTTTCTTTTGCTATGTAAAAAGGAGCGAGTGCTGTTCCGTAGCGCGCTGTTGCGATCCCGCCTGCATTGCAGATTGTCATGAGGGCATCTCCGTTCTGCAAAAGAGATAGAGCATGTTCTCCAATTCTGCGGCACGTTTCTTCATCTTCTTTTTGGATTAATAGCGCTTCAGACTCAATTAATGAGACGGCGTGTTCTACACTGTCTGCTTTTTTGGCCGCTTCAAGCACACGCCGGATCGCCCAGAAAAGGTTCACTGCGGTTGGACGGGAAGAGGCAAGATAATCATGCTGCTCTTTCAATTCTGCGTGAAAAGATGAAAGGTCGCTGCTTTTATATTGTTTTGCCCATAGCACGAGACCGAATGCTGCTGCAATGCCGATTGCTGGGGCACCGCGCACGTTCAGCTTCGCGATAGCATCCCATACATGACTGATCGTGGTCACGTTTAAATACACAGTATGCTCAGGCAGCTGCTGCTGGTCGAGCAAGAGAAGGTGGTCACCTTTGTATCTGACTGATGATATTTCTGTATCGTTTAAACTCATGTTCTATGCACCTCTTACTCGTGATGTAAACTGTTCTATCGTTGTAACACTGCTTCTTGTTTTAATGAGGGATGCACCAAGCTTCAGTGCTTTTCTTTTTAAATAATGCTGAACATCGCTGCATGAAATGCTGTCCAGGTCGGCTACGTGAGCAAGCCCGATCGTCCGCCGGATGATTTCACAGCCTGCAAAACCGATTGCATCTGTGAACGTCTTTTCAAGCAGATTCTCTAGCACACCATCTGTGCCTGCAAAAGGTTCAGTGCTTTCTTCACGGAACAATCTGCTAAACTCGTTCTCAAACGTTTTCCAGGTTTCCTCAATTGTCTTCAGCAGCTTATCCTGCGTTTCTTTACGGTTAAATGGTTCCTGTGAATGATGATGCTGTGACAGATAATTTAATGCGATGTTAGCGATAAACTGGCCGATGTCAAAACCGAGAGGACCAAAAAAAGCGAATTCAGGATCGATGACCTTAGTAGAATCCTCCTTAACGAAGATGCTTCCTGTATGCAGGTCTCCGTGCAGCAGCACTTCAGCCTGAGTTAAAAACTGATATTTCAGCAGTCCTGCTTCTCTGCAAAGTTCTGCATCACTCCAAAGCTGTTCAACATCGGGCCGCAATTCTTCAGGGAAATCGTTCGTCTCATGATCAAAAAACGGATCAGTAAAAACAAGATCTTCTGTAATTTTGCACAGCTCCGGGTTGCTGAACGATTGCACAAGGCGTTTTTTCTCGAATGGGTGAAGATAAAAATCACTCGTGTAAAACGCAGTCCTTGCAGCGAAAATTCCAATATCACGCGCAAGCAAAGCGTATGCATTACTCTCGATCAGCCCTTTTCTTGCGATAGTGTGCGAGGAAAGGTCCTCCATAATAGTGACTGCCAGTATGCTGTCTGTGTAAAGGACCTTTGGTACAAGGTGAGGTACATATTTGGCTGCATGTATAAGTGCATCACTTTCAATCCTTGCCCGGTCCAAAGTGAGTGGCCAGCTTTCTCCAACCACCTTTGCGTATGGAAGGGCCTGTTTTACAATGACGGATTCGTTCACCCCTGTGACTTTAAAAACAAGATTTAAGTTTCCGTCACCAATCTCTGAAACGGAAAGTTCAGTTTCGCTTATTAAGCCGAGATTCTTTACTAATGCTTCAGCTTCTTCGTTTGTTAACGCTTTGTATTCTGCTTTTGCTGCGGTTGTCATAAAAATTCCCCCTGTATAAAAATAAAAGAGCCTCTTTCATATGAAAGAGGCTCGGAACATTCGGTTACCGTGCCTCTTATCTCGCAGACAAAATCAGTCTGCTGGATTTAGCACCGTGCCATGCGCAAGGTTTTTCCTTGCGGCCCCCTGAAAAAAGGGAGCCCCATTTTACAATGGTATTACGGTCGGTTGCTGGGCTTCATCGGGCCAATTCCCTCCACCTGCTCTTGATAAGAGACGTGCTATTAATTTGGGATCGTCAATTAGACTGACAATTCATAATCGTTATACTAAATCATAAGTTGTTGTATTGTCAACAAAAGTTTAATACAAATTTTTCCGGCGGTCTTCAAAGATAGGGATGCGCGATCTTACTTCGTCGACAAGTGAAGGATTGATTTCTGCTGACAGCAAGGTTTCTTCGTGAGCACCAGACTCGGCTGCAATTTCCCCCCATGGATCAATAATGAGAGACTGGCCGGCGAACGTGTTATCAGGGTCTTTCCCGCTGCGGTTACATGCAACAACGTAGCATTGGTTTTCAATGGCACGAGCAGTCAAAAGAGTGCGCCAGTGTTTGTCACGCTGAATTGGCCATTGAGCAGGAACAAAAATTATTTTAGCGCCTTCAAGGGCAACTTTTCGAACCCATTCTGGAAACCTGATGTCATAGCATATCAAACCTGCGCTTGGAACATCATCAATCCGGAATTGTGATGTTTCACTGCCAGGGGTGATAAACTTTTCCTCATTCATGAGCCGGATTAAATGAGCTTTACTGTATTTGCTGATGACAGAACCATCACGGCCAAACACAAGCATTGTATTTGAAACATTTCCATTCTTTTCGTATGCGATTGATCCGCCAACGATGTTGACGTTATGCTTTTTGGCAAGAGGTTTCAGGAATTCTATCGCGTTTTTCCCTTCTGTATCGGCAATCTCTGAGAGCCGCTCAAGGTCGTATGCTGTATCCCAAAGCTCAGGCAGGACAATAACATCAGCGCCTTCATCAGCAGCTTTGCTGATCCATCCGGAAGCTTTCTTTCTGTTTTCATCTGGTTTTCCATATATGACGTCGAACTGCACGCATGTAATTTTCAAATGTTTGCCCTCCAAAATTGTCTTTGACAGAATTAAACATAGCGTATAACATTACTCATTAGAATTTCAAGAACATTCATAATAGACAGGAAGTGGATCGATTGAAACGGTTTGAACAGGCAGATGTGATGAATAAGCTGCCGGAGCAATTTTTTGCGAAACTCGTAAAAAAAGTCAGCAGCTATGCAGCACAAGGCTATGACATTATAAATCTAGGACAGGGCAATCCTGACCTTCCAACACCGCCGCATATTGTAAAAGCAGTACAGGAGGCGGCCGGCAATCCTCAATATCATAAATATTCTCCTTTCCGGGGATATGACTTTCTAAAAAAAGCAGCATGTGAGTTTTATTTGCGAGAATACGGAGTGAAGCTCGATCCTGAGAAGGAAGTGGCTGTTTTGTTTGGCGGAAAAGCAGGACTCGTAGAAATCTCGCAATGCTTCCTGAACGCAGGTGACACTGCTTTAGTACCGGACCCCGGCTATCCTGATTACTTATCTGGAATCGCGATGGCGAATGCGAAGACACACTTCATGCCGCTGCGTGAGGAAAATGATTTTCTCCCTGATTACAGCTCAATTGCAGCAAACGTACTGGACGATGCGAAGCTATTATTCTTAAACTATCCAAATAACCCGACGGCCGGCACGGCAACGCATGAATTCTTTGATGAGACGGCGGCGCTGGCAGACAAGCACGATATTCTTGTCGTACATGATTTTGCATATGGAGCAATTGGCTTTGACGGGGAGAAGCCGCCTAGCTTTCTTCAGTCGAAAGGCGCAAAGGATGTTGGAATTGAGATTTATACGTTATCCAAAACATATAATATGGCAGGCTGGAGAGTCGGTTTTGCTGTCGGCAACGAAAAAGTAATCGAGAGTTTAAACCTGATTCAGGACCATTTTTATGTAAGTTTATTTGGAGCTGTTCAAGAAGCGGCAGCAGTAGCTCTTACAGGACCGCAGGATTGTGTCGCGGATCTTTCGGCCACCTATGAAAGCAGGCGGAACGCATTTATCGGGCGGCTGCAGGAAAACGGCTGGGACGTGAAAGCGCCAAAAGGTTCTTTTTTCTGCTGGCTGCCTGTGCCAGATGGGTACACATCAGAATCGTTCTCTGATCTGCTTTTAGAGAAAGCTCACGTGGTTGTAGCTCCAGGCGTCGGATTCGGCAGTGAAGGAGACCGATTTGTACGTGCAGGACTTCTTACAACAGAGGAAAGACTAATTGAGGCGGCAGACCGAATCACGAAAATTAATTTTCAAAAATAGTTGACAGTCAATTCACACCCTGTCATAATCACAATTAAATTAATAAATTCAAACAATTTTGTATTTTCTCTTATCAAGAGCAGGTGGAGGGACTGGCCCTATGAAACCCGGCAACCATTTACCATTTCGGTGAAAACGGTGCTAATTCTTGCAGCTTTTAAATAGCTGGCAGATGAGAGGAAGCGGAACCGTGTTTATATGCGCGCCCCTTCCTCGAGAAGGGGCTTTTTGTATGGAAATAGTTGAAAAAGAATGTGCTTATTGCCTCTTTTTTATACCTTAGGGAAATGTACAAGCATGTCCCATTAATCCTGCATTTACTGTAAGAAGGACATATGCAATTGAAGGAGTGACTATATTGGGAAAAGTAACGGCAACCTATCTCGTTCATGATAAAAAAGGAAACTTGAATAAAAAGGCAGAAGATATCGCTCTTGGGCTGACTGTCGGTTCTTGGACCAATCTGCCTCAGCTTGAAAAAGATCAGCTTGAAAAACATAAAGGGACTGTTGAGTCTGTGACGGAGCTTGAAAGCGACAGCGCTGCAGATCAATACCTGGGTAGCAGCAGAACAAAAGGCTTGCTGAAAATATCGTATCCAGCCGCTAATTTTTCTCCAGATCTGCCGGCTATACTGACGACAGTGTTTGGCAAGCTGTCACTCGATGGAGAGATCAAGCTTGTGGATTTGGAGCTGGGAAAATCTCTCGCTCAGCAGTTCCCTGGGCCGAAGTTCGGCGTAGACGGAATTAGAGAAAAGCTTGATGTCTATAATCGTCCGCTTGTAATGAGCATTTTTAAAGGAGTGCTCGGCAAGGATCTGGAGTTCTTCAAAGAGCAGCTCCGGCAGCAGTCACTCGGCGGAGTGGACCTTGTAAAAGATGACGAAATTTTATTTGAAAATCCTCTTACGCCATTTGAAGAGCGGATCACAGCAGCAAAACAAGTTCTCTCTGAAACTGAAACCATCACAGGGGAGAAAACATTGTACGCGGTAAACCTGACAGGCAGGAGCAGGAACCTTAGAGATAAGGCAAGAAGGGCTGTTGAGCTAGGAGCGAACGCACTGCTTTTCAACGTATTGTCATATGGTCCTGATATTCTGCAGGAACTTGCAGAGGATAAAGAAATTTCCGTGCCTATCATGGCACATCCAGCGCTGGCAGGTGCAGCAGGATCTTCAGCACTATACGGCATCAGCTATTCTGTCTTGCTCGGGAAGATTCTCCGCTGGTCAGGAGCTGATCTAGGGCTTTTCCCTTCTCCGTACGGAAGTGTAGCTCTTAAGCGTGAAGAAGCATTAGGAATTTCTAATGCACTTACAGAAGAAAGTGCCGTTCACCGTGCAGCTTTCCCGGTGCCTTCTGCAGGAATTCACCCGGGGCTTGTTCCGCAGCTTTTTAGCGATTTCGGCATCAACAGCGTCATTAATGCGGGTGGCGGAATTCACGGACACCCGGATGGGGCTGCAGGAGGTGCAAGAGCGTTCAGACAGGCAGTGGATGCTGCAGTTTCCGGTGTTTCTCTGGATGTTGCGGCTTTGACGAATAAAGAACTGGGCACTGCTCTTGAGCTTTGGGGCGGGGTGGCTGCGAAGTGACAAAGAAAAAAGTAATCTTCTGTGATTTTGACGGCACCATCACTGAAAAGGATAACATCGTCAGCATCATGAAAGAGTTTGGCGGAAACGGATGGGAAGAAACGGTCAAAAAAGTTCTTGGCGGTGAAATATCCATTCAAGAAGGGGTAGGAAAGATGTTCGCATCGGTCCCTTCAAGCAAAAAAGAAGAAATCATCCGCTTTGTACTGACTCGGTCAAAACTTCGCGGAGGTTTTGAAGACATCATCCAATATGCGAAAAACGAAAACATTGAATTTTATGTTGTAAGCGGAGGCATCGATTTTTTCGTCTATCCGTACCTTGAAGACTATATCAGCAATGATCATGTTTATTGCAACGGCAGTGACTTTACTGAAGAAACCATCAAGATCACATGGCCAAACGAATGCGATGAACACTGCGAGAATGGATGCGGATGCTGCAAGCCTAGCATTTTGCGAAAATGGGACAGTGATGAGTTTTATAAAATAGTAATCGGTGATTCTATCACAGATGTTGTGGCGGCAAAACGTGCGGATGAGGTGTTCGCAAGAGATTTTCTCATTGAAAAGTGCAGAGATCTGAACATTTCATTCACCCCGTTTGAAACCTTCCACGATATTATTGGTCATCTTGAAAAAAAGAAGGAGGCAGTTTCATGACAAAAGAACTGCGCTGGTCAGAGCTTGCCGATGTTAAGGACGAATTAGCTGCAAGAGACTGGTTTCCTGGAACGAGCGGAAACCTGTCGATTAAAGTAAGCAATGAGCCGGTAACATTTCTCGTATCAGCGAGCGGAAAGGATAAAAGAAAACGTACAGAAGAAGATTTCCTGCTTGTGGATGAGTTTGGGTTACCTGCAGAAGAGACAGCTCTTAAGCCATCTGCTGAAACAGATATCCACTGTGAAGTATACAGGTATACTGATGCTGGCTGCTGCCTCCATGTTCATACAATTGATAACAATATCATATCTGAAATGTACGCATCAGAAGGGTCCATTACATTCAGAGGACAAGAGCTGATTAAGGCTTTCGGAATCTGGGAGGAAGATGGCGAGATTACCGTGCCAATCGTAGAAAACTACGCTGATTTGAAACGTCTGGCTGAGGCGACAGCTTCTGTTATCCAGCCTGAAACTAAGGCAGTATTAATCCGAAACCACGGTATTACCGTTTGGGGAAAAAACGCTTTTGAAGCGAAAAAACATCTTGAAGCGTTTGAGTTTTTATTTTCTTATCATATTAAGCTGAAGTCTCTTAATCTCTTTCAAAGTGTGAAGAAGTTCAGCGCAAAAAAAATCATAAATTTCTAGGAGGAAAAAAATAATGGCACAACTGCGTTTTCATGATAACGGAGAAAGAATTGAACTTCAGACAGAAGTGGAAGCATATTTGAACAGCCAGGAAGTCATCTATGAAAAATGGGAGATTGAAAAACTACCTGCTCATTTACGAGAGAATTACTCTCTAACTGATGCAGAAAAGGAAGAAGTTGTGGCTGCTTTCCGAAGCGAGATTGACGAGTTGTCAGCCCGCAGAGGATATGTGACAGAGGATGTGATCTCGCTGTCTGATGCGACTCCAAACCTTGATGAGCTGCTGAAGAACTTTCTTAATGAACATCATCATAGTGATGATGAAGTACGGTTCATTGTTTCAGGGCACGGTATTTTCGCGATCGAAGGGCCGAACGGACGTTTTTTTGACGTAGAACTGGAGCCAGGCGACTTGATCTCTGTTCCTGAAAATTACCGCCATTACTTCACACTGCAAGAAGACCGTAAAGTGGTGGCTGTGCGTATCTTTAAATCAAAAGAAGGCTGGGTACCGATCTACGATAAGGAAGCACTTTAAGCTGAATAAATTTCCACACAAAAAACCGGCCTTGGCCGGTTTTTTCCATTACTCATAGTTTTGAAGGTTGCGCAGCTTGATCAGTCTGTAAGTGTGAAGAACGATAACTTTTAAGACTGCGAAGACTGGGACTGCGAGAATCAAGCCGAGCAGACCGCCGAGGCTACCTGCCACTAACAGCAGTGAGATAATCGTCAGTGGATGAATGTCAAGTGTGCGTCCCATTACCTGGGGAGAAATTAAGTTTCCTTCGATTTGCTGGGCGATGACCATAACGATCAGCACCTTAACAACCATCACTGGAGAATCGGTGACGGCAACGATAATAGCCGGGATCACACCGATGATCGGACCTAAAAATGGAATAACGTTAGTCAGCATGGCAGCGAGTGCGAGAAGCAAGGAGTACTCAATTCCAATAATTAAATATCCTGCGTAAAGCATCAATCCGACGACGACACTGACAAGAATTTGTCCTTGAATATAGCCGCTTAATGCCAGATCCATGTCTTTTAGAATTTTTTGTCCGTTTTCACGCTGTTTGATCGGCAGAAGAGAAAGGACCTGCCGCGGAGCTTTTTCTCCTTCTTTCAGCATGTAATACAAAATGAAAGGAACCGTAACAAATACAACGATGATATTGGTCACAATTGAAATAAAGTTGGCGATGTTTGTACTGATAGTCGAAACGCTTGAAGACAGATAGCCTGTCACTTTATCAGATAGCTCTTTCGGGTTGAACTCTCCGCTTTCCTGAAAACGGTCAATCCATTTATTGTTTTGAAGCTCGACAATTTTTCCTCTTACCGAGTCGATGAGACCTGGCATGTTTTCAATAAGACTGCTCACCTGGCGCTGAAGGATTGGTCCGACCGTGTAGACGAGAAGAGTTATCAGGCCGATAGCGGCTCCGTAAATGAGTAGTATCGATAATATTTTTGGCACTTTCCGCTTATGTAAAAAGATTACAACAGGCCGGAATAAATAGTACAGGACACCGGCAAGAAGGAATGGAGCAAATAAGGTCTGAACAAGAACGACTAGCGGGCGGAATATAAAATCAATTTTCGTGCCGACCCAAATAAGCAAGAAAATAAGAAGCAGCGCGTATCCAACCCTGAACATTTTTGACTGTGGCATCTTACACCTTCTTTCGAATGCTTTTGTAATGAAAATGAGATATTCTTCATTATTCGATTATACCCTTCACTTTACCTGCTCACAAATATATATAACACCGATTTAAAGTCACTCGTACATGCTGCTCTGCATAGTCTGATTATTGGGCGAAAAGATTCTTTGCAGAAAGAAAGGGTGACAGCAATGTGCGGCATAACAGGCTGGGCCGACTGGAAACATCATGTAGCGAGCGAGAAAAAAGTGCTGCTTAAAATGGCAAATACGCTGTCCAAAAGAGGTCCAGATGCGCTGAACGTCTGGAGTGATGTACATGTAGGCTTCGGGCATGCAAGGCTTGCAGTCGTCGATATCGAAGGCGGCGTCCAGCCTATGACACGGCAAAAAAATGGTGCAACATATACGATCTGCTATAACGGGGAACTGTACAATACGGAAGACATCAGAAAAGAGCTGCAAGTGAGGGGCTATACATTTACAGGTCATTCAGATACGGAAGTGCTGCTGACCGCTTATATGGAATGGAAAGAGAACTGTCTGGAGAAATTCAACGGTATTTTTGCGTTTGCCATTTATGACGCGGAAAGAGAGACTGTATTTTTAGCGCGTGACCGTCTCGGTGTTAAGCCGTTTTTTTATTGTGATAAAGGCAGTTCTTTTCTATTTGGTTCTGAGATAAAAGCGCTGCTCGCACATCCTGGCGTGAAGGCGGAAATCGGGATTCAAGGGCTGCAGGAAGTTTTCGGTCTAGGTCCATCACGGACACCGGGCGTGGGTGTGTTTAATGGAGTGAAAGAGCTCCGCCCTGCGCATGCTGCTGTGTTTTCAAGAAACGGCTTAAAAATCTGGCGTTATTGGAATGTAGAAAGCAAACCGCATGAACACGATCTGCAAGAGACAGTCGAGAATGTCAGGAGCCTTGTTGTAGATGCCGTGGAACGTCAGCTTGTCGCAGACGTGCCGGTGTGCACATTTTTATCTGGAGGGCTGGACTCATCTGCGATTACGGCGATCGCTGCAAAACATTTTGACGCAGAGAAAAAGGGTGAGCTTCATACGTTCTCGATTGATTATGAAGAAAACGCAAAATATTTCAAAGCAAGTGATTTCCAACCTAACTCGGACGCACCATGGATAGAGATGATGGTGCAATCTTCTGGATCGGTCCATCACTCCTGTATCATTGATAACGAGCTGTTGATCAACCACCTGCGGGAAGCTGTCACGGTTCGAGACCTGCCAGGCATGGCAGATGTGGATTCTTCGTTATTATGGTTCTGCCGGCATATTAAGCAGCAGTCGACTGTTGCATTATCTGGAGAATGTGCAGATGAGATTTTTGGAGGGTACCCATGGTTCCATAAAGAAGAGTTATTGAACAGGAACATGTTCCCTTGGATGAGATCGACTGATGAAAGAAGACAGCTGCTGCTTCCTCATGTTGAATCAAAGCTTCAGCTGGCACAATATGTACAGGAAAGATATCAGGAAACGGTAGATGAAACACCTAAGCTTGCCGGAGAAGCACCGGCTGAAGCAAGAAGGCGTGAAATTTTCTACTTAAATATGATCTGGTTCATGACGACGCTGCTCGACAGGAAAGATCGTATGAGCATGGGAGCGAGCCTTGAGGTCCGCGTACCGTTTGCTGATCACCGTATCGTGGAATATGCATGGAACATTCCATGGGATATGAAAATGCTTGACGGAAGAGAAAAAGGCATCCTTCGCAAAGCCTTGACTGGCATTCTTCCTCACGATGTTCTGTACAGAAAGAAAAGTCCATACCCAAAAACACATCACCCGGTTTACACTAAGGGAGTCAGAGACTGGCTTCAGTGCATTGCTGATAATAAAAATTCGCCGCTATTTGAAATTATGGATAAAAAGAAAGTGCAGGAAATTATTGATACGAATGGGGAAGCATTCAAAACACCGTGGTTCGGACAGCTGATGACAGGGCCACAGCTTATGGCGCATATCGCACAGATTGACAGCTGGCTGACCGACTACAATATTAATATTGTTGAATAAATGAAAGTGAGGAATAAGTAAAAATAAAAACCGTCTGCTTTAGGCTGCGATTGCATCCTAAAGCAGACGGTTTTTTTGTATAAAGATTTAGCTTTTCATGAAATCTATTAAGCTGCAAGCCTGTTTTCCTGCCAGGCGCGCTGTTTCCAGCGCCGCAGCATGAGCAGCCCGCGAAGCCATTCATCTGCGATAAAGGCAATCCAAATTCCGACTAAACCGAGACCGGACGTGATGCCGAGAATATAAGACAGCGGAACGCTTAATCCCCACATCGATAAAATGCCCATGTATACCGGAAACTTCGCGTCTCCTGCTGCTCTTAAGGAGGAAATAACAACAAGGTTGAACGACCGGCCCGGTTCTAGAAGAATAGTTAAAGTCAGCAAGACTGCACCGACTCCTAGAATACCACTGTTGTCCGTAAAGACAGAAAGCAGCGGTTTTGCTAAAATCGCAACGAGAACGGACATGCCGAATGTGATCAGCATCGCATATTTCAAGCTGGAAAGGCATGTGCGATAAGCTTCATTAAGCTTCCTCGCCCCAATCAGCTGGCCGACAATAATCTGTGTTCCTTGTCCGATCGAGACAGAAAAAAGAAAGATAAACATCATGATATTAAACGAATATACTTTTGCTGTTAATGCCTGTGTTCCGATCATCGTAATAAAAATAGTGATGACCATCTGCGATGTACTGTAGGAAAGATGTTCTCCGGCAGCAGGAAGTCCTATACGCAGTACATTTTTCAGATGCACAAAAGGCAGGCTGGCCGCACGCCGGAAGTTAAAGCTGACTTTTGTCCTCTTTTTAAGAAGGGCGAGAAGAACAATCAGCCCCGCTAATCTGCTGACCGTAGTAGATATGGCCACACCTTCGACACCAAGAACAGGAATACCCATTGGTCCGAAGATAAATAGGTAGTTTCCGATAACATTTAGTATGTTCATCCCGATCGTGACGTTCATCGCATCCTTTGTGAAACCATAGCTTCTAAGAGAGGCGCCGACTGTCATGATCACTGACTGAATAAAAGAAAATCCTCCAACTATATATAAATAGCTTTTTGCTTCCGCCATCAGTTCTGGAGGGGTCTGCACCCAGGAAAGAAAAACTCCGCCAAAAAAGTAGAGGACGGCGCTAAGCAAGAGTCCGAACACAAGGTTTGCAGCGATTGATAGAATGATGGTTTCTTCTGCCGTTTTATAATTTTTCGCACCGACCGCTTGAGCGATAACAACGCTCGTACCTGTCGCAATAAAGCCAAACATGACAATAACGATGGAGAGAATCTGATTGGTCAGGCCGACTGCTGCTACAGAATGATCGGAATACTGGCTAAGCATAAGTGTATCGGCGTTCCCCATCAGCATATGCAGAAGAAACTCAATGAAAATTGGCCATGTGATAGCAAATAATGATAGTTTCTCTGCAGCTGACGTTTTTATAGTTTGTTTGCTCATTAATGGCCTCCCTTTAAACAATAGGTGATAAAAAAGAACATCCTTCATTGTATTCCTTTTGCTATAAAAATAAAAGGAAAAGCTGGCAATTTTAAGCCAGCTTTTTTCCAGCATTATTTAACTTCAAACAGAGCGAAACCGAATGGCGGCAGTTCCACCTTCAATGTTCCTGAAACAGGTGCAGTTTTATTCCAAAGGTCATAGGCATTTTTGTTTTCATCAAGTGAATATGAAACAAGTGCTGAATTTTCGCCTGCGTTGATTGCAATCAAAACAGAGGTGTTATCCCCAACTTTTTCAAATAAAAGCGTCTGGTCTTCCGTTTTCAAGAATTTTAATGTGGCGCCATTCCCAAAGCCGGACACGGTTTTTCTTAACGTGATAAGCTTTTGCACATGACGGTACATATCAAGATCCTGTTTTTCCTCAACCCACTCCATGCATTTACGGCATCCCGGATCTTTTCCTCCGGTCATTGAGATCTCATCTCCATAATAAATACAAGGTGTTCCGCTGTAACTCATCATTAGCACATACAAAAGCTTTACTTTTTCTTTAGTGTCGCCGCAAAGTGTCAAGACCCTTTGTGTGTCATGCGAGCCGAGAAGGTTGAACGCCGCTTCACTCACATTCTCAGGATACATATGCACGACATTCATAATCTTTTCAGCAAAAGCAGCTGCATCGATTTTTTCAGAGGCAACAAAGTCTAAAGCAGCGTTCGTGAAAGGGTAGTTCATGACTGCGTCAAACTGATCACCGGCAAGCCAAGGCATGGAATCGTGCCAGATTTCGCCCAGTATATATGTGTCTGGCTTTACTGATTTCACTGTTTTTCTGAACTCTCTCCAGAACGCATGATCTACTTCGTTTGCAACATCCAGTCTCCATCCATCAATATCGAACTCCTCCACCCAATAACGGGCAACATCGAGCAAGTAGCGGCGGACTTCAGGGTTTTCCGTGTTAAGCTTTGGCATGCTCTTTTCAAAGGCAAATGTATCATAATTGGGCCTAGGTTCTGTTTTAATAGGATATTCTCTTAAATGGAACCAATCTTTATATGCGGACTGTTCTTCATTTTCGAGTACGTCCTGAAAAGGTTTGAAATAATAGCCGCTGTGATTAAAAACGGCATCGAGCATAACTTTGATGCCGTTCTCGTGGCAAACCTTGACCAGTTTTCGAAACGTTTCCTTGTCACCGAATTGCGGGTCGATCTCCATATAATCTATCGTGTCATATTTATGGTTCGATTTCGCTTTGAAAATCGGCGTGAAATAGATACCGCTAATACCAAGTTCCTTCAGATAGGAGATGTTCTCGATGACTCCTTCAAAATCACCGCCAAAAAAGTTATTGATCTCAGGGTCTGCGCTGCCCCAAGGCAATGCGCCTTCCGGATCATTCTTTAGGTTGCCGTTAGCAAACCGCTCAGGAAAAATTTGATACCAAACCGTATCTCTCACCCATGATGGTGCGCGGAACACATCTGCAGAATTCAGGAAAGGGAAGCAGAAATAATACGCAGTGTCGTCAAATGGTGCTTCATCGAACAAACCTCGTTCGGTATACACTTTTTTCACATCTCCTGAAATCAGTTCAAATCCATAGCGGAGACGGCGGAACTCAGGCTGTATGGCTGCGAAATAATAATCGAACCACTCATCTGAGCCGCTGTATTCCATCGCCATTTTTGACGTCTGCCAGCCATCTTCATTCCAGTTATAAGGATCACCGTAGATGAGGGAGACGGAGTCCATGTCTCCCTTTTTCGTTCGCAGCCTGATATGGAGAGTCTTTTCATCATAAGCATAAGCAAAACTGTTCTTGGGTCTGTGATACAATGCCTCAACGTTCATTTTCTTCATCCTTTCGATTGAAAAATAAAAAACGGCACAACCCCTGTTTTCAGCAGAGGTTGTACCGCCCGTACATTGCCTTCAAATTGATATAGTTTATTTGTATTCCATAAGGTGTGATTTTGTCAATACACAAGGTTTTGTAAGCGTATGCATTTTTTTGAAAAAAAGAGTTGTAAAAAAGAAAAGCCCATGTATAATGAAAAGTAAGCGGTTCATGCAATCGTTTTCACAAAACAAAAAGAGATCGTAACATGCTTTTTTTTAGGTGTATTGTGCAAACGGTTGTATAACGTATAAACAATATTTCATAGGGGGATCAACCATGAAAAAGTTACTAGCATGGCCTTTAACTTTTGCTTTGGCAGCAGGCTCTTTAGCAGCATGCGGACCAAAGGAAGAAGAGGGCGGAAAAGAAGCCGGGAAAGAAGCTGATAAGCCGAAACAGCTGACGATCTGGGAAGATAAAGAAAAAGGGATCGGCACACAAGATGCGATTAAGGCATTCGAAAAGAAATACGGCATCAAAGTAAAGCTTGAAGAAAAGCCGATGCTTGACCAGCAAGAAAAGCTTCGTCTTGACGGACGTTCTGGCAAAGGGCCGGACATCATCACAACTCCGCATGACCGTGTTGGACCGCTTGCATTGGAAGGATTAATTGCTCCAATTAAAGTATCTGATGAAACAAAGAAACTTTACACAGAATCATCAATCAATGCGCTAACTTATGATGGCAACCTTTACGGACTGCCAAAGTCTACTGAAACTCCAGTTTTCGTATACAACAAAGCATTAATGGAAAAAGCTCCAGAAACATTGGACGAGCTTAAAGGCGACAAGTTCGGAGCTGAATACTCTTATCTTGCTAACTGGACTGATTTCTACTTCGCACACGGAGTTCTTTCTGGAATGGGCGGATACGTGTTTAAAGATGACAATGGAACTCTTGACCCATCTGACGTTGGTCTTGCTAACGATGGCGGTGTTGAAGGTTTAGACTATATTACTTCTTGGTATAAAGAAGGATTGTTCCCTAAAGGAATCATCGGAAAAGATGCAGGACAAACAATCGACGCATTGTTTACTACTAAAAAGGCTGCTTCTGTAATGAACGGACCGTGGTCTTTCCAGCCGTATAAAGATGCTGGCATCGATATCGGTGTTGCACCGCTTCCAAAGCTTCCTAACGGCGAGTATGTAAAAACATTTATCGGTGTTAAAGGATACTTTGTAAGTTCTTACTCTAAGAACCAAGAATGGGCTACAAAGCTTGTTGAGTTCATCACAAACGAAGAGAACTCTAAAGTTCGTTTTGAAAAGACAGCGGAAATCCCGCCAGTTGTAAAGCTTATGGAAGATCCAATCATCGCTGACAACGAAGCTGCAAAAGCAGTTGCAATCCAGTCAGAGCGCGGTGTTCCAATGCCTAACATCCCTGAGATGGCTGAGGTTTGGACTCCTGCTGCAAACGCTCTTCAGCTTTCTGCAACTGGTAAATCAGATGCGCAAAAAGCACTTGAAGGCGCTGTGAAGCAAATCAACCAAAACATTGAAACGAACCACAAGAAAAAATAAGCATTTTATATGAAAAGGTAAGCGGTACCCGGTTTCCGGGTACTGCTTTCTATCCCTTTATGTACGTATTGGAAAGGCTTAGACGGATCCTCAAGTCTTTCGAATACATACGGCAAAAGGGAGCAAAGAAAGGAGACAGCCCTTCGTGACTTATCAAAAGAAAGCGATGTTATTGTCAGTCATTCCAGGATTGGGCCAGATATTTAACAAACAGTGGCTAAAAGGTTCACTATTTCTCTTGCTGGCAGCTTCCTATTTTATTGTATTTTTTAATACCCTCAACATGGGATTATGGGGCATCGTCACGCTTGGTGAAGTGCCGTTCCGAGATCATTCAGTATTTTTGCTTGTAGAAGGTATTATTGCACTGATCATTATCGCAATTGGACTTGGTTTCTACGCGTTCAACTTGTATGATGCTTCTCAAAATGGGAAAAAACGCGACCAAGGCATCGCCCTTAATACACTGCGTGAACAATATTTGACTGTTGTAGATAAAGGATTTCCTTATTTGATGGTCGGACCAGGATTCTTCTTGTTGATCTTTGTGGTTATCTTCCCGATCTTATTTATGATCTTGCTTGCTTTTACAAACTATGACCTGTACCATTCACCGCCTGCAAAGCTTGTAGAATGGGTAGGCATCCAGAACTTTATTGACATCTTTGCATTAGATTTATGGCGTGAAACATTCATCTCTGTATTTGCCTGGACGATAATCTGGACATTCTCTGCGACCACTCTTCAAGTGGCGATCGGTATCTTCCTGGCGGTTGTCGTCAATCAGAAGGATCTAAAATTTAAAGGCCTTATCCGAACATTATTAATCCTCCCATGGGCAGTACCCGCATTTGTTTCAATCCTTATTTTCAGCGGATTGTTCAACGAGTCATTTGGAGCGATTAATATGCAAATTTTAGCCTCTCTTGGAATCGATTCCATAGAATGGATGACAGATCCTTTCTATTCGAAGATCGCACTGATTTTCATCCAGTCATGGCTAGGCTTCCCGTTTGTAATGGCAATGACGACGGGTGTGCTGCAATCGATACCTGAAGAACTTTACGAAGCGGCGACTGTAGACGGAGCTTCAACGTTTGATAAGTTTAAAGCAATCACACTTCCGATGATTCTGTTCGCAACAGCGCCGATTCTTATCACACAATATACGTTTAACTTTAATAACTTTAATGTTATTTATCTCTTTAATGCTGGCGGTCCGCCAGTAGCAGGTCAGAACGCAGGGGGTACTGATATCCTCATTTCATGGATTTACTCCTTGACCATGACATCATCACAGTATTCTAAAGCGGCTGCTATTACAGTATTGCTCTCTATCGTTATCGTTACGGTAGCTCTGTATAACTTCAGAAAAACGAAATCTTTCAAGGATGAGGGGACGATCTGACATGAGCATAAAAACCGCAAAGTATATCCGTCTAACCTTGTCGTACATTATTTTATTAGCTGCAATCGTAGTTGTTGTTTATCCGGTATTATGGGTAATCGGCTCTTCCTTTAATCCAGGAAACAGTTTGATGAGCTCAACTATAATTCCTGAAAACGCAACACTCGCCCATTACAAAAACTTGTTCGAGAACACTGATTATCTTACATGGTACTGGAACACTCTGAAAGTCTGTTTCTTTACAATGGTTCTTGCTGTTATCTTTATCGGACTGACAGCATATGCGTTCTCTCGCTATAAATTTATCGGACGCAAAAATGGTCTTTTGCTTTTCCTGGTCTTGCAGATGGTGCCTCAGTTCGTCGCGATTCTTGCAATCTTCATCTTGGCAGATCAGGTAAAGCTGCTTGATACGCATTTTGGGCTTGTTCTCGTTTATGTTGGCGGACTGATCCCGATGAATACGTGGCTTGCAAAAGGTTATTATGACACGATTCCAAAAGAATTGGATGAGTCAGCACGCATGGATGGTGCGGGGCATTTCAGAATCTTCTTCCAGATCATCCTGCCCCTTTCAAAGCCGATTCTTGCTGTCGTTGCACTTTTCAGCTTTATTTCACCTTTTGCAGACTTTATCCTGGCGTCCGTGCTTCTTCGTTCCCCAGAAAAGTTCACGCTTGCCATCGGACTTTATAACATGATTTCCGATGAGTTCGGCAACAGCTTTACGACTTTTGCAGCAGGATCCGTACTGATTGCCATTCCAATCGGTATCCTATTCTTATCGCTGCAGCGTTACTTCGTGTCCGGTCTGACGGCTGGCGGAACGAAAGGTTAATGGAAGTGAAAGGAAAAACGGTGAGGGGCAGCAAGTGCCTCATCATGCTGCTCCCGTTTCTCCTTTTTTTCTCTTCAGAAATGAATGCGCTTGCAGAAGAGGAAAAGGAGAGGAACTGGCAGGATGAAGCGGTGTACTTTATCATGGTGGACCGCTTTTATAACGGCGACACATCTAATGATCTAGACAGTGACATTGAGGACCCGTATGCCTATCATGGCGGGGATATTAAAGGTATCACAAAAAAGCTGGATTATATCAAAGATCTCGGCTCAACAGCTATCTGGCTGACGCCGATCGTAAAGAATGAGGAAAAAGGCTACCACGGGTATTGGACAGAGGATTTCCTTCAAGTGGAAGAACATTTTGGAACGATTCAAGATGTAAAGGAGCTCGTAAAAGAAGCTCACAAACGCGAAATGAAGGTAATTCTAGATCTTGTTGTCAATCATACCGGCTACAAGCATGAATGGCTGAACGATCCGGATAAAAAGGGCTGGTACCACGAACAGCAGGAAATATATGACTACAATGATCAGAAACAGGTTGAAGAAGGCTGGCTTTCAGGTTTGCCTGATTTGAATCAGGAAAACGAAAGCACGAGAAAATATTTGCTCGACATGGCTGTATATTGGATAAAAGAAACGAATATCGATGGCTACCGCCTGGATACGGTCAAACATGTGCCTAAGTCGTTTTGGAGCGATTTTTCTAAAGCGGTAAAAAAGGAGAAACCGGACTTTTATCTGCTTGGAGAAGTTTGGCATGACAACCCGGAATACATTGCAGATTACAGCGAGGCAGGCATTGAATCGTTTGTTGATTATCCGCTTTACAATGAGATGACGCTCGCCTTTAGCGAGAGCGGCCAGCCGCTGTCTGAACTCGCTTCTGTTTGGGATCGAAACAGCTATTATTACAGCAAGCCTTATGAAATGGGGAATTTTCTCGATAACCATGACAATATCCGTTTTACGAGACAGGCGCTTTTGAAAAACGAGGATCCGGAAAAAAGGCTTCGTCTTGCTCTCACGTATTTGTACACGGCACCCGGGATTCCGATTTTATATCAGGGGACAGAACATATGATGGATGGCGGCAAAGATCCAGATAACCGTCACATGATGGAATTTCCGTCTGAAAACAAAATGGAAGACTTCACCTCGGAAATAGCGAAGCTGCGTCAGGAACAGCCTGCGTTAAGACGCGGTGATTATAAGCTTGTTTACGAAAAAGGCAGCACCATTGTATTTAAAAGGAAGTTTAAGGGCGATATCGTGTATATCGCTTATAATAACAGCAAAGAAAAGCAGTCCATCACATTAAAAGACCGCGACCTGAAGGGGTATGGCTCTCTCAACAGCCTCATTACATCAGCTGCTGAAGTAAATGCAGATGTAAGCAAAGGCAGTGCCAAGCTGAATATGCCGCCAGAGACAGCGCAAGTGTTAAGCCCGATGAAGGGCAGCTCGATTCCGTTATGGGCATGGCTCACAGGTGGAGCGGCGGTTGCTGTGATTATAGCTGCAGCGGTTATGAGACACAGGAAATTATCACAATAACTTGTTTGCTTGCTGAGTATCAATTACAATATATTTGGAATTTATAAGGAAACGCTTTCTTAGGTTACAAAGTGTAAAGTATTAGTGCAACTAAGGCTGGCTTAAATCATGGCATCAGCCAAGTTTTCTATAGGGAAAGGAGGGGAAAAAGCATGGCAGTAACGATTAAGGATGTCGCGAAATTGGCTGATGTTGCGCCTTCAACCGTTTCACGAGTTATCGCCAACAATCCTCGCATTTCGGAAAAAACGAAGCGGAAAGTAAAAGAAGCTATGGAATATCTGGGGTATCACCCCAATTTTAATGCGCGCAGCCTGGCAAACCGATCAACACAGGCGATCGGTCTTGTTATGCCAAGCTCGGCCGACCATGCTTTTCAAAATCCGTTTTTCCCCGAAGTAATCAGAGGGATATCAACAAAAGCACATGAAAAAGATTATGCACTGTATATGTCAACAGGCAAAACAGAAGATGAGATTTTCGAAGGTGTTGTCCAGATGGTGCAGGGAAGACGTGTCGATGGCATCATCCTGCTCTATTCACGCGTGGATGACCGCATAATGACGTATTTGCAGGAACAGGAGTTTCCTTTTACTGTCATTGGCAAGCCTTATAAAAATGCCGAACTCATCACCCACATCGATAATGATAACTTTAAAGCTGCTCAAGAATTGACACAGTATTTGATCTCTCTTGGGCATGAAAGAATCGGATTTGTCGGAGGCAACTTGAATCTTGTCGTGACGATCGACAGGCTTTTGGGATACGAAAAGGCTATCCGTGACGCTGGACTTCATTATAAGGACCAGTATATTGTTCACGAGGAGTTCCTGAAGGAGGGCGGTCAGGAAGCCGTAAGGGAATTGTTTTCTCTGCCTGAGCCTCCTACAGCGCTTGTAGTAATGGACGATCTGATGACGTTCGGTGTGATCAGTACATTGCACGAAATTGGACTGTCAGTGCCAGAACACATCTCTGTCGCAAGCTTCAACAACGTGATGCTCTCTGAGCTCTCATCGCCGCCGCTGACTTCTGTGGATATCAATATCTTTCAGCTAGGATATGAAGCGGCTGGCGGACTGCTCGACTGCATTCAGACGTGTGCACCGGCTAAACGGGTTGTGGTCCCTCATAACCTGATAATCAGACAATCGTGCAAACCTAAATTAGCAGAAAAAGAAACAGTGTGATATATTCATCTGTTTCTTTTTTTTGAATTTCGTTCTTTTGAGTGACTATGGCTATTGAGTATTGGCGGAAAAAGCCTCGTATTATTAACTGCTGTTTTCTTTCAAAGCCGTTAACACTCGTTCGAAAGGCTGTTTATCCTTAGTGATGAAATATTCCTTAAAAGGGTCTCCAAGCTTGTTCAATCTCTCCTCCATGCTATCGACCGAAAAGTCTTCAGGATTTAGGCTGGGACTTACCTCATTCCAAAATAAAGGAGCTGCTACGAGCGCTTCCTTATTTCCTCTTGCAGAATACGGCGCGATGATCGTTTTACCTTCTGCGTGCTGGATAAAATCTATATAACACTTGCTGCCTCTGTTTTTTTTAAGCCTTTCTGTCGTAAAAAAACGAGGCTCTTTGGTGACAAGATATGTGGCGAGAAAGCATGTAAAGATTCTTGTATCATCAAATGTGAAACGATTATCAGGCAGCGGAACGTAAACCTGCATCCCTTTATTCCCGCTCGTTTTAATGAATGTAATAAGGCCGAGAGAATCGCACACCTCTTTAATAATCAGGCCAGCTTCTGCAGCGAGATGAAACTCTTTTCTTGATGGAGGATCAAGGTCCATCACAATTTCTGAAGGGAAGCGGGAGGACACTTTCCTGAAAGGGATGTGCAGTTCAAGAGCAAGCTGATTTCCGAGCCAAAGAAGCGTTTCAAGATTAGAGCAGACAACATATTCGATGCTGTCTTCCTTGAAAGTTTTAACAAAATCGGGAGCATAATCGGGACAGTTTTTCTGATAAAATCGTTCGCCGTCTATGCCATGGGGATAGCGAATCAAAGTTAACGTACGGTCAGAAAGAAATGGGAGGATGTAAGGCGCAAAGGTACTTAAATACTGGAGGTATTGCAATTTGACAAGCCCTTTCTCTGGCCATACCGGTTTATCAGGGCTTGTAATAGTTACTTCTGCACCGTTTATATTTATGTTGTGCTGTTCTTTATAACGTTTTCCCATGTGCAGTCCTCCCATGACATGTTGAAAAGAAAAGCAGAAAAGCGAGGATGTCTGATTTGATTTTTATAAAGTTCAAGGAATTCAAGCTCTACACACAAAAACGGTTCCACAAGTATGAGGGAGCCTTTTTTAAGTGACGCATTATTCTTGATTATCTGAACCAAAGCTTCCCGTTCTTCGGGAGACAGCCCATTTGAAAACAGGCCAGCTGCAAGGATTTTGCCGTTTTTTACTGCTCCCACGTGGAAGAACCCGTTAGTTTCATCAAATGCCGTAACAACGAAACAAGCTTTTTTTACGTTCTTCCACTTTACCCATTGGGTTGTCCGCAGTCCAGCCTGCCATCTGCTTCCAAGCTGTTTGGCAACAATCCCCTCTCCGTCAGCTTTCTTTACCATATCAAGGGCTTTTTCTCGATTTTTGATGTATGTGATGCCATTTAACGGTCTTGCAGGGACAACGGTATCAGCTGCGTTCACTGCCGTTAGAAACGAGTGCAGTATTTCTTTGCGGATATTAAGGGGCTGCTGCAGTATGTGCGATCCCTTTACCATTAAACAGTCGAAAGCTAAAAATGTCGCAGGTGTTTCTTCGGCACTTTGAAGAATCCTATCCCTGTTTTTCATCCGGCCTCTAGCCTGAATCTTTTCAAAATCCGCCTTTTCGGAATTCTGAAGGATGCAAAGCTCACCATCAAGCATGATAGGCAGTTCAGGTTTGAGGTGTTTGCTAAGCTTCTGCAAAAAGTCCTTCACTTCAGGGAAAGGAAGGATAAGGTCGTGCCCTCTCCGGCTTGTCATGCGTATTTCATTTTCATCCCAGTATAGGCAGCAGCGATATCCGTCATATTTGATCTCATAGATCCATTCCTGCCCTTCAGGAAGAGAGGAGACTACCGATGGAAGCATCGGTTTTAAAAACTTTTCCATCGTCAGCTGGAAGCTTTCTTTTTAGCTGATGGCTTCTTCTTTTTTGTCTCCTTTTTGGCTTGAGAACTTTCAGCCGGCTTCTTTTTCTTCTCATCCGCACCAGTTTTCGATTTTGAGGCATCTATGGATGCTTGCAGAGCCTCCATAAGATCTACCACGTTAGTCTTTTCTTTTTCGCGCGCCACCTTGATTTCATCACCCGAAATTTTGCTATGAATGAGTTCTAACACGGAATTTCGGTATTCATCATGATATTTATCTGGTTCGAATGGTGAAGTGAGCTGTTCAATGAGCTGCTTAGCCATTTCCAGTTCCTTTTCATTTAGTTCGATTTCATCAGCCAGCCCAGGTACGTGGTCGACATTACGGACTTCATCAGGGTAGAAGATAGTCTCTAATACTAAGCCCTTATCATAGACCCTTACAGCTGCAAGATGTTCTTTTGAACGTAATGTGAACTTGGCAAGACCGATTTTTCCAGTGTCATCCATCGCCTTTTTTAACAGCGCGAACGATTTATTTCCGTTCTCGCCAGGACCCACAAAATAAGAGCGGTTAAAGAAAATAGGATCGATTTCATCAAGGCTGACAAAATCGATAATCTCAATAGCTTTCCCTCCAGCAGAAGAAAGTGAATCAAGCTCATCTTTTTCTACAATCACAAATTTTCCTGGCTCATATTCGTAACCTTTTACAATGTCGTTCTGTTCGACCTCCTGCTCACAAACCGGGCACATCTTTTCATATTGAATAGGGTTATGGCATTTTTCGTGCAAATAGCGCATCTTAATATCCTTACTTTCTGTCGCTGCAAAAAGTTTTACAGGTATGTTGACTAGACCGAAGCTAATAGCTCCTTTCCACATTGTGTGCATAATGATCTTCCTTTCGCTGAATGTCTATCTTTAGTGTTTGACAACCAGCAAAAACTCTTCATGTATATTTTTCCAGTACAAAAAAAGACACTTAAGGAAGTTCCCTAAGTGCCGCAGTAATTTGGCAGATCAGCCGTTTACAACTGTTCCGCCATTTATATGGATAATCTGTCCCGATACATAAGATGAATCTTCAGAAGCAAGGTAAACATAGGCTGGAGCCAGTTCTTCCGGCTGCCCTGGCCTTTTCATCGGTGTATTCTGACCGAACTTTCCTACTTTTTCCTCTGTAAAAGTAGAAGGAATAAGCGGGGTCCAAATTGGGCCTGGAGCTACCCCATTCACTCTGATGCCTTTTTTTACAAGTGAATTAGAGAGAGCACGGGTAAATGATACAATTGCACCTTTAGTAGACGAATAATCGATCAGTTCTGGATGACCTTGATAGGCAGTAATTGAAGCCGTATTAATAATGGAGCTTCCTTCTTTTAAAAATGGCAAAGCAGCTTTTGTTAAATAAAACATTGAGAAGATATTCGTGCGAAACGTCTTTTCAAGCTGTTCAGCGGAAATATTCTCAATGCCGTCCTGCGGGTGCTGTTCAGCCGCATTGTTTACAAGAATATCTAAACCTCCGAGAGATTCAGTTGTCTGTTTAACAACCTTTTGGCAAAATGACTCATCCCCGATATCACCTGCGAAGAGAAGGCATCTGCGCCCTTCTTGTTCTACTTCCTGTTTCGTCAGTTCTGCATCGCTCGTCTCATCAAGGTAAACAATTGAAACATCACAGCCTTCTTTAGCAAAAGCGATGGCGGCTGCTTTTCCAATCCCGCTGTCTCCTCCAGTAATAAGAGCGACTTTGTTTTCAAGCTTGCCGCTTCCTTTATACGACCGGCGTTCTGATTGCGGCTTAGGATTCATTTCTGATTCGATTCCAGGCTGCTGGTCCTGATGCTGCGGCGGCATAGTCTGCTTTTTGTTTTCATGATTCGTCATGATATCCCTCCTAGCTAGTATGTTTTACCCTTCCCCTGAGATAACACTTTAAACATTAAATGTTGTGGTCTTTGCTTGCTTGCTTCATAATAAAAGTCAAATAATGTCCATGAAAGGTGGAGTCGCTTATGTCAAATCTAAAAAATGAAGCAGAAGAAACGGCAAAGCTGATAGCCTTCTTGAGCGACCACCATGAAACAATAGTCGAAGAATGGTTCGGCAGTGCATTGCTTTCTCCTGCAGACCCTTTTTATAAGGAAATCGAGCATAATGGCAGGCATACATTGCTGGCTTTGACAGCATATTTGCATTCGAATGAACTAGAGATGACGGACCGGCTAACCCGGAAAATTGCTCAGGAGCGGATTGAGGCAGAGGCCAATATCGGTGATTTTGTCTTTAACATTAATAAAGGCAGGAAAATCGTGACAGAACTCGTCTTCTGTTCTTTACTGTCAGAGCATGAAAAAGGAAAAGGAATCATGAAGATCAATGATTTCTTTGACCAGCTGCTTTACATGGCAGTTAAAGAATTTTCGCGTCTTAAAGATGAGATCATCAAAAGCAAGAATCAATTTATTCAGGAGATGCACCATGACCGCCTGACGATGCTCGGACAAATTGCAGCAAGTTTCGCTCATGAATTTCGCAATCCGCTTACATCCATAAAAGGATTTATTTATCTGCTTCAAAAAGAGCAGCCTTTTCCAGAAAAGTCATCGCATTATTTTGAGATTATTCAAAATGAAATGGAAAGCCTCGAGGATAAGGTCACTCAATTTTTGTATCTGTCTAAGATGAAAAACCTTGAGGACCGTGTAAGGCCGTTTCATTTGTCGCAGATCGTGCATGAGATGGTGGATTTCATGTACCCTCGTTTCTCAGAATCCAACATTGTACACAGCATTGTGATCACTCCGGGTATTTGGGTAGAAGGAGATCCATCTCAAATTAAACAAGTGCTGCTAAATATCCTGAATAATGCTGTTGAAGAACTTTGCCATATACAAGGAGAGAGAAGAATTAACGTGCATCTCACGAAAGATGAAGCACAATGTGAAGTGAAAATAGTCAATAATGGTGAACAAATTCCGGCATATATGCTCGAAAACATTTTTGAACCGTTTGTGACCACTAAGTCACTAGGCACTGGCCTCGGACTTTCAGTATGTAAACAAATCGTCGAAAAGCATTCCGGGCAGATCATCGTTGACTCAAATAATAAAGAAACAGCTTTCCTAATCAAGCTGCCATATATGGCAAAGTAAAATCCTTCCTTGCAGGAAGGATTTTTTATTTCTTTTATAAAGGTTATTGCTTCCTTCTGTATTTGTAAGAAGTTCGCGGGATTGACTATGTAATCCAATGCCTAAATCCTGAGAAAGGTTCACATTCTTCCAATATTGCATTGGATGATGCATTTATTACTTTCGCTGGATCATCTTGAATTCATCTTAGATAAAGTTGATCGGAGTGTAAGGCGCCGACTCCTCGAAAATGAAAATCGCATTTTCTTCGTGCGATGTCTTGCTGCGTAGCCTTCCTTATCCTGCGGGACGAGCGGGAAGGTGAGACACTCAATGACGCGTAGCGGCGAGTGGCTCACCGCCCGCCCCGCGGAAAGCGTGCGCATGAAACGGAGATTAACGACTTCTCTGATTACGAAACAGCAAAGGTTGTTTAAAGATGATCCGGCTCTTTGGAATAAGAGTGCTTGCCTTCTGCTTTGTTTTTCTCATGAGCTTCATTTTTTAACATGTTGGCTGCCTGACTGTCAAAAGCCTTTTTGTCATTATCTTTTGTTTGCTTCGTGGTCATAAAAAAAACCTCCTTTAGCGATAGATTTTGCGCAAAAGGAGATTTTATTCCAACTTGTTTTATGATCTTACAGGCTTACTAAGGAAGAATAGAGCTACAGTCCCTGGCCCTGCGTGTGCACCGACCGCGCCGCCAATCATGTTGATAATGATTTCGTTAGTTTTAAACTCATCCTTGATCATTTCTTTTAAAAGATTAGCGGACTCGATATCGTCGCCATGGCTTATGGCGATTGTCATTTTTGATGTGTCCCCGGTTCTTTCTTTCATAAGTTCAAGCATACGGCTGAACGATTTTTTTCTGCCTCTCACTTTTTCAAGCGGAAACAGCTTTCCGTCTTTCATGTGCAGCACTGGTTTAATTTTCAGCAATGACCCCATAAAAGCAGCTGTTTTGCTTACACGTCCGCCTCGGAATAAATATTCGAGGTCATCGACGGTGAAGATATATTGAAGGCTGTCACGAAATTGCTCAAGCATCGAGAGAATAGTTTCTATGCTTTCTCCTTTTTCAGCGAGAAGGGCCGCTTCATAAACCATCAGCCCGTATCCAAGGGAAGCACCAAGGCTGTCGAATATAGCTGATTGTGCCTCTGGAAATTCCTCTTTTATTTCTTCATTCATTAATACAGCTGTCTGGTAAGTGCCGCTTAATCCTGAAGAGAGGGTAATATAAATGACAGGAATGTTCTCTTTCGCATATGTACTGATTGTTTCTTTAATAGTCAGTGGAGAGACTTGTGCTGTTTTTGGCGCAGAGCCATTGCGCATCTTGTTATATAGCTGTACAGGTTCTATTGTCTTCCTGTCTAAGAATTCTTCGCCGTCTGCTTGTACTATAAGAGGCATCATCTCGATGTTTAGATTATCGAGTATCTGTTTTGGCAGATCGCACCCGCTGTCTGCAATGATTTTCACTTTCATTTTTTCACCTGCTTTTAAGTTAGTTCCTGAATAACAGTTTACCTTTCATTTCCTTTTATATCAATTCTCATTTTCATTTCCCAAATGTGTCCATTGACTGCCGAATCATCATTTGATAAAAAAGATTGTTGAAGTATTGAAAGGAGGCCTGCATCTTGAACGTGAATACAAGTTTCAATGAAGGAAAAAAAATAACCGTTATCGTATTCGGGGCATTGCTGAACGCTTTTGCACTAAATTTATTTTTAATCCCGGCAAATGTTTATTCTGGAGGATTTACAGGAATTGCTCAGCTTGCTTCATCGCTGCTGCAGCAAACTCCTTTTCCTGTCTCAACCGGTATCCTGCTTTTCTTGCTGAACATTCCAGTAGCAGTAGTCGGTTGGCTTAAAGTAGGAAAATCATTCACGGTCTACAGTTTTTTCAGTGTGGCGATGATGACCGTATTCATGGAAATGATACCAGTCCATCGAATTTCGACTGACATCCTGCTCAACTCCGTGTTCGGCGGTGTTATACAGGCAATCGGAGTGGGGCTTACGCTGAAATACGGAGCATCCACCGGCGGACTTGATATTATCGCCCTCGTTCTGTCCAAGCTTAGGAACGGACCGATTGGCACTTACTTTTTTGTTTTAAATGCCATTATCATCATAACTGCGGGCTACTTGTTTGGCTGGGAGAAGGCGCTGTATACACTTGTAGCATTGTATGCTGCTTCGCGTGTGATCGATTCAATACATACACGCCATGAAAAGCTTACTGCTATGATCGTCACAAAAAAAGGCCGGGATTTAAAAGAAGCCATTCACTCAAGAATGCTCAGGGGAATTACGATTATTCCTGCTAAAGGAGCCTTCTCAAACGAGACAAAGGAGCTTCTCTATATAGTCATCACCCGTTATGAATTATATGATCTAGAAAAAATCATCAAAGAAACAGACCCAGAAGCGTTTACGAATATTGTAAGCACGACAAATATTTTCGGTTTGTTCCGGAACGAAGATTGAATAAATAAGAGGGTGGCCCCAGTGGGCCACCCTCTTATTTATTATTGAACGTGTGTATCTAACGCTTTCTCAATAGCGGGAATCAGGTCGTTCCAGTCGCTGTCTGCTGTCTTGTTGACAGTGATAAAGTCTTCAAATCCAAAGATCGATTCAACGCCATCGATGCTTAAGAGCTCTTTTGCCAGTGGAGATTCATGATCGTCTCCAGCTCTGGCAGACAGTCTTCCTTCAAGGAATTTGCTGTTTCCGCTGAATTTCACGGCATTTGGATTAGGTGTCTGCTGAATTGAAAATTCCATTGTTTTTGCCTCCGATTTTAGTTTTTTTTGCTAAAAATTGAAGTTGTATCGTTTCGATACAATATCATGAAATCCAAGTGAGTTGTATAGGTGTTTCGTAACCGAGTTATTGACTCCTGTTTCAAGCTCGATGGATTTAATGCCTTCTTTCTCAGCCCAATAGATCAATTTAAGCAATAGCTTTTTGGCAATCCCTTTGTTACGGGAGGACTCGTGTACATACAGCTCATTGAGCCAAATATACCTGCCTCCGATCTGCATGCTCACACCAAGGTTATAAAATGCAAAGCCAACCACTTCATCGCCGTCTTCAGCAATGATGATTCCTCCCTGTGACTCATCCTCAAGCGAAAGCTTTATTGCATTAATCGTCCGGTTTAGGTATTTATCCACATCGTTAAGTGTGCGCTGCTGCAGAAAAAGCCGTGCGATTTTTTCAATAAGAATGTCGTCCGCATCAGGACTTACGAAATATATGTTCAATTTTTTTCCCCCTCAGGAAACGTTCACTCTGCCATCAATTATAACAAAAATTTTTACCATATACGCTATAATAACAAAAACAGTATGGAAGGGAAGAGAGGGAATGAAAACATTAGTTTGTTTTGGGGACAGCATCACAGCAGATGAACAGAGCCCGGATGGCAGTTTGCGTCTAACTCCAAGGCTTCGCAAAGAGTTGATTGGCTGGAACGTGATCAATGCAGGTGTTCCTGCGGAAACAACGAGAGCAGCGATTAAGAGGCTGCAAAGTGATGTGCTCGATCAAGAGCCTCATTGTGTGACGATATTGTTTGGAGCTAATGATGCCAGTGATCATCGGCTTGTCCCATTGGAAGAGTATGGAGAACATCTTGCCTTTATGATTGAAAAAATAGGTCCGGAAAAAGTCGTGTTAATCAGTCCTGCTCCTGTTGACGAAAGACAGCAAAATGCCAGGAGCAATGAAAGGATGGAGAAGTATAGAAATAAATCGGCCGAGCTTGCCAGATCGTATGGAACAGGTTTTCTCGATCTTTGGAGCATAATGAACAATACGTCCTATAAAGAACTTCTTGAAGAAGACGGCCTGCACTTTAATGAAAAGGCTTATGTTCTGTTCAGTAATGAGCTGCTGAAAATTTTAAAACAATGGCAATAAACATAACATAAAAAGAAGGCAGGAGCCTAAAAACTCCGCCTTCATTCCTTTATTTCAGATCACCATTCTGATCTAGTTCCTGCTGTAATTCTGCAAGCTGTGCACGTTCAGCGTCGCTTGAATTTGCCATCGCTGATGAGATCGCGTTTTGTGCGACTGCTTCGTCATGAGCGTTGATGTGTTCCGGCTGATGGCTCATCTGATGTCCTTGTTCGTGTGAGCCGTTTCCGTTCATTCTGCCAACAACGTTGTTTACCGCTTCTCTTGCTTTTTGAAATAAACGGTTTGCCATATTAAACTCCTCCTAGTGTGCGGTTTTCCTCGTCCTGCTGTTTTCTCTCTTTATTCTCCATATACATGGATGCACGGTCTTCTGCTGCAAGCCTGTCAGCACCTTGCTGAACTATGCGTTTGGATTTGCTTTTTTTGCTCATTTCATTACCCTCCTTTTTAGGCGGATAAGGGTAGTTTCGCTCATTTTTCCTACCGCTATACAAAGAAAAAACCCCAGTTTCAGGAATTGAAACTGGGATTTACTTTATTTTTGATAAGGAAGAGAAAGCACTTCACTCAAATATGCGGCGATGCCATCTTGTTCGTTCGTACCGGTAACGGCGTTTGCAAGTCGTTTGAGCTCATCGATGCCATTGCCCATAGCGACACCATGCCCTGCATATTCAATCATTTCAAAATCATTGTCTTCATCACCAAAAGCAATCACCCGATCGCGCGGGATGTTGTAGTATTCGGCAACTTTTTTTAAGCCGACAGCTTTGTTCATCCCTGTTCTGACGATTTCAATAATATTCCAAGGTGCTGCCCACACACGATGATCGATTACTTCAGCATGCAGATGTTCCAAATGATCTCTGAGCTCTTTAATATGATGATTTTCTGGATGGATCAATAGAGCAGTCGGGTCGTCATTTAAAATATGATGAAGGTCGCCTGTCTGAAGCGGGTTTTCGTCCATGATAAACGTTTTGACGATTACCTCATCATGATCCTTTAAATAAACATCATCGATTACTTCGGCCATGATGTTTTTCACCTTGAATTCTTCGCATGTCTGGATAATCTTTTTCGCCGTATCCAATGCGAGAGGAGAATGATGGACGCCAAATGATGAATCATTTGGATGATGGACGAATGCACCGTTAAAATTAACGATCGGCGAAGTAAGCCCAAGTTCTTTGTAATACATGGAGCTGGAACGATATGGGCGCCCCGTTGAAATACATACATGATGGCCATGCTGCATGGCGAGCGAAAGCATTTCTTTCGTCTTTTTTGAGATCGTTTTATTGTCTTTCAGAAGTGTTCCGTCGAGATCGACTGCGATTAAATATGGTTTTTTCACAACAATCAGTCCTTATTAGCAGATAGTTAAAGTGTAATGTTTTCCATAATCCTTGTCTATCGTAAGTCAATCTTTCCTTCAGGTTGTCTGCTAAAACTTTGGTGTTTTAACAAAAATTCTTTAGAAAAGAGCTTTTCGATAAAACATGATATGATGAAAAAAAAACGGGAGTGAGGAAAGAGTGACTGTCATTATAAATGAAAAAATAAACGGTGTTCCGCTGCTGTTAGCGGAAAAACAAGAAATGAAAGGGCGGCCAGCACCGCTGTTAATTTTTGCTCATGGATATACAAGTGCCAAAGAACATAACCTTCACTTTGCATATACACTGGCTGAAAAAGGGTTCCGAGTCGTTCTTCCTGATGCCCCGCTGCACGGTGAAAGAGAGCCTGAAGATATTGCTAAACGTGATATGAAATTTTGGGATATTGTGCTGCAGGCAGTACAAGAAATTAATCATTTATCGGAATATTTTTCAGAGAAAGGCTTGGTGGTACCGGGAAAGATTGCTGTTGGCGGCATCTCTATGGGAGCGATTACCACTTACGGAGTACTGTCTCAAAACAGAGAGATTGCAGCAGGAATCGCGTTGATGGGAACTCCCGCATTAGAGGAATTTGCAAAATGGCAAGTTGAACAGCTGAAGAACAGGGGCTGGACCGTGCCATTTACCGAAAGTATGCTTCAGGATGTTTATCATACGCTGCGTTCTTTGGATGTCACAGTGAACACCGAGCACCTGAATGATCGGCCGCTTTTTATGTGGCACAGTAAATGTGATGCAGTCATTCCTTTTCAGCATTCGCAGGCATTTTATGAGCAGTTAAGGAACACAGACTATAAAGGACAGATTGAGTTCATGGAAGATTCAGTATCAGGGCATAAGGTGTCAAGAAGTGCTTACCTTCGTTCTGTAGACTGGCTTGAAGACATTTTCGCCTGAACTCCTTCCTTATTCGGACAGCTTTCATTTTTTGCAGAGCCGAATAGGATATAGGTAAAGGGGGGGATACTTTGCATTTTCAAGGTATGGGGCCGCAGGATCAGTATTATGATGAACAGTACTCCTATAATTACAATCCTAATCATATTAAGCAGCTGCTTAAACTTTGCAAGAAGCATCGTAATCAGCATGTTACCGTTCATTTACTCAGTGGAAAGGTATATGATGGCTTTCTGGAATTTTCAGATGAACAAAATATTTTTGTTGCGCTTCCGCTTGTTGAAGCAGAGCAGCAGAATGAAGTACGAAACACAGACGGCGTGACGAGTTATAACCTCGAAAGATACAGGGTGCCGCTCGCTTCAATCGCTGCTATCACACCTTATATGTATTATTGACAGCCCTGTTAGCAGAGGCTGTTTTTTTTTGTTTGGATTGGGGATTCTAAAAGTTGAAAGGGGGTCAGAAATGATGGGGCAGAGACATCAGTTCACTCACGGGCAAAAAGCTCCAAACAACGGCATCTATGTAGAGATTGGCGAGGCAGGCAGCAATGTAAATGACCCGAAACAAATACATTTAAGTGCGGGCGATACATTTCCGGAAACGACCAATCATAACCGCGTTTGGACATATAAAAGAAAACCGTAAAATTAAGAAGGGCCCAGTACATGAATGTACTGGGCCTTTTCTGAATACATTATTCGGCTGCCTCTTCATGAGAAGGAAGCACAGCTCCGATAATTGAAATGACAACTGTAAAAACAACACCGAAAATCGCGGCTTTCACTGCGTCAAATTCTCCGCCTTGCATGGCACTTAATACATAAAAAATCATATTGCTTAATAATAGTGACCAAAATAATGTCCAAAAATAGCGCATGCTTAATTCACCTCTTTATGTAAACGAATTCTTTTCCACTTGTAATCTTAACAAATGTTAGGGCATTAGAAAAGAGTCAGTTCATAGAAAAGATGGACCAGGCGAGATATGAAGCAAAGCAAGTCCATAAAAAGTATGGGATATACAGATAAGCAGCCCGATTATCGAGAGGCTTTAGTGCAACAATGATCAACAAACATGTAGCTGCGATCAGGACACAGTCCAAAAAGGCCAGGAAAAGCTGCTTTAAGTCAAATTGAATGTAACTGAACGCCTGATTGAGTACGTAATTTAACACGAGCAAAAAAATAACGGAAAAAGGCAGACGTCTTAAACCGATTTTCACGTGCAGTCTTGTGATGCTTGCGGCAATAAGCGCGAACAACACAGCCCACACAATACCAATGGTTTTACCTGTAGGTGTCCATGAAGGCTTATTCAATGCATCATACCATTCCCTGTCCACAGGAAAAAGAACACCTGACAATGAAAACAAACCATAAACTAGAATAAATACAGCAGCAGCCTTAACCACTTTCATTCCGCATCATTCCTTCCTCGTTTCTTCATTTTTACCCTGCCAGATAACTCGATATGCGCATATTTAATATTTAAGCAATAAAGGGGACTTTCGTATTGTCTATTTTTCCCTTCGTGCATACATTACATAAGAACATTATTTGGCGAGGGGAGAATATTGGCGATAAGCAAACGTTTTTTCCAGATGGATAATCAATGGAACGTGATACATCTTCCCGAACGTCCAAGCGGTTTTGCGCTGATTATTTTAGGAGACGCTAACCATTTTGTCGAAAAAGGAACGTGTCTCTGGACGCAGAGTCAGGATAGGAAAGCCTTTCTGGACTATCTGATCAGGAAGGGGTATACCGTATTTTATTCTAATCATTATGGAAGACACTGGGGATCTCCCAAGGCCGTGACATTGGCTAAAAGGTTTCATCATTACATTATGAAACATGAAATCCTTAACCCGAAAATTCACATTATTGGTGAAGGGATGGGCGGACTTGTCGCCCTTTCCCTTATGGAAGAGATGGAAGAGAGCATCAGGAGTTGTGTTCTTTTGAACCCATGCCTTCAGCTGAAAAGCCATTTTATTAAAGAAAAAGAAAATAGGCTGTTTTTCAAGCGGATGGTAAGGGAGATTTCGGCTTCCTATTCGATTCACGCAGAGGGTGTAGAAACAATGCTGGAAAAACTGAAGCCGCTGTGCTCGCATAACGCTTTGGTTCCGGTTAAAATTTGGCATGCTGCCTCAGGCTGCCCCTATCATTTTAATGATCACAGCAGAGTGTATGAAAAATGCCGCCTAGAAAAAAATGCAGCTATTGAGCTTACTCTTCATCTGCCTGAACACAAAGGTGAAGATTATTCCTGGATTGGAGAATTTCTAAAACGGCATGAAGCTGAATTGTAAGAAATAAAAATGTATCCTAAAAACGGTCCTCTATCAATATGATGATAAAAGGAGAAAGAGGATCGGAGGCTGTTTATGAAAAAAGCGGTAGTGACAGGAGCTGCAGGGTTTATTGGCTATCATTTATGCAGCAGGCTGCTTGATGAAGAAGTGGAAGTGATCGGAATCGACAGTGCGGAATCGTCAGAAAGGATTGACATGATCGCCCGTCATGCGGGGTTTACCTACATTAATGATAATATAGCCGCATGCCGTCTTGATAAAGCAGCAAGAGGCTGTGATGCTTTATTTCATTTGGCATGCCAAGTGAAACCATCGGACCCTTGGGAAGAAATCGAAAAGACGGCTGAAAAGCATTTGAAAATATTAAAGAAGGTATTAGAAGCGATCAAAGGAAAAAAGGTTAAGCTCATTTATGCCTCTGCTTATGATGTTTACGGGAAACGGCAAGGGGAGGTTAGCGAAAGTTCACCGAGAAACCCGGAGAATCTTTTTGGCCTGATAAAGCTTACTGAAGAGAATCTCATTATTGATCTTGCGAAAAAATATAAAATTCCGTATGTTATCTTGAGGCTTCCGACAGTATACGGACCAGGACAGCCAGAAGACAGTACGTATCACCAGGCGATAGAAGCGAGGCTGAAGAGAAAGCCGCCTGTATTGCGCAAGGACAATATTACTGAAGATGCTCTATACGTAGACGACGCTGTGGAATCAATGTGGCTTGCAGCAGCTGCAAAAAAACAGCGGGAGATTTACAATATCCACAGCGGACAGAAAGATGCATGGCAAAGAGGCCTTCAGATGCTGAAAGTAAAGCCTTCATCGCTGCCGAAGGAAAAGAGGAAAATGGTCGTAAAAGGAGATAAGGCGGCAGAAGAGCTCGGATTTAAGGCAGCGGTGCCGCTTCGTGAAGGTTTGAAAAAGCAGATGAGCCATATTCTGTCGCATTTGAAAAGGGAAGGGACATAGGGGAAACTTAGTTTCTCCTTTGTCTTTTTTAGGTTTATTTTTTAAAACCAAACTTCCATTAAAGAACAGCTTATTTCATCCCTTTTTCGCCACTCGGCTAACTCGGACTTTGACTTACAGTTTAGAGTTTAGGACAAGACCAACTTAAAAGGCTTGGCATCGGTCAAGTTATCTTTGATATACTGTTAAGGAATTCTTCAAACATTATTTGAAAATGGCAAGGAGAGCGGAAAATGAAATGGTTGGCAGCTGTCATGAGTGCTGTGCTTCTGATCTTATCGGGATGCAGCAGCTACTGGTCTGATGGAAAGCTAGAAAACGCCGGAATCCTTATTGAAGACACCATTAATGATCAAGGGTGGGGAACAAAAGGGTATAAAGGCCTTCTGGCTATACAAGAAGAGTTTAACAATGATGTGCTTTATAAAGAGAACATTAAGTCGAAAGAACAAGCCTTGGAAGCAGTTAAAGAATTTAAGAAGAACAACGTTAACCTTATTTTCGGCCACGGAAAAATCTATTCAGAATACTTTCGGGACATTGCCAAAGAATATCCTGACATTCATTTTGTAAGCTTTAATGGAACTGCTGAAGGAAAAAACGTGACGAGCCTCACGTTCAATTCTTATGCGATGGGATTTTTTGCGGGCATGCTGGCAGGCAAAATGAGCAAGACAAATGAAGTGGGAGTTATTGGAGCAATGGAATGGCAGCCTGAAATAAGAGGGTATGAGGATGGCGCGGCTTTTGCAGGAAAAAAAGTTTCAGTACATACGAGCATTGTAAAAAGCTGGAGCGACAAAGAGAAAGCTCTCAACATATTTGAAAAGTTGAAAAGAGACAAAGTGGACGTGATTTATCCGGCGGGAGATGGGTTTGCGATTCCAGTCATCGAGAAAGCGAAAGAAGACGGGCTATATTCGATAGGTTATGTGTCTGATCATTCGGATATTGGAAAGACAGCTGTTTTAACGAGTACAGTACAGCATGTTGACAAGCTGTACTTATTAACTGCCAAAAAGTTTAATGAAGGAAAACTGAAAAGCGGGAACCTTTCTTTTGATTTTAAAGAAGGTGTTGTAGCATTGGGCAAATTCAGTCCTCTTGTTCCAGAGAAGATGAAAAAACAGCTGCAATCGGATATTACTCAATACAAAAAGTCAGGAAAGCTCCCTTCTGGAGACAAACCAACAAGATAGGATGATAAAAATGGAAATGGATAAGAACATGCAATTTATGCAGATTGCAATGAAGCATCTGCCAGAGGGCAAGGCGCTTTTAGAACAAAAGGGGATTGAACTGGGTCTTGAAGATATTCAGCCGATGCTGCAGCTTCTTATGAGTGTCATGAATGATGCATATGAGCTTGGGAAGAATGAAGCAAACAGAATTGACTAAATAATAAAAAGCCTATCCGCTTGGATGGGCTTTTTATTTTTTCTTAAATACACTGAAAAGAGGGGAGATCTGCTGTGCAACTTTCACGGTTTGATCGATAACCGAAAAGATTTTATTATAATCCAGCGTACCTTCCTTCGTCCGGAATGAATGCATAAACGGCCTCGGGAACGCCCCTGGCATTGGCATAGGAGGCTGAAAAGGAGCCTGCCTCATATTATGCATAGGAGGAAACGGATGCATCGGCGGCATGCTGCCATTGCGGTGGAACATGGCATTTGGCGGCTGCTGAACGCTCTGCTGCGGCAACGGAGGGTACATTGTAGGCTTTTGATGCGGAAAGTGCATGTTATCCACTCCTAATCTTTTTTTCAATTCAGCAATATGTTTTCACTGCATCATATGTCCTGTCTTTCACATTTGTGCATATAAATGTGAGCCTGGCGGTAGACAAAATGAATGCTTTATCATAAAATTAGTACCAGGTCATAATAATTGATATTAAAAGAAGTTCATTCTCTTCATAAAGGGGTAATCATATGAATGTAGGAATTATTGGAATGGGCAGCTGTATTCCTGATAAAGTCCTAACAAATCAGGATCTCGAAAAGATGGTAGATACTAATGATGAGTGGATACGCACAAGAACGGGCATTCAGGAGCGGAGAATTGCCGAAGATAGCATGAATACGTCACATATGGCAAAAATTGCGGCAGATCAAGCCTTAAAAGACGCTGGGTTAAAAGGTGAAGACATTGATTGCATCGTTGTTGCGACCGTTACACCTGACAATCCTTTTCCATCAGTTGGATGTTTGATACAGGAACATATCGGTGCTGTAAAAGCGGTTGCCATGGATGTGAGCGCGGCTTGTGCCGGTTTTATGTACGCGATGGTTATCGGAAAACAATTTATTGAAACGAATACGTATAAAAATGTCCTCGTCATTGGAGCAGAAAAGCTTTCGCGCATCACGGATTGGGATGACCGTAATACAGCAGTCTTGTTCGGAGATGGTGCTGGTGCTGCGGTGCTTTCACAGGTTTCCGAGGGCAGAGGCATCCTGTCTTTTGAACTTGGCTCAGACGGCAGAGGCGCTAAGCACCTTTATCAGGAGAAAAATATCGTGATGAACGGCCGTGAAGTCTTTAAGTTTGCTGTAAGGCAGATGGGCGAATCGTGCATGAACGTTGTGGAAAAAGCAGGATTGACGAAAGATGATGTGGATTTTCTTGTACCTCATCAGGCAAACATCCGCATCATGGAAGCAGCACGCGAGAGACTTGGCCTTCCTGTTGAAAAAATGGCTGCAACAATCAAGAAATTTGGCAACACTTCATCAGCATCCATCCCGATGGCCATTACGGAATCCTTGAAAAATGGTAAAATTAAGGATGACGACATCATTGTCCTCGTGGGCTTTGGCGGCGGATTGACTTGGGGAGCATTAGCAATACGGTGGGGAAAATAAGAACCTAACATAAAAGGAGTTAATAGTCATGAAAAGAAGAGTAGTCGTAACTGGAATTGGCGCTGTAACACCTTTAGGAAATTCAGCAGAAGAAACATGGAAAAAAATAATAGAAGGTGTAAGCGGAGTTGGTGAACTTACACGCCGTGATAAAGAAAAATTTCCGGTAAAAGTTGCAGCTGAAGCTACTGACTTTAAGCCAGAAGAGTATATGGATAAACGTGATGCAAGAAGAATGGATCGCTTTACACAGTTTGCGGTAGCTGCGTCACAAATGGCGGTTAAGGATGCAGGATTGGAAATTACTGAAGAAATAGCTCCAAGAGTTGGGGTTTGGATTGGTTCGGGAATCGGGGGAATGGACACTCATGAGGAACAGTTCCGCATTTTCGAACAGAAAGGATACCGCCGTGTCAGTCCGTTTTTCGTGCCGATGATGATTCCGGACATGGCTGCGGGACAGGTTTCTATCATGCTTGGTGCAAAAGGAATGAACTCTTGCTCGGTAACGGCATGTGCTTCTGGTGCCAACTCGATCGGTGATGCGTTTAAGGTTATCCAGCGCGGAGATGCAGACGCTATGATCACGGGCGGTACTGAAGCGCCGATCACAGACATGTCCCTTGCTGGCTTCTGCCAGGCAGGTGCATTGTCTCTTAATCCTGATCCGAATACGGCAAGCCGTCCGTTCGATGCAGAAAGAACCGGCTTTATCATTGGTGAAGGTGCGGGTATACTCGTTCTGGAAGAATACGAATTTGCCAAGCAGAGGGGCGCAAAAATCTACGCTGAAATCGTCGGTTATGGCGCGACAGGTGATGCATATCATATCACTCAGCCTGCTCCAGGCGGAGAAGGCGGTGTCCGCGCTATGAAACAGGCGATTACGGACAGCGGACTTCAGCCAGAAGATTTCACATATGTGAACGCGCACGGAACGAGCACAGAGTACAATGACAAATTTGAAACAATGGCAATCAAGGAAGCGTTTGGAGAACACGCTTATAAGCTGGCTGTCAGCTCAACAAAATCTATGACAGGCCACCTGCTCGGTGCAGCAGGCGGTATTGAAGCGATTTTTTCTGTGAAAGCCATTCAAGAAGGCATCCTGCCTCCGACGATCAATTATGAAAATCCAGACCCAGACTGTGACTTGGATTATGTTCCGAACAAAGCAAGAAGAGCAGAGGTTAATGCTGTGCTTAGCAACTCACTTGGATTTGGCGGTCATAATGCATCTTTAGTCTTTAAAAAATTAGTAGATTAAAAATTTGTAGGTGTTTCATAAACTATGTTGCTAATAGAAATCAGAGAAGTTGTTGATCTACGTTCCAGGCGCACGCTTTCCGCGGGGCAGGCGGTGAGCCCCCTCGCCGCTACGCGCCATTGAGTGGTCTCACCTTCCTGCTTGTCCCGCAGGATAAGGAAGGTAACGCAGCAAGACATCGCACGAAGAAAATGTGAACTTCATTTTCGAGGAGTCGGCACCTTACACTCCGATCAACTTTATCAATGATGAATTCATGAGGTATGGACCTGATGAAAGAACAAGGACGCCTAAATTTCTTACAAATCTAATGCCTCAAAAAAGCATCGCATGAGATGATTCATGCGATGCCTTATTTTTTATTGATTCAAAACGATGCATATAAGAATTGAAGACAATTGACTGTTGTTATTATAAACAAATCCACTTTACGTGCTCGCATGAGTCTCTAGTGGATTTTTTTAATTTTTGATGAAATCACACCACCAAAATTCTGAGTTTAAACTTTTTCAGTAACCTGCCATATATCTGGCAGGGTGTTTTTTCGTTATAAAGGATTATCAAAACAGCATATTCAGATGTGAAGATGAATACATTTGATAAAAAGCAAACGAGGGGATTAGGTTGAAGAATTCAATGACCCTTAACCGCTTGCCATGTTAAGAGCTTTTGCTTTGTTTGCAGGGTTTTCTTTGGCTTTGTTCGGCGTCATCTTGAATGTTTTTTTTCTTAATTATATCCCGGCCGGGCTCAGTGTGTGGGATTTCCTTCACTTCTCTAGCAGCCGCAGTGAAACTATTCTTATGCTGATCGGAGTCATTCTATTTCTATCAGCCCTCATAACACCATCTTTTTCAAAAAAGAACGAACACGTCCAAGAGCACAACAAATATGAAGGATAAAAAGAATAATTTGGACAGCCTCTGACTATACTGTTTTTAACAAAACAGTAGAAGTGAGGGGTATTCATGCTGTACTTGCGCGATGTATGGGTTAACTGGTTTGAAGGGGAAGAAAACGGTTATAACGTCTGCGAATTTCATGAATGGCGTAAAGATGATTACATTGAACTTCTTGACCAGGTGCCGATCCTTAAAATTGATCCTTTACTATTTTCTTATATTGAAAACGACCTGAATGAACTTCCTGACTCTCTTCTTGAAGAAGTACATCAAAAGGCATACGTAAGAAAAAACAATCAAAGAGTGCAGCTTGAACATTGCTTTATCATGACTGATGAAAAGAAATCCATGACGATTGATACGATGGGGTACAGGATACCGATCAGAAAAAGCAGACTCATACCGAGACAGGAGCAGCTCGTGTTCGAAATGGCTGAGCAGGTGGCAGTACAGTCATACAGCTTCTATCCAGCGGAAAAAGAAAAGGAATATCATATTCTTTCTCCCAATCCAGACGATATGCGAGGTCTTACCCGTAAAGAAAGGCAGCTGAAACAGCTCTTGTTTATGGCACTTGATCAGCTGCACTCAACAAAAAATACAGCTGAAATGAGGTACTGGTGCACAGAGTGGACACCAAACGCATACGGGAAAATTCAGCGAATGGAGTTTGAGGAAGCATGGGAGGCGCTTTATAATGAGCTCCGTACAGGATGGTCAAAGCAGCATTATGCTATGTGTGAGCGGCTCATAAAAGGGCAGCCATATTTCGAAAAAATATGGGAACTTGAAAATGGAACACATGTGAATTAAAGCAAAAGAAAAAAGCAGCTCCGGCTGCTTTTTTCTTTTGCTTATTGGTTAAATTCTCTTACGTGCAAGGCCCATCGCGCGTTCTGCTTTATTCAGCATTTTGTTGGCTTTTCTTTCTGCCTTCATAGCACCATGGTCAAGAATGGTGTCCAGCTCTGGTGAATTGATGAAAGCCTCGTATCGTTCCTGAATAGGCTTCAGAACCGAAATAATGGCGTTAGCTGTACCTTCTTTAAAATCTCCATACCCTTTTCCTTCGTACTTAACAACTAGCTCTTCAATGCTTTCTCCCGAGCACAGCGAATAGATAGTCAGAAGGTTAGAGATGCCAGGCTTATTTTCTTTGTCGTAAGCAACAATGCCGTCAGAATCAGTTGTAGCACGTTTGATTTTTTTCATGATCGTCTTTTCATCATCGAGCATCGAAATAAATGAGTTAATGTTTTCATCTGATTTACTCATCTTTTTTGTTGGGTCTACAAGGCTCATAATACGGGCGCCTTCTTTTGCAATATGCGGCTCTGGAACAGTAAAGATTTCACGGTATTTCTTATTAAACCTCTCAGCGATATCTCGCGTAAGTTCAATATGCTGTTTTTGATCATCGCCGACCGGTACGAAATCCGTGCCATAAAGAAGAATGTCAGCTGCCATAAGCGGAGGATACGTAAGCAATCCTGATGATACAGCTTCTTTGCCTTTTGATTTATCTTTGTACTGCGTCATTCGTTCCAATTCCCCGATGTAGGTTACACACTGCAGCATCCAGCCTAACTTTGTATGTGCTGGCACTTCAGACTGAATAAACAATGTTGATTTTTCACTGCTTATGCCGCAAGCAAGATATAAAGCCGCGAGCTTCTTGCTGTTTTGCTTCAGTTCTGCTGGATCTTGATGAACGGTAATCGCATGCTGGTTGACGACGCAGAAATAACATTCATCCTCTTCCTGATAATTTACGAAATGCTTTAACGCGCCAAGATAATTACCGATCGTAATCGTGCCGCTTGGCTGAATGCCAGAAAAAATGACTGCCATTTCCTTCACTCCTTTAAAATAGTTAAACAATATAAAAAGGCCCATCCGTCCCCTTGAAAAGGGACGAATGGACCGCGGTGCCACCCTTATTATTCAGTATAAAACCACTGAATCTCTTCGTACACACAAAACTCTATGCGCTGTCACGTTCTATCGTGCGGACTGACACGCTCTGGCCTACTGCAATAATTGGTTCGGCAGAGAAGCTCAAAAGCCCATTCCATGCATTCCGCTGTCTGTTCACACCAGCCACAGACTCTCTGAAAACTTTCCGCATGTACTCTTCTTTATCATCGCTGTACTATATTTTTTTTGTATTATACCCGAAATTAAAGGGAATACGCAAGGACTGTAGATAGGAAAACAAGAACCAGACCTGAATATAAAAGTGATTTCATCAGGGACCTGTCTACGCTTTCTGAAAGAGCAAAAGCGGATTCAAAATTCGAATCGAAAGGCACACGGTCTCGTGAAAATAGTTTGACGATCTTTTTACAACTATATGTAAAAAAATCAAAAGCGCCACCTTTCACGACAAAAAGTACCAATCCTATCATTGAAGCACACATAGAAGTCATAAAAAGAACGTTAACAAAAGCCAGCAGATCCAGGCCACTTAGAAATAGAGAACAAATTAAAGAAAAAACAATCAAGAATCCGCCAATCCATATTGCACGGGATAAATCCTTAGACATAGTCTTGTCAGCTCCTATAGGTATAAATTCACTGTTCGATATTAATTGAACCATTAATATGGAAAAACGCCAATCATACTATAAACCTATTGTATCAGATTTTTTATATGGGAAGTTTCAAAAATTTTATAATAAAAAGGCTTGTTTAAAACCAAAAACAGGAAGATGCGTTCATATTCAGGCACGCATTTTTTACTGAAAATGGAATTTAATATTGCAAATAAACTGAAATATTACTAGGTCTTTGTACCTATTTTTTGTTAAGCAATCGTAAATATAATGCGGTTTTTGTAAAACTGTAAAAAAAAATAAATGCACAATTGTTAGAAAACTTGTATAATCGAATTTGTAGATGAAAATGTCTGATAATTCTTGATGCTTTCATCTACTAAAATGAAGCATATAAAAAGGGGAGGTACAACGAGTGAAAAAGTCAAAATTAACATTCCTAATGGCTCTGACTTTAATTTTCAGCTTGTTCCTAGCAGCATGCTCAGGCGGCAAGGACGAAGCTAAAGATCCTAAGCCAGAAGGAAACGACGGCACGAAAACTGAAAAGCCAGCAGAACCACAAGTTTTAAACCTGACTGAAGTTGCAGAGCTTCCATCTCTTGACGTAAGTAAAGCAGAGGATGCTGCATCATTCCAAGTACTTAACAACGTTATGGAAGGACTTTATCGTCTTGATAAGACTGATAAGCCAGTTCCAGGTGTTGCAGAAAGCCATGAAGTAAGCGAAGACGGAAAAGTTTACACTTTCAAAATTCGTAAAGATGCAAAGTGGAGCAACGGTGACCCTGTTACCGCTAAAGACTTTGTTTATTCTTACCACAGAACACTTAATAAAGACTCCGCTGGTTCATACCAGTACATCATGGGTGATATCAAGAACGTAAACAAAATCATCAACCCTGAAGATCCAATGTACGGAAAAGTTGAGGAGCTTGGTGTAGTTGCAAAAGACGACCACACTCTTGAAATCACTCTTGAGAACGCAGTTCCTTATTTCGTAGGTTTGACTTCATTTGCTACATTCTACCCGCAAAATCAAAAATTCGTTGAGTCTCAAGGCGACAAGTACGCTCTTGAAGCTAACACTTTAGTATACAACGGTCCTTTCGTACTTTCTGAGTGGAAACACGAAGAAAGCTGGAAAATGGTTAAGAACGACCAGTATTGGGATAAAGACAGCGTTAAGCTTGATGAAATCAACGTTAACGTAGTTAAAGATGTTGGTACAGACCTTAACCTTTACAACACAAACCAAAACGATCTAGTTGGTCTTTCTTCTGAGTATGTTGATCAGTACAAAGACAACGCAGATTTCAAAACAGAAACAGAAGCTACAATGTGGTACCTAAAGATGAACCAGAAGAACCCTGTGTTCAAGAACGTAAACGTACGTAAAGCTTTCTCACAAGCAATCGACAAAGAGTCTATGGTTAAAGTTATCCTTAACAACGGATCTGTAGCTGCTAACTACTTAGTACCAGCTAACTTCACTAACATTGATGGCGAAGATTTCCGTGCGAAGTACAAAGATGGTTTCCACGCGTTTGATGCAGCGAAAGCTAAATCTGACTGGGAAGCTGGACTTAAAGAACTTAAGAAAGACAAAGTAGAAGTTGAATTCCTAGTTGGTGACACTGAATCATCAATTAAACTTGCTACTTACATCGCAGCACAGCTTGAAAAGAGCCTTCCAGGCCTTAAAGTTACACTTAACCCGCAGCCGTTCAAAAACCGTCTAGATCTTGAAAACAAAGGTCAATACGATTTCGAACTTGCTGGATGGGGACCTGACTATCAGGATTCTATGACTTTCCTTGATATGTTTGTAACTGACGGCGGTCACAACCGTATGGAATACTCTAACAAGAAATATGATGATCTAATCAAATCTGCTAAAACTGATCTTTCTGACCTTAAAAAGCGTTGGGAAAACCTTCAAGAAGCAGAACGCATCCTTCTTGAAGAAGATGCTGCAATCGCACCTCTATACCAAAGAGGACGTGCTCTACTCGTAAAACCTTATGTTAAAGATGTTTTCAAGCACGGATTTGGTGCTGACTACAGCTACAAGTGGGCTTACATCGAAGGTAAACAGTAAAACTAGAGTTATTCAGGAGAGTATATGTCGTCCTGACATATACTCTTTTTTTGCCTATAACCTTGAAAATTATTGGATAATTCAGATTCCAGTTCCTATAGAGCAAGAATAGAGGAGGGTCATAATATGGGGAAATATGTACTTAAAAGAATCGGCTACATGCTCCTTACGCTGTTTATTATTGCTTCAGTAACGTTTTTCTTGATGAAGTTGCTGCCTGGTTCGCCATTCAACAATGAAGACCGTTTAAGTGATACGCAAAAGGAAATTTTATTGGATAAGTATGGTTTGAACGAACCTGTACCTGTTCAATATGTGAAATACATGACAGCATTAGCTCAAGGAGACCTTGGCATCTCATTCCAGTTTGACGGTCGCCCTGTTTCTACACTAATCGGTGAACGAATTGGCGCATCCGCGTTTTTAGGAATGCAATCTTTAATACTCGGTACGGTACTTGGACTAATTCTTGGTACGATTGCCGCCATCCGGCATAATTCGTGGGTGGACTATTCTGCCACGGTTGCATCCGTACTCGGGCTTTCCATACCTTCATTCGTTTTTGCAAGTTTGCTTCAATATTATGTAGGAGTTAAATTGCAATGGCTTCCTGTAGCATTCTGGACAACATGGGAGCATACTATTCTGCCATCTATCGCTTTATCGTTAGTAGTAATCGCCACAACATCCCGTTTTATGCGTACCGAAATTTTAGAAGTACTTGGGCAAGACTACATTATTACCGCGCGTTCAAAAGGATTGAGCAACGCGAGAGTCATCGTAACGCATGCAATCCGCAACGCCATGATTCCCGTTATCACAATCTTGGGGCCATTGGCAGTAAACTTGATCACAGGCACTCTTGTTATTGAAAGAATATTCAGTGTTCCTGGTCTTGGCCAGCAGTTCGTATCTTCTATCGCAACTAATGATTACCCGGTAATCATGGGGACTACACTGTTTTACAGCACACTTTTCATTGGCGTCATTTTATTAGTAGATATTCTATACGGAATCATTGATCCGCGTATTCGAATTTCAGGAGGGAAGGAATAATGAGCTTACCAAAACACGAGATCAGCACAGAGTTGTTTCAGCCTGCCCAAGTCCGAAAAGAGAATAAAGAGGTCATCGCCCGTCCGAGTATCAGCTTCTGGAAAGATGCATGGATTCGTCTTCGTAAAAATAAAGCAGCAGTAACAGGTTTGATCATTATTGTGTTTATCGCACTTATGGCTTTCATAGGACCGCAAATGAGCAAATATGGCTTTAATGATCAGGATCTTATGAGAGTAAACTTACCGCCGAAAGTTCAAGGTCTTGAAAACATTTCTTTCCTAGGACTTGATGGTGTTGATATCCGCGGCATGGACCAATATAAGCTGAAGCAGCAGAAAGATTACTTCTGGTTTGGAACAGATGCACTTGGCCGCGACCAATGGACGCGCATCTGGGAAGGAACACAAGTATCACTTTTGATCGCGTTTGTTGCTGCAATACTAGATTTGCTGATCGGTATCACATACGGTGGTATCTCAGCATTCTACGGCGGCAAGACCGACAACTATATGCAGCGTTTTATTGAAATCTTGATCGGTATACCAAACTTGGTTATTATTATCTTGCTTATTTTGATTCTGAAGCCAGGTATAACATCCATCATTATCGCGATGGCCATCTCTGGATGGACCGGTATGGCGCGTATCGTCCGCGCACAGATTTTGAAACTGAAAGGCCAAGAATTCGTATTAGCATCAAGAACTTTAGGTGCAGGAGATAAGAGACTTGTATCCAAGCACCTTATTCCGAACGTATTAGGACCGATCATTATCACAACAACATTTACAATTCCGACAGCGATTTTCTTTGAAGCATTCTTGAGCTTTATCGGATTAGGTCTTCGTCCTCCGACAGCTTCCCTAGGGTCGCTAGTAAACGAAGGGTTTAGATCGCTTCAGATTTTCCCTCACCTTATGCTTATACCTTCAATCATTATCAGCTTGCTGATGATTAGCTTTAACATGCTGGGTGATGGACTGAGAGACGCTTTAGATCCGAAAATGCGTAAATAGGGGGAGTATGAATGGAAAAGCTATTAGAATTAAAAAATGTGCATGTCTCCTTCAACACATATGGAGGCGAAGTTAAAGCGGTTCGCGGTGTAAACCTTCAGCTCGATAAAGGGGAATCACTTGCGATCGTAGGTGAGTCCGGGTCTGGTAAATCGGTAACATCCAAGGCTGTTATGCGCCTGCTGCCTGCTAAGACCAGTAAAATTAAAGAAGGTCAGATCCTGTTTGAAGGCAAAGATCTTGTAAAAGCATCGAATAGAGAGATGGAAAAAATCCGCGGTGCTGAAATCTCAATGATCTTCCAGGACCCGATGACTTCTCTTAACCCGACCATGACTGTTGGAAAGCAAATCATGGAAGGGCTTAGAAAGCACCAGAACATGTCAAAAGGTGAAGCAAAGGAACGTGCAATCAACCTGCTTAAGCTTGTAGGCATTCCTAATCCGGAAGTACGTGTGCAAGAATATCCGCACCAGTTCTCCGGTGGTATGAGACAGCGTGTTGTTATCGCGATCGCACTTGCATGTAATCCGAAATTATTGATTGCCGATGAGCCGACAACAGCTCTTGACGTTACCATTCAGGCACAGATCCTTGATCTGATGCGTGATCTTCAGGAAAAGACAGGTACAGCGATTATCCTGATCACACACGATCTTGGTGTTGTTGCAAACCTTGCACAGCGTGTAGCGGTTATGTATGGCGGAACAATCGTCGAGACTGGTACAGTTGATGAAATATTCTACAAGCCAAAGCACCCTTATACTTGGGGACTGCTTGCTTCCATGCCTAAGCTGCATGCTGAGTCTAAAGAGCTTCTTGCCATTCCAGGTACGCCACCGGACTTGCTGAATCCGCCAAAAGGATGCCCTTTTGCGGCGCGTTGTCCGTATGCTATGGAAGTGTGTGTAGAACATATGCCAGAAGCTTATGATGTATCCACAAGCCACAAAGCGGCTTGCTGGCTTCTAGATGAGCGAGCTCCTAAAGTAGAGCCGCCTGAAGAGGCTTTAGTAGGAGGTGCTCGTTAATGTCAGTAAAAGATAGAGAAGTTTTATTAGAAGTTAAAGGGCTTAAAAAGTACTTTGAAGTTGGAAAGAAACAAGTGCTAAAAGCTGTTGACAACGTTTCATTCGAGATTTACAAAGGCGAGACTCTCGGACTTGTAGGAGAATCTGGGTGCGGTAAGTCTACTACAGGACGTACGATCATCCGTCTTTATGGTGCAACAGAAGGCGAAGTTAACTATGAAGGTGAAAACGTTCATGGTAAAAAATCGCGTAAAGATCTTAAAAAGTTCAATCGTAAGATGCAAATGATTTTCCAAGACCCTTACGCATCTCTTAACCCTCGTATGACAGTAAAAGACATTATTGCCGAGGGAATAGACATTCACGGACTTGCAAAAAACGACAAAGAGCGTGATGCACGTGTATATGAACTGCTTGAAACAGTAGGCTTAAACAAAGATCACGCAAACCGTTATCCGCATGAATTCTCAGGAGGACAGCGCCAGCGTATCGGGATCGCCCGCGCTCTTGCAGTTGACCCGGACTTTATCATTGCCGATGAGCCGATTTCTGCATTGGACGTTTCCATCCAGGCGCAGGTCGTCAACTTGATGATGAAGCTGCAAAAAGAAAGAGGCTTAACATATCTCTTTATCGCTCATGACCTTTCAATGGTTAAGCATATATCTGACCGTGTTGGAGTAATGTACCTTGGAAGCATGGTAGAACTTACAGGAAGCGACATGCTCTATGAAGAGCCTCTTCACCCTTACACGCAGGCTTTGCTTTCTGCCATTCCTGTACCAGATCCAGAAGTGGAACGCAGCCGTGAAAGAATTATCCTTGAAGGAGATGTTCCTTCACCGATCAATCCTCCAAGCGGATGCCGCTTCCGAACACGCTGCCCTCATGCAATGGACGTTTGTGCAGCTGTTGAGCCAAAATGGCTCGAAGCACGAGAAGGCCATTGGGTAGCTTGTCATCTTTATGACGAAGAAGCAATGAAACAAAACTAATCGGTTTTCAAAAATGAGATCTCCTGTATAACAGGAGGTCTTTTTATGTTAAAATAAATGTATTAAAGCGGATTCATCATGTGATGCGCCTATTTTTATGCGGATCTTCATGTGTTTATACAGTGAGAAATGGAGTTGTCGAAACATGAAATTATCATTCGTACTGGATAGTGCAAGTGATTACAGAATAGAGCCTATTACTGGCTACCCGCTCGTCATCGTTCCTTTAAACGTGCAGTTTGGAGAAGATCAATACTTAGACGGCGTAAATATTACTGAAAATGAATTTTACGAGAGAATGGGAAGAGAGCCTGAATTGCCAAAGACAAGTCAGCCTTCTCCACATGCCTTCTTAGAAACGTTTAAGACCGAGATCGATAAAGGCCAGGTAGTTATCTATCTCGGTCTATCAAAAAATTTGAGCGGGACATTGCAAAGCGCTACACTCGCAAAAAGCATGCTGGATGAAGCTGATCAAAATAAAATTTTCATCGTTGATACGGGAATCGCTTCAGGCGGTGTTCATGTTTTATACGAAAGAGCAGTCCAGCTTGCTGCTGAAGGGAAAAATCCTGAGGAAATTTGTTCTGTATTGAACGGAGAGAAAAAGGATATTACTGCGTACGTTCTGCTGGAAACGCTGGAAAACTTGAAAAAAGGCGGAAGAATATCTGCTGTTCAAGGAGCGATAGCAGGCATGCTCAATATTAAACCGCTTATCTCGATTCATGACGGCGTGGTAGAAACGATCGGGAAATTCCGCGGCAGGAAAAAGGGAATTACTAAGCTGAATGAAATGATTCAGGAATGGCGCCAGAATAACCCTGAGAAAAAGCTGTTTATCATCCATAGCTTAAACTCAAAAGAAGAAGTATTACAAGAATTCAACACATCTTTAAATCTTGATACGTTTAAGAATATCTCTTTCACAAGATTTGGGAGTACGATCGGTACGTATTCTGGAAACAATGCGATTGGTTTTATCTATTATTAATATATGATACAAATAAGCACTCTGTTTTCCTTTAGGAAACAGAGTGCTTTAATGTTTGGCGGTTTTGTTCATTTTCAACCATCCTATCTAGTTTTTGAAGCATTTTTATCGTTCTTTCATCATCCATCTGTCTGTAATGGTGCATTCCACCGGGTTCTTCATCCATTTCATCAGCCCTCGCTACGGCTTCCTGCAGCGGTGTGCGCGCTAAAGAGCTTTCAGGAAGATAGGAATCAGTATGAAGCAGGATGGCAAGTGCGATTTCTTTTGCCTTTTTTGGATCTTCACCAAGTCGGACAAGAAGCTTGTGAGCCCGCTCGGCTCCTTTGATCGCATGAATGTCATTTTCTTTGTAAAGGTCATAATCCCATGTACCGTTATTGTACCATGTGTAATGGCCAATATCATGCAGCAGTGCAGCTTTGGCAGCAGAATCAGGATCAGCGCCATTTTCCTTAGCAATATGGAAAGCGTGATATGCAGTTGAGACAGCATGTACGATTCCCGCTCGCTTCATGTATTTTTGGGCATATGGATGAGTGAAAATTTCAGTTAGAGTCACTTTTCTCATGTGCAATTCTCCTTTCTTTAAAAAAGTATTTCTAAATAATATACCATTTTTCATAAACAATTACAAATATAAAAAAGCTGAGAGGCATACTCTCAGCTTTTAAAATATTCAGTCCATCGGCTGTCAACAAGTGACTTAATATCATCTCGTGTCTCAACGACTGGCGGATAGAACGGCTTCATGCGTGCATCAATAATAATGGTGCCTTCATATTTCACACGATTGCGGTCGATCGTTCCCTTTGCATACACATCATACGCCGGATCAAACCTTGTGAAAACGGTCCATAAAAAGGAGGACTGTTTACGTGCAATCGAAGCATCGTCGACGAGCACCACGAGCGGCCAGCCTTTAAATGCCTCTCCGGATGTTTGCAAGAGAGCTTCTGCATAATCAGGTGCTTCATCAAATGATGGACCAGAAACGCATAAGCATCCTCCGCAGAATACTTCAATGTTTCCTGCACCGCCAACTGGGCCTCCATTATACGTTCTCTGAAGCTCTCTGACTGGTTCTCCAAGACCGGTCATGATCGCTTTTGAACCCGTATTCAACTTTCTGCCTGTATAATCGAGAGTATCCATCGATGTATCATGGATGATAAGAAGATCACGCTCAGGAAGAAACCGTTCAAGAACACCTTCAAGCAGTTCGCTGAAATTTTGCAGATTGACAGGTTTGTTCGTGACCATCAAAAACTTTGTAAGTGTAAGCTGTCCTTCACCCATGATTCTGAATGCATGAGCAAGTCCTTCTTTGTAGTAAGATTCTCTTACGACAGCTCCAGCAAGTGCATGGAAGCCGGTTTCAGCATATGTCCATAAGTCACGCACTCCGTTCATAACAACCGGGAAAAGCGGGCTCATCAAGCGCTGAAGGTATTCCCCGATAAAATAATCTTCCTGGCGCGGCTTTCCGACAACTGTTGCTGGGTAGATCGCGTCTTTCCTTTTCCACATTTTTTCAACATTAAATACGGGAAAGTCATGTGCCCAAGAATAGTAGCCGTAATGGTCGCCGAACGGTCCTTCTGGTTCCCGGATTCGGGGAGGTACGTGCCCGCCAAACGCAAATTCAGCTTCTGCGATTAAGGGATGAGGGTGTCCGTCCACTTTTGTTAGCTTTAGTTTTTCTCCCATAAGAAGCGATGAAAACATCAATTCAGGTACAGCTTCAGGAAGAGGAGCTATAGCACTGATCATTAGTGAAGGAGGTCCGCCTAAAAACAGTGTTACAGGAAGAGCCTCATTTTTCTTTTCAGCAGCATGATAGTGAAACCCGCCGCCTTTATGAATCTGCCAGTGAATGCCTGTTTTCTTCGGTTCTTTTATTTCAATCCTGTACATCCCGAGGTTGTGCTCATGCTTGTCCGGATGCTCGGTATAAACAAGAGGAAGAGTAACAAACGGATTTGAATCCAAATGCCAGCCTGTAAGCGCTGGAAGGTCTTTCATATTGAAGTTCTGTGTGCTCACATCCGTGATCGGTGCAGACTTCTCAGATACCATCTTCGTACCAAGGGATGTTACGTCTTTAATCAGTCCTTTTCTTTTCCAAAGTGCAGAAAAGGTAGGAGGCATCAGTTCATCAATAGAAGAAACAAGATCTTTAACGATTTTTTCTGGCTTCGGACCGAATGCCATATCTACTCTTCGGATTGTTCCAAAAAGGTTTGTGACGACTGGGATGTCCTTGCCTTTAACATTGGTGAACAGCAATGCAGGTCCTTGCTCATCGATAACCCTTCTGTGAAGTTCAGGGATTTCAAGGTATGGATCAACTTCTTTTGTAATAGTAATGATTTCTTTTTCTTTTTGCAGCATGCTGATAAAACTGCGAAGGTTAGTATGCATGGTTACACCTCTTTATGTAGAATCCAATTTCATTATAGCTGTTTTTTAGCCGCGGCAGTAAAAAAACAGCCATAAAGAGGCTGTTTTCACATAATCGTTGAATATTCTATTTCCGGCGTTGAACTTTTTTCCAATTTTCCTGAAAACCTTGTGACTGCGAAAGGAAAAAGCTCTTCTTTTTTCCTCCAAAAAAAGTTTGAGCAATAAATCGGGAAATGGTACCCATTAAAGCGGTCAAACTGATTAAGCAAAGTGCCAGCAGTGTCAGGTCAATGAGGTATTCTTTCATCGAAGCCTCCTTATTGGTTAAAAAGAAAAATTTACTAATTCTATTGTAAACAATGATAAGAAAGTTAGAAAGAGGGGAAATTAAATAAAATAACCGTCGAAAACGTCGTTGCTGTGAAAGAAAGCGATGAAGCTGTTGATTTCCGTTTCAGCTAGACAGGTGAGCCCCTTTGCCGCTACGCTACCTTAAGGGTCTCTCCTGTCCCACTCGTCCCGCTGGAGTCGGCGCCTTACACTCCAATCAACTTAATCAGGGATGTTCATGAAAGTACAAACGCTGCAATTCATGACGACGAAGACAACGTTTGTATACCACAAGAGGAAGCAGAAGAGAACAAAAGCTACCTTTTGTAAACAAAAGAAATGACAGCCTTGTGGAACTCGCAAATAATGCAGGACAGTTCACATTAGCAAGCCCATTTACTACACATTCAAAGCAACAATCTGTAAGGAAAGCCCAAATAAATCAGAGGAGAGTGGAGCAATGAACTGGTATGACAAACTGAATCAATATTTCCCGATAGAAGAAATGAAATCAAAAGAACATATTGAACTTCTATTAAAAGATAAAGGCGAAATTTATCATAAAGATGAAGGAAAGTATCATGTCCTAATGTACGTGGAGCTCGATGACTTCATTTTCATTGATTATTTATTTGTCTCCAAAAACGCTAGAGGAAAAGGAATCGGACACGAACTTTTAGAAAAACTGAAAAGCAAGGGGAAAACGATCATTCTGGAAGTAGAACCCGTAGATTATGAAGATACTGATACGGAAAAAAGGCAGCGTTTTTATAAAAGAGAAGGCTTTAAACACGCAGCAGCGATCGGCTATAGAAGAAAATCGCTTGCAACAGGGAAAGTAAATGAGATGGAGATATTGTATTGGTCTCCGAGCAAAGAATCTGAAGAATCTATTTATGAAAACATGAAAAAGACGTATAATGAGATACACACATATAAAGATGTGGAGCTGTATGGAGAAAAATATCAGTCTGCCTCTGAAGTTCTTACTATAAAAGATGCAGTAAAAGACAGCTCTCATATTGCAGACTAATTTTCCTTATTAATAAAGGAGGATGATGCAAATGAAACATAATGGCCGAAAGAAAAAAAGCAAGCGCGAGCTCCTGAAGGAAATGCTGAAGAAGAACTTGAAAAAATTGACCCCGGGATTGTCTCGAAAAGGGCCTGCTTCATCGATTAATAAGACTAGCGCATAAGGGTTTTCCTACAAATAGTTAGTAAGCTCAAGAGTCGTTTCAACATGATTCTTGAGCATTTTTGTTTTTTATTGTTTTTTTTATGTTTTATGAAACTTTTCTTTGGGTAATACGTCTATATATAATGATGGATACATAGAAGCACGGTTTTGTATAAGTTTTGTAAAATTACAATGAGTGCTTTCTTTAACTAAAATTATGTAGTATAATATCAAATATGATTAAATAACTTTTTTAAAGTGACATAATCATATAAGAGGGGAAGGAGAGATCCAATATGGTCACACTATTTACTTCGCCGAGCTGTACATCATGCCGAAAAGCAAAAGCATGGTTGAAAGAGAATGATATTCCTTATTCAGAAAGAAACATCTTTTCAGAGCCTTTATCAATAGAAGAAGTAAAGCAAATTCTCCGTATGACTGAAGACGGAACGGATGAAATTATCTCTACACGTTCTAAAACGTTTCAGGAGCTGGATATCCAGCTGGAGTCAATGCCTTTGCAGGATCTTTATCAGCTTATCGCAGATAACCCGGGGCTGCTCAGACGCCCGATTATCCTAGATGAAAAGCGTCTGCAAGTAGGCTATAACGAAGATGAAATCAGACGGTTCCTTCCGCGCAAGGTAAGGACATTCCATTTGTTGGAAGCTCAGCGGCTAGTAAATGAATAAACGTAAGGACTTCTGCTTTAACCGGCAGAAGTCCTTTTTTGTATTTTTAACTTTTTATAAAATCAAGAATCTATGCAGTTAAATGCATAACTAAGGCTGACGCATAAGATAGTGCGACAGCCTAAGTTATTATCTTTTCTTAACAAATACTTTGTTTCTGATCCATCCTAAGAGCATCACACCTATAATAATAAACGCTGTAACAATGTATGTCAGAGCAGGATTATCTTTGAATAACGATGCAAAAGCTTCCTCTGATGTAATCATGCCAGCTGCTGTAAAGGCAAGAACGCCAGCACCTATGTACACGAGCAAGGGATATCTTTCAAGAAAGTGCAAGATAATCTTGCTTCCCCAAATAATAATCGGTACAGAAATAACCAAACCTGCAATGACGAGTGTAATGTTACCGTGAGCAGCCCCTGCGACAGCTAATACATTATCAAGTCCCATAGCGATATCTGCAAAAACAATGGTTTTGATAGCGTCAGCTAGACTCTTGCCTGGCTTGATGCTGTTTTCTTCTTCTTGATCAACCAAAAGCTGATATGAGATATACACGAGCATTAATCCGCCTACAAAATACAGATAAGGAATCTTAAGAAGGTAAACGGCTAAGATGGTTAAAACAATTCTTAAGATAATGGCAAGCCCAGTACCGAGGAATATAGCTTTGTTTCGCTGATGTTCCGGAAGGTTTCGGCTTGCCAGTGCAATAACGATGGCGTTATCCCCGCCAAGAAGAATATCGATTGCGATGATTTGCAGAAGTGACAGCAGAAAATCCGGTTCCATCGTGAACCTCCTCGTGAAAGATGAAAACAAGGGTAATATATGGTACAATATTTTAACCTTATAGACTTTCTGACAAAAAGTCAACTTGTCCGGCATGAGGTTTCTATCATGAAACGGCCGGAAAAAAGGGCGTTGCTACAAGCCTTTTTTATTTCCATCTTTGCTGTTCTGTCATAGAATAAAGTACAAGAGTTTAGAATGGATTCATTGTTCACTCTGTTGGGAATAGAATAAATAACAATTAAAAATTGGGGAATTTGTCCCTTCACAAAATTAAAAAGGAGAAGGGAGAGAAGCAATATGGAAATCGAAAGAGTCAACGAATTTACAATAAAATTCTTTATTACTTACCGTGATATTGAACATAGAGGCTTTGACCGGGAAGAAATTTGGTCAAACCGGGAACGTGGCGAAGAACTGTTTTGGGAGATGATGGACGAAGCTCATCAAATGGAGCAGTTTCCTTTAGAAGGGCCATTGTGGATTCAAGTGCAGGCACTGGATAAAGGTCTGGAAATCATTGTCACAAGAGCTCAGATGTCAAAAGACGGGACGAAGATCGAGCTTCCGATCGGAGATGAAAAGCTGGATGTTCCAGTGGATGAAAACATAGAAAAGCTGATTGATCAGCAATTTCAGCAAGACGATGACGATGATGAGGATGATCTCGAGGAACTTGAAGAACTGGATGAAGATTTTCTGTCATTCCTGCTGCATTTTAAGGACTTTGATGACGTGGTAATGCTGAGTCATTCCATTCAAAATGAATCGTTTACAAGTTCGCTGTACCACTTTGAAAACAAGTATTTTCTTTATGTTTCTTTCAATCCGGATGTGCCTGACAAAGAGCAGGATGACTTGCTTGCACAGCTTCTTGAATACGGTCAGGATTCCGGGCTGTCCATACACCGGATACAAGAATACGGAAAAACAATCATGAAAGATCAAGCTTTGCAGGACATTAAGAAAAATTTTCCGCTTTAACCATAAAGCCGATTTCGATTTTTAGAAATCGGTCTTTTTTCTGAATAAAAAGCCTGACAGGAGACGCTAAATGAAAAAAACAGCAAAAATTGCAGTCTTTTTAATCTTGTTGACAGTATTAATCGTTGTTTCATACATCATGAGAGATCACAGTTTTTTTACAGGATTTTCTATTTTGTTTTCTGTAACAGCTCTCTTTATTGCCGTTGTTATTTCTTTAGAGAATCGTCATCCGTCAAGTACTCTCGCTTGGCTCATTGTGTTAGCGCTGTTTCCGTTTTTAGGATTTGTTGTCTATATGTTTGTTGGACAAAGCTATAGGAAAAAGAAAATGTTCTATAAAAAAAGCCTGGAAGATGAAGACATTTATGTGCGGGTAGAAAACAGCCTGCAGCAGGAGAAGTGCGAATTCGGCTGGATGGAGGACCGTCAGAAGCAGTTTCTGAATCTAGCTAGCAAGCTCGGCAAGACGCCGGTTTCTTTTGCGAGCGAGACAGAGGTGCTAGCTAACGGTGATGAAAAATTCGCCGCATTGTTTGATTTAATTGATAAGGCGGAGAGGCATCTTCACTTAGAATATTACATTATCAGACATGATAAAACGGGCACTACATTGAAAGATAAGCTGATCAAAAAAGCAAGGGAGGGTGTGGAAATCCGCTTCTTATATGATGCGGTTGGCTGCCTTGCGCTTTCTCCTTCATTTATATCAGAATTAAGGTCGGCTGGAGTGAATATGGAACCGTTTTTCCCCGTCAAACTGCCGTATTTTAATCAAAAGATCAACTTCCGCAACCATCGGAAAATAGTAGTTGCAGATGGACAATACGGTTTAGTGGGTGGGCTGAACATCGGCGACGAATATATGGGACTAAGTCCATATTACGGTTTCTGGAGAGACACCCATTTAAAAATTACGGGTGAAGCCGTTAACAGCCTCCAGCTCATCTTTCTCCAGGACTGGCGCCATGCGACCGGCGAGAAATTAGTCCCAGAATACTTTATTCATAAATGGGGAAATCCAGGCGGCAAGAATCAAGGCGGGGTTCAGCTTATTGCGGGAGGCCCGGATAATGAGTGGGAAGTCATGAAAAACTTGTACTTTTCCATGATTGTTTCTGCAAAGAAATCGGTCTGGATCGCTTCTCCGTATTTTGTTCCTGATGAAGAGATTTACATGGCATTGAAAGTAGCTGCTCTCAGCGGTATAGATGTAAAGATTCTTGTACCAGATAAACCCGATAAAAAAACGGTATTTTACGCCTCTAGATCCTATTTTGGAGATTTACTAAAAGCGGGGGCTGAAATCTACGAGTATGAGAAAGGCTTCATGCATAGCAAATTTGTTATTGTTGATGGTGAGATTGCATCGGTTGGGACATGTAATATGGACATGAGAAGCTTTCATTTAAACTTTGAGGTTAATGCCTTTTTATATAACACTAAAAGTATCAGCAGTCTGAGCCTCTATTTTGAAAAAGATCTAACTTTTTCAAAAAAGATGACTTTGCTTGATTTTAATAACCGAAAGCTTCGGAATCGGGTATTTGAGTCCCTTGCACGACTGCTTTCACCATTACTTTAGTCATGAAAACAGCCTTTCTGCGGCTGTTTTTTTTCTTGAAGTTCCATCATCATAGTGGAAAAAAGAGATGAGGGATGGTATATGCTGACAGCTATTCATAAAGATAGAAAAATCAGCATGCTTGACGGCTGGAAGAGAGAACAGATTACAGAGATGAACAAAGAAAGTTTTACGTGTCCAATCTGCAGCTGTATCGTGATTCCAAAGCTAGGCAGCAAAAAAATGTGGCACTTTGCTCATAAAGACAATGAAGACTGCAAGGACGATTCAGAAAAAGAATCTTATTATCATCTGCTCGGAAAAAAGCAGCTATTCCGATGGCTAAAGGATTTAGGAAATGAGGCAGAGCTTGAAGCCTATCTGCCGCAGGCAAAACAGCGTGCGGATGTTCTGATCATAGGTAAAGCTGCTATTGAATTTCAGTGTGCCACCATTTCAGAAGAACTAGTTGTTAAGCGGTCAAATGGCTATATGTCAGAAAGACTGCCTGTTTATTGGATTCTTGCAGATAAAAGAGTACGCAGACTAAAAGAGAATGTTTTCAAAGTTTCATCTTACGACTTGGCCATGATGGGGGGAAGAGAACGGTTGATTTTTTTCTGTCCGTTGTCTATGGTATTTCGTACTCTTTCAAATATAAGACCGCTTTCAGCTACAAAAATATTTGCACAGGAAAAAATAATCCCGTTAAAAAAAATGGATATAGCCGCTTTGAACGATGTAAGCATCCAAGAAGATAATAACAAAGAATTCACTGCTTTATGGCTAAGTGAAAAGAAAAAATGGCGGCTGCATTCTTTTCAGTATCACTCCTCAGCTTACAGATATGTTAAAAAAATCTTCAGCATGCACAGTCATTCTCTCGTAAACTTCCCAACTATTTGCGGAGTTCCCTCAAATGAATATTTTCACATCCATACACCGTCTTTTCTTTGGCAGTCATGGGTATGCTTCTATATCCAATCCTGCGCGCCCTTCACTCGGGATGAATTAGCCTCCGCCTTTATTCGCCTTGTTGACAACAGGGTTTTTAGCATCCGAGTCTTTCCTTTTTTGCATGGGAGCTATAAGTCAGCTCTTTTCAACTACGTGAACGATCTGCAGCGAATGGGCTGGTTGAGGGAAACCGATGGCTATTATTCACGGCTGCAGCCTTTTCAATTTCACCGTTCAACTTTAAAAGCATTAGAAGAAGATGAAAGATTAAGTGAAGAAGGTTCAAATTTTAGCCTTGAATGAGTCTTTTCTGGTAAAATGTAGATATCTTTATGTTTAGAAATTACCGTTTTACCAATTATTCAGGAGGTGTTTTTGATGGCTCAGACTAAAACAAAATCCTTGCCAAAACGAAACGAAATCGCAGTAGAAGACACGTGGGATTTAGAAGCGATTTATGCAAGTGATGAAGAGTGGGAGAAGGAGTTTACTTCAATTAAAGAGCTTCTTCCAGCGATCAAAGATTATCAAGGAACGCTTGGTGACTCAGCAGAAGCGCTTTATAACTTTTTCCAAAGCCAAGATGAAGTGACAAAAAAGCTTGGGAAGCTTTATACATATGCCCATATGCGTTATGACCAAGACACGGCCAATTCTTTTTATCAAAGCCTAAATGATCGTGCATCAACACTAGCCACTCAGGTGAGCAGCACGATGTCGTTTGCGGTCCCGGAAATCTTATCTCTACCTGAAGAAAAAGTGAATAAGTTCGCAGCGGACTATGAACCTTTAAAGCTATATAAACATGCGCTTGACGAGATTAATAGACAGCGTCCTCATGTCCTTTCAAAAGAAGAAGAAGCGCTCCTTGCTGATGTGAGAGAAGTGACAGGAAGCTCAAGCAGCACGTTCGGCATGCTGAATAATGCAGACCTTAAGTTCCCGACAGTGAAGGATGAGAACGGAGAAGAAGTGGAACTGACACACGGCAGATACATCCGCTTTCTTGAGAGCTCCGACCAGAATGTCCGTAAAGAAGCTTTTGAAGCGATGTTCGGCACGTACGGAAACTTTAAAAACACATTTGCGAGCACGCTTTACGGCCAGGTGAAAAAAGACAACTTCTTTGCCCGAGTTCGCAAGTTCGGGTCAGCACGCGAGGCAGCGCTGAACAACAACAACATTCCTGAGAGTGTTTATGAAAACCTGGTTCAGACGGTTAACAGCAACCTTAATCTTCTTCATCGCTATGTCCGTCTGCGCAAAAAAGCTCTTGGAGTCGATGAGCTGCACATGTATGACCTTTACACACCGCTCGTAAAAGATGTGAAAATGGAAATACCTTTTACAGAAGCTAAAAAGCTAGTGGTCGAATCTCTAGCTCCGATGGGGGAAGAGTACGTAAACATCGTGAAGGAAGGCTACGAGAAGAGATGGATCGATGTTCATGAGAACGCTGGCAAGAGAAGCGGTGCTTATTCATCCGGAGCTTATGGCACGATGCCATATATTCTTATGAACTGGCAGGATAACGTAAACAATTTGTTTACACTGACACATGAGATCGGACACTCTGTGCACAGCTATTATACACGTGAGTCTCAGCCGTATCCTTATGCGGACTATTCGATTTTTGTGGCAGAAGTGGCCTCTACATGCAATGAAGCGCTTTTGAACCATTATATGCTGAATAAAACGACAGACAAAAAGGAGAAGCTGTACTTGCTGAACCACCATCTCGAAGGGTTCAGAGGCACAGTCTTCCGCCAGACGATGTTCGCTGAATTCGAGCAGGAAATTCATAAACGTGCAGCAGCAGGCGAGCCGCTGACACCAGAACTGCTGACGAAAATCTACTACGAATTGAACGTTAAGTATTTCGGAAGCGACATCGTGATCGATGAGCAGATTGGCCTTGAATGGGCGCGAATCCCTCATTTTTATTACAATTTCTATGTATACCAATATGCTACAGGCTTCAGTGCAGCTGCTTCTTTATCAAAGCAGATTTTAGAAGAAGGGCAGCCAGCAGTTGACCGCTATATCGAGTTCTTAAAGGCGGGAAGCTCTGACTATCCGATCGAAGTGCTGAAAAAAGCTGGAGTAGATATGACTACTTCTGAGCCGATTGAAAATGCTCTGAAGGTGTTTGAATCGATTCTTGATGAGATGGAAGAGCTTCTTTTTGAGAAGTAAAAACAAAAAGCTGAACCCGCGGCTGTGCGGGTTCAGCTTTTTTTCAGGAAAAGGCGATTATGAAGGCTGCGAATTTTCGACCGGTAATTATGGCAAAGAACAGCCAGGAATACGGCTGAAAATAACAGCGGAATGGATACGAAGAATGGAGCCAGCTGCAACAGAGAGAGAATAAAATAATAAAAGCTTGCTGCCACACCGAACAGACAGACCATAAAAATGAGCAGGTACATGCTCATCACCCCCTGTACTACTGTATTAGGCGGGTGAGATAAAAATGAACAAAACCGCCCGTCAAATAACGGGCGGTTCTATATGTTTGCTGTAGCGCCAAAACGTTCCGTGTTTAACAGGAATCCTTTCGACAACCTGCTGCAAGAGCAGCATTTTCAGCTGACGCTCAGCTTCTTCAAGTGTCCAGTTATAGACGAGGGAAACCTCTTTTGTCGCTACAAATTGATGAACTTTCAAGAATTCCTTTAATGATGGCAGAGGAGAAACTTCAGGCTTTTTGCCGAGCATTTCTTTGAATACCTCAACATACACCTCATAAGAATAGCAGCCTGACACTTTAATGCCTTCTTCATCTGCGCGGTCATTAAAAATAATTAACGTGGGCATCTGGGTAACAGACATCTCGCTCGAAAACTTTAAATCACATTGAAGAGCTTTAACAGCTGCTTCAGAATTTAAGTCACGTGTGAATTCCTGCGTATCAAGTCCAACTGAAGCGGCGATTTCTTGAAGTACAGAATCCTCTCCGATGTTTTGTTTGTTCAAGAAGAGCATTTCCCGCATTTTCCGTAAATACCGGAAACCTGCCGCCTTGCCTTGAAGCTCAGCTGCTTTTATGGCAAGCGAAGCTCTGTAAGGCGCGGATATGGGATTCTCGAACCAAAGATCGCCGTCGCAGCTCATTCCGGAAAGACTTGCTGCGCGCTCCCAGCGTTCAGCCATTTTTTCTGCCTGTCTAGATGACTTTTTCGAGGAGGCAGACAGCCCGTTGTAAGTATTCAAAGTGCCGCTTATAAAATGTCTTAATGTAAAATATTGGCCGTATTCCGTCTGCAGCTTTTTTAAGACGGGTTCGAGCGACCAGCAGTCAGCGCAAAAAGGGTCAATGACTGAATAAATTTCAAGCGGCTTATGACATGAACTTGGCTTCTGGTTATCCTGAAAGGGAAACGTTGGATCAAACCATGTCATTATCCTGCTCCTTTCCTGCATTGTTGTCTGCGGTATTGACCATATGGTAAGCAGTCATCGTAAGCCGGCTGAGGATGAACTCCTGCAGCGGCAAAGGGACGTTTCTAGTGTTTAAAGCTCTTTTCATGCAATCAAGCCATGCAGCGGCATGCTTTTTCGTGATAGGAAACGGCATATGGCGCGCCCGCAGCATAGGATGGCCGTGTTCTTCTGTGTAAAAAGGAGGACCACCAAAAAACTGGCTCAAGAACTGGGTCTGCTTTCGGGCTGTTTCAGTCAGATCATCTGGAAACAGCGGAGACAGCAGCGGATCTTTGCTTACATACGAGTAAAAAACCGTAACAAGCTTCTCGATACCTTGCAGACCTCCAAGGTGTTCATATGGTGCAGCTGTTTTTTCATTCATGATGAAAACTCCTTGGACATTCAATTTTGTAACCTTATTTTAGCAAGGCTTGAAATAATAACGCAAATAATAAGGCTGTCCCTACAAACCAGGAATGAATATACGCATCGCTGTTCGATTCAATATACATGCATTGAGCCGAAGAAAAACACCTGCAACTGCAGGTGTCAGGTGAAAGAGCGGTATGTACCCATCACTTTATTAACATAATTAATCGTTTCCTTAAAAGGCGGGATACCGTCATAACGATCGACATTCCCTGGCCCGGCATTATATGCAGCTAGAGCAAGTTCTTCATTTCCGTTGTATTTATCTAGCATCATGCGCAAGTATTTTGCTCCGCCTTCAATATTCTGCGCAGGATCATAAGGGTCATTCACACCAAGATAGCGGGCAGTGCCAGGCATAAGCTGCATCAAACCGGCTGCTCCTGCATGGCTAACAGCAGAAGCGTTATAGTTCGACTCATGCTTGATAACAGAATGAATGAGTGCTGGATCAACATTGTATTTTGCTGCGGCCTGCTGGATAGCCTGTTCCAAGTCCTGTGATGGGATTTTCATTGCGGCAGCAGGCCTGCTGGGTGTAACAGGCGCTATATTATAAGTTCCTGGCAGCATAAGCGGTCTGTCATTCATTGGCATTGAAGAAGCGCCATATTGCTGAAAGGGTGAAGGCGCAGCGGACTGGCCTGTGAGAGCGGCAAGCATATCGCTGAACGGCATTTCAGCCTGTGTACCGGATGCTCCGGCAGCAGGAAGCTGCTGGAATGACTGCAGCTGTAAAATGGCTCTTAATGTATCAATATTCATATTAAAGCTCCTTTAAGGATCTAGATGTCTTGCTTACGGGTGAAAAAACGCTGTATTTTGTTAGCTGTTTTCACAATAGGGATTGAATGGCTTGTCATCAGCGCTTTGAAGGTTTCTTTCCCTTTCTTATCATCGTCACATTCGTATTCGATTTCATAGTCTATAGTGCCTAAATAATGGCTTTCGTCAAAAAAAAGCAAGCCGCCATCATAAGGGATTTTTGCTCTGAATGTTTTCAGAGTTCCGAGATATTGGATTAACTCAGGATCGATTCCCATACTTTGAATCAGCTCTTTGATCCCTCCGTCAGGAAAAGAATCGGAAGCGAGCATTTGTTCGAGAGTTTCTTTCGAGATGGGCTGGTTACTTTCGAGAAGATGCTGCCCGCTTGGCTGTTTTAATGTTAAGACGTATGAATCTTCTTTCTTTCTGATTCTAAGTGCAGAACGCTGTGCTTTTAAAGAGAACGAGGATGTGTCAAAATAGTGATTGGTTTGTTCTTTTAAATTCTCTTTCGTGATATTAAAATGATTCATCAATGTTTGAAAGTGGTTTTTGCTGACTATGTTCTTAAATTCAATTTCAAGTTCCTGCTTCAATCCGGTGCACTCCATTTCTTCTTCAATATTCATGTATTTATTATGTCATATGAAGTGTATCCCAACAATTTCAAACGGAAAACTTTATGATAAACTATAGACAGAGAACACAGGAGGTTATATTTGTAATGCCTATACGAATACATGTTGAAACTTCAGAGATCGGCCAAGAACTATCCCTTTACCCGTCTAATGGGGAAATTGTAAAGGAGAAAGCGGCAGATGCCATGCGTATGCTTGTCGATTCTGATGCACTCTCTTTTCTATACGTACTGGAAACTGAAAATGACCTTATTTATGTAGACCTTGGTGAAGAACACTGGGAAAACATCGATAAAGCGGCAGACAACGGTCTTGAAGCGGTCCTTCACTTAGACAGCGAGCATAAAATCACTCTATCTGCCCTCGTGTCTGAAATGGAATATCTTGTAGAAAATATTAAGGGCAACACAAACTATGGGGAAAAGATGGTAAGTAAGGTGGAAAAGAGTTTTACTTCTATCATCTCAAAAACGGAAGAAGGAACGATATAGGTGAATATGGATTGGGAAACACTTCTCGCACCATATAAGCAGGCAGTCGATGAATTAAAAGTAAAATTTAGAGGAATAAGAGAACAATCGCAAAAGTATAACCGACATTCGCCAGTCGAATTCGTTACGGGCAGAGTAAAGCCTGTCAATTCGATCTTAAACAAAGCATGGCAGAAAAACATCCTGCCTGAAAACCTGGAGAACGAGCTGCAGGATCTTGCAGGACTGCGGATCATGTGCCAGTTTACAGAAGACATCTCAACGATGATTTCTTTGCTTAGAAACAGGACTGACTTTGAAATCGTAGAAGAGAGAGATTATATCACGCATAAAAAACCAAGCGGCTACCGTTCTTACCATGTGGTGATAAAATATCCTGTGCAGACTCTCGAGGGCGAGCGAAAGATTCTGGTTGAGGTGCAGATCAGGACACTCGCAATGAATTTCTGGGCCACTATCGAACATTCTATCAACTACAAATACCAGGGACAGATTCCTGAAAATATCCAGCTTCGGCTGCAGCGGGCAGCTGAAGCGGCTTTCAGGCTTGATGAAGAGATGTCTCAGATAAAAGGCGAGATACAAGAAGCGCAGCGGCTGTTCAATGAACGAGCAGAAGACGCTGCTGATGTTGTTTCAGACAACTAATTAAAGGGTGATGAACTATGAAATTTTCCATCATTTCTAAAGGCGACCAAAAATCCAACACGCTCGCTGCTAAAATCAGGACATATCTTGAAGAATTTGATCTTCAATATGAAGATCAGACTCCTGAAATCGTCATCACGGTAGGCGGTGACGGCACACTGCTTCACGCATTTCATCATTATGCACACCGTGTAAATGAAACCGCATTCGTAGGTGTACATACAGGCCACCTTGGCTTTTTTGCCGATTGGACACCAGAGGAAGTTGAAAAACTCGTAATCCATATCGCGAAAACGCCATTTCAAATTGTAGAATACCCGCTCTTAGAAGTGACTGTCCGTTATTTAGATGATATGGACGAAAAAAGATATTTGGCTGTTAACGAATGTACGGTGAAGAGTGTGGAAGGGTCGCTTGTCATGGACGTGGACATCAAAGGCGACCGGTTCGAAACGTTCAGGGGAGATGGGCTCTGCATGTCGACTCCATCTGGAAGCACAGCATACAATAAAGCTCTTGGCGGAGCCATCATCCATCCATCGCTGCCGAGCATTCAGATTGCCGAGATGGCTTCCATCAACAACCGTGTGTTCCGAACGATCGGATCACCGCTCGTTCTGCCGCAGCATCATACATGTCTGCTGAAGCCGATCAATAATGTTGATTTCCACATAACGATCGATCACCTTTTTCTCCTTCAAAAAAAGGTAAAATCGATTCAATGCCGTGTAGCTGAGGAGAAAATCCGCTTCGCCCGTTTCAGGCCATTTCCTTTCTGGAAACGAGTTAAGGATTCATTTATCGGAGAACGAGAATGAAAAAAAACTTTACGATTTCCTGGACCGTCGGCGCTAATGACGGTCCCGTTTTATTAAGAGAATTTTTAAAAAAGAAGCGAATCTCAAAGGCAGCTCTCACTGATATTAAGTTTAATGGCGGTGCTCTGTATGTGAACGGTAAAGAAGAGAGTGTAAGGAAACAGCTTGCTGCAAGCGATATTGTGACGGTTATTTTTCCTCCCGAGACTGTAAGCACGCACATGGAGGGCATTCCGATGGCGCTCGATATTTTATTTGAAGACGAGCACTTTCTGGCGGTCAACAAGCCCCCTGGCATCCCAACCATTCCTTCCCGCTATCAGCAGAATGGGTCACTTGCTCAAGGAGTTCTTCATTATTATGAATGCAATGGAATAGAAGCGACATTTCATGCGGTTAACCGTCTGGACAGGGACACATCTGGAGTCGTTCTGATCGCTAAGCATCGTTTTGCCCACTCGCTGCTGTCGCAGCAGCAGACAGCAGGGAACTATCATCGTAAATATGCGGCGATCGCGGAAGGAGAGATTGTTTCACCGCTAACAATCGATGCTCCTATTGGGAGGAACACTGACAGTATCATCGAACGAAAGGTATGTGAGGATGGTCAGCACGCAGTTACACATGTGACTCCGCTTAAAAAGCTTTCAGCGATTGAAGGTACACTTATTAAACTGAACCTTGAAACAGGACGTACCCATCAAATCCGAGTTCATTTGTCATACATCGGTCACCCTCTTGCAGGTGATGATCTTTATGGCGGAAGCAAAGATTACATGAAGAGGCAAGCGCTTCACAGCTCGGAAGCAGCATTTTACCACCCGTTTCTTGAAAAAGAAATCATTGTGAAAGCTGAACTGCCAGAAGATATGATGAAGTGGATAGATTAAACACACGAAAGCGCAGAACCTAGGAGGTCTGCGCTTCTGTAATAATTTGACATGCTCAAAACAAATATTAAATGAAGCAGTGTCTATACCACTCGGAATTAAACTTGAAAATGTCCATATGAAGTACCGGACCCCGGCACTTCTTCAATCAAATTGATGAAATTTTTCTTCCTTATAAGGCATGGAGGAAGGGACGCTTACGATTTCTTTCTCAGGATAGCGAAATGCTGTTAACTTGCCGCCAAACACACAGCCAGTGTCGATGTTCCATGTGTTGTTTACATGTCTTGCTTCTTTAACCGGGGTGTGGCCATATACGATGACATGCTCACCGCTGTATTCCTTTGCCCAGTCTCTTCTTACAGGCATCCCGTTCGGATGCTTTTCTCCGGTAATGTCTCCGTACAGCACGAATGTCTTTACCTTCTTGTCTGACTTTCCGATAAACCCTTGCTTAATCCCGGCATGAGCTACGACCAATCTGCCATCATCTAATGTTAAATAGAGAGGGGCATTTTCGTAGAGAGAGATAAACATCTTTTTAATTCTATCTTGCTCTTTTTTTGAAAGGTTTTCATACTCTTCAACTGTGGTTTCTAAGCCGTGCGTGATCTGCACTATTCTTCCTAGAAAATATCTGTAAAGCTTATCACAATGGTTTCCCGGCGTATAATAAGCTGCACCTTCTTTTACCAAGTAATAAACCTGTTCGATTACTTTTAGAGAAGATGGCCCTCTGTCAGTCAAATCTCCCACAAAAGCGAGCTTTCTTCCTTCAGGGTGCAGCGGCTTTCCTTTATTAAGCTCATATCCAAGCTTTTCAGTAAGTGCGGCAAACTCTTCATAACAACCGTGAATATCTCCGATTACATCTACTTTCATGCTGCAACGACCTCCTATATGTAGAATACGGCTTGAACATAAAAAAAACACCTGAAAAGCCAGGTGTTTTATTCGAACATATATTTTCTTGTTCGCGAACGGACGTTCAAAACGAGACCGAATGCGATCATACAAGCCAGGATGGAGCTTCCGCCGTAACTGATAAAAGGAAGAGGGATACCGGTAATCGGCATGACCTGTATGTTCATCCCTATGTTCTGGAATACTTGGAACGTGAGCATTCCGATCACGCCTGAACAGAGATAGCTGCCGAATGGCTCATTGCTCTCAAGTGCTGTGTTGATCATTCGGTAGATCATAAGGAAAAAGAGCGAGATAACGATACTTGTTCCTAAGAAACCAAATTCTTCGCCGATGACGGAGAAGATAAAATCCGTCTGAGCTTCGGGAAGGTATATAGCGCCTTCTTTAAAGCCTTTTCCGAAAAGCATGCCAGATCCGATTGCAAGAAGAGCGTTGCGTGTATGATAGCCTGCATCTGGATGCCCGTATGGATCAAGCCACGCATAAAAGCGGTCGAGCTGATATGCATCAAGTATATGAGCCATGAAAAATTCGGGAAAAGTAAAGTAAATCCATACTAAAACAGAAACGAATAATGAGAAAAGAGCAACGAGTGAAAGAATGATGCGCCAGCGGATACCCGAAACGAGCAAAAGGCTTCCCGTAATTGCGATAAAGACAAGGCTTGTCCCTAAATCAGGCTGCATGAGTACAAGCAGCATGGGACCGCCGGCCGCAAGCCCGATTTTGCCGAGAAGCAGCAAATCTTCGCGCATCGTGCGGATAATATATTTCTCGTTATGTCCTGCGATGATGTTGCTGATCGTAATAACAAGTGACACTTTCACGATCTCAGAAGGCTGAAAAGCAATCCCGCCAAATTTGTACCAGCTTTTCGCGCCGTTAACTTCAGATCCGAACACCATGATCCCTAGCAGCAAAAGTATTCCGACTCCATACAAATACCAAGAAAGTTTTCTGAACTGGTCATAATCCAATATCATGACGCCTACAATGGCAATACCGCCAATTACATACCAGACGATCTGCTTTAGTACAAAGTTTTCGCCGTATTGGCCGATAAGCTGTGCGCTGTAGATAGCGATACAGCTCGTACAGAGCATCAAAAATAAAAGAAAGAGCAAATTGTAGTCAATCTGCTGCCATGGAGATTTGTGGTTGTTTTCCAAAATCGTACAACTCCTTAAGTAACCCTTTACGTAACATGTACTATCTTACCTAAAAGAGAAATGTTTGAAAACAAAAAACCATTGTTTTTATTTGAAATATTTACAGCTTTTATGGATAATCGACGGACATACTGTGTTAGGAGGATAACAATGGAACATGCTTCTTTTACTTCACTGATCATTGTCAGCTTAACAGCATTTTTTGTTCCGCTGCTGCTGCAAAAGTTTCGTCTGAAACTAATACCTGTAGTTGTAGCAGAGATAATTGCGGGTATTGTTTTAGGGAAGAGCGGATTAAACGTTGTCCACCCTGATGCATGGCTTGAAATCTTGTCATTGCTAGGATTTATATTCTTAATGTTTTTGAGTGGGCTAGAAATTGATTTTTCAATCTTTGCTAACAGCAAAAAAGATTCCAAGAAATCCAATGAACCGAACCGTGTAAAAGCCGCAAGTGTTGTTTTCCTGCTTATTTTTATTCTTTCCTATTTGATCTCTGTTCTTTTTGTCTGGATGAATTTTACTGAGAATGCGTTATTTATGACATTGATCATCTCGACCATTTCTTTAGGTGTCGTCGTTCCTACATTAAAAGAAGAAAACATGTCTCAATCAGGTATCGGCCAGATCATTTTGCTTGTCGCAGTCATAGCTGACCTCGTTACGATGGTACTTTTAGCCCTTTTTGTTTCTCTTCAAGCGGGAGAGAGCGGAAGAATGTGGCTGCTGCTCCTGCTGTTTGGGGCAGGTGTAATTCTTTATTTTATCGGAAGATTTGTCAGGCATCACTCGTTCATCGAGTCTTTATCCAAAGGAACGATCCAGCTCGACACCCGTGCCGTGTTCACATTGATTATCGTCCTTGTGGGTCTGTCAGAAAAAGTGGGTGCGGAAAATATTTTAGGAGCTTTCTTAGCAGGTGTTCTTGTCTCGCTGCTTTCGCCTAATAAGCTGATGGTTCAAAAATTAGACTCTTTCGGGTATGGCTTTTTAATTCCCATCTTCTTCGTCATGGTAGGGGTAGAGCTGGATATCCTGTCATTGTTTAAAGACCCAAAAGTACTTGCATTAATTCCATTGCTGCTAATCGGCCTGCTGGTCTCAAAATTCCTGCCGATACTATATTTAAGAAGATGGTATGACTGGAAAACAGTGGCCGCTTCTGGTTTCCTGCTGACGAGTACTTTGTCGCTCGTCATCGCTGCTGCTAAAATCGGCGAGAGGATGAATGTCATTGATGCCAGGACTTCATCAGCATTAATATTAACTGCCGTAATCAGCTGCATCATCACACCGATATTCTTCAAAAAGCTCATACCTAAACAGAATGAAGCACATAGAAAGCTTAGACTTAGCATAATTGGAGCAAACCAGTTCACTCTTCCGGTAACGAACTTGCTGGAGCATGAACGGTATGAGATAAAAATCTATCATAAAAAAGAAGAAGAAAAAGACCGGGCACAGCTTGCTTCCTTCCAAATCAATGAGGTGGACAGCTATGAGTGTGAACAGCTGTCGCAAAAAGGCGCTTTTGAAGCCGACATAGTTGTTGCTGCAACTGGTTTAGACGACACGAATGAAATTATTTCGCTTCAGGCAAAAAAGCAAGGTGCCGGACGTATTATTGCACGTATTGAAGATCCGGGGATGAGGGAGGCGCTTAAAGAGGAAGGAATTGAAGTGTATTCGGTTTATTTCTCATCACAGCTTTTATTGAGCGCGTTTATTGAAAATCCTTCTATATTTGATATTTTAACAACCCAGGATCATGCCCTGCATGAAATTGTGATGCAAAATGGTGAATATCATCAGTCATTGCTTCGCCAATTTCCGTTTCTCGGTGATGTCATCATCGTCCGGATATACAGAGGATCCGAATCCATCGTTCCGCATGGCGACACCGAGCTGATGGTCGGCGACAGGCTGATAGTGACAGGCAGCGGGTCATATATTAAGCAGCTGCGAAAAGTTCTTCGCTAGGTTTTTATAATTTTTCTTATAGTAGCGAATGCTATATGTAAAATGAACGTTGTAAGGAGATGTAATATTGAATCCGATAGTTATTTGCCCGGACTGCCATGCACAAGAGAAGCTAGATTCCGTACTTACCGCACAGTCTAACCAGAATGTAATCTACCGCTGCAAAAAATGCGGATGTGAGATCAGAGACATTCAGACATCAAAAGGATAAACAAATGAAAGAAACACCCCGAAGGCTCTCGATGGGCTCCGGGGTGTTTTCTCATTTTCGGCTGTATCCTATACTCTTCAGCCTTTTTGCAATAATTTATAAGCTGTATCCTATACTCTTCAGCTTGAAAAATTATGCTGTTACAACTGGCGGTGTTGTACCAGGTTCGATGCAGATAACTGCACAGATGCATTTGCAGTCTAGTACGATTGTTCTTGTAAATGATGGCGGTGGTGGTGCTACTAGGTTCTGCTCTTCAAATGTTAGAACTACGCAGCCTGTTGCCGGGTCAAAGCTTACTAGTGTAAACACAGTTCCTAAAAATTCAGCAACGTTGTTCACGTTTAGTGGTGCGCTGCTTCCCTTTAGGACTAATCGTACTTGCTGTCTTGCACCCATTCTGCATGGATTGCTTTGCGCATCTGCAAGAGCTTTTAGTAGTTCGCAAACACAGCTAGTGGACTTCTTATGAGACGTACCAGCAGTGTTGCCGCAACATGAGCCATTATTATGAAATAAACTCAATGTTTATTCCTCCTTTGAAATAGATACATGTACCTGATTTCTTCTTCGTCGTTATCAGGTTAATATACTATATTGAAAATAGGACGAATTGGTTTTAGGCTTTCATACTATTTTGTGTAAAATAGGCTTTAATAGATAGAAAATGCCCGATTTTAATAGAAAGGGACAGTTGTCCAAACGAAAAAAACTTCTTATTCATATACTGAAATTACGGCTGAAAAGCCTGAAAGTTTTATAAGGAGTGTTGATTTAATGTCATCAAACGCTAGTACTCTTCGCGGTTTTCTAGTTAAACTGCTTGCAAACAAAACGTTAGTTACTGAAGTGTTTCTGCAGAATTCGAACCAGCCTCAAGGAACACCGGATCTTTCTGGAGTTACAGTGGTTGAAGTTGGCCTGGATTATGTTGTATTTTCACAGGCTGGCTCAGGAGCCGGTACCCTATACTACGTAAACCTAGATAGAATTCTACTAATCGACCTTTAAGAAATGAAATTGGCCCCATGCCTCGCGTGGGGCTTTTTAAATAAAAAGTAAAGGAGCGTAGAATGAAAAAGATTAATCTTCTATTTATTACAAGAGACCACTCACACCAGCTTGAACGCAGCAGTTTTTATTTAGCAAAAGAGCTGGAGAAGATTACAAACCTATATCTATGGTATTCAGACGGCATCATACAAGACATCCTTAATCAGATTCCTTTTAAGCCTGATTTTATTCTGTTGAACGATTATAAGCCGGACTATCGCCCGTTTATTAGAGGATTAAAAGACCTGACTATACCTCATGGAATTATCATGCACGATATGCATTATAAGTTATCAAAACGGAACTATTTGATTCACCAGGAAAAGCCAGCTCTGATCTTCAGCCACTATCGAGATGCATTTCTAAAGTGGTTTCCCGACCATAGTGAACGACTTGTCTGGTTCCCACACCATGTTCCTGCTGAAATCTTTAAAAGATATCCTGTGCCAAAAGAGATTCCCTTTCTGTTAATGGGAGCGTCGTTTCCTCATCTGTATCCTTTCCGCGATTATATGATTAAGCAGTTCAGCAATGTTAGCGGATTTGTTCATCATTCACACCCCGGTTACGGCATGGGGCGCAGGGGGATTGTTGGGGAACAATATGCGAGATTAATCAGCAGTGCAAAAATATTCTTAACATGTGATTCCATCCATCATTTCCCGGTGCTGAAATACTTTGAAGTTCCTGCATGCGGTACACTGCTCTTAGCTTCGAGTTCACAGGAACTTACGGACCTCGGTTTTGTTGACGGTGAAACGTTCGTTGCTGTAAATGAAGCGAACGTAAAAGCAAAAGCTGAATATTATTTACAGAATGAACAAGAACGGGAAAGAATCATTCAAAATGGGATGCGTCTCATTGCAGAAAGGCATACAACTGCTGTCAGAGCAAAAGAAATGCTTCACGCTATTACCCATTATTTATCAAATAGAAAGTAGGGGAGAAGTTGGCAAAGGTTTCGATCATCATTCCTTTTTACAACTGTGCTTATGTTGATAAAGCGATCGAAAGCGCATTAAATCAAACGTATCAGGACAAAGAGGTTATCGTTGTGAATGATGGATCCATTAATCATACCGAGAGAATAACGCCATATTTAGACCGCATTATCTACATTCAAAAAGAAAACGGCGGAACGGCTTCTGCGCTGAACGCCGGATTGCGTGCTGCAACCGGCAAGTATTTTTCCTGGCTGAGTTCAGACGACCTGTATCTGCCGCAAAAAGTAGAAAAGCAGGTGCAGGTTCTTGAAAGCTTGAATGCTTGTGTATCTTATATGAATTATTATCTGATCGATGAACGCGGAAAAGTGATTTCGCAGCCAGCAGGAATTGGCTTTCCGCTCGTTTCGCAGTTTATCCATAAGATGAGAAGAGGCTGCATCATTAATGGCTGCACGGTTATGGTCCGGATGGACGTTTTTCAGGAGTTCGGTTATTTTAATGAATCCTTGCTTTACACGCAAGATTACGATTTCTGGCTGCGCATCCTGACAAAACATTCTTTCCACTATATTTCTGAGCCCCTAGTTTATTACCGGGTTCACGGTGAAATGGGGACGAAAAAACATCGCAAAAGCATTCCTCAAGAGATCCTTCAAACGAAGAATCGTCACAGGGCATCAACAAACGCAGCTTTTAAAGCGGCGATCGAAGCAGAGATAAAAAGCGGTAAATTAAAGAGCTGACACATGCGTGTCAGCTCTTTTCATGTTATGACGTGCCCGAGTGTCCGAAGCATCTGCTTAAAGTTCACCGCATATTGAGCAGGGCTGCAATTGGCGTTTAAGTGGTTGAGTGCGTTTGTTTTTATTGCGTCGCGAAGATGCGTGTTATCCATTAAATCCAGAGCTTCACGCACAGCATGAGCTGTATCACCTGCTGTAAAGAATTTTCCGCTCTGGTTGTGGATGATAAACGCTCTTACACCGTCTGAATCCGTCGTGAGCACAGGGCAGCGGCAGCTGATCGCTTCGGCCACCGCATAACCGAATCCTTCCACTTTTGAAGTAGACAATAAAAATCCTCCGGAATTCCCGATCTTTGAATAATAATCCGCCATTTTCTCGTGCGGGATGTTTGAGAATGTCTCTATATAACCGCTCATGTTCAGCTGCTGAAGGAGCTGGGTGAATCGGTTCCGTTCCGCGGGCTTTGACAGTGTAGCATCTTCAAACATCCAAAGCTTTAAGTTTGGTTTATGCTGCTTTAATGCGGCACCAATCTCCAGAAAACTTCTCCAGTTTTTATTTTCCTCAATTCTGCCGACCCATCCGATGACGGGATATTCCGGCGCGTTGTTTTCCTGATAAGTAAAATGCTCGGTATCCATTAAATTATGAAAGCAAAATTGAGGCATATCTTTGTAATATTTTTGGATTAATTCATTAAGGTGGGGAGTTTTAGGATAGAGAAGGCCGTTGCCGTTTGCATGAACGAATGGTTTTGCATGGATAAGGATATCTTTTGCATTTTCCTTGCTGCCAAGACCCTGTACTTCATATATAAGGCTTCCTTTAAAACCAGCCGCCCTGATTCGGGGAAGGATCATATAATTCGAACAGACGATAATGCATTGATATTGTTCACGGTTTAACAGCTCATTAATCTGGGCATCGCCCTTCATTATAAATGTAGGAATATCAAGTATGTTCTGCATCCCCGTGCCGTTTTCCAAATAAAGCTGGTGGCATTCAATTCCATGTTTTTTTAGTGTGTTGCATCTTTGACGGTTCAGCGTTTCCACTCCGCCGCTTGGAATGTAAAAGACAAACAATATTTTCATTGAAGCACTCCCTTGAAGATTCCATATAATGCATTCTATGGCAGAGACGTTAAACCGTTCTTTTATTTATATGAAGACAATAGCCGTTTTTATCATTTACTAGTTGCTTGTCTATGCAACATGGCAAGAAATTCATACCTTATTACAAGTGTATAAATGCATTGCACAAGGAAAGGAAAATTCAATGAAAATACTAACCGTACTCGGTACTAGACCTGAGATCATCCGGTTAAGCCTGATCATTAAAAAGCTTGATCTTTTAGCTGATCAGCATATTCTCGTCCACACGGGACAGAACTACACGAATACTCTCAGCCAAATTTTCTTTCAGGAATTGGATGTAAGACTACCTGACTATACAATCAAGCTCCCTTCCTATTCTCTTGGAAATCAGCTAGCAGGCATGTTTTCAGAGATAGAGGCGATTTTACTAAAAGAAAAACCAGATAAAGTCCTTGTTTTAGGTGACACGAATAGTGCACTTGTATCACTGCTGGCCGAACGGATGAACATTCCCGTCGTGCATATGGAAGCGGGAAACCGCTGCTTTGACCTAAAAGTTCCAGAAGAGAAAAACCGGAAAATCATCGATACGATCTCTTCCTTTAATCTTCCGTATACTCCGCAAAGCAGAGAGAACCTCCTGCGTGAGGGCTTTCCTGTGCAGCGAATTATGGTTTCAGGAAACCCGATATACGAAGTTTTGACCGCTTACAGTGAGCAAATTGAAAAAAGCAGCGTTTTAGACGCTCTGAGACTAGAGAACAAAGACTATTTTCTCGTTACAGCTCATCGTGCTGAAAATGTTGATGACCCCGCCAATTTAAATGAAATCCTAAGCGGGCTGAACATAGTAGCAGAGCAGCATCAGAAACGAGTAATTTGTTCTGTGCATCCCCGAACAAAGCAAAAAATCAGTGCTCTCACCGGACTTGCCATGAATCCGCTTGTAGAGTTCCATGAGCCGTTTGGATTTTTTGACTTTATAAAACTTGAAAAAAACGCGCTGTGTGTCCTGACAGACAGTGGAACGGTTCAGGAAGAGTGCTGTTTGTTTCATGTGCCCGCAGTCACGATGCGAAACAGCACAGAAAGACCGGAAACGGTAGAATGCGGCAGCAACAGTGTTTCAGGTGTGAAATCCGAATACATTGCAAAGGCTGTCCAAGTGATGCTCAATCAGAAGCCGGAATGGGATTTTCCAGAAGGATATAAAGATCCTCATGTTTCTGAGAAAGTCGTGAAATTTTTGTTAGGAGGAAAAAAAGTTGTATAACAGTACCATTTTAATTACGGGAGGAACAGGCTCTTGGGGGCATGAGCTTGTAAAGCAGCTGCTGCAGAAAAGGCCGAAAGAAATCAGGATTTTCTCCCGCAGCGAAGCAAGCCAGGTTTCGATGCAGCGCCTTTTTGATAACAACAGCAAGCTGAAGTTTATTATTGGGGATATCCGTGATAAGGATGCGGTTAACAGAGCAAGCGCCGGCGTGGATTATGTATATCATCTTGCCGCCCTGAAGCATGTGCCCATCTGTGAACACCAGCCTTACGAAGCGCTAAAAACAAATGTGACCGGCACGGAGAATGTGATTGAAGCGGCGATTGAAAATGGGGTCAGCAAAGTTATCTACATCTCGACAGATAAAGCAGCAAACCCTTCCAATTTTTACGGAATGACAAAAGCCATAGGAGAAAAGCTGATCATCCATGCGAATCTTCTTTCATCCAAAACAAAGTTTGTCTGTGTGAGAGGCGGAAACGTTCTTGGTACGAATGGCAGTGTGATTCACGTTTTTAAGGACCATATTCGAACAAAAGGACAGGTCGGAATCACTGACATGCGGATGACCCGATTTTTTCTTACTCTTCAAGATGCGATCAAGCTTCTTTTCAAAGCAACGTATGAGAGCTTGGGCGGCGAGATTTTTGTCATGAAAATGCCGACGTGCAAAATTACTGACCTTGCAGAGGTCCTTATTGAAGAATCTGGTGTTGAGAATGTCGATATGATCGAGATCGGCACCCGACCAGGGGAAAAGCTGCATGAATTGCTTCTTTCTGAGTACGAGAGCGTCACGAGCGTGCTGTATGATAATGAGTATTTTGTGATATTGCCGACCATTCCAATTGATGGGTTGAATGAGTTTTATTCTATTTACGAAAAAGCGGACCTGAAGAGCTACAGCTCAGAGGACAATTTGATGTCAAAGGATGAAATAAAGAAAATGCTGCATAAAGGCGGTTTTCTATCATGAAGCTGCTCATTTTAGGAGGAAGAGGGATGGCCGGCCATATGGTCAACTCTTACCTTCAAAAAAACAGCCCGCACGATGTCCGATACACATCCAGAGACATAGATGATGCAGAAGGCTATTATTTGGATGCGGCTGATCTTGATAGAGTAAAAGAAATGATTTACAGTGTGAAGCCCGATGTGGTGATCAACTGTATAGGCATATTAAATCATTTTGCTGAAAAAAAGCCTGGGAGTGCAATTCTCATTAACAGCTACCTGCCGCATTATATTGCTGAGCTTCTGGACAGCTATGGAGGAAAGCTGATCCACATCAGCACAGACTGCGTCTTTTCAGGAAAAAAGGGCAATTATGGTGCAGATGATGTACCGGATGGCACTAGTGTGTATGCGAGAACAAAAATATTAGGAGAAGTCCATTACGGACCGCATCTGACAATCAGAACGTCTATTATCGGTCCGGAACTGAAGGAAGGCATCGGTTTATTTCAATGGTTCATGAATAAAACTGGAACGGTAAAAGGCTATAAAAATGTTTTCTGGAACGGTGTGACGACACTTCAGCTCGCCAAAGTCATTCTCGCAGCGGCCGAAAATAATGCTTCAGGGCTCATTCAGCTAGCAGTACCGCAAAAAATTTCGAAATATGATTTGCTGCATTTGTTTAAAGAAACGTTCAATAAAGGTGACGTTATGATCGAGCCTTACGAAGAGGCAGTAAATGATAAATCACTGCAAAACGGCGGTACTCATTCTTCCTTTTTAGTCCCATCTTATGAGGAAATGCTGAAGGAACTGAAGGAATGGATGGATACGCGTTGAAGGAAAGGCGGATCTTGATCACTGGAGCAGGAGGCTTTACTGGAAGGCATGCCTGCAGCTATTTTCATGAAAAAGGATACCGTGTTACGGGTCTTTACAGACGGCTTCCAGAAGAAAAATTCCCATGGGACCTAGCTGTTGGAGACTTACTTGATGGAAAAGTGACCGCACGTGTTGTGGATGCTGTCAAGCCTCAGTTTGTCCTTCATCTTGCCGGCATGAATTCTGCAGCCGCATCTTGGGCAGATCCTTCCCTCTGTATGGAAAGCAATGTGATGGGCACTGTTCATCTTTTAGAAGCAATAAGAGAAGGTGCAAAGGAGGCTAAAGTCGTCGTCACAGGTTCAATGCTTCAGACAGATGCTGGAACAATGACTACACCGCCTCACCCATACAGCCTCTCGAAGACGATTCAAAGTACACTCTCTCGCTCATGGTCATATCTTTACAGCATGAACATAATAGTCGCCAAGCCTGCTAACCTCATAGGTCCTGGTCCATCTAACGGAATATGTACAATTCTCGCCAAAAGGATTGTCATGATGGAAATAGGTAAAGCAGACCGCATTTTAGAAGTTTCAAGTTTTCAGAGTGAGCGGGACTATCTGGATGTAAGAGACGCTGTAAGGGCATATGAGGCACTGCTTTGTAAAGGTATATCTGGAGAGGAATATACGATAGCGTCAGGCTGCCCTAGAACGTTAAGAGACGTGGCCGCTGAACTTCAAAAGCAGTCAGCGGTCGTGTTTGAAGCAAAAGAATTGCATGCGGCCAAGAATAGTAATTCTGCTGTATATGACTTGTCTGAAATAAACAAGCTCGGCTGGCAGCCAAACATTGCATTTGAAGATTCTATCAAAGATATATTTAACATTTTGCGATCAGAGGTAAAGAAATGATGTTGAAGGAGAGTACCCATGAAGATTACATTTCCAATACTTACTCTCTGTAAAGGGGGGGCGCAGCGGATGCTCGCTGAACTGGCAAACCGGCTTGCATCAAGAGGACATGACGTTAAAATCCTGATGCCTCGCGGCGGAACAGTTGAGTATCCTCTCTCTGTTCCGGTCATAAGAGTACGAGGCGCGCTGCCTCAAGCTGCAGAATTTCCCGTTTCAGATGTTATTGTTTCAAATTTTTACACTACGGTTGAAGAAGCAGATAAAGCAAGCAAACTCGGAAAAGGCAAGCATGCACGTCTTAGTCTGTGCTATGAGCCGACTTTTTTAGAGAATAACCACAATTCATTTACAACCTATCATTCTACAAGCAGTCTTTTTGTACTGTCAAAATGGCAGCAAGAGATCATTTACTTGAATCATGGCATAAAAGGAAACATCGTTCCTGTAGGAATTGCTTCAGATTTTAAAAATCTTGGCATCCGCGTTCCGCACGATCCAATACAAATCAGCGCCATCATGCGGAGACCTGAAGGAGGATTTTCTTGGCACCGTGATCAGGATTATCTTATAGAACAGCTTTATAAAGTGAAAACCTCCTTTCCTTCCGTCATCATTAACCTTATCATACCTCCTGAAGAATTCAGCACATCTCCACATTTGCAGAAATTAGAAAAAACACCTTGGCTAAAAGTGTATACACCGGCAAACGATATCGAACTCAATTACCATTTGAATCAAACCGATATTTTTGTCAGTTCTTCTTTGTATGACAGCGCATCACTTCCCGGGCTTGAAGCGATGAAAACCGGTGCTGCCTTAGTTGCCACAAATGCAGGAGGCAATATGGATTATTGCCGAAACATGCAAAATTGTTTAGTGTCACACCGTTATGAAAACAAACTTGCGGCTAATATCGTTCAGCTTGTGCAAAACAGCGTTCTGCGCAGCAGTTTAGCGGAGGAAGGCATGAAAGAAGCGCAAAAATGGACTTGGGAACGAAGCGCGGCCATGTTTGAAGCGGGATTAAAAAATTGCTGAACAGAAAGGGAGGTATAAATTGAAGGAAAGAATAATCTCTGAAAGGTTCGTGGACAGCAGCATTGATACTCCATACAGCTTGATGCTGGATGATACGGCTATAGCTGATATGTATCTAATATGCTGCGGTGCCTATTCGCCCCTCACAGGTTTTTTAAAACAAACTGAATACAGCTCAGTTCTAAAAAATATGCGTCTGCTGAGCGGAGCAGTTTGGAGCATTCCTATCGTTCTTCCAGTTTCAATGCAGGATATTTCGGTCATTCCTACTGGGGCATATGTGAAGCTGATCCATAACAGCATTGAATATGGATATATGCTTCTTGAAGAATATTATCAGCCTGATAAAAAGCAGGAAGCAATTGAAGTCTACCTGACAGAAGATCCAGCACACCCCGGTGTGAAGAAGATGATGAGCAGAGGGGATGTATATGCGGCAGGTCCTGTTTGGATGACAAAGCGTCCGCCGTTCCTTTTTCCAGAAGAAACGTTTACACCGAATGAAACAAGAGCATTTTTTCAAAAGAAAGGCTGGCGGACAGTTGTCGGTTTTCAAACGAGAAACCCGATTCATAGAGCTCACGAATATATTCAGAAAAGCGCTATGGAAACAGTTGATGGACTCTTTATTCAGCCGCTCGTTGGTGAAACGAAAAACGATGATGTTCCGGCATCGATCCGCATGGAGAGCTATCGTGAGCTTCTCAAGCATTATTATCCAAGTGAAAGGGTGCTCCTCGGAACATTTTCAGCGAGCATGAGATATGCAGGACCAAAAGAAGCGGTACAACATGCTCTTGTGAGGAAAAATTATGGGTGCACCCACTTTATCGTAGGACGTGACCATGCGGGTGTTGGAAACTATTATGGAACGTATGACGCTCAGAAAATATTCTCCACGTTTACAATAGAAGAACTTGGTATTGTGCCGATGTTTTTCGATCATAGTTTTTACTGCCGTAAATGCGGACAGATGGCATCAATAAAAACATGCCCTCACAGTGAAATGGATAGAATGATACTCTCAGGCACGATGGTGAGAAAGATGCTCCGTAATGGAACAAGACCTCCTGAAGAGTTCACAAGAGGCGAAGTGGCCGATATTTTGATTCGCGGTTTGAAAGGCAGTGAAGACATTGGACAATAATATTTTCTGGCAGGAGACATCCGTCTCCAAAAGGGATAGACAGCTGCTTCACAGACATAAAAGTGCTGTCCTTTGGTTTACCGGGCTGTCAGGCTCTGGCAAGTCAACCATCGCAGCTAAGGTTGAAAAAACTCTGCATGAACAAGGAATCTCCACTTATTTATTAGACGGTGATAACATCAGGCATGGATTAAACAAGGACTTGACCTTTTCGTCATCTGACCGCACCGAAAATATACGGAGAATTGGAGAGGTCTCTAAATTGTTTGTGGACGCAGGCATCATTACTTTGTCTGCTTTTGTATCTCCTTACGCATCAGACAGAAAATCGGTCAGGTCACTATTCACTCCTGATGAATTTATTGAGGTTTACGTGAAATGCAGTTTAGAAGAGTGTGAGAGAAGAGATCCTAAAGGATTGTACAAAAAAGCGAGGACAGGGCTGATCGGAGATTTTACCGGTATTAGCGCACCTTATGAAGAGCCAGCAGCGCCAGAGCTCATACTGGATTCAGATATTCTCAGCCTAGATGAATGTGTACAAAAAGTCATCAGTTATATAAATAAGCATTTATCAAAAAATTAAAGCGGCCAATGCAAGGGCCGCTTTGTTTTATATAATTCAGCTGCTTTTTTTCGGCTTCCATGTTACTTTGCCGCAAGTCGCACAGCCAGAGGGCTTAGGTGTTCCGAACAATGTTTTCGTCGAAGCAGCTTTAGCTTTTTCGGATTTCACTTCATTGTATTTCTTTTGCACATACTTTTTATTCATCTTTGCCTCTCCCCTTTTTCATAGTCATGAATCTACTTCTATCCTATTCTGAAGCAGGGGACTAGGTGTGCTAGTTCAAGTGAAATGGACGTATGACCGCACTGTTTTTTTTCTCTGCACCTGACTGAAAAGGAGCGATAGGGGAGACCGGACCAGAATTTTGCCTAAAAGGATTGATAGGATGTGTACCTTGTAAGCTGCGCCTTCTAGATAAAGCTTGTGGTGTTGTGTGGACGGATGTATCGCAAGACTCCCATTGATCTTCTTCTATGGCAGCAGGCTCTTCTTTTTTCTCCACTTTCGGTGGAAGAATACTCATTTGTGTTTCTGGCTCTGAAAATGCAAGTTTTTGAACATCAGCGAAAACAGGGTTGATCAATGACAAAGCATTTTGATTCAGTAAATAAAAGATATCTGAAGAAACCGAGGATAATGTTTGAAACTGTTCTTTTATACATCTTTGAATGATGATATAGGAAATATACTCGCAAATGTTTTCTTCGTATTCTGCATTTACGGTAATGTAAAGATCTCCTTTTTTCGGCTTCAAATAGATTTGCTTGTGAATGGCAGATTGAACAGGAGTGTCTTGAACGGGCTTAATTGGATTCAAATAAAAGGTGTTACCGGAATCTGTTTTAATGCTGATTGGCATATGATGGACCGATTCAAACACAATGTGCATGTGCTGTATTGCTGGTGTCAGCCTGTTTTCCGTCAATGAGACGCCCGTATGCTGCAGAAGTTGGCTGAGCTGTTCGAATTTTTTTTGTGATAGTCCATGCACGCCAATCATAAATGTGGAGAGAGCACCTAATATTACGTTCGCTTTATCTATTAAACTCAATCCCCAATACGGGCAGAGAAGCTTGAACTGAGAATACTCATTCTCAGTAACAGTGCAGATTTTTTTGCTGTTGTAATACAATTCCTGCATTCTCGTTGCACCTCGTCTCTCTTAAAAAATAGGCATTTGTTTCTGTGTCATAACCCGCTTCATTTCCATAGTATGTATGGAATCTTAAGAACATGTTGAGGAAAGGAAGGGAAAAGATGGGAAACAATCACAAGCACATCCCTAAGGCTGCTAACAGTCTGCAGGATGAATGTATACGAGTTCAGAAAGTTTACGACTGGGTGACCGACTCACTAACTGTCAGAAAATCTGTCGCTTTCTCCTCAGAACAGATTAAAAAGATAGAAAAAGCGATGGATGATCCTTGCCGACGCCCGCTGCGCATTGTCACAAAGGTGCCAAAAACCCCTCCAGTATTTCCGCTTTCTGAGAGTGAGTCAGAAAACCACTCATCACATTTTCTATGTGAGCAAGTCGGAGAGAAAAGAAATGTTACGGTCTCTTTGAATGGCGGGTTTGCAGAAGCTCAGCTTGTCGATCTTCTTTTTACAACAGATGTCAAAGTTCAGGTAGTGGACCGCAACGGTGATGTCGTAACTGAGCTGCTTGTAAACGCATCAGTTTTCGAATCTTTCGTGCTTTGCTATCCAGATGGAACAGACCTGTACTGCCGTATTACAAAAATCATCGCACGAATTCCGACAGGCACAGTGCTTCTTAACAGTCCAGCACCACTGACTTTTGAAGTAGAAATTACATTCTGTGTCGATATTCAAGTGGAAGCGGAAGTGAAGCTTGAAGTGCTTGCTAAGTTCTGCTCGCCGCGTGAAAATGATCTTGTGGCGCCAGAAGATGTTGCCAGCATGTGCGATCCGATTACATTCCCGCCGCAATGTCCTGATATTTATCCACGCGCAGGCTGTGATTGCTCTGCGAAAGGCGAAGCGAGCGGTCTTACCGGGGAAAATTCAACAGAAAGCGGCAGACTCGCCATACTTGTTGATGTATGCCCGAACTGCAGCATCAACAACAGCTCTTTCCGTCTGAGCTTCAATGATACAGACACAAGCGACGGCCAAAGTGACTTTGACTTCACTGCTGTATCTTTTGATCAGGATACACTTTGCTGCGACAAGTATAACGGCGGATTGCGCTTGACAATTTCAGGTACTGGCCGCGTTAGCACAACAGGTGAACTGTATGACTTTAACCTAGCAGTCGTACAAACCAACGAAGGCAACCAGTTCCAGGTACAGCTGATCAACGCTGAAGGAGTAACAGTGTTTGAATCAGGCATCGTAACGGCTGATGCTGGTGAGATTGAACTGCAGGACTGCGTATCGTCTGGACATTAATTCCATCAGCCATACTATTCTTGCAATGAAGTAAGAGGAGACTAGGATCTCCTCTTTTTTATTTATGGCTTTTGAAGGCTTATGAGCAGCTATGGCTGATTGATATCTGTGTTTTCTTTTTGAAAATGGGAAAGGTGGCACTGTTTCTACATACAATGAAAAAAGAAGCTGATTCTTTCAAGGGGGAAAATCCATGAATGCTCAGGAAAAATTAAGCTACGAACGACTGATATCAAGGACAGAGTACTATAAAGAAAAAGCTCTTGATCTAGAGAAAAAACTGTTGTTTGCAGAAGAACAGATTGAAAAGCTGGAAAATGACTTGAATACTAATGGAAACATAAAAACACTCGAATTAAAGGAAAAAGAACTAGCACAGTTAAAAACCGATTTGGAGGACCTCCAATACAAGCTGCGTTTGTCTCAAGCTGATGAGCTTGAAAAAAGAATAAAAGGTTATGAAGATTTGTTAGGGAAAATTCAAATCGAATTGAATGAAAAGGATCAGCAGATTGACCTTTATCAGCAGCGTGTAAAAAGCATGGAAAAAAGAATGAGCATTAACCGCATGCTAGAGCCCTCATTTGAAGGAAGTATGCAAACAGCGGGAGATAACACTGCTGCTGGCGCAGTAAAAGAAGATTTCCGCTGCACAGGTTATTTTGATTATTCGGTTATATTTACAGAAGAGAAAAATGGTTTTATCAGAGGTTCATTCACGCTTGAAAACACTGGGGTTCAGCCTTTATCAAACCCGCATATTTGTTTTCGGTTCCTGCCGGCAGAAGCAGCAGCGATGAAGGGGAAAATCCTTTCTATGATCTCTAACCCTTCGGCTGAAGAAATCGGCCAGTCGCAATGGATGTACATGGACAATGATTGGGCAGCTGAGGCAAAAGACAGGGGAGAACTTTGGGTATGTCCATTAAAGGAAACGGTGCTGTTACAAGGTGCCCGTATCAGCCTGAATGATTTTCAGATTCCTTTCAAGAAACAGATTGATAACCATATAACGGTTGAAGCTTTTGTTTATTTTCACAAAGAGAATTACAAGATAAGAGCAGCTAATCATATCGCGGTTAATTTTTAGTAAGATGCCTATACCCCTTCTCTAGATTTGTGCATAAAATGTACTATCTTGAGAAGGAGGTTGTAGAATGTCACAATCTTACGATGATAAGAAAGAGTTTTATGCAGATAAAATTATCATTAAAGCGAATAAAGTAATCATCAAGAAACATAAAGAAGACTGCTCATCCGAATCTTCATCTTCAAGTTCATACTGCGTACCAGAATCTGAATCATCCTGCTCAAGCACAAGCAGACAAGTGCCGGAATCATCCTGCTCAAGCACAAGCAGCTTCGTGCCGGAATCATCATGTTCAAGCTCGAGCAGCTACTGCAAGGAGTCTTCTTCGAAATGCAGCAGTGTCTGCAGGGAGTCTTCTTCGAAATGCAGCAGTGTCTGCAGGGAGTCTTCTTCAAAATGCAGCAGTGTCTGCAAGGAATCATCTTCTAAATCAAGCTGCAGCAGTGTATGTTCAGAATCATCTTCAAGTTCGAGCTGCAGCAGCATCTGTAAGGAGTCATCGTCATCCAGCTTTTGTGATATATGCAATCCGAAAAAAACGAAAAAGAAGAAAAAACGTTTTTATGATCCATGGGAATAAAAAGTATTAACAAAGAGAGCATCCTTAAAAGGAAGGAGCTCTCTTTTGCATAATTTATATATAATGGGGTATTTATTTCATAAAGGAGCTGATTACAAGATGGGATACATTTTGCCGGTTTCCAACCCAATATATGTTCAGTATGCAGAACGGATGAGACAGCAGTCTGATGGGATTCCAAGGGTTTCGTCTGTTCACAGAGTCAACAAGTATGAACAGAATAGTAAAAAGGGTTCTTATGAAGCCGATAATATGAACAAAAGAAGATTTCCGCGCTATTTGGAACAAGAATTAAAAGGGTATTATATAAACGAAACTGTCTAGTTATTGTTCTGGATATCTTTGAGTTTGAACGGCATCACGAGGAGCTGCCCGCTGAGCATCTCAGCATACAATACGTCCTCAACATGAAAAATCCCATGCTTTTTAATCTTAGAAAGCAGCTGTTCCTTGGAGATTCCCGCCGTTTGTAAGTTGTCGAATATGATTTCTCCGTCCATGATAAGTGTTACAGGAAGTTCTGCCGCCTGATCCTGCAATTTCAGATCGCTTCTGTTCGGTGTGCTGTATAGATGTTTAGGCATTACTGAAACTGTGCCGTTCGTTTCCAAGATAGCATATTCGATCTCTCTTAAGCTGAAATAGCCTTTCTGCCTGATTAAATTTTGCAGCTGATTTATATCAATCTTATTTCTTTTTAATTCTTCTCTTACAATCATGCCTTTGCGAATTACGATAGCAGGGGATCCTTCAAGCAATTTCCGCATTCCTTTAAATTTTTGCGATAAAATTTCGATCGCGTAAACGAGACCTCCCCATACTGCTACTGCATAAAATATCATCCATAAATTTGTTTCTGTATCGTAAATGGCATTGCCCAGCAATTCTCCAAGAATAAGTGAAGAAATAAAATCGAAGGGTGTCAGCTGTGTTATTTCAGTTTTGCCTAGCGCTTTTGTTAATACAAACAGTGCGAAAAAGCCGAAAAAGAGCTCTGCTGTCAACGAACCAAAATTCAACGCCTTCATCTCCTTCGTTTTTTTCTATTGTTTCCAATACATAAAACGATAAACAAAAAAGCCGGCGCCATTTTTAAGGCACCAGCTTTTTTTTCATTGCAACATGCGGTATGCCAGCATCGAGAAAAGGGTGTGCTGAAACGGTTGCATATCCTAACTTCTTGTAGAAATCTTCTGCTTGAGTCTGGGCGTTAAGAAGGAGAGAAGAGTATCCCAATCTTTCGGCTTCTTTTTCCATCGCTTTCATCAATTCTTCGCCCAATCCTTTTTTTCGCCAATCTTTAAGGATGCAGACGCGTTCGACTTTCCCGCCGTTATCATATGATCTCAGACGGCTTGCGCCGACAGGGGTATGGTCATCATAAAGCACGAAATGAAGAGACTCGTTTTCCAATGCATCAATTTCTTCTTCTTCAGGTATTTGCTGTTCGACTACGAAGACATTCTTTCTTACTTCAAGCGCATCATTGAAGCCAGTTTCGCTTGAAGAATAGGTGCGGATTTCCATGTTAATCGCGTGACCCGCCCTTCAGCCTGAATGTTTCATATACAGTCCATGAGCCGTTCTCCAGCTGATATAGGAGCTGGAATCGGTCTATTGTTTCTGAATGGCGGATGTCGAGCATTTTCAGTCTTTCTAAAACATCTGAATGCTCTTCATCGGAAAATTTTTGCCCGAGTGTCAGATGCGGTACGAAATTGTATGGCTGTTCATGCTCTAGCGGCCCTGAATAAAGCTGATCATGTAGAGCAGAAAGGGCACTGTTCTCTTCAACCTTCAGGTAAATTACATTATTAACAGGGTAAAAAGAACTGACTTTTGTAATATCGATCTTAACAGGTTCTGCCTCAGCAGCAACCCGTTCGATATAAGAGATAATTTCCTTAAGCTCAGCTTCATCTGCCTCAAAAGGGTCTTTAATCGTTATATGAGGCGGGATAAGGGCATAGTGGGGATCATAGCGTTTGCGGTAAGAGTTGATTTTATCCTGCAATAATTTGGACGGAAAAATGGCGATACCATATCTCATAACAGTTCCTCCCTCATCTTTTTGCCTAGTATATCAAAAATTCTGTCACTTTCCCACTGCCGTCAGTCACGGAACAAAAAGGTAAGGCCGGGGATGATGTCATGCTGCCAATTTACCCATAGATGACTGCCGTTAAACTCATGGTATTTATATTGCATGGACTTTTCAGCCAGGATGCAGTTCAGCTTCCGGTTAGGGTCTAGGAAGTTCTTCACCTCGCCAGAAGGCACTTTAAACGCATGTTCTTCATCGCCGATGGAATGGTAGATTTGTACGGCGGATATTTTATTGCTTTCCTCCACTTCCTTAAGCACACTGTCAGGTGCATAAGGCGACTGCAGAATCAGTTTACTAAAAGTGTTAGGGTATAGCAGTGCAGCTTTTAATGAAATATAGCCGCCGAGTGAGTCGCCGATTAGAGCAGTCGAGCTGCCGAGCATGAGTGTGTTAAATTCACGGTTGATCCAAGGCACCAGTTCATGGGCGAGGAATCGAAGATAGGCGTCATGCTTGTCGCCTTCCGGGCGGTATTTACTGTTACGATCTTCGATGCCTTTATGGGTGATTCCGAAAAGAATAAATTCAGAAATCGTTCCTTCATGCATGAGCCGGTCAGCCGTCTTAGCTAACTTACCGAGCTGAAAGTAATCTCTTCCATCCTGAGCGATCAGGACAGGATACTTAACCAAGGTCGAGTATTTTGGAGGAAGATAGACAAACACTTCAATATCTTCGCTCAGTTCCTTGCTGTAAATCGTCCGGTCTTCAATTTTACCTTTTAATATTGCCATCTTTCTGCCTCCTGAAAAAAGTACAGTAATAAGCGCTTACATCGCGTTCATTTTAACATAAGATGGTATAATGAACGTACTATTTCGTTTTGTGTACCGCATATAATTATTGATGAGGTGATGTTTTGAATAGAAGAGTGCACAGCCGTGACGTAGAGGCGGCCGCAAGAGGTCTGTTGCTTGAACGCGGTGTTACGACACCTGATATAGCTGAAATTGTATATGAGATGCAAGCTCCGTTTTCTCCTGGACTGTCTCTTGCAGAATGTATTGAAAGTGTGGAGGCTGTCCTGACAAAACGCGAGATACAGCATGCCATTTTAGTTGGGGTTGAGCTTGATAAACTGGCAGAGCGCAAAATGCTTTCTGAGCCGCTGCAATCAATCGTAGAAAGCGATGAAGGGCTGTTCGGGGTAGATGAGACGATCGCGCTTGGAGCGGTTTTTGGATACGGCAGCATCGCCGTTACGACGTTCGGTCATCTGGATAAATATAAGACCGGAATTATCCGTAAGCTGGATACGAAAACGTCTGAAGGGATCCATACTTTCTTGGATGACCTTGTCGCCAGCATCGCGGCCAACGCCTCAAGCAGACTGGCGCACCGCCTGCGCGACAGAGAAGAGAACCTCTCACCGGTGGAGCTGAAGCTTCACGACGAAGAAGAAAAGATCGGGTAAGCAATGATGTTGGGGGTACGGTACCATTGAAGCTAAACGCAGCACTGCCAGCGTTGTTACCTTAATGGTACCGTACCCCCCAAAAAACACCGTGATAGAAGAGAAAAAGTTTGCTTTGATTGGTTGACAGATTGCTAGCTTTTCAAGTATAGTAAATATTGTCCTTAATACATAAATCGATCCGATAGCTCAGCTGGGAGAGCGCTACCTTGACAGGGTAGAGGTCGGGGGTTCGAACCCCTCTCGGGTCACCATAACATAGCTTAAATTGAAATATACATAGAAAAAAGCCGCTCATTTGAGCGGCTTTTTTGTTTTTTCTTCAGACTAATTATTGAAACTCACATGTAGTGATATTTAATTCCCATCCGCCTGCTAAGCTACCAACGTCTCCTCCTAAATCATCCACTATATAAAGACTCCATAGTCCGTTTGGATTGGATCCGTTAAAGATGCTTAGAGCAGAACCTCCTGCTGGAGCAGGTGCAGGCGGCGGAAAGGCTTCTGGTCCGCCGTAATTAGCTGGCTGAAAAGTTCCGGACACAAGAGGTCCGACGTCTGGCAGTGGGGTAGGGGCATCATCGTCTAGGAGCAAGGTGACATTGACAGCATCTCCGCCTCCACCGACATCACTCATGATGATGGCATTTTGCGTTGTGACAGGTCCAACAAGCAATATATCGATGTCATCAGGGAAAGTATGGCTTAAATTGTTTAGCTGCACGGTCACTTTAATAATAGGTCCGCTTAGACCTTCGACAAAAATATTAGAAGGGTATGGTGTCGCAGTACCCGAGTTTGGTATTCCAATGGGTTCTAGGTTCGTAAAAGTCGTGGTTACTTCACGGCACTGAGGAATAATGGTAAACGTGCATATGCAGCTGCAATCAATCGCGACTGCTCTCCCTCTGCTTATTCCTGTCACACAATGATTTATGCATTTTTGGAATTGTAAAGGAATGCTTTGGGATGAGCCGTTAAGTACCAATAATATATTTGTCCCTGCGGATAATTTGCAAAGTGAATGACAAATGCAATTCTTTTTAATAGTGAAAACCTCCATGGTAAAAAGTGAAGTATTTACATTATTTTATGTAAAAAGGAGTCGAATTGTATAGGCGTTAAAACCTATATTTTAATTCTTAAAAATAAACAGGAGCCGCTCCAAGATAGAGCGGCTCCTGTAATGCTTAATAGATCTTCCATGGGTTTATTGGCTTGTAAACTGGACCTTGAGATCCCGTTCGAGATGATTTTTCTACTCTTAGTGGCTTTAGAGAACTGGACGAACTGCTGTTCACACGAGCGTCTTCATACTTTTTTAGTTTACTTTCGTTAATTAGTATGGAAGATGATTCATCTAAATTGATTAATAGGCTGCTAGCTGTATTTTTAACTGGTCTTAACATGTTTGGATTATTTTGAACAGGTTTTTTTACACTTTTTATTTTTGGGGCAATCGACGAACTGCTGCTGCTTTCTTGTATTTGCTCAGGCTCAACATTCGTTAATAGACTTCTGGGAAGCATCAATGCGGCTTCAGCATTTATTCTGCCGTTTAAGAACAGTTCTCCTGTTCCTGATATCGGATCGCACGATTGTCGGATCACATTTGCTGCCTCAGTACCTGACAAATCTGGATATGTTGTGAGAATCAAAGCAGCCAGCCCGCTGACAAACGGAGTTGCCATTGATGTGCCAGACAGAAAGCCATAGCTGTTTCCGGGTGTCGTGGATAATATTTCAACACCCGGGGCTGCAACATCGACCCAGGCAGCGCCGTAGTTCGAAAACTCTGCCAGCTGATCACTTTGGTTTGTTGCAGCAACACTGATTACTCCAGAATATGCTGCTGGATACTGAGGTGTATTGCTTGAATCATTTCCAGCCGCAGCAGCGACCGCTACGCCATTAGAGACCGCATAATCGATCGCTCTTCTTACGGTGTCTGATTGAGAGGTGCCTCCTAAACTCATGTTGATCACATTTGCGTTATTGTTTACAGCAAATAAAATGCCGTCCGCAAGCCAGGACCAGTCACCTGAACCAGAATCCCCCAGAACCTTTATATTCATGATGTACGCATTATTGAAGCTAACGCCAGCGACTCCAATATTATTGTTGGTTATGGCTGCAGCAATGCCTGCAACATGTGTGCCATGTCCGAACTGATCTTCAACAGTAGGGGAATTGGTAAAGTTTCTTGAAATGATAATTTTTTCTGCAAGATCTGGATGTGCAGTATCTATACCTGTGTCTAATATGGCGATTCTTGTGGAAAGGCTGTCTTGCGGAGAGATGCTCCATGCTTCTTCTGCTCTAATGGCTTGAAGCCCCCATTGCTGCTGAAGTCCGGGGTCGTTCGGCACCACACTTACATTGACCGGAGGCAATTCAAGTCTTATTTTGGCATCTGCTTCAATAAAATCGACTATACCGCTTCCTCTATAAACAGAAACCGCTTTTGAAAGGATGTCTTTTTCGAGCATAACTAGATGAACGTTTATTTCTTTAAACGCTTTTATGACAGTTGTACCTGCAGTTGTATGAAGCGATTTCATTTCTTGTGCAGTTACACTGGAATTAAAACCGACCAGCATTTTTACTTTTGCCATCATTCCACCCGCTTTTTTGATCATTTAATCATCCACAGTTTATGTTCGGACGATATGAATGGGGAAGAAATTGGGCACGGTAAAAAAGCATCAAAAAAGCTGGAAACATTGAGGTCCCAGCTTTGCTTGTATGACTATGCAGATGTCTTCTTGAACGACTGCTGAAGATCCAAAAGCCTGTCGAGCTCCTGGCTGCACCGGATGGTTTCCTGCGCCGTCATGCCAAAAACACGAGCGGTGTGCAGTAATTGTTTTCTTTTCATCTCTATTAAAAAATCCATGAACAAAAACCCCCTGGCTTACTTTATCTCTCTGAAAGGTATATACATATTATCGTATTATGGCGAAATCTTTTAAGGGATTCGGGAAAACTTCCCATCAAGCGACAAAAAAATACAATTGGAGGTTTTGCAATGAACGGCAGAAGAACAGTGGTCGTAACAGGAGCGGCGAATGGAATAGGTAAGGCGATCGCTATCTATTTTATCGAAAAAGGGTATCATGCTGTCCTAGCAGATGTTGATCAGCATAGACTTAAAGAATTAAAAGACACTGTTATGAATCATAATCCTAAAGCAGAAATAACATTAGTAGAAGCTGACATCTCCCACCCAGATCAAGTAGAAAAGCTGTTCGGCGGAATTGAAAGAGTGGATTGCCTTATTAACAATGCTGGAAGAATGATCTACAAATCGATGTTTGAACTGGAAATAGAAGAATGGGACAGTATAATCAACACTAATTTAAGAGGGACTTTCCTTTGCTCGAAGGCTGCGGCGAAAATCATGATGGAAAAAGACAGAGGGTGCATCATCAATATTGCCTCGACAAGGGCAGCGATGAGCGAAGCGGATACTGAGGCATATGCTGCTTCAAAGGGCGGGATTGTGTCACTGACGCATGCGCTCGCCGTATCACTGAGTTCTTACAATATACGAGTAAACTGTATTAGCCCTGGCTGGATTGAAACAGGAGATTACTCTCGGCTGAGAGAAGTGGACCATGAACAGCACTTATCCAATAGGGTAGGAGTGCCAGAAGACATCGCGCGAGCTTGCTATTTTTTAGCAGATGGTAAAAATGATTTTATTAATGGACATAATATGGTGATAGATGGCGGAATGACAAAAAAGATGATATATGAACATTAATTTTTAACAGCACTAATTTGTTGCCCGCAGTGAAAAACGTTTCTCTAGACCCACCCGCTTTCCTTTTTTTATGATAGGTAAGTGAATTGAAAAAGGGAGTCGAACGTATGAACGAAAACATGCATAAAAGGGTGGAACGGGGCGTTTATTTTAGTCTCGGCGCCTATATTTTTCTTTCGGTCGTTAAGCTTGCAGCAGGCTGGAAGTTTTCTTCCGATGCGCTAGTAGCTGACGGGCTGAACAACGCAACGGATATTGTGGCCTCTGTTGCGGTCCTGATCGGTCTTAAAATTTCCCGCAAGCCAGCTGATGAAGACCATCCATACGGACATCTTCGTGCAGAAACAATCGCTTCGATGGTGGCCTCGTTTATAATGGTCGTAATCGGACTGCAGGTTCTTATTTCATCTGTAAAAAAGATCACATCAGGGGCCGGTGAGGAACCTTCATTGCTCGCAGCAGCTGTTGCGGTGTTTTCCGGGTTAGTCATGCTCGCCATTTTTGCAGTAAATATTAAGACAGCGAAAGAAACGGAAAGCCAGGGACTGAAAGCAGCGGCTCTTGACAACCGTTCTGACGCATTTGTCAGCTTTGGTGCCGCGATCGGTATTGCCGGCTCTCAAATAGGGCTTCCTTGGCTTGATCCTGCGGCCGCTATTTTCGTAGGGCTGATTATTATTAAAACAGGCTGGGAAATCTTTTCTGAAACCTCCCACAACTTATCCGATGGCTTTGATTATGAAGAAGGCAAAACGATGGAGAAGAAGATATTAAGTGTCCAGGGAGTAGAGACAGTAGGTGACTTGAAGGCGAGGAAGCATGGAAACAGAGCGATCATCGATGTCACGATCTTAGTTGATCCTGAACTGAATGTGATTCAGAGCCACGAAATAACAGAGCGGGTGGAAGAACTGCTGAAGGAAGCTTACCGGGTGGAAAGTATACAAGTGCATGTGGAACCGCATGATCACACGCCAAAAACAGAGTGACCATTTCACTCTGTTTTTTGATTTATAGACCTCTGGGGTACGGTACCATCTAATGAAATTACATTAATGATGCTATGTAATGAAATATGGTACCGTACCCCAATAGTTAGATTCCTGTGAGCTGTATTCCTAGCTGAACTATGAGGATCACGGTAAGTGCTCTTACCATCAGCAGTACTTGTTTTTTTGATAAATTACCGGCAGTTCTAACGGCAAGCTGTGCTCCGATAATGCTGCCAGCTGTTAAGGGAAGGGCAACTTCTGGCAAGAAAAATCCTGATGCTATATAGGAGACAGCGGCACCTATACAGCTTAAAAACGTATTGAATCTAGTGAATCCGATAGATTTCATGACAGAAAAGCCTTTGGATAAGTAAAGATTCATCTGCAGCGTGCCTTGCCCAGGTCCGAACATGCCGTCGTAAGCTCCGATTCCGAACAGGTAAGGGTAGACAGACCTTGGCAGCCGTTCTAACTCCCCGCTTTTTTCGTCAGGCTTTTTCATAAAAGTCAGCAGAAGGGCGAATGTAAGCAGAACAAGGGCTGCGACCTTCATGACATCTGGCGGGATGGCTGCCGCCGCTTGGCTTCCGGCGATTCCTCCTGCAAGACTGAATGCGCCTGGTACAACAAGTGTTAAAAAGGTTACTTCTTTTTTCTTCAGCAATACGAAGAAGCTGGAGAAGGAGCTGAAAGTATTGGAAAACTTGTTTGAAGCTATAGCGAAGTGTGGAGGGACTCCGAGCAACAGCATTGCAGGAAAACTAAGTATGCCTCCGCCTCCTGCTAATGTACCTAAAAAAGTGGCTATAATACCGATAGAAAAAAGCAATAACATCATCATAAAATCACCTCATATCAATTCCTTTTTCTTCCTTTATCTTATTCTTTGTAAGTCATAATAGAAATTCGTATATAATGATAACTGTACATAAGAAAAACTTATTAAAGGAGAGGTAGTTTTTGCAGCTATCTGAATTAGAAATTCTTCATGTGCTGGCATTAGAGCTGAACATGCGAAAAGCAGCAGAAAGACTCTTTGTTTCTCAGCCTGCTTTAAGCCAGCGGCTGCAGACGATAGAGAGTCAGTGGGGAACGAAAATTTTCATCCGCTCTCAAAAAGGACTGACACTGACTCCGGCAGGTGAAAAAATTATTGAATATGTGAACGATTCTTTGAAACGAGAAGAAAAGGTGAAAGAGGAAATCCGATCGATGTCTCACGAGGTGCACGGTACATTAAAACTTGCTGTAGCCTCAATTATCGGCCAGTATTGGCTTCCAAATGTGCTGAAGAAATACGTCAGCCTTTATCCGAATGTGAACATCTCACTGATTACTGGCTGGACGAGCGAGATTATAAGGCATTTACATGAGGAGAGCATTCATATTGGCATTGTAAGGGGAAACCCAGACTGGAGAGGCGAAAAAAGGCATTTATTCAGTGACCGGCTGTATTTAGTTGATACCTCACTTTCGTCTATCGAGGAACTGGGGGAGACGAATAAGCCATTCATCCAGTTCAAGAGCCATTCCACGTATTATCAGGAAATTCAGGACTGGTGGCATGAACATTTTAAGACGGCACCGAAAAAAACCATTATTGTAGACCAGATTGAAACATGCAAACAGATGGCGCTGAATGGCATCGGCTATGCAATCCTTCCTTCAGTAAGCCTCCGGAGTGAAGACGAATTTTTCAAAATTCCTCTTTCTACAAAAAACAGCAGTGATATGGAGCGCGATACATGGCTTGTTCATCACGGCACAGCGAGCGAACTGAACCAGGTGAAGGCATTTTTAGAATTAGTCGATGAGTTTCCTATTAATAAGGTTTGAAAGTTACAGCATTTAGTGGTTTAATACAAGACAGATTGGTATTAAGGAGGATGTATTTTTATGAAAATGATGGATGCAAACGAAATTATCTCATTTATTCAAAACAGCACAAAATCGACACCTGTAAAGGTTTACGTTAAAGGTGATCTTGAAGGGATCGATTTTGGAAAAGATACAAAGACGTTCTTAAACGGTTCAACAGGCGTGCTTTTCGGAGAGTGGAAAGAAATTGACGCTGCTCTGAAAGCAAACGAAGGTAAAATTGAAGATTATGTGATCGAAAACGACCGCAGAAATTCTGCTATTCCTCTTTTAGACATGAAAAATATCCATGCACGTATCGAGCCAGGTGCGATTATCCGTGACCAAGTGGAAATTGGAAACAATGCAGTCATCATGATGGGAGCTTCTATAAACATCGGAGCTGTCATTGGAGAAGGTACGATGATTGATATGAATGTAGTACTTGGCGGGCGCGCAACTGTCGGCAAGAACTGCCACATCGGAGCTGGCTCTGTTCTAGCTGGTGTTATCGAACCGCCGTCAGCTAAGCCAGTTGTCGTTGAAGACGATGTTGTGATTGGCGCTAATGCTGTTGTGCTTGAAGGGGTTACTGTTGGGAAAGGTGCTGTTGTAGCGGCTGGAGCAATCGTTATCGAAGACGTTCCTCCATATACGGTTGTTGCGGGAACACCTGCACGAGTGATTAAAGAAATCGATGAAAAAACGAAATCAAAGACAGAAATCAAGCAAGAGCTTCGCCAGTTAAACGACTGATTTCTTCCTTTTAAGGAGACGTTTACGATGAATTCTCTAATTGAACTGCGCAGGCAGCTTCATCAAATTCCAGAACCGGGCTTTGAAGAGTTTAAAACGCAGTCGTATTTATTAAACGTGATCGCAGCTCTACCGCAAGAACATCTTGAAATTGAAACATGGAAAACTGGAATAATCGTTAAAGTGCAAGGACGGACAGGAAACAAAACGATAGGCTACCGTGCTGATATGGACGGCCTTCCTATTACAGAGGAAACAGGGTTTGATTTCGCTTCAACACATGAAGGATTCATGCATGCATGCGGACATGATTTTCATATGTCGATTGCCATAGGACTGCTGCAGCATTTTGCGGCATCGCCGGCAGAGCATAACCTGCTCTTTGTTTTCCAGCCTGCTGAAGAGGGTCCAGGCGGTGCGTTAACGATGAGAGAATGTGAAGCTTTCCTGAAAAACAAACCGGACATGATGGTCGCTCTTCACATAGCCCCTGAATATCCGGTCGGCACGATTGCAACAAAACCGGGTCTGCTGTTCGCCAACACGTCTGAATTATTTATTGATTTAAAAGGCACTGGCGGCCATGCTGCTTATCCTCAGCAAGCCAACGACATGGTTGTTGCAGCAAGCCACTTAGTTACGCAGCTGCAGACAGTGGTGTCCCGCAATATTGACCCGTTGGATTCTGCTGTTATTACCGTTGGGAAGATTACAGGCGGAACAAAGCAGAACATTATTGCTGAAAGAGCGAGGCTGGAAGGTACAATACGTACGCTGTCAGCTGAAGCGATGGTTAAAGTGAAACACCGTATTGAAAAGATGATAGAAGGGATTTCTGCTTCTTTTGAATGTGAAGCAGTCATTGACTATGGTGCAAATTACAGGATGGTCGATAATGACCATGATCTGACTGAACAGTTCATTGAATTCGCTCAGAACTCTGGAATCGCGCAAGTTATCACATGCAGAGAAGCGATGACAGGGGAAGATTACGGTTATTTTCTTGAATCTGTTCCTGGATTTATGTTCTGGCTTGGAGTAGATACACCTTATGGTCTGCATCATTCCAAACTGCAGCCTGATGAAAAAGCCATACCTTTTGCAGTTGACCTGCTGACGAAATATTTAAAGCATATAGGATGAGCTGGGCGTCTGAAGAAATTTCTTCAGACGTCCGGCTTTTTTTATTTCTGAACCGGCGGTGAAGAATATTTTTCCCATCAAAGGCAACATTAAACGGGTAAGGAGGTGTTACGTATGGCGAGAATCGGTGTTGAACAATCGCTGACTGCAGTTTCCGAAGCTCTTAGAGCACAAGGTCATGAAGTGGTTGAGCTGAAGCAGGAAAGCGACGCTAACGGTTGTGACTGCTGCGTGATTTCAGGTCAGGACCAGAACATGATGGGCATCCAAAACGCGGCTATCCAGGGTTCTGTGCTAAATGCTCACGGGATGTCTGCTGAGGATGTATGCGCACAGGTAGAGAGCAGGGTAAACCAGTAGGACAGCCGCGGCTGTCCTTTTTTGCACTTTTATGAGAGATATCTTTTTTATTGAAAAGATTCGGCGTAATAAAAAGATAAAATATTAAGTGCATATCAGCAAAGGCTGGTTGTCTGCCGGGTTTTCATTAGCACTCATATCATTTCTTCATCTTTATACATGAAAACTGTCCGTTTATTACACTTCTCATTAGGGAAGTATTTAGGCAAGAATTGCGTGGGCAGGTTCAACAGCAGCCTTCCGGCTATACTGCACTTTATACAGACAGGTGGGGACTCTATTGCCAATCTTTAATATTGTTCTAATCGTTATACTGATCATTCTAACTGCTTTTTTCGTTGCTTCTGAATTTGCAATCGTCAAAATTCGAAAAACGAGAATAGACCATCTAGCTGCAGAAGGAAATAAAAAGGCCATCGCAGCAAAGAAAGTCATCAATAATCTTGACGGGTATTTATCTGCTTGCCAGCTTGGGATTACCATTACAGCACTTGGTTTAGGGTGGCTGGGCGAACCGACAGTGGTTAAGCTCCTCCTTCCGGTTTTTGAAAGGATGGAAATATCAGACGCACTAGCTCACACCATATCATTCGGCGTTTCTTTCTTCCTTATAACTTTTCTTCACGTGGTGCTCGGAGAGCTTGCCCCCAAGACTGTGGCTATACAGAAAGCCGAAGCCATCAGTCTTGCAACAGCGCATCCTCTCATATGGTTCTACAGAATCATGTACCCATTCATTTTTATTTTGAACGGCTCAGCCATGCTGCTGACAAGGCTGTTTGGACTGAAGCCTGCAGGGGAACATGAAATGGTGCATACCGAAGAAGAGCTGAGACTCATTCTTTCTGAAAGCCTTCAAGGCGGAGAAATAAACCAGTCAGAGTACCGTTATGTAAACCGAATTTTCGAATTCGATGATAGAGTAGCTAAGGAGATTATGGTGCCAAGAACGGAAATTGTTTGTTTATTTAAAGAAAGAACATTCCTTGAGAACATGGAGATTATGAGAGGTGAAAAGTTTACACGATACCCAGTAGCAGAGTTTGATAAAGACCATATTACCGGACTAGTGAATATTAAAGAATTTTTTAACGAATATGTAGATCGGGAAGATGGCAGGCTGGAAGATTATATTAGACCAATCATTACGGTCCATGAAACAACGCCGATCCAGAAACTGCTAGTGAAGATGCAGAAAGATAGGACGCATATGGCAGTACTTGTCGATGAATACGGAGGCACGGCAGGTATCGTTACCGTTGAAGATATTTTAGAGGAAATTGTCGGGGAGATCCGTGACGAATTTGATGAAGATGAAGAACCGGAAGTCCAGCGCATCTCGCCAGATAATATTATTGTGGACGGCAAGGTATTGATTTCTGAAGTCAATAACCTTTTATCACTCGATCTCGATGATTCTGAACTCGATACAATTGGGGGATGGATTTTGACAAAGCAGATTGATGTTGAAATAGGGAGTACAGTCGAATATCAGGGCTATAACTTTAAAGTACTTGATCTGGATGGACACCAAGTAAAAAAGATAGCGATTGAACGGACTGCTATAGAAATTGAAAATGAACACGAAGATGAGCCAGCAAAGAAAGACACCTGATATAATCAGGTGTCTTTCTTTTTTGCCCAGTCGCCGTCATCTTGCTTTTCGTATCTATGCTTAACGGCACTCCAGGCAACTTTATGTGCGGTCTCCTCGCTGTTATACTCCTCCAGGGCTGAGTTGAAAGCTTCTTTATATATATCTTGGGCGTGATGTGGAAGGTGATCCTTTACACGATCCGGCAGGTCACTCAGTTTGTCATATGGCATGCTTATTATCCCTCCTTTTTGTTGTTCTTCCCTAATGAAAGACATTTTAAAACGAGGTCGTTTATTTCACATTCATTGATTAACTTGTTATCATAAAGGAGATGTTATTACAGGGAGATAATACAGCCTTATTTAAATTTATTATTATATAAGATTGACTAAAAATAAGCGTTTGTATTATAATAATGCCTGTAATAAAAAAAGCAGTGGAGGTTTTACGCATGGCAGAACGTATGGTAGCAAAACAAGCACCTCGATTTGAGATGGACGCAGTATTGCCAAACAAAGAATTTGGTAAAGTAAGCCTTGAAGAAAACATGAAAAATGACAAATGGACAGTTCTTTATTTCTATCCAATGGACTTTACATTCGTATGTCCAACTGAAATCACTTCTTTAAGCGACCGTTATGATGAGTTTGAAGATCTTGACGCTGAAGTAATCGGCGTTTCAACCGATACAATTCACACTCACAAAGCTTGGATTAACACTCCGCGCGATATGAACGGACTTGGCGAGCTGAAATACCCTCTTGCCGCTGATACAAACCATTCTGTAGCACGTGACTACGGTGTTCTAATTGAAGAAGAAGGAATCGCTCTTCGCGGTTTGTTCATCATCTCTCCAGAAGGAGAACTCATGTATTCTGTTGTTAACCACAACAACATTGGACGTGACGTAGAAGAAACATTGCGTGTCCTTCAAGCGCTTCAAACTGGCGGATTGTGCCCAGCTAACTGGAAGCCAGGTCAAAAGACACTCGAAGTTTAAAAATATTAATATCAAGGAACCCTGTTACAGCAGGGTTCCTTTTTACATATGGCGAAAATAATACATAGTGCTCGTTTGAGGGAAGCATAAGAAAGATATGTCAGCAGAGGTGAACAAATGAAAAAGCAATTTGCAGTTATCGGATTAGGACGATTTGGCGGCAACATGTGCCGCGCACTTACTAACCAAGGTATGGACGTACTGGCTATCGATGTAGACGAAGAACGTGTTAATGAGTTTTCAACGATCGCCGCTCACGCTGTTGTAGCTGATACGACGGATGAAGGGGTATTGAAAAGTCTGGGAATAAGGAATTTTGAGCATGTAGTCGTTGCGATAGGCGACAATATTCATTCCAGTATCCTGACAACTTTGATTTTGAAAGAGCTTGGTGTGAGCAAGATTACTGTAAAGGCTCAAAATGATTATCATGAAAAAGTTCTGAAGAAAATAGGTGCTGACCGAATCATTCATCCAGAAAGGGATATGGGAGTCAGGATCGCCCATCAGATCGTTTCCAACAGCGTCATTGATTATCTTGAATTGTCAGAAGAACATAGTATCGTGGAACTGAGCGCTTCTGCAGCAATGATAGGTAAAACACTGGCGCAGCTTGATATACGCGCCCGTTATGGATGCAATGTTGTTGCGATTAAAAGAGGAGATGATATCATTGTTTCGCCGCCTGCAGGAGAACCGATATCCAGAGGTGACATATTAATTGTTATTGGCGGTGATAAGAGCATTAACCGCCTCGAAAGCCAGCTGGCCCGAACGTAAAAAAAAAAACCGCCAAAGGGCGGTTTTTTTAATTGATTTAGATTTCCATAATGATAGGAAGTATCATCGGACGACGCTTCGTTTTTTCATATAAAAACGGTGCAAGTGTATCTGTAATTTCATTTTTAATTTCAGACCACTGCGTTGTTCGTTTTTCTTCCATGATTGTATTAAGATGCTTTGATAAAAGGTCCTGTGCATCATTGATTAAATCACCGGATTCTCTCATGTAAACGAAACCGCGAGATATGATATCAGGGCCAGCCTCGATGCGGAATTCTTTTAAGTTCATGCTTACAACTACGACAACCAAGCCTTCTTCTGATAAAATTTTGCGGTCTCGAAGCACGATGTTGCCGATGTCTCCAATTCCGCTTCCATCTACATATACAGATCCAGATGGGATTTTTCCTGCAACTGAAGCTTCTGTCCCTGAAAGGGCAAGGACTTCGCCGTTATCCATAATAAAGCAATTTTCAGGAGCAACGTCACAGTCAACTGCAAGCTTTGTATGCATTTTAAGCATCCTGTATTCACCGTGTATCGGAAGGAAATACTTTGGCTTCATCAGGCGGAGCATAAGTTTTTGCTCCTGCTGACCGCCATGCCCTGATGTATGGATATCATTGAGCGAGCCATGAATAACTTCAGCGCCGGCTCTGTATAATTGGTTGATTGTTTTAGAAACACTCAATGCATTTCCCGGAATCGGTGAAGATGAGAAGATCACTGTGTCACCTGGAATGATTTGAATCTGACGGTGTGTTCCGTTCGCGATCCTTGAAAGGGCAGCCATCGGTTCACCTTGGCTTCCTGTACACAAAATCGTAATCTCGTTATCTGGATAGCGGTTAATCTGGTTAGATTCAATGAATGTGTTCTTTGGTGCCTTTATGAATCCTAGCTCCTGACCGATCGTGATGGCAGAATCCATGCTTCTTCCGAATACCGCAATCTTCCTGTTATTCTGGACGGATGCCTCGACAACCTGCTGCAGCCTGTGAATGTTGGATGCAAAAGTAGCGAAGATAATTCTGCCGTCAACTTTTCGGAAGATATCGTGAATGCTTTCTCCTACTTTTCTTTCTGAGAGAGTAAAACCAGGTACTTCGCTGTTCGTGCTGTCGGAAAGAAGGCAGAGAACGCCGTCTTTACCGATTTCTGCCATTTTAGTCAAGTCTGCAGGCTCGCCGACCGGTGTAAAGTCAAATTTGAAATCACCAGTATGAACAATATTTCCTGGAGGCGTCTTAACGACAACCCCGAGAGATTCGGGAATGCTGTGCGTCGTACGGAAGAAAGACACAGATGTTTTTCGGAATTTGATGACATCGTCTTCCCCGATTATATTAAGCTTCGCACGCCTGAGAAGCCCATGCTCGTCCAATTTGTTTTTAATTAAGGAAATGGCAAGCTTTCCGCCGTAAATTGGCACGTTTACTTGACGGAGAAGATATGGGATCCCTCCGATATGATCTTCGTGACCATGAGTGATGAAAAGCCCTTTGATTTTATCTTCGTTTTTTACAAGGTAAGTATAATCAGGGATAACATAATCAATTCCAAGGAGCTCGTCCTCAGGAAATTTAATCCCTGCATCAATAAGGATGATTTCATCCTGAAATTGAATGCCATATGTGTTTTTTCCGATTTCACCAAGACCGCCGAGTGCAAAGACTGCCGTCTGATGGTTTTTTACAAATTTCATAAATTATACATTCTCCAATACGTAAGAGTCAGACGCCTTTTCATAGTCAAGGAAGTCACCTTTGATTTCCTGGATGAATTCAATGTTATAAGAGCGGTCTTTTAGTTTGTTGCGAACTTCTGCAATAGAACCTGCTTCCACGTAAATGGCTTTCGTGTTTTCTCTAATAGGCACTTCATTTGCAAAATCTTGAAAATATACTTTAAAAATCATTTTTATTCTCCTCGCCGTGCTAGTATTTATATAATCTTCGTTTTATTATAAATGAAATAGCTTTGTTTTTCATTAATTTTCATTTTACCCTTATTTTTACCTGCTTCATACAGGGTGAAACTGCTTCATTAATTAATTGCAGGTTCAGGCAAAGAGGGCTTAAGCATCTTTTTTAATTTTTGCAGCCACCGTTTTCTTCTTTTCATATCCGCACCACCACATTTTTTTCTTAGGATGCTCAACTTCAATGAAAAAGGTTCAGGAAAATGATGGCACATAATTCTTCAAGGGAGAGTGGCAGTTATCAGACTTGCAGCAGCATTAATCGGGCTGAGCATAATATGGGGAATGTCCTTCATGTTCATCAAGGTATTGCTTGAGGATTTGAGTCCGTGGCAGATCGTATTATATAGAAGCCTTTTTGGACTGGCAGCTCTTGCTGTTATATATTTCGTGAAAAAAATAAAGATCAGCTGGAAAGAGCAGCCGTATGGTCTTCTGCTTTTCGTTGGAATCATGAATGCTGGTATCCCATGGGGATTGATTGCATTAAGTGAAAGGTTCCTTCCGAGCAGCCTTGCAGCCATCCTGAATGCTACGACACCGCTTTGGGCTACTGTAATAGGTGTTCTCGCATTTGGCTCCAAATTAAGAGTGATTCAATGGTCAGGAATTATAATCGGCTTTTGCGGAATTGTTGCACTGTCTGGGTTTGATGGATCTGGTGCAGGAAACAAAGAGGTAATCTATGGTGTCATTCTTATGCTTTGCGGCACGTTTTGTTATGGATTCAGCTCGCATTTTGCAAAACGGCACCTTCAAGACGCAGGAGTGTGGGTGATATCGATGTCCACGCTGTTTGCCAGCATGCTGACAGGTTTTGCCGGAAGCCTGTTGACGGGAGGGGTATTTGTACACTTGAATGGAACATCGATTATCTCATTAATAGGATTAGGTTCATTCGGTGGCGGAATCGCTTATCTGCTCTATTATTATTTGATTCAAAAAGGATCAGCAGAACTGGCCACATTAGTGACGTATTTAGTGCCAGTAACTGCCGTTGCATGGGGCGCTGCATTGCTCGGTGAAAAAGTAACACTTCATATGGCTGCTGGACTTTTCTTAATACTTGCGGGAATTTATTTATCAACTAGGAAAAAGAGAGAAGTCCGGCAAAAAAACAATAAGCTGACGGCATAAAAAAAATCTGCGTACACCGCAGATTTTTTTGTTTTGCAAATGTTCAATTGTAATTCATTTTGACTCGAGCGAATTTTTGCTGCAAACGCGGTTTATCGGCCTGCAGGTACTTGTGAAGGAGGCTGAAAAGGGTTTTCTTTATTAATCTTGTCGTAAAACATAATGCCATCTAAATGATCAATTTCATGCTGAAAGACAATTCCTGGCATTCCCTTCAGTTTAAACTCTATCAATTCTCCTTCAGGAGAGTAGCCTTTCACGGTCAATTTTGCATATCTCGGAACATAACCTGGCACTTCACGGTCAACGGATAAACACCCTTCTCCGCTTTCGAGGTATGTTAACTGGACAGAATGACTGATGATTTTAGGGTTGATCATCGCACAACTGTAAAGCTTGCCGTTCTCATCTTCTACATGGACAGCGATAATTCGTTTTGTAATCCCTATCTGAGGAGCAGCCAGGCCGACACCTGGACGCAGACCGAATTTAGGACCAACCTCTGGATCTTGGCTGTTTATTACATATTCAAGCAGTAACTGGGCTGTCTTTTTATCTTCTTCACTTATAGGAAGCGGCACATCAGCAGATTTTTCTCTAAGAGCTGGGTGCCCTTCTCTTACGATATCTTTCATTGTCAGCATGTAAATCCCCCCGGACACAATTTCAATACGTAACCTGTCTTATTCTAGCATACAGGCAGAACTAAAAAAAAGAACGGATATTTACGGCTGGATACATGACATCGATAAGAAATCATGCAATGCCTCAAGTGAGTATTCTGCTTATGAAACAGGGCTTTGATATTAATGATACAGATTAAAGTAAACTAATTTGAAATACGGTTAATTTGAGTTGGATAGAATAAAAAACTCGGTAGATTAAAGAGATTGACTGCGTTTTTAAGGTAATGTACACTAGTATTCGTAAACGCCTTGATTGTATTACTATTGACTCATGTAATAAGTGATACAGTTTTGTCAGCAGTTAATGGCAGCAGCTCTGTTTCATCTGGATGATAGAGGGAAAACAAAGCTTGTATGTTCCAATCGAAAATATCCATGAAACAATTACTGCCAATTGTCTTTGCATCGCATTTTTTGGACATTCTAAAGAATGTGTTTGCACTATGGCAGATCTAATGAAGGTATAAGAAAGGAAGAGGTGAAGTTCATGAAAACGAACACGATTGATGCTGTACAAGATCAATTTGAAACGTTTCAGATTCTCTCAGAAGATGGAGAAGTTGTAAACGAAGCCGCAATGCCTGAACTATCAGACGAGCAGCTTCAGGAATTAATGCGCAGAATGGTATATACCCGTATTTGGGATCAGCGTGCTATCTCGTTAAACAGACAAGGGCGCTTAGGCTTCTACGCACCAGTAGCAGGACAAGAAGCTTCTATGCTTGGCACTCAGTTCGCGCTTGATAAAGAAGACTGGATTCTTCCAGGTTATCGTGATATTCCGCAGCTCGTTTTCCACGGTTTGCCGTTATATAAAGCGTTCTTATATTCCCGTGGTCATTTTGAAGGCGGACAGATTCCTGAAGGAGTTAATGTCCTTATGCCGCAAATCATTATCGGAGCTCAAATTATCCAGGCTGCCGGTTTTGGACTTGGCCTGAAAAAGAAGGGCAAGAAGAACGTTGCGATTACTTATACAGGGGACGGCGGAGCTTCTCAAGGGGACTTCTATGAAGGTCTTAACTTTGCCGGAGCTTATAAAGCAAATGCTATTTTCGTCGTTCAGAACAACCGTTTTGCTATCTCTGTTCCAGTTGAAAAACAGTCTGCTGCAAAAACGATCGCACAAAAAGCAGTTGCCGCTGGAATCGAAGGCATCCAGGTTGACGGAATGGACGTTCTCGCTGTTTATGCTGCAACACAGCAAGCCCGCGAACGTGCAGTTAATGGCGAAGGTCCGACTTTGATCGAGACACTTACTTACCGTTATGGCCCGCATACGATGGCCGGTGACGATCCTACACGCTACAGAACAAAAGAGTTGGATGACGAGTGGACGAAGAAAGATCCGCTAGTCCGTTTCCGCAAGTTCTTAGAAGGCAAGAAGCTTTGGTCTGAAGAACAGGAAAACAAAGTAGTAGACCAGGCGAAAGAAGATATTAAAGAAGCAATCAAGAAGGCTGACGGTGCTGCTAAGCAGAAAGTAACAGACTTGATCGGCTTCATGTTTGAAGAACTTCCTTACAATCTGAAAGAGCAAATGGAAGAATATAAAGCAAAGGAGTCGAAATAATATGGCTCAAATGACCATGATCCAGGCCATCACGGATGCGATGCGCACTGAACTTAAAAATAACGAGAACGTTCTTGTTTTCGGTGAAGACGTTGGTCAAAACGGAGGCGTATTCCGTGCAACGGAAGGCCTTCAAAAAGAATTTGGCGAAGACCGTGTTTTTGACACGCCGCTAGCTGAGTCAGGTATCGGCGGTCTTGCATTAGGTCTTGGAATGACAGGATTCCGTCCAGTCATGGAAATTCAGTTCTTCGGCTTCTTGTTCGAAGTAATGGATTCTGTTGTTGCACAGATGGCACGTATGCGCTATCGTTCTGGCGGAGTATACAACTCGCCTGTGACTATCCGTTCTCCATTCGGAGGCGGTGTTAAGACGCCTGAGCTTCACGCTGATTCTTTAGAAGGATTAATGTATCAGTCTCCGGGAATTAAGGTCATCATCCCGTCAACACCTTATGATGCAAAAGGTCTTTTGATCTCAGCAATCCGTGACAACGATCCGGTTGTATTCCTTGAGCATATGAAGCTTTACCGCTCGTTCCGTGGAGAAGTTCCTGAGGAAGAGTACACAATTGAGATCGGGAAAGCAGATGTCAAGCGTGAAGGTAAAGATGTTTCTATCATTACTTACGGCGCTATGGTCCATGCTTCTCTTAAAGCTGCTGAAGAACTTGAGAAAGAAGGCATTTCTGCTGAAGTTATCGACCTTCGTACAATCAGCCCGCTTGATATTGACACAATTATTGCTTCTGTTGAAAAGACAGGACGCGCGATCGTTGTTCAAGAAGCTCAGAAGCAAGCAGGAATTGGAGCGTTCGTTGTTGCGGAAATCAATGACCGCGCGATTCTTAGCCTTGAGGCTCCTGTTCTTCGCGTAACAGCACCAGATACAGTATTCCCGTTCGCATCTGCGGAGGACGTTTGGCTGCCTGACCACAAAGATATCGTGGAAAAAGCGAAGAAAGTCTACAACTTTTAAATAATACAACGTAATGCTGAAAGAGAATGACGGAAACCGATTTCTTTTTCAGCCTTTTAAAATAGGCAAGTATGTTAAACTTGATTACTAGGAGGCGTTATTGTGGCATTTGAATTCAAGCTTCCCGACATTGGAGAAGGAATCCATGAAGGTGAAATCGTTAAGTGGTTTGTTAAGCCAGGTGACGAAGTAAAGGAAGATGACATTCTTCTTGAAGTTCAAAATGATAAAGCAGTTGTTGAGATTCCATCACCTGTAGACGGTAAAATTTTAGAGGTTAAAGTTGACGAAGGAACAGTTGCTGTAGTCGGTGACGTTCTTGTTACAATCGACTTTGAAGGTGAAGCGCCAGCTTCTGCACACGGTCATGACGACGAAGAGAAAGCACCTGAGCAGCCTAAAGCAGAAGAGAAAGCTCCTGAAGCTAAAACAGAAGCTAAAACAGAAGCTAAAACAGAAGCTCCTGCACAAGAAGAAGTAAAAGAAGAGCCTGTTGATGAAACAAAGCGTGTTATCGCTATGCCTTCTGTACGTAAATACGCGCGCGAAAAGGGCATCGACATCCGCAAAGTACAAGGTTCAGGAGACAACGGACGAGTGCTTAAAGAAGATGTAGATAAGTTCGTAAGTGGCGGAGGAGAAGCGCCGGCTGCAGCAGAAGCTAAGGGTGCGGAAGAAGCACCGAAAGCTGCAGAAACGAAGAAAGAAGCTCCTAAAGCAATTCCGGCTGGAGAGCAGGAAACACGTGAAAAGATCAAAGGCATCCGCAAAGCGATCTCTAAAGCGATGGTTAATTCCAAGCACACTGCTCCTCACGTTACGTTGATGGATGAAGTGGACGTGACAGATCTTGTCGCACACCGCAAGAAGTTCAAATCTGTAGCGGCTGACAAAGGCATTAAGCTTACTTACCTTCCTTACGTGGTAAAGGCGCTTACTTCTGCTCTTCGTGAATACCCAGCGCTAAATGCTTCTATCGATGATGCAAACGAAGAAATCGTGTACAAACACTATTTCAATATCGGTATTGCAGCTGATACAGATAACGGCTTGATGGTACCAGTTGTTAAGGAAGCTGACCGTAAGTCTATTTTCAAAATTTCTTCTGAAATCAATGAATTGGCTACAAAAGCACGTGACGGCAAACTTTCAGGCGATGACATGAAAGGCGGAACTTGCACGATCACGAATATCGGTTCTGCAGGCGGACAGTGGTTTACACCGGTTATCAATCATCCGGAAGTAGCTATCTTAGGCATCGGGCGCATTGCTGAAAAAGCTGTAGTGAAAAATGGAGAAGTTGTAGTAGCTCCAGTTCTTGCGCTTTCTCTAAGCTTTGACCACCGTCTGATCGATGGTGCAACGGCTCAAAACGCACTCAACCACATTAAACGCTTGTTGAACGATCCACAACTATTAGTAATGGAGGCGTAAAAAGATGGTAGTAGGAGATTTTCCGATCGAATTAGACACACTGATTATTGGTTCAGGCCCTGGGGGATATGTAGCTGCGATCCGTGCGGCACAGCTTGGACAAAAAGTAGCAGTAGCGGAAAAGGCAGAAATGGGCGGCGTTTGTCTAAATGTCGGCTGTATCCCTTCTAAAGCTTTGATCAACGCTGGACACCGTGTTGAACACGCTAAACATTCTGAAGACATGGGAATCTCTGTTGATAACGTGACAGTTGATTTTTCTAAAGTTCAGGAATGGAAAGGCGGCATCGTTAAGAAATTAACTGGCGGTGTTGAAGGCCTTCTTAAAGGAAACAAAGTAGAAATTATCCGCGGTGAAGCGTACTTTGTAAACGAAAATACTGTACGTATCATGGATGACAAAGCTTCACAGACATACACGTTCAAAAACTGCATCATCGCGACTGGGTCCCGTCCGATTGAAATTCCAGGATTTAAATGGAGCGAAAGAATCCTTTCTTCAACTGGAGCGCTTGCGCTTCAGGAAGTTCCGAAGAAAATGGTTGTTATCGGCGGCGGATACATTGGAATGGAGCTTGGAACAGCTTTCGCTAACTTTGGAACTGAAATTACGGTCCTTGAAGGCGGAAAGCAAATCCTTCCAGGCTTTGAAAAGCAGATGAGCCAAGTTGTTTCTAAGCGTTTGAAGAAAAAAGGCAACGTGGAAGTATTCACTGAAGCGCTGGCTAAAGGCGTTGAAGAAACTAAAGACGGTGTAAAAGTTACGGTTGAAGTAAAAGGCGAAGAAAAAACATTTGAAGCTGATTATTTGCTCGTAACAGTTGGACGCCGTCCAAATACAGAAGAACTAGGTCTTGAGCAAGTTGGCGTTGAAATGACTGAACGCGGACTGATCAAAATCAACAAGAAGTGCCAGACTAGCGTAAACGGTATCTATGCGATTGGTGACGTTGTAGAAGGCCCTGCACTTGCACATAAAGCTTCTTATGAAGGTAAAGTTGCAGCTGAGGTCATCAGCGGACATGCAGCTGAAATCGACTATATGGCGATTCCGGCTGTCGTGTTTACAGATCCTGAGCTTGCTACAGTAGGCTATGATGAAAAGTCAGCGAAAGAAGCAGGATTTGATGTGAAAGCATCTAAGTTCCCGTTTGCTGCAAACGGACGCGCGCTTTCCATGAATGAAACAGACGGCTTTATGAAGCTGATCACTCGTAAAGACGACGGTTTGATCATCGGTGCCCAAATCGCAGGCGGAAATGCTTCTGATATGATCGCGGAGTTAGGGTTAGCAATTGAAGCAGGCATGACAGCTGAAGATATTGCAATGACAATTCACGCTCACCCGACTTTCGGTGAAATCGCGATGGAAGCAGCTGAAGTGGCTATCGGACTTCCTGTTCATGTCGTAAAATAATCAATATAAAAAGCTTTCCGATTTATTCGGAAAGCTTTTTTTTTTTTGAAATTATACCTTTTTAACATGCTCTTAACTAAGAAATGATTATTTAATAGGTTGTTATGAAGAAAGTCCAACTGATCTGGCTCTGTGGAATTAGTAATGCTTCATCGTCTACCCCTTAGGGAAAATGCCTTTCTACGTTCATATACTTACGCTGACTTTTCAACATCCGCTAAAATATACTTGATCCATCATTGATAAATTTGATCGGAGTTTAAGCTGCCGACTCCTCGAAAACATATTTTCTTCTGGCGAGGTCTTGCTGCGTAGCCTTCATTATCCAGCAGAAAACGGTTAGCCCCTCGAGGTCAAAAGGCAAGTGGCCAATTAGTCAAAAACCGACTTACCGGCCCTTCCTCTTTTGCTTGTCGGGGCTGAACGAGCATTTCGTCATACCCCGCGGAAAGCGTGTGCCTGGAACGGAGATCAACCGCTTCAATGATTTCTTTCTTTATATGCTTTTTTCACTTAAAGCTAATGAAAAGCAGCTGAATTTTAGAAGAGAAATAAGCATAGTATTTACAATAAGTATAAAGGAGGGGATTTGTGATGCCCGCCATACTCTTATTATTTGTTCATTTAGCTTTGTGGGTGCTTTACAGCCTCGTTCTTATATTGTCAAGACATGATCATAATCTTTTCGAATCGCTGCTTCTGCTTTTGTTCGCATATTTTGGCTACTTGCTGACAGTGCACTCAATCCAAAACAAGGGAATGGCATTTCGTATTACCCTATCAAGCACACTGCTGTATATTGCTGGAAAATGGGCTGCTGTAAGCTGGCTTCATTTATCTTTATAGCCTAGCTTTTGTTCCGAACTGTTTCAGAAGCAATGGCTTTATACAGGGAAACCATGATAAGCAGCATGACAAACGTGAATGGAAATGCCACTATGATCGATGCCGTCTGTAAGGCTTCCAGACCTCCCGACCACAAAAGGATGGCCGCTGATGCTGAGATGATAATACCCCAAATAAATTTAACCTTGTTTGAAGGGTTTAAACTTCCCCCTGATGTCTGCATCCCTAATACAAATGTAGCGGAATCGGCAGATGTAATGAAGAAGGTACTGATCAAAAATATAGCTAATACCGACATGATGGAACTGAACGGAAGCTGATCAAATAAAGCGAAAAGTGCAACTTCAGTTCCTTTGGACTCAATTACTTTGTTGAGGCCGAGCTGGTTGAATAATTCAAGATGAAGAGCAGCACCGCCAAACACTGAAAACCATAGAGCACCAAAAATTGTCGGGACAAGCAGTACACCTAAAATGAACTCTCGGATGGTTCGGCCTTTGGACACACGTGCGATGAAAGTACCAACAAATGGCGCCCAAGCGATCCACCATGCCCAATAAAAGACGGTCCAGCCTTGAATCCACCCTGATTGGGAAGGTTTAAACGGGCTTAGCCGAAGACTCATGCCAGGAAGATACTGCAGATAATTTCCGATTGACTGAACGAAAACATCCATAATAAAGTTTGTTTGAGATACAAACAGCAGGAAAAGCATGAGCGCGACAGCGAGAATAATGTTCAAGTTGCTCAAATATTTTATGCCTTTATTCAAGCCTGTCTGGGCTGATAAGATGAATAGAACTGTGACGATGCCGATAATGATAAGCTGTGTCATAAACGTATTTGGAATATTGCTTATGTAAGACACTCCACCGCTTATTTGTACTGCGCCTAAACCGAGAGAAGTAGCAACCCCGAAAATTGTGGCGATGACGGCAATGATATCAATGGTTTTTCCTATCGGACCTTCAGCTCTTTCGCCGAGAATTGGAGTGAAAATAGCACTGATCAATCCAGGTGAATTTCTTCTGAATTTAAAGAATGCTAAAGCCAGACCGATTAGTGTATAGATTGCCCATGGATGAAGTCCCCAATGGAAAAAGCTGTAACGCAAAGCCAGCTGTGCAGCTTCAGGAGTGGAAGCTTCTCCAGCAGGCGGTGCATAAAAATGGCTGATTGGCTCCGCTACTCCCCAAAACACAAGCCCGATTCCCATTCCCGCACTGAACAGCATGGCAAACCAAGTAATCGTACTGTACTCAGGTTTTTCATCAGCGTCACCCAGCTTAATCCTTCCATATTTACTGAACGCTAGGAACAGAACAAACACTAAAAAGATGGTGGCAGATAAAAGATAAAACCAGCCGAATTTATCCTGCAAAAAATTTTGAATGGCCGTTGCCTTTTTATAGAACTGATCAGGAATAATAATTCCCACAGCGATAAAGACCAGTGATATAACCAACGAAACAAAAAATACTGTATTAGACCGCTTACTCATACATACACCCTTTCATGCGTTTGATATTATCATTTCCATGCAAGCTGAAAGCTATGATTTGCATAAAAAAAGAAGCCCTGCATGTGCTGAGCTTCAAGCTAAATATATTCGGCGGTTCTTGAAGAAAAGTGGCTGTCATTAATAAGGTTTTCATCTAAGAAGAATGTTACTTTGATCAAATAAAGAGCAGGTTGTTTATTTGCGCAGATTAAAATGCATGATTCTTCCATTAAATAAGGTGAGTTCCCCTTTAAGCTTGGAAGCGATAAAGCGGCAGATTTCATTTGCTTTTCCCTTGTCACCATGGGTTGAAATTTCCGTCAGTGCAATATGTATCTTGCTGAAGCCTTGACCACTTTCCATTTCACCATGATGGTCAACGCCTATTAGAATGTAGTTGTAAAGGGAGTTCTTTTCTCCTTTTAAATAGAACCAGGTGGACGGGTCATCGTTATTTTCAATGATTTCATAAGGGAAGGCTGCAGAGCCGTAGTGCCAATTTAACTGATCGCCGGTCTTTGCTGTAATGTTTTTATAATAATATAAAAGGTCTTTTACCTCTTCCAATCTGATACTTTGCTGTACAGAAGCTGAAGTAAGTGTAATGGAAGCTTGATTGGCCATTTGATCACTCCTGAAAATCATTGTTTATTTTAGTGTACCATCTGAAAGAAGATTTTGACAATTTACGTTTCATGAAATGAAGATTAGGGAAAAGACAGGAAATTGACTACGGAATAATCTTAGAAATGGGGAATAGTTATAAGATAAATCAGTATACATGGCAGCCCGGTCAATATGAGAAGGAGGGTGGACTATGGAATGGCTTGAAAAGCTTTATGACGAAACTGAAGAGGTCAAAGTAAGGTTTGCAGGTTTTGCAACAGATACTTCGAGGTATGATTTTGGAATTGTGTTCACTAATATGTTTTTTGGAAAGCCCCTTGTCGTTTGCATGCAGACGGGAAGATCAGCACTGCTGGATTCTGAAGATGTTAAGAACTGGGAGTATATTAGAAAGGTATTTCACCTGAAATCGATTAGTGAGGCGGAAAATCTTGCTTCGATTTTTGAAGAATATGTTCCAAAACATCATTCCGTTCATCAGTATGAGTGATAATTTTTAAAAGTGTTATACTAAATACGGTTGACAAAGTTAATGTGACATAATATTATAATGGTAACAAATAAAAGCGCTTTCAAAGTGAGAGGAGAATGGACCAATGGGTACTATAGTTTGCCAGACATGCGAGTCAACAGTGGAACATTTTGAAGGTGAAAAAGTTACAACGCTTTATACGAAACAGTGTCCGAATTGCAAAGAAGTCTCTGTTCAAGAAGTTTAGTAATAATAAGAAGAACTAAAAAAATCCTCCGTGATATGCGGAGGATTTTTTTATGCTATTTAATTGCAACGTGTTCTTTAATTACTTTAAGATTTTTCAAAGTGCCGTCCTCAGGACCCTGCACAGGCAGTCCAGCTTCTAAGTTTTCTTTAATATAAGCGAGGTTTTCCTCTGTAATGATTTCACCAGGGATGAAAATTGGGATTCCCGGCGGATAGACCATCACGAATTCAGCGATAATTCTCCCTGCTGATTCTTCGAAAGGGATAGACTCTGTCTGGGCATAAAAAGCATCTCTTGGAGAAAGTGCAAGAACAGGAATATCAGGAACATGAACCGGAAATGAAGCAGTCTCTTCGGATTTATCCTTGCGCATCACTTTTGCCATTTCCTTTAAGGCTTCAATCAGCATCATCGTGTCTTTTTCTTTGTCAGCTGTAGTGATTAAACACAAAATATTATACAAGTCTGACAGCTCGACTTCAATCTGATGTTTTTCGCGAAGCCATGTTTCAGCTTCATACCCTGTAATGCCAAGCTCTTGGACAGAGATCAGGAGTTTAGTCGGATCGTAATCGAACGTTGCCTTAGTGCGGAGAATTTCCTCTCCTACACAATAAAGTCCTTCAATTTCATTAATCTTCGCACGTGTGTCATTCGCGAGTGTGATGGCTTTTTCAATCAGTGCATATCCTTCTGTTGCGAGACGGCGCCGTGCTGCATCGAGTGAAGCTAAAAGAATGTAAGAAGTAGATGTCGTCGTGAGCATGCTTAAAATAGTCTGGACACGGTCGGGTGAGACAAGTCCGTCTCTAACATTTAAAATGGAGCTTCCGGTTAAAGAGCCTCCAAGCTTATGCACACTTGTCGCGGCCATGTCGGCACCTGCCTGCATAGCCGAAAGCGGCATATGATCGTGAAAGTGAATGAGCACCCCGTGCGCTTCGTCAACAAGAACAGGAACATTCTTAGAATGGGAGATATCCACGATTTCTTTTAAATCGGCTGCAACGCCAAAATAAGTAGGATTAATAACGAGAACAGCCTTTGCGTCAGGATTTTGATCCAATGCTTTCTTTACGGCATCTGGACTGATTCCATGAGAAATCCCAAGGTCGATGTCGAGCTCAGGGTGAATGAAAATCGGTGTCGCACCAGAAAACACGATCGCTGTCATGATCGATTTATGAACGTTTCTTGGCACGATGATTTTTTCGCCAGGACCAACGACAGACATGATCATCGTCATGATCGCTCCGCTCGTTCCCTGTACGCTGAAATACGTATGATCTGCGCCAAAGGCTTGGGCAGCTAGATCCTGTGCTTCTTTGATCATCCCTTTTGGATGATGCAGATCGTCTAATGGAGCAATGTTGATCAGGTCTATAGACAAAGCATTTTCGCCGATAAAATTACGGTATTCTTCATCCATTCCACGGCCTTTCTTATGGCCGGGTATATGAAACTGCAGCGGGTTTTTTTTCGCATGTTCACGCAGTCCTGTAAACAGCGGAGTATCTTGTTGAGACAATATTCGCACACCTCATCTATAATGAAATTATCTATATCATTGAACATATAAAACAAAAAGAAGTATATCAAAAATCAAGACAATATGTAAGTAAATATGCAAAAAAGGAGAGTAAACATGAGAATAGTAACGAAGGTAACTGAAGGATTGGGAATACAAGTGCCGGTTATACAGGGAGGTCTTGCTTATCTTGCTTATTCACGTCTTGCAGCTGCTGTTTCAAATGCAGGAGGACTAGGGCAGATCACCGCAATGTCTCTTCCGGATGAAGAGGCTTTGCGAAGTGAAATAAGAGAAGTACATAAATTGACGGAAAAACCATTCGGCGTGAATTTTGCGATTGGCCAGCACGGAAGGCAATACGAGCATATGCTCGAAACGGCTGTTGAAGAAGGTGTAAAGATTGTCAGCGTAACGGGAGGCAATCCTGCTCCATTTTTAAAGAGGCTTGAAGGAACAGGTGTTAAAACATTAGTTCTTGTCGCGAGTGTCAGGCAGGCGCAAAAAGCTGAAGAGTGCGGTGCTGACTTCGTTATGGCAGTCGGACAAGAAGGCGGAGGACATATCGGCAGGGATGATATTGGAACAGTAGTGCTGATCCCAAGAGTCGTTGAGGCTGTCAGCATACCTGTCATCGCCTCAGGAGGTATCGTAGATGGAAAAGGGCTTGCGGCTGCGCTGGCACTTGGAGCGGAAGGAATAGAGATGGGAACCAGGTTTATAGCAGCTGCCGAATGCGAGCACGCGCATCCAGCATACAAACAAGCAATCATTGATGCTTCTGAACAAGATACTGTCGTGATTAAACGGTCGCTTGGAGCGCCAGGACGAGCTGTTTATACACCGTTTACGGAAAAGATATTGGAACTGGAAAGAAATCAGGCTGGATTTGATGTGTTAAAGGATTATATAAGCGGAGAAACAAACAAAAAATACATTTATGAAGGGCTGGGAGAAGAAGGCTTCGGCTGGGCCGGCCAAGGTGCTGGAGGCATTAATGCCGTGCAGAAGGCAGAAGAAATTCTCAAGACAATTGAGAAGGAGGCAGCAAGTATAATGGATAAGCTTCATGAAAGGCTTCAGCGATAAGTTTAGCCAGCCATGATGTTCACCCAAACCAAATTACATACCGGCAATATAATAGTGGTAAGAAGCGGGCAAACTGCTTCTCGCCACTATTTTTTCATGCTTAAAGCTGCTTATTGATTTCATAAAGAGGCATCAGTTTTGCGAATGTATCCGACAGAAGTGACTGCCATTCGCTTTTGTCCATCTTTACAGCTTTTTCCCTCGGGACATGAACACCGCAGAGAAGTTCAGCTTTTTTGACATTGCCTAGTCGCTGCACCAGTTCCTCTAATCCTGATTTTTTCAGTTGTGAATGAGGAACCGCATCCGGTTTCATATGATCAGGCGACCAGACGAAATCTGACGGTATTTTCTTTTTAATGACAGGCAGGCTTTTCAGCATTTTGCTGGATAAAGCTTCTTTCATCGGTGCTTCATAGATGACAGCATACCAGATGAAAACATGAGTCTCGAATAGGCCGATTTGAAAATGGGGCAGCATTTTATAGCCGCGTTTGTTAGGAGCAAAAGCGACCCACGTATCCTTTGGGGGATTCACTGTGCGGCGTGCGTGTTTGGCGACATGGAAATGCATTTCTTCACCGGTCAGTGAAGTAAGTTCGGCGGAATATTCTTTGCCGAGGTCTTCAAGCTTTGGGCGGATCAAAGCAATCAGCTGCTTCATTCTTTCATCAAGACCCTCTATTTTAAATACATCAAAATCATTGTCGTTAAATCCATTGAACATAGATATAATCCTCCATCTCTCTACTATACCCATAGATTCTAACACACTTGCACATGCGGAAAAAAGGCGGAGCAATGGTACCATAACAAAATTCAATTCATAAAATAACGTAAGAAAAATACTGAAAGGAAGTGGGAAAAATGAAACAAGTAATTCAAACATTGAAGAAAACGGATGCCGAGAGACGGATTCCAGTATTGAAACTGGAAATTGATTATGAACTAGCTACATTGTCGGATGCATTGAAGGCGCAGGACCAAAAAGCTGTAAACGAATGCAAGCGAAAGCTGGAGCGTATGCGGCAGGAACTCGTGAGACTAGAAGCATGATTGAGAAAGAATCAGGCTGATCAAAACGGACCCATCTTCGTTTGATGGTTCGTTTTTTTGTGAACAGAGTAAGGGTATCATATAATGTAGTAAACCTCACGGGGAGTGGTATTGTGGAAAACGTAGACTGGTTAGAGATAAAGCGCAAAGCTGATGCGTGGATATTTGAAGCAGGAAAGCTGATCCGAAATTCATTTAACGGTGATCGGACCATTACATATAAGTCTCATGCAGCTGATCTCGTTACAGAGATGGATAAGGGCATCGAGCGCTTTTTCATTAAAAATATTAGGGAGTCGTATCCAGATCACCAAGTGCTGGGTGAAGAAGGCTATGGTGACGAGATATCTGACAGCAAAGGTGTTTTGTGGATCATTGATCCGATTGACGGTACTACCAATTTCATTCATCAGCAGACCAATTTTGCTGTTTCAGTAGGCATTTATCATAATGGTACAGGTATTCTCGGCTTTGTGTATGATGTAGCAAGAGATGAAATGTTTTTCGCGGAAAAAAGTAATGGTATCTATTTGAATGGAAATAAACTTCCGTCATTGCAGGAAACTGTTCTCGAAGAAAGTGTTTTCGGCATTAATGCCACATGGCTCACTCCAAACAGAAGAATCGATCATACAAAGCTTCTTCCAATTGTAAAAAGATCAAGAGGAACGAGGTCTTATGGATCAGCTGCACTGGAGATGGCATATGTCGCTTCTGGAAGAATTGATGCTTACCTTACAATGAGGCTTTCTCCATGGGATTTTGCAGCAGGTAAGATATTAATTGAAGAAGCAGGCGGGATTGTTACTACTGTTGAAGGAAGCGAAATATCATTGCTGCAGCAAAACAGTGTGTTCTGCGGTAAGCCTGGACTGCATGAACAGGTTATGAATGAAATTATTTTAGGGAAGAAATAAATAAGGAAGAAGGGGCCCCCCTTCTTCCTTAAGTGTTTACCGGCCTTATTGCTGATTTTGTTCTCGAAGCTTTTTTCTTAGAGAAAATCCAGCACCCATTAATATAATGACTAAAATAATAGAAACGGCTGCGATCAGGATGCTTTTTTCACTTACAGCAACACCGATTCCGCCGATAGAAAGAGCTGTGAAAAATGCAAGAAGGAAAAACATGAAGTTATATTTCATTTATGGCTGCGCTCCTTTCTTATTATCTGTAGAGCTTTACCCATAGTTTACCGAAAATACATAAAAAGAAAAAGTATGTTTTCAAAAGTATGGTATAATACAAAAGTTGAGCAAAAATAAGGTACTTTAAATGAACACCTTTACAAGGTTAAATAAGGAGAGAGATTGAATTGAAACGTCGAGAAGACTTAAGAAATATAGCAATTATTGCCCACGTTGACCATGGTAAAACAACGCTGGTTGACAAGCTGCTTCACCAATCAGGAACATTCCGCGCAAATGAGCAGGTAAGTGAGCGTGCGATGGATTCCAACGATCTTGAAAGAGAGCGCGGAATTACGATCCTGGCTAAAAACACAGCTATTAATTTCAAAGATAAGCGCATCAACATCATGGATACACCTGGACACGCTGATTTTGGCGGAGAAGTAGAGCGTATCATGAAAATGGTAGACGGCGTTCTTCTTGTTGTAGATGCTTACGAAGGATGCATGCCGCAGACTCGCTTTGTATTAAAGAAAGCATTAGAACAAAAATTAACACCAATTGTTGTTGTTAATAAAATCGACCGTGATTTCGCGCGTCCGCTTGAAGTAATCGATGAAGTTATCGATCTTTTCATCGACCTTGGAGCAGAAGAAGATCAGCTTGAATTCCCGGTAGTTTTTGCTTCCGCACTACAAGGAACAGCTAGCTTAGATCCTGAAAAGCAAGATGAAGATATGACAGCTCTACTAGATACTATTCTTGAAACAATTCCAGCACCTGTTGACAACAGTGAAGAGCCATTGCAATTCCAAGTCACTATGCTTGATTATAATGATTACCTTGGCCGTATCGGAATTGGACGAGTATTCCGCGGTACGATCAAAGTTGGACAGCAAGTTTCTCTAATGAAATTAGACGGTTCTGTTAAAAAATTCCGTGTTACAAAATTATTTGGTTTTTTAGGACTTAAGAGAATTGAGATTGAAGAAGCTAAATCAGGTGATCTTATCGCTGTATCCGGAATGGAAGAAATCAACGTTGGTGAAACAGTTTGCCCTGAAGGTCAGGAGGAAGCTCTTCCTATTCTTCGTATTGATGAGCCAACATTGAAAATGACGTTCCTTGTAAACAACTCTCCTTTCGCTGGCCGTGAAGGAAAATATGTGACAAGCCGTAAGATTGAAGAACGTTTAAAGTCAGAATTAGAAACAGATGTCAGCTTGCGTGTTGATAACACGGATTCTCCAGATGTATGGACTGTTTCAGGCCGCGGAGAGCTTCACTTATCCATCTTGATCGAAAATCTTCGCCGTGAAGGGTACGAGCTTCAAGTTTCTAAGCCGGAAGTTATCGTCCGTGAAATCGAAGGCAAGAAATGCGAGCCAGTAGAGCGCGTACAGATTGACATTCCTGAAGAGTATACAGGAGCGATTATGGAATCATTGGGAGACCGCAAAGGCGAAATGCTGAACATGATCAACAACGGTTCTGGACAAGTTCGTCTTGAGTTCTTAGTGCCAGCTCGCGGTCTCATCGGATACGGAACAGAATTCTTAACGCAAACTCGCGGATACGGAATTCTAAATCATACTTTTGACAGCTACAAGCCTATGGCAGCAGGAAACGTGGGCGGACGACGTCAAGGTGTTCTTGTTTCAATGGAGAACGGTAAAGCTTCACAATATGGCATGATGGGTGTAGAAGACCGCGGTACTCTATTCGTAGAACCTGGTACAGAAGTATACGAAGGAATGATCGTTGGAGAACATACACGTGAAAACGACATTACTGTTAATATTGTAAAAGTAAAACAGATGACAAACATGCGTTCAGCTAATAAAGACCAGACGGTTACTATGAAAAAACCTCGTGTTATGTCTTTAGAAGAATCATTAGAATACTTGAATGATGACGAGTATTGCGAAATTACTCCAGAAAGTATTCGTCTTCGCAAGAAAATTCTAGATAAGAACGAACGTGAACGCGTTACAAAGAAAAACAAAGTTAAGTAATTAGTTTGCCATTGGGGAGTGGTAACGGTGAAAGATGATCAGATCATGAAGGCAACAGGGGAGAACTCCTCCTCTATTGCCCTCCTTCTAGGAATTGATAACGACGCGACAACAGGCTTTTGGCTGCTTTATGCAGTTATTGTGATACTTTGTGTAATCGTGTATAAATTAGGATTCGCAAAAAAACTGCCGCTCGCAAAATCTCTTTTTATCTATGTTCTGCTGCTGATCGGCTGCTTTCCTTTAGCCATACTCGGTATCGGGCTGCCTGTAGCAGAAGGACTGATTGTCTCAGCTGTTTTCTTAGGTGCATACCGCTACAGGCTTTATAAAAGCAAGAAGAAGGAACTGGATGCATGATGAACCTTCAGGACGTCTTCTATAACTGGCTCAGCATCAAAGTAGTTGCTGACAGCCGTCCTGAAGATAAAGCAGCGGTGGATACTTTTGCATTTTTTGATGAGATCTTAAAAGAAGATCATCAAATCAGTGATGCAGCTGCAGAGGTGATCGATGACAGCTATGTTGTTACCTTTGAAAAAGACGGTAAGCAAAACACGCTTCGTTTTTCCAAAGAGTATATCGACTCACTATATCTTTCCATCCTTTCTGAACCAAAATATAATGAAAAACCGCGCTGATTTTCAGCACGGTTTTTTTATGATTCTTTTATTTTTGTGTAAACATGATTCTTTTAATAGAAGATGCCAGAACCCAGGCATAGATCATATGTCCAGCAGCCCAAATGCCGAAATTTTGAACGGTAGGGGCTATTATTTTTTCCTCTGCCGCAGATTCTAACGGGAAAAAAGTTAACGAAACAGCCAGGTTAATCCCAAAAGAGAGGGGGATTAAAAGGGTCTTCCGCTTTAGTGCCGTTTTAACTAAGAGGAATGCAAGAAGTAAAGAAATAAAAAGATGCAGTGTCCATTGAATGATGACGTTGTGTGTCACTTCAGCAGGAAGCGGGAGGAAGTCGATGTTCAGCAAAAAATCATAAAGTCTGATATTAGTCAGCTTCTGGATGGCATAGAAAAGAAACCCGAGCCAGAAACCTGCAAAAATACCGCTTAAAACAGCCGCAGCTTTTATCCGTTTACCAGTCATTTTCTTTTTCGGGACTTCTATACAATGAAAAATTGCCGGTTGCCGCACGCCGTTCTGTTTTATCCGTAATTCTTTCTTTGCATTTCGGGCACATATACGTATGGATCGGGCGGTTTCTTAATTTTTTTGCAAGAGAGCAATGATCTTCAATCACATCAATTTTGTCACATAAAACGCATTTTACACGCATACCTGTCACCTCTGTTTTTCTTAAAACAAGTATAGCATACAGACGTCAAGGTTGTATTCATTCTTAACTTGGAGCTAAACCTTCCTTTCTTAACACTTCGGGAAAAACTTCTAACTTCTGTTATTTCTTCATACATTGAACTACATACACAAGTAGCTCTCTTTTTTGATTGAAGAAGACAGGAGGCCGGATATTGGATAAATTATACGTCCTTGATACGAATGTTCTGCTTCAGGATCCTTATTCTATATTTTCCTTTGAGCAGTGCGATATTGTAATTCCTGCTGTAGTGCTGGATGAGCTGGATTCTAAAAAAAGATATATGGATGAAATAGGAAGAAATGCGCGTGAGTTTTCAAGACTGATAGACAAATTGAGGCAGAATGGGAAGCTGCATGAAGGCGTTAGGCTTGATCAGGGAGGTACTCTCCGTGTAGAGCTGAACAACAGATCATTTCAAAGGCTTCAGGATACATTTATTGAGGCATCAAATGACAACCGGATTATTGCTGTAGCATCCAATCTGGCGGCAGAAGAGAAAACAAAGCCCGCAGGCAAGAAAGTGATACTTGTAAGCAAAGATGTCCTTGTGAGGGTGAAGGCTGACGCCCTTGGAATTGATGCGGAAGACTTTCTAAGTGACAGAGTAGTGGACAGGGATGACCAGACGTACAGCGGATATAAGGAAGTGTACGTAGCAAGTGATGTTCTAAGCCGATATTACGAACAGCAGGAGCTTTCCTCAGCAGAGCTGTCAGGGCATACCTTCTACCCTCATCAGTTTGTAATTTTAAAGGATTTATACAGGAGCTCTGCTTCAGCACTGGCAAAAGTGGATGAGACAGCCAAAAAAATCAAGCCCCTAGTTTTTGACAACGAACAAATATGGGGAATCAGAGCACGCAACGCACAGCAGAAAATGGCGTTTGAACTATTGATGAGGAGAGACATTCCTCTCGTAACCATGATTGGAAAAGCTGGTACAGGCAAGACGCTGCTGACTCTCGCTGCGGGACTCATGCAGACTGAGGATTTAAAAAGCTATATTAAACTCTTTATTGCAAGGCCGATCGTTCCCGTCGGAAAGGATATCGGCTATCTGCCCGGAGAAAAAGAAGAAAAATTGAAGCCGTGGATGCAGCCGATCTATGACAATCTAGAGTATTTATTCAACACGAAAAAGCCTGGAGAGCTAGATAAAATTCTTGCGGGTATCGGTTCAATTCATGTTGAGGCACTCACATATATACGTGGAAGGAGCCTTCCAGACCAGTTTATCATTATAGATGAAGCTCAAAACCTGACAAAGCATGAGATAAAAACCATCTTGACGAGAGTAGGAGAAGGCAGCAAGATTGTCTTGCTAGGCGATCCTAACCAGATCGATCATCCATACCTTGATGAATTCACGAATGGACTTACGTATGTAGTCGAGAAATTTAAAGACCAGGTAATAAGCGGCCACGTGAAGCTGGAAAAGGGAGAACGGTCAAGCCTTGCACTGCTTGCGGCAGATTTATTATAGAAGAATTGTTTAGGAAGACTGCATTGATAATGACTCTAAAGCCAAAGGGTATCTTTTGCTAAAAAAAAGGGTGTTCCAGACATAATCATCTGGGACACCCTTATCAGTCTCTTTAGATCAATTCAAATCCTCTAACATGAAGAAGAGGCTTCATGCTGCTGTCCGGAAAATAGATATGGACAGGACCGTCATCCTTAAGAGGCTTGCCATCTTTTGAAAAAGCAAGATAGCATTCTTGAGCCTTTTCGAGGGGAATAGTCATGCTGGAGTCTGCAGTGTAGATAACAACGGACTCAGCATCTTTCTCTGGTTCGGCATTTTGAATGAAGGGAGCAAAAGGCATAGCGAATGAGCTGCTGAGCAGATATTCCTTTTTAGTTATTTTAGATTCTTTTTCCTTTTCGGAAGGAAGCTCCGCACCTTTAGTTATCTCTCTATCCCAATGAGAAGAAACATCTTTTAAATACTTTATGCTTGGATCTTCCTTGACATAGTTGTTCTTGATTTCAGAAACAAGAATCTTTCTTTCATCAAAAATCCACACGCTCGGGTCAATAGTGAGTGGATGTGCGACCTTGCCTTTCAAAAATAAGATAAATTCCATAGTAACCTCCTAAAAGCGTATAAGCCAAATAAAGCATAGCATGATTCTCGGATTACTGTAATATGTTGATTTTTTAAGGGGAAAGCTTTATATTTAATGATAGATATGTGCAGGAACGGAGGGATGATCTTTGGCAGCTGAGATGGTAACAGGACACCACGAAAGGGCTCTGGAATTATTAAAAGCCGATGCCCAGAAAATATTAAAGCTGATCGAGGTCCAAATGGGCAACCTGACGATGCCGCAATGTCCCCTCTATGAGGAAGTTCTGGATACGCAGATGTTTGGCTTATCTAGGGAAATAGACTTTGCTGTTCGTCTTCAACTAATAGATGCGGAGGCCGGAAAGGAACTGCTGGGAACGCTTGAAAAACAATTGAGCGCCCTGCATGAGGCGTCCATGAGGAAATAAAACAAACCCAGACTTAGATGGTGCAGTCTGGGTTTTTTGTTTTCCTTTTTTTCGGAAAAATCCGCTCTGTTCATGTTGTTATGTTACTTTTTAGCGGATTACGACAGGAATTGCGACAGTTAAATCGAATTATTTTATAGAGAGAGTACAAGGAAAAGGTGAGGAGTTTGAAAAAATTTTTTCAGCATGTCGATTATTCTCTTCTCGTATCAGTGTTTTTGTTATGCGGGATCGGCTTGGTCATGATCTACAGTGCAAGTATTGGTGTTTCTATTACAAAGTATGAGTACAGCCCAAGCCATTTCTTTGTAAGGCAGCTAGCTTTCTTTTTTGTGGGGCTTATCATATTTTCGTTTACCATGATACTGCCCTACCAGTTTTACAAGCGCTTTATGGCACCGATCGTTTTTGCGTCGATTGCTATGCTTATCGCCGTGTTTTTTTTCGGCAAAACAGTAAATAATGCTAAAAGCTGGATTATGATCGGTGGATTCGGGCTTCAGCCGGCTGAATTTGTAAAGCTGGGCCTTTCCATTTACCTTGCAGGCATCTTTTCCAAAAAACAGGACAAGCTTGATCAGTTCAGCACGAGTGTCGTGCCGCCTCTGTCCATCATCCTTATCATCCTGCTGCTGATTATTAAGCAGCCGGACTTCGGTACGGCGATGGTTGTGGCCGCCGTAGCAGGAATCATCATTTTTTGCTCCGGTATACAAAGGAAACACCTCGTTCTGCTCATCGGGGCATCAGTCGGAGCACTCGTATTGTTTTCTTTCTTGTTTTCAGGTGAACAGATGTCGCGCTTCACGGCTGCCTATGATCCCTTTTCCGACCCAGAACGTGACGGTTACCAATTAATCAACGCTTACGTTGCGATGGCAGCAGGCGGCATGACTGGCTCCGGTCTTGGAGAATCTGTTCAAAAGTACGGCTTCCTTCCAGAGCCGCACACCGATTTTATCATTGCTATTATTGGCGAAGAGCTTGGCTTTATAGGAATTGCTGCTGTTATCCTCCTGCTGGCTTTTATCGTGATAAAAGGTTTTTACATAGGGGTGATAGGGAAGGATACATACGGCAGCCTGCTTGCTTTCGGTATTTCAGGTATGATTGGAGTACAATCATCAGTCAACCTTGGCGCTGCAGTTGGATTGCTCCCGATAACAGGAGTGCCGCTTCCATTCATCTCATATGGTGGCTCATCTCTTATCCTGTTTATGGCATCTGCAGGGATTTTGATCAACATATCAGCACATGTTAATTTCAAACTTAAACAGCCAGCCGCAGCACCTGCTGCGAAAGAAAGACAAGTCAAAGCATTGTAACAGATAGAAAAGGAGAGGAATCAAATGGAGAAAACCATCAGAAAAATACTCGTCGCTAACCGCGGAGAAATCGCAATACGTATTTTCAGAGCCTGTACAGAACTTAATATCAGGACTGTCGCGGTATATTCTAAAGAAGATTCCGGATCTTATCACCGTTATAAAGCGGACGAAGCCTATTTAGTAGGAGCGGGCAAAAAGCCTATTGATGCATACTTGGACATTGAGGGAATCATTGAGATTGCAAAAGCAAATAATGTTGACGGTATTCACCCTGGCTACGGCTTTTTATCGGAAAATGCTGATTTTGCAAGACGATGCAGAGAAGAAGGCATAATTTTTATCGGACCAAAAGAAGAACACCTTATGATTTTTGGCGATAAAGTGAAGGCACGTGCAGCTGCAGTGGAAGCGGACATTCCCGTTATCCCTGGAAGCGGCGGGCCTGTAAACAGCCTTGATGAAGTGCGTCAGTTTGCTTCAGAGCACGGCTATCCGATCATCATTAAGGCAGCACTAGGCGGAGGCGGCAGAGGAATGAGGATCGTACGCAGCGAAAACTCCCTCGCTGAAAGCTATGATCGAGCTAAATCAGAAGCGAAAGCCTCTTTCGGTAAAGATGATGTATATGTAGAGCGTTTTATTGAAAAGCCGAAGCATATTGAAGTTCAGATCATGGGAGATCATTCCGGTAATATCGTTCACTTGTATGAGAGAGACTGTTCCGTTCAGCGCAGACACCAGAAGGTTGTAGAAGTTGCACCTAGTGTGTCATTAAGCGAAAAATGCCGTGAAGATATTTGCGAATCAGCTTTAAAACTGATGAAGCATGTAGGATATTATAATGCAGGAACAGTTGAGTATCTCGTAACGAGCAATGAAGATTTTTACTTTATTGAGGTTAACCCCCGGGTACAGGTTGAGCATACGATTACTGAGATGGTGACCGGCATCGATATCGTACAGTCGCAAATCTTGATCGCTCAAGGACTTTCGCTTCACAGCAAAGAAGTGGCGATACCGGAGCAAAAAGATATTTCATGCCACGGGTATGCTATTCAGTGCCGTGTTACGACAGAAGATCCAGCAAATCAGTTTATGCCTGATACAGGGAAGATCATGGCCTACCGCACTGGCGGCGGTTTTGGGGTGCGGCTGGATGCAGGGAATGGCTTCCAAGGAGCTGTCATCACACCTCACTATGATTCTCTTTTAGTAAAGCTGTCCACTTGGGCGCTCACTTTTGAAAATGCTGCTTCTAAGATGCTGCGAAACCTTAAGGAATTCCGGATCAGAGGCATTAAGACGAACATAGAATTTTTGGAAAATGTAGTAAAACATAAAAACTTTTTATCAGGTGTTTATGATACATCGTTTATTGATTCAACGAACGAGCTGTTTGTCTTTCCTAAAAGAAAAGACCGCGGTACTAAAATGCTATCCTACATTGGCAGTACTACAGTAAACGGGTTCCCGGGGTTAGAAAAGAAGATGAAGCCGCTTTATAATGAAACGCGTATCCCGTCCTTGAAATACTCGGATTCTCCTCGTCCGGGAACGAAGCAGATTTTGGATGAAAAAGGTGCCGATGGTCTTGCAGCATGGGTTAAGGATCAGAAAGAAGTCTTGTTGACAGACACGACTTTCCGTGACGGCCATCAGTCGCTGCTTGCTACACGCGTGCGTTCTCATGACCTGTTAAAAGCTGCAGATCCAGTGGCAAAGCTCTGGCCAGAACTGTTCTCGCTTGAAATGTGGGGTGGAGCAACGTTCGACGTAGCATACCGATTCTTGAATGAAGACCCATGGGAAAGGCTGTTGAAGCTGAGGGAGCGGGTGCCGAATGTTCTTTTCCAAATGCTGCTCAGAGCTTCAAATGCTGTTGGATACAAGAACTATCCAGATAACGTCATCATGGAATTCGTTAAGCACTCGGCGCAGGCAGGCATTGATGTGTTCCGTATTTTTGACAGCCTGAACTGGGTAGAAGGAATGAAGACAGCCATTCACGCTGTACGTGATTCAGGAAAGATTGCAGAAGCTTCAATCTGCTATACAGGCGATATTCTCGATCCGTTAAGATCAAAATACGACCTGAAGTATTACGTTGACATGGCGAAGGAGCTTGAAGCAGAAGGTGCGCATATTCTAGGAATCAAGGATATGGCAGGGCTGCTTAAGCCGCAGGCGGCCTATGATCTAGTCAGTGCATTGAAGACTGAGACAAGTCTGCCGATCCACCTTCACACGCATGATACGAGCGGAAACGGAATTTACACGTATGCTAAAGCAGTCGAGGCCGGAGTAGATATTGTTGACGTAGCAGTAAGCTCCATGGCAGGACAGACTTCACAGCCAAGTGCTGATTCTCTTTATTACGCTCTATCAGGCAACAGCAGACAGCCTGATTTGAACATCCAAAACGTGAAGCACCTCTCTGCTTATTGGGAGGATGTTCGAAAGTTTTATCAAGGCTTTGAGAGCGGAATGGCTGCTCCAGATCCAGAAGTCTATGAGCATGAAATGCCAGGAGGACAGTTCTCAAACCTGCAGCAGCAAGCGAAAGCAGTAGGACTTGGTAACCGCTGGGACGATGTTAAACAGATGTACCGCAGGGTTAACGACATGTTCGGTGATGTAGTAAAAGTTACGCCATCTTCTAAGGTAGTCGGAGATATGGCACTTTATATGGTTCAAAACGGTCTGTCAGAAGACGATGTTTATGAAAGAGGAGATACACTCGATTTTCCTGACTCTGTTGTTGAGTTCTTCCAAGGGTATTTGGGACAGCCGTATCAGGGCTTCCCGCAGGAGCTGCAGCGCATCGTACTTAAGGGAAGAGAGCCGCTGACTGTAAGACCTGGAGAACAGCTTGAGGCAGCTGATTTTATGGACATTAAAGAAACACTGTTCCATAAGCTCGGGCGCCAGGTTACCACTTTTGATGCTCTTTCCTATGCGCTGTATCCGAAGGTATTCCTCGACAGAGAAAAGATTTACAACATGTTCGGTGATGTGTCTGTTCTTGATACGCCGACATTCTTCTACGGCATGCGGCTTGGTGAAGAGATCAATATCGAGATCGAGCAAGGGAAAACACTTATCGTGAAACTTGTATCGATCGGTGAGCCGCAAAAAGATGGATCGAGGGTTGTTTATTTTGAACTGAACGGCCAGCCGCGGGAAATAATCGTCATAGATGAAAGTGCAAAAGTAACGGAGGCAGTGAGGCAAAAAGCTGACCCGTCTAACCCAGAACAGATTGGAGCTGGAATGCCGGGTACGGTAATTAAAGTTCTCGTTGAAAAAGGGGAAAAAGTTAAAAAAGGCGATCATCTGATGATTACTGAGGCGATGAAGATGGAAACGACCGTCCAGGCTCCTTTTGACGGTACGGTAAAAGAGATCTATGTGGCAGGCAGTGATGCTATTGCACCGGGAGACCTTTTACTTGAATTGAATAAATAGAAAAAAAGAGATGGCCTCTATTGAAATCGGCCATCTCTTTTTACCTTTAAGTGAGTATGATCATTTTAATAAAGAAAAAATTCAAAGCCAGCAAAAAGATTGTTGGAAAAAAAGTAACGTCAGCCAACTTTTCTTTATTTCCGGTATGCTGCCATCACAAGGAAACTTAACGTTCCGAATAAGCAGGATATTAACACGCCGTGTGAAAGTGCGGCAAAAAGGTTCAAGTTAGATAATACGACGATAGCTCCTGAGGCTGCTTGAAGCGACACAAAAACAGCCGCAAGAATAAAACCGATTTTTGCGTTTTTATCACTTCGGTAAAGCCTATGCGCGTATGCCGCAGAAAGCATGATCCAAAGGAACAAGACCATTGCAGCCATTCTATGCATGAACTGAATTCCGGCAGCTCCGCCGAGTTCTGGAATAACATCACCGTTGCACAGGGGAAAACCTGTACAGCCAAGGCTGGATTCTGTGTGCCGGACTAATGCGCCGGTATAGACTACAATGTAAAGGTACGTGAAAAGCAAATAAATATTCATTTTGAAGCCAGAAGAAACGTTCAGGGTAAATGGTCTTTCGGAATTCTCGAACGACAGCACTGCAATAAGAAGAACGCTGGCAAAAGAAATTAGCGAAAAGCCAAAGTGAAGAGCAAGCACTGCTGAAGACTGGCTCCAGATGACTGCTGCAGCACCGAGAAGGCCTTGCAGTACAATGAAAAAAACAGCAAGTGAAGCTAATAATTTAATACCTTTAATATGGCTATATCTTTTCCATGCCCAGACTGCCAGTATGATAACAAGAATCCCGAGCCAGCCGGAAACAATTCTGTGACTGTATTCGATCATTGTTTCAAGCTTAGGTGCGCTAGGCAGAACCTCACCGTAGCATAGAGGCCAAGAATTTCCGCAGCCGTCACCTGATCCTGTCTTCGTAACGATGGATCCCATTAATAAGACAAGCAGCATCCCAAACGCGGTAAAAATGGAGTACCATTGAAACGCTCTTTTCATTCTATATCACCTGTTTCTATAAAATTATGGATTATTTCACAAATTTGTTAAAAATAAAACTAGTATAAAAATGCCCTGATAGTACAAATAATATAGGCTTATGTCGATTTTAGTCAAAGTATACAAAGTCTGTGATTTGTTTTATAATGTTATAGGACATTTCCTTGATATGTTTATCCTATCACACAGTACATAGCCATTATCATACAGATTGTGAACAGATATGGACATTTTGCAGAATCAGGATAAGATTGAGGTAGGCGTTTTTAGGTAAAGGAGGTGTTATCAGTGGGTAAAACAGAAACGGCTTTTGAAGCAGCCAACAAGGTAATGGAGCCAGGCCCGTTGTCAGAAGCTAATCCAACTGGTACTTGGAAAGATTTTCTTACAATTGCAAAGCTCGGCATTGTTATGAGCAACTTGATCACTACGTTTGCAGGCTTTTTCCTTGCAGTTAAGTATACAAACTTAAACTTTACTGATGAAATTGGTACGATGGTTCTCTGCCTCTTAGGTGCTGCGCTTGTTATTGCAGGCGGATGCTGTCTGAACAACTACATAGACAGAGATATTGATCAGTTGATGGACAGAACGCTGGAACGTCCAACTGTCACCGGGAGGATTGATGCAAACCAAGTTCTTTGGGTGGGTATTGTGGTTTCAGCGGTCGGTACGCTATTGCTGGCATTAACTACGCTGACTGCTGCTGTATTAGGATTGATCGGGCTTTTCGTTTATGTTGTGGTTTACACGATGTGGCTGAAAAGGACACATTCTATTAATACCGTAGTAGGAGGGATTTCTGGTGCGATGCCGCCGCTTATCGGCTGGGCTGCAATAGATGCTAACCTCCATCCGATCGCATGGTTTTTATTCCTTATCATGTTTCTCTGGCAGCCGCCGCATTTCCTTGCACTTGCCATGAAGCGCTGTGAAGAGTATAGAAAGGCTGGCATTCCAATGCTTCCGGTCGTGTCAGGATTTGAAATGACAAAACGGCAGATGATCTGGTATACGGCAGCTCTTCTTCCTGTTTCGCTTTATTTATACGATTTTGGAACTGTCTATATTATTCTTTCAGCATTGCTTGGAACAGGGTGGCTTGTTCTTGCGATTTCTGGTCTGCGAGCGAAAGATGATATTAAATGGGCAAGAATGATGTTCGTGTATTCATTGAACTATTTGACAATTATGTTTGTCGCAATGATTCTTGTTAACATAAAATAGCTTTCTTCAGCAGAACAGCACGAACAGTGCTGTTCTGCATTGCCTTTACATAAAAGGGCTTACATTCCCGATTTTGCTATTTTTGTCCGGTACGCGCCGGATTGAATAGATACATTTTATATTTTTGTGATTAACAACGAGAAAGTGGGGTTTTATGAAGTGATGAGAAAATGGCTTCAAAAGGGACGGCTTTTATCCCTGATTGCCATGTTAGCGATTTTGCTGACAGGCTGCGGTGATCCAACGCTGTCTACACTCGTGCCTCAGGGCGACGTGGCTGACAAGCAGTTCCAGCTTATGCTTATTTCAATCAGCATAATGATTTTGGTTCTTGTAGTTGTATTTGTACTATATTTCTTTGTTCTCATTAAGTTCCGTAAAAAAGCTGGCGATGATTCTATGCCTGAACAGGTAGAGGGAAATCACATGCTGGAAATTCTTTGGACTGCTATTCCAATTCTTTTGCTTATCATTCTTGCTGTTCCAACAGTAATGAGAACATTTGAATTCGATGCAGATGCTAAGCCATCGAAAAATGAACTAAGTCTTAAAGTGACTGGACACCAGTATTGGTGGGAATTCGAATATCCGAAAGAAGAACTGATTACGTCTCAGGAGCTAGTACTCCCAGTTGACACGAAGGTACATGTTGAACTTACCACTGCAGATGTAATCCACTCATTCTGGATTCCTTCTCTTGCAGGAAAAACCGACACTAACCCTGGTGACGGAAGCAAAAACTATATGTGGTTTGACACGGGCAGCAAAGAAGCGGTTTACAAAGGTAAATGCGCGGAGCTGTGCGGTGCTTCTCATGCCTTGATGGACTTTAAAGTAAAAGTTGTATCTAAGGAAGAGTACAAAGCTTGGGTATCAGGCTTCAAGAAAGCTAGCGCTTCCACTGGCGATGCTGATGGACAGAAGGTGTTCGAAAAGAACTGTCTTTCTTGCCATGCAGTAGGCGAAAAAGGCGGAAACACAGGCCCTAACCTTACAGGATTCGGCGAAAAAGAAAAAATCGCAGGAATCATGGATCACAGTAAAGCTAACTTAAAGAAATGGATCAAGGATCCGCAGGAATACAAGCCAGGCAACGAAATGCCTAAGCTGCCATTAAGCGACGAAGAAGTTGACGCGGTAGCGGATTACTTGATGGAATTAAAATTACAATAACATCGGCTAGGGCATGTTAAAGGAGGTAATACCCGTGTCTACTCACGCAAGTCACAAAAAGAGAACTGGACTTATGGACTGGCTCACGACTGTTGACCATAAGAAAATTGGTATTTTATATTTGCTCTCCGGCGGGTTCTTCTTCCTTATTGGGGGATTAGAAGCAATCTTAATGCGAATTCAGCTAATCAAGCCGGAAAATGATTTTGTTTCAGCTGAAATGTTTAACCAGTTGTTAACGATGCACGGAACGACGATGATCTTCCTTGCAGCGATGCCGATTATATTTGCGTTTATGAACGCAATCGTACCGCTTCAGATTGGAGCGCGTGATGTTGCATTCCCTTATGTAAACGCAGTTGGTTTCTGGCTTTTCTTCTTCGGAGGAGTGCTCTTGAACATGAGCTGGTTCCTTGGCGGAGCACCTGATGCTGGATGGACAGCATATGCCCCGCTTTCAACGGTCTCAGCAGGGCATGGTGTTGATTTCTATGTACTCGGTCTTCAGATTGCCGGTGCTGGAACACTTGCCGGAGGTATAAACTTCCTTGTTACGATTATTAATATGAGAGCTCCAGGTATGACGTTCATGCGTATGCCGCTGTTTACTTGGGCATCTTTCGTAACATCTGGACTTATCCTTTTTGCTTTCCCGGCATTAACAGTAGGATTCTTCCTGCTTATGTTTGAACGTGTTTTTGGTGCTCATTTCTTCAACGCTGACATGGGCGGAAACGTACTTATCTGGGAGCACATTTTCTGGATTTTCGGACACCCGGAAGTTTATATCCTTATTCTTCCTGCTTTCGGTATTATCTCTGAAATCGTATCTACGTTCTCAAAGAAGCGTTTGTTCGGATACAGCGCGATGGTATTTGCCACAGTGCTTATTGGTTTCCTTGGATTCATGGTTTGGGTTCACCATATGTTCACTGTAGGACTTGGGGCTGTAGCTAACTCCATTTTCGCGGTTGCAACGATGGCGATTGCGATTCCGACAGGTGTTAAGATCTTTAACTGGATCTTTACAATGTGGGGAGGCCAAATCCGTTTTACAGCACCGATGCTCTTCGCTGTCGGGTTTATCCCAACGTTCGTAATGGGTGGAGTAACAGGGGTTATGCTTTCTGTTCCAGCTGCCGATTACCAATACCATGACAGCTATTTTGTAGTTGCCCACTTCCACTATGTTATTGTCGGCGGCCTTGTTCTAGGTTTGTTTGCCGGTCTTTACTACTGGTATCCTAGAATGTTCAACCGCGTTCTTAATGACACACTTGGGAAATGGAACTTCTGGCTGTTCTTTATTGGTTTCCACTTGACGTTCTTCCCGCAGCACTGGCTTGGACTGATGGGAATGCCTCGCCGCGTATTTACATACATGAGCGGACAGCAGCTTGATACGTCTAACTTTGTCAGTACGATCGGCGCGCTTCTGATGGGTGCTGGTACGATAGTATTATTTATCAACATTATTATTTCCGCTTCTAAGAAAAATATTGCTTCTGCTGATCCTTGGGACGGACGTACACTTGAGTGGGCGATGCCAGTTCCAACACCTGAATACAACTTTGCACAGACTCCGCTTGTACGCGGTCTTGACGCTCTTTATGTGGAAAAGACAGCTGGAAACGGAAAGATGACACCAGCAGAACCTGTCGGCGAAATTCATATGCCGAACGGATCAATCCTGCCGTTCATCATGTCTGTCGGTATGTTTATTTCAGGGTTCGGATTCATTTATGCTAACTGGTATGCTGCCGGCGGAGGACTTGGAATCGTACTAATCACGATGTTCCTGCGTTCTGTGATCGACGACCATGGCTACCATATTCATAAAGAAGAAGTTGAAGCAGATATTAAAGGGGGTAGAGCTTAATGCATGCCGATGAAAGACTGACGGACGCGAATTTTCCTGATCATCCGGAGAAAGCTACCCTTGAAGGCAAAAATAAATTTTTGGGCTTCTGGCTTTTCCTTGGGGGAGAGACGGTACTGTTCGCAACCCTTTTTGGAACGTATTTAGGCCTTAGAAACATGCACATGGATGGACCGGCTGGAGAAGAAATCTTCAAGCTGCCGATGGTATTTGTTGCAACGATGCTGTTATTGACAAGTTCATTGACAAGCGTGTATTCCGTGCTTGCTATGAAACAAAACCGTGTTAAAGCGATGCAAGGATGGTTTATTGTAACCCTGATTCTCGGCCTTGCATTCCTTGGACTTGAAATCTATGAGTTTGTTGAATACGTCCACGAAGGTCACACATTTACAAGCTCTGCATTTGGTTCGGCGTTCTATACACTTGTCGGGTTCCACGGCGGACACGTATTGTTCGGCTGCCTATGGATCGCAACTCTTCTTGCAAGAAACTGGAACCGTGGCCTGACACTTGTGAATGCGCCTAAGTACTACTTATTTGCTCTTTACTGGCACTTTGTCGACGTTGTATGGGTATTTATCTTTACAGTCGTTTATTTGATGGGGAAGGTGGGGTAAACCATGGCAGATCACCAGCAAAAGTCTGATAAGACCGTTCACCGCCATGAAGCGCTGCAGAAGAAGCTTGCTCTTAAAGAAGAACGAAAGCATCATAACGTTTCTTTCATCATGATGATCCTTCTCACACTTGTTGCGTTTTATGCGATTTCAAGCGATAAGATAGGCGATTCTTTCGCGGTCATGTTTATCCTTGTCCTTGCCGTTGTGCAGGTTTTCTTCCAGCTCTACATCTGGATGCATTTAAGCCACAAAGGTCATGAATTTCCGATCTGGGGTATGGCGAGCGGTATTTTGATCGCGGCTATCACAGTTGCCTCCTTAATGGGAATGATCTGGACATCTTAATAACAAGCTGCTAAAAGCGGGTTTCCGCAACGGCAGCAGGGAAAAGGCTGCATTTTTGCAGTCTTTTTTCTATGCTGTTGGTAAATCGTCAAATGTTGGACACTTTACACTCTTGTGTAAAAACGCTAATCTTAAGCTAGAATAGTTGTTACGTCAAGGAGTTGACACATGATGAAGCATCATCACGTACATACAGATTTGTCACATTATAGTTTTTTTGAGCTTTACCATCCAGAAGTATTCTTGTTAGTACTGATCGCAGGTGTTTTTTACTTTAAAAAGTTTGGCAAAAGCACTACCATGCTGCAAAAGATATGTATTCTTGCAGCATTGCTGCTCATATATGCCATAAAAGGAAGTCCGATAAGTATTATTGGGCATCATTATTTATTCAGTGTCCACATGGTGCAGATGGCCATTTTATATTTAATGATTCCTCCGCTAGTGATTATCGGGATCCCAGCTGCTTTTTGGAAGAAGTACTTATTCGGAGAAACCATTTATCATAAAGTATTTGCCGCTCTCACAAAACCTTTAATTGCTCTTATATTGTTTAACACTCTTTTTTCTTTTTATCATTTGCCAATGATCTTTGATGCTGTGACCGGATCAATGACATTGCATTATATTTACCACACAATACTTTTTTTGACAGCTTTTACGATGTGGTGGCCAGTTCTTACACCAGTCGATTCCGACGACCAGTTGTCTGATTTAAAGAGAGTCGGATATATATTCGGAAATGGTGTTTTGATGACCCCAGCATGTGCACTGATTATGTTCGCTGACAGCCAGTTATATGCTGCTTATGAAGGAGTGCCTCAATTATTCGGATACATGACTCCTCTTGAGGACCAGCACGTTGGCGGGGTTATGATGAAAATAATCCAGGAAGTAGTTTATGCGTTCGTCCTTGGGCTTATTTTCTACCGCTGGGTGAAAAAAGAAAGACAGAAGGATAAGGAAGACCTTGAAAGCATCAAACGTTCCCAGCTTGTTATACAGCAGCCGATTAAATAATCAGAACCTGTCCCTTGTGGCAGGTTTTTTTTATAAAAGAGCGAACTAAATAATTATTGTAATCCTTACATAAGGGAGAGAATTTTTATGAGAGACAGCGCTAGAACTTCAGCACGAAATTTTATTGAAGCATTTTTTCCTGACTGCGATGTTGCTTTGCTTGCTGGAAGTGTGGTCAGGGGAGAGGAAACGGAGAGCTCCGACCTCGATATTGTTATTTTTGATGAAAAGATTATGGATTCATACAGACAGTCGTATTATGAATTCGGATGGCCAATAGAAGTGTTCGTTCACAAAAAAAGCACGTACCAGCGGTTTTTTCTAGAAAATATTGATAGAGCGAGGCCTTCATTGCCTCAAATGTGTGCTGAAGGAATTATTATGAAGGACAACGGCACTGCGTCAATCATAAAAAATGAAGCGCTGCAGCTTTTAAAAGCAGGTCCTGCTCCGTGGAAATCGACCGAAATCGATGTGGCAAGATATACGATCACGGATCTTCTTGAGGACTTGACGGGTTCTTCTAACAATATTGAAGATTTGTTTATCGTCTCAAAGCTGGCATATTTGATACATGAATTTGTGCTGCGCGTGCATAATCATTGGATAGGCGAGGGGAAATGGATTGTAAGGGCATTGAAAGAATTCAATCCAGAATTTGCGGAATCGTTCAGCAAGGTATTTGATGATTATTACACTGACCGTCAGAAAGAAAAGGTGATCGAGTTCGCGGATGAGGTGCTCGCTCCATACGGCGGCCGGCTATTTGAAGGCTTCTCATCAAACAGCAAGGGCAAACAGGCAATATAAAAAAACTCCCGGTTAGGGAGTTTTTTTTTATACGTGAAGTTCTGCTTTCAGTGCATCAAGCAGTTTGTTGCAGTGATTGACTACATTCTTCGGGAATACTTCGTCATATTCAACGCCATGAGGGTAGTAATGTTTCCCTAAGTATGGAGTATCGATTTCAATTTTAGCATGAGGTGTTTCAGTTTCACCTTCCACAACGTGGCAAGGGATGCGGAAATAATAAACATCACCGTTCGTCATGTCTTCAAATTTATAATCGTATGTAATCCTCTCATAATCCCATTGCCCCGCACGGATAATTCCATGCTGTTCCATCGTATGTTCAAGCAGGGAGAACTGAACAACCTTTCCATTTAAACCGCTGTTTTCAAACATCATGCGTTTTACCTCCTACAGTATCAATCAAATCACTTCTTAATGATAGTATGAAAGCGCTAAAGATGCAATCGTTGTCAATCAATTGTCAAATGGATAAGCAGGAAGAAAACCGCAAAGAATAGACACGAATTCAAATTAAGAAAGCAGGGGTAAGATGAAAAAGCTTAGTGAAGTCATGACGACAAGTGTTGATGTTTGCAGTCCGCAGGATAATGTATATGAAGCGGCGCTTAAAATGAAAAAAGATAATGTTGGCGTGATTCCAGTTTGTGATAACGGACAGCTGTTAGGCGTAATTACAGACCGCGATCTCGCTGTCCGCTGTATTGCTGAAAAGCGTCCAGGCTCTACGAAGGTGAGCGATGTAATGACTACGGAGCTAGTAACCGCTGGGCCAGAAATGAGTGTTCAAGAAGCAGCTGAGCTAATGAGCCAGAGACAGATCAGACGTCTTCCGATTGTAGAAGGAAATAAACTTGCCGGTATTATTTCGATCGGCGACTTGTCCTTGGATCACAAGACAGATATGGCAGCAGGACACGCTTTATCTGAGATTTCCGAAACACGTGATCAAATTCATTAAATGAATTAGAAAGGCACCCGTGGGTGTCTTTTTTTATTTCAGTTCATGTGTGCCGCTTAAAAGGCTGTGTAATGGACAATCATGTTACTGTAAAGTACAGTTAACCTAAGGAAAAAATACATGTCAGGCGGTGTACTATGCGGATCTTAATCATATTGGTCTTGTCGGGAGTTATTTTTTATCTGCTTTATTTGAAAGATACACCAATTGAACCGCTGATCTCCCCTAAACCTGACAGCAGCAGCGTCACCAAACAGGCTAAGTTGACGGTCCCAAAAGATTCCGCCGCCAGTTATATCGGCAAGACTGAGAAGGAATGGATTCAGAAGTGGGGCAAGCCAGACAGGATTGATCCTTCTGCATATGGCTATAGCTGGTACGTTTATTCTAAAGATAACACGGCCTATATCCAGGCTGGAGTAGATAAAGGAAAGATTGTAACCGTTTATGCATTGGGTGACAGAGTAAATGTTGGCCCTTTTAAGATTAATGAGCCGGTTTCTAGTGTTTTGCGGAAAGCGAGTCCAGAACCGAATATCAATATAAAAGAAGGCAGCGAGTTTTACCGTTTTGAACTCTCAGAATCAGATTTGAATATGAGGCCTCTGATTCCAATAACGAAAGAAGTGTATGCGCAGCTTTACTTTGATCAGTATACACAGAAGCTCTCAAGTGTACGCTATGTTACCTCAGATGTCTTGCTTAGACAGCGTCCTTACTCTGTTGTATTCCACGGAAAACTCCCATCAGAGGGCGGTTTGACGGGAAAAGCACAGCGTCTGGTGGAAGAAGCAAATGAGAAGCAGATTCTTGACATGACTAACGTTATCCGGCAAAAGCACGGACTTAAACCTCTGGCATCACATAAAGGAGCCTCAAAGGTAGCTTATTTGCACAGCAAAGATATGGCGGTGAATGAGTACTTCTCTCATACATCTCCTACTAAAGGTGAGCTTTCAGATCGTCTGAATAAAGGCAAGGTTTCTTACAGAGCTGCAGGAGAAAATATCGCAGCGAACTATACGGACGGAGCAGCGGCGGTAGAAGGATGGCTTAACAGTGAAGGGCATAGGAAAGCGCTGTTAAATCCTTCTTACACTCATTTAGGAGTCGGAGTATATCTCAAAGAATACACCCAGAATTTTATTACTCCATAACAAAAGAGGCAGCCATCAGCTGCCTCTTTTGTTGCATTATAAATAAGTAGGGCTTATTTCTTGCGTGATATTTTAAAAAATGTACCGGTAGCTGAAGCTATTAATTCTTCTTTCTCATTCCAGACGGTCCCTTCTGTAACGATAATCTGGCGTCCAGACTTCACGACTTTCCCTTCGCATTTAAACCGTTCCCCAATACCTGGAGACAAAAAGCGTATATTCAGGTCGAGTGTTACCGCGCCCTCATCCTTGCCAAGGTTAAGGTTGGCTGCTGTCCCCATAGCAGAATCAAGCAGTGTGGAGGTCAGTCCTCCATGCATAATTCCAAGAGAGTTTGCTAAAAAAGGTGTATTCGGAATTTCGATGACAATACTTTGATCATCAGCAGCGGCTTTTTCCATTTTCATCATTGCTGAAATGTATGTATGTATTTTTTGTTTGTTTTTTGATTCACATGCCTCCATAGCTTGAAGCAAGAGGTTCTTGTCAGTTTCAGATGCGTTTATGAGCCAATCCTCCAATTTAGTACGCAGTGTATCGTTTATGCTGTCCATTAAAAGATCTCCAATCATAAATAAAATTTTTCGCAATATGCAGTATAACTTCTCGGACCCAAGTAAAGTGTTTAGCAAAACGTCAGCTAAGCTTACATAAAATCGGCCAAGTTTTCTTTAGTTTACTTATAATAATGTTTAAAGTGCAACAGTAAAGGTTTGGTGCATAAAAAATGGGCGCACCTTTTTATAGGCAAATATGTATCATGTATTAGAAGAATGTTACCTGTGGGACAGCCGGAGGTGAGAACAAATGGGAAAAAACAGAGTAGAAGAATTTAAAAAGTTTATTGTAAAGCACCCTGCCGTTATAAAAGAAGTCAAAAATAATAAGAGGACATGGAAAGAAGTTTATCATGATTGGATTGTGCTTGGAGAAGATCATGAAAGCTGGAACCGAACAACAGCGGAAGACAGTACTCAAGGGACGAAGAATGCAAAAACAGAAAACGAAAAGAAACAGACAGACGAAACAAAGAAAGTAAATGATGAAACTAAAAAAGATAGAGGTGAACCAAAGAAAAAAAGGAAAGAACTCACGGTAGGCGAGATTGTGTCGATGCTAGGTAAGATTAATGTAAGCGACCTGCAGACTTATATTTCGCAGTTTGGCGGCGCTGTAGAAGGCATACAGCAGCTGATTCAGCATTTTCAAAGCAATCCCCAAGGGCAGACTGTGCCGGAACGCGATAAGCCTCTTACGTATCAAACATACAAAGATTAAAGGATGAGCGACTATGAGAAAAGAACTTCTTTACTATTTAAATACTCGGCCTGATTTAAAATATTTTATTCGTGAACGGCCTGAATGGTATCGAACGCTCAGCCGCAATCCTGCTGCAATGGCTGAACTCGAAGAACAGGCGAAAGTGTTTTTTGGTAAGACATTTGGTCAGAGAGTGGACCGGTTTCATCAGCAGATAAAAAGCATCGGACTATTAATGGATCTGCTAGGAGCAGCTGGAGAAAACAATGATTTTAATCCAGGGGCATAGTCTCCCTATCCTGTTTCTTTAAGTATTAATTTTTATCCTTTTTTGATGTTTGTAAATGCCTTTATCGTTTCATTCTTACAGAATCAAGCCTCACTGCTTTTCACCGCCCAATCCATCCGGTATAATAAAAGGCAGGTTATTGCAGAGGAGGTTACCGGTTATGAGAGAAACCGTTTCCCAAGTGTCTATCTTAGATGAGACAAACGGCCTGGCTCATATGGTCGCACGATCAGAAGCGGCCGAAGCCTACCGGTACTGGAAAAAAGAATTAGAAACAGATCAGGAAGCTCAATCGCTCATCAAGCGTTTTCAATATATGAAAGAACAATATGAAGAAGTGCAGCGGTTCGGGAAGTATCACCCAGATTATTCTAGCGTCAATAAAAGCGTGAGAGAAATGAAAAGGGATCTTGATTTTCACAGCACGATCGCTGCATTTAAAAAAGCGGAAAAAGATTTGGAAAAGCTGCTGATTGAATGCAGCCGAATTATTGCCGAAAGTGTTTCGGCATCTATAAAAGTCCCTACGGGCAACCCGTTCCTAGACAGCAAATCCTGCAGCGGCGGCTGCGGTTCTGGTGGAAGCTGCGGCTGTAATTAGTAAGGATTCTTAAACCTGATGCAGTCAGGGCATAGATTGCCGCAGCAGAACATTTTTTCCTGAGGAACGAGAAAGCGGAACCGGTAAACGAGAAGGTCAATTTCTTCTCTTACATACTCCATCACGATGCGGAGCCGTTTTCCTTTAATTGCTTTTGCCGCGCATAATTTTATGATTTGTTCTGCTTGTTTTCGGTCAGCAGTATCTAGCCGGAGGGAAACATATAAAAAGGGAATGCCTGTTACTTCTTTTTTATAAGCTGACAAGCCTGTCTCTTTTCTGTTAATTGATTGCAGGAAGGAATCCCATACAAGGTCCAGCTCCACTTTTCCACCCCTTTTGATTGAAAGATTGTGTTAAAGCCAGTATAGTATGACGGAACTTATAATAGCAATGTTTGACAATTTTCATAGAAATGAGGAAACAGGATGATAGGCAACCGGGTTGGAATGGCGGTATATCTTCACTCTCTTAAATTTTCAAAGCAGCTCAGGCGGTTTGGCAACGTCCATTACGTTTCCAAAAAATTAAAATATGCTGTTCTATACTGTGACGGGCAAAAAGCTGATGATATCGCTGAAAAGCTTAAATCGCTGCATTTTGTGAAGGATGTCAGAAAATCCTTTAAACACGAACTAAAAACAGAATACGAAAATAAAGTTCCTGATAAAGCAAAAGAGTACGATTATAAGATGGGCATATAATCTGAATTCAGAGAAGGGGTTGATCTCCGTTTCAGGCGCACGCTTTCCGCTCGTCCCGCAGGATAGGGAAAGCAGCGCAGCAAGACATCGCACGAAGAAAATGCGAATTTCATTTTCGAGGAGTCGGCGCCTTACACTCCAATCAACATCTGCACAGACGAATTCAAGATGATCATTTCTCGAATTTTCCTAATGGATGGAACTTTGAAGCTTACTCTTCAGTAGAAACTTTGCTGACCTTTCTAACAAAACAAATCTTTCAGAGCCATCAATTATATAGAAAAGAGCCTTAAGTAAAGCCCCTTACCGCTGCAAAAAGTGGTGAGGGGCTTTATGTTTCCAGCACATTAGTAAGAAGCTATGGTTCTAGATCATGAAACTTACTGCAGCGGGGGGAGAAGATAGTTCAGTCTCAGTATCCCTGTAAGGTAGTGAAAGTAAATTTCTTTGTCTGCAAATTCTTCTGAGTTCTTTACATCAAATACAATTGGTTTGATTCCAGCCTCTTCGGCAAAATCCATAAACAGCTGATAACGCTTAGAATGGGCTGGTATCCCTTCGCGGCAAATATACAGAGGGAGAAACTTGCCCTCAGCAGCAGGCTGAAGGGTGATGATCACTGAGGCAAACTCGTTATCCCCTTTTTTGGTATGCAAACATAATAATGATGAAATTCTGTGCTTGTTTGCTCTGCCAAGCTCGATCAGTTCATATAAATCGGAATAGCCTTCTCCAAGTTCAATAAATTTTTGTATCATGACAATCCCCTTTCCAACTACCAATTTAGCATAGGGAGTAAAATGAGAAAAGAATAAAAAAAGCCTGCAGCTTATTATCTGCAGGCTGCCTTACAGATAGGCAAGCCTATCTTTTAAGGCGATGGGAGAGGAGAAACCGGAGGAAGAACTTATGGGGAAAGTAAGTCTTCTCCGCGGTTGGCAACAACATCATGGGATGCTGTTATGATTTATTATCTCCTTATCTTCTTTTTCTATACTTTTGGGCACAAAAAGAGAGTGATTTCATTTTGTCTTTTATTTATGATAGGATAGGAAAGGATAAAGCAGACTAAGAAGTATAGGTGAGAATAGTGAGAGTAATATCAGGAGATTGCAAAGGAAGGCCGCTTAAAGCGGTGCCAGGAACTACAACAAGGCCAACAACAGATAAGATAAAAGAATCCATATTTAATATTATTGGACCTTACTTTAATGGAGGAACCGCCCTAGATCTTTATGGGGGAAGCGGGGGCCTTGGAATTGAAGCTCTGAGCCGAGGTGCCGATAAAGCAATATTCGTGGATAGAGAGCATAAGGCAATCGAGACCATTAAGCTTAATCTGCAAAGCTGCGGTTACAGTGAAAACGCAGAAACCTACCGAAATGAAGCTCAAAGGGCTCTGAAAGCGCTTCATAAAAGAGAGGCAGCATTTGATCTTATTTTCCTTGATCCGCCATACGCAAAGCAGGTGCTGGCAAAGGATATTCAGAAGATTGACGAATACGGCCTGCTCTCAAATAATGGAATCATTGTAGCGGAACATGACCCGAGCGTGAAGCTGCCTGCTGAAACCTCTTCCTTTGTCCTATATAAGCAGGAAATTTACGGAACTGCTACTGCAGTATCATTTTATAAAAATAGACCTGTGGACAATCAAGATTAACAAAGCTGAAAAATAAATAACGTGTATGATGAGGTGACGAAAATGCCAGCAACAGCAGTTTGTCCGGGGAGCTTTGATCCTGTGACGCTTGGACATTTGGATATTATTAAACGTGGTGCGAAGGTGTTTGACGAAGTAATCGTTGTTATTGCAAACAATCAGAGCAAGAATCCTCTCTTTACGATTGAGGAGCGCATAGGGCTGCTGAAGGAAGTGACAAAGGATATTCCGAATGTCAAAGTGGATTCTTTTAACGGCCTTTTAATAGACTATGTCCAAAGAATCGGAGCAACTGTCGTTCTTAGAGGATTGAGAGCAGTATCAGATTTCGAATACGAAATGAAAATCGCATCCATCAATAAAAAACTTGACGATCAAGTGGAAACTTTCTTTATGATGACAAGCAACCAATATTCCTTTCTCAGTTCAAGCATTGTTAAGGAAGCGGCTAAATATCACGCTTCTGTTACAGATCTTGTGCCTGTCGTTGTAGAAGAAGCGCTAAAACAAAAATATTCAAGCCGCCGTTAATAACGGCGGCTTGTTTTGTCCATCCATCTACTGTGCATGATAAAGATATAAGCTACAAGTGAGAACAGTGTCACATACGGACTGGCAGCTAAAAAAGATTGCCATATTCCTGAGAGTTGCAGCCCGCCGGTTCCGAACCATGCCATTGCTTCCTGAGCGCTTTTTTCAGAAGAATTATATAAAAGCGGAAAAAGAAAAACACATAGTGTGCTCGCATACAGTGCGTGAAGAATCCTGGCTGCAAAAAACGGTTTAAATCGAATATCAGTATCAGCGAGGATACTCGCCACCTGCGCCTGCACGGAAAGCCCGCTGAATGCCAGGATAAAGCTGACTGCGGTACATTGAATAAGAAGCGGAACATCCGCTGTGCTTGAAAGCTTGCTTCCGAGGGTAATCTCAAATATACCAGTCATCAGCGGATAAGAAATTTCTGTCGGCAGCTTGAAGAACGAAAACATCTGGTTTAACAGGATTGAAATCCCTTTGGTGATATATAAAAGATCGAGCATCTTGCTCAGCACAGAGAACAAGATAAGAAATCCGCCGATCATCATGAGAGTGTTGACAGAGCTTTGAACAGAATCGCCGAGCAATTTGCCGATCGGTCTACCGTCCTTGATTCGGGATACATGCATTTTACTAAGTGCGTTCTTCAGGGCTGCTCTCCTGTCTTTTTCATACTTAGGGGATGACGGCTCATTGCCTTTGTAAAAGCGCATCGTAAAACCGACGAGGATGTTTCCTCCATAATGGCAGACAGCAAGAACGATACCTACCGCTGGATTATGGAAGAAGCCAACTGCTATCGCTCCAAACATGAACAGCGGATTTGAACAGTTTGTGAAAGAAACCAGCCTTTCCGCTTCAGTTGAAGAGAGTTCTTTCTGCTGCCACAGTCTTGCGGTCAGCTTTGCTCCTGCCGGAAAACCGGATGACAGTCCCATAGCCCATACGAACCCCCCTGCTCCCGGCACTTTAAATAAGGGACGCATGAGAGGTTCGAGCAATACTCCTATAAAATGAACGACCCCAAAGCCGATCAGAAGCTCTGACAGGATAAAAAAGGGAAGCAGTGAAGGAAAGACTACATCCCACCATAGATTTAGCCCGTCCAGTGATGCTTTGAAGGATTCTTCAGGAAACATCATGACAGAACCGGCCAGCAGGGTGCCGCTTATGCCCAGTCCTAATGTCTTTAATTTACCGCCCTGCATAATGCCACTCCCCTTAATCAGTACTTGTCCTGACGTATTTATTTATACGTATAGGGAGAAAGTTTAGACCATATGTTAAAAAAAGGATAAACTAAAGGAGGGATTGGAATGAAAGAACCTAAAATCGGCCTTGCTCTTGGTTCAGGAGGTGCCCGCGGTTTTGCTCATGTAGGCGTGATTTCCGCGTTAAGGGAAGCTGGCATTCCAATCGACCTTATTTCTGGAAGCAGCATGGGTGCACTGGTCGGAGCTTTGGTTGCGATCGGACAGCCGGATGAAAGCATGAAAAAAATGGCGAATCTTTTCAAACGGAAGTATTATATGGACTATACAGTGCCGAAGATGGGTTTTATTTCAGGAAGAAAGATCAAAGAGCTGATCAGGCTCCTGACACACAACAAAAACATCGAGGAGACTCTGATTCCATTGACGATTGTTGCTACTGATCTGATTCAGGGAAATAAAGTCGTCTTCCGTGAAGGACCAATATCTGATGCTGTAAGAGCGAGCATTTCAATACCAGGTATTCTCGTACCCGAAAAAATAGAGGGAAGGCTGCTGGTTGACGGCGGAGTAATCGATAGGGTTCCAGTAAGCGTTGTGCGGGAAATGGGGGCAGACATTGTCCTTGCTGTCGACATCTCTCATTTTAAAGCAGAGCCTTCCGTTTCTTCCATTTTTGATGTGATCATCCAAAGCATCGATATCATGCAGCGTGAAATGGTACGGTGGCATGAAATATCGGCAGATGTCATGATCAGGCCGATGGTAGAGCAGTATAGCTCAACAGCTTTTAAGGATGTGAATGAAATTATCGCTATTGGAGAGGAAGCAGGCCGCAAACAAATTCCCTATATCCAGGAAAAGATACAGAAATGGAAGGAGTCGCATTCATGACAGAACAAGAACATCATACTCAGATGAAACCGTTTTTTTCCTCTACAAAAAAGCTGCTGCTTATTTTGCTTGCTGCAGCGATTGTCGCATTGTATCCGCTGCCGTATTACATAACCTCGCCGGGAGACGCGAAAGTGCTGGACCCGATCATTAAAGTAGAAGGCGGGGACGATGACAAAGGGGTGTTCATGCTCACGACCGTCAGGATTGGAAAAGCGAACATCCCTCAATATATATGGGCGAAAGTAACTGATTTTAAAGAAATCATCCCTGCCGAAGAAGTGCGGCAGAAAGATGAAAGTGATGAAGAATACAACCAGCGCCAGCTTCAGATGATGGAAGATTCCCAGCATGCAGCGACAGTGGTTGCCTATAAAAAATCCGGAAAGCAAGTTGATATCTCTTATCATGGAGTATATGTGACGGGAATTATTGAAGGAATGTCTGCAGAAGGCAAACTTAAGCCAGGGGACATAATTGTTGCACTGGATAACAAAAAAGTGAGTGAAACGTCTCAGCTGCTGGAATATGTTGCTTCGAAGAAAAAGGGAAACTCGGTAAGTGTTACGTTTAAAAGAGGGGATAAAAAGGACACCGTCTCTTTAAAACTGACGCCTTTTCCAAAAAAACTTTCTGGCGGGGACAATTCAAAAGCTGGCCTTGGGATAACCTATCCTGTTACCGATATCAGCATAAAAACGAATCCGAAGTTGAACATTAACGCATCTGAAATCGGTGGTCCTTCAGCAGGCTTGATGTTTACATTAGAGATCATGAACCAGCTAAGTGATGAAGACCTTGCAAAAGGGCGCAGGATTGCGGGAACAGGAACAATGAATTTGAATGAAGAAATCGGTCCGATTGGCGGCATCGGACAAAAAGTAGTAGCAGCGGATGAGTCGGGAGCGGAAATCTTTTTTGCTCCGGTAGCAGCAGACAACTTTAAAGATGCCGTGAAAGCTAAGAAAAGCATAACCAGCAAAATGAAGATAGTTCCTGTCAAAACTCTTGATGATGCGCTTAAGTTTTTGGAAACCCTTGAAGAAAAATGAAAATAAAGGAGCACGCGGGCATCTGTCCGCGTGCTTTTGCTAAAGCATTATGAATTTTTGAAAGCTTGCTCCCGCTCATCAAACATGACGGGAGGCTGTGCGTACTCGTTAAAGACTGTTCCACTGCTTTTCTTAGCGATATGATAATATACAGCTGATGTGCGAAGTTCAAGCTCCAGTAAAGGGTGGCTGAATTTAGAAAGCGTCGTAACGAATGGAAGCGGCGTCTTCTTTTTCATATGAGACAGATACTGTTGACCTGCTTTGCTCATTCCAAGAACACGCAGATAAGGCGGCGGAGATTTCAAAGCGCTTTTTATTTCTTCTTTGACTGCATCAGCAAAGATATGAAGCGATGCCCGCTGAAGCCTTGTCCATGTATACCTTTTCGTTTTCAAAGCAGTCATATATTCATTAAATGTTTCAGCATGAAGCACACACTCTTTTATCCGGTTCTCAAGCCCCTCTTCTACTTGATAATAAGAAGAGAGCTTTTCCTTCGTGGAAGTGAGAACTTTGTACTTGAAGAACGGGAAAAGCATTTCCCAGTTCATTTTATTAAAACGGCTGTGATCTTCATTTAAGAGATCGTAAGAAGGTGAAGGCAGATAGTCCGCTGTGTTAGCTGAGCTGCTGGAGAATATTGCTTTTCTGATCGCAGTCGCACTTGCGATCACGCCTTTACCCAGTTCTTCATCGTGATATTGAGCGCTCTTGCGCTGGATTGTTTCTGGCCTTATTGAGTAACCGTTTAAAACCGAGGCTTTCACATATTCGAAACCGAGTATGTTGTTCGGTGTGCTCAGGTCTAAAGTTTGGCCGCCGATATCAGCGAATGCGATCGAACTTGTTTTAGGGTAGGAATAGCCCTTTGCCATTAATTCCGATATTTTAGCATCAAGCTGATGGCGGCTGGATTGAAATACGTCAACAGCAGTGATAAAATCGTCCATATTGCCTGACTCGCTTCCAAAGCAGAATGCTTCTGCGCCCATTGCCTCTAATATGGAGATGCTTCCATACGCGAAATACTCGGCATTTGATGTGGCAAAAGGGTAAGGAAGTTCGATGACAATGTCAGCACCGCCAGAAAGCGCCATCTTTGTCCGTGTCCATTTCGATACGATGGCCGGTTCGCCGCGCTGCAAGTAATTGCCGCTCATGCAGGCGATCATGCAATCGGCTCCGGTTTGTTTTCGCGCTTCTTGTAAATGATAATAATGCCCGTTATGAAACGGATTATATTCGACAACTACACCGCATGCGTTCATTTTCTAATCCTTTCAGAAAATAGAATTTATCTCTTTTATTTTACTAAAAAAAGGCGTAAAATCAAAAGTGCGGTGTAAAGATATCATATTGACATTTTATATTTAGACCGATATAATTACTACTGTTGCCTTGAGGTGATTTTTAATGAAATGGTCACTACAGGAATTGAAAAATTTCTATCGCAAACCGCTGAACTTTGAGGAGCAGGCAGATGCTTCAGGTGTTCTTGAAAAAGATCCCGAAATAAGGAGCATATCACCTGTCCACGTCAAAGGCCATGCGGATGTGAACCAGCAAAAAGCTACGTTCTATATGACTATAGAAGGTAAGATGGTATTGCCTTGTGCAAATACCCTCGCCGATGTGGAATTTCCTTTCTCAGTAAAAACGACCGAGATCTTTGTACTTAACCCGGATTTCCCGGCTGTTGGGGATGAAGACAATCTTCATAAAGTTGACGGGCATTATTTGGATCTCCTCCCGATCGTGGAAGAGCACATCCTGCTTGAAAAGCCTCTGAAGATCACAGCTGTCGGTGTTGATGAAGGCCCGGCGCCTAACACAGGCAAAGGGTGGCAGCGCATTACTGAAGAAGAAAGAAACAACCGCGTTGATCCGAGACTAGCTGGTCTTGCTAAATTTTTTGATCAGGATGAAAACAAATAAGGAATCCGGGAAAACCCGTTTTTCTCCAGTCTTTTAAGGAGGTGGAACAAATGGCAGTACCTTTTCGCAGAACTTCCCAAACTCGCCAAGCTAAGCGCCGTACACACTACAAGCTTTCTATGCCAGGAATGGTAAAATGTTCAAACTGTGGTGAATACAAACTATCTCACCGTGTATGCCGTGAGTGTGGCAGCTACAAAGGAAAAGAAGTAGTAAGCAAGTAATTGCATTTAAAACAGGGAGCTAACGCTTCCTGTTTTTTCATATACATATTTAAGAAAGCGCTTACTAAAGGTGAGGGAGGAATACAGATGCCTTCTGTGTTATATGAAGTAAAAGAAGAAATCGGATGGCTGACGATTAACCGGCCTCACATCAGGAACGCGGTCAATTTCGATGTGATGGCTCAGATGAAACAATATATCAGACAGGCTGCAGATGATCCTGCAGTAAAAATATTGGTCGTGACCGGTTCTGGGTCAAAAGCTTTTTGTTCTGGCGGCGATCTGTCTGCTTTTCATTCGCTCAATAGTTCAGCTGAAGCGTTGGTAATGCTTTCTGAAATGGGAAGCATTTTAAAGTCGCTTTTTTATTTTCCTAAGCTTTCAGCGGCACTCATAAACGGCACTGCAGTCGGCGGTGGCTGTGAATTGGCTGCTTCCTGTGATATCAGACTTGCGGCAGGGGAAGCAAAACTCGGATTCATACAGGGCAGGCTCGGGATTTCGACGGGATGGGGAGGCGGATCTTATCTTCTTGAAAGAATATCGGGCAGTAATGCTCTGGACATGCTCTGCAGTGCTTCCCTTTTTACTTCTAAACAGGCTTACGAAAACCAATTTTTGCAATATGTTTTTAAAGACAGCGATATTAAGAGTGCAGCTGGAAACTATTTAAAAAGATACACTCTTCAGCCGCTGGGGGTCATTCAGTCGTACAAACAGCTTCTTCTTGACAAAGTAGACAAAGCATCGCTTGAAACGAGAATAGCAGAAGAAATCAAGAGGTGCAGCATTTTATGGGAATCTGAAGAACATCACGAGAGAGTGCGTGAATTTTTAAGCAGGAAACCTTAAATATAGACTGTTTTGGATCTGGAAAAAAAGCAGTTAATAGAAACTTCTATCTCTTCTAGTAAATGCATATTTATGTTATACGACTTAATTTGGGAGGGATAAGATTGACTGCAATGCGCCAGGACGCCTGGACTCAGGATGAAGATCTGCTTTTGGCCGAGGTGACACTCAAACATATAAGAGAGGGAAGCACCCAGCTTCTGGCATTTGAAGAAGTTGGAGAGAAGCTGTCAAGGACTCCGGCAGCCTGCGGTTTCAGATGGAATTCGCTGATCAGAAAGCAATATGATACAGCCATTTCATTAGCAAAAAAACAAAGAAAAGAAAGAAATAAAGGGAAATCCTCCAAGAAAGAAAAATGGAATGAACCTGAGGTGTACGTTTCGCAAAATGAAGCAACGGATTCGTATCGCAGCAGCGCTTTTATTGATAAAGTCATACTCTTTCTGCAGGATTTGAAATTGAAAAATGCGGAAAATGCGCCGCTTGGTGAGGAGAACCATTCTCTAAGGCAGCAGCTGCTCGATCTGGAAAGCCGTCATGCAGAGCTGCAAGACAGCTTAGAAAGACTGAATAAAGAATATTCTATCGTCTGTGAGGATTATAAAGCTCTTATCGGCATTATGGACCGCGCAAGGAAGCGCAGGGAGCCTCAGGAGCTCGAAACGATGCAGCAAAAATAAAAGCAGGATGGCACATGCCATCCTGCTTTTGCGTTTTCATACTATTATTCAGGCAAGCCTCTGTTCACTTACACCTTGTGGATACCATACATATGGATTCTCACCGCGGTCTCTTTCCTCTACGTATGAAACAGGCTCGAAGCCCATTTTCTCCCAAAAGCCGCTCGATTGCTGCCTTCCGTTAGTTTTGACAGGTAGGTTAAACGTTTTTGCATATTCGACTAGTGCGCTTCCTAGGCCTTTGCCTTTATAGTGTGGAAGAACCTCTAGCTTCCACAGCTCCAGATAGCCTTCGCTTGGCTCAAAGTATTTATCGTAAGCGGATTCAATCTTATATAAACTCATTCTTGCAACGAGCTTATCGCCATAATAGATTCCGTAGAACGGAGATTCACTGTCGTTTTCAATGATGTTATCTTGAAGATCTTCAAGCATGGATAGTTCTTGTATGCCGTATTCTTTGAACTGCTTGAACTCCTCAAGGGTCTTGTAGTTTACGACCAGTCTTTTCACTTCGTAGTTCATATGTGAAGCCCCCTTGTTAAATATTCTGTTATCTTTAACAATAGTATATAATAAAAAGGCGAAAAATTCTTTAAAAATGAAATATTCATTTCATTTCGCGTCAGAAAAAAAGGAAATAGCGGACTAGTTGTCGAAAAACGCATATTGAACACCAGGGAGGAGGATAAAATGAAAAAAGTATTGATAGCAAACCGCGGTGAAATTGCATTAAGAATTATTAAGACATGCAAGGATCGGGGCATCGAGACGATAGCTGTATACTCAGATGCGGATGCGGAGCTTCCTTTTGTGAGCGAAGCGGATTATGCTTTTCGCATCGGCGAACCGCCCGTGGCAAAATCTTATTTGAACAGTGATAAAATTATAGAAATCGCAGTATCTGAAGGAGCCGATGCGGTTCATCCAGGCTACGGACTGCTTTCTGAGAATTCAACTTTTGCCAGAAAGATTGAAGAAGCAGGGATTAAGTTTATTGGACCAGACTGGCAGACAGTAGAGAAAATGGGAGACAAGATTATTGCCCGTAAAACGATGCTTGAAGCTGGTGTTCCTGTTGTACCGGGAACGATTGAACCTGTTGCGGACGTGGAGGAAGGTGTGAAAATCGCTCAATCCATCGGTTATCCAGTCATGCTGAAGGCAAGCGGCGGCGGCGGGGGAATCGGGATGATTAAATGCGATAATGAGGCAATGCTCATTCAGCATTTTGCATCAAGCCAGCAAAGAGCGCTCTCATATTTTGGGAACGGATCGATGTTTATTGAAAAATATATCGAGAATGCTCGCCACATCGAAGTTCAGATCTTTGGGGACAGTTTTGGAAATATTGTTCATTTGTATGAGCGTGATTGCAGCGTGCAGCGTCGCAACCAGAAAGTTATAGAAGAAACTCCTTCTCCGTTTTTGACAGAAGAGCTTAGAAATAAAATCACACAGGCAGCCGTACTTTCTGCAAAAGCAGTCAGCTACACAAATGCAGGAACGGTGGAATTTGTCGTCAGTGAGAGCGGGGATTTCTATTTCCTTGAGATGAATACAAGGCTTCAAGTAGAGCATCCCGTAACAGAAATGATTACTGGCATTGATCTAGTAGGATGGCAGCTGGACGTCGCGGATGGAAAACCGCTTTCGCTTACGCAGGATGAAATTAGAGCAGCCGGCCACTCGATGGAATTCAGGCTTTATGCAGAAGATCCTGTCACATTTATGCCATCGCCAGGCAGTATCAATCAACTTATACTCCCTGAAAATGAAAAGGTTAGAGTGGACTGCGGTTATAAACAAGGAAACTCTGTTACTCCTTTTTATGATCCGATGATCGCGAAGATAATTGTAAGCGATTCCACAAGAGAGTCCGTCATATCTGAAGCGGAAAAATTCTTCAGTGACCTGACTATTGAGGGACTCAAAACAAATGCTGCATTGTTCCAAAGAATACTTAGTGATGAGCAATTCCGTAAAGGTGATTATACAACAGCCTTTTTGGCAAAACAGCCGACGAAAAAGTAACGAAGAAAAAGAGGAGAGAAACTCATGAAAGAAATTACAGCATCTATGGCAGGAACCGTGTGGCAAGTACTAGTAGCAGAAGGAGACACCGTCTCAGCCGGACAAAGCGTCATTATTTTAGAGTCAATGAAAATGGAGATTCCAATTGATGCTTCTGAGGAAGGAACGGTTGCTGAATTAAAAGTAGCTTCTGGTGATTTTGTAAATGAAGGCGACGTACTTGTCGTATTAAAATAATTTGCGGCGGCAATCTGAGCGGACGCTCAGATTGCGAATGGAGGGTACCATGACAGTAAAGCTCGATGAACGTCTCAAAGAAAATATAGAGAAAATTACGGCAGGCGGCGCGTCTAAATATCACGAAAAGAATGCTGCGCAAAATAAAATGTTCGTAAGGGAAAGACTGCAGCTGCTGTTTGACAGCGGTGAATACAGCGTAGAAGATGCGATGTTTGCTAACAACCAGGCTGGAGATCTCCCTGCCGATGGTGTCGTTACTGCTATCGGAAAAGTGAACGGCCAGACAGTATGTGTGATGGCAAACGACTCTACTGTTAAAGCTGGAAGCTGGGGTGCGAGAACAGTAGAGAAAATCATCCGCATTCAGGAAACGGCGAAGAAACTGAAAGTACCGATGCTTTATCTAGTCGACTCTGCGGGTGCGCGCATCACCGACCAGATTGACATGTTCCCGAACAGGAGAGGTGCGGGAAAAATCTTTTACAATCAAGTGAAGATGTCCGGTATGATCCCTCAAGTATGTATCTTATTTGGCCCTTCAGCAGCGGGGGGAGCATACATTCCTGCTTTTTGTGATATTGTCATCATGGTTGACCAGAATGCCTCTATGTACCTCGGTTCACCGCGAATGGCGGAAAAAGTTATTGGCGAGAAGGTGACGTTAGAGGAGATGGGCGGAGCTCGTATGCACTGTTCAGTGAGCGGGTGCGGAGATTTTCTTGCTCTTGATGAAAAAGAAGCAATCAGCACGGCAAGAAATTATTTAAGCTACTTTCCTGCTAACTACAAAGAAAAGCCTGAGCAAACGGAAAGCCGAGATCCTATTGAGGGAAGACAGCTTGAGGCGATCGTGCCTGAGAACCAAAACGTACCATTTGATATGTATGAATTTATAGACAGACTAGTGGACGAGGGCAGTTTTTTTGAGATGAAAAAGCTGTTCGCGCAGGAAATCGTTACAGGCTTTGCGAGGATTAGCGGAAGAGTGGTCGGACTTGTGGCCAACCAGCCGAAAGTGAAAGGCGGCGTACTTTTTGTTGATTCTGCTGATAAGGCCGCTCGGTTTATCACACTGTGCGACGCATTCTCGATTCCAATCATCTTCTTAGCTGACGTTCCTGGATTCATGATTGGAACGAAAGTAGAACGGGCAGGCATCATCCGCCACGGAGCAAAGCTCATCGCAGCAATGAGCGATGTAACGGTTCCGAAAATTTCAGTTATCGTAAGAAAGGCGTATGGAGCAGGACTTTATGCGATGGCAGGCCCTGCGTTTGAACCGGATTGCTGCATCGCCTTGCCGACTGCGCAAATCGCCGTTATGGGACCTGAAGCGGCTGTTAACGCTGTGTACTCCAATAAAATTAATGAAATAGAAGACCCGAAAGAAAAAATTCAGTTTGTTCAGCAGAAGCATCAGGAATATAAAGAGCACATCGATATCTATAAACTCGCTTCTGAAATGATTATCGATGACATCGTTCCGGCATCCTCATTAAGGGAAACGTTGGCAGGACGGCTTGCATTCTATGAGTCCAAAGAAATGGTCTTTAGCGAAAGAAAACATCCGGTATATCCAGTGTAAGGAAGATCCGCCTCTATACGTTAAGAGGCGGATTTTTTTATAGGAGAGATGCCTTAACGAGATGGGATATCTTTTCCGGTATATAATAGGAATAGAGCGTTTATAGGTTGGGAGGCAATATCATGAGAGTAGCCGTTATTGGGGGAGGAGCAATCGGTCTGCTTATGGCGTGTCTGCTCGAGAGACAGCAGGTGAATACAGCTATTTATTGCAGAACAGAAAAACAAGCTTCTTTATTAAGAGAAAATGGATTGCTGTATAAAAATGAAGGAATGGAAAAGGTAATCCAGGTACATGCTTATTCCATAGATTCCCTTGCTTTCGAAGAAGATATCATAGTGATATGTGTGAAGCAGCCGGCACTGGCACAATTAGCAAAACTGCTGGTTTCTGATCTTAGTAAAGGCAAAACATTTCTTTTTCTGCAAAATGGTATGTCACATGTAGAGCTGATGGAGGAACTTGCTGGCAAAGAAAGAAAGGTATGGGCTGGTGTCGCGGAACATGGAGTGATGAAAGAAAAGGATAACGCTGTATACCATGCTGGCGAAGGGCGGATAAGAGTTGCCCCTGTTATCGTAAAACCAGACTTCAATTGGGAAAATCTGTTCGGTGATACCACAAAAGTTGAGCAGAATGCTGCTTACATACCAATGCTTTCAGAGAAACTGCTGATCAATGCTGCTATCAATCCAGTAACAGCTTTATTTAAGATCAAGAATGGGATGCTGCTTGAAAACCCTCACTATCTGAAGCTGATGGAATATCTTTTTGATGAGGCTCTTCAAGTGCTTGAGCTGCAAAAACAAAAAGATGGACTATTGGAGGATTTATACCGAGTATGCCGAAATACAAAGAATAACAGATCATCCATGTTAAGGGATATCGATTCTGGCCGGAAAACGGAAATTGACAGCATCAGCGGTTATATAATAACAAGCGGTGAAAAAAAAGGCATAGATACACCAATGACTAGAATGATTTATGAATCCATCAAGGGAATAGAATGGGAGGGCTGAAACTAGGTGGCCACATTTACGGGCGGGGTGCTCGGGATATTTGCTGCAGCACCTTTTTTAATGTATTTTCTAGTTTATGTTTCGTTCAAGCGGCAAACTAGAAAGCTTAGAAAATCAGCTGTAATCGCAAGGGACGTGACGACATTCACGTTGTTTTTTTCTGTACACAGGCTGACAGAAGTGATTTTTAACGAGCCGTTTTATTGGGCGCTAGCGCTTATCTTTTTAAGCGGGTGCATCGGAGTGAGCGTTGTATTATGGAAGCTGGAAAAAGAGATCACGTTTGGAAAGCTGATGAAAATCAATTGGCGGCTTCAGTTTTTACTCATGTCGGCCGCTTACGCTGGACTTATAGTGTTTGGCATTTACGACCGGATACTATCGGCATAAGGAGCAGATTAGTTTCAGTCAGGCTTGGTTCTCTGCTATACTCTTATCGCACGGTTACATAGAGAAAGGGAGTCCCGGCAATGAAAATCAAGGAACTGAAGATTCCGGAAAAACAGCTCTTTACGGCTGATTATCTTGAGAACAATCCAATTGCAGTATCGTTTTTTGACTATGACTATAAAAGCCGCGATGCGCTTAGGCGAAGACAGAACGAACTTCTTCAGCATGCGTTTCCAAGGGAGCAGCTTACTGCATATCTTACGCGGTTTAACCAGAAGTTTTACTATAATGAAAAAACAGCTGAATCGATAGCTAAACTGAGAAATCCTAATGGTCTCGCAGTAGTTGGCGGCCAGCAGGCCGGCTTTTTGACGGGCCCTCTTCTTACTATATATAAAGCAGTCAGTATCCTTCTTTACGCAAACCAGGCTGAAGCAGAACTGGGGACTCCAGTTGCCCCTGTTTTCTGGATTGCGGGAGAAGATCATGATCTAGATGAAATAAATCATGTGTTTGTGCGGGAAAATGGTGTGCTGAAGAAAAAACCATTGCGGCATACCAGCACTTCTCAAAGTCCGGCAAGCAGCTTTAAACTTGACCTTGCTGAAGTGGATAAACTGATCGTGGAAATTTTCCGCTCGTTTGGAGAAACTCCATATACGAAGAAGCTTCTGAATTCTGTCAGGGAGGATGCTGCAAAAAGCACGACGCTGGTTGACTTCTTTGCTTTCAGCCTTAGCCGGCTTTTTGCAGCAGAAGGATTGATCTTGCTTGACTCGGGTGATCCTGATTTTAAAAAGATCCAGCCGTCCTACTTAGCGTTGATCGCAGAAAAAAATGCTGCGATTGATAAGGCGTTCACTGACGGAATAGAAGAACTCGCATCTAGAGGATATGCAGCTCCAATTGAAGCACAGCAAGGAAACACACATCTTTTTTATTACGAAAAAGATAAAAGGACACTTCTTTATCGCAATGGTGAAGGTGATTTCAGTTCTAAAGACGGAGAAATTTCCTTTAATACGCATGAGTTCAAGGAGCTCGCTGAAGGATCTCCTGAAAAACTGAGTAATAACGTTGTGACGAGACCGCTCATGCAGGAATGGATACTTCCTGTTTTATCTTTTATAGCAGGTCCTGGAGAAATCGCATATTGGGCTTCGCTAAAAAAGGTGTTTCATTTATTCGGACGAAAGATGCCGCCGGTCGTTCCAAGGCTGTCTTTCACCGTCATTGATCAAAAAGCAGAAGATTTGCTGAGCGAGTGGGGAATAAGCCTTGAGAATGCTTTGCTCAATGGGCTGGATACTGTCCGGGTGGAACTTGCAAACAATAATAAACCTGAACATTTTGATGCGATCATTAATGATGCAACAAAACAGATCATGGAAGCTCATGCAAATCTCACCGATCTTGCATTGAGCATTAATGGAGACCTTGAGCGGCTCGGGATTTACAATAAGGAAAGAATTCTAAGGGAATTAAAGTATTTGGAAAACAAGATGGAGCACAGGCTGAGAAAGAAAGTGAAGCTGCCTCTGGCTGAAGCAAATGAGCTTGAGCTGCTGCTGAAGCCGGACGGAAGGCTCCAAGAGCGTGTGCTTTCACTTTACGAGATGATGAACCGCTATGGCAGTGATTTTCCGTCACTCCTATTAAAAAGTGAGCCAGCCTTCAACGGGGTTCATAAAATAATCACCCTTCATTCTTAATATTTTTTTAGAAATCCTTCTGATGACAGAAGGATTTTTTTTATTTCACACGAATATTAATTTTAAGTGGAGGAAAGTGGAGTGATGTGGTAGATTTAGGGGAGAAGGTGGTGGAATCATATGTTCATGGGCGAGCATCAGCATAACATCGATGAAAAAGGACGTATGATTATCCCCGCTAAATTCAGAGAAGAGCTCGGTTCCACTTTTATTTTGACAAGAGGACTGGATGAGTGTGTGTTTGTCTATCCCATGGATGAATGGAAAGTCATTGAACAAAAGCTTAAGAGCCTTCCTTTTACAAAGAAAGATGCACGGGCTTTTACCCGATTTTTCTTTTCAGGCGCAACCGAATGCCAGCTGGACAAACAGGGGAGAGTAAACATAGCTCCCCCGCTTAGAGATTATGCAAAACTCGAAAAAGATTGCGTAGTTATCGGCGTGTCGAATAGAATAGAGATTTGGAGCAAATCGAAATGGGAGGATTATTTCTCAAATTCAGAGCAGTCTTTCGGAGAGATTGCAGAAAGCCTTCTCGATTTTGATCTTTAAGTTACCAGTCTCACTGAAGAAAGGATTTTGTAATTGTTTGACCATATAACGGTATTATTAGAAGAATCTGTTGACGCACTGAACGTGAAGCCTGACGGCATATATGTAGATTGTACACTTGGAGGCGCAGGGCATACCGCGCTAATCTTGTCTAGATTGACAACAGGGCATTTATACGCTTTTGACCAGGATGATAAAGCTATTGAAAACGCCAAGAAAATGCTGAAGGAGTATGAAGGCAAGTATACCATCATCCGCAGTAATTTCAGGTACATAAAAGAAGAGCTGTTACACCATGGAGTAACAGAGGTTGACGGGGTTCTGTTTGATCTTGGTGTTTCCTCACCGCAGCTAGATGAAGCGGAAAGAGGCTTTAGCTATCAGCAGGACGCGCCTCTTGATATGAGGATGGACCAAACAGCACCGCTTACTGCTCACGAGGTCGTAAACGAATGGCCATTTGAGGAAATGATGAAAATTTTCTGGCGTTATGGCGAAGAAAAGTTTTCAAAGCAAATTGCCCGCAAGATCGAGGCACACAGAGCTAAGAAACCGATTGAAACCACCGGCGAGCTAGTTGAAATCATTAAAGAAGCGATACCAGCACCAGCAAGGCGGAAAGGCGGCCACCCTGCCAAAAGGACGTTCCAAGCGATCCGGATCGCAGTAAACGACGAGCTGAACGCATTTGAAGACGCGCTGAAGGACTCCATCAGCCTTCTGAATTTAGGGGGCAGGATAGCGGTCATCACTTTTCATTCGCTCGAAGACAGAGCATGCAAGACTATCATGAAAAAGGAAAGCACTGGACCAGAACTTCCTCCAGGGCTGCCAATCATACCAGAAGAGTACAAACCTACTTTAAAGATGATTACGAGAAAGCCTATACTGCCGACAGACCAAGAAGTTGATGACAACCGCCGGTCGCGTTCAGCAAAATTGAGAGTAGCAGAAAAACAAAAGTAAAGGGGAGAAGAAAATGAGCAACTTAGCTTATCAAGTGCAAAGACAAAAACAAGTTCAGATGCCTCAGCCGTCGAAACAGCCGAAAATTGGAGTTTCCATCCAAACAAGAGGCGTTACAAAGGGAGAGAAGTTCCTTTGGGTGTTTGCAGCGGTGGTCCTTCTAGCAGGAGCAGTGTGGATTATTGCTAATTACGCTTCCATTTACAGCAATTCTCTTAGCAACCAAAAGCTTGAGCAGACGATTTCGCTTGAAACGAAGAAAAAAGAAGATTTTAAGCTTCAAGTCACAGAACTGAGCGCACCGGAAAGAATGTTTAAAATCGCTAAAGAACAAGGCTTCAAGCTAGACGATAAAAATGTTAAGGTCGTACAGAATTAACTCGCGGCAAGGTGTGTTCTATGAAAAAAAATAAAAGAATCAATAGCGGAGCAAGATTTCTGATTTATACGTTTATCTTGCTTTTTTCTATTCTGGCAGGAAAATTCTTTTACGTTACGTATACTCAGAGTGCTGAAGGTGTAAATCTAATTGAATATGGCGAACAGAAATGGCTGAAAAGTGATACTCTTTCTGCAAAAAGAGGGAACATCTATGACCGCAGCGGGCAACCGCTGGCAGAAGATATACCTGCTTATACCGTAATCGCTATCCTTAAAAAGGATTATCCGGTTCATGTGAAGGATCCTAAAGAAGCAGCAGAAAAACTGGCACCAATCCTTGACACTGATGAAGAGAAGCTGGAGAAACTGCTGGAAAAAGAGAATGTATTTCAAGTTGAAATCCCGGCTGGACGAAACATCTCTCACAGCAAGAAAGAAAAGATTGAAGCGCTTAAGATACCTGGCATCAGCTTTGACAGAGGATCGAAGCGATATTATCCGAACCAGGATTTTGCTTCTCATGTTTTAGGATTTACCGGTCTAAATGATGAAAATAAGCGCGCCGGTCTGATGGGTCTTGAAAAGAGCTTGGAAAGACAGCTAGGTGAAAGGGATGGCCATGTTACGTTCATGGGTGACCGATACAGCAATGAACTTCCGGATTCGGAAGAAAAAATCGTCCCGCCTAAAAACGGAAAAGAAGTTTACTTAACTCTAGACGAAAAAATTCAGCTCTATTTAGATCAAGCAATGACTCAAGCTGACAAAAAATATAAGCCGAAAAGGATGGTCGGCATAGTAGCAGACCCAAAAACGGGCAAAATCCTGGCGATGAGTTCGAGGCCGTCTTTTAACCCAAACAAAAAGGACATTACGAATTATACAAATTACGCCATCTCTTCTGCATACGAGCCGGGATCTACAATGAAAATCTTCACACTGGCTGCAGCAATCGAAGAAAATGTCTATAACGGAAACGCCTATTTCCAATCAGGATCTTATAAGCTGCCGAAAATCACGCGGCCGATCTACGATCACAACCGAAATGGCTGGGGATCCATCACCTTCGATCAGGGTGTTGAAAACTCTTCCAATGTCGCATTTTCCATATTGGCCCGTGAAAAGCTTGGGTATGAGCGTCTGAGAACGTATTTGTCCAAGTTCGGACTGGACAAAGAGACAGGAATCGATCTTCCTAAAGAGGCGAGCGGCAGAGTGCTTTACAATTACGAAATCGAAAAAGTTACAACCGCTTTTGGTCAAGGTACCACGGTCACTCCAATACAGCAGATACAGGCCGCTACAGCGGTCGCTAATGGCGGCAAGATGATGAGGCCGTACATGATAGAAGAGATAAAGGATCCGAAAACAGGCAAGGTGATCCAAGATCATGAGCCATTTATTGCCGGACGTCCTATCTCTGAAGCTACTGCAAAGAAAACGAGAGACATCCTTGAAAAAGTGGTTAAGAACGGTACAGGACGCCCATATGCAATAGAAGGATACAGTGTTGCAGGAAAAACGGGAACAGCTCAGGTCACTGATGAAAAAACAGGCAAGTACCTCCATGGATGGGGAGAAAATATCTTTTCCTTTATGGGTATGGCACCGAAAGATAATCCTAGGCTGCTCATGTATGTAGCTGTTGACAGACCTTCCATCAAGTATCCAGAAATGGGCTACACGCCAGTAGCCAACATTTTTACGAGCGTGATGAAAAGCAGCCTTCAGTATTTAAACATCGTCCCAGAGGATGTTAAACTCGCACCTGGTGAAAAGACGAAAAAAGAGCATGGAAGCCCTCTGCTGAGCTTAAAGGGTGAAAATGCGGCTGATGCTGCGGAGAGGCTGAAAAATTCAGGCTTCCAGCCGGTCGTTCTTGGAGATGGCAATACAATAGAGTCTCATGAACCTTATGAAGGAGCAAAACTGCTGAAAGGCGAAAGAGTGCTGCTTTATACGGGAGGCAAGGTTAAAATGCCTGATCTGACTGGATGGTCTTATATGGATATCCTAAGGCTGTCCAGCCTGCTATCGCTTAAAGAAACGGTAACAGGCAACGGCTTTGCAGCCAAGCAGAACATCAAGAAAGATTCCATTGTTAAAAAAGGAGACTTCCTCGTTGTACAGCTGAAATCTGCCAGAGCTGCAGCTGAAGCTGAAGAGAAAAGCAAGGAAGACGACAAGAAAGTTACAGATTGACAAGCGTTCTAGGCGCCTGTGTACAAGCATATATTTGTTACGAGCCATATGAGGGAGGTTGTGTATGTGCGCGTATCAAATGTAACTGTACGCAGGCGTTTAATTTTTGCCATGATTTTTGGGTTGTCTTTCTTTTTTATCATCAGTGTGAGATTAGGGTATGTTCAATTCGTTCTTGGTGATATGCTGACTGGGAGAGCACTGGATTCATGGAGCCGCAATATTCCGTTTGAGCCGAAACGGGGCAAAATCACAGACCGGAACGATGTGCCTCTTGCTGTGAATATTAGCGCCCCGACTGTATATGTTGTACCGCGGCAGGTCGCTGACCCTAATAAAACGGCAGAGGATCTTGCAGCCGTTTTAGGGATTTCAAAAACAGATGTATATAAAAAAATTACTGAAAAAGAATCTATGGTTAAAATTTATCCAGGCGGGCGGAAAATCAGCAATGAAAAAGCAAATGAAGTGAGAAGCCTCGATCTGCCAGGTGTTTTTGTAGCAGAAGACAGCAAACGCCATTATCCAAATGGCTCCTATTTGTCTCATGTCCTTGGGTTTGCAGGAATTGACAATCAAGGGCTCACCGGACTTGAACTTTATTACGATAAAGAGCTGAGCGGCGAGAGAGGGCATGTGTCTTTCTTTTCAGATGCGAGAGGCAGGAGAATGCCGTCACTTTCTGATAAGTATGAAAAACCTAAAGATGGATATAATTTAAGGCTTACGGTTGATTCACGAGTAGAAACGATTATTGAAAGGGAGTTAGACAATGCAGACGCCCTTTATAACCCAGATGGTGCCATCGCCATCGCGATGAATCCAAATACAGGTGAAATACTTGGGATGTCCAGCCGTCCTGATTTTAACCCGGAAGAATATCAAAAAACTGCACCGGAAATTTACAACCGCAACCTGCCGGTGTGGGCGCAATATGAACCAGGTTCAACATTTAAGATTATTACCCTAGCTGCTGCTCTTGAAGAGGGGAAAGTGGATTTGGATAATGACCATTTTCATGATCCAGGTTCTATAAGCGTTGCGGGAAGGAAACTTAAATGCTGGAAGGCAGGGGGGCACGGAAGCCAGACCTTCCTTGAAGGGGTGCAAAACTCTTGCAACCCTGGTTTTGTCCTTCTCGGTGAGAGGCTTGGGAAAGAAAAACTGTTCTCTTACATTAAGCAGTTCGGATTTGGTGAAAAAACGGGAATCGACCTGCAAGGTGAAGGAAAAGGAATATTGTTCCCGCTTGATAGGGTGGGTCCGCTAGAGCAGGCAACAACAGCGTTCGGACAGGGGGTTGCCGTCACTCCTATACAGCAGGTGGCAGCCGTGTCTGCGGCCGTAAACGGAGGGTATCTGTACGAACCTTATATTGCGAAAGAGCTTGTTGATCCAATCACGGGAAAAGTAGTGAGCAGACAGACACCGAAGCTCAAGCGCAGGGTCATATCAGAGGAAACGTCTAAAGAAGTCCGCCGTGCACTTGAAAGTGTTGTCGCGCAGGGGACTGGAAAGAATGCTTTCGTAGACGGCTATCGTGTTGGCGGAAAGACAGGAACCGCGCAAAAAGCCCAAGGCGGAGTATATTTAAAAAACAACCATATTGTATCGTTTATCGGGATGGCACCGGCCGACGACCCGCAGATCGTCGTGTATGTGGCGATCGACAATCCTAAGGGGACGCTCCAGTTCGGGGGAGTTGTGGCTGCACCTATCGTAAGGAATATTATCGATGATTCCTTGCGTGCAATGGAAGTGCCAAAGAGAAAGGATCAGATCGAAAAGGAACTGACGTGGCTTGATGAGCCGCTTATTGAGGTACCAGCCCTTGTAGGTAAAAAGGCGAAAGATCTGAAGCAGATGTTTTATAATCTTAAAGTGAAATCCCATGGCGAAGGTTCATATATTATTGAACAATCACCTAAAGCCGGATCCAAAGTTAAGGCCGGAACGACTATCCGTCTATTTTTGGGTGACAAAAAAGGTGCGGGAGATTAAAATAGAGGTTGCATAATATACAGCCAAGCGCAGCAGAAGCCTTGGCTTATTTTGTTTCAAATGACAAAATGGAAGAAGGTTTGTTCTGGATGGAACTAAAAGCACTTTTAAGCAATCTATTGAACTACACACTTAATAAAGATGAAAATCCTAACATTGAAACGATCGAGATGGACTCTAGAAAACCTCAAAAAAACAGCTTATTCGTCTGTATTGAAGGCTTTACGATGGACGGGCATGACTTTGCCAGGCAGGCTGCTGAAAACGGAGCAGCCGCTATTTTGGCTGAGAAAGAAGTCGACAGCGCCGGACTGCCAGTTATCATGGTAAACGATACGAGACGGGCGTTGGCTATTTTGTCTGATGTTTTTTATGAGCATCCGACACAAAGCATGCACTTGATCGGCATCACCGGAACAAACGGTAAAACAACGACTTCGCATTTGATCGAGAAGATTCTTAGTGATGCTTCAATTCCAGCTGGATTGATCGGCACGATTGATATGAAAATTAAAGGAAAAAGCTATAAAGTTGCGAACACGACACCGGAATCGCTCTTCCTGCAAAAAGCGTTTCACCAAATGAAGGAAGAAGGAGTAAAGACAGCGGTAATGGAGGTTTCTTCTCATGCACTTGATCAGGGAAGAGTGAGAGGCTGCGATTTTAATATCGCTGTTTTCACGAATCTCACGCAAGATCATCTTGATTATCACCGCAATATGGAAGAATACTTGTACGCAAAGAGTCTGCTGTTCTCGCAGATGGGGAACGTGTATAAAAATGATGAGGTAAAAGCGGCTGTATTAAATAATGATGATCCGGCTTCGTCTGCCTTTAAACGTGTAACTTCTTCACAGGTCCTCACATACGGAATTGATACAGCGAGCGACATGATGGCAAAGGACATTGAAATCACGTCAAGAGGAACAGTCTTTACGCTCATTGCTCCTAACCATGAAAACGTCAAAGTAACCCTGAACCTGATCGGGAAATTTTCTGTGTACAATGCACTTGCTGCTGCATCTGCATGTTTTCTGTCGGGAGTTCCGCTCAAACAGATCGTGAAATCACTTGAAGCAGTGACAGGTGTGCCAGGAAGGTTTGAAACGGTCGATGCTGGTCAGGATTTTACTGTGATCGTCGATTATTCCCATACGCCTGACAGCCTTGAAAATGTGCTTCGAACGATTAAAGAGTTTGCTAAGGGAAAGGTGACAGCCATCGTCGGGTGCGGGGGAGACAGAGATAAAACGAAACGGCCTATAATGGCAGGGATCGCAGTGCAGCTGGCTGATGAAGCCGTCTTTACGAGTGATAATCCGAGAAGCGAGGATCCTATGTCAATCCTGAAGGATATGGAAGAAGGCGTGGATGCGGATGCCCGCTATGTTACAATTCCCGATAGAAAAGAAGCCATTGAATATGCCGTGAGTAAAGCAAGCAAGGATGATATCCTGCTGATCGCCGGCAAAGGGCATGAAACCTATCAAATCATTGGAAGCGATGTACTTACTTTTGATGACCGTGAAGTCGCAAAGGAAGCAATCGGAGGAATTAAAAAATGAAGATACATTTAAAAGATATTTGCCATCTGGCTGAAAGGGTAGAGGGCAATGCTGAAAACGCGGTAATATCAGCCGTTACAAAAGATACTAGAAATGTTTCGCCGCAATCACTTTACGTTCCGATAGCTGGAGAAAGATTTGACGGTCACAATTTTCTGTTAGATGCCATAAAGAAGGGATCTGTTGCGTCGCTTTGGAAGCAAGGCACACCTGTTCCTGAGGGTCTTCCTGAAGACTTCGTTCTGCTCATGGTTGAAGATACTGTTCTTGCGTTGGGGCATATCGCCAAATGGTATTTAAAAAAAGTGCATCCTGTTGTTATTGGTGTAACGGGAAGCAACGGAAAAACGACTGTAAAGGATATGGTAGAAAGTGTGGCTTCCACTACTTTTGCCACTTTTAAGACACAAGGAAACTACAATAACCATATCGGACTGCCTCTGACGATCTTGTCCATGGAGGAAACAACCGAGGTGCTTATTCTCGAGATGGGAATGAGCGGATTTGGTGAAATCTCTTATTTAAGCAAGCTTGCTGAACCTGATGTGGCAATCGTTACCAACATAGGCGAAAGTCATATGGAGCAGCTTGGCAGCAGGGAAGGAATCGCTAAAGCCAAGCTCGAGATCAAAGACGGCCTAAAAGAAAGCGGACTGCTCGTAGTAGACGGAGATGAACCGCTTCTGAAAAACCAAAAAGGCGACAATGTTTTGTCTGTTGGGTTCAGCACAGAAGCATCATTTCATATTACAAGCATTGAAAGCGGCACTGACGGTTTCACTTTTCAGCTTGAAGAAGGTACCACTGTTTATAAAGTACCTGTGCTCGGAAAACATAATGTAAAGAATGCGGCATATGCTATTGCTGTTGCTCACTATCTAAATATTGAAGAAAATAAAATTAATGAAGGCCTCAACAGCCTGAACATAACAAACATGAGGCTGCAGGCATCTCGAGGACGCGGCGGTGCGCTATTGATCAACGATGCGTACAATGCAAGCCCGACAAGCATGATGGCCGCTCTTGAAACGCTTGCGGGTCTTGAAGGATTTGAACGCAAAGTTGCCGTCCTCGGAGATATGTATGAACTTGGCAGCATGGAAGAGGAAATGCACAGGAAAGTTGCACAAAAGGCAGGCGTCGGAATCGATATAGTGATTACGGTTGGCCCAAGAGCCTCTTGGATTGCGGATGAGCTTGAAAAAACCGGGTCAGACAGTTTGAAAGTTTATGCTTTCCCTGCTAAAGAAGATGCCGCTTCCCTTTTGAGTCAGCTTATGGACAAAAAAACAGCGATTTTATTTAAAGCCTCCAGAGGTATGTCACTGGAGACACTTGTAAATGAATTTTCAGCAGATGAACAGGAGACAAAAAAATGATTGAGCAAGTTTTACTTTTTACCCTTCTAACTTCATTCTTAGTAGCCGTAATCAGTTCACCCTTCTTTATTCCTTTTTTAAGAAGATTGAAATTCGGCCAGAGCATTCGAGATGAAGGGCCAAAGTCTCACCAGAAAAAGTCAGGGACACCGACTATGGGAGGCATCATCATCGTGCTTGCTCTGGTGGCAGGAACATATGCCATGACGGCTAAGTTCTTTACGGTGACGGCAGAAACAAACCTGCTGCTCTTAGTGACACTTGGCTACGGTCTTATAGGTTTTCTTGATGATTTTATTAAAGTAGTCAAAAAACGAAATCTTGGACTTACCTCAAAACAAAAGCTGCTTGGCCAGCTTGTTATTGCTGCCCTATTCTATTGGGGGCTTATGGATATCGGTATATCGACTAAAATCAACATTCCTGGAACGGACTTTGGTTTTGAATTAGGCTGGTTCTATCCAGTTTTCGTGCTGTTTATGCTGATTGGGGCTTCAAACGCTGTCAACCTCACAGACGGATTGGACGGTCTTCTTGCCGGAACAGCTGCGATTGCATTTGGCGCATTTGCTGTATTAGCATCAACAATGCTTCATTATGAAGCGGCAATATTTTCTGTTGCTGTTGTCGGTGCCGTTCTTGGATTTTTAGTATTTAATGCTCATCCGGCTAAAGTCTTCATGGGAGATACTGGTTCTTTGGCACTTGGCGGTGCGATTAGCGCAATTGCTATCCTTACGAAGATGGAGCTGCTGCTTGTCATCATTGGAGGGGTATTCGTTCTTGAAACACTTTCCGTTATGATACAAGTGACTTCTTTCAAACTGACTGGAAAAAGAGTTTTCAAGATGAGCCCGCTTCATCACCATTATGAACTGAGCGGATGGTCAGAATGGCGTGTTGTCATGACGTTCTGGCTTGTTGGCCTGCTATTTGCTTCAATCGGAATTTATCTAGAGGTGTGGTTATAAGATGAAGAACTCATTATCATTTAACAAAAAGAGTGTCCTTGTTGTAGGTCTTGCTAAAAGCGGTTTTGCAGCAGCCAAGCTGCTGCATTCACTCGGGTCATCTGTAACTGTCAACGATTTTTCGGGCAGAGAAGGAAATAAAGAAGCAGAAGCTCTTGAGTTGGAAGGAATCAGGACGGTTTGCGGAGGACATCCTATCGAGCTGCTGAACGAGCCAGTTGATTTTATTGTCAAAAATCCCGGCATCCCATACTCAAATGCTTTGATAAGTGAAGCGGTAAAGCGCGGCATCCCGGTTGTAACGGAAATCGAACTTGCTTCACAGATTGCTGAAGCAGAGATCGTTGCGATTACAGGTTCTAACGGGAAAACAACGACAACGACGCTTGTCGGCCTGATGCTTGAAGGCAGCAGCAAAAAGCCTGTTGTAGCTGGAAATATTGGAACCGTGTTATGTGAGATGGCGGCTAAATCTACTGAAGAAGAGGTACTTGTTGCTGAGCTTTCGAGCTTCCAGCTGATGGGTACTGAAACCTTCCACCCAAAAGTTGCAGTGCTTCTTAACCTTTTTGAAGCGCATTTGGACTATCATGGAACTTTCGGAGAATACGGAGCTGCGAAAGGGAAGATCTTTGCTAATCAAACAGTGCAGGACTTTGCTGTCTTTAATGCAGATGATCAGGCAGTCTCAGAGCTGGCAGCCCGTTCTCAAGCCCGCAAGGTCCCATTTTCAGCAAAGCGAGTACTTACAGAAGGCGGTTATATAAAGGACGGCAACCTATATTTCTATGATGAAGACATCATCCCCGTAAGCGAGATCGTTCTTCCAGGACGTCATAGTCTGGAAAACATCCTTGCTGCTGTTTGTGCTGCTAAACTAGCAGGTGCAAAAAGCGAAAGAATAAGGGAAGTCTTGAAGACTTTTACGGGCGTAAAACACAGGCTTCAATTCGTTGAAGAAATAGACGGAGTGAAGGTCTACAACGATTCAAAAGCTACAAACATTCTGGCGACAAGCGCAGCACTCTCAGCCTTTAGTTCTCCTGTTGTATTGCTTGCCGGCGGGCTTGACAGAGGAAATGAATTTGATGAACTAATCCCGCACTTGAAAAATGTTAAAGCGCTAGTCTGCTTCGGTCAGACAGCTCAAAAAATAAAAGAAGCAGGCCTGAAGGCAGGAATACATACGATTGTTTCGGCCGATAATGTGGAGGATGCAGTCCCTAAAGGCTTTGGATTGGCAATGGCAGGTGATGTCCTGCTGCTGTCCCCAGCTTGTGCAAGCTGGGATCAATATAAGACTTTTGAACAAAGAGGGGACATGTTTATCAGCTCTGTGCATAAACTGAAATAAGGTTTGCACAAAATGTAGAGTTGGGGTGTTCGCATTGCCTTCCAAAAAGTCTGCTCCAGATTTCCTGCTTATTTCCGCCACGTTCATGCTTCTGGCTATAGGCATCATCATGGTCTACAGCGCGAGTGCGGATCTTGGGCAATATCGATTTAACGATGCGTTTTTCTTTGCCAAAAGGCAGATGCTGTTCGCTGGGCTTGGCATCGCCGCTATGTTTTTTATCATGAACATCAACTATATGACGTGGAGAACATGGGGAAAGGTGCTGCTGCTGATCTGCTTCCTGCTGCTGATCGTCGTGCTTGTGCCTGGAATCGGCCAGGTAAGAGGCGGGGCAAGAAGCTGGATAGGTGTCGGTGCTTTTTCTATACAGCCTTCTGAATTCATGAAGCTGGCTATGATAACCTTTCTTGCAAAATACTTAGCTGAGCATCAGAAAAAGATCACCTCGTTTAAAAAAGGACTGCTGCCTACTCTCACTCTTGTACTGACGGCATTTGCCATGATAATGCTTCAGCCAGATCTTGGAACTGGCGCTGTAATGGTTGGAACAAGTGTTGTCATGATTTTTGTAGCGGGTGCAAGAATCTCTCATTTTGCGGGTCTAGGAGTCCTAGGGCTTATGGGATTTGCAGCATTGATAATATCCGCTCCTTACCGGATGAAGAGGATCACATCTTTTTTGGACCCATGGAGTGACCCTTTGGGCAGCGGCTTTCAGATCATCCAGTCTCTTTATGCTCTGGGACCAGGCGGTCTTCTAGGTCTCGGCCTCGGTCAGAGCAGGCAGAAGTTCGGATATCTTCCTGAACCGCAGACCGATTTTATCTTTGCCATTTTGTCTGAGGAACTTGGTTTTATTGGTGCAGTGTTCGTTCTGCTCCTGTTCAGCATCCTTTTATGGAGAGGAATCAGGATAGCGCTTGGCGCTCCAGATTTGTTCGGCAGTTTTCTTGCGATCGGGATTATTGGCATGGTAGCGATACAAGTAATGATAAATGTTGGAGTCGTGACAGGACTTATGCCTGTCACAGGGATCACCCTCCCTTTTCTTAGTTATGGAGGATCTTCACTTACCCTTATGCTTGCATCCATCGGTGTCCTGCTGAACATCAGCAGATATGCAAGGTATTAAAGCTTGAGTTTACATGGGTTTTCTCTTATTCTATTGATAGACTGGTTATGCACACCCTGCCTTGTTGGCAGGGTTGCTTTATGCTATTTTAGCTTTTTTTGCCTTAATAAGGCCGAGTACATCCTATAAAACAATAACCTGTTCGAATACTACTATTGTCTTATGTATTTTTACCTTGGCAGGCAGCACTCACGAGTTCTGCACCAGCACATAAGATAGTATAGGCAGCGAATCAGCAAGGAGGGGCAATGATGACTTCATTAGCCGAAAAACTTAAAGAAGCCGAGACAGGCAAAGTACTTGAAAATGAACCTTTAAAAAACCATACGACACTCAAAATAGGCGGTCCAGCTGATGTGTTCTTGGAACCGAAAGATACTGAATCCCTCAGCACGGCGATGGAAATCATTAAAGAGAGCGGCGTTCCTTTCCGCGCGATAGGCAGAGGCTCGAACCTTCTTGTATCCGATGGAGGCATTGAAGGCGTTGTGATTAAGCTCGGAGAAGGATTGAACCATATCGAACGTAACGGGAACGAGATCACGGTCGGAGGCGGAGTTTCCATTATCACGCTAGCCACCATTCTTGCAAGAGAAGGATACAAAGGTCTGGAATTTGCAGGTGGAATACCAGGTTCTGTCGGAGGATCAGTTTTCATGAACGCAGGGGCACACGGTGCAGAAATGGCAGATATCGTGAAAAAAGCGCTTATCTTGTTTCCAGATGGCACGATGAAATGGCTCTCCAATGAAGAACTTGGATTTAGCTATAGAACTTCAGTACTGCAGGAAAAAGGCGGAATCTGTGTGGAAGCTGTATTGACGCTTGAACAAGGAAACAAAGAGGAAATTATGGCGGCCCTCAAAAAGAACAAAGAATATCGCCGCCAGACACAGCCGTGGAACTTCCCATGCTGCGGCAGTGTTTTCCGCAATCCTCTTCCTAATTATGCAGGCCAGCTTATTGAATCCTCAGGGCTGAAAGGAACGAAAATAGGCGGGGCGCAAATTTCAGATATGCACGCCAATTTTATCGTCAACACCGGTGATGCAACTGCTCAGGATGTACTGAATTTGATCGCTGCAATAAAGCAAAAAGTAAAAGATGAAAAAGGCATCGAACTGGAAACTGAAGTCGAGATCATTGGCAGAAAAGCCTGACCTTTTGTTGGCAATACTGGTACAATATTGAATTGATTCATGCTATAATGGTACCGATATCGAATAAAATGCATTCTGCGAATGTTCAATAAAAATAGGAAAAGCAGAAACGGCATATTGTTATGCCGTTTCATTATTTATATGAGTGAAGCATACATCCTCCGAAAACGAATGTTTAGAGCTTTGCGAATTAATAAATATTGAGGGTGAAGCAATGGACAAGCTTAAGGTCGTAACGATAGAGGACCGCATACCAAAGCTGAAGGAACAGAGAAAGCAAAAAGCAAATCGAAGGCTGATTATTTATCTTTCTCTTTTTTTCTTGCTCGTTCTTGCAGTTGTCTATTTTCAGTCGGGTATGAGCAATATTAAAAAATTGACGGTTAAAGGAAACTATTTTGTCAGTGATGAACAGATTATCGCTGCAAGCGGTATTGGCTATGAATCTAAGTTCATGAACATTGAAGAAAAAAAGATCGAACAAAAAGTGCAGACGCTGAATGAGGTCGCGCTTGCCAAGGTAAAACGGTCTTTTTACAATGAAGTGACGATTTCCGTGACGGAGTACCAGAGAGTAGGCTACATAAAACAAAAAGACGATTATTACCCTATGCTGCAAAACGGCACGATGCTTCCTCCCCTGAAAAAAGGAGATCGCCCAGTTAACGCACCTGTTATCATGCAATGGGAAGAAAAAGATCGTCTTGAAGAGATGGCACAGGAGCTCCGAAAGCTTCCTGAAGGAATCATCCATCGAATATCCGAGATACATCAGACGCCAGCTGATCAAAAAAGCGGAAATGTTACGCTGTATATGACAGATGGCAATGAAGTAAAGATCTCTATCAGCGGGTTCAGCGAACGTCTCGGGAACTATCCTCTCATGCTGGATCAGCTGAAAAAAGGTGAAAAAGGCACGTTCTACATTGGTATCAGCAGCCGGTTTGAAAACTATGCAAAGCAAAAAAAGGGAGATAGAAGTGAAACTGAACGGTAAGCAATTGTTTTTGTCAATCATTCTTCTTGTTACAGGATTTATTCTGTCTTTCTCCTATCAGATGACGGAAAAGCAGAACCGCTCTATTGAAAGAAACAACGAGTGGAAAAGAGAGGATTCATTAAGGAGCCAAATCCTTGCGATCCAAAAATCAAATCAAGAGCTGTCAGGGTCACTGAGGAAAATGCAAGGTTCTATTGCAAAAAAAGAAAAAAAGCTTGCTGAACAAGAGCAGACTTCTTATAACATGGTAGAGGATTTAACAAAACTCCGTCTCTTGACGGGAGATGTTAAAGCAAAGGGCGAAGGGATTGAGGTTACATTGTCTGATGCCTCCTATATGCCGGAAGGGGAGAACCCGAACGATTATATCGTTCATGAAGAGCATATTCGAAGCGTGATTGACGAGCTGCTCGTATCAGGAGCAGAGGCGATAGCGGTTAACGGCCAGCGTATATCGCATGATACGTTTATTTCTTGTATCGGACCGGTCATCAGTGTGAACGGAACGCAGTACCCTGCCCCCTTTGTAGTTACCGCTATCGGAGACAGTTCTACTCTTGAAAAATCAATGAACCTTTATATAACAGACAAACTTGTTGATGAAGGAATTCAAGTCAGAGTAGGCGTGAACAGTGAAATCACGATGGAGCCATATTTGACAGAGGAGAGCTGACAAAATGAAAATGAACCGACAATACATGCTTGCCTTTGTCGCTCTTGTGCTCGGAATGATGCTCTCCGTTCAATTTCAGACGGCAAACAATCCTATCGAAAGGGATACGCGTGACATCTGGGAACTGCGTGCAGACCTTGAAGAAGAGAAGAAGCGGCAGCAGATGCTGAATGAAGAAATAAGAAAGAACGAAGATCTTTTGCATCAATATTCATCTAAGGGACAAGAATCGGCAAACGAAGCGATGGAGCAGGCATTGGCTGATTTAAAAAAACAGGCAGGATTGACTGAAATAAGCGGACAAGGAATCACAATCACCATCGAACCTTTTAATGAAGGCCTTGTCGGCGGCGATACGCCTGTTCCTCATCTGTATCCAGATATGCTGAGAAGGCTGATCAACGAATTGAACAGGTATGATGCCCTTGAAATGTCAATTGATGGACAAAGGGTTGTTTCAAGGACACCAATCAGGGAAGTAAATGGGAGCATCTATGTAAATAACGAACCGCTTTCCTCTTTTCCGATTGAAATTAATGTTTTGACTGATGACAGCAAAAAACTTCATCAAAAAATTATTGCCTCTCCAGCAATCGAGGATTTTATAAGAGAAAACTTTTATGTAGAAGCGGCAGTCTCTGACCAGATCATGCTGCCGGCCTATACCGAGCCGCTCCGAGTAAAGTATATGAAGCAAGTAAAGGAGGATTCTTAAACTATGTGGCTCCCTGTGTTAAGTTTGATCATAGGCCTATTTTTAGGGTATATTTCGGAATTGCGAATTCCGCCGGAGTATTCAAACTATCTCTCGATTGCGGTTTTAGCTGCACTTGATACACTGTTTGGAGGCATTAGAGCTCAGCTGCAGGGAACATTTGAGGATAAAGTATTTATCTCAGGATTCTTTTTTAATATCCTGCTTGCTGCGGCCCTTGCTTACTTAGGTGTTCATCTGGGCATTGATCTTTATCTGGCGGCAATCTTCGCTTTTGGTGTAAGGCTGTTTAACAATATTGCCGTCATCAGAAGACTGATCATTTCAAAATGGAATGATAACCGTAAAAAAGCGTAAAAATTATTGAAAAAACTTGAAAAAAAAAAAGGGAATGCCCGCGGTATGTGGAATGTATTCCATAAAATCATTATTCCGTTCAATTAAAAAGTACTAGAAACAAGAAAAAACAAGGAGGTGCCAAAGAATGAACAGCAGTGAGTTTTACGTCAGTCTAGACATCGGTACATCCAATATTAAAGTTATCATTGGAGAAATGACCAGTGAATCCTTTAATGTCATTGGAGTTGGGCAATCAAAAGCCGCTGGAATCCGAAAAGGATCCATTGTCGATATCGATGAAACTGTTCGTTCCATAAAAAAAGCGGTCGACCAGGCAGAAAGGATGCTTGGAATACCGATTAATTCATGTATACTTGGTGTTAAAGGAAATGATATTCAGCTACAGCCATGCCACGGCGTTGTTGCGGTTTCAAGAGAAGACCGCGAGATCGGCGATGAAGACATCATGAGAGTGATCGAGGCAGCTCAAGTCATTTCTATTCCGCCTGAACGTGAAATTATTGATATTGTGCCGGAGCAGTTTATTGTTGACGGCCGGGACGAAATTAAGAATCCGCGTGAGATTTACGGAGTGCGCCTTGAGATGGAAGGCACAATTGTTACGGGTTCGAAAACCTATTTACATAACTTGCGCCGATGCGTAGAGAAAGCCGGATTATATGTCGCGAACATATGCCTAGAACCTCTCGCGACAGCATCTATCGCGTTATCTTCCGATGAAAAAGAACTTGGTGTTGCATTGATTGACATCGGCGGCGGATCTACGACGGTTTCCGTGTTTGAACAGGGAATCATGCAGATGACGACGGTTCTTCCTGTCGGGGGAGAGTTTATTACAAAAGATATTTCAATCGGTCTCCGCACATCTGCGGAAGACGCAGAACGCATCAAACTGAAGCACGGTCATGCATTTGTTGATCATGCTTCAAAAGATGAAATGTTTACCGTTTCTCAAATCGGTTCTTCTCAGGATCAGGAGATTTCTCAATATGACCTGAGCTTAATCGTAGAAGCGAGATTGGCCGAAATTTTTGAAATGATAGATGATGAGCTTCATAGAATGGGGTTCAATGAGCTTCCTGGAGGATTCGTCCTTACAGGCGGCGTAGCGAATATGCCTGGAATTCTTGAGCTTGCGATTGATATCTTCCAGTCTAATGTCCGTATTTCAAAGCCCGACTACATCAGCATCAGGGAGCCTCAGTATACATCTGGTGTCGGCCTAATCCATTTTTCTCATGAGAACTTAAGGATTCAAGGTAAAGAAGTAGCGGCAGCACTGGCTTCTGAAAGCAGTGAAGCAATGCCTAAAAAGAAACAGCCACAGCCGAAAACGCAGGATAAAGCAAACGGCGGTGTAAAATCAAAAGTGAAAGACTGGTTCGGCTTATTTTTTGAATAAGATGGATAGGTTACTAGTCATTAGGAGGAACGCTCATGTTGGAGTTTGATATGAATATGGATCAGTTTGCTACGATAAAGGTTATCGGTGTCGGCGGAGGCGGCGGAAACGCTGTTAACCGCATGATTGAACATGGTGTGCAGGGAGTAGAATTTATCTGTGTTAATACCGATGCGCAGGCTCTTAATCTGTCTAAAGCACAAATTAAGATGCAAATCGGAACGAAGCTGACAAGAGGACTCGGTGCAGGTGCAAATCCTGAAATCGGGAAAAAAGCTGCAGAAGAAAGCCGCGAGCAGATTGAAGAAGCATTAAGAGGGGCCGATATGGTGTTTGTTACTGCTGGAATGGGCGGCGGTACTGGTACTGGTGCTGCTCCTGTAATCGCAGAAATCGCTAAGGAGCTTGGAGCACTTACGGTTGGTGTTGTGACGCGCCCGTTCACGTTTGAAGGCCGCAAACGACAGACACAGGCTATCGGAGGCATCAGCATCTTCAAAGAAAAAGTGGATACTCTGATTGTCATTCCTAACGACCGCCTGCTTGAAATCGTTGATAAAAACACACCTATGCTAGAAGCATTCCGCGAAGCTGATAACGTGCTTCGCCAAGGTGTACAAGGTATTTCTGACTTGATCGCAACACCTGGTCTTATTAACCTTGACTTTGCCGATGTTAAGACGATCATGACTGAAAAAGGATCTGCTCTGATGGGGATTGGGGTTGCTACTGGTGAAAACCGTGCGGCAGAAGCTGCCAGAAAAGCCATTTCTTCTCCACTTCTTGAAACATCGATCAACGGTGCGAAAGGCGTACTGATGAACATCACAGGCGGAAACAACCTGAGCCTTTATGAGGTAAACGAAGCTGCAGATATCGTTTCTTCTGCTTCAGACCCTGAAGTGAACATGATTTTCGGTTCTGTTATTAACGAAGAACTGAAAGATGAAATTCTTGTTACAGTTATCGCAACAGGTTTTGACGAGAATGAAAACATGAACATTCTTCAGCCTCAGCGTCCGAAGTTTCAGCAGCAGCCACAGCAGCAGCCTTCTTCATCTTCCGTGCAGAACCAGCAGCCGGTTCGTGAAGAACAGCCTGCAGAAACAAGAAGCACACCTGCTTACAACAGCAACGACGGTGATACACTCGATATCCCTACGTTCTTAAGAAACCGAAACCGCAACAGAAGAAGATAACTGCAAAACCGGCTTCCATTTGGAAGCCGGTTTTTTTTGCCCTTTAAGAGGTTTTGCAAAATACCGATGCGACAGTGAATGAATGTGTAATCTATTGTAAAAAAAAACCTAAGCTGCCCCAACGAGTTAGAACCAGCAGCGTTTCTTTATGACCAGGTTAAAAATATGTGTTTTTCGGCCGTTGTCCTTTCAAGAAGAAATGACAAAAAAACCGAAAATAAGAAAAAAAGATAACCTAAAAAATGACAGACTTTAAATGATAGTCTGAGGTATACTTGTTTCAAACTTTTGAAAGGGGATAACCGGTGACTCTTTATGTGGACGTCATTTGGTTTCTGAATTTCTGCATTGATTTTATCCTTCTCTGGCTTACTGGCTGGCTGCTGAAACGAACGTTCAGCTGGAAAAGGATCAGCTTAGCTTCAGGTATAGCTTCAGGATATGTGTTTATCATTTTATGGCCTGATTTATCATTCTTATATCATCCTGTTTTAAAGCTTTTGTTTTCGGTCTGCATTCTTATAATGGCGTTTGGATTTAGAAGACCATCGTTTATTGTGAAGAACGTTTGCATGTTCTATTTTGTATCTTTCATCTCGGGGGGAGGCATTTTCGCCGCTCATTACTTTATGCAAAGCAGCTCTGATATTGTGCAAGGAGTTCTTGTTACGTCATCAGGAGGTATGGGGGACCCTATCAGCTGGCTGTTTGTTATCCTCGGCTTTCCTGCCCTGATCTATTTTTCACGGAAACGAGCAGACGATGTAAAAGTTCAAAAGGTCAATTATGAACAGATGACAGAAACATTCATTTGGTTTAATGGGACGCCAATTCGTACAAAAGCGCTTATTGACAGCGGAAACAAACTGCGGGATCCCGTTTCAAGGCTTCCAGTTGTCATCCTCGATATGAATGTTCATGGCAGCCACTTTCCTGAAAGTATTCAAAACCTGGCAGAAGACTATACAAGGTTTGGTGATAGTGAAATTTGTGCCCAGTGGGAATCGAAATTGCGCCTAGTTCCTTTTAGGTCTGTAGGCCATCAGCAGTTCCTGTTATGTGTAAAGCCGGACCGCATTGAGGTAAATCACAGCGGGAGTAACTGGATCACGGGAGGGGCCTTGGTAGGCTTAAGTATGACTCATTTATCAGCGGACGGGCAGTTTGACTGCATCATGCATCCTCATTTAACAGCAGAAGCTGAAGCTGTACAAGCGGTTCCAGCTTCATCATTTTAAAAAGGAGAGGGTCATATTGTTTAAATGGCGGCTGAAACTTTCATTATTATGGTACAGGTTCTTATTCAAGCTCGGGCTGAAATCTGATGAAATTTATTATATAGGCGGAAATGAAGCTCTTCCGCCTCCGCTAAGCAAAGAAGAGGAAGCAATATTGCTCGAAAAGCTTCCATCAGGCGATAAAGCAACTAAATCTATGCTGATTGAACGGAACTTGCGGCTCGTAGTTTATATTGCAAGAAAGTTTGAAAATACCGGAATTAATATTGAAGACTTGATCAGTATTGGAACGATCGGCCTGATTAAAGCAGTCAACACCTTTAACCCAGAAAAGAAAATCAAACTGGCTACATATGCATCCCGCTGCATCGAAAATGAAATATTAATGTATTTAAGACGCAATAATAAAACAAGATCTGAAGTGTCGTTTGATGAACCGCTTAATGTTGACTGGGATGGAAATGAGCTGCTTTTGTCTGATGTACTAGGAACAGAGGATGATATCATTACGAGAAGAATAGAAGCGAGTGTTGATCGGAAACTGCTCCTTAAAGCGTTATTCACGCTCAATGATAGAGAGAAGCAGATCATGGAACTCCGCTTCGGTCTTTCTGGTGGGGAAGAGAAAACACAGAAAGATGTAGCCGATATGCTCGGCATCTCACAGTCCTATATCTCACGTCTTGAAAAAAGAATCATTAAAAGACTGCAGAAGGAATTCAATAAAATGGTCTAAAAAAATGCGCTCACGCGCATTTTTTTATTTGGCTGTTTAAGTCCAATATGAAAAGTTAAAATAGTCCTCGATTTCCGTTTGAAATGCTCTTTTTCAGCAGGACTGATGAAAGCCCCGTCATCGCTTTGTGTATTCAAGGGTCTCACCTTGAAGAGTTACACCTAATTTCAATGTGCATAAAATTTCCATCCTGCGGTCATACTTAATCTGACAGAAATCTCCAGGCAGGAGGGAAATGACTTGAGTCGAAATAAAGTTGAAATCTGCGGCGTCGATACTTCAAAGCTGCCTGTTTTAAAAAATCCTGAAATGAGGATTTTGTTTGAAAAAATGCAAAATGGTGATCCGGATGCGAGAGAAACACTGGTGAACGGAAACCTAAGGCTAGTTCTCAGTGTGATCCAGCGGTTCAACAACAGAGGAGAGTTTGTCGATGATCTTTTCCAAGTTGGATGCATCGGACTGATGAAATCCATCGACAATTTTGACCTTGGACAAAATGTTAAATTTTCAACATATGCCGTTCCGATGATCATCGGCGAGATAAGAAGATACTTAAGAGATAACAATCCAATCCGGGTTTCCCGGTCACTGCGGGACATCGCGTATAAAGCATTGCAGGTGCGCGATCAGCTTATGAACAAGCTGTCAAGAGAACCTACGGCACAGCAAATTGCAGAGGTTCTTGATGTTCCGAAAGAAGAAGTAGTGTTTGCACTTGATGCGATTCAAGACCCTGTTTCGCTGTTTGAGCCCATTTATAATGATGGCGGTGATCCGATTTATGTGATGGATCAGATCAGCGACGACAAAGCGAAAGATTTTCAGTGGATTGAAGAAATTGCTTTAAAAGAAGCAATGAGAAGGCTTAATGCCAGAGAGAAAATGATCTTGACGATGCGTTTCTTTCAAGGCAAAACGCAAATGGAAGTAGCCGATGAGATCGGGATTTCGCAGGCTCAAGTCTCACGCCTCGAAAAAGCAGCCATATCGCAAATGAATAAAAACATTCAAAGCAGCTGACAACAAAACCCGCGATATTTGCGGGTTTTCTTTATTAGCCCTCATATTTGCTTACTGATGTATAGCACATAGCCATACTTACCCTCCCGGACGGCATTTGGTAAACGAGCTGCTTTATCATGTTTTAGATGCACTTCTCATATAGTTAAACTAAAGCAGAAGGGCGGGGATGAGATGAACAAGATATCAGATTTTCAGGTGAAGGACGTTGTGAATGTAGCCAACGGGAAGAAGCTGGGGCATATTGCGGATTTAGAGATTAATTTAAATACTGGCAAGATCGAGGCTCTGATTATTCCTGGACAGGGAAGGATGCTTGGATTTTTTGCGAGAGAGAGCGACATTGTCATACCTTGGCGCAATATCGTGAAGATTGGAGCAGATGTAATATTGGTCAGGTATATGGAGAGCAGCGGAACAAATGAATATATGAAAGAACCGTTCGATCAGTCTAAATAACGGTTCTCTTTTCTTTCTGCCGGTAAAATATGATAAAATAAACGTAAAATCGATTCGTTTTGGACAGGATGTGAAAAAGGTGGAGCCATTTCGAGGCGGCAGCCATTTACTTGCGTTAACTCCATGGATTGACGCTTATGAAAACGTAGCAGCGGGTATTACTGTACGGAGCGGAGGCTTCAGCCAGAAACCGTATCAATCTCTCAATATGGGGTTTCATGTAAATGATGACAATGAAACGGTAAGACAAAACAGAAGCACTGTTTCAAAAACGCTAGGCATACCAACTGCTCGCTGGACAGGCACCGAGCAAGTGCATAAGGCTGAAATCCGGAAAATCACAGCTAAGGATGCCGGAATGGGCGCGATGGATCTAGAAACCGCCTTTAAAGGAACAGACGGTGTTTATACAACAGAAAAAGATCTCCTGCTGACTTCCCTTTACGCAGACTGTGTTCCGCTTTATTTTTTTGATCCTTCTAAAAAAATAGCTGGACTAGCGCATGCAGGCTGGAAAGGGACCGCTTTAAATATTGGCGGCGAGCTGGTAAAAAAGTGGGTTATAGACGAAAATGCAGACAAAGACGGCATTTTGGCTGCGATCGGCCCCTCCATCGGTTCTTGCTGTTATGAAGTGGACGAGTATGTGATGAGCAGGATGAATGAAGCTTTAGGAAGCCGGACTGATGCGGCTGCAAAAAAGGTGTCAGCCGGGAAATATATGCTCGATCTTAAAGAAGCGAACAGGCAGCTGCTCATAGCTTCTGGATTAAAAGAGACTAACATTGTTGTATCGGATTATTGTACAAGCTGCAGAAATGACCTGTTCTTTTCTTACAGAAAGGACGGAGGGACGACAGGGCGCATGATGAGCTATATCATGCTGAAAGGAGATTCATAACATCTGTGGATATAAAGAATAATCTCCGCATGCTCCAAGAGTCAGTAGCTGAAGCATGCAGAGAAAAAAACAGAAAGCCTGAGGACGTTAATATTGTGGCCGTAACGAAATATGTGAGTGTTGAGACGGCGTTGAAAGCGGCTGAGGCGGGAGTCGTCCATTTTGGAGAAAACAGGCTCGAAGGCTTGATTGAAAAGAAAAAGCATCTTCCTGAGCACGTCATCTGGCATTTTATAGGATCACTTCAAACTCGAAAGGTTAAGGATGTCCTTCCACACGCGGATTATATTCATTCGCTCGACAGATTGTCACTGGCTGAAGAAATTCAGAAAAGGGCAGACCGGACAGTTTCATGTTTTGTGCAGGTGAATATTTCCGGTGAAGAGTCGAAGCATGGATTGAATGTAAAAGAAGTGATGGACTTTGTCGATAAACTAAGTAAGCTTGACCGTATTAAGGTTGCAGGACTAATGACAATGGCACCATTTACAGAGGATGATGAAGAAATCAGGCGTGTATTTTCTGAATTGAAAAAGCTGCAGAAAACAGTTCAGGAGCGAAACTTGCCGCATGCACCTTGTGCCGAGCTTTCTATGGGAATGTCCAATGATTTTAAGATAGCGGTCGAAGAAGGGGCAACTTATATCCGAATCGGGTCGAGTCTTGTTGGGAATGAAAAAGAGGAGGTGTCCTAAATGGGCATTAAAACTAAATTTAAACGTTTTTTTGATATGGATGATGAATACATCTATGAAGAAGAATTAGAAGAGGAAGAGCAGCGGCAGGAAGAAGAAATCATCCCAAGCCATACGAAAAAGACAAAGCAGAACGTTGTCAGTCTGCAGAGTGTACAGCAGCAGGTAAAAGTGGTGCTGATTGAGCCCCGTGTGTACGCTGAAGCTCAAGATATTGCAGACCAGCTGAAGAATCGCCGTGCTGTTGTGATGAACCTGCAGCGCATCGCACATGATCAGGCTAAGAGGATTGTCGATTTTCTCAGCGGAACTGTTTATGCAATTGGCGGAGACATTCAAAAGCTTGGACCTAATACATTTCTCTGCACGCCAGAAAATGTAGACGTTTCTGGAACCATCTCAGAAATGGCGGCGGAACAAGACTAAAATTTTAGGCAGGAGAGGAACAGTTTGATCGAAACTATCGGTTTAATCTTAATCAAAACTATGCAGATCTACTCATACCTTGTAATTGGCTACATACTTCTTTCATGGTTCCCGAATGCCCGGGAGTCTTCTATCGGCATATTTCTAGCTAGAATCGTAGAACCGTATCTGGCACCGTTTAGAAGCATCATCCCTCCTTTAGGGATGATCGATATCTCTCCGATCGTGGCACTGTTTGCCCTTCGTTTTGCTGAAAACGGGGTACGCTACCTCGTTCAAATGTTTTAAAGTATTAAAGTATGAGAGACAGGAAGTTTTTACATGAACATTTATCAGCATTACCGGCCTGAAGAACATGCTTTTATCGATAAGGTAGACGGGTGGAAAACAGAAGTAGCACAACAGTATTCTGTCCGGCTGACGGATTTTCTCAATCCTCGGGAACAGCATATCACGCAGCAGATCATAGGAAACCATCCGGATGTCAGCCTCTCGTTCTGGGGAGGCTCTTCTTATTCGGAACGAAAGCGCGCGCTGCTGCACCCTCCTTTCGTTCCGGTGCATCAGGAGGATTATAAAGTATCATGCTTTGAAGTGAATTACCCTGCCAAGTTCATCAAGCTCGAGCATAAAGACATTCTTGGATCGCTGATGAACCTTGGTGTCAAAAGAGAAAAGTACGGAGACATCATTGTAAGCGGCGAAACGATACAGATCGCGGCTGCAGGCGAGATCGCAGACTATCTGTCAGTCAACTTTGAAAAGGCTGGCCGCGCTGCTGTTTCGCTCAAGCCTCTTAAAGGAGACTTGCTGGCATCTGAGGAAGAGTACATAGAAAAGTCTGGAACGGTCACTTCTCTTCGGCTAGACGCTGTCATGAGCGAGATTTATTCCATATCCAGGTCTAAGGCTTCTGCTCTAATTTCTGGCAGCAAGGTGAAAGTGAACTGGAGGACGATCGAAAACACATCGTTTGAAATGGCTGCAGGCGATCATTTGTCGGTGCGGGGCTATGGCAGGAGCAAGCTGATTTCAATAGACGGCCAGACAAAAAAGGACAAGCAGCGGATCAGCTTCGGCATATTAAAATAAGACTATTTTCTAAATGGTTTTTTAAAGCTTGTAATTTTTGAATGGTTTATTTTATAACAACGTTCAGGAAATAGTTTGTGATGCTTCTACCCTTTATTTATTTGACTTTGCTGAAACTCTAATCTACTTTGCTTAATCATCTTGAATCCATCATTGAAAACGTTGATCGGAGTGTAAGGCGCCGACTCCAGCGGGACGAGTGGGACAGGTGAGACCCTTTAGGGCGCGCAGCGGCAAAGGGGCTCACCTGTCCAGCAGAAAACGGCTAGCCACGACAAGCAAAAGGGCAAGTGTCCAATAAGTCAAAGAGCGACTTACCGGCCCCTTTCCCTTTTGCTTGTCGTGGCTGAACGAGCCGACCCGCGCTTTTCGCCACGCCCCGCGGAAAGCGTGCGCCTGAAACGGAGGTCAACCACTTCATAGAATTCTTGAAAGTTTGAATAGCAGCCTAAAATAAAGTGAAGACGGCAGAAGGAATAGCCGATAATATTGTCGAAATGAGAAATTAAGAAAAAATCGCATCTTTTGGAGGTGGCTTTCATGCCTTTAACACCGTTGGATATTCATAATAAGGAATTCACTCGGGGGTTCCGCGGGTACAGTGAAGACGAGGTAAATGATTTTCTTGATCAAGTGATCAAAGATTACGAGGCAGTAATCCGCGAGAAAAAGGAACTCGAAGAAACAGTTGCAAAGCTTGAAGAAAAGATTTCATACTTTAAGAATATTGAAGAGACGCTGAATAAATCGATTCTTGTCGCACAGGAAACAGGAGAAGAAGTAAAGCGTACAGCGAACAAGGAAGCCCGCCTGATCGTGAAAGAAGCGGAGAAGAACGCTGATCGTATCATTAACGAAGCTCTTTCTAAATCTCGAAAAATCGTGATGGACATCGACGAGCTGAAGAAACAGTCCTCAGTTTACCGCACTCGTTTCCGCATGCTGATCGAAGCTCAGCTTGAAATGCTGAAAAACGACGACTGGGATGCATTGAATGCACCAGAAAAATATGAGGATTATATACTAGAAGAAGTCAAATAACAAACTTGACTTCTAATATGCAATTCGCATATACTTTTTTAAGAAAATGACTTACAGACTATGACAGGGACAGTAAAGCGCCGTTTTTTATTCAGCGAGCCGGGTGTGGTGGGAGCCGGTATAAAGAAAGTGCTTGAAGATCACCCTTGAGTTCCCATGCTGAAAACACGAGTAAGCACGGGCGCATCATCTGCGTTACAGATGAATGAGCGGGACTTGCTGCATGATGCGGCAGTTCAACCAGGGTGGTACCGCGGGATAACCTTCTCGCCCCTGCTTTAATTCTAAATTAAAGCAGGGGCGGGAAGGTTTTTTTATTTATTATATTTTCAGGAGGATGGCTATGAATTACAAAGATACATTGCTTATGCCGAAAACGGAATTTCCGATGCGCGGCAACCTGCCTCAGCGCGAGCCGGAAGTGCAGGCAAAATGGAATGAACTGAATATCTATGAGAAAGTGCAGGAACGCACAAAAGGACGTCCAAACTTTATCCTTCATGACGGACCTCCATACGCGAACGGCGATATCCATATCGGGCATGCCGAGAACAAGATCTTAAAAGATATGATCGTCCGCTTCAAGTCAATGACGGGCTACAACGCTCCTTATGTGCCAGGCTGGGATACACATGGATTGCCGATCGAGACAGCTCTGACAAAAAGCGGGAAAGTAAAGCGCAAGGAGCTCTCTGTTGCAGAATTCAGAAAGCTATGTGAAGAGTATGCGCTGACTCAGGTAGACCGCCAGCGTGAACAATTTAAGCGCCTGGGAGTCCGCGGTGACTGGGAACGTCCATACATTACGCTTGATAAAGCATACGAAGCACGTCAGATCGAGGTTTTCGGAGAGATGGCAAAAAGAGAGCTGATCTATAAAGGATTGAAGCCTGTTTACTGGTCTCCATCTTCAGAGTCAGCGCTTGCCGAAGCGGAAATCGAGTATCATGACAAACGCTCTGCCAGCATCTATGTGGCATTCGGAGTAAAAGACGGAAAAGGCGTTTTGGAATCAGACGAGAAAATCGTCATCTGGACAACAACGCCTTGGACAATTCCGGCTAACCTTGGAATTTCAGTTCACCCTGACCTTGATTATGTCAGCGTGAAAACAGAAAGCGGAAAATATGTTGTGGCTGAGGCTTTGCTCGAGAGCTTGAAAAAAGACTTTGGCTGGGAAGAAGCTGCCGTTATCAAGACAATGAAAGGAAGCGAGCTTGAGCATATTGTCGCAGAACACCCATTATATGGCCGTGATTCTCTTGTGATGTGCGGAGAGCACGTAACGACAGATGCAGGTACAGGATGCGTCCATACTGCTCCTGGCCACGGGGAAGACGATTTCCTCGTCGGAAAAAGATATGGCCTGGAAGTTCTTTGCCCTGTTGATGATAAAGGTGTCATGACGAAAGAGGCACCAGGATATGAAGGTTTGTTTTATGATGAAGCGAACAAGCCGATCACAGAGGAACTGAAAGAAAAAGGCGCACTTCTTCACCTGTCTTTCATCACTCACTCGTACCCGCATGACTGGAGAACGAAAAAACCGGTGATCTTCCGTGCTACCGCTCAATGGTTCGCATCCATTAAAGGAATCCGCGAACAGATGCTTCAAGCGATCTCGGATGTGAACTGGGTTCCTGTATGGGGTGAAACAAGGCTTCATAATATGATCAAGGATCGTGAAGATTGGTGCATTTCGCGCCAGCGAGCATGGGGCGTTCCGATTCCTGTGTTTTATGGCGAAGACGGCGAAGCGATCATTACAGAAGAAACAATTGCTCATACAGTTAAGCTGTTCAGAGAGCATGGATCGAATGTCTGGTTTGAGCGTGATGCGAAAGAGCTTCTTCCGGAAGGCTTCACTTCTGTGCACAGCCCGAATGGCAAGTTCACGAAAGAGACGGACATCATGGACGTATGGTTTGATTCTGGAACATCCCACTGGGCTGTGCTTGAAGAACGAGATGAACTTACACGCCCGGCAGATTTATATTTGGAAGGATCTGACCAATACAGAGGCTGGTTCAACTCATCTCTTTCTACATCCGTAGCCATCACGGGCAGCGCACCTTACAAGACAATCCTTAGTCATGGTTTTGTTCTTGACGGGCAAGGACGAAAAATGAGTAAATCGATCGGAAACACGCTTGACCCGATCAAAGTGATGAACCAGCTTGGAGCGGACATTATCCGTCTATGGGTATCATCCGTTGATTATCAGTCTGATGTGCGTGTTTCAGATGACATCTTAAAACAAGTTGCTGAAGTTTACCGAAAGATCCGCAACACTTTCCGCTTCCTTCTCGGGAACCTTGACGGATTTGATCCGGCTAAACACAGTGTAAGCTATGAAGAACTGCCAGAGCTTGAGCAGTATATGCTTGTTAAGTTAAATAAAGTGATCGGCAAAGTACGAAAAGCGTATGAGGAGTATCAATTCCTGACAGTTTACAATACGATCCATAATTTCTGCACGATCGAATTAAGCTCTTTCTACCTCGACATGGCTAAAGATACACTTTACATTCAGGGAGAAGATGATCATAAGCGCCGCAGCATCCAAACAGTACTTTATGAATCACTGCTGGCACTCACTAAACTTTCAGCGCCAATCCTTGCACACACAGCTGATGAAGTATGGAACTTTATCCCTGGCGTTTCTGAAGAGAGTGTACAGCTTACAGACATGCCTGAAGAAAAATCGTTTGAGAATGGTGATGCTCTCCTTGGAGAATGGGACCGTTTCATGGAAATCCGTGATGAAGTATTAAAGGCACTTGAAGAAGCACGCAGCGAAAAGGTAATCGGCAAATCGCTCACGGCTTCCCTGACGATTTACAGTGATGGAGAAGTGAACGAGTGGCTGAAGAAAACAGATCAGCTTAACAAGCTGTTTATCGTTTCTTCTGCTGAAGTGGCTGGCAGCAAGGCAGACGCCCCTGGCAATGCTCGCACTTTCCAGCATACTTCGGTTGTAGTTAGTGCAGCGGAAGGCGAGACATGTGACCGCTGCTGGACAGTGACGAAAGACGTTGGCTCAAACAGTCAGCACCCTGCGTTATGTTCCAGCTGTGCAGACATCGTTGAAAAGCATTACGCATAATAAAAAACAGAAACTGCCCTCTAATTGTGGACGCTACAATTGGAGGGCAGTTTTTTTATTGTTGATTCTTAACATGTAAGACCTTGTAAAGAGCTTGTATTTACATTGTGAACAATTGTTTTATTGTGCTACAATGCAAAAGTACATAATATAGATACGGGGGATTTTGCGTGGTTTATTATTTGTTGGCCCTTGCCGTGTTTGTCATTGATCATCTAACGAAGTGGTGGATTGTAAAAAGCATGCAGCTTGGGGAATCTATACCGGTAATACAAAATTTCTTTTATATTACTTCTCACCGGAACAGAGGAGCTGCATTCGGGATCTTGCAGAATCAGCGCTGGTTTTTTATTATCATCACTACGGTTGTTGTAGCAGCGGTCATTTATTTCATCGCTAAAAAGGAAGGCGATAAACTGTTTAAAACATCGCTTGGCCTTATATTAGGCGGTGCTCTTGGGAATTTTGCGGACAGGCTTTTCCGCGGCGAGGTAGTTGATTTTCTCGACTTTTATATCGGAAGCTATGATTTTCCGATCTTTAATATCGCCGATTCGGCACTTGTAGTCGGAGTTGGCCTTGTTTTTATTCATAGCATGCTGGAAGGCAAGAAGGAGAAACAAAATGGATAAGTTTCAATATGAAGTAAGTGATTCGCAAGCTGGGCTTCGAATCGATAAAGTGCTGTCTGAAGTGCAGGATGACTGGTCACGCTCTCAGCTGCAAGGGTGGATTAAAGAAGGCATCGTATTAGTAAATGAAAATGCCGTTAAGACGAATTACAAATGTTCAGCAGGTGATCAAATTGAACTGATCGTTCCTGAACCGGAAATTTACGAGGCTGAAGCTGAAGAGCTGAACCTTGATATTGTGTACGAAGACAGCGACGTGCTTGTAGTGAATAAGCCAAGAGGGATGGTGGTTCATCCTGCGCCAGGTAATTATTCAGGTACTCTTGTAAACGGCCTTATGGCCCACTGCAAGGACCTATCTGGTATTAATGGAGTGCTGCGCCCAGGCATCGTCCACCGCATTGACAAGGACACATCAGGCCTTTTGATGGTGGCGAAGAACGACAAGGCGCACGAATCTCTCGTTCAGCAGCTGAAAGACAAGACGACGACGCGCAAGTATAAAGCGATCGTTCATGGCGTGCTTCCTCATGACTTTGGCACGATCGACGCACCGATCGGCAGAGATAAAAGTGACCGTCAAAAAATGACAGTTACAGATGATAACAGCAGGGATGCTGTCACGCATTTTAATGTTCTTGAGCGATTCACGAATTTCTCGTTTGTGGAATGCCAGCTTGAAACAGGACGGACTCACCAGATAAGAGTTCATATGAAATACATCGGCTTTCCGCTTGCCGGCGATCCGAAATATGGCCCGCGCAAAACTCTCGACATTCAAGGACAGGCTCTGCATGCAGAAGTATTGGGCTTCGATCACCCGCGCACTGGAGAGTATATGGAATTTTCAGCTGAAATGCCAGAGGATATGCAGCAGCTTTTAGATTATTTACGAAAAAGAAGTTGACAGCAGCTGAAAACTTTGTGATAATCACAGTAACTTAAATAGTCCTTTAACTTTAGTCCCGTGAGGCTGAGAAGGAAACGATCCATAGAACAGACGTTGTGTCTGTTCTGTCCTCTCGTCATGCGGCGAGAGGATTTTTTTATGGGAACTGTTACAGAACTATTAGGGAAATAGTAACGATAAAAGAAAGGAGACGGGACCATATGGAAAAAGCGGTTATAATGGATGACCAGGGAATCCGCCGTGCATTGACCCGCATCGCCCATGAAATCATCGAACGAAACAAAGGTGTAGAAGGCATCGTGCTTGTCGGTATTAAAACACGCGGAGAATACCTCGCGCGCAGACTGGCAGAGCGGATCGGACAGATTGAAGGAAAAGGCGTTTCAGTCGGTGATGTGGATATCACGTTATACCGAGACGATCTTAAAATTAAGACGGAAAATCAAGAGCCTGAACTAAAAGGTACAAGCATCCCAGTTGATGTAGACAGCAAAAAAGTAGTTCTTGTCGACGATGTCCTTTATACAGGAAGGACGGTCAGAGCTGCCATGGATGCCATCATGGATCTTGGCAGGCCGGCAAACATACAGCTTGCTGTTCTCGTCGACCGAGGGCATCGCGAGCTGCCAATCCGTGCAGATTATGTGGGCAAAAATGTACCGACTTCAAGTGAAGAAATTATATCAGCCTCGTTAACAGAGGTTGACGGAGTGGATGAAGTTGCGATCCACGAACGAAAATAACAGCATCCCTTTAACAAACAGTCCAGAGAGGCTGGCAAGGGAGGCGCCTACGGCATAAAGACACGATCGTTCTATGCCTGAAAGCCTCTTTTGTTATAAACAAAAGTGGCTTTTTTAATGGAGAAACGGAGGAATAAATATGAACAATGAAAATAGACCGATCCTTGATGTGAATGAAAAACCGCCAATCCATCAGTGGCTGACACTCAGTCTTCAGCATCTGTTCGCCATGTTTGGTGCGACAGTGCTTGTACCGTTCCTTGTAGAGCTTGATCCGGGAGTAGCCTTAGTGTCAAGCGGGCTTGCTACGATCGCTTATCTGATCATAACAAAAGGACAGATACCCGCTTATCTTGGTTCCTCGTTTGCATTTATCTCGCCTATCATAGCAGTAAAGGCTTTTGGAGGGCCTGAAGCAGCGATGCTCGGAAGCTTCCTTGCAGGACTGGTATACGGAGCGGTTGCATTGCTCATTAAAACTTCTGGGCTTAAATGGCTGATGAGAATCATGCCGCCAGTAGTAGTCGGACCTGTCATCATCGTAATCGGTCTTGGACTGGCTAATGTAGCAGTGGGAATGGCGATGAATGATCCTGTTACTGGAAAATACAGCCTGACACATTTTTCAGTTGCGTTATTCACTCTGGCAGTCACAATTGTCTGCTCGTTGTTCTTTAGAGGAATTCTTGGCATCATCCCGATACTTGCGGGAATCGTTTCTGGATTTGCATTCGCTTACTTTAGAGGAATTGTTGATTTCACAAAAGTGATAAAGGCGGATGTCATACAGTCACCTGACTTTATTGTTCCGTTCGTAACATACACACCTGATTTTTCTTGGACAATAGCACTGATCATGATGCCTGTTGCTACAGTCACGATCGCGGAACATATCGGGCATCAGCTTGTATTGAGCAAAGTGGTCGGCCGCAACTTTTTGGAAAAGCCAGGCCTTCACCGTTCAATATTGGGTGACGGAGTCGGAGTTATGATTGGCTCTTTGATCGGAGGGCCTCCGGTCACAACGTACGGTGAGAATATCGGAGTGCTTGCTATCACGAGGATCTATTCTGTGTATGTTATCGCAGGTGCCGCAGTGACAGCGATCTGCTTCGGATTCTTAGGAAAAGTAACAGCGCTTATCAGCACGATTCCATCGGCAGTCATGGGCGGTGTGTCGATCCTTCTGTTCGGAATCATCGCTTCATCTGGCTTAAGGATGCTAGTGGATAATAAGATTGATTTTGGAAATAAGAGAAACCTCATTATCTCGTCTGTTATCCTTGTAACAGGAATCGGAGGAGCGGCACTGAAACTGTCGGACAACCTGCAGATTGCTGGAATGGCGCTTGCTACTCTTATCGGTGTCATCTTGAACCTTGTTCTTCCAGGGCGTGAGGATGACGATGAATTAATGAACAAAATGTTTGGAGAAAGCAATAACGATACAGCTGCATAAACACTTTTTAATTAAGTACGAGAGACTTAAAAGGGTGTGACTAGGACTGCTGCAGCATGCGGTCCTGATTGAACACACCCTGATAACATTTCGGGGTGTGTTTTTTTTATAAAAGGGAGGCGCGGGGAATGAAACATTTGCTAACCATACAAGAATTGCCGATTGAAGAGATTGATAAAATCCTGCAAGAAGCACAAAGGCTGTCATTGGAAAATGAATATGACCACAGCAGCGGCGAGCTTGTGGCCAATTTGTTTTTTGAGCCGAGCACGAGGACAAGATTCAGCTTTGAAGCAGCCGAGCGGAACCTTGGGATGAATGTGCTGAATGTGGACGCAGCCAGTTCGAGCATGACAAAAGGCGAGACGCTATATGACACGATGAGAACGCTCGAAGAAATCGGAGTTAAAGCAGCGGTGATCAGGCATCATGAAGACTATTACTTCGAAAGTCTCGTTGGAAAAATTTCCATTCCGATCATCAATGCTGGAGACGGGTGCGGGAACCATCCGACACAATCTCTTCTCGATCTTTTGACGATACAGCAGGAGTTTATCGTTACTCAAGGGCTAAACGTTGTGATTGCTGGCGACATCCGCCACAGCAGGGTTGCTGCTTCTAACGCAGAAATGCTTCAAAAAATGGGAGCGAATGTTTACTTCTCAGGGCCGGTCGAGTGGATTCCTGAAAAACACAAAAATCAATATATATCAATGAATGATGCATGCAGGACGGCGGATGTAATGATGATGCTGCGCATACAGCATGAAAGGCACTGTGCGGGGATGGAGATGGACAGTAATGATTATCACAAACGCTACGGTCTTACTATAGAACGGGAAAGCATGATGAAGCCTCACAGCATCATCATGCACCCTGCACCTGTAAACAGAGGGGTAGAACTAGCTGATGAGCTTGTTGAATGCAGCCGGTCAAGGATCTTCAAACAGATCCGAAACGGTGTTTTCGTAAGGATGGCAGTACTGAACTGGTCACTAGGAAAACTAAAGGAGGAAACGATCAATGGGACAATTGCTTAAAAACGCAAAAATGCTGGATGGCAAAAACAATCTGATACAAAAGGATGTTCTGATAGAAAATGGCGTAATAAGGGAAGTGTACGAGCAAATCAGCGAGGAAGGACATGAAATATGGGATCTTGAAGGACTTCTGCTTGTACCGGGCTTTATTGATCTTCATGTGCATTTGCGGGAACCAGGAGGCGAACATAAAGAAACGATAGAGAGCGGAACGAAGGCTGCAGTAAAAGGCGGGTACACGACAATAGCGGCTATGCCGAACACGCGGCCGGTTCCTGACAATAAAGCGATGATGGATGCCCTGATGGACCGCATTGAAAAAACGGCGCATTGCCGAGTCTTGCCTTATGCTTCCATTACAGAGCGCCAAGCTGGGAAAAGCATGACAGATTTTAGTGAACTGCTTCGAGCTGGAGCGTTTGCATTCACGGATGACGGTGTTGGCGTCCAGTCTGCAGGAATGATGCTAGCGGCCATGAAAGAAGCAAACAAGTGCAATACCGTTATCGTGGCCCACTGTGAGGATAACACTCTCCTTCCAAAAGGCGGCGCTGTGCATGAGGGAATGTTTGCACAGAAAGAGAACATTCCGGGTATTCCTTCTGTGAGTGAATCAGTTCATGTAGCGCGTGATGTGCTTCTTGCTGAAGCAGCAGATGCCCGCTATCATGTCTGTCATGTCAGTACAAAGGAAACTGTAAGAGTGATAGCAGATGCGAAACGGGCGGGCATCAAAGTGACAGCTGAAGTTACGCCTCACCATCTTCTTTTGTCCGACAGCGACATCCCTGGCCAAGATTCAAATTTTAAGATGAACCCCCCGCTTAGAGGAACAGAAGATAAAGAAGCTTTGCTAGAGGCTCTAAAAGAAGGTGTGATCGATTTTATTGCTACAGACCATGCTCCTCATCATGAAGATGAAAAAGCACAGGGAATGGAGCTTGCTCCTTTTGGCATTGTAGGACTTGAAACATCATTTCCTCTTTTATACACGAATCTCGTGCTGAAAGGAAAATGGACATTGCAAGGGCTGATGGATGCTATGACGAGAAAACCTGCAGAAGCGTTCTCGCTGCCTTACGGAAAGATCGAGCCTGGTCTTGCAGCAGATCTGTGCGTGATCGATCTTAATAGAAAAGAGATTATTGATTCAAAGGGATTTGCATCCAAAGGGAAAAACACACCTTTTAACGGATGGGAATGCAGCGGATGGCCCGTTGCAACAATAGTAGGAGGAAAGATAGCTTACAAAAAAGAGGAGGCGCTGATATGGTAAGATACTTGATTTTAGAGGATGGTACAGTTTTTGAAGGCATGGCGTTCGGGGCAGATGCAGAGGCGCTGGGTGAAGTTGTATTCACGACGAGCATGACGGGATATCAGGAAGTGGTGACAGACCCTTCTTATTACGGACAGATCATCACGTTTACGTATCCGCTGATCGGAAACTACGGCATTAACCGCCAAGATTATGAGTCCATCAATCCTGCAGCTGCAGGTGTGATTCTAAATGAAAACGCATCGTTCCCGAGCCATTACGAATCGATTCAGGGTTTAAGTGAGTGGCTTGCGGCAAAAAAGATTCCTGGACTGTACGGCATCGACACGAGAAAGCTTACTAGAATTTTAAGAAAACACGGAACAGTGAAAGGGAAACTTTGCAATTCCGCAGACAATAGGGAACTCACGGTTAAAGAGCTCATCAGCATGCCTTTAAAAACAAACCAAGTACCTTCTGTATCCACGAAAACCTCTTATCAGCTGCCAAACCGCGGCGAACGAGTAGTCGTGGTTGACTACGGTGTGAAAAGCGGGATGCTTCGGGAACTATCAATGAGGCACTGTGATGTGGTCGTTGTCCCTTATAATACGCAGGCTGCTGAAATTCTTCAGCTGAAGCCGGACGGTGTGCTGCTGTCAAACGGACCAGGAGACCCGAAAGATGTTCCGATGGCTCTTTCTATGATCAGAGGTCTGCTCGATCATAACATCCCGATCTTAGGTATCTGCCTCGGACATCAGCTTTTGTCGCTTGCGTGCGGAGCGGAGACGGTAAAACTGAAGTTCGGGCACCGCGGTTCTAATCATCCGGTAAAAAACTTGATGACAGGCAAAATCGCTCTTACATCACAGAACCATGGCTATACGGTCGATGCAGCATCTCTTGAGAACACAGATCTCATCCTGAGCCATAGTGCTGTAAACGACGGAACAGTTGAGGGAGTAGTTCACAAGAAGAAGCCTGCCTTTTCGATTCAATACCATCCAGAAGCCTCACCGGGGCCGCATGATTCCAACAGCATCTTTGACGAATTCCTGCACATGATGAAAACTTACAAGAAAGAAGGGATCCTTCATGCCTAGAAGAAACGACATTTCAAAAATACTTGTTATCGGTTCAGGACCGATCGTGATCGGCCAGGCGGCTGAGTTCGATTATGCTGGAACTCAGGCCTGCCAGGCATTGAAAGAAGAAGGCTATGAAGTCATACTTGTAAACTCGAATCCTGCGACAATTATGACAGATCCAAACATGGCAGACAAAGTATACATTGAGCCTCTTACACTTGAATTTGTTTCACGCATCATTCGCAAAGAGCGTCCAGACGGGCTTCTCGCGACACTCGGAGGGCAGACAGGACTAAATCTAGCGGTTGAACTTTCAGAAAGCGGCGTCCTAAAAGATTATAATGTTGAACTGCTTGGAACAACGCTTGACAGCATACAGCAGGCTGAAGATCGAGACCTGTTCAGAAGCTTGATGAACACACTTCAGCAGCCAGTACCTGAAAGTGCGATTGTGCGGAACTTGGAGGAAGCCAAGAATTTTGTCAGTGAAGTAGGGCTGCCTGTCATCATCAGGCCAGCGTTTACGCTCGGCGGCACAGGCGGAGGCATCGCATCCACACAAGAAGAGCTGCTGGAGGTTACCGCGAGCGGACTTCATGCGAGCCCTGTAACACAAGTTCTTATCGAAAAGAGCATCGCTGGTTTCAAAGAGATCGAATATGAAGTGATGAGAGATAAAAACGATACAGCGATCGTCGTGTGCAACATGGAAAACATTGATCCTGTAGGTATTCACACCGGTGATTCAATTGTAGTTGCTCCGAGCCAGACTTTAAGCGACCGCGATTATCAGATGTTAAGGAATGCATCGCTCGGCATCATCAGAGCGCTAAAGATAGAGGGCGGCTGTAACGTTCAGCTCGCACTTGATCCTGATAGCAGCCAGTATTATGTAATTGAAGTTAATCCTAGAGTCAGCCGTTCTTCTGCACTCGCATCAAAAGCGACTGGATATCCGATCGCGAAGCTGGCAGCTAAAATAGCAGTCGGATATACGCTTGACGAACTGAAAAATCCTGTAACAGGCACAACGTTTGCCTGCTTTGAACCCGCACTGGATTACATTGTTTCAAAGATTCCAAGATGGCCATTTGACAAATTTGAAGCTGCGAACCGTAAACTGGGCACACAGATGAAAGCCACAGGTGAGGTAATGGCGATCGGACGGAATCTTGAAGAATCACTCCTGAAGGCAGTCCGATCGCTTGAGATCAACGCTGACCATCTCGAAAGCGGTGAGCAGCATTCTAAAGAAGAATATAAAAGAAGGATAGGCAATGCAGATGACCGCCGGATTTTTTATATCGCAGATGCGATGAGGGCAGGTGTTTCAGCTGAGGAAATACATGAGATCACGAAGATCGATTACTTTTTCCTGGAGAAAATTGTGAACATCCTGCAGATTGAAAAAAATATCTTGCAAAGAAAACGTGATGCTGGCGTTTTGAAGAAGGCAAAAGAAAGAGGCTTCAGCGACAGCTGGATCAGCAGAGCCTGGGATATGGACGAAAAAGAAGTTTATGCCTTCCGCAAGCAAAACCACATACTGCCAGTCTTCAAGATGGTCGATACGTGTGCTGCAGAGTTTGAATCGGAAACGCCGTACTTTTACTCAACGTACGGAGAGGAGAACGAATCGCACAAGTCTGATAAAGAAAGCGTGATCGTGCTCGGATCTGGCCCGATCCGCATCGGGCAGGGGATCGAGTTCGACTACGCGACTGTTCATACCGTCTGGGCAATACAGGAAGCCGGTTATGAAGCGATCATAATCAACAACAACCCAGAAACGGTTTCTACAGACTTCAGCATGTCAGATAAATTATATTTTGAACCTCTCACAATAGAAGATGTGATGCATGTAATCGATCTTGAACAGCCAAAAGGAGTGATCGTTCAATTTGGCGGACAAACGGCGATTAACCTTGCAGCTGAACTGGAACGACGCGGCGTCAAAATTTTAGGTACTTCTATTGATTCCATGGATCTAGCAGAAGACCGTGAACGTTTTGAAGATGTCATGCAGAAAATCGGCATTCCGCAGCCTGCAGGGAAAACAGCTTTTTCTGTCAGCGAAGCAGTCAAAATCGCTTCGAAGATCGGCTATCCTGTCCTCGTCAGGCCTTCTTATGTGCTTGGCGGCAGAGCGATGGAAATCGTCTATCATGAAGATGAACTGCTTCAATATATGGAAAATGCAGCAAAAGTAAATCCAGAGCATCCGGTGCTAGTCGACCGTTATTTAGAAGGCAAGGAACTCGAAGTAGACGCGATCAGCGACGGGCATGATGTGTTTATCCCAGGCATGATGGAACATATTGAACGTGCAGGTGTGCATTCAGGAGACTCTATCGCCGTCTATCCGCCGCAAACTTTGCCGGAAGGAATCAAGCAGAAACTGATACAGCGGACGATCGAGATAGCCAAAGGCTTGAAAATCGTCGGATTGCTGAATATACAGTTTGTCTGGCACAAAGACGAGGTATATGTGCTCGAGGTGAACCCTCGCTCTAGCAGGACCGTCCCTTTCTTAAGCAAGATCACTGGTGTTCCGATGGCGAATGTTGCGACGAAGGTTATTTTGGGAAGCAATCTGGCTGAACTTGGATTTGAAACAGGCTGCCAGCAGGAAACAGAAGATGTTTTTGTGAAAGTTCCTGTCTTCTCGTTCGCAAAGCTTCGCAGTGTCGACACTTATCTTGGACCGGAAATGAAGTCTACAGGAGAAGTGATGGGACGTGACAGGACCTTGCAAAAAGCACTTTACAAAGGACTTATCGCATCGGGTATGAAAATCCCTTCACATGGCACTGTCTTGTTCACGGTGGCCGATAAGGATAAAGAAGAAGCACTGCAGCTTGTCAAAAGGTTCTCTGATATCGGTTATGCGGTTATGGCGACAGAAGGTACGGCAGCCATGGTGAAGCAGGAAAGAATATCGGTAGAAACTGTCGGCAAGATCGGTGCAGGAGGAAAAACACTGCTTGATGTGATCCGTGCCGGTGAAGCTCAATTTGTTATCAACACGCTCACAAAAGGAAAGCAGCCAGCACGTGATGGTTTCCGTATCCGCCGCGAGAGTGCGGAAAGCGGAGTCATCTGCCTGACAAGCCTTGATACGGCAGAAGCTCTTCTGCAGGTGCTTGAATCGATCACATTCTCAGCCACAAGCATGCCGGCATTTCAGAGCAAAGAAGGGGTTTTGCTATGAAAAGGCTGAATTTGAATGTCGTTTCGCAAGTGATGATCGCCGACAATATCTTTGAACTGACTGTTGAAGGCGAAGGAGTAGAGAGTATGAAGGTGCCGGGCCAGTTTGTCCATGTTCGGACGGGAGAAGGGTTCTCCTCCTTGCTGCGACGGCCGATTTCTATCTGTGATGCGGATACGGCAAACAATAGATTGAAGATGGTATACCGGGCTCAAGGGAAAGGGACAGCATGGCTCAGCACACGCTCCAGAGGTGACAAGATTGATCTTCTGGGACCGCTCGGAAACGGATTTAATCAAGATGTTGTTGAAGCGGGCGGCAAGGCATTGCTTGTTGGAGGAGGAATCGGCGTTCCTCCCCTCTATTACCTTGGAAGAAAGCTTGCGCAAAAAGGGGTTGCTGTTTCTTTTGCGTTAGGCTTTCAATCTAGCAAAGATGCCTTTTATATCGAAAAATTTAAAGAGATTGGAAGGGTTGCCGTTGCTACCGCGGACGGCACAATCGGCAAAAAAGGGTTTGTTACTGATGTTATGGATAAATTCACAGCAGAACAGCCTGTTGTATTCGCCTGCGGTCCTTCTCCGATGCTTCGAGCACTCAATCATAAGACTGAAGGGCTGAATGCTTACTATTCATTTGAAGAACGGATGGGCTGCGGCGTTGGAGCCTGCTTTGCCTGTGTGTGTGAAGCAGCCACTCCTTCCGGATATGTGAAGATCTGCAGCGACGGACCTGTATTTAAAAAAGAGGAGGTAAGTATATGAACAGGCTGAATGTTTCACTTCCGGGATTAGAGATGAAAAATCCTATCATGCCTGCTTCAGGCTGCTTCGGTTTTGGCAAAGATTATGCGAAGTGGTATGATTTGAGCCTTTTAGGGGCGGTTGCCATAAAAGCGGCGACGGTCTCTCCAAGGTTCGGGAATCCAACACCTCGTGTGGCTGAAACAGAATCCGGGATGCTGAATGCAATCGGCCTGCAAAATCCCGGCGTGGAGAAAATCATAAGTGAAGAACTGCCTCATCTAAAGCCTTACGGAATACCTGTTGTCGCAAATATTGCCGGAACAGCGGAAGAAGATTATATGGAAGCTGCCGAAATTCTCTCAAAGCATGAACTTGTATCGGTGCTTGAGCTGAACATTTCCTGTCCGAACGTTAAGGAAGGGGGAATACAGTTCGGCACAGCGCCAGAAGCTGCTGCAAGACTGACTAAGATGGTGAAAAAGGTTTCATCAAAGCCTGTTTACGTAAAGCTTTCGCCGAACGTAAGTGACATAAGAGAAATGGCACAGGCGGTTGAAGAAGCGGGAGCTGACGGACTTTCAATGATCAATACACTGATCGGCATGCGTATCGATCTTAAAAGCAGGCAGCCTGTACTGGCGAATAAGACGGGTGGTCTTTCAGGTCCAGCGATCAAGCCTGTTGCTGTCAGAATGATTTATGAAGCAAGTCAGGCTGTGTCGATTCCTATCATCGGCATGGGCGGAGTGATGACGGCTGAGGATGTGATCGAGATGATGCTTGCGGGGGCATCGGCGGTGGCAGTCGGAACGGCTAACTTTGCGAACCCTTACGCATGCCCGGAAATCATCGCAGATCTGGAACGTGTTCTGGACAGCATGGATGTCAGTCATATTAGCGAAATTATCGGAGGGAGCTGGAAACCATGCAAAACCCCATCATTATCGCGCTAGATTTTCCAAACCGTCAAAAGACAGAACAATTTTTGGAGCACTTCGGAAATAAGCCTCTGTTCGTAAAAGTGGGCATGGAGCTATTTTACCGTGAAGGACTATCTATGATTTATTGGCTTAAAGAGAGAGGCTATCGAGTTTTCTTAGATCTTAAGCTGCACGATATTCCCAATACCGTCCATAATGCGATGAAAAATCTTGCATTAGCTGGAGCAGACATGGTGAACGTTCATGCTTCAGGAGGCATCAAGATGATGGCAGCCGCCAAAGAAGGACTGTATGCCGGTATGCAAGAAAAACAGAAGCCGCTGCTGATCGCGGTCACTCAGCTGACGAGCACGAGCGAGATCGTTATGAGAGAAGAGATGCTGGTCAGCCAGTTTACACTCGAACAGGCTGTTGTGGAATATGCGAAGAATGCCAAAAACGCTGGTCTGGATGGCGTCGTTTCGTCTGTAAACGAAACAACGCTGATAAAGGAAGTATGCGGTGATTCATTCCTTACTGTTACTCCTGGAATCAGACTTTTAGGGAGCAGCTTTCATGACCAGGAACGTGTTGCCTCTCCGGCGGCTGCTGCCAGAGCGAAAACCGACTACATTGTGATTGGAAGAAGCATAACAGAAGCTGCTGATCCTGTGTCCTCATATGAACAAATACTGAATGAATGGAGTGGTTCTTTTGAAATCAGTCATCGCTGATCATCTGCTAACTATCAAAGCTGTTTCCTTATCTCCCGAAAAGCCATATACATGGTCGTCTGGAATGCAGTCCCCAATCTATTGCGACAATCGAGTCACACTAGGTTTTCCTGAAGTCAGAAACCATATCATCGAAGAATTCGTCCATATTATCACCTCAAATTATCCTGATGCAGATGTTATTGCAGGAACCGCCACAGCAGGCATCCCGCATGCAAGCCTGATTGCTGACCGGCTTGGGCTGCCGATGTGCTATGTGCGCGGCGAGGCGAAAGCACATGGTAAAGGAAAACAGATTGAAGGATATCTGCAGGAAGGAAAAAAAGCGGTTGTGATCGAGGACCTGATCTCGACCGGCAAGAGCTCCATTCAGGCCGCAAATGCTTTAAGAGCGAACGGAGTGACGGTTCTGGGTGTGGCAGCCATTTTTACGTACGAGCTTAATCGTGCAGCACAGGAGTTTAAGAGTGAGAACATAGACGTGCAAACATTGACGGATTTTAGTACATTAGTAGAAGAAGCTTCAAGAAAAGGGAGCATCAGCAGCAATGATCTTAAGCTGCTTCATGCATGGAAAGCAGATCCTGAAGGATGGATGGCTGCTTCTTCCCGTTAAATGATGGAGGTACCGGCAGTTGAGAAAAATGAACGGCGAAGAATTTGATGAACTGGTAGGTTTTTTTGATTCCATGGCAAGAACGTCATGGCTGAGTGCAGTTCACGATAGAATTAAACAGGAAACAGGCTCGTGGTTGGACAAGAAAGTAATTGACGTCGGATGCGGGACGGGACGCCTTCTTTTAAAAGGGGCAGACGAGGCTCAGCAACTTACAGGTGTAGACTTGTCGAGCGAGATGGTTAAAGGAGCAGTGCAAAATTTCTTTTTTCATAACCGCAGCGAGAAAAGTTCATTTCTAATCGGGGATGCATGCGAATTACCGATGGAAGACCATGAGTTTGACATCGCTCTGTCTACATGTGTTCTTTTCCTCCTGCCAGAGCCGATAGAAGGAATAACAGAGATTCATAGAGTTCTGAATCCAGGCGGAGTTACCGCTATGCTCAATCCTTCTCCTGAAATGAATCAGCTGAACGCTCATCAATATGCTAAGAGGAATGATATTACCGGATTCGAACTGACCTCTCTTCTTAAATGGGCGAACGTGAGCACAAGAAGGCACCGCTATTCTCAGGAAGAACTGACTGACATCCTTTCTTCACTTCATTTTTCTAACATCCGCCATGTTGAGGTTCTAGACGGACTGGCAACGATTACGATTGCTGAAAAAGTAAGTGAAATTTAGAAACCAGAGGGAAGGTTGATCTACGTTTCAGGCGCACGCTTTCCGCGGGGTGGGCGGTGAGCCCTCTCGTCGCTGCGCGCCATTGAGAGGTCTCACCTGTCCCACTGATCCCGCTGGAGTCGGCACCTTACACTCCGATCAACTTTTTCAGTGATGGATTCAAGATGTTCAAGCAAATGAGATGTTGGTTTTAAAGCATCTGAAATTACCAAAGCGTATTTGATACTTTAATTTAAAGAAGAAAGGGTAAAACCGCCTCGACAATACGAGTTGGTCTTACCCTTTTTTGTTCTGACTTCTATTCGTTGTAACGAAAAATTCGTTGTGATTGGAGCGGAAGGGTGCGAGACTCCTCGAAAATGAAAACCGCATTTTCTTCGTGCGAGGTCATGCTGCCGCAGCTTTCCTTGTCCAGCGGGACGAGCGGGAAGGTTAGCCCCTTTAGGTCGCGTAGCGGCAAAGGGGCTAACCGCACGCCCCGCGGAAAGCTCAGCACCCTGGAGCGGAGATCACCACACCAATCTTTTTTTAACGAATTTTTTCATTTTTTCAGGCTTAGAACAAGATCTTCGTCAGGTGTGACGTACACAGTCTGCTGATTGTCATATATCACAAAACCAGGTTTCGCTCCAGAAGGCTTCTTCACATTCCTGATCAGTGTGAAATCGACCGGAACCGAACCGGAATGGCGTGCTTTGCTGAAGAATGCAGCGAGATGGGCAGCTTCTTTAATTGCAGATTCTGATGGTTCTTCTGAACGGATCAGGACATGAGAGCCGGGAATGTCTTTCGTATGAAGCCAAGTCTCGTTCTGCCTTGCAAACTTATGCGTTAAATAATCATTTTGTTTGTTGTTTTTGCCGACGAATATCGTGGTACCGTCAGTTGATTCATACTCTTCTAAACGAGGCTTGTCTTTCGTTTTTTTCTTGCTGCTGTTTCTTTGACGCACATAGCCGCCTTCAGCAAGCTCTTCTCTAATTTCTTCTACGTCATTGATGGACGCCGATTCCATAAAGGTGAGCAGTCTGTCAAAGTATGAGAGTTCATCTTTCGCGATCTGGATCTGTCCTGTGATGGCCGAAATGGAGTTTTTCATCTTATTGTATTTTTTAAAATACTGCTGTGCGTTTTCAGCCGGTGATTTTAGGGGATTGAGAGCGATTGTAACGGCAGGGAGGTTCTCATCGAAGTAATCTTCTACTTCAATAGAAGCATCACCCTTTTTCGCCATATACATATACGCGGTTATCAGCTCGCCTTTACGCTTGTATTCTTCGGTTTTTTCAGTATTGCTCAATTCTTTCTCAAGCTTTTTAATCTTTGTTTTCAATTTATCGTATTCATTTTGAAGGTACCGTTCAAGGTCATGAGCTTGCTGCCTGATGCGGTCGCGGTCTGCTTTTCCTGAATAAAAGCGGTCGAGCACCTCACTGACGGTGCTGAACGTTCTTTTTTCCCCTCCTATATGAGTGAGATCCTCGATATAAAAGTATTCTTTTCCATCCTTCGTCACCATCTGGGGAACATAACTGTGTACTGACAGCTTCTCCATCAGAGTAGAAAAGGCAGAATAAATGTTTTCTTTTGTCGTCAGTCCTGCCCGGTGTACGACCTCATTGGCTATGAGCGGAGATACACCGCTGAATGTCTGAACAAGCTGCTGTGCGATTTTTCCTGTGTTCCAATTAAGCTTGCTGCCAAACATTTCGCTGCTAGTACTGAAGGGAGAGATTTTATTCTGTTCCGGCGGCAGCACATACACCTGGCCGGGCAGAAGTGTGCGATGGCGGTTTTGTGATGGCGGGATGTGCTTGATGCAGTCAATGATTTTTCCTGTTTTCTCATCAAGCAGCAAGATATTGCTGTGTCTTCCCATAATTTCAATCACAACTTTTTTTGTTGTTTCGTCCCCGATCTCGTCCCTCGTCCGAACTGTAATTTCCACAATGCGTTCCATGTTATGCTGTTCGATTTTTTCGATAAAAGCGCCTTCGAGATGTTTTCTCAGAAGCATACAGAACATTGGGGGGCTAGAGGGATTGTCGTAAGAATGCTCTGTCAGGTGCAGACGGGAAAACGTCGGGTTAGCGGATATGAGAAGCTTATGGTTTTTCCCTTTTGCCCGGATCGTGAAAATAAGATCCGTTTTATGGGGCTGGTAAACTCTTGATATTCTACCAGAATGTAATTTTTCGATCAGTTCATGTGTAACGGCCCGTGTTACGATGCCATCAAAACTCATTTGCAGTCACCTCTTATTTCTGCCTGTATTATAGCATGTATGCGGACATGCCTGCATATAAATGGCTGTAACAATTCTAATGTTAGAGGTGGGGCAATGAACTGGTACGAGCTGTCGCAGGAAGAAGTAGAACAAATGACAAACAGCAGGCTGTCGAACGGTCTGAGCCGTAAAGAGCAGGCTGCCAAACTGAAAACAGAAGGTCCAAATGAGCTTTCAGAAGGGAAAAAGCCGTCAGCGATCAGTGTGTTTCTTGCACAGTTCAAGGATTTTATGGTGCTCGTACTTCTTGCAGCCACACTCCTATCCGGATTGCTTGGCGAATACCTTGATGCTGTTGCCATCATTTTAATCGTCATCATGAACGGCATTCTCGGTTTTGTTCAGGAAAGAAAAGCAGAAAGATCTCTTTCGTCTTTAAAAGAGCTGTCCGCACCTTCTTCAATGGTGATGAGGGATGGCGAATGGTCAGTGATTCCATCTAAAGAACTTGTAACAGGTGATGTTATCAAAGTGCTGGCAGGGGACAGGATCGGTGCGGATTTCAGAATCCTTCAGACTAGAGGGCTTCAAGTGGAGGAATCTGCACTGACAGGAGAATCTGTACCTGTGAACAAGCACGGCAGGCCGTTAAAGGGTTCAAGTCTCCCGCTTGGCGACCAGAATAATATGGCTTTCATGGGAACAATGGTGACGAAAGGAAGCGGGACGGGAATCGTAATCGCAACAGGGATGAGAACGGAAATGGGTAAAATCGCCCATCTAATCCAGCATGCTGAACAGCTAGCGACTCCTTTGCAGCTGAAGCTTGAGCAGCTAGGAAAAGTATTGATCGTCATCGCACTTCTTCTTACTCTCATGGTAGTCGGGGCAGGTGTTTACCAGGGGCATGACTTATACAGCATGATTTTAGCCGGTGTATCGCTGGCAGTAGCCGCCATACCTGAAGGGCTCCCTGCCATCGTTACGATTGCACTTGCATTAGGTGTACAGAAGATGATCAAAAAGCGAGCGATCGTCAGGAAGCTTCCTTCCGTTGAGACCTTAGGATGTGCAACGGTTATCTGTTCAGACAAAACAGGAACATTAACACAGAATAAAATGACGGTGACAAAAATTTGGGCTGACAGCTGTCTATGGAACGTTACAGATGAAGGGTTTTCCCTATCGGGGGGCGGAAGCGGAAAAGATAACCGGAATACCGGTTCAGATGATATCCTGCAGACAGTGCTTCAGTACGGTGTTCTGTGCAATAACGCAATTCTTAAGCCCGGTGCTAAAAGTGGATACAGTACAGAAGGTGATCCTACAGAATCCGCTTTGCTTGTAAGTGCAGCGAAAGCGGGTGTTTTACGGGACAGTCTTTTAGAAAATTATCGATTAATTGAAGAGTTTCCATTCGATTCTTCCCGGAAGATGATGAGTGTTATCGTTGAAGATGCATCTGGCGAAAAGATGCTGATCGTAAAAGGGGCGCCTGACATTTTGCTCGACAAGTGCGATTACATCATATGGGGAAACAGGAAGCAGCTGCTGAAGCAGGAGCATGCAGAGCAGGCTAAGCAGGCGATCAACAGTCTTGCCGTTCAGGCTCTCCGGACAATCGCGATCGCCTTCCGCCCGCTCAAGACAGAGGAGGCAGTACTTTCATCTTATCAGCTGGAAAAGAGCCTGACATTTGCGGGGCTGCAGGGAATGATCGACCCGCCGCGGCCAGAGGTGAGACAAAGCATCAAAGACTGTCAGGCTGCAGGGATTAAAACGGTTATGATTACTGGCGACCACGTTGTCACAGCAGCAAGCATCGCGAAACAGCTGAACATTCTCCCTGAAAACGGCAGAGTGATGGATGGAGCATCATTATCTATGCTTTCACAGGAAGAGCTCGAAGCTCAGGCTGAAGATATATACGTCTATGCGAGGGTATCGCCTGAACATAAACTGAAGATTGTTAAAGCGCTGCAGGCAAAGGGGCATGTTGTGGCGATGACTGGTGATGGAGTGAATGATGCACCTGCGATAAAAAGCGCGAATATCGGAATCGCGATGGGGATCACTGGAACGGATGTTGCGAAAGAAGCTTCCTCTCTCGTACTGAGCGATGACAATTTTGCCACGATAAGATCAGCGATTGAAGAAGGAAGGAACATCTATGAAAATATAAGAAAGTTTATCCGGTACCTGCTCGCATCCAACGTTGGTGAGATCCTTGTCATGCTTTTTGCGATGGTGCTGGGAATGCCGCTTCCGCTTCTTCCGATTCAGATACTGTGGGTGAACCTTGTTACAGACGGACTGCCAGCTATGGCACTAGGAGTCGATCAGGCAGAAGATGATGTGATGCGCAGAAAGCCGCGAGCAGCCAAAGAAGGTGTATTCTCAAGAGGGCTGGGCTGGAAAATAGTTTCACGTGGTTTTTTGATCGGCCTCGTTACAGTCGCTGCCTTCTGGCTGACACTTAAAGAGAATCCAGACAACCTGATCATGGCACAGACCGTGGCATTTGCAACATTGGTGATGGCTCAGCTCATACATGTTTTTGACTGCAGAAGCGAGCGCTCTGTCATGCACCGAAACCCATTTGAAAACAAATATCTCGTGGCGGCTGTCATCTCGTCTGTTTTACTCCTTCTTGTAGTGATGTATACACCTGCTTTACAAGGAATCTTCCATACGGTATCTCTTCCATTAAGGCAGTGGCTTCTTGTGCTTGGAATGGCTTCGATACCAACTTTCGCACTTGCGGGTTCGCAATTGTTCAAAAGAAAAGCCTAAGCTTGAACATGATGAAGACAGGCTGCAGAAAGCGCAAAGCGCGATTTTGCAGCCTGTTATTTTTCTTTTATTAGAGCACTGGCAAAAACTTTTGGGATTCTGTGTTTTATGTGGTAAAATAGGTTGACATGTGTGTACTTTCTCACAATATTTAATTACATACCGTTTTACCCGCCAGTCATTTAGGCTAGAATAGTAGCAGGTAAGGGGAGCCAAAACATGAAATTGATCAATATTGGATATGGAAATATTGTTGCTGCCCACAGAATTGTCGCGGTAGTGAGTCCGGAATCGGCGCCGATCAAACGCCTGATCACCGTGGCAAGGGAAAGAAATATTCTGATAGATGCTACTTACGGACGGCGCACACGAGCAGTCGTCGTGACAGACAGCGATCACGTGATATTGTCTGCTGTTCAGCCAGAAACGGTAGCACAGCGGCTTTCGTCTGTTGAGGACGGCACGGAAGAAAGCTAGGTTGGAGGATGCGATGAAAAGCGAAAGAGGAATTTTATTTATTTTATCAGGCCCTTCCGGGGTCGGAAAAGGCACGATATGCAAGGCACTGCGGGCGCAGAAGCTTAATATCCAATATTCTGTTTCTGCTACTACACGGAATCCTCGTGAAGGAGAAACAAACGGGGTTGAATACTTCTTCAAGACAAAAGACGAGTTTTTGAAGATGATTGAGCAGAACGAACTCCTGGAATGGGCTGAATATGTTGGAAACTATTACGGTACGCCGATAGAATATGTAAACCAGACACTTGACGAAGGAAGAGATGTTCTTCTTGAGATTGAAGTGCAGGGTGCTCTGCAGGTTAAGAAAAGCTTTCCAGAAGGCGTGTTTATCTTCCTTACGCCGCCAAGCCTAGACGAACTGAGAAGCCGCATCGTAGGCAGGGGAACGGAAACAGAGGACTTGATCAACAACCGTATGTCCGTCGCGAAAGAAGAAATCGAAATGATGAAACATTACGATTACTCTGTCGTGAACGATGAAGTAGAAAGCGCATGCGACCGAATAAAGTCCATCATTACTGCTGAACACTGCAAAGTTTCACACGTACAGCCAAAGTATGAAAAAATGTTTAGGAGCTGATTATATTGTTATACCCTTCAATTGACTCATTAATGGAAAAGATCGATTCCAAATATTCACTTGTCACTCTATCTTCAAAAAGAGCAAGAGAAATTCAAAAACATGAAAACCAGCAGATCGCCAAACCTGTCTCGCATAAATTTGTAGGGAAAGCGCTGGAAGAAATTCATGAAGGCATCTTGATGCCGGTAAAAGCAGAAAAAATAGAAGAGTAATGAAAAATACAACCTTTTTATAAAAGGTTGTTATTTTTTTGATTCGCGACATCATGAGCAAATGGACAAGGCAAGAAGGTGCAATTGCTGTAAAATAAATATATAAAGAACAATACCATAAAAATATTATGTAAACTGATGGACGGAGGCTTTATATGGACAAAAAAAATATACTTCTATGTGTTTCAGGGGGAATAGCCGCTTATAAGTCCGCAACGATCGCAAGCCGGCTGTATCAGAGCGGATATACTGTCAAAGTCATCCTTACCGAATCAGCACAGCAGTTTATTACACCGTTAACCTTTCAAACATTAACGCGCGGCGATGTATATACAGACACATTTGAAGAGAAAAACCCAGAAGTCGTCAGCCACATCGATTTGGCGGATTGGGCAGATTTAGTATTGATCGCACCTGCGACTGCCAATGTGATCGGAAAATTGGCAAATGGCATAGGAGATGACATGCTCACGACGACTCTTCTGGCTGTGACTGCGCCAGTGATCATCGCGCCAGCTATGAACGTGAACATGTACAATCATCCAGCAGTAAAGGAAAACATGCAAAAGCTTGGTTCTTTCGGGTACCGTTTTATCGAGCCGGGTGAAGGCTTGCTGGCGTGCGGATATGTCGGTAAAGGAAGGCTTGCAGAGCCGGAAGAAATTGTGAAATCAGCTGAAGATTACTTTAAAGAAGAAAGCAGTCCGCGACAGCTTTTGAAAGATAAAAAAGTGCTGATCACAGCGGGTCCGACACGTGAGATGGTGGATCCAGTCCGCTACTTCACGAACTTCTCTTCAGGAAAAATGGGATATGCGCTCGCCCGTGCTGCAAAAAGAATGGGAGCAGACGTTACCCTTGTATCAGGACCGACAAATTTATCAGTACCTGAAGGCGTCGATGTAAAGTATGTTGTATCAACGCAGGAAATGTTCGACGCTGTAATGAGAGAGTATGGCTCACAGGATATAGTTATTAAATGTGCAGCAGTAGCCGATTACAAACCAGCAGTACGATACAACAGCAAAATGAAAAAAACAAATGAGGCATGGCAGATCGAGATGGAAAAGACAGTCGACATACTCGAATCTCTCGGCAGGAAGAAAGAGCATCAGATACTTGTGGGATTTGCGGCAGAAACAGACAATCTTGAAGAGTATGCGGAAGGTAAGCTGCGCCGTAAAAACCTTGATCTAGTGGCAGCAAATGATGTTTCGAAAGAAGGATCTGGATTCGGAAGCGAGACGAACGAACTGCTTCTGCTTCATGCAGACGGGAAAAAGAAAGTACTGCCTCTTGTGTCAAAAGATAGAGCAGCCGAACTGCTGTTAGAGGAAGTATCGGAGCTGATGGGCAGATGATTGCCCAGGTTGTTGTAGACCTTCCGACAGGGCTTGTTAACAAATCATTTGATTATAAAGTTCCAGAGCATCTGGAAAGTTCTGTGCTTCCCGGTATGCGGGTCATTGTTCCGTTTGGTCCGCGGAAGCTGCAGGGATTTGTGACAGGCTTTTCAAGCTCCAGTGAGCATAACAAACTGAAGCCGATCGAGGATGTCCTCGATCCCGTTCCGGTTTTGACGGATGAGCTTTTAAAGCTAGGCCAATGGCTGTCTGAAGAAACGCTCAGCTTCTATATAACTGTATTTCAAGCCATGCTGCCAGCTGCGATGAAAGCGTCATACAGCAAATCATTTGTGTTAACAGGAGAGCCGCCGGATGATTTTCCGCTTTCACCCCTTTTTAGCGGAAGAGATGAAGTGAGCCTGGAAGAAGTGATGAGAGAATTTCCAGAGTCGCTGGCGCTTTTCCAGCAGCAGGCCAGAGCAGGAGTCTTAGATGTTATATATAAAGTGAAGGATCAGGCAGTCAAAAAAAAGAAAAAGTTTGTGAGATTATCATTGACTGCAGCCGAAGCAGAAGCAATGGCTCTGAAACTTCCCGAGCGTTCGGTCAAGCAAAAAGAGGTGCTTTTAAGTCTTTGTACTCTGCCAGAGCAGGAGCTGCAGACGCTTTTAAATAGTACTGGTTCCAGCGCACAGTCTGTCGCTTCCTTGGAAAAGAAAGGCGCAGTCTGCATCGATACAAGAGAGGTATACCGCGACCCTTTTGCAGGGCGAACTGAAAAAAAGACACAGCCGCTGGAGTTGACTGAACTCCAAGAAAAGGCGATTCAGCCATTACTGCACGCTATGGAAAAGAATGAACATGAGACTGTTCTGCTGCATGGAGTGACAGGCAGCGGAAAGACTGAAATATATTTGCAATCCATCGATAAAGCGCTGAACAGCGGAAAGGAATCGATTGTCCTTGTCCCTGAAATCGCCCTTACACCGCAGATGGTAACAAGGTTTAAAGGAAGATTCGGTTCGAAAGTAGCCGTCTTGCACAGCGGACTTTCAAAAGGGGAAAAGTATGATGAATGGCGAAAAATTCTCCGGAAGGAAGTGTCAGTTGTAGTCGGAGCGCGTTCTGCAGTGTTTGCTCCGTTTCAAAACCTTGGACTGATTATTATCGATGAGGAACATGAGACGAGCTATAAACAAGATGATAATCCGAGATATCATGCCAGAGATGTTGCGATTTGGCGCGGAAACCATCATTCTTGTCCTGTCGTACTTGGCAGTGCAACTCCTTCACTCGAATCTTACGCAAGAGCGCAAAAAGGTGTTTACACCTTGAGCAGCCTGACAAAAAGGGTCATGATGCAAGAACTGCCGCCAGTGGAGGTGGCAGACATGAGAGAAGAGCTTCATGAAGGAAACCGCTCCATGTTTTCGAGGCTTCTTATGGAAGAGATGCAAATCAGACTCCAAAACAACGAGCAGATTGTACTTTTTCTGAACAGGCGAGGCTATTCTTCATTTGTTCTTTGCCGCGACTGCGGATATGCGGTGACGTGTCCTCATTGTGATATTTCCCTTACTTATCACAAAAAAGGGCATCAATTAAAATGCCATTATTGTGGACATGAAGAGATGATGCCGGAAACTTGTCCATCTTGCACAGGGCAGCATATCCGTTTTTTTGGAACAGGTACACAAAAGGTGGAGGAAGAACTCGCAAGGCTGCTTCCCGAAGCACGGGTAATCCGGATGGACGTGGATACAACTTCAAGGAAAGGTAGCCACGAAAAACTTCTTACGGCATTCGGCAAAGGAGAGGCGGATATCCTTCTGGGTACACAGATGATCGCTAAAGGTCTTGATTTTCCAAAGGTAACGCTCGTTGGTGTTTTAGCGGCTGACTCGATGCTGCATCTGCCAGACTTTAGGGCGGCCGAAAAGACATTTCAGCTTTTGACACAAGTTGCCGGCCGTGCCGGCCGTGATGAGCTTCCTGGTAAAGTCGTCATTCAATCTTATGACTGCGGCCATTACAGCATTGAATTCGCCTCTAGGCACGATTTTCTATCATTTTACAATCGTGAGATGCATACACGGCGGTCAATGCAATATCCGCCATATTACTTTCTAAGCTTGATAACGGTCAGCCATCCAGATTTGGTCAAGACGATCGAGGTGAGCGAAAAGGCAGCTGAATATTTAAAGACCAAACTGAATTCTTCAAGCATCATTCTAGGGCCGGTCGCTTCCCCGATCGCACGTCTGAAAGATAGATATCGTTATCAGGTCATGGTAAAATACAAAAATGAACCTGGGCTAAGATTGTATATACGTGAAATATTAAATCATTTTCAGCGTGAAATCACACAGACCCAGCTGCAGATAGCGGTAGATATGAACGTTCAGAGCATAATGTAAGCAATCTGCATTAGGAGTGGACAAATATATGGCTATTAAAAAAATCGTGCTTCATCCCGATCCTGTCTTAGAAACAGCGGGCGAAGAAGTAAAAGTTTTTGATAAAAAATTGGTTAAGCTTATAAGAGACATGTTTGATACGATGTACGAAGCTGAAGGGGTAGGCTTAGCTGCTCCGCAAATCGGTATTTCAATAAGGGTTGCAGTTGTTGATACAGGTGATGAACTAGGCCCGCTCGCACTGGTCAACCCTGTCATTACCGAACTTCAAGGATCCCAGACAGGACCAGAAGGCTGTTTGAGCTTTCCAGGTTTGTTTGGGGACGTAGAAAGAGCCGACAAAATTATGGTAACTGCGGCCGATCAAAAGGGCAGACCGTTCACGCTAAAAGCGGAAGGCTTTACAGCGAGGGCGATACAGCACGAAGTTGATCATTTGAATGGAGTGCTTTTTACTTCTAAAGTCACTCAATATTATGAAGAAGGCGCATTTGAAAGGTAGGATGTTATGAAGATTGTTTTTATGGGAACACCAGATTTCTCGGTGCCTGTGCTCCGCAGACTGGCAGAAGACGGTTATGAGATAGCTGGCGTTGTTACGCAGCCAGATAAACCGGTAGGAAGAAAAAGGGAAATAAAGCCCACTCCTGTCAAAGAAGAGGCGCTGAAACATGGAATCGAAGTCTATCAGCCAGTTAAGCTGAAAGAGGATTATGAAAATATTCTTGCATTAAAGCCAGACTTGATCGTAACGGCAGCTTACGGACAGATTTTGCCGAAAGCCGTTCTTGATGCTCCGCGTCTTGGATGCATTAACGTTCATGCCTCCCTGCTTCCGGAATACCGCGGCGGCGCACCGATACACAAAAGCATTCTCGATGGAAAGAAGAAAACGGGTATTACGATCATGTATATGGTTGAAAAGCTCGACGCGGGTGATATACTCACTCAGACAGAAGTGGAAATCGAGGAGCATGATCATACCGGATCATTGCACGATAAGCTCAGTGCAGCAGGTGCAGAGCTTTTATCCAAGACAATCCCTCAGCTCTCTGAAGGCAGCCTTAAAGGAATACCTCAGGATGATGCTAAGGTAACATACGCTTGGAACATTACAAGAGAGCAAGAGAAAATCGAATGGAATCAAGACGGGAACGTTATCTATAATCAAATCCGCGGCCTGCATCCGTGGCCTGTGGCTTATACTACACTCAACGGCAAAGTGATGAAAATATGGTGGGGAGAAAAAAGGGAAACGAAAGAGTCAGCTCTTCCTGGCACAGTCACTTCCATCGAGCAAGATGGATTTTGTGTGGCAACAGGCAGCAATACTTCAATTTTTGTGACAGAATTGCAGCCTGCCGGCAAGAAAAGAATGCAGTCACGTGATTATTTAAAAGGCGCCGAACTGAAGGAAGGCATGAAACTTGGTGAATAAAACGAAAAAGAAAACAGTGAGACAGCTCGCTTTTGAGATATTGCTTAAGATTGAACAAAATCAGGCATACAGCAACCTGCTCATCCATCAGGAACTGCAGAAGTCAGGAATGGATGAAAGAGACAAGGGGCTGTTAACTAACCTAGTCTATGGAACCGTCCAGCGCAAGAACACATTAGATTTTTACATCGATCCTTTTCTGAAAAAAGAACTGAAGAAAAAAGACAACTGGATTCGGGTGCTTCTTAGAATGTCTGTTTTCCAGTTTTTATACATGGACAGAGTACCTGATCACGCTATTATTAATGAAAGTGTCACTATCGCTAAAATGAAAGGCCATAGTGGAATTGGCGGACTTGTTAACGGGGTTTTGCGCAGCATTCAGCGCGAAGGTGTCCGCAGTACGGAGAGCATTGAGGATGAAACCAAGCGTCTTGCCCTTCATTTCAGTACCCCTGAATGGATGATTGAAAAATGGAGCAGCCAATACGGAGCAGAAACAGCCGCTCTAATGGCAGAGTCTAATCTTAGTCCTGCTCCTGTAACGGCAAGAGTGAATGTCCTGAAGTGCTCTCGGGATGAAGCGATTGCTGCACTAGAAGCAGAAGGAATAACAGCTGTAAAAGGCGAATTGTCAGAAGACAGCATCATGGCCGAAAAAGGGTTTTTGCCAGGATCAAGTGCTTATAAAGATGGCTTGCTGACTATTCAGGATGAAAGTTCTATGTTAGTAGCAAGAGCGCTCGCGCCAGAACCCGGGGAACAAATCCTTGATGCATGTGCTGCTCCAGGAGGAAAAACAACACATTTGGCCGAACAGATGAACAATCAAGGCGATATTACAGCTCTCGACCTTCATCCTCATAAGATTAAGCTTATTAAGGAACAGGCAGAAAGATTAGGACTTCACAACATACATGCAGAGGCGCTAGATGCTAGAAAAGCGAGAGAGAAGTATAGTGAAGAATACTTTGATCGCATACTCGCAGATGTTCCATGCAGCGGGTATGGGGTGATCCGAAAAAAACCTGATATGAAGTGGACAAAAAGCGAGAGTGATGCTGCACGCCTTTCATCTATACAGAAAGAAATCGTGGCCAGCTTAGTTCCTTTGCTGAAAGATGGCGGCGTTTTCGTTTACAGCACATGCACGATAGATAAGGAAGAAAACGAAGAAATGGCTTCATGGATTTTAAAAGAATTTTCCGATCTTCAATATGATCCAACATTTAAAGATAAAATGCCGGAAACGGTACAGGCATATATTGCGGACAACGAATCACAGCTGCAGATTCTGCCGCATTACTTCAACAGTGACGGATTTTTTATTGCAGCATTTAGGAAAACAAAAAAACAGACAGCAGGCGGTGAGACAGATGCTTAAACCTTTATCAGAAAAACAGGCCAAACCAAACATAAAGCCTTCAATCTATTCATTAGAGCTTCATGAATTTGAAGGATGGCTGGCAGAGATAAAAGAACCTAAATTCAGAGCGAAACAAATTTTTGAGTGGCTGTACCAAAAAAGAGCCACATCATTTGAGGAAATGACCAATCTTCCTAAAGGATTGCGTGAAAAATTGGATCAGGATTTTCATATTCAGCCAATGAAAGAAGTAATCCGGCAGGAATCATCGGATGGAACGATAAAGTTTCTGTTTGAACTTCAAGACGGATACTCTATAGAAACGGTTTTGATGCGTCATGAATATGGCAACAGCATATGTGTGACTACACAGGTGGGCTGCCGATTAGGCTGCACATTCTGCGCATCCACACTCGGAGGGCTTAAAAGAAACCTGCTGGCAGGGGAAATTGTGGCGCAGGTTCTTCAAGTGCAAAAAGCGCTTGATGAAACAGAAGAACGTGTATCTTCGGTTGTAGTTATGGGTATCGGTGAACCTTTTGATAACTATGAAGGGCTTTTGTCCTTCCTTAAAATCATCAACCATGAGGCAGGACTCAATATTGGCGCGCGTCATATCACGATCTCTACAAGCGGAATCGTGCCATATATCTACAAATTTGCCGATGAAGGACTTCAAATCAATTTTGCGATCTCACTTCATGCGCCAAATACCGAGATCAGGAGCAAGCTTATGCCGGTTAACCGCATGTATCCACTTAACGAGCTGATGGATTCAATCCAATATTACATCAAAAAAACGGGACGCCGAGTTACTTTTGAATACGGCCTCTTTGGCGGTGTAAACGACCAGGTAGAGCACGCAGAGGAACTGGCAGCACTGATCAAGCCGATCAAATGCCACGTGAACCTGATTCCGGTCAACTATGTACCAGAACGTGATTATGTAAGGACATCTAAAAATCAAATCTTTAAATTTTGGGAAACGCTGAAAAAACGAGGCATTAATGCCACGATCAGGCGTGAGCAAGGCCACGATATCGATGCAGCCTGCGGCCAGCTCCGTGCAAAGGAACGTAAAGAAGAGACGAGGTGACTTCGTTGAAAACCGCATTTCAAAGTGATACGGGTTTGGTTCGGCACCATAATGAAGACAGCGGGGGAGTGTTCACAAAAAGTGAGCACTTTCTTGCCATCATTGCAGATGGCATGGGAGGACATAATGCTGGAGAAGTTGCCAGCCAGCAGGCGATCAAATATTTTACCGAAAAATGGAACTCGATCCCTGAAGAAGTTTTAGCAAGTGTAGAGAACCGTAAAGAATGGCTTCACAACACAATCACTGAGGTCAATAAGCATGTGTACACCATTGCCAGCGGCAACGATGCGATGAAAGGCATGGGAACAACTATTGTAGCTGCGTTAGGAGATGCCTTTGTTGTAGTTGTAGGCAACATTGGTGATTCAAGGTGCTATCTCCTGAGCGGAGAAAATTTCAGCAAGGTGACTGAAGACGATACACTTGTAAATGAATTAGTAAAATCGGGACAAATAACGGAAGATGAAGCACAAATTCACCCAAGGAAAAATGTGATCTTGAAAGCGGTAGGTACTGATTATGATGTAGAGCCTGAACTCTCAATCATTGAGTGGAAAAGCGGAGATATACTCATGCTTTGCTCAGATGGGCTGTCAGACAAAGTGAACAAAAACAAAATAGAACATATTTTGCGGAATAAAGATGTTCCGCTCGGCGAAACAGCGCTTGAATTCATTAAAGAAGCAAACCGTAATGGAGGAGATGACAATATTACGGTAGCATTAGTGATGAATGCAGAAATTCCTCAAGTGCATGAAGGGGAAGCATAACATGATAGGCAAACGAATCAGCGGCCGTTATAAGCTGCTTGAAGTTATTGGTGATGGAGGGATGGCTATCGTCTACAGAGCTGTCGACCTTATTTTGGACCGAGATGTTGCGGTCAAAATTTTAAGGACAGAGTTCTCGGACGATGAAGAATTCATCCGCCGGTTTAAAAGAGAAGCTGAAGCAGCAACTAGCCTTGACCATCCGAACATCGTCAGCATTTTTGATGTTGGAGAAGAAGACAATATTTATTTTATTGTCATGGAATATGTTCAAGGAAAGACATTAAAGCAATACATAAAAGAACACGGCAGATTATCTGTGGAACAATCTATAGATATTATTAAACAGATCGCCTCTGGTATGGCCGTCGCTCATGATCATGGCATCATTCACAGGGACATCAAGCCCCACAATATTTTGCTTAACAGCCACGGAACGGCTAAAGTGACCGACTTCGGGATCGCTCTTGCCATTACTAGTGCGACGATTACACATACAAATTCAGTACTTGGCTCGGTTCACTATTTTTCTCCTGAACAGGCACGGGGCGGATTAGCAACAGGGAAATCTGATATTTATTCGCTTGGTGTCGTTTTGTATGAAATGATGACAGGAAGAGTGCCGTTTACAGGAGAGTCACCGGTTTCAGTAGCATTGAAACATCTTCAGGATCAAGTTATCGAACCTAGAAAGCTTAATCCGGACATTCCGCAGAGCGTAGAAAACATCATAATGAGGTGCTTATCAAAAAACCCGATTTTCCGTTATGATACAGCTCATGAACTGCTCGATGATGTAGCGGCTGCTTTGTCGCCCGAAAGGCTTAATGAAAAAAAATGGACAGCCTTTCAGGAAAATGAAGAAGAAAAGACAAAAATGATGGATCCAGTCATCGCTAATAAAAATCTTCCTGAAACAAAACCTGATAAAAAGAAGGACGAGAAGCTTCCTGAAAAGAAAAAACGCAAATGGTGGCTTATCCTGCTTCTCCTGCTCGTTTTGGGCGGGGGAGCTGCAGCTGCGGCATTTACGGTGCTGCCGGCTTTGTTTTATGTAGAAGAGGTCGCGGTTCCTGATGTAGAAAGCCAAGAGTATGAAGATGCGCTCGATAAGCTGACGGCTCTAGGTCTCGAAGTCACCAGAAAAGAACAACATGACCCTGAAGTGGAAGATGGTAAAGTAATCAGACAGAATCCGGTTCCAGGAACAAAAGTAAAAGAAGGAAGCAAGATTGTTCTCACCGTATCCAAAGGGCTGGAAGAAAGCAAAATGGCTGATATAACAGGGTTAAACATCGGAGAAGCTGAAAATATTCTCGAAAGCAAAGGTTATATTAACAGAGAAATAATTTATGAAGTATCCGATACGGAACCAGAGGGATCAGTCATTTCGCAGAAGCCAGAAGCAGGAGAAGATGTTATCCCTTCAGAAGTGCAGGTCATAATCAGAGTAAGTTCAGGGCCAGAAGTGATAACGATGGATAATTTGATAGGTCTTACGAAGGAAGAAGTGGATAATTTCGCAAAAGATGCTGGCCTCAATGCGATATATGAGACTGAATATTCTGATACAGTCGAAAAAGGGAAAGTAATTTCTCAGGATCCATCGCCTTATACAGAACTTGAAAAAGGAGACAGCATTACAGTAAAGCTGTCAGATGGACCAGATCCAGCTAAAGAAGAGGAAGAAGAGAAAGAAGATGAAACCGGTTCACAGCCAGATGAACTGGAATCAAAACAGTTTAAAGCCAAACTGACAGTCAGGATTCCAAAGAAAAACAAAAAAGATCCTGTAGCAGTCAAAATTGTATACAGTGACATGAATTCAAGCGGCAAGGTGTTTGCTGAAGAATTGATCACAGATACGAAAGACTATGAAATACCGATGACTGTCGCGAAAGATGGAACCGCTTCTTATACGCTGTATATAAACGGCAAGGAGGAAACGACAAAAACGTATGATTATAATGATGTGGATGGTAGGAAGGAACAAGGTGACTGATCATGCCTGAAGGAAGGATCGTCAAAGCGTTAGCCGGATTTTATTATGTCAGCTATGAAGGAAACGTATTTCAATGCAGAGGAAGGGGGAATTTCCGCAAAAGAAAAATTTCCCCGCTCGTAGGCGACTGGGTTGAGTTTGAATCGTCCAGTCCGACAGACGGCTATATTCTTGATATCTTCGAAAGAAAGAATGAGCTCGTCCGACCGCCTATTGCTAATATCGATCAGGCACTGCTTGTTTTCTCAGCTGTCGAACCTGCATTTGCTCCTGTACTGCTTGACCGTTTTCTTGTTCATATAGAACACAATTATATTCATCCTGTTATCGTAGTTTCAAAAATGGACCTTATAAGCAGTGAAAAAGAAAGACTTAAAATCGAAGACTATATCTCCCTCTATAGAAATATCGGATATGAGGTTATTCCGACATCTACTAAAACGGAGGCAGATCTTACTCATTTCCATGAACTCTTCAAAGATAAAGTGACGGTGTTTGCCGGACAGTCAGGAGTCGGCAAATCCTCTCTTCTTAATCTGATCAATCCTGAGCTTAAGCTTGAAACAAACGAAATTTCAAGCCACCTTGGACGCGGTAAGCATACGACCAGGCATGTAGAGCTCATACCGTTCGGAGAAGGACTCGTTGCGGATACTCCTGGATTCAGCTCTTTAGATTTTAACGGAATCGGCCAGGAAACCCTTTCAAACCTGTTTCCTGAGATGGAGAGAAGACTCGACGGCTGCAAGTTTAGAGGCTGCTCGCATACGTCTGAGCCAAAATGTGCTGTTAAGGAAGCACTGGCGGCAGCAGAAATTGACCAAGAACGCTATGATCATTATGTGAGCTTCCTGCAGGAAATCAAAGATCAAAAAAGGAGATATTAATACGATGATTAAAGTTGCGCCATCCATACTTTCAGCAAATTTCGCTCATCTTGCAGATGACGTTAAGGCTGTTGAAAAAGCAGGAGCGGATTACATTCATGTTGATGTAATGGACGGGCATTTTGTCCCAAACATTACATTCGGAGCGCTGGCGGTTAAAGCAATCCGTCCCGTGACAGACCTTCCGCTGGATGTTCATCTCATGATCGAGAACCCAGATCAGTATATCGGGGAGTTTGCAAAAGCAGGAGCCGACATTATCTCTGTTCATGCTGAAGCGTGCACCCACCTTCATAGGACAATAGGATACATTAAAGAACAGGGTGTAAAGGCTGGAGTCGTTCTAAATCCAGCGACATCAGCTGAAAGCATTCGCCACGTGATAGAAAATGTTGACCTTGTTCTAGTTATGACGGTCAATCCAGGATTCGGAGGACAGGCTTTTATCCATGGTATGCTTCAAAAAATCCGTGAAATCAGGCAGATGGCTGATGAAATGGGACTTTCGATTGAAATCGAGGTTGACGGAGGGGTCAACGCTGAAACTGCTGCTTTATGCAGGGAAGCAGGCGCGGACGTACTGGTCGCTGGTTCAGCAATTTATGGAAAAAAAGACCTGAAGGATGCTATCACATCCATTCGTGGTGTATAATAGAATCAGGAAAAAATAAATAGTGCCACAGGGGGAGTCTTCATAAAAGGCTGAGAGGGGAGTATGCTCCCGACCCTTTGAACCTGAAGCAGGATCATGCCTGCGTAGGAATGTGGAGAGATGACTTTGTTAATTGCGCAGAGCAGCCTTCTTTCACATGATGGCTGCTTTTTATTTTCTCCACACACAAACGGAAGGAGAGAATGTTATGAAAAAAAAATCTTTAGTTCTGCTGACAGAAACAGCAGTGATGAGTGCACTTGCTCTCATCCTTGGTTTAATTAAATTCAACGGGTTCTGGCCGAATGGCGGATCGGTGAGTCTTGAAATGGTGCCGATTTTCTTTATGGCTTTCCGGAGGGGGCTTGCAGGAGGATTGCTGACAGGACTCGCTGTCGGGCTGCTTCAGCTGATGTTTAATTTTTCTGCTGTCCATCCATTATCGATACTGCTTGATTATCCGATTGCTTTTATGGCTGCAGGGCTTGCTGGTATATTTGCTGTTTCATCAAAAGAAAAGAAATCTAAACGTACAGCTTTTCTTGTTGCAGGCATCCTTCTCGGCTGTACGGTCCGGTTTGCCGCCCATGTGCTGTCCGGTGCTGTCTTTTTTGCAAGCTATGCGCCAGAGGGCATGAATCCATGGGTTTACTCAATTTTTTATAATGGATCTTATATGCTTCCCATCTTTTTGATCACGACTGCTACAGCTTTGTTTATCACCAATACTTCGCCAAAACTTATTCATACAGAGCGTTTAAAAGCGGATCATGCAGCATAAGATTCTGATCGCGGCAGGAGGGCCGGAAGAGTATTGGCCGGATTTAGGGGGAACAAAAAATACTATTTATTGCGGAGCAGACAGAGGCGTATTTTCGCTGGTGAAAAGAGGTATAACCCCTGATTATGCTTTTGGTGACTTTGATTCGGTAACAGTGGAAGAAAAAAAGACGTTCATGAAAAAAAAGACTGTCGTCTTTGAATATGAAGAAGAAAAGAACGAAACCGATCTGGAGCTCGCTCTCGACTGGGCTGTCCGGCAGAAGCCGTCATTAATTACAATTATCGGCGCGACCGGAGGAAGATTAGATCACTCGCTCATCAATGTGCAGATGCTTCTCAAAGGCGCAGAATATGGCGTGAAGACCGTTTTAAAAGACAGACAGAACGAAATCGAACTTTTCTTTCCAGGCACATACACATTAACTAGGAAAGAACTAGAAGGGGCTTGCTACGTATCTTTTCTTTCTTACAGTGAAAAAGTAGAAGGACTCACTCTTGAAGGATTTAAATACCCGCTGTCATCCGCAGTATTGCATGCTGGATCTTCTCGTTGTATTTCGAATGAGCTCGCAGAGAAAAATGGTACTTATTCCTTTAATGCCGGCATATTAATGATGGTAAAGAGCCGTGATTAACCCGGAATCACAGGTTTACAGGCCCTGGTACCAAAATTATAACGGGGAATATAGTAATTATGAGTGTCTTTCATTATAATGTGCGGGCCTGGAGGAGGGGTAAGATGAAATTCTATACCATTAAACTGCCTAAGTTTTTAGGGGGATTCGTCAGGGCAATACTAGGTTCGATGAAAAAAGGGTGAAGTAAAAAAACGCCTCAGCGGCGTTTTTTTATGTTTTGGGATATAAAAAAACATCGGCACAAGTGCCGATGTTTTTTATTAAACGCGCTCTACCTTCCCGGACTTAAGTGCGCGGGCAGATACGTAAACTCGCTTAGGCTTTCCATCCACAAGGATGCGGACCTTTTGAACGTTTACGCCCCAGCTTTTCTTCGCTTTGTTCATCGCGTGAGAGCGTTTATTTCCTGTCTTCGGTGCTTTTCCAGTAATGAAACATTTACGTGCCATAGTGATGTACCTCCTTCGTTACAGCAAAAAGCTATGAATCAATTCAGTCGTATGTTAAATACTAACTTATATTAGCATGAGTCACAAAGGTTTGCAACAATAGAAATAAAACATTTCAAGTAAATTTGCTTGACAAAGCTTTCGCAGCTGGTGTGAAATGGACTAGTCCTTTTAAATAAAGGTAAAGTATAGTAAAATGTTTGGTAGCCATATAAATTAAAAGGGGGATTTAAGCATGTCCATTGAAATGAAAACAACTTATGGTCAGATTGATATTTCAAACGAAGTTATCGCGACAATCGCTGGCGGCGCTGCGATCGACTGTTACGGCATCGTCGGAATGGCGTCTAGAAAACAGCTTAAAGACGGACTTTCTGAACTTCTTGGACGTGAGAACTTTTCCCGTGGAATCGTCGTACGCCAAGAGGAAGATGAAGTACATATTGATATGTACATCATCGTCAGCTACGGCACGAAAATTTCTGAAGTGGCCCACAATGTCCAAAATAAAGTAAAGTACACACTTGATCAGATGCTGGGGTTATCAGTAGATTCTGTCAACATCTATGTTCAAGGTGTAAGGGTAACCACCCCTTAGTTAGGAGGAAAGGTTTGTGTCTTTAAAGGTATTAGACGGTAAAAAGTTCGCACAGATGGTGCTTGAGGGAGCAGCGAACTTATCCAGAAATGCAGCAATGGTTGACGCCCTTAATGTATTTCCTGTTCCAGATGGAGATACAGGAACAAACATGAATTTAACGATCACTTCCGGAGCTAAGGAAGTGGAAAAAAACAAAGACAATCATGTAGGTAATGTAGCATCTTCATTTGCTAAAGGCTTGCTGATGGGCGCGCGCGGAAACTCCGGTGTTATTTTGTCCCAGATCTTCAGAGGCTTTTCAAAGGCGGTTGAAGGAAAAGCGACATTAAATGCGGCCGATTTCGCTAAGGCTTTCGAAGGCGGAGTTGAAACAGCTTATAAAGCTGTTATGAAGCCTGTGGAAGGTACGATATTAACGGTAGCTAAGGATTCTGGAAAAATGGCTGTTAAATCGGCTAAAAAGAACGACGACATCATAACAGTGATGAAGGACGTCCTAGCAGAAGCCTATGCATCTTTAAATCGTACACCGGACCTGCTTCCTGTCTTAAAGGAAGTCGGAGTAGTAGACTCTGGCGGACAAGGCCTTGTAACAGTGTATGAAGGATTCCTGGCTGTCCTTGAAGGAAGAGAGCTTCCTAAAACGGCTGCTGGCTCCAAGATGAATGATATGGTTAATGCAGAACACCATAAAGCCCAGATGCATATGAAAACGGAAGATATCGTTTTCGGCTATTGCACTGAGTTTATGGTGAAATTCGAAGACGACAAATTAAACAAATCATCGTTCGATGAAATTACGTTCAGGAATGAACTGAGTGAGCATGGCGACTCCCTTCTTGTTGTAGCTGATGAGGATGTTGTCAAAGTACACATCCATACAGAAAAGCCAGGTGATATGCTATCGCTTGCTCAAAGGTTCGGAAGCTTGATCAACATTAAGATCGAGAACATGAGAGAGCAGCATACAGCTATCCTTGAAAGCGAGGATAATGTTGTTCCTCAATATGCTTCAAAGCCTGCTGGCGAGAAGAAGGAATTTGGCATCGTTACAGTCGCGATGGGTTCAGGGATTGAAGATATGTTCACATCAATGGGTGCTGCAGTCATCCAAGGCGGACAGACAATGAATCCGAGCACTGAGGATATTGTAAGAGCTATTTCTGAGGTGAATGCTGAAAAAGTGTTTATCCTTCCGAATAACAGCAATATCATTATGGCGGCTGAACAGGCAGCGAGCGTTGTTGACATGGAAGTCCGTGTCATCCGTACGAAGACTGTTCCGCAGGGCATTGCGTCTATCTTGGCGTTCAACCCGTCTTCTTCTATTGAAGAGAATGAACAGAAGATGACCGAAGCTATTAAATCAGTAAAATCCGGACAGGTTACTTTTGCTGTAAGAGATACTTCTATTGATGGTGTCGAGATTAAAAAAGACGACTATATGGGCATCTATGAAGGCAAGATTGTAGCCTCTATTACTGGCAAGCAAGAAGCAGCGAAACAGCTGCTGAAAGAGATGCTTGATGAGGATTCTGAAATCGTCACGATCATTACGGGTGAAGATACTTCAGACCAAGAAGCAGAAGAGCTGTCTGACTTCATCGAATCATCATATCCGGATGCAGAAGTTGAAGTGCACGCAGGAAACCAGCCTATTTATTCGTACATCCTTTCAGTCGAATAAGGAGCGAAAAATATTCTCTCTTAATCATGCTTGTGATATGGTTAAGAGGGAATATTTTTATGTTCATCTACATTAGAAATGAGGTCAATGAATGAAATATAAAAGTGTGTTTGATATCATTGGTCCGGTGATGATCGGCCCTTCAAGCTCGCATACAGCAGGAGCAGCAAGAATCGGCCGAGTAGCCAGGCACCTGTTTGGCAGAAAGCCGGATTATGCCCGTGTTTACTTTTATGGTTCATTTGCCAAAACATACAAAGGGCATGGAACAGACGTCGCGATTGCCGGGGGAATACTAGACTTCGACACATTCGATACTCGAATAGTGAATGCGCTTACACTGGCAGATGAAGCTGGCATCAAGATCACGATGAGCGAAGAAGACGCGATTACAGACCATCCAAATACAGCTAGAATTGTCCTTGGAGACGAAAAAGGCGAGATGGAGCTGACTGGCATTTCAATCGGCGGCGGGAAGATCGAAATAACAGAGCTGAATGGATTCAAGCTCAGACTGAGCGGGAACCACCCTGCTCTTTTAATCGTTCACAATGATAAATTCGGTGCGATTGCCGGAGTGACGAACATATTGGCAAAGCATTCCATCAATATTGGCCAGATGGAAGTCAGCCGCAAAGAAAAGGGCAAAGAAGCACTGATGGTTATCGAAGTAGATCAGAATATAGAAGAAGGCATCATGCAGGAGATCGAATCTCTGCCGATCGTATTGCAGGTTGTCAAAGTGCATGATTAACGGGGGTGCTGAAAATGTTTCGAAATGCTGCTGAATTAGTTGAACTAGCCGAATCAAGAGGCTGTAAAATATCGGATATCATGATCGAGCAGGAGATAGAGTTTACAGGGAAAACAAAAGAACAGATTATTTCTCAGATGGACCGCAACTTGCAGGTGATGGAGGATGCTGTGCTCCGGGGGATAACAGAAGACGTCAGGTCGCATTCTGGTCTTACGGGCGGAGATGCCAAACTGCTGCAGACTTATTTGAAAAGCGGCAAGTCTTTCAGCGGAGAGTTTATGCTTGATGCTGTAAGCAAGGCGATCGCAACAAACGAGGTGAACGCAGCTATGGGAACGATCTGCGCAACGCCTACTGCAGGTTCAGCCGGAGTTGTTCCTGGCACCCTTTTTGCAATAAAAGAAAAATTGAACCCGACTAGAGAGCAGATGGTCGCCTACTTGTTCACTTCAGGGGCTTTTGGTTTTGTTGTAGCGAATAATGCATCAATTTCTGGCGCGGCAGGAGGCTGCCAGGCTGAAGTGGGAAGCGCTACTGCGATGGCTGCTGCAGCCATCGTTGAACTTGCCGGCGGAACTCCATCACAATGTGCGCAAGCATTCGCCATTGCGCTGAAAAATATGCTTGGACTTGTATGTGATCCTGTAGCAGGACTTGTGGAAGTTCCGTGTGTCAAAAGAAACGCCATGGGAGCGAGCAATGCACTAGTTGCTGCCGACATGGCGCTAGCCGGAATCGTGAGCCGCATACCGTGTGACGAAGTGATCGAAGCCATGTACAAGATCGGACAGACGATGCCGGTCGCTTTGAAAGAAACTGCACAGGGAGGGTTAGCGGCCACACCTACGGGCAGAGAGCTAGAGGCCAAAATTTTTGGTGTGCCGCTCAGTGAGAAGTGAGCATATTAATTGAACCTGTTACAAATGTCCAAGGAATAGGCGAATCCAAGAAGAGCGATCTTGAAAGCTTAGGGATTCTGACAGTTGGCGATCTGCTTGAATACTTGCCGTTCAGGTATGACGACAACAAGCTGAAAAGCCTGCCTGAAATTGAACATGATGAAAAAGCAACTATTGAAGGGAAGGTTCATTCTGAGCCTTCTCTGCGTCATTTTCCGAGAAAAAAATCAAGACTGTCGGTTCGTGTGCTTGTCGGGGAAAAGTTTTTGATCACGGCTGTCTTTTTTAATAGAGCATTTCTTAAAAATCAGATTACACCAGGTCAGACAGTTACCCTAAAAGGTAAATGGGATAAACATAAAATGACGTTAAACGCTTCAGATATACACTTCGGACCTTATCAGAGTGATCAATCAATCGAACCAGTGTACCCTCTAAGAGGCGAAATTTATATGAAATCTTTGCGAAAGATGATACAGCAGGCATTCCAACAGTACGGCCAATTGATTCCTGAAGTGCTGCCCGAAAGCCTGTCAATGCGCTACAAGCTGATGAAAAGAGGCGAAGCGCTTTACCGTATGCACTTTCCCTCATCATTTGATGTACTAAAAATGGCGCGGAGAACTCTTGTTTACGAAGAGCTCCTGCTTTTCCAGCTAAAGATGCAGCTGTTTAAAAAGATAAACAGAGAGATGTCGCAAGGGAAATCTTTGAACCTGTCAAAGGAAAAAACACAAGCTTTCATTTCCTCGCTGCCGTTTACACTGACAGAGGCGCAGGCAAGAGTTGTCGGCGAGATTTTAAAAGATTTACAGTCACCCTATAGGATGAACAGGCTCCTGCAGGGAGATGTAGGCTCAGGCAAAACGGCAGTCGGTGCAGTGGCCCTCTATGCAGCTGTTACAGCAGGGAAACAAGGTGCACTGATGGTCCCTACCGAAATTTTAGCTGAACAGCACTTTCAATCTTTAGAGAAGATGTTCGCTCCTTTTGGGATCAGGACTGAATTGCTTACCAGCTCTGTAAAAGGAAAGAAGAGAAAAGAAATTCTGCAAAGTCTGTCTGAGGGAGAGATTTCCGTGATGATCGGCACTCATGCTCTCATACAGGATGAGGTGAACTTCAAAGACCTTGGGTTAGTCATAACAGATGAGCAGCATCGATTCGGTGTTAATCAGAGAAGGGTGCTCAGAGAGAAAGGATCTTTTCCTGACGTATTGTTTATGACGGCAACACCGATCCCGCGTACTCTTGCAATCTCGGCATTTGGAGACATGGATGTTTCTACGATCGATGTGATGCCTGCAGGAAGAAAAACGATAAAAACACATTGGGCGAAACATGATATGCTGAGCCGGATATTAGAGTTTGTCAGAAAAGAACTCAAAAAAGGGCGACAGGCATATGTGATCTGTCCATTAATAGAAGAATCTGAGAAAATTGATGTACAAAACGCGATCGATGTCCATGCGCAGCTTTCCATGTATTTTGGAGAGAACGCCTCAGTCGGGCTTATGCACGGAAGGCTGCATCCATCTGAAAAAGAGCAGGTCATGAGGCAGTTCGCCGAAAATGAAAGCCAGATACTAGTCTCTACTACGGTGGTGGAAGTCGGCGTGAACGTCCCGAACGCGACCGTGATGATTATTTACGATGCCGACCGGTTTGGGCTCTCGCAGCTTCATCAATTAAGAGGCCGTGTCGGAAGGGGATCAGAGCAGTCATACTGTATCTTAATCGCCGATCCGAAATCCGAAGAAGGACAGGAACGGATGACGATTATGACGGAGACCGCCAACGGTTTTGAACTGTCCGAAAAAGATTTGCAGCTTCGAGGACCGGGGGATTTTTTCGGATCAAAACAAAGCGGATTGCCTGATTTTAAAACGGCTGATCTCGTTCATGACTACAGAGTGCTTGAGACAGCCCGCAAAGACGCAGCAGAGCTTGTTTTCTCGGAATATTTCTGGAAAGAAGACCAATACACTCCGTTAAGGGTTCATCTCGAAGCTGCGGGTGTTTTTCAAAATGACCGGCTGGATTAGCCAAAGTTATTGAAAGCAGAACGCTGGTATTATATACTGCTATTAGTACCTGCTCTTAGTTTTTGCGTTTTACATAAATAATGAACGCAGCAAGGCAGTGTTTAGGACGGTGTCTAATGAAAAAAAGCAAAAAGGAAAGACAAGCTCTGCTTGTAGAAACGATAAAAGAAACTCCGTTTATAACAGATGAAGATCTCGCGGAAAAGTATCATGTCAGCGTTCAGACAATAAGACTTGACCGGCTGGAATTGTCCATTCCTGAATTGCGGGAAAGAATAAAAACGGTCGCACAGACTAGACTCGATGATGTCAGAGCTCTTCCGATCGAAGAAGTGATCGGCGAAATTATTGATCTGCAGCTAGATGAATCCGCTATATCGATTCTTGATATTAAAGGTGAGCATGTTTTTTCAAGGACCAGCATCGCAAGAGGACATCATCTATTCGCACAGGCAAATTCTCTTGCTGTAGCGATTATAGACGATGAATTGGCACTTACAGCTTCGGCGGATATTCGTTTTATACGCCAGGTTAAAGCAGGCGAGAGGGTTGTAGCAAAAGCGAAAGTTTCAAAAAGAGGAACAGAGCGGACTGTCGTTGAAGTTTCCAGCTATGTAGATAAAGAAATGGTATTCAGCGGTAAATTTTTAATGTACCGTTCTTGAAAATCTGAAAGGAAGTTATCATCCATGAGAATCGCGATAGACGCCATGGGAGGCGACAACGCACCTGAGCAGATCGTTAAAGGTGCGATGCTTGCTATTGAACAGTATCCTGGGCTTAGCATCACACTGACAGGTGATGAGCAGAAGATCAAAAACTATTTAACTGAAAATGACAGAATTTCTGTTATCCATACAGAAGAAGTGATTTCGAGCAGCGATGAACCCGTAAAAGCTGTCCGTCAAAAAAAGAATGCTTCGATGGTGCTTGCTGCTAAAGAAGTAAAAGAAGGCCGTGCAGATGCCTGTATATCAGCCGGCAATACCGGGGCATTGATGGCGAGCGGGCTTTTCGTAGTAGGAAGGATGAAGGGCATCGACCGTCCGGCGCTCGCTCCAACGCTGCCTACATTAGACGGAAAAGGGTTCTTGTTCTTAGATGTCGGTGCGAATATGGACGCGAAGCCGGAGCATCTTTTGCAATATGGTATCATCGGCTCTATTTATGCTTCAGAAGTTCGGGGAGTTGACAACCCTCGAGTAGGTTTGCTCAACGTCGGGACTGAAGATGAAAAAGGAAACGCATTGTCCAAGGCTGCCTTTGAACTTCTTTCTGACGCACCGGTTAATTTTATTGGTAACGTAGAAGCTAGAGACTTGCTTGATGGAGCGGCTGATGTGGTCGTGTGTGACGGATTTGCCGGGAACCTTGTCTTAAAGTCAATTGAAGGTACAGCGCTGATGGTGTTCACAATGCTGAAACAAGCCCTTACATCAAGCACAGCTTCAAAACTTGCTGCTGCGGTGTTAAAACCGAAGCTTAAAGGCATTAAAGACAAGCTTGACTACAGCGAATATGGCGGAGCTGCTCTGTTTGGATTGAACGCTCCGGTCATTAAGGCGCACGGTTCATCTGATGCAACAGCATTGTTCAATGCTGTAAGACAGACAGTAAACATGCTTGAAAAGAAAGCTATGCCGACCATGCTCGAAAAAATCAAGTCATATAACGAACAAAATCAGGAGGGTTAATTATGGGGAAAACCGCATTTTTGTTTCCGGGACAAGGCTCCCAGTTTCCAGGAATGGGAAAAGAACTGGCAGAAGAGTTCAGTGCAGCTGCAGACGTGTTTCAGAAAGCGGATGAAGTCCTAGAGTTTCCTTTGTCTGATCTAATCTTTAGCGGGCCTGAAGATGAATTGAGAAAAACGGAGAACACACAGCCTGCCCTTCTTACAGTCAGCACAGCAGTCTTTACTTTGCTCAAGCAGCACGGGGTTTCATTCGATTATGCAGCCGGGCACAGTTTAGGCGAATATTCAGCTCTTGTAGCTGCTGAAAGCCTGTCCTTTGAAGATGCTGTCTATTGTGTCCGCCAGCGCGGGAAGTATATGGAAGAAGCAGTTCCGGCTGGGCTCGGTACAATGGCAGCCATACTTGGAATGGAGCAGCAAGCTCTTGAGCAGATCACATCAGCTGTGACTGCAGATGGGAAACCGGTACAGGTCGCGAACTTGAACTGTCCGGGGCAGATTGTTATTTCCGGCAGCACGGAAGGTGTTGAGCAGGCATCGCACGCTGCGAAGGAACAAGGAGCGAAGGTCATTCCTCTTCAGGTGAGCGGACCTTTCCATTCTGTACTGATGAAGCCTGCTGCAGAAAAACTGCAACAGACTTTAAATAAGATTTCAATTGCAGATGCATCAGCTGAGGTGATCGCCAACGTGACGGCAAAACCGGTGACAAATAAAGAGCAGATCAAGAGTCTTCTCGTTGAACAGCTGTATTCACCTGTACGCTGGGAAGAGACGATCAGAGAACTGATGGAGCTTGGTGTGGATACTTTTGTTGAAGCGGGGCCTGGAAAAGTGCTAAGCGGACTCGTTAAAAAGGTAAACAGGCGGGCGAACGTTATTGCTGTTTCAGACCCAGCTTCTCTTGCAGCAGCCGTGGAAAAACTGAAAGGAGAGAAAGAGCATGCTTAATGGAAAAAGTGTTCTTGTAACAGGAGCTTCAAGAGGAATCGGACGTTCGATCGCCCTCTATCTTGCGCAAAAGGGAGCAAAGGTAGCAGTCAATTTTTCAGGCAGTGAAGCGAAGGCAAATGAGGTCGTTAAAGAGATTCAGAATGCCGGCGGGGAAGCTTTTGCGGTACAGGCTGATGTTTCGAACGGCGAATCTGTAACAAACATGGTCAAACAGGTGATCGAAACGTTCGGGTCGCTTGACGTGCTGGTGAATAATGCAGGAATCACAAGGGATAACCTGATGATGCGCATGAAGGAAGAAGACTGGGATGCTGTCATGAACACCAACTTAAAAGGAGTGTTCCTCTGCACGAAGGCAGTGACACGGCAGATGATGAAGCAGCGCAGCGGGAGGATCATCAATATCGCTTCCATTGTCGGTGTTTCAGGAAATCCTGGACAAGCGAATTATGTTGCAGCTAAAGCTGGCGTAATCGGGCTCACCAAAACCACGGCAAAAGAGCTGTCAAGCCGCGGGATTACTGCAAATGCTGTTGCTCCTGGTTTTATTGAGACAGAAATGACAGAAGTGCTTGAAGAGAATGTAAAGCAGGAAATGATGAAGGTTATTCCGCTTTCGCGCTTCGGCCAGACAGATGATGTAGCTGCTGCAGTTGCTTTTCTTGCCAGTGATGAGAGCGGATATATTACCGGGCAGACGCTACATGTTGACGGCGGAATGGTCATGTAGCATGTCCTAATTGTACGCTGGTTTTTTGCTGGCTTATCCATTATAATGATGAAAGGAGGTGACACATATGGCAGACGTTTTAGAAAGAGTTTCAAAGATTGTCGTTGACCGTTTAGGTGTTGACGCTTCTGAAGTTAAGCCTGAAGCTTCCTTTAAAGAGGACCTTGGAGCTGACTCTCTTGATGTAGTGGAACTTGTGATGGAGCTTGAGGATGAGTTTGAACTTGAGATTTCCGATGAAGATGCTGAAAAAATTGCAACAGTTGGTGATGTTGTAAATTACATAAACAGCAAAAACTAACAAGAAGATTATTGAAAAGTCCCGTATCCTTACGGGACTTTATTCCACTTTAGGATACTTTTTAACATTGAAGAAAAATCGTCGCAGTTAAAAAGTTAACGAACAAAGTGCAAGTGCAACTAAGGCTGACTTAAGGCTTGGCGTCAGCCAAGTTTTCTTTATGAATAATGGGGAACATTGAAAGCTTTTGGGAGGAAGACATGAACGTGCATAAAAAAGGATATAGAAACCGCTTTAAGCCCTCATCCAAAAAAGGAATGGATGATAAAACCAGAGTTCAGAAAGTTGCCCCCCTGCAGGAACGGATCAATATTTCTTTTTCCAATCCAAAGCTTTTGGCTCAGGCATTTACCCATTCATCATATGTGAATGAGCATCGCGGCAAAGCTCATGAGGATAACGAGAGACTGGAGTTTTTAGGAGATGCAGTACTGGAACTGACGATTTCTCAGTACTTGTTCACTAAGTTTCCTTCTATGAGCGAAGGCGAACTGACCAAGCTCCGTGCGGCCATAGTTTGTGAGCCGTCTCTTGTATTGTTTGCTAATGAGCTGCATTTTGGTGACTTTGTTTTGCTTGGAAAAGGGGAAGAGAATACTGGAGGCAGGACACGTCCAGCTCTTCTAGCCGATGTCTTTGAAGCATTTATCGGCGCTCTTTACCTTGATCAGGGTATAGAGAAAGTACGTGAGTTTCTAGACAGCCACGTCGTCCCTAAAATAAATGAAGGTGCTTTTTCTCATGTGATGGATTTCAAGAGCCAGCTTCAGGAACATGTACAAAGAGAAGGCCTCGGCCAGATCGATTATCGCATCGTCCAGGAAAAAGGCCCGGCCCACAACCGTGAATTTGTCTCTGAAGTCAGGCTGAACGAACAGTCTTTTGGGATTGGTTACGGCCGTTCAAAAAAAGAGGCGGAACAGCATGCCGCGCAGGAAGCAATTGAAAAAATCGTGCAAAAGCCATAAAAAACAGCCTCTGCCAATATTGGCAGAGGCTGTTTTGTTGATGATGGATTACTTTGTTTTCATGCTGCCGAGCTCAGATACGATGCCTTCAAGATCGCGCACGCTGAAAGATTTCATCTTCATCACCATGTCGTACAATTCTTTAATGTCATCATACTTGTCAAGAGAATAGTCGGACCCTTGAATAAGGCCGGAGTTGACGAGCTGAAGCTTCTTTTTCATTGATTCAATCATATAATCTAAATTTTCTTCGTTTTTTGCGGTTAAGTCCATGATGGAAACCTCTTTCATCTGAAATTATATTCATTCTAGCATACTGAAGCTGATGTGCCTACGATAAGAAGAAATGTGATAGAATAAAAAGGTTAAAATACATAAGGGGGATTTTGAATGTTCCTCAAACGGTTAGACGTAGCAGGATTCAAATCATTTGCGGATAAAATACAAGTGGATTTTGTGCCCGGTGTAACTGCAGTGGTTGGTCCGAACGGCAGCGGGAAGAGCAATATTTCTGATGCTGTAAGGTGGGTGCTGGGCGAACAGTCCGCCAAATCACTGCGCGGATCAAAGATGGAAGATATTATTTTTGCCGGAAGCGACGGCAGAAAACAGCTGAATGTGGCAGAGGTGACACTGACGCTTGATAACGAAGATCAGCATCTGCCGCTTGAATATAGTGAAGTTTCTGTCACAAGAAGAGTTTACCGTTCAGGTGACAGTGAGTATTTAATTAACAAGCAGCCTTGCAGGCTGAAGGATATCGTTGACCTGTTTATGGACTCTGGACTTGGTCGGGAAGCCTATTCTATTATCGGCCAAGGACGTATTGAAGAAATTTTAAGCAGCAAACCAGAAGAGCGGAGAAAAATATTTGAAGAAGCAGCAGGCGTCTTAAAATATAAAACCCGTAAACAAAAGGCTGAACAGAAGCTATCGGAAACGCAAGATAACCTTAACCGGGTGGAGGACATCCTCCATGAGCTCGAAAACCAGGTAGAGCCTTTAAAAATTCAGGCGAGCATGGCGAAAGATTATCTTGAAAAGAAAGAAGAGCTCACCGAAATCGAAACTGCACTGCTTGTCCATGAAATCGAGGAGCTGCACATCAAATGGGAACAGCAGTCAGTACTAGTCGATGAACTGAAGGAAAAAGAGAAATCTGCCAGCTCCTTTGTAAAAGAAGGAGAAGCTTTAATTGAGGCAACCCGAACAGAGATGCAGCAGCTCGACGAATCGATTAACGAGATTCAAGAAGCGCTCCTCTCTGCAAGTGAATCGCTTGAAAAGCTTGAAGGCAAACGGGAAGTACTGAAAGAGCGCAAACGGAACTATGACCAGAACAAAAATGCGATGATTCAGCAGATCAAAGACTATAAGAACAAGCAGGATGCTTTGAGAACCAGCATTGAAAGCGGACGACAAGTGCTCGATGAGAGAAAGAAAATACTCTTGGCAACTCAGGAAGAACTGAGAATTCAGCAAAAGAGGCTTGTTTTCTCTGAAAAGAACATTGAGGAAGAGATGGAGCGCCTTAAAAGTGATTATTTTGAGAAGCTGAACGAACAGACATCGGTCAAGAACGAAATGCGTTATCTTGAAGAACAGCTGAAGCTGCAGTTAAATAAGAATGGCAGGCTTGATGAAGAAAATGCTCAGTTTACAACATTGCGCGAAGAGGTTGTGAGCAAAAAAGCAGAGGTGCTGAAGAATTGCCAGTCATCTGAAGAGCAGCTTAAAGAAAAGATGGAAGCCTTTCAGACACTGAAATCTTTGATATCAAAGCGGGAAAAAGAGTATGACACCAGCCAGCAGAAACTTTATCAAGCATATCAATATATTCAGCAGTATCGTTCCAAGAAAGAAATGCTCGAATCGATGCAGGATGATTATGCCGGTTTTATGCAGGGTGTCAAGGAAGTTCTTAAAGCAAAGGACAAGAAGCTTAGCGGCATAGAAGGAGCTGTAGCGGAGCTTGTCAATGTCCCTGCAGATCTTGAAACAGCCATCGAAACGGCTCTTGGAGCATCGATGCAGCACGTTGTGACAGACAATGAACAAAGCGCAATGAAGGCGATCCAATATTTAAAGCAGCACCGTTTTGGAAGAGCCACGTTCCTGCCGCTTTCGGTGATAAAAGAACGTTTCGTTTCATCTGCTGATGAAACGAATGCAGCAAGCTCATCTTCATTTGTCGGTACAGCAGCCAATCTGGTTAGCTTTGACGTCAAATATAAAAAGGTTATTGCCAGCCTTCTCGGCAATGTAATTATCGCGAAAAACCTTCAAGGTGCCAATGAGATCGCAAAGCTGGTGCATTACCGTTACAGAATCGTCACTTTAGAGGGTGATGTGGTCAGTCCCGGCGGTTCAATGACTGGGGGAAGCATCAAACAGAAAAACAACTCTTTGTTAGGAAGACAGCGGGAGTTGGAAGAGCTTACTGAAAAGCTAAGTGTGATGGAATCACAGACGTTCGGTGCAGAAGAAAAAGTTAAAAAGCAAAAAACGGAGCTGGAATCAGCACGATCAGAACTTGAAATGCTTAGAGAAGAAGGGGAACAGCTTCGTTTTGAGGAAAACGAACGCAAATCCAGGTTAAGAGAAATTGAGCTCGAGGAAAAAACACTCAATGAAAGGCTCAAGCTCTATGACCGGGAAAAAGAATCTTTTGCCACCGAGAAGAAAGGGGCCGAAGATAGGCTTCGCTTCTTACAGAATGAACTGGCTGTATCCATAAAAGCAGTGAAAGAGCTTGATGTTCAAATTCAAGAGCTCTCCGAACAGAAGAAACAACAGCAGTCATCATTTGCTCAAACACAGGAGACCGTTACAGCATTAAAAGTAAAATGTGCCGAGCTTGAACAGCAAATGCTCAGTCAGCTAGAAAAAGTAGACCGCCTTGAGGATGAGAGCAAAAATAATGAAGCACAGCTGAAAGAAACAGAAGAGGATTTTTGGATGCTGGAGGAAGAAATGAACTCTAATTCTTCAGGCGAGGACTATCTTGAAAAGCAGATTCAGCAAAAGCGCCATGAAAAGCATGGCTCATTAACACTTATTTCTGAACGGCGCAAAGATCGATTGGAAAAACTGCAGATTGTAGAGGAAAATGAAAGCGGCTTGAAAGAGGCGAAAAGGCAGCTGAAGCAGCTGAGTGAAGGTTTGAAAACAGAAGAAATCAGTCTTAACCGTCTTGATGTCGAGCTAGAAAACAGGCTCAATATTCTAAGTGCTGAGTACAGTCTTTCGTTCGAAGGAGCTAAGAGCCAGCATATTCTTACGATTCCGGCAAAAGAAGCACGGAAAAAAGTAAAGCTAATTAAGCTGTCAATCGCCGAATTGGGAAGCGTGAATCTTGGGGCGATCGAGGAGTACGACAGGGTCAAGGAGCGTTTTGAATTCCTGACTTCTCAGCGTGATGATCTGAATGAAGCGAAAGAAACACTGTACGGCGTCATTTCTGAGATGGATGAAGAGATGAAAAAGCGATTTGAGGAATCTTTTACACAAATACGGTCTCATTTTGGCGTCATTTTCAGCGAACTGTTCGGCGGCGGTAAAGCAGATCTTGTCCTGACTCAGCCGGAAAATATGCTGGCGACTGGAGTGGATATCTTCGCCCAGCCACCAGGCAAAAAGCTTCAGCATCTCGCTCTGTTATCTGGAGGCGAGAGAGCACTTACTGCCATAGCCCTTCTGTTTGCTATCCTAAAAGTAAGACCTGTTCCATTCTGCATCCTCGACGAAGTAGAAGCTGCACTTGATGATGCGAATGTAAACAGATTTGCAACTTACTTGAAGCTGTTTAGCAAGGAAACACAGTTTATTGTAGTAACACACAGAAAAGGTACGATGGAAGAAGCAGACGTACTGTATGGAGTGACAATGCAGGAATCCGGCATTTCCAAACTCGTTTCAGTAAAGCTGGAAGAAACGAGAGAACTCGTCCCATCGTGATAGGAGGATAACATGAGTTTTTTTAAACGGATAAAAGACAAATTAACGGGCCAGTCAGAAGCGGTATCTGAAAAATTCCGCACAGGGCTCGAAAAGACACGTACTTCTTTTACTTCAAAGGTAAATGACCTTGTGAAGCGATACCGTAAAGTGGATGAGGATTTCTTCGAGGAGCTGGAGGAAATTATGATCAGCGCTGATGTCGGGGTGCATACGGTGCTTGACATCATCGATGAGCTTAAAGATGTTGCTCGTACAAGAAATATACAAGATCCTGCGGAACTGAAATCCGCAATTTCTGAAAAACTGGCGCAGATGCTACATAAAGAGGGTAACGATGGTTCATTGAACATTCAGAGCAGCGGCATGACCGTTATCCTTTTTGTAGGGGTAAACGGAGTCGGAAAAACGACGACGATTGGAAAGCTGGCACATCAGCTGAAAAACGATGGAAAAAGTGTTCTGCTTGCAGCAGGTGATACTTTTAGGGCGGGAGCCATCGATCAGCTTGAAGTGTGGGGCCAGCGAGCTGATGTAGACGTGATAAAGCATCAGGAAGGTGCTGATCCGGCTGCTGTCGTCTATGACAGCATTAAGGCAGCAAAAGCACGCGGAGTAGATGTTTTATTATGTGATACAGCCGGCCGTCTTCAAAACAAAGTTAATTTAATGAATGAGCTTGAGAAAGTTAAGCGCGTCATCCAGCGTGAAGTACCAGGAGCACCTCACGAAGTACTTCTTGTCGTGGATGCGACAACTGGTCAAAACGCGATGAATCAGGCTAAAACCTTCGGCCAGTCAACAGATGTTACCGGTCTTGTGCTTACAAAACTTGATGGAACGGCTAAAGGGGGGATCGTGCTCGCGATCCGTCATGAGCTCGACATTCCAGTCAAACTCGTCGGTCTCGGTGAAAAAATTGACGATCTGCAGCCGTTTGATCCGGACCAGTTCGTTTATGGCTTGTTCTCGTTCAATGAGGACGAGGAACAAAATTAACTCATTCAAAAACAACCGAGAAGCAGCCGCTTTTTCGGTTGTTTTTTTCTGCTTTTTTTGTCAGAATTCAGAGAAGAAGCTGCCGCTTCAGGCACACGCGGGCTCAGCACCTAGAGCGCAGATCACCAGCGCCAGACTGGTTAGTAAAGAATTTTTCTTCAATGCTCTCCTAAGCGCGCTTAAAGTATCCTTCTCATGCTGCTTTGTTCTTGGATTGATGTCGCTCATTGGCAGTTATGGTTGATTGGTTTTTGCGACAAGAAAAAAACTTGACATGTGATAAACCGGATAGTATATTGTATACGTAAAGGCTTTTCACTTAACAAGGGGTGACTCGGCATGCTTGATAAAACAATGCGCATTAACTATTTGTTTGACTTCTATCAATCATTGCTGACGCCTAAGCAAAAGAACTATATGTTTCTTTATTACCTGGACGATTATTCGCTTGGGGAAATCGCGGAACAGTATGAGGTCAGCCGTCAGGCCGTGTATGATAATATAAAGCGTACAGAGGCGATGCTGGAGGAATACGAAGAAAAGCTTGGACTTTTCTCAAAGTCTCAGGAACGCGACCAGCTGCTGAAGGAATTGAAGAAGCTGATCGGCGATAACTCTGAAGAAATCTCCGCGATCATTGATCGCCTTGACAAAATGGAATAGGGGGCGATTCATTATATGGCTTTTGAAGGATTAGCAGACCGTCTTCAAAGCACATTGCAGAAAATCCGCGGAAAAGGGAAAGTAGAAGAAGCGGATGTTAAAGTGATGATGCGTGAAGTGAGGCTCGCCTTACTTGAAGCGGACGTTAATTTCAAAGTGGTAAAAGACTTCATTAAGAAGGTTTCGGAACGTGCGGTAGGACAGGAAGTGCTAAAAAGCCTGACGCCGGGCCAGCAGGTTGTAAAAGTTGTTAATGAGGAACTTACTGCGCTTCTAGGCGGTGAGCAGAGCAAAATTGCCGTGAGCAGCCGTCCGCCAACCGTTGTCATGATGGTCGGGCTGCAAGGTGCTGGTAAGACTACCACATCTGGAAAGCTTGCCAACCACTTAAGAAAGAAACAGAATAAGAAACCGCTCATGGCAGCTGCTGATATTTATCGTCCAGCCGCTATTAAGCAGCTTGAGACACTCGGCAAGCAGCTGGACATGCCGGTTTTCTCACTCGGTGACCAGATTAGTCCGGTCGAGATTGCCAAACAGGCTGTCCAAAAGGCTAAAGAAGACCATAACGATTATGTTTTCATCGATACTGCAGGACGTCTGCATATAGATGAGAACCTTATGGGAGAATTGAAGCAGGTTAAGGAAGCTGTTAAGCCTGATGAAATTCTTCTTGTTGTGGATTCGATGACTGGACAGGATGCAGTGAATGTCGCTGAAAGCTTCAACGAACAGCTCGGCTTGACTGGGGTGATTCTGACAAAGCTTGATGGCGATACTCGAGGAGGAGCTGCGCTCTCCATTAAAGCCGTAACAGGTCTTCCGATCAAGTTTGTCGGACTTGGAGAAAAGATGGATGCAATTGAGCCGTTCCATCCGGACCGTATGGCTTCCCGTATACTCGGCATGGGTGATGTACTGACTCTTATCGAAAAGGCTCAAGTTACAGTCGACGATGAGAAGGCAAAAGAACTGCAGAAAAAAATGCGGGACATGAGCTTTACCTTCGATGACTTTCTCGAGCAGATGGGCCAAGTCAAGAAGATGGGCCCTCTTGATGAGATACTTGGCATGCTCCCTGGTGCCAATAAGATGAAAGGCCTGAAAAACGTGCAGATCGATGATAAGCAGATCAGCCACGTGGAGGCCATCATCCAGTCGATGACGAAGTATGAGCGTGAACAGCCAGAAGTGATCAACGCAAGCCGCAAGAAACGGATTGCGAAAGGCTCAGGCCGTCCGATTCAAGAAGTCAACAGACTGCTTAAACAATTTGAGGACATGAAGAAAATGATGAAACAAATGTCCGGCATGATGAAAGGGAAGAAAAAAGGCGGTATGAAATTCCCTTTTATGTAACAGAATTTTCAGGTTTACAAACCTGTCAATTTATACTATTATATTATTTTGTGTGAACTATTTTCGGAGGTGTATTTTTAAATGGCAGTTAAAATTCGTTTAAAGCGTATGGGTGCTCATAAAGCTCCTTTCTATCGTGTAGTAGTAGCAGATTCTCGTTCTCCTCGTGACGGACGTTTCATTGAAGAAATCGGATACTACAATCCAGTAACAGTACCAGCAGAAGTAAAGATCAACGAAGAGAAAGCTCTTCAGTGGATGCAGAACGGCGCTAAGCCTTCTGACACTGTACGCAACCTTTTCTCTAAAGCTGGTTTGATGGAAAAGTTCCACAACGCAAAAAACCAAAAATAATTTGGACTGAGGAGAACTGTGATGACAGAGTTGATCGAAACGATTGTTAAAGCTCTAGTTGATCATCCAGAAGAAGTCAGCGTCAGAGAAGTAGAAGAAGGCAGCAAGCTTGTCTATCAGCTTACCGTTCATGCATCCGATATGGGAAAAGTGATCGGCAAGCAAGGGCGTGTTGCCAAAGCGATTCGTACTGTAGTGAATGCTGCAGGCACAAATCACAATAAAAGGATTTCGCTTGAAATCGTTTAAAAGGGATGAGGCCTGCCTCCTCCCTTTTTTCTTATGTAAGAAAGAATACGGCGGCGATAAATACAAACCTTAAGAGAACAATCAATAAAAAGAAGGCGGAGTGAGTACATGACAGAATGGCTGAACGTAGGTAAAATCGTCAACACGCACGGCATCCGCGGCGAGGTCCGCGTTATTTCAAGAACAGATTTTCCTGAGGAACGCTATAAAAAAGGAAAGACATTGTTCGTGGCAAAAGAAAACGGCGATATGGCTCCAGTGACTATATCAGCGCACCGTAAGCACAAGCAGTTTGATCTTCTGACATTTGAAGGGCATCCAAACATCAATGATGTTGAACCATTTAAAGGCCTGCTGCTGAAGGTTCCTGCAAGTGAAGAAGTAGAACTTGAGGAAGGAGAATTCTTCTATCATCAAATAATCGGCTGCAGTGTTTTTACTGATGAAGGGGAAGAACTTGGCAAGATTAAAGAAATCCTGTCACCAGGTGCAAATGATGTGTGGGTTGTGAAGCGGAAAGGCTTTGGAAAAGACATTTTGATTCCTTATATTCCGTCAGTTGTTAAATCGGTCGATGTTCAAGAACAGAAAGTCGTCATCACATTGCTGGAAGGCCTTCTGTAAAAATGAAATTCGATATTTTGACACTGTTCCCTGAAATGTTTTCAGGTGTTCTTCATTCTTCCATCTTAAAAAAGGCACAGGAAAAAGGCGCTGTCTCGTTTTCGGTCACAGATTTCCGCGATTACGCAGAAAACAAACACCGCAGGGTGGATGACTACCCTTATGGCGGCGGTGCGGGAATGGTCCTTGCTCCACAGCCGATATTTGATGCTGCAGCAGCAATATCCGAAAAAAGAGAGAGCGCAAAAAAGCCGCGCATCGTGCTTATGTGCCCGCAGGGAGAACGATTCTCGCAAAAAAAAGCGGAGGAACTTGCGCGAGAAGATCATCTGATTATTATTTGCGGCCATTATGAAGGCTATGATGAAAGAATCCGTCAGCATCTTGCTACAGATGAAATCTCGATAGGGGACTATGTCCTGACTGGCGGGGAGCTCGGTGCGATGGTTGTCGTGGACGCTGTAACTAGACTCCTTCCTGAAGTGCTAGGGAATGAAGAATCTCATAAGCAGGATTCGTTTTCCACAGGGATGCTTGAGCATCCGCATTATACTAGGCCAGCTGATTTCAGGGGATTGAAAGTGCCTGATGTTCTGCAGTCAGGAAACCACGCTTTAATTGAGGAATGGAGAAATAAAGAATCGCTTAAAAGAACATATGAAAGAAGACCGGATTTACTGGCAGATAAGCAGCTGTCTGACAAAGAGAAAGATTGGCTATCGAAGTGGAAGAAAGACGAATAAATTCGTAATGCTTTCTTGCCATCAATGAGATAAATATGCTATTATATTCTTTGTGGCTTATGCTGCATTATTCCGGTGTTCCGCTGCTTTTTTATGTTAGCATGAACATCTGTTGAAAAGGAGGCAATAACTATGCAACAGCTTATTGCAGATCTAGCGAAAGAACAGTTAAAGAACGATCTTCCTGCTTTCCGTTCAGGTGACACAGTTCGTGTACACGTGAAAGTAATCGAGGGAACTCGTGAGCGTATCCAGCTTTTTGAGGGCGTTGTTATCAAGAAGCGCGGTTCAGGAATCTCTGAAACGTTTACTGTTCGTAAAGTATCTTACGGTGTTGGTGTGGAGCGTGCGTTCCCATTACATTCACCTAAGATCGCAAACCTTGAAGTTGTCCGCCGTGGTAAAGTTCGCCGTGCGAAGCTATACTACCTACGTGCACTTCGCGGTAAAGCAGCTCGTATTAAAGAAATTCGTTAATAATTTTTCAAAAAAGGAGCTTGACTTTTTCAAGCTCCTTTTTCCATATTAAAGATCATACATATACTTGGCGTAAGTGAGGAAAAGTTATGACACGAAAGAAAAATGAGACTTGGGAATGGATTAAAGCTTTGGCTGCTGCGCTGCTGCTTGCCGGTATCATCCGTTTCTTCCTATTTGCACCTATCGTTGTTGACGGCCAGTCTATGATGCCGACACTTCATCATCAAGACCGTCTAGTAGTCAATAAATTAAGCTATGTAATAGGAGAGCCTGACCGTTTTGACATTGTCGTTTTCAAGGCCACAGAGGAAAAAGATTATATAAAACGCGTAATCGGACTTCCCGGTGACAGAATCAAATATAAAAATGACGTGCTTTACGTCAACGACAAGAAAGTTAATGAAGAATATTTGAAGCCGTATAAAGAGAAAACAAAAGACGGAAACTTAACGTATGATTTCACGCTGTATGAAGTAACCGCTGAAAAGAAAGTGCCGGAAGGGGAACTTTTCGTCCTTGGTGACAATCGCCGCAACAGCAGTGACAGCCGAAATATCGGAACAGTCAAGATCGATGACATCATCGGAAAAGCGTCGTTCCAATTTTGGCCTCTTTCAGATATCGGCTTTGTAAAGTAAAGAAGGTGGATGCATGACCATTCAATGGTTCCCCGGCCATATGGCGAAGGCGCGCCGGGAAATTACAGAAAAACTAAAGATGATCGATGTCGTGTTCGAACTTGTAGATGCAAGAATTCCTCTTGCTTCAAGGAATCCTATGATCGACCAGATTATCGGAAACAAGCCAAGGCTCCTGCTTCTCAACAAAGCAGATATGGCCGATCCGGAAATCACGAAATCCTGGGAAAAATATTTTAAAGAAAAAGGAATCCCTTCTCTTGCCTTAAATTCTAGAACAGGAAAAGGTGTCGAAAAGATCGAGGCTGCGGCGAAAGAGCTTGTAAAAGAGAAGTTTGACAAGATGAGGGCCAAGGGCATTGTTCAGCCGCGGGCAGTGAGAGCGCTGATCGTCGGGATCCCAAACGTCGGAAAGTCCACTCTTATTAACCGGATGGCGGGTAAAAACATTGCTGTAACAGGAGATAAGCCTGGTGTTACAAAAAAACAGCAATGGATCAAATGCGGAAAATCATTAGAATTGCTCGATACACCGGGAATATTGTGGCCAAAGTTTGAGGACGAAACGATCGGCAGAAAACTGGCCGTAACAGGCGCGATTAAAGAAACACTGTTCGACTTCAGCGATGTTATTCTTTTTACGCTTTCTTATTTAAAAGAGACATATCCTGCAAGACTCAAGGAACGCTACAATATTGAACAATTTCCTGACGAGCCTGTCGATTTGTTCGCAGAGATCGGGAAGCGCAGAGGCTGCCTCGTCTCAGGCGGAGAAATCGATTTTGACAGGGCAGCGGAATTGATACTGCGTGATTTGAGAGCAGAGAAGCTAGGACGCCTGACGTTTGAGAAGCCGGAAGAATAAATGTGGATAAAAAAGGCGGGCCATTCTTTTATGGCTTGCCTTTTTTACTGTTACCGCCGGCCAAGTTGTCTTTATTTGCTTTATAATAAATTCATAGAACCGATATTAATATTAACCATGATGGAGTACATATATGAAAACTGAAAGCGTCAAATCGATCGAAGTAATATTGAAGACTGCAGGTATAGATGAAACAAAGCTGCTGATTCAGCAGTATGAAAGTGATGAACGCGCAGGTGTTCAGAGCCTGCTGGATCGTTTTAAGAGAAGAATTAAAAAAGAAGAAGCAGAATTGAGAAGACTGGATGAAATGAGTTTGTTTGAAAAAGGTTGCCTCAGCCGCGGAGAGGAGCTTATTGCGGGCGTCGACGAAGTAGGCAGAGGTCCGCTTGCCGGTCCTGTAGTCGCCGCTGCGGTCATCCTTCCTGCAGGATGGGCGCCGAGAGGGATCAACGATTCTAAGAAGGTCAGTGAAAAAATGCGGGACAAGCTGTATAGCCAGATCATGGACAATGCAATTAGTGTCTCGGTTTCTATGATCTCACCGCCTGAAATTGACCGTATTAATATATACCAAGCCTCAAAAGCAGCAATGGTAGAAGCGGTTGAAGGGCTCTCTGTAACCCCTCACCATGTACTCATTGATGCTATGACAATAGATATCAATATCGCACAGACAAAGATTATAAAAGGCGATGAGAAAAGCATATCTATCGCTGCAGCATCCATTGTAGCGAAGGTGACAAGAGATCAATACATGAAAAAATTGCATGAAGACTATCCGCAGTACGGGTTTGCTAAAAATATGGGCTATGGGACAGCAGAGCATCTGCAAGGGCTAAAAGAGTATGGTCCGACGGAAGAACATAGAAAGTCTTTTGCGCCGGTGCAGGCATACAGCTCGTAAAATAAGGAGAGTGGCTGATATGATTCAGCTTTATGATTTGCTTGTAAACAGGTCACTTTCATCGTCTTTCTCAGGAATGATCACATTTAGGGAAGGGCAGCTGCTGACTGGGAAAATAACCGATCTGTTTCTTGATGGGACAGCTGCAGTTCAGCTGAAAAACGGTGTTTTTACTGCAAAGCTAGAAACAGCCCTTGAAAAAGGAAAAACATACGTGTTTGAAGTTGTGTCTGCTCGTTCGGGCGAACAGCCCGTGCTGAAATCATCTGACAGCCTGGCGCATGATAGAGACTGGCCAAAACTTCTGCAAAAAATGGAACTGAAAAATACAAGCGAACATTTGAGGGCGCTCTCATTTTTGGACGAAGAAGGGTTGCCGTTAACGAAAGGCCTTGTTACTGCCTCAGCTCTTTTAATGAAGCATTCCGATAACAGCGAACCTAAACTGGATAGAGCTGTTCTTCAAAAGCTTTCAGACCTTCAGCTGCAGCCATCTAAAGCTGTTGTTATGGGACTGAAGAATGCCATGCAAGGCACGCATATACAAGATGATATGCAAGTCCTTTTCGATACATTAAAAAACTCAGATTTACGCTTTCCTGCCGCATCCAAAACAGCAGCTTTACTCAAAGATTACCTTTTTTTGCAGCAAAGCGAAGAAAATCAAGAAAATCCGCAGATGAAAACACGCGTTCCATCTTCTATACAGCCAGTTGAAAACTTCACAGCAGCTGCTGGTGTTAAGGAAAGCAGCAGTTCGATGGAGCGCCCTGCTGAAAAACATCTTTTGCTTTCTGCAGGGGAAAAAAACGGACCAGCCTTGACTCAAGCCGTAAAAGAATTTTTTAAGCAAACGTTTGAACAATTTATTAAAACAAGCGGAATTCATCACGAACATCAGCTTTTAAAGCCCCTCCCGGATAAAGGGGATCCGGCAGATTCGCTTAAAATGGTCCTGCTCGCTCTCATCGAGGACAAGGAGGCGCCTCCAGCAGTCAAGATGCAGGCTGAACATCTTATTAGCAAAGTGACAGGACTGCAGCTGCTGAACATGCCGGCTCCTGCTGACCATTCACAGCAGATTTACATGCAGATACCGCTTCCCGAAGGTACATTTGCCAAGCACCTAAGCATCATTTGGGAAGGCAAAAAAAACAAGAATAATATATTAGATAAAGATTTCTGCCGGATTTGGCTGTGGCTTGAGCTCGAGGAACTTAAGCAGCTTGGAGTAGACATTAACGTACAGAACAAAGTGATGGCGATAACGTTCTTCAGCAGCTATCAAGGAATCGAGATTCTTGCTCAACATGCTGCTGAAGAATTAAAACCATACATGTCCGAAATGGGCTATCAGCTTAGCAGTGTATCGTTTAAACAGCATTCTGGGGCACAGCAGGCAGGCACGTTGTCTGAGAAAAATCAGCATCTCCGCACTCTGGATGTGAAAATATGAACAATGACCGCAACAAGTTAAAAGCAGTAGCGATGAAATATAAAAACGGCATGAACGAGGCTCCTGTAGTGATCGCAAAAGGAAACGGTGCAGCAGCTGAAAAAATCATGTCGATTGCTAAAGAGCATGATATTCCTGTGCAAAAAGACCCTTCCCTCGTTCATCTGCTTTCCAAGCTGGATATCTCAAGTCAGATTCCGCCAGAATTATTTGAGGCGGTAGCCGAAGTTTTTGCTTATATATATAAGCTTGATAAAGAAGCGAAAGAAAAAACATTAAAGAATTGATTTTGGGCATCCTAACTCTAAAAGGAGAGTGATTAAAAATGCCTAAAAACAAGCTTGACGTTGCAGGAGCGGAGCAGGCAGCAAACAGGTTCAAAGAAGAAATGGCTGAAGAATTCGGCATGTTCAGATCCTCGGCTGAGAGAGAAGCGATCACACCTAAAATCATAAAGGAAGAACGAGAAAATAGCGGGAAATGAAAGAATCTGCTGAAAAAGCTTTCGAAATTCAGTAAATGGAACAAGTAAAAGGGCAAGCGGCAGACAAAAGCCGCTTGTTTTTTTGTTTGCAAATTTGGATGCGCTTGCAATTTTCTGAAGAATGCTAGACAGTACAGGCATGTTTATATACAATGAGAACGGTAGTTTAAGTTTTTACCATGACAGGAGGATGGAGAGAGATATGAATATCCACGAATATCAAGGAAAAGAGCTTCTTAGAAAATATGGTGTGGCTGTTCCAAACGGAAAAGTAGCGTTTTCTGTTGAAGAAGCTGTAGAAGCCGCAAAAGAGCTCGGCAGTGCAGTGTCTGTCGTTAAAGCCCAAATCCATGCAGGCGGCCGCGGTAAAGCCGGTGGCGTTAAAGTGGCAAAAAGCTTAGATGAAGTGCAAACATACGCAAGCGAAATTCTAGGTAAAGTGCTTGTAACTCACCAGACAGGGCCAGAAGGCAAAGAAGTTAAGCGCTTACTTATCGAAGAAGGCTGCGATATTAAAAAAGAATACTATATCGGGCTTGTTCTAGACCGTGCGACTTCGCGCGTTGTCATGATGGGATCTGAAGAAGGCGGAACTGAGATTGAAGAGGTAGCAGAAGCTACTCCTGAAAAAATCTTCAAAGAAGTCATTGATCCGGCTATCGGTCTTCAGAGCTTCCAGGCACGCCGTTTAGCTTACAATATTAACATTCCTAAAGAACTCGTCAACAAAGCAGCAAAGTTTATGATCAGCCTATATACTGCTTTTGTTGAAAAAGACTGCTCGATTGCTGAAATCAACCCGTTAGTTGTAACAGGCGACGGCAATGTAATGGCACTTGATGCAAAATTAAACTTCGATTCAAATGCCCTTTATCGTCACCCGGATATTATGGAATACCGTGACCTTGAAGAGGAAGATCCAAAAGAGATCGAAGCTTCTAAATATGATCTTACGTATATCGCGTTAGACGGAAACATCGGCTGCATGGTTAATGGTGCAGGACTTGCTATGGCTACGATGGACATCATCAAGCATTACAGCGGCGATCCTGCCAACTTCCTTGACGTTGGAGGCGGTGCTACAACAGAGAAGGTAACAGAAGCATTCAAGATTATCTTGTCTGATAAAAACGTAAAAGGTATTTTCGTTAACATTTTCGGAGGCATCATGAAGTGTGATGTTATCGCGAACGGTGTTGTTGAGGCGACTAAACAGGTTGGTCTTGAGCTTCCGCTTGTCGTGCGTCTAGAAGGAACGAACGTTGAGCTAGGCAAGAAGATTCTTAAGGAATCCGGGTTAAACATTACAGCTGCCGATTCTATGGCTGACGGAGCAGAAAAGATCGTCGCATTAGTAAAGTAAAGCAGCAAACAAAGAATACGAGAAGGGTGGAGCATAGAGCATGAGTATTTTTATCAATAAAGATACAAAAGTTATCGTTCAAGGTATCACTGGCGCAGTTGGACTATTCCACGCGAAGCAGATGATTGAATACGGAACTCAGATCGTTGGTGGAGTAACACCTGGCAAAGGCGGAACTGAGGTAGAAGGCGTTCCTGTTTTTAATACAGTCGAAGAAGCAGTAAAAGCGACTGGTGCGAACGCATCGGTTATTTATGTGCCGCCTGCATTTGCTGCAGAAGCGATCGTTGAAGCTGTTGATGCTGGACTTGACCTTGCCATCTGTATTACAGAAGGTATTCCTGTCATGGACATGGTAAAAGTAAAGCGTTATATGGAAGGAAAGAAAACACGTCTAGTTGGACCGAACTGCCCGGGTGTTATCACGCCGGAAGAATGCAAGATCGGCATCATGCCTGGATATATCCACATGAAAGGCCACGTAGGTGTTGTTTCACGCTCCGGTACATTAACGTATGAAGCTGTTCACCAGCTTTCTCAAAATGGCATCGGCCAGTCGACTGCAGTAGGGATCGGTGGAGATCCGGTAAACGGAACAGATTTTATCGATGTTCTAAAAGCGTTTAACGAAGATGATGACACTTATGCTGTAATCATGATCGGCGAGATCGGCGGAACTGCAGAAGAAGAAGCGGCTGAATGGGTAAAAGCGAACATGAAGAAGCCTGTTGTCGGCTTCATCGGCGGAAAAACTGCGCCTCCAGGAAAGCGTATGGGCCATGCAGGAGCCATCATTTCCGGCGGCAAGGGCACAGCAGCTGAAAAGATCAAAACAATGGAAGCATGCGGCATTAAAGTGGCTGAGACACCATCAGTGATGGGCGAAACACTTATTTCAGTCCTTAAAGAACATGACATGCTCGACCGCTGCACAACACATAAAGCAAAGGCATAATCAGGCATAAGGAATTTCTGATGCTTTTGCATGATTTGGCAAAAGCTCCCTAGATGGGAGCTTTTGCTCTTATTTAAGCTTTTTTAAAGGAGGAAGCTGGTGATGGACCGTGAAAGATTATTCATACTTCATCAGTGTGAAGGCATAGGATGGAAGCGCATTTATCAAATGTTAAAGGCAGACCCAACTTTGGCGCAAATTTTTAAAATGAAAAGCCGTGAACTGTCTAACTTTTTTCAGCTTAGCGAAGCAGCCGCTGAAAAGCTCAGCCGACATCTTGCATCTTCTTCCTTTAAAAAGCTGTTTGATACATATAATAATGCGAACATCACGTTCATTGCGGCCGGAGATCCGGATTACCCTGTTATGCTTAAGAGTATTTTTGATCCGCCATGGGTAATATATGCCAAAGGGGATGTTGAATATTTTTCCAGAACATGCATAAGTGTGGTTGGAACGAGAAAACCGACACCGTACGGGATTAAAAGTACATCTCATCTTCTCCTGCCGCTCATCAGACAAGGCTGGACAACTGTGAGCGGGCTGGCTTCCGGAATAGATACCGCAGTTCATCGATTGTCATTAAGTGAGAAGCAGCCGACAATAGCTGTGCTAGGTCATGGACTTGGCATGGTTTATCCTGACAGTAATAAGTTTTTAGCTGACCAGATAGTCAAAAAGGGGATTTTGCTCTCTGAGTTCGCTTATCATAATAGGCCAAAAAAGTGGCAGTTTCCGATGCGGAACCGGATCATCAGCGGATTGAGTCCGGGAACTCTCATCATTGAGGCACAACAAAAAAGCGGTTCTCTTATAACAGCAGATCAGGCACTCGAGCAAGGAAGAGAAGTATTCGCTGTTCCTGGTTCCATACTTGAACCAAGCTGTTCAGGCACGAATACTCTAATTCAAAATGGTGCGAAATTAGTGGCGGATTTTACCGACATTGTAGCAGAATATCCTAAGGCATTCAGTGAAGCGTTTTCTTAAAGCGTTTGACAAATGAGGATACATTATTTAATAATAGGGAAGATTTTATTAAACCCTTAAAGGGGGATATCCTGGAAATATGGAAAAATACCTAGTAATCGTTGAATCTCCCGCAAAAGCAAAAACGATAAAGAAGTATTTGGGGAGCAAATATGAAGTAAAAGCCTCTATGGGACATGTCCGTGACCTGCCGCGGAGCCAGATAGGCGTTGACGTTGAAGAAAACTATGAACCGAAATATATAACCATCCGGGGAAAAGGTCCTGTTTTAAAAGAATTGAAGACTGCCGCCAAAAAAGCGGACAAAATCTATCTTGCAGCTGACCCGGATCGCGAAGGAGAAGCAATCGCATGGCATCTCGCCCATAGTCTAGATGTAGAGATTGATTCAGAATGCCGTGTTGTTTTTAACGAGATTACTAAAAATGCAATCAAGGATTCATTCAAGCGCCCGCGTAAGATCAACATGGACCTTGTAGACGCCCAGCAGGCAAGGCGAGTGCTGGACAGGCTCGTTGGATATAAAGTCAGTCCTTTATTATGGAAGAAAATCAAAAAAGGCTTAAGTGCTGGACGTGTCCAGACAGTGGCAGTCAGACTGATCGTTGAACGTGAACGGGAGATTGAAGCGTTTAAGCCAGAGGAATACTGGAAGATAAAAGGTGTTTTCTCTTCTGAGAAAAAAGAGTTCGAGGCGCAATTTTATGGCTTGAACGGAAAAAAAGCCGACCTTTCAAACGAAAAAGAAGTCAATGAAGTGCTTGGCAAAATAAGCGGGAAAAAGTTTCATATACAATCTGTACAGAAAAAAGAAAGAAAACGTAATCCTTCTCCTCCTTTCATCACATCATCTCTGCAGCAGGAAGCAGCTAGAAAGCTGAACTTCCGTGCCAAAAAAACGATGATGATCGCGCAGCAGCTCTATGAAGGAATTGATTTAGGGAAAGAAGGAACTGTCGGACTCATCACATATATGAGAACAGACTCTACACGTATATCTGATACAGCAAAAGATGAAGCTCGAGAGTTCATTACTAAGGAGTACGGAAAAGAATACACAGACAGCACAAGAGCAGAGAAGAAAGCGGGTAAAAATGCACAGGATGCCCATGAAGCAATCCGTCCTACATCTGTCATGTACCAGCCATCCAAGCTGAAAGAATATCTCTCGCGTGATCAGCTGAGGCTATACCGCTTAATCTGGGAGCGTTTTGTTGCAAGTCAGATGGCATCAGCCATACTGGACACAATGACTGTGGATCTTGAAAACAACGGTGTAACGTTTAGAGCGAATGGTTCTGCTGTGAAATTTCAAGGTTTCATGAAAGTATATGTAGAAGGCAATGACGACGGCAAGGAAGAAAAAGACCGTCTTCTCCCAGACCTTAAAGAAGGTAACACTGCTGAGAAAAAAAATCTCGAGCCGACACAGCATTTCACACAGCCGCCGCCGAGATATTCAGAAGCCCGTCTCGTCAGGACGATGGAAGAACTAGGAATAGGACGTCCTTCCACGTATGCACCGACTCTTGATACAATCCAGAAACGCGGGTACGTTGCACTGGACGACAAAAAGTTTGTACCTACAGAAATGGGTGAACTCGTCCTTCAGATGACACTTGAATTCTTCCCTGAAGTTTTTAACGTTGAATTTACAGCTAAAATGGAAAGTGAACTCGATGAAGTGGAAGAAGGAAAAGAAAATTGGATTGGAATCATCGATTCATTTTATCAAGGCTTTGAAAAGAAGCTGAAAATTGCAGAAGAGGAAATGCAGAAGGTTGAAATCAAAGATGAGCCAGCCGGAGAAGACTGTGAAAAATGCGGCAGCGAGATGGTCTTTAAAATGGGCCGATACGGGAAATTTATGGCTTGTTCGAATTTTCCTGACTGCAGAAATACTAAAGCAATCGTTAAAGATACAGGTGTTCCATGTCCAGAATGCCAAAAGGGAACTATCGTGGAAAGAAAAAGCAAGAAAAAACGGATTTTCTACGGATGCAACACATATCCTGAATGTGAATTCGTTTCTTGGGATAAACCTCTTGCAAGAAAGTGTCCAAAATGCGATAGTATGCTAGTGGAAAAAAAGCTGAAAAAAGGAAAAGCTGTACAATGTGTAAAGTGCGACTATTCCGAAGAGCAAGGAAAGTAAGGAGAAATGCTTCATGACAAACCAGCATGTTAATGTAGTCGGTGCAGGGCTTGCGGGAAGCGAAGCTGCATGGCAGCTCGCCAAACGCGGCATTCAAGTCCGTCTTTACGAGATGAGACCAGTCAGGCAGACACCGGCGCACCATACTGATAAGTTCGCGGAGCTCGTATGCTCCAATTCATTAAGAGCCAATACATTGACGAATGCTGTCGGTGTTTTAAAAGAAGAGATGAGGAAACTGGACTCTGTCATCATTTCTTCAGCAGATGATTGTGCTGTTCCTGCAGGCGGAGCCCTCGCAGTTGACCGTCATGAATTTGCGGGACTTGTAACAGAGCGGGTGAAGAATCATCCAAATGTAACTGTCATCCATGATGAAGTTTCTGATATCCCGGAAGGACCGACAATTATCGCAACAGGTCCTCTGACAAGCCCGTCACTATCTGAAAAACTCAAACAGCTTACAGGTGAAGAATACTTTTATTTCTATGATGCTGCAGCACCAATTATCGAAGTAGACAGCATCGATAAAGAAAAAGTATATTTGAAGTCTCGGTACGACAAGGGAGAAGCGGCATACTTGAACTGTCCGATGACAGAAGAAGAATTTGACCGTTTTTACGAAGCCTTGATCGAAGCTGAAACTGTTCCTCTCAAAGAGTTTGAGAAAGAAATTTTCTTTGAAGGCTGCATGCCGGTCGAAGTCATGGCAAAACGCGGGAAGAAAACCCTTCTGTTTGGACCGATGAAGCCAGTCGGATTGGAAGATCCTCGAACAGGCAAACAGCCTTATGCGGTAGTACAGCTGAGACAGGATAACAGTGCTGGAACTTTGTATAATCTTGTCGGGTTTCAGACACATATGAAATGGGGTCCGCAAAAGGAAGTGCTCCAGCTGATACCAGGGCTTGAGAACGCAGAAATCGTCCGTTACGGCGTCATGCACAGAAATACGTTCCTGAACTCGCCTAAGCTAATGAAAGATACGTACCAGCTGAAATCACGCGATGACTTATTCTTTGCCGGCCAGATGACTGGGGTAGAAGGATATGTAGAAAGCGCAGCATCAGGCCTCATCGCCGGTATTAATGCAGCACGGCTTGTGCTGGGTGAAGAACCGGTTTCATTTCCGAAAGAAACAGCCATTGGAAGCATGGCCTACTACATTACAACAGCAAGTCCGGACAACTTCCAGCCGATGAACGCTAATTTCGGACTTTTCCCTCCACTGGAGAAAAAGATCCGCAATAAAAAAGAACGATACGAAGCGTTTGCTGCCAGAGCGCTGGAAACAATTCAGAATTTTATAAAAAAAATATAATAATTCATTGATAAAGCCCCTATTCTGTGTTAAGATTTAGGGGCTTTGTGAGGTGTTTGAGATGTCAAATCTTCGTGATAACATCGGAATGTTTATGGAATATCTATCGATTGAGAAAAACTGTTCGCCATTAACGATTGAACATTATGAGAAAGATATTATGCATTTTGCAGCATTCATGAAACAGCAGGCAATCAGTGATTTTGCCGCTGTTTCTTATGTTTTGGTGAGACATTATCTTGTTGTTCTTCATGAGTCTTCATACAGCAGAAACACGGTAGCGCGCAAAATCTCTTCTTTGCGAAGCTTTTTTAAATTCTTAAACCGTGAAGGAATGCTTTCCCATAATCCTTTTGCGATGGCGTCTCTTCCCAAAAAAGGGCGGCAGCTGCCTCATTTTTTGTATGAGGAAGAAATGAAGCAGCTTTTTTCCGTTTGCCGGCTGGATGATCCGCTCGGTCAGAGAAATCAAGCGATTCTTGAATTGCTGTATGGAACGGGAATACGTGTTGCGGAGTGCTGCTCGATATTGATAAAGGATATTGATTTTTTTGTAGAGTCCGTCTTGATTAAGGGAAAAGGGAGAAAAGAACGTTTTGTTCCGCTAGGTTCATTCGCTCTTTCTGCGATTACTCGTTATATAGAAGGCGGCCGGAATGAGTTGGCAAAAAAATCAGAAAAACGGTTCGATTCACTTTTTTTGAACTACCGGGGGGAACCTTTGTCTGCGCGGAGCGTAAGAAATATATTGAACAGCATCATCGAGCAGTCATCGCTTAACGTACATATAAGCCCGCACGTGCTCCGCCACACATTCGCCACTCATATGCTGAATGAAGGAGCCGACTTAAGGGCTGTTCAGGAGCTGCTCGGTCATGCTCATCTTTCCTCGACACAGGTATACACGCATGTGACAAAGGATCATCTGAAAAAGATCTATAATAATGCGCATCCTCGTGCATAAAGATCGTACAGGAGGGATTTTCATATGACAACATTTCATGCGACAACGATATTTGCGATCCGCCATAATGGCGAGTGTGCGATGACAGGAGACGGTCAGGTCACATTCGGCAATTCGGTAGTCATGAAGCATTCGGCGAAAAAAGTAAGAAAGCTTTACAACGGAAAGGTTCTTGCTGGCTTTGCAGGGTCCGTCGCCGATGCCTTCACGCTTTATGAAAAATTTGAATCAAAGCTCGAGGAGTATTCAGGGAATCTTCAAAGAGCGAGCGTTGAGCTTGCTAAAGCATGGAGGACAGATCAGGTGCTCCGGAAACTAGAAGCCATGCTGATCGTTATGAACAAAGATCACCTGCTTCTTATTTCAGGTACTGGAGAGGTGATCGAACCGGATGACGGAATATTGGCGATCGGCTCTGGCGGCAATTATGCTCTTGCAGCCGGAAGGGCACTTAAGAGAAAAGCACCTGCCCTTTCCGCCAAAGAAATCGCATTAGCCTCACTTGAAACGGCAGGAGAAATTTGTGTATACACGAACACGAACATTGTGCTTGAAGAGCTTTAATTTCATACGGGGAGCGTGGAAGAATGGATCAACATCATCATTTAACTCCTAGGCAGATTGTAGAAAAGCTTGATCAATATATCATAGGCCAGAACAATGCTAAAAAAGCGGTGGCAGTCGCATTGCGGAACAGATATAGAAGAAGCAAGCTAGATGAAAAGCTCCGTGATGAGATCTCGCCGAAAAACATTCTCATGATCGGGCCGACTGGTGTCGGGAAAACGGAAATTGCGCGAAGACTCGCCAAGCTTGTTCAAGCTCCCTTCATTAAAGTGGAAGCGACTAAGTTTACTGAAGTGGGCTATGTAGGGCGTGACGTAGAATCGATGGTCCGCGATCTTGTTGAGACGTCTATAAGACTCGTAAAAGAGATTAAGATGCACGAGGTTAAAGACTCTGCTGAAGAAAACGCGAATAAAAGGCTTGTTGAACTGCTCGTTCCTGGAAAAAAGAAAGAAAATGTGATGAAAAACCCTCTTGAAATGTTCTTTGGGGGAGCTGCGAATCAGAATCAGCAAAGCAATACACAAAATGAAGAAGATGCATCGCTTGCTCAGAAAAGAAGGCAGACAGCCCATAAACTTGCTCTTGGAGAGCTCGAAGACAATCTGGTAACTGTTGAGGTTGAAGAGCAGGGAAACAGTATGATGGATATGTTTCAGGGGACAGGGCTTGACCAAGTGGGTCTTAACATGCAGGATATGCTCGGCGGTCTGATGCCTAAGAAAAAGAAGAAGCGGAAACTGACTGTCAGAGAAGCGAGGAAGGTTCTGACACAGGATGAAGCTGCCAAGCTCATCGATATGGACGATGTTACGAGCGAAGCCGTGTACAAAGCGGAACAATCGGGTATTATCTTTATAGATGAAATTGATAAAATAGCAGGCAAGAACCAGAACTCTGCGGATGTATCAAGAGAAGGAGTCCAGAGGGATATCCTTCCTATCGTCGAAGGGTCGACAGTCATGACAAAGTACGGTTCGGTCAAAACCGATCATATATTGTTTATTTCTGCCGGAGCGTTCCATATGGCAAAACCGTCTGATCTGATACCTGAGCTTCAGGGACGTTTCCCGATCAGAGTTGAATTGAAAAGCCTGACTGTAGAAGATTTTGTCAGAATATTGGTTGAGCCGGATAACGCCATCGTGAAACAATATACGGCGCTATTATCAACAGAAGGTATAAATGTAGAATTTTCTGACGAAGCTATTGCTAGAATTGCAAATATTGCTGCTGATGTGAACAGGGATACTGATAATATCGGTGCCCGCAGGCTGCATACGATCCTCGAAAGGCTTTTAGAAGATCTCTCTTTTGAGGCACCGGATATCAGCTTGGAGCACATTGTCATCACACCAGAATATGTTGACGAAAAATTGGCGAGCATTGCAAAAAATAAAGATTTGAGCCAATATATTTTATAGGATTCATGTAGGAGGAAATGGAATGAACTTATTAGAAAAGGCAAGAACGATTAACGCCATGCTACAGCAGTCTGGCGGAAAGCAAGTGAATTTTAAAGAAATGGCGGAAACGCTGCGCGATGTTATTGAAGCGAATATCTTTGTGGTAAGCCGCCGCGGAAAGCTGCTCGGGATTGCTCTTAAACAAGAAATCGCTAATGACCGCATGAAGAGAATGCTGGAGGAAAGACAATTTCCGACAGATTATACACAGAATCTCTTCAATATTAAAGAAACATCTTCCAACCTGGACATTAACAGTGAATATACAGCGTTTCCGGTTGAAAACAAAGATCTTTTCACTTCGGGACTTACAACGATCGTGCCTATCGTCGGCGGAGGAGAAAGGCTTGGTACTTTAATCCTTTCAAGACTTACAAACTCTTTTAATGATGATGATCTACTCCTTGCAGAGTACGGTGCTACGGTTGTAGGTATGGAAATTCTGCGCGAGAAGGCAGAGGAGATTGAAGAGGAAGCGCGTAATAAAGCGATTGTACAGATGGCGATCAGCTCACTTTCATACAGCGAGCTTGAAGCGATCGAGCATATTTTTGAAGAGCTTGAAGGCAATGAAGGGCTCCTTGTAGCAAGTAAAATTGCTGACCGTGTCGGTATCACCCGTTCTGTGATCGTTAACGCTCTTCGCAAGCTGGAAAGTGCTGGAGTCATTGAGTCACGCTCCCTCGGCATGAAGGGGACATATATTAAAGTATTAAACGACAAGTTTTTACTAGAACTTGAAAAGCTTAAAACATCATAAATAAGAAGCTCTCCATTGAGGAGGGCTTTTTTTTATGAGCATTTACTTTGCAGTGCTGAAGCAAGCACTAATTTACTATGAGAAACACCGGGAACAAAGTACTATTGATAAATAGGTCTTTATATCGAATTAAGTCGATTTGTGCAAAATAATCATAGACACTTTTTGGATATATCACGTAATATATGAATTGTAAGAAAGTTTTGGAAGATTTTTAATGATTTATAGTAAAAAAGAGGGGATGGTCTTATTGTTTTCTAGCCCTATTATAAAAAATCTGGAAAACGCTTTAAATGGCTCTGCTGCAAAACAGAGAATAATCAACGAAAACATAGCGAATGCTGACACACCGCATTACAAAGCCAAATCTGTAACATTTGCTAGTGAACTGGAAACACAATTGTCCGCTAACAAATCGGACTCAAGACATTTTGAATTTACAGGAAACCGTAATAGCCGAGTAATAACAGCAGAGCGCAGGGGTGGAGACATGAACCATAACGGGAACAACGTGGACATGGATCTTGAAATGTCAGAAATGGCGAAAAACCAGCTCTACTATCAAACTCTAGTTCAGAGAATAAACGGTAAGTTCAATTCGCTGAAAATGGTAGTTAAAGGCGGGAAGTAACTATGGGTATTTTTAATGCGATCAACCATTCAGCATCTGGACTGACGGCACAACGGCTCAGAATGGATGTTGCCTCTTCGAATATGGCGAATGCAGATACAACCAGGGGAGAATACATAGACGGAAAATGGCAGCCTTATAGACGGAAAATGGTAGTGCTTGAAGAGGGAAGACATTCGTTTGCATCATCTTTTCAGAATGCACTGAAAGAAGAGAAAAATAGCTTTGGGGTAAAAGCTAGAGCGATTATTGAGGAACAAAGCGAATTTAAAATGGTTTACCAGCCGGGACACCCAGATGCAGATGAACAGGGATTTGTGGCATACCCAAATGTGGACCCGCTTAAAGAGATGGTGGACCTGATGGGAGCAACTCGTTCCTACGAAGCGAATGTAACTGCATTGAATGCAGCAAAAGGCATGTATTTAAAGGCCCTTGAGATCGGCAGATAGGAGAGTTCTAAATGATTCAATCGGTTCAATCATTGCAGTCTGCAGCGGCAAGCCCCCGCAGCATAACGCCTAACGAGGCACAGCAATCATTTAAGGAAGCGCTTTATGAAGCAATAAATACTGTTAACGATGCCCAGATCCAGTCCAACAAAGCTACAGAAGCGCTTATGACGGGTAAAACCGACAATCTTCATCAGGTTATGATAGCTGCTGAAAAGGCAAGCATCACTCTTCAGACCGCAGTTGAAATCAGAAATAAGGCGGTTGAAGCTTATCAAGAAATGATGAGGATGCAAATTTAAAGATTACTAAAATTATTCGATCCTTTGCCTCGATTATGGGGGTTAAAGAGTAAATTTTTTTTGCGGCATCTATTGGGGGAAAAAATGAACGAAAAGTGGAGAGTGTTCACAAGCAGAACGAAAGGCTATTTTAACAGCCTTACTAATCTACAAAAAGGACTGGTGGCAGGCGGTGCTCTTGCAGCAATCGTGATTATCGTGTACTTAGCCATCTTCCTGTCAAAGCCTGAGCTTGTTCCTTTGTATTCGAATCTTTCCCCGCAGGAAGCCGGGCAGGTTCAAGAAACCTTAAACAGCAAAGGCATCACATCTGAACTAGCCGATGGCGGAAATACCATCCTTGTACCGGCAGAAAAGGCAGATTCTTTAAAAGTTGAACTTGCTGCTGAAGGTATTCCAAAAAGCGGCAACATTGACTTTTCCTATTTTGGAGAAAAATCAGGCTTTGGGATTACAGATAAAGAATTCAGTATTCTCGAGCGTGAGGCAACTCAGACAGAAATAAGCAGCTTGATTAAAAGTATAAATGGCGTTGATGATGCTGCCGTAATGATTACAATGCCTGAACCCGGTGTATTCGTTTCGGATGAAGAACAGCCCGCTTCAGCATCTGTTGTACTGACACTTGCTCCTGGTGCAAGGCTCGAGAAGCAGCATGTCAACGCACTGTATAACTTAGTTTCAAAAAGTGTGCCGAACTTGCCGGTAGAGAATATCGTCATAACTGATCAATACTCAAATTATTACGATCTTGACAGTCCATCCGGCAGTGACAATACGATGTCGGCCTATGATGAACAACGAAAAATAAAGATGGACATTGAACGGGACATCCAACGGCGCGTCCAGCAAATGCTCGGTACTATTGTAGGTCATGACAAAGTAGTGACGACTGTTACGGCAGATATCGATTTTACGAAAGAAAAAAGAGAAGAAAATCTAGTAGAGCCAGTTGATCCGGAAAAAATGGAAGGCATTGAAGTGAGTGTAGAACGGATTAAGGAAACGTTTTCCGGTGAAGGTGCGCAGGCAGGCGGCACAGCAGGTACCGGAGATGAGGAAGTGCCTAATTATCCAGGCGCCTCAGGCAATTCAAATGGTGATTACGAAAAAGTAGAAGAACGCATTAACAACGAAGTTAACAAGATAAGAAAAGAAATTGTGGAAAGCCCATATGAAATCAGAGATATCGGGATTCAAGCAATGGTTGAACCTCCTAACCCGAAAAAGCCAGATTCACTCCCTGCTGAGCGGCTGGATGATATCCAGCAAATTTTAGCAACAATTGTAAGGACAACGATCTCAAAAGATGCAGAAAATCCTTTAACTGATGAACAGATTGAGCAGAAGGTGTTCGTATCTGCACAGCCGTTCAAAGGCAAAGCTGAAGCAGCGGGAGGAAGCAAGGAAGGAGTTCCACTTTGGGTTTATATCACTGGCGGTATACTTCTTCTTGTTATATTATTCTTAATTTTTGCCTTAAGGAAGAAAACGAAAGATAAACAAACCGTTTATGAACTTGGACAAGATATCCCAATTGAAAGTTTCTCAGTACCGGATGTGAACAGCGAGTTTGAATCAGAAAGCACAGTACGCAAGGAACAGCTTGATAGAATGGCCCGTGAAAAGCCAGATGAATTTGCGAAGCTGTTGCGAACGTGGCTTTCAGAAGATTAGGAGGCAGCATGTAAATGACAAAGATAGAAAAAGAAATGTCTGGCAAGGAAAAAGCTGCAATCCTCGTAATCTCTCTCGGGCCAGATGCTGCCGCTCAAGTGTATAAACATTTAAGTGAGGAAGAGATCGAAAGGCTGACACTGCAGATTTCGCAAATAAGAAAAGTAGATTCTTCATTAAAAGAAGAAGTGATCGGGCAATTTCACCAGCTTGCACTTGCTCAGGACTATATTACCCAGGGCGGCATCAGCTATGCAAAATCGGTGCTTGAAAAGGCGATGGGCAAAGATGAGGCGATGCAGATTATTAATAAGCTGACCTCGACACTGCAAGTCAGGCCGTTTGATTTTGCCAGAAAAGCAGACCCTGGCCAAATATTGAACTTTATACAAAACGAGCATCCTCAGACAATTTCGCTAATACTGTCATACCTTGACTCAGCTCAGGCTGGGCAGATTTTGTCCGAACTCCCTCAGGAGATGCAGGCTGATGTGGCAAAACGAATTGCTCTTATGGATAGTACCTCACCTGAGGTGATAGCAGAAGTAGAGCAGATACTTGAAAGAAAGCTGTCTGCTACCGTAACGCATGATCTTACGCAAGCAGGCGGAGTCGAAGCGGTAGTCGAGGTGCTGAACGGTGTTGACCGGACGACAGAACGGACAATTCTTGATGCGCTTGAAAAACAGGATCCAGAGCTTGCAGAAGAAATTAAGAAGCGCATGTTTGTATTTGAAGACATCGTCACACTTGATAATCGTGCAATTCAGCGAGTTATAAGAGAAGTTCAAAACGAGGATCTTTTGTTATCACTTCGAGCATCAAGCGAAGAGGTTAAAGAAGTGCTTTATCAAAACATGTCTAAGCGGATGGCGGAAAACTTTAAAGAAGAAATGGAATTTATGGGTCCTGTCAGGCTTCGAGATGTGGAAGAAGCACAATCCCGTATCGTTTCTTCTATAAGAAAACTTGAAGAAGCCGGAGAAATTGTTATCGCAAGAGGCGGAGGAGATGATGTGATTGTCTAACATCATTAAACAATCATTTGTTTCTGATAACTGTTTATCTAATAACAACGTCATCATCGGCATCAAGCCTATTGACCTTGACCAGGAATTGGATGTAATAGAACTGACTGCCGATGAATTGCTGCAAAGAAACAGGGCAGAAGCAGAACAAGTAAGAAGAGCAGCATATGAAGAAGCGGAAAAATTAAAGAAATCAATGCTCCAAGAATACGAGAATCACAAGGAAATGCTAGCACAGCTAGAAAGTGAGCTCCGTTTAAAGATGGCAGCGGAAACAGAAGCTTCCAAAAGTGAAGGCTATGAGAAAGGCTTTAAAGAAGGATTAGCTTCAGGATTAGAGCAATGGAAAGTAAGGATTCAAGAGGCAGAAAAAATTGTTTCTTTATCTCAAGATGCATACAACAAGCATCTTGAAAGCGCAGAAGGTGTCATCATTGAAATGGCAACAGCCGTTGCTGGGAAAGTTACAGGAATAGCTTTAAAAGAAGATGAGGCTGTGTGGGTTTCGACTGTGAAACAGCTCATAAGAGAAGTCCGTGAGACAGGAGAAGTAAAGCTTTATGTTCATCCTGACTGGTATGAAACGACAATGACTTATCGCGATGAAATGAAAAATATGCTCCTTGGAACCTCAGCACTTTATGTTTTCCCTGACAGCAGCTTGAAAGAGTTTGGCTGTGTCATTGAGTCTCATTTCGGAAAAGTAGATGCCACTCTCGACAGCCAGCTTTCTGAAATAAAAACCATCCTGCTTGAGCGACTGGAGGGTGCTTCGAGTGAAAGCCGCTGATTTAATTCAAGGTATCAGCACAATTGACTCATACAAACGATACGGAAAAGTAGTAAAGGCGGCAGGACTTCTAATTGAATCAAGAGGCCCGAACGCATCAGTCGGCGACTTATGCTATATCCACACAGGCGACACAGGCAATGTGATTAAAGCAGAGGTGGTAGGCTTTTATGAAGAGAACCTTCTCCTCATGCCGTATACAGAAGTAAGAAATATTGCTGCAGGGAGTTTGGTTGAAGCCACAAGAAAACCGCTGCAGATAAAAGCTGGCCAAGAACTCATAGGGAGTGTGCTTGACGGGATAGGGAATCCTCTTGACAAGTCGGAGCTGCCGAGAGGACTAAACAGTATTTCCGCAGAAAATGAACCGCCCAATCCTATGGACCGTCCGAGGATAAAAGAACCCATCTCACTCGGCATAAGGTCGATTGACAGCCTGCTTACAGTAGGAAAAGGCCAAAGGGTAGGCATCTTTGCAGGAAGCGGCGTTGGAAAAAGTACGATGCTTGGCATGGTTGCCAGAAATTCAACTGCAGACTTAAATGTTATCGCTTTGATTGGAGAACGAGGACGAGAAGTGATGGATTTTATTGAAAGAGACCTTGGAGAAGAAGGTTTAAAACGATCAATTGTCATCGCAGCTACTTCAGATCAGCCCGCCTTGATGAGAATAAAAGGAGCAGAGACTGCGACAGCAATTGCCGAATATTTTCGCGACATGGGAAAAAACGTGATGCTCATGATGGACTCTGTTACAAGGGTAGCAATGGCGCAGCGAGAGATCGGGCTTGCTGCAGGAGAGCCTCCGACAACAAAGGGATATACACCAAGCGTGTTTGCGAAACTTCCAAAGCTTTTGGAGCGTTCCGGAACGAGCAGCAAAGGTACGATCACCGCATTTTATACAGTGCTCGTTGATGGAGATGACATGAATGAACCGATTGCAGATGCGGTGCGAGGCATTCTGGACGGACATTTTGTACTTGACCGTTCACTTGCTAATAAAGGACAGTTTCCTGCAGTCAATGTCCTCAAGAGCATCAGCAGGGTGATGAATGATATCGTTCCAGAAACCCAGCGTGCAGCTGCTGACAAAGTGAGAGAACTGCTTTCCTCCTATTATGAATCAGAAGATCTCATTAACATAGGCGCTTATAAAAGAGGTTCTTCAAAAGCTGTCGATCAAGCTATCCATGCATTTCCAAGCATCATTTCTTTTTTAAAGCAGCATGTTCATGAAGATTCCACATTTGATGACTCTGTGAGTCGTCTTTTAGCAGAGTGGGGAGATGAAACATAATGGGGTTTCAATTTAAACTAGAAAAAGTTTTAGGTTTAAAGGAAAAAGAAAAAGAGGCATATGAATCAGAATTTCGGCTTTCGGTACAAAAGTTTGAAGAGGCTGCACATGAACTTTACAGCTTGCTGAAACGAAAAGAAGAAATTGAAAACCATGCTGACAGTCAGTTTCATTCAAAAATGTTTGTGAATGAAATTCAGTCAACACAGCGATTTCTTCTATCAATGGAATCAAAGATTCATTTTTTACAGAAGAAAGTTCAAGCGGCAAGAGAACAGATGGCTTTTGCTCAAGAAAAGCTGCTCTATAAGACAGTTGAAGTGAAGAAATATGAAACATTGAAAAGCAAACAGAAGCAGGAGTTTCAATTTCTGCAATCAATGATGGAAACAAAACAGAACGACGAGTTTTCTGTTTTGCGCTATGCAAGATAATGAAATTGGGTGATGAAATGGAACAGACAGAAAAGTCGGGCAGACTTGCCTGGTTCCTGATGGTGATAGCCGTTCCGATGATTTTTGCAATTACTGTGTTCGCCATTGTTTTATCCATGATGGGTGTCAATGTAATTGATGAAGCGGCTAAGGCGGGCAAAAACATCCCTATCTTTTCATCATTTTTTAATGAGAACAAAGAAATTGCTCCATCCGTCAAAAAAGGTGCATTGAATCAGGAGCAATATGTAAAACAGCTGAATGAGCAGGATGCTTATATAAAAAGACTTGAAGCAGATATTCGCAAAAAGGAAGATGAAACTTCTTCACTTAAGGATGAAGTCGTCAAGCTGAAACAACAAAATGACGAAGCATCAGCAGAACTCGAGCAGAAAAAAGACGGCAGCTTGTCTGAGCTTTATGCCGAAATGTCTTCCAAGCAGGCTGCGGCAGTTCTTGTACTGCTCGATAATGCTTCAGCCGCAGATATATTAGAATCTTTGGAAACAGATAAACAAGCAGAAATATTAAGCAAGATGGAGCCGAGTGATGCGGCTGAAATGACCTCGCTTCTTTCGCAGTAAAAAAATAAAAGCCAAAGGGGTGAATCAAAGTGGAAGCCATATCACTTCGAGCGCTGAACGGATCAACTACAGACGCGGCAAAGCCGTTTAGACAAACAGGAAGCAGCGATAGCGGCAATTTTTTCGCTCTGTTATCGGCGAGCATAACCCCTGAGCAGCCAGATTTGTTTTACAATTGCAATCCTGATCCGGATGCTGTTCAGCTGAGTGAGAGTTTTAAGGGACTTCTTCCTGAAGGTGAAGAATTATGGAAGGAAAGTATGCTGGAATCTGAGAATGTACAAGAGCTGCTGGCGATGCTGCCTCCATCACTTAGAGAAGAAATAGAGATTTTCTTTCATTCGCTGCAAGAGAATCAGTTAAGCGGCAGTGCTTTGTCAGACGAGGGCATTACGGCGTCCTTAATGCTTTCGTTGCTTCATCATCAGGAAAAAGGAAATCTGCCTAATGAAAGTTCAAAAGAGCAATTGAATATTCTGCAATCTATCAAGAAGCTGGCTGCAGGGGATGCAGCTGATCAAAAAGCTATATTAGCTGCAGTTGATAGATTCCAAAAAAACGTATTACAAGCCAACAGTGCTAATTCAAGAGAGAGTGTTTTGCCAGCAAAACATAACATTCAGGAATTACAGCTCATCAAGGCATTTTACAGACATAATACTGCACAGCAGCCAGCTGCAGAAGCACAAATCTTTCAGCCGGGAGTTATGACTTCTGCAGAGCAGCTTTCGCTTCAGCTTCCTTCAAACTCAAAAGCAGCAGAGACACAGTTTTTGAGAGAGTTTCAAAGTATACTCTTAAAAGGGAAAATTGCCGCGGGCGAAAACGGGACTTCATCCTTGAAACTTCATCTGAATCCAGAAAACTTAGGTTCGATCAAAATTGAGATTATTCATAAGCATGGCGAAATGACAGCAAGAATCACCGCTTCTACTGAAGCGGCTAAAGAAGCTCTCGAAAGCCATCTTCACTCCCTCAAAAGTGCACTTTCATCACAAAAGATCGAACTCGAGAAGCTTGATGTATTTGTTCAGGAAAAGATGCATTACATCTCTAAAGAACAAAGAGAATCACAGCATCAAGAACAGCAGCAGAGAGATGAATCTAAAAAAGAAAACAGTGATAAAAGCAGCCATGCGTTTTCAGACATTCTCGAGCTGCTGAATGAAAGGGTGTAGGTGCGATGGCAAACAGCATTAATAGTGACCTTTTGCTGACAGACTACCGCTCTCAGGCAAAAACTACAGGAAATAGTGTGCTTGGAAAGGACGATTTTCTGAGAATCCTGATTACACAGCTGCAGAACCAGGATCCATCAAATCCAATGCAGGACAGGGAGTTTATCGCTCAAATGGCTCAATTTTCTTCCTTAGAGCAGATGACAAATATGAACAAAACGATGGAGCATTTTTTAGGTATGCAGGCAGATACAATGCTGTTTCAGCATAGTCAGATGATCGGAAAAGAAGTTTCTTATGAAGCAGAAGAGAAAAAAGAAGACGGTACCGCACAAATCATTGTAAAAGAAGGTAAAGTTAAGTCGGTTTTCTGGGAAAACGGCCAAACAAAGCTGGAGCTGACTGATGGCACAAAAATCGAAAGCCTTCAAATTATTAAGGTAAGCGATTCCGCTTCATCCTAAATGATGTTTAGCGGGTTCGAGACATTACATTCAAGCCGTCTAAAATTGAAAAAAACCTAAAAGGGGACTGCAAAATGCTGAGATCAATGTATTCAGGAATTAGCGGAATGAAGAACTTTCAAGTAAAGCTTGACGTGATCGGAAACAATATTGCCAATGTGAACACATACGGGTTTAAAAAAGGCCGTACAACGTTTAAAGACCTTGTGAGCCAGCAGATCTCTGGAGCTTCTGCACCAAGTGCGGAACGCGGAGGTGTCAATGCAAGGCAGGTAGGACTCGGATCTCAAATTTCAACTATTGATACGGTGCACACGCAGGGAAGCCTTCAGACAACCGGACGGCCGCTAGATCTTGGTATTTCAGGTGACGGCTTTTTCCAAGTGATGAATGGTACAGATATTTCGTATACACGTGCAGGAAACTTCTACCTTGACCAAAATGGAGACATTGTAAACTCTGAAGGTCTCTATCTAAGTGGTGATGGGGGGAGCAAAATCAATATACCGACAAGCGCTAAAAGCTTTAGCATTGGTGACAGCGGCATTGTGAACTTTGTTGACGACCAAGGGCAGCTCCAGGAAGCAGGCCGCATCCAATTAGTGAAGTTTGCGAACAGCGAAGGTCTTGAAAAAACGGGAGGAAACACGTATAAAAACACCCCGAATTCAGGCGACCCTGTGCCAGTTTTTCCTACAGAGGACGGCGGAGGGAGCATCGTAGCCGGTGCCCTTGAGATGTCAAACGTAGACCTTTCAGAGGAATTTACTGAGATGATCGTTGCTCAGCGCGGTTTTCAGGCAAACACAAGGATCATCACTACATCTGATGAGATCCTTCAGGAACTTGTCAACCTGAAACGATAATTAGGAGGGAGGCAAGGCCAGTAAATTGATATGGCCTGTCCTGCATGATCACATTAACAAAGCTTAACGGTGAGAGCTTTACACTTAACGCACTTTACATTGAGCAGGTGCAGTCTTTTCCTGATACAACTATCACATTAACGAACGGGAAAAAGCTCGTTGTAAAAGACACAGAGAAGCAGGTCGGAGAAAAGGTGGCTGCCTTTTATAAAGAAATCGCACTCCTGCCCGTGAACATTACTGCAGAGGAAGAAGAATGATGGGAAATAAAAAAGCACTTGTAATCATGTTATCGATGCTTTTTGCCATCACAGCTGTCGGGGCATCGGGGTATTACATCTTTACCATGTTTTCTCCGAAGACGGAAGCTGCGGAACCGACAGCGGACGAACTGGAGGAACTGACGGTTGAAACCGAAGAGATCACGACCAATCTGCTTGATGACGCCTATGTAAAAATAAAGTTCAAAATTCAAGCTGACAGCAAAGACGGTAAAGAAGAACTAGAGAAAAGGCTGTTTCAAGTGAATAACACAATCATCTACGAGATATCGGGGATGAAAACCGATAACCTAAAGGGTCGAGAAGGCATTGTGGGACTCGAGAAGGTGCTGCAGAAAAAAATCTCGGAACTGATGCTTGATGGAAAAGTAGTCAGAGTCTATACAACACAAAAAATTATTCAATAATTATTTCATAAGCCGGAAAAGAGGTGGGACTCTTGGCAGACGTTTTGTCCCAAAATGAAATTGATGCTCTTCTTTCAGCACTGTCTACAGGAGAAATGGATGCTGAAGAGCTTAAAAAAGAAGAATCCGAGAAAAAGATAAAAGTTTACGATTTTAAGAGAGCGCTTCGGTTTTCAAAGGATCAAATACGCGGCCTGACAAGGATACATGAAAATTTCGCCAGGTATTTAACGACGTATTTTTCCGCACAGCTCAGAACGTACATTCAAATTGGTGTCGCTTCAGTCGACCAGCTTCCGTATGAAGAATTTATCCGCAGCGTGCCGAAAATGACGATTCTAAATATATTTGAAGCAAACCCCCTTGAAGGACGCATTTTAATGGAAATCAATCCGAACATCGCATATGCGATGCTCGACAGGGTGATGGGCGGCAGGGGCGCTGGCATGAATAAGATCGAGAACCTTACGGAAATAGAAACGAAGATCATGACACAGCTGTTTGTCCACACGCTTGAAAGCTTTAAAGAGGCATGGAGCCCTACTGTGGAACTTGATCCTTTTATGCTCGACCTTGAGGTAAACCCGCAGTTTTTGCAGATGGTTTCCGCAAATGAAACAGTAGTTGTCATTTCTTTGAATATTACGGTGGGTGAAGTAAGCGGGATGATTAACATCTGCCTGCCTCACGTTGTGATCGAACCGATCATCCCGAAACTATCGCTTCACAGCTGGATGCAGAAAAAGCAAAAGGCACGTCCGCCGGAAGAAATTCATTTTATTGAGAACAATCTCAGAAGCGCGGAACTGCCAGTAAGAGTCGAGCTCGGAATATCTGATCTTACCATCCATGAATTTTTAGAACTTGAGATTGGAGACTGTATCGAGCTGAAGCAAAAAATCGCATCACCAATGGTCATGATGATCGAGAACACACCTAAATTTCGTGTTCAGCCAGGAAAGGTGAATAAAAAAATGGCGGTACAAATCATGGAGTCAATTAAGGAGGATGAAGAACAATGGTAAGCGGTGGAATGCTGTCACAGGATGAAATAGATGCGTTGCTCAGCGGCGGCACTTCCTCTAGTGCAGCAGCACTCATTAACGAGCATTTAACAGAAATAGAGCAAGATGCACTAGGCGAAATCGGGAATATCTCGTTTGGAAGTGCCGCCACAGCGCTTTCCACTCTGCTGAATCAGAAAGTGGAGATCACAACGCCTGTTGTATCAGTGATCCAGCAAGGTTCTCTCAAGGATGAGTTTCCTATCCCGCATGTAGCGGTTGAGGTGACGTATACGGCTGGAATTGAAGGAGCTAACATGCTTGTCATCAAAAAGACAGACGCACAGATCATCGCTGACCTTATGCTCGGCGGTGACGGGAGCGGTCCGTCTCCTGATTTTGGCGAGCTGCAGCTGAGTGCTGTCGGAGAAGCGATGAATCAGATGATGGGTTCAGCATCTACTTCTATGTCAGCAATGTTCGGAAAAATGGTAGACATTTCACCGCCAAGCATAGATTTTTTGGACGTAGAAAAGTCAAACATTCCATTGTCTATGGATGAAACACTTGTTAAAGTTTCGTTCCGCCTAAAAATCGGTACGCTGATTGATTCAAATATTATGCAGCTCGTACAAGTTAAGTTTGCAAAGCTGCTTGTCGCCGAGCTTATAGGTGCAGAACCTGAGATGCCGCAGGCTGCTTCAGAAAAAGCTGAGAGTCCGGAAATAAGCCAAGCAAGTGTACAGGAAGAGGAATATCAAGAGGTTCATAGAGAAGCTACTACAAGACATGACCCTTATATTCATCCAAGGCAGGATAAACCAGTAATGCCAGCAAGCTTTACTGATTTTAGTGACAGCAGCGGTTTTTCGGGAGAAACAAAAAACCTGGACATGCTTTTAGATATACCTCTGCAGGTTACTGTAGAGCTTGGCAGAACGAAAAAATCGATCAAAGAAATACTTGAACTCGGCCATGGCTCTATTATAGAACTGGACAAACTCGCCGGTGAGCCTGTTGATATTTATGTGAATCAAAAGAGAATTGCAAAAGGCGAAGTTGTTGTTATAGAAGAAAACTTTGGCGTACGGGTAACACAGATACTCAGCCAAAAAGACCGTTTACAAAAGCTTAAATAACAGGAGGCAGGCTACATTATGGGAGCTCGTATTTTAGTTGTTGACGATGCAGCATTTATGAGAATGATGATTAAAGATATTTTAACAAAAAATGGTTTTGATGTTGTCGGTGAAGCTGCGGACGGAGCACAGGCTATTGAAAAGTTTAACGAAGTTTCACCAGATCTTGTGACGATGGACATCACGATGCCTGAAATGGACGGGATTACAGCTTTAAAAGAAATTAAAAAAACGCATCCTGAAGCAAAAGTCATCATGTGTTCAGCGATGGGACAGCAAGCGATGGTAATTGATGCTATCCAGGCAGGCGCAAAGGATTTCATCGTTAAGCCATTTCAGGCCGACCGTGTAATTGAAGCCATTAAGAAGACGCTTGGCTAAAAAGAAAGGAACATCATGTTTAAACTTGTACAGATAGCGGCTGTTTTCACTATCTTGCTTCTGCTGCTGCCTCAGCAGCAGACGGCAAAGGCCGAGGGCAGTTACGCTAGCGGCGGGAAATCCGTGTCAGACTGGATCGATAAAGACAAAGAAGGAAAAAATGGATCAGAGAATGTGATTGATAAACCAGACAGCGGGGGAACCCTTTGGATGGTCGTTAAACTGCTGTTTATGCTTGGTGTTGTTATTGCATTGCTTATGTTTGTCCTCAGGTTCATACAAAAAAAATCCTCAGGTTTTCAAGCAGGAAGAACGCTTCAGCTGATGGGCGGAGTCGGACTGGGTCCGAGCCGCTCCGTTCAAGCTGTTAAAGCGGGCAACTCGATTCTGCTTGTTGGCGTAGGGGAGAACGTTACACTGCTGAAGGAAATAACGGACGAGGAGATTATCTCTCAGTTTGAGAACCAGCAGTCAACAGGCAAAGCCTCAGGTCCGAGCTTTCTTTTGAAAAAAGATAACACGGAAGGCGGCATCCCTGCTTTTAAGGAACTGCTGAAAGAGCAGCTGAATGATCTTTCAGAAGGGCGCAGGAAAATAAAAGAGCGCTTGAAAGAAGGAAACAACAATGACTGATTTTATTCCCGGCATCGATTTAGATGCGCTGAACAGCGATGAACCAGCAAATTTAGAGACAACTCTTCAGCTGCTTCTTTTGCTGACAGTGCTTAGTCTTGCGCCGAGCCTCCTGATATTGATGACCTGCTTTACGAGAGTCATTATCGTGCTCTCTTTTGTTAGGACGGCGCTCGCTACCCAGCAGATGCCTCCTAACCAGGTATTGGTTGGAATCGCACTGTTTATTACTTTCTTTATCATGGCGCCAACTTTTGGAGAAGTGAACAAAGAAGCTGTTAAGCCGCTGTTAAAAGGAGAGCTTACACAGCAGGAGGCATTTGAAAGAGGAACAAAGCCTCTGAAAGAATTTATGGCAAAGCAGACAAGGCAAAAAGATCTTGCGCTTTTTATGGAGTATGCGAAGGCGGAAAAACCTAAGTCGGTCCAAGATATACCGCTCACCACGCTTGTTCCGGCTTTTGCAATAAGTGAGCTGAAAACCGCATTCCAGATCGGATTTATGATTTTTGTTCCGTTTCTTGTCATTGATATGGTAGTGGCCAGCGTCCTGATGGCGATGGGGATGATGATGCTTCCTCCTGTCATGATATCCCTGCCGTTTAAGATACTTCTTTTTGTTCTCGTAGACGGGTGGTATTTAATCGTAAAATCGCTGCTGCTAAGCTATTAACTTCCTGGACTAGTAGGTGGAAAAAATGGATTCACAGTTTGTCATTACTCTTGCTGAGCAGGGTGTATATATTACACTGCTAGTCTGCGGACCGCTGCTTGCTCTGGCTTTGATTGTCGGTCTTGCAGTCAGTATTTTTCAGGCAACCACACAGATTCAAGAGCAGACGCTTGCGTTTGTTCCGAAGATAGTCGCCGTGCTTGTCGGCCTGATCTTTTTCGGTCCGTGGATGCTGTCGCAAATATTGGCATTCACGTCTGGCATCTTAAATAATCTTCATCATTATATAGGTTAATAGAATGCCGGATATTAACTACTTGCCAGCATTTTTGTTAATTGCCGCGAGAATAAGCTCGTTTTTTGTTACCGTTCCGATTTTATCAAACCGAAGTATACCGGCCATGCACAAAGCAGCGGTATCACTTTTCATTTCTTGGATCGTCCTGTATACCGTTAAACCGCCGGTGATACCTGCAGATGGAGTATTTTTGCTGCTGCTTCTCAAGGAAGCGATGACTGGTCTTGCCCTCGGTCTAATGGCAGCAGTCCTCTTTTCCGCAATACAAGCGGCAGGAGGATTTATCGATTTGCAAATGGGATTTGCACTTGCGAACGTTTTTGATCCGCAGACAGGTGCACAGACTCCGCTGATGGGAAGATATTTAAACACGTTCGCCGTTTTGTTCCTGCTTGCAACGGACGCACACCATCTTCTGCTGGATGGCATCTTTTACAGCTATCAGTTCATGCCCCTAGAATCGCCAACTTTCCATTTTGGAGATGAAGGCGTCTTAAAGACCGTGCTTTCAGGATTCTCAAGCATGTTTCTGGCAGCCTTTCAGATGGCTCTTCCGATCGTGGGAGCCTTATTCCTGGCAGATCTTGCACTCGGAATCATGGCGAGAACCGTTCCGCAGCTGAACATATTTGTTATCGGTCTGCCGCTGAAAATATTAATCTCGTTTTTATTATTGCTTATTATTTTGCCCGTGTTTTTTGTCAGTTTGAATGCACTCACCGCACAGATAACAGAGGCGATGAGAGCGCTTATGACTGTCCTTGGCGGAGGGAAAGGCGGAGGATAAGATGCAGAAGCTTAACCTGCAGTTCTTTTCTCAGGAAAAAACGGAAAAAGCAACACCTAAAAAGAGGGAGGACACCCGTAAAAAAGGCCAGACTGCCAAAAGTGCGGATGTCAACGCTGCTGTCATTCTGTTTGTTTCCGTTCTCGTTCTTTCCTTTGCCGGAAGCTGGATGGGCGTGAAGATGCTTCACGTCATGAAAGACCGTTTCAGCAAAGGATTACTATTCGATCTTAGTGCCAACGCCGTTCAAAAGCTTTTCACGGAGCTGCTGTATGAAGCAGCAGTTATCGCCGCGCCGATGCTTGCGGCTGCATTTATTGCTGCGTTGTTCTCCAATTACGTTCAAGTAGGATTTCTTTTTTCAACAGAGGCGATCCAGATGAAGCTAGAACGACTGGATCCGATACAAGGATTCAAGCGCATTTATTCAGTAAGGGCAATTGTCGAACTGGCAAAATCCATGCTCAAAATTGCACTCGTAGGGGCTGTAACGTTTTATTTCTTGTATGATGCACGTGAAGAACTGGGAAGGCTCGCTCTTGTCGATCTTGGTGAAGCTCTTTCTGCAATAGGCGGTCTTGTATTAAAAATGATGTTCGCCGCTTCTATAGTGCTTCTGTTTCTTTCACTTCTGGACTACATGTACCAAAAATTTGATTTTGAAAAAAATATCAGGATGTCCAAACAAGACATCAAAGATGAATACAAGAAGTCTGAAGGGGATCCGAAAATCAAATCAAAGATTAAGGAAAAACAGCGGCAGATGGCGATGAGACGGATGATGCAGGAAGTGCCAAAGGCAGATGTGATCATCACCAATCCAACACATTATGCGATTGCACTGCAATATGACGGTTCAAAGATGGAAGCTCCAGTTATCGTTGCAAAAGGAGTCGATCTTGTTGCCCAGAGGATCAAAGAAATTGCCAAAGAACATAAAATAACCACAGTCGAGAATAAGCCGCTGGCTCGGACTCTTTATAGCAGGACGGAAATCGGTGACAGGATCCCCGAGGATCTTTTTAAAGCTGTTGCTGAAATATTGGCATATGTATACCGCATCAAAAGAAAAGCTACTGCAGGAAAATAGGAGTGGGTTAGCATGAAAGCAAGAGATTTAACGGTTTTAATAGGGGTGATTTTAATATTGGCGATGCTGATCATACCGCTTCCCCCATGGATGCTGGATTTTTTGATCATTATCAATATCTCGCTCGCGCTGCTGATTATATTGATCGCCATGAATACGATCGAACCTCTTCAGTTTTCTATATTCCCATCTCTGCTTTTACTTGTGACCCTTTTCAGGCTAGGGCTGAACGTTTCAACGACCCGTTCGATTCTTTCAAACGGAGAAGCTGGTGATGTGGTGCATACTTTTGGAGAATTTGTGGTTCAAGGTAATATACTAGTCGGAATCGTTATATTCTTCATCCTTGTCATTATTCAGTTTATTGTTATCACTAAAGGATCTGAAAGGGTCTCTGAAGTGGCGGCACGCTTCACGTTGGATGCAATGCCAGGGAAGCAGATGAGCATTGATGCTGATCTGAATGCTGGAATGATTTCGGATTTGGAGGCTAAAGACAGGCGGAAAACAGTAGAACGTGAAGCTGACTTTTACGGAGCTATGGATGGGGCGAGTAAATTCGTTAAGGGGGATGCGATTGCAGGCATCATAATCGTTATCCTTAATATGGTTTTTGGAATCATTATCGGGATGATGCAAATGGATCTTTCGTTCGTTGAAAGCGCAGAAACCTTTACAAGACTGACGATTGGCGATGGTTTGGTGAGCCAGATTCCAGCACTTATTATTTCTACAGCAACAGGTATTATCGTTACAAGAGCGGCCTCTGAAGGGAATTTAGGATTTGATGTTTCAAGGCAGCTGCTCGCATTTCCGAAGCTTTTGATAGTGGCGAGCGTTACCATCGTCATGCTCGGTCTCTTCACACCTATAAATGATTTCTTTACGCTCTCGATCGGCGGTCTGATCGCGTTTGGCGGCTATACACTCCTTAAAGCAGAGTCGCGGCAAAAGGTGCTCGAAGATGTTATGGATGAAGATCAGCAGACAGAACAGATGAAGAGTCCTGAATCGGTGGTGAGTCTGCTGCAGGTCGATCCGGTTGAATTTGAGTTTGGCTACAGTCTCATTCCTCTCGCGGATGCTTCTCAGGGAGGAGACTTGCTTGACCGTGTTGTAATGATCAGAAGGCAGATCGCACTCGAGCTTGGCATGATCGTTCCTGTGGTGAGGATACGAGATAATATACAGCTGCAGCCGAATGAGTACCGTATAAAAATAAAGGGCAGTGAAGTTGCACGGGGGGAACTGCTGCTTGACCATTATCTTTCAATGAGTCCAGGTGTAGAGGATGAAGAAATAACCGGAATCAGCACTATAGAGCCTGCTTTTGGTCTGCCGGCATTGTGGATACCTGAAAGCATGAAAGAAAAAGCCGAATACTCTGGCTACACAGTGGTTGATCCTCCATCTGTTGTTTCAACACATCTTACAGAAGTCATAAAAAAGCATGCCCATGAACTGATCGGAAGACAAGAAACGCGTCAGCTGATCGAGCATTTGAAAGAGTCATATCCAGCACTGGTAGAAGAAGTAACGCCAGACGCATTATCAACTGGAGAAATCCAAAAAGTACTTTCAAGACTGTTGAAGGAGAAAATATCCATTCGCAATCTGCCTGTTATTTTTGAAACATTAGCTGATTTTTCAAGGATGACAAAGGATACTGATCTGCTGACGGAATATGTAAGGCAATCTCTTTCCCGCCAGATCTCGCACCATTTCAGTGTTGGAGATGAGCCGCTGAAAGTCATTACACTCGGGGGCAGCGTTGAAAAAAGGATCGCAGAGCATGTGCAGCAGACAGAGCATGGAAACTATCTTTCTCTTGATCCGCAGGATTCTCAATCTATATATGACAGCATCACAAAAGAACTTGAACAATCAAGAAGCTTCGAGCAGACGCCGGTTATTTTATGTTCGCCAGCTGTCCGGATGTACGTCAGGCAGCTTATTGAAAGATATCTGCCAGAAATTGCAGTCCTTTCTTATAATGAACTCGAGCCGGATATTGAAGTACAAAGCGTGGGAGTGGTGAATATCTAATGAAAGTAAAAAAATATACCGCATCTACTCTTCCGGAAGCGATGAAGCTCGTCAAAGCCGATCTTGGCTCCGGAGCTGTCATATTAAATACGAGAGAAATTCAAAAAGGCGGTTTTCTAGGCTTCTTTACGAAAACCGCGATGGAAGTGTTTGCCGCACTCGACAATGATGGACGGGAGCGAATTCATAAACCGATTGAAAGAAACAGCCGCAATTCACCTGCTGCTTCCCCATCACTTGATGCAAAGGTACTCGCAGATGAAATACGGCAGCTTAAAGGTCTTGTTAGTGCGATGAAATCAAAGTCAGATGCAGCAGACGTTCCGGTGCCGCTAAAAGAGTGGGAAGAATACCTTGTTTCGCAGGAGCTGTCACCAGAGCTTATTCAGGAACTGATGAACAGTATGTCTGGCAAATGGAATTCTTTCAGCGATCAAGAGCAGGAAGCTTATGACTGGTCACGCTGGATGTCAGACTGGCTCGCTGCCCGAATGCAAAAAAGTGAATTTGGGCCATTTAACTATGAAACTAAATTTCTGAACGTTGTCGGTCCGACAGGAGTAGGAAAAACGACCACTCTCGCAAAAATTGCAGCAAAGGCTGTCTTAAAGGATGGTAAAAGAGCGGCCTTCATCACGACTGATACATACCGGATCGCCGCTATTGAACAACTGAAGACTTACGCTGAAATTTTAAACATTCCTTGTGAGGTCGCTTATACAGCGGACGATTTCAAGAGAGCGAAAGAAAAGCTGGCAGACTATGATGTAGTATTTGTCGATTCGGCAGGAAGAAACTTTTTAAACCCCTTTTATGTCGAAGAGCTTCAGCGGATTATTCAATTTGACAGCGATATGAAAAACTATCTTGTGCTCTCACTAGTATCGCGATTTGCTGATATGGATGCCATTTATAAACGATTTCAAAACCTGCCGGTGCACAAAGTCATCTTTACAAAAAAAGACGAAACGGTCTCATATGGTGCAATGATAAACTTTTCCATTTTTCATAAAATCGGAACAGCGTATGTTACAGACGGACAGAACGTGCCGGATGATCTAATAGATGGCGACGCAGATAAAATTACTGCTCGGTTCTTAGAGGGCAAGAAAAATGGCTGATCAAGCTGAAGCGTTAAGGCAGAAACTGTCCGTAAAGGCAGGTATGGCAAAAGTTTACGGTGTCGTGAGCGGTAAAGGCGGTGTAGGCAAGTCCAACGTAAGTGCGAATCTGGCTATCTCTCTTTCAAAGGGCGGAAAACGGGTGCTTGTGTTTGACCTCGATATTGGAATGGGCAACGTCGACCTTCTTCTTGGAAAGCCTTCTGCCAAGAGCATTATGGATTTGCTTGAGCATGGCTGCCAAATCTGGGACATCATAGAGGAAGACAAAAGCGGTATTTCACATATAGCGGGCGGCCGGCATTTTGCAAGCCTCGTAAATCTGAATGGAGCCATGATGGATGCATTCTTCAATCAGCTCTCAGAAGCCGAAGCCGTCTATGACTATATTATTCTCGATATGGGAGCCGGCATCACGGAATGGAGCTTAAGCTTCATCTTATGCTGCGATGAAATCTTGACGGTGACTACACCGGAAATTACAAGCGTCACAGATGCTTATTCAATGATCAAGCATATTCACGCAAACTCTCCAAGCCTGCCTGTGAGCCTTATCATCAACCGGTATGAGAGCTATAAAGAAGGCCGGGCTGCAGCGGCAAAACTATTAGAGGTCGCCCAGCGATTCCTGCAAAAAAAATTAAATGTCGCGGGAATGATTCCATATGACACGAATGTCAAAGAAAGTGTTAAGCGCCAGGTTCCTTTCGTTCTGTACAATCCTCAGTCTCCAGCCAGCACCGCAGTTAAAGAACTAGCTGGCTGCTTAAGCGGGGAAAGGTATCAAGAAAAAAGAACATCATCCTCGTCATTTTTTGGACGGGTTAAAGTGTTTTTTAAAGGAAGGTAGTGTCTCATGGTAAAACCCGTAAGTGTATTAGTTGTGGATGATTCAGCATTTATGAGGAAATACATTTCCGACATCCTTGTCTCTGACAAACGAATTATCATCGCAGGCACCGCGCGAAACGGGAAAGAAGCCATTGATAAAATCAATCAGCTTCGTCCGGATGTGGTCACCATGGATGTGGAGATGCCCGTGCTTGATGGGCTCGAAGCAGTTAAACTCATCATGAGCCAATGTCCTGTTCCGGTCATCATGCTCAGCAGCACGACAAAAATCGGCGCCGACAATACGATTCAAGCTATGTCTTGTGGCGCTGTAGATTTTATTCAGAAGCCTTCAGGTGCCATTTCACTGAACTTGCATGAAATTCAGGATGATTTGATCGAAAAAGTGCTCATGGCTTCAAAAGCTATGCTGCACAATCATCTCGGGCAAGAACGCAGCCAGACAGATAATGTTATACGCGCACCTAAAATTATACAGTCATCTAAACAAATGAAACCTGTCATATTGATCGGAACATCAACCGGCGGTCCGAGAGCTCTTCAAACCGTGCTCGCGGAGCTTCCCGGAAGCATTAACGCGCCAGCTTTAGTTGTTCAGCACATGCCGCCAGGATTTACTGCCTCTTTAGCACAGCGTCTTGATTCTTTGTCGCCATTAAAAATAAAAGAAGCTGAACATAAAGAGGTTCTTCAAAACGGCACAGTATATATAGCCCCGGGAGGCTCTCATCTTCGCATTCGTGAAGATTCGGGAGAACTGGTAGCGCTTTTGGATCAAGAACCTCCTGAGCTCGGACACCGGCCGTCGGTAAATGTTCTGTTTGAAAGCGCCGTACAGCTTCCTTCATACCGTAAAATCGCAGTGATCATGACCGGGATGGGCAGTGACGGAACAGAAGGTGTAACGGCTTTGAAAAAAAGCGGACATACAGAAGTTATCGCAGAATCTGAGGAATCATGTGTTGTGTACGGGATGCCAAAGTCCGCCATCTTAGCCGGTCAGGCAGATGAAATTCATCATGTGAAGGACATTGCAAAAGCGATAGTCAAATTAATATAGAAGGGGGATGCCAATATGGAGATGACTCAATATTTAGATATTTTTTTAGATGAGAGCAGAGAGCACCTTCAATCGATCAACACACAGCTTCTGCTGCTTGAAAGCAATCCAGAAGAGCTTTCAATTGTAAATGAAATCTTCCGTTCTGCCCATACACTTAAAGGAATGTCTGCGACGATGGGGTTTGCAGACCTCGCAAGTCTGACACATGTGATGGAAAACTTGCTTGATGCCATCCGCAATAAAAGAGCTGAAGCCACACCTGAAGTGCTAGATGCACTCTTTTCCTCGATCGACCATCTGGAAAATATGGTTGCGTCTATTGGATCAGGAGGTGAAGGGAAGCGCGATGTTTCGGAAACAGTAGCACTGCTCGAACTGCTGGAAACCGGACAACAGGCTCCAGGTGATAATAAGAATTCTCATGCTGAAAGCGGGCTGGAATATGACGACTATGAAAAAACCATTATTTCTGAGTCAGTAGAACAAGGGTTTCAAGTCTTTGAAATTATGGTCACTCTTGAAGCCGAATGTTTATTAAAAGCAGCAAGAGTTTACATGGTGTTTAACTCACTTGAAACGAACGGAGATATCATTAAGGCCAATCCGCCGATCGAGCAGCTTGAAGCTGAGCAGTTTAACGACACATTTACAATCGTGTTACTGACAAATGCTGAAGCAGAAAGTATTAGAAAGAACATTTCCTCTATTTCAGAAGTTAAAAGTGTAAATGTCAAGCTTGCACTTCCTCATGCTGAAAAAAGCGGAGTCAGCATACCTGGACCTGCCCGTGAGGAAGCAGCTGAGAATATACCTGTTGCTGCTGAAAAGAGTACAGCCTCTTCTTCGGCAGGAAGCAAAACAATCCGGGTAAACATCGATAGGCTAAATGATCTCATGAACCTTTTTGAAGAGCTTGTCATTGAAAGAGGCAGACTGGAACAGCTCTCAAGAGGCATTAAAAAGCAAGAACTGACTGAAACAGTTGAAAGGATGTCCAGAACATCGGCAGATTTGCAGGATATCATCCTAAAGCTGAGGATGGTGGCGGTTGAATCGGTATTTAACCGTTTTCCGAGAATGATCAGAGGTCTTGCAAAGGATCTAGGGAAAAAAGTAAACCTTGAGATAAGCGGAGCCGAAACAGAGCTCGACAGAACGTTTATCGATGAAATTGGCGACCCTCTTGTCCATCTGCTGAGAAATTCTTTAGATCATGGTATTGAAAAGCCAAGTGAGCGGATTGCTGCTGGTAAAAATGAAACCGGAACCATCCATCTCCGCGCTTATCACAGCGGCAATCTTGTGTTCATCGAGATTGAAGATGATGGCGGCGGTATTAATAGAGACAAGGTACTGCAAAAGGCGCTGGAGAACGGTCTGATTTCACAAGTGGCAGCTGATTCTATGACAGACCAGCAAATCTATGCACTTCTTTTCGCTTCTGGGTTTTCAACTGCTGATACGGTATCTGACATATCAGGGCGAGGAGTAGGGCTCGATGTTGTAAAAAACAAGATAGAATCTCTGGGAGGCAGCATAACGGTCGATTCATCAAGAGGAAAAGGGACAACGTTCTCAATCCAGCTGCCTCTGACACTGTCTATACTTAAAGCACTTCTTGTAAAAGTGCACAACGAAAAATATGCGATTCCTTTATCGTCCATTATTGAAACAGCTGTGGTTGAAAGTGACCAAATACAATCGCTTCACGGCCAGGATGTGTTGCAGTACAGGGGCAAAGTGGTGCCGCTCATTTATCTTGAAGAAACATTCAATATTCCTAGTAAGGATGGCTGCAGAGAAGAACGATATATTGTTCTTGTCAGAAGGGGAGATAAAACTGTGGGACTCGCTGTTGATTCGTTTATCGGACAGCAGGAGATCGTTTTGAAATCGCTTGGAAGCTATTTATCGGCAAGTGTTCATGCCATTTCAGGAGCTGCGATTCTCGGGGACGGGGAAGTAGCGCTAGTAGTCGACAGCAGCGCGCTGATTAAATAAAGGAGGAAGAAAAATGACGACGGAAATTGCCGAAGCAGCATTGTCTCAACAGCTGATTGTTTTTCAATTAAATGAAGAAGAATTTGCTTTAGATGTTTCACAAGTAAAATCAATTGAAAGAATTCAGCCTGTTACAAGGGTTCCTGGCACTGCTTCATTTGTAAAAGGAGTGATCAACTTAAGAGGAGTGATCACCCCTGTAATAGATCTGAACGAACGATTTGGCAGCGATGCAGAAGTAACTGAGAAGACAGCTAAAATTATCATTGCGGCAATTAATGATGTAGAAGCGGGACTGATTGTTGATGAAGCGAACGACGTCATCGATATTCTGGCTGACTCGATAGAAGCTCCTCCTGAAGCAGAAGGGAATGTCAGTGCCGAATACATTAAAGGCGTGGTTAAACATAACGGAAAAATACTGATTTTATTAAATTTAGACAAAGTTCTTAATCCTGATGAATTGAGGGCAACGGAAAAGTAATGATAGGACCGTTCGGAAACATTACCCCCTTTCATCTTGATATCTTAAAAGAAATCGGGAACATTGGAGCAGGACACGCTGCTACGGCACTATCTTCACTCTTGAACAAGGGTGTTGACATGAAGGTTCCTTCTGTAAAGGTTGTTTCGTTTCATGAGATAACAGAACTGATCGGGGGATCTGAAACGATAGTTGCATCTGTTTTTTTTAGGGTGAACGGCGAGGCGCCTGGCTGCATGTTTTTCATGATGCCTTCTCTTCAGGCGTCTCACCTTATAGGACAGCTGACAGGAGAACATACAGAAGATTGGAAAGAGTTTTCTGAGATGGCATTTTCCGCACTGCAGGAAACAGGCAACATTTTGTCGGGATCCTATTTATCTTCGCTTTCAGATTTTACTGGATTGAAGCTGCATCCTTCTGTTCCAGCTACAACAGTCGATATGGCTGGAGCGGTGCTTAGCTGGGGTCTGATGGAGATCTCGGCGGTGAGTGATTATGCGATTGTAATTGAAACAGCTTTTACCGGGATGAACGATCAGAATGGCGAATCGTTAAAAGGGCACTTTTTTCTTCTGCCAGATCCCGATTCGTACCGGAAAATATTCAATGCATTAGGAGTCCCTCTCGATGAGTGAAGTCAAAAAAATAGGCATCGCGGGAATTGGAACAGTTCGTGTCCCCCAAAAGATCAGGACGGCTGGCCTTGGCTCATGCGTTGGTGTCGTCTTGTTCGATGAAACTAGAAAAATCGGCGGTATGGTTCATATTATGCTGCCGGATTCCTCTATCGCAAAAAACGGGGAATTTAATGAAGGAAAGTTCGCTGACACAGGAGTAAGGCTTTTGTATAAAATGCTTGTATCAGAAGGCGCAAGGTCATTAAAAGCTAAGCTGGCAGGCGGTGCTCAAATGTTTCAGTTCTCAGGAGGGGGCGATTTTATGCGGATCGGCCCAAGAAACGTGGAGGCAGTAAAGCTAGAGCTTAAAACGCTTAAAATCAATGTGCAGTCAGAAGACACTGGCGGTTCATACGGCAGAACGATTGAGTTTAACCCTGAAAATGGCGAGCTTCACGTTAAAACGGCGAGCTCTGGAATAAACATTATCTAGCAGGAGCAATCAAACTCAAAGAAGGAGGTTGGAAGTATCATGTCAGAACCGTCATATACTGCAGAACAGACATGCTGGAAAAAATGGAACAGCAGCCGGGATAAAGATGCTGGTGACGAGCTGCTCCGTGCTTATCTTCCGCTTGTGAATTATCATGTACAGCGCATTTCGGTCGGTCTGCCCAAAAGTGTCAACAAAGATGAACTTCGTTCACTGGGGATGCTCGGGTTGTATGACGCACTAGAAAAGTTTGAGCCGGAGCGTGATCTAAAGTTTGATACGTATGCTTCTTTCCGTGTGAGGGGGGCGATACTTGATGGCTTGAGAAGGGAAGATTGGCTTCCTAGATCGCTTCGTGAAAAAACCAAAAAAGTCGAAGCTGCTATCGAGAAACTCGAACAGATGAACTTAAGAAGTGTGACACCTCAGGAAGTGGCGGATGAGACCGGTTTTTCAGAGAATGAAGTAACATCGGTTCTTTCTGAAAGCTTTTTTGCCAATATATTATCGATCGATGAAGAAAACCGCGACAGTGAAAGCCGTGAAAAAGTCAGTTATTCAATAGAAGATAAAAAAGCGGTAACCCCTGAAAATCAGCTGCTGCGGGACGAACTGCACAGTGAACTGGCTCTTGTAATCGGACAGCTTCCTGAGAAAGAGCAGCTCGTAGTGAGTCTTTTTTATTACGAAGAGCTGACACTTACAGAGATCGGACAGGTGCTTGGGCTATCAACTTCAAGAATATCTCAGATCCACTCCAAGTCCTTGTTCCGTATCCGGCAAGTGCTGAAGAAATACTTATAATGACAGAGACAGGTGTGTAGCAATGACAGGACTAATGGCATTAAGTTTTTTACTGCATGTTATTTCCTTATACTTCATTTTTCAGCTCCGAAATGAAAGGGCAGAGTCACGTAAACAGCTCAGCCGGATGACGGAAGATATTGAAGAAACCCTAGCATCTTTTTCTGCAGATATGATGGTAGAGAATGAGAAAATCCTTGAAAGTATAAGCAAGATGAACAATGACAGACAACCTTCATCCGAGGATATTCCTGAAACCTATTATAATGAAGAGGAAGAAATAAGGATTTCCGATAATTTCCCAGATGGCAGTCTGTCAGCAGATCAAGAAAGAATTATCCAGCTGGCAAATGAAGGGCTCGATTCAACCGAAATTGCAAAAGTGATGAATAAAGGCAAAGGCGAAGTCGACCTTTTATTAAAATTTTATCGGTAACCCTGCAAAATTGCTTGCGGGGTTATCTTTATTTATGATATATTAATTGACGGTGTTAATCACACACGCCTTAGCGGATTTAGACGAATGGTGCTGGCTTTTGTCCAGTTTTCGTTTAAAGAAGAAGCGGGCGGAGGAAAAAAACCATCAGGAGGTGCCATTATGGCAGTAATTTCAATGAAACAGTTATTAGAAGCAGGGGTACACTTCGGCCACCAGACGCGCCGCTGGAACCCAAAAATGTCACGTTACATCTTCACAGAGCGTAACGGCATTTACATCATCGACCTTCAAAAGACAGTTAAAAAGGTTGAAGAGTGCTACAACGTGATGAAAAACATCGCGGCTGACGGAGGGAAAATCCTTTTCGTTGGAACAAAAAAACAGGCGCAGGATTCTGTTAAAGAAGAAGCTGAGCGTTCTGGAATGTACTTCATCAACCAGCGCTGGTTGGGCGGAACTCTTACAAACTTCGGAACAATCCGTAAGCGTATCAGCCGTCTTAAGCAGCTTGAAAAAATGCAGGAAGACGGAACATTTGATGTTCTTCCAAAGAAAGAAGTAATCATTCTTAAAAAAGAAATGGATCGTCTTGAGAAGTTCCTAGGCGGAATCAAGGACATGGAGAAGCTTCCTGACGCTTTATTCGTTGTTGATCCGCGCAAAGAACGTATTGCGATTGCTGAAGCCCGTAAGCTTAACATTCCAATCATTGCGATTGTAGATACAAACTGCGATCCGGATGAAGTTGACTACGTGATCCCTGGTAATGACGATGCGATCCGTGCAGTTAAGCTTCTTACTGGAAAAATGGCTGATGCTGTAATCGAAGCTAACCAAGGCGGAGAAGAAGCAGCAGAAGAGCAGACTGAAGAAACATCTGCATAATAATTGGAAATAACTAAAAGGGTGATAGAGGGGGCTGCCCTTTATCCCCTTTTTTTCAAGAGAAGTGTGAAACGGGACAGGCTATTAAAAGCCTGCTTTCTACATAAAAACTAAGGAGGAATATTATCATGGCTGTAACAGCACAAATGGTAAAAGAACTACGTGAAAAAACAGGCGCAGGAATGATGGACTGCAAAAAAGCATTAACAGAAACAAACGGTGACATGGAAAAAGCGATTGACTATCTTCGTGAAAAAGGCATCGCAAAAGCTGCGAAAAAAGCAGACCGCATCGCTGCAGAAGGTTTGACTTCTGTTCTTGTAGAAGGAAACAAAGCAGTAATTCTAGAAGTAAACTCAGAAACAGACTTTGTTGCTAAAAACGACAAGTTCAAAGAAGTAATCGCAACTCTTGAAAAGCACCTTCTTGCTACAAACCCTGCAAGTGTTGAAGAAGCTCTTGCTTCTGACCTTAACGGCACTTCTGTAGAAGAGTACATTAACTCTGCGATCGCTACAATCGGAGAAAAAATCTCTCTTCGCCGTTTCCAGATCGTTGAAAAAGGCGACAACGCAGCATTTGGATCGTACCTTCACATGGGCGGACGCATCGGCGTTTTGACTGTTCTTGAAGGAACTACTGATGAGGCAGCAGCGAAAGATATCGCGATGCACGTTGCAGCAGTTAACCCTAAATACATCTCCCGCGACCAAGTTGGAGAAGAAGAAGTGGCGCGTGAGCGTGAAGTTCTTACGCAGCAGGCGCTTAACGAAGGCAAGCCTGAAAACATCGTAGCTAAGATGGTAGAAGGACGCCTCAGCAAGTACTTCGAAGATATTTGCTTGAACGACCAATCTTTCGTTAAAGACCCAGATCAGAAAGTTGGAAAGTATGCGGCTTCTAAAGGCGCAACAGTTGCTTCCTTCGTTCGTTACGAAGTTGGAGAAGGCATGGAAAAGCGTGAAGACAACTTCGCTGAAGAAGTTATGTCTCAAGTTAAAAAGTAACCAGAAAAAGTAACTAGAAACTATAAAAGAAGGGGGCACAATGTGTTCCCTCTTTTTTAAAGTGAGCGAAATTTCAAGGTGATGGAGGGACTTATGAGTAATTCGAAGTATCAGCGCGTAGTGTTAAAATTAAGCGGAGAAGCGTTAGCAGGCGGTCAGCCTACTGGCATTGACCCAGTTGTAGTACAGTCAGTAGCAAACCAGGTTAAAGAAATTGTGGAGCTTGGAGTAGAAGTGGCTGTTGTCGTTGGCGGGGGAAATCTCTGGCGCGGCAAAACAGGCAGCGAAATGGGAATGGACCGTGCTTCCGCTGATTATATGGGTATGCTTGCGACTGTCATGAACTCGCTTGCGCTGCAGGACAGCTTAGAGAACATCGGGGTTCAAACTAGAGTGCAAACTTCTATAGAAATGCGCCAGGTTGCAGAGCCTTATATCCGCAGAAAGGCAATACGTCACCTTGAAAAGAAACGTGTGGTTATTTTTGCAGCCGGTACAGGTAACCCGTACTTTTCAACAGATACTACAGCGGCTCTTAGAGCGGCTGAGATTGAAGCTGAAGTTATTCTGATGGCTAAGAATAATGTGGACGGAGTATACTCCGCTGATCCAAAGCTTGATCAAAACGCTGTCAAATATTCCAGCCTATCTTATCTCGATATCCTCAAGGAAGGATTGGCTGTAATGGATACAACAGCTTCATCACTTTGCATGGACAACGATATTCCTCTCGTAGTATTCTCGATTATGGAGGAAGGCAACATCAAACGAGCCATTCTTGGCGAAGAAATCGGAACTGTGATAAGGGGGAGAAATTAATGGCTAAACAAGTTTTAACTCAAGCAGAAGAAAAAATGAAAAAAGCAATCGCAGCATTTCAGCGTGAACTAGGATCTATCCGTGCCGGCCGTGCTAATCCATCACTTTTAGACCGTATTCAAGTTGATTATTACGGTGCAGCAACACCGATTAACCAGCTTGCTGGTGTAACAGTGCCGGAAGCACGTCTATTGGTCATCCAGCCATATGACAAAACGGCAATCGCGGACATTGAAAAAGCGATTCAAAAGTCTGATCTTGGTCTTACTCCTTCAAACGACGGATCAGTAATCCGCATTACGATCCCACCGTTAACAGAAGAGCGCCGTAAAGAGCTTGCGAAGCTAGTGAAGAAATATGCAGAAGATGCTAAAGTAGCATTGCGTAATATTCGCCGTGACGCTAACGAAGACTTGAAGAAGCTAGAAAAAGAAGGCGAAATCACAGAAGATGAGCTGCGCCGCAATAATGACGATGTTCAGAAGCTTACAGATAAGTATACATCTGAAGCTGATGCAGTCATGGCAAATAAAGAAAAAGAAATCATGGAAGTGTAACGATATTCACTGTACAATGAAATAAAAAAACCCTCTGTAATGGGGGTTTTTTTGTTACAAGGACTGAAGCAGCTTTGCTGTTCAGTTCCTGCATGTCTGATGATGGAGGCTTTTGGATGCTTGAACGAATTGCTTTCTGGAAAAAGAACTCTTCAGAAACTCCTCTTACCATTGATGGAGAAATTCCTGTTCATTTGGCTATAATTATGGATGGGAATGGAAGATGGGCGAGGAAAAGGGGACTTCCCCGTATTGCCGGTCATCATGAGGGGATGAAAACGGTCAAAAAAATTGTAAAAGAAGCCAGCCGTCTAGGTATTAAAGCGTTGACACTTTACGCGTTCTCAACCGAAAACTGGAAAAGGCCGCGTGAAGAAGTAGATTTCTTGATGAAGCTTCCTGGTGAATTTTTAGGCAGTTTCTTGCCTGAGCTGATAGAAGAGAACGTTAAAGTGCAGATCATGGGAAAAAAGGAATACCTGCCTGTCCATACTATAAAGGCGGTTGATGAAGCGATCGAGAAGACGAGCGTCAACACAGGTCTCATTCTTAATTTTGCGTTAAATTATGGAAGCAGGGATGAAATAACCGAGGCTGTAAGGCAAGTAGCTAGGCAGGTAGAGCAAGGAGTGCTGAAGCCTTCAGAGATTACGGATGACTCTATCGAGCAGCATTTAATGACATATGGCCTCCCAGAACCAGACCTATTGATCCGCACGAGCGGAGAAGTCCGCTTGAGCAACTTTATGCTCTGGCAGCTCGCCTATACTGAGTTTTGGTTTACAGATATTCTGTGGCCGGACTTTTCTGAGGAGCACCTGGCGGAAGCAGTCAGCAGTTTTCAGGGAAGAGGCCGCAGATACGGCGGGGTCAAATAAGGAGGACCTATGAAAGAAAGAATTATTACAGGCATCATCGCTGCAATCCTTTTCGGAGGCCTTGTCATTTATGGCAGCTGGCCGTTTTCAGCGCTTGTTATTTTGCTGACGCTCATTGGGATGTACGAATTGCTGAAGATGAAAGGTTTTCATCGCCCGAGCGGTTTAAGCATAATAGGCTATATACTCTCAGCGGGTCTTGCCCTTCCAAAAGAATGGATGGACATGCTGGTGCCTTTTACGAAACAAGATATGCTCGTTGCTGCTGTTCTTCTGTTGCTGGTCGTAACAGTAGTGAGCAAAAACAAAACGACTTTCGATGATATTGCATTTGTATTTTTAGGCAGCGCCTATATCGGATTTGGATTCTATTATTTGATTGAAACAAGATTTTTAGAGGATGGTCTATCTATTGTTTTCTTTATCCTGTTCATGATTTGGGCAGCCGACAGCGGAGCGTATTTTACAGGAAAAGCGATAGGAAAGCGGAAACTATGGCCAGTCATTTCTCCTAACAAGACTATTGAAGGTGCACTTGGAGGCATTGTATGGAGCGCTGCAGTCGGGGCAGTCTGTTCGCTGACTGGATTTGTCTCGTTCCCGCTGCTGACTGCCATCGCGATCTCGCTGTTTGTCGGTGTTTTTGGACAGCTTGGTGATCTGGCACAGTCTGCCTTTAAAAGAGTATATGGAGTAAAAGATTCTGGAAACCTCCTTCCGGGACACGGCGGTATTCTGGACAGACTGGACAGCGTCCTTTTTGTGATGCCCCTGCTTCATGTGCTTCATTTTCTATAAAAATCAGTAGTCTGGAAAGGAGACAGCATGAAATATATCAGTCTGCTTGGCGCAACGGGTTCTATTGGGGACCAGACACTGGATGTGCTTCGTGCACATCCAGAAATGTTCAAACTTTCCGCGATGTCTGCGGGAAGAAACCTTGAAAAAGCTGAAAGCATCATCAGAGAGTTCAAGCCTGAACTGGCTGCTGTTATCAGTAAAGAGGACGCTAGTACTCTCCAGAATAATTGCGGCAGCAGCACGAAGATCGTTTATGGCAGTGAAGGGCTAAGAGAGGTGGCTGCTTTTCATAAAAGCGATATTCTCGTGAACGCCGTTATGGGGAGTGTAGGACTCCTTCCAACGCTTGAGGCAATAAAAGAAGGCAAACAGATCGCTCTTGCCAATAAAGAAACACTAGTAACAGCAGGGCACATCGTAATGGAGGCTGCAAAAAAGAGCGGCGTTTCCATCCTCCCTGTTGATTCTGAACACTCTGCCATCTTTCAGTGCTTGAACGGTGAGGATAAAAAAGAAGCGGAGCGGCTGATCCTGACTGCTTCAGGTGGGAGTTTCAGAGACAGGACACGGGAAGAACTTAAAGATGTGACAGTCACTGAAGCATTAAATCATCCGAACTGGTCGATGGGAGCAAAAATCACGATAGATTCAGCAACGATGATGAACAAAGGATTAGAAGTGATTGAAGCGCATTGGCTTTTTTCTTTTGACTATACTAAAATAGACGTCATCTTACATAAGGAAAGCATCATACACTCTATGGTAGAGTTCAAGGATACAAGCGTCATCGCTCATCTTGGACAGCCTGATATGCGTGTTCCTATACAGTATGCACTCTCTTATCCAAAAAGGCTTGAACACAGCGGAGGCAGGCGGTTAAACTTATGGGAGACAGGCAAGCTTCATTTTCAAGAAATGGATTTTAGCCGATTCCGATGCTTGGAGTTTGCATATGAAGCTGGAAAGACAGGCGGAACGATGCCTGCTGTTTTAAACGCGGCTAATGAAGCAGCTGTCGAAGCGTTCCTTCAGGGCCAGATTTCTTTTTTACAAATTGAAGACTTGATTCATGAGACTATGCAGGCACATTCGCCTGTTGCACATCCAGCACTCGAAGCTTTACAAGAAGCCGACCGCTGGGCGAGAGGATTTGCCGTATCACTATTAAACAAAGGCAGGTAATGAAATGAACACAGTGATTGCGATCGTCATCATTTTAGGTGCTTTAATTTTTTTCCACGAACTTGGACATCTTCTTTTGGCAAAGAGGGCTGGGATTTTATGCCGGGAATTCGCGATAGGCTTTGGCCCGAAAATATTTGCTTTTAAAAAGGGAGAAACGGTTTATACAATCCGCCTGCTTCCACTCGGCGGCTTTGTACGTATGGCTGGAGAAGATCCAGAAGGAATCGAACTCAAGCCAGGCCAGAGAATCGGATTGATATTTAATGAAAAAAATGAGGCCGTGAAACTGATCGTTAATCATAAAGATAAATACCCTGTACAAAAAATGATCACCGTAGAAAAAGCTGATTTAGATCACGATCTTTTTGTAGAAGGATACGAGGATCAAGATGCGCCGCTTGTAAGGTATTCTGTAAAAGAAGATGCAGTTTATGTTGCTGACCATCAGGAAATGCAGATTGCGCCATATGACAGGCAGTTTGGATCAAAGACGATCATGCAGCGGGTTCTGGCAATTTTTGCAGGACCTCTTGCAAACTTCCTGCTCGCTTTTGTCATACTCGTGGCCTTCTCACTCATGCAGGGCATCCCGTCCAATGAGTCAAGGCTCGGTGAACTGGCAAAAGGAGAAGCAGCACAAAAAGCAGGACTTCAGGAAAATGATAAAATCGTTTCCGTTGAAGGGCAGAATGTTTCGAGCTGGAAGGAACTTGTAACCGTCATTCAGGATAACCCTGGTGAAACGCTTTCCTTTAATGTTGTGCGCAGCGGCGAGCCCAAGAAAGTTGATGTGAAGCTTGGTGAGAGGGAAGGTGCTGACGGTAAGCCCGAAGGATTTATCGGAGCTCATCCTTACACAGAATTTTCGATTCTTGGCTCACTGGAATACGGAGCAAAACAAACGTGGTTCATGACTAAGGCAATTTTCACAGGAATCGGCCAGCTTGTGACAGGCCAGCACGGCATCGACCAGCTTTCTGGCCCGCTCGGTATTTATGATTATACGGATAAAGCGGCTAAGGCCGGGGTTTACATGCTCCTTCAATGGGCCGCGATCCTTTCCATAAACCTTGGAATATTCAACCTGCTGCCGCTTCCGGCACTCGATGGCGGCCGCCTCTTGTTCTTAGGGTTTGAAGCGCTGCGCGGTAAGCCGGTCGATCCGCAGAAGGAAGGACTTGTTCATTTTATCGGATTTGCATTTTTAATGCTTCTCATGCTTGTCGTCACATGGAATGATATCCATAAAATATTTCTAAGCTAATAATTGGGTTGCAAAGAGGAGAAAAAGATGAAACAAAGCGAACTGTTTTTGCCTACATTAAGAGAAGTCCCTTCAGATGCTGATATTAAAAGCCATCAGCTCCTGCTAAGGGCAGGTTTTATACGTCAAAATGCATCAGGCATTTACTCGTTTCTGCCGCTTGGGAAAAAAGTGCTTCAGAAGGTTGAAGCGGCTGTAAGGGAAGAGATGAACCGTGCAGGATCACAGGAAATGATGATGCCTGCACTGCAGCTTGCCGATCTATGGGAAGAGAGCGGGCGCTGGCAGTCTTACGGACCAGAGCTTATGCGCCTTAAGGACCGTCATGAACGCAGCTTTGCGCTGGGAGCAACACACGAAGAAGTGATCACTAGCATTATCCGTGATGAAATTAAATCTTATAAGAAGCTTCCGCTTAACTTGTATCAGATCCAGACAAAGTTCCGTGATGAAAAGCGTCCTCGCTTCGGACTCCTGCGTGGAAGAGAATTTATCATGAAAGATGCATATTCTTTCCACCATACACAGGAAAGCCTTGATGAGACGTATGAAACGATGAAAAAAGCATACAGTGCTATCTTTGAGCGTTTCAAGCTTAACTTCAGATCAGTATTGGCGGATTCCGGTGCGATCGGAGGAAAAGATAACCATGAATTCATGGTGCTTTCTGATATCGGGGAAGACTGGATCGCATACAGCTCAGAATCTGATTTTGCAGCGAACATCGAGATGGCTCCTGTTATCGATCAGTATGAAATGCCAGAGGGTGAGCAGCTTCCTATTCAGGCTGTTGATACAAGATCAGCGCGCAAGATTGAAGAAGTGGCAGCAGAGCTAGGCTGCCGCGAGGACCAGATCATCAAATCTCTGCTTTTCATAGCAGATGAAAAACCGGTTCTCGTTCTCGTCCGCGGAGATCATGAAGTAAACGAGATCAAGCTGAAAAACGTTCTTGATGCAGAGGTGCTGGAGCTGGCGAGCGAAGATGAAACTGCAAAATGGATGGGCACTGCTCCGGGAACGATCGGCCCTGTTAATATCAGCGGAGAAATCAGCGTGATCGCAGATACGGCAGTAAAATACACAAAGAATGCTGTGTGCGGGGCTAATCAGGAAAGCACACATTATATTAACTTCAACATAGACAGAGATGCATCTGCCGGGAAATATGCGGATATCCGCTTTATTAAAGAAGGAGATCCTTCGCCGGATGGAAGCGGAACGATCCTTTTTGCAAAAGGCATCGAAGTCGGCCATGTATTTAAGCTGGGTAAAGTATACAGTGAGCCGATGAAAGCAGAATTCCTTGATGAAAACGGCAAGAACCAGACAATGATCATGGGCTGCTATGGAATTGGTGTATCACGTACACTTGCTGCGATTGCGGAAGAAAACAATGACGATAAAGGTCTGATCTGGCCTCTAGAAGTAACTCCATTTGATGTACACGTCATTGCAGTCAACAGCAAAAATGCAGAACAGGCAGAAGCAGGTGAAGCTCTGTACAGCCAGCTGAAGGAAGCTGGATTCGACTGTCTTTATGACGACCGTCCTGAACGGGCTGGCGTTAAATTTGCAGATGCAGACTTGATCGGTATTCCTGTCCGCATCACTGCCGGCAAAAAAGCAGGCGAAGGAATCGTTGAGCTCAAAATCCGCAAGACAGGCGAATCGTATGAATTGCCTGTTGATGACGTGCTCGATGCTGTGAAAAAAGAGCTTATCAAACTTGCTGGAAACTAAATTTCCGGAAGGCGCCTTAAAAAAAGGTGCCTTTCTCTTTTTATGTGTGAGAAAATAAATTGAATCAAGAAATAACAGCTATGCTTTTTTCAGGCAGGCTGAGTAGGAGGACATTATGAACGCCGAAGATCAAATCAGGCGCGACAGGTTTCAGCTGCTGCTGGATCAAATTGGCCTTCCAGGTGAATTGCGAGAAGCGTTTTCTACAGGCAGTATCCATAAGCTGACAATCAATAAACAAAGCAGGAGCTGGCACTTTCAATTTTCACTGCAGCACCTTCCCGCAGCAAGCTGCCATGGCATCTTTGCCGCCAAGCTGCATGAAACGTTCCGTCATATCGCATCCGTTTCGTTTTCTTTCCTTTCAGAGACGCCGTGTTCACAAGAGCAGATCAAAGAATATTGGATTCTTTGTGCTGAACGGGTGAAGCATACAGCTCCTCAGAGCCTCGTTCCTCTTCTTGAAATGAAGGATCCTGTTTTTGAAGGCAGGCGTATAACCGTGAAAATAAGAAATGAGGCAGAACAAGACCTCTTTTCAAGAAAGCTTTCACCACTAATTCAGAAAGAATTCCATTGCTGCGGCATACGAGAAGTGACACTTTCGACAGAAGTTGAGCACAACGAGGAAGATTATCAGCGTTTTGTTGAACAAAAGAAACAAGAAGATGCCCATAAAATCATGCAGGCGCTCGTTGAAAAAGAGAAAGCGAAATCAAGCGAACAGCCTGCTGCCAGAAGCGATATTATGATCGGATACTCGATTAAGGACGAGCCGGTTCCTATCTCAACCATTTATGATGAAGAGAGAAAGATTACGATACAAGGTTATGTCTTTGATGCAGAAACGAGGGAGCTTAGAAGCGGCAGAACGCTCCTTACTTTTAAGATCACAGATTATACGGATTCGATCCTCGTTAAAATCTTTTCTAGAGACAAAGAAGACGTGCCGATCTTAAACGCCATTCAAAAAGGAAAATGGCTAAAAGTCAGGGGCGGGATCCAGAACGATACTTTCGTGCGAGATCTTGTGATGATCGCTAACGATATTAACGAGATAACACCTGAAACGAGAAAGGACAGAGGAGAAGAAGGGCATAAACGGGTTGAACTTCATCTTCATACCCCGATGAGCCAGATGGATGCAGTCTCCTCCGCTGGCTCGTTAGTAGCTCAGGCAGCTAAGTGGGGACATCCGGCTGTCGCTATCACAGACCATGCCGTCGTGCAGTCATTTCCCGAAGCGTATGGTGCCGGTAAAAAAAATGGAATAAAGGTTCTGTACGGTGTCGAAGTGAACCTTGTAGATGACGGCGTTCCGATCGCTTATAATGAAGCGCCGAGGGATCTTCAAGATGAAACATATGTCGTCTTTGACGTCGAGACGACAGGACTTTCAGCAGTCTATAACAAGATCATTGAACTGGCTGCCGTGAAAATCCATAATGGAGAAATCGTCGACAGGTTTGAGGATTTTGCCAACCCTCATGAGCCGCTTTCACAAACGACCATTGAACTGACGGGAATTACGGATGACATGGTAAAAAATGCGCCGGAAATTGAAGATGTCCTGAAACGTTTTTACGAATGGATGGGGGACGACATTCTCGTTGCCCATAATGCGAGCTTTGATATGGGATTCCTTAACGAAGGGCTTCGGAAAATAGGCTATGGAGAAGCGAAAAACCCTGTCATTGATACACTTGAGCTAGCCCGTTTCATCCTGCCGCAGCTGAAAAACCACCGTCTGAACACATTGTGTAAGAAGTTCGACATCGAACTGACACAGCACCATCGGGCAATTTACGATGCTGAGGCAACAGGCTATCTGCTTTGGAAGCTTTTAAAGCAGGCGTTTGAAAAAGGTGTAAAACAGCATGACCGTCTAAACGATAACATGGGTCAGGGAGGCTACCAGCGTTCCCGTCCTTCTCACTGTATCTTACTCGCACAAACACAGCAGGGACTGAAGAACTTATACAAACTTGTCTCTGAATCTCACATGAATTATTTTTACCGGACTCCGAGAATACCTCGCTCTAGACTGAGCAAGCTGCGCGAAGGACTCCTTGTAGGCTCTGCCTGCGACAAAGGTGAAGTGTTTGAAGGCATGATGCAGAAGGCGCCAGATGAAGTAGAGAAGATCGCTTCTTTTTACGATTATCTTGAAATTCAGCCGCCGTCCAACTATGCCCACTTGATCGAACGCGAATTTATCACGGACGAACTTGCATTAAGAGATATATTAAAGAACATCGTTCATCTGGGAGAAAAACTTGGAAAACCGGTCGTCGCTACAGGAAACGTTCACTATCTTGAGCCGCGAGACTCGATATACAGAAAGATATTAATCGCTTCACAGGGCGGTGCAAATCCGCTGAACAGACAGACTTTGCCAGAGGTTCATTTCCGCACTACGGATGAAATGCTGGAATGCTTTTCCTTCCTGGATGATGAAACAGCTTATAAAGTTGTAGTCGAGAACACTCAGCATATTGCGTCTATCATTGACGAGATCAAGCCGATTCCAGATGACCTGTATACTCCGAAAATCGAGGGAGCAGATGAAGAGATCCGAAACATGAGCTATGCTATGGCAAAAAGCATCTATGGAGAAAACCTTCCTGAGATTGTCGAGAAACGCCTTGAAAAAGAACTTAAGAGCATCATCGGCCATGGATTTGCCGTTATTTATTTGATCTCTCATAAACTTGTAAAAAAATCACTTATTGATGGCTACCTTGTAGGATCAAGGGGATCAGTCGGTTCTTCGTTTGTTGCAACGATGACAGAGATCACAGAAGTGAACCCGCTGCCGCCGCATTACGTTTGCCCGGAATGCAAACAATCCGTATTTTTTGATGATGGATCAGTAGGTTCCGGATACGATCTGCCGGATAAGCAATGCCCTGACTGCGGCGTAAACTATACGAAGGATGGTCAGGATATCCCGTTTGAGACATTCCTTGGATTTAAAGGAGACAAAGTTCCAGATATCGATCTTAACTTTTCTGGTGAGTATCAGCCGCGCGCCCATAATTATACGAAAGAGCTGTTCGGCGAAGAATATGTATACCGTGCCGGAACGATCGGAACTGTGGCTGAAAAGACAGCTTATGGGTATGTGAAAGGCTATGCAGGTGATCACAACCTTACCTTCCGCGGAGCAGAAGTGGACAGACTCGTCTCTGGCTGCACAGGCGTGAAGCGGACGACCGGACAGCATCCAGGCGGTATTATCGTTGTTCCTGATTATATGGACATTTATGATTTCTGTCCTGTACAATTCCCTGCTGATGACAGTCAATCTGAATGGAAAACAACTCACTTTGATTTCCACTCTATCCATGATAACCTGCTGAAACTCGATATACTCGGGCACGATGATCCTACCGTTATCAGGATGCTTCAGGACTTGAGCGATATCGATCCGAAAACCATCCCGGCCTCTGATCCTGAAGTGATGAAAATTTTCTCTGGGCCAGATGTATTAGGTGTGAGCGAAGAGCAGATCATGTGCAGAACCGGTACTTTAGGCATTCCAGAGTTTGGAACCAAGTTTGTCCGGCAGATGCTTGAAGACACAAAACCTAGTACTTTTTCAGAACTTGTCCAGATTTCCGGACTCTCGCACGGGACAGACGTTTGGCTGAATAACGCCAATGAATTGATCGCGAATGGCACATGTGAACTTAAAGATGTTATCGGCTGCCGTGATGACATCATGGTTTATCTTATATATGCCGGCCTTGAACCGTCGCTCGCGTTTAAGATAATGGAAAGTGTCCGTAAAGGAAAAGGCTTGATCCCCGAATGGATAGATGAAATGAAAAAGAATAATGTGCCGGAGTGGTACATCGATTCCTGTACGAAAATCAAGTACATGTTCCCAAAGGCTCACGCATCCGCATATGTACTTATGGCTGTCAGGATTGCCTATTTCAAAGTGCATTACCCGATTTTCTTCTATGCTGCCTATTTCACAGTACGTGCAGATGACTTTGATATCGGAGCGATGATTAAAGGTTCCGCCGTAATCAGAGCTAAAATAGAAGAGATTTCGGCAAAAGGTTTGGATGCCTCGACGAAGGAAAAGAACCTTCAGACCGTTCTTGAACTTGCTTTAGAGATGTGTGAGAGAGGGTTCAGTTTCCAGAAAGTAGATTTGTACCGTTCGAGTGCTTCCGAATTTTTAGTAGAGGGCAACACTCTCATCCCGCCATTCAATTCCATCGCGGGACTGGGGACAAACGCTGCGCTTAACATCGTCAAGGCACGTGAAGAAGGTGAGTTCCTATCAAAAGAAGACCTTCAGCAGCGCGCCAGGCTTTCCAAAACGATCATCGAATATTTAGATGAACAAGGCTGCCTTGAAGGCCTTCCGGACGCCAACCAGCTGTCTCTATTTTAGACAGGTCAGAAAAATGGTAAAAGTTGCAGTGTTTTTAGGATTATGATATAGTCAAAGTGGAAACACTGTTGAATATGTTACGGAGGAAAGAGTGGGGGAACCCGCTCTTTCCTTACGTTTACGGGATTATTGTGCGGAAGGAGGGCAGCAAATGAGCCAGAAAATCACAGAATTAACTGCTGAATTGGTTACGCCCATTGTTGCCGAAGCGGGTCTTGAACTCGTCGATGTTGAATTTGCAAAAGAGGGGAAGAATTGGTTCCTTCGTGTGTTTATTGACAGTGAAAAAGGCGTGGATATTGATGAATGCGGGCTTGTCAGCGAAAAGCTGAGCGAGAAGCTCGATGAAATCGATCCAATTGAACAGCCTTATTTTCTTGAGGTTTCTTCACCAGGTGTAGAGCGTCCGCTTAAAAAACCGGAAGACGTCAAGAAGGCGATCGGGAAAAACGTTCATATGAAACTTTATGAAGCGATTAACGGTGAAAAAGCGTTTGAAGGATTGTTAAAAGATTTTGATGGTGAAACCGTTACACTGGAGATCAAGGTGAAAACAGCGGTTAGAAAAGTTGAATTTCCTTACAGCAAAGTGGCCAGCGCACGGCTTGCTGTTGTTTTTTAATTGAAGAGGGGAGCAGAAAAATGAGTACCGAGTTATTGGATGCGTTAACGCTTTTAGAGAAAGAAAAAGGAATCAGCAAGGAAATATTGATTGATGCGATTGAAGCAGCACTGATTTCTGCATACAAACGAAACTTTCATCAAGCGCAGAACGTTAGAGTAGATTTTAACAGAGAAACGGGAAGCATCCGTGTTTTTGCGCGCAAAAACATCGTAGAAGAAGTGGAGAATCCAAGAGAAGAAATCTCTCTTTCAGAAGCTCAGGCAATTAACCCTGGCTATGAGCTAGAGGATGTTCTCGAGCTCGAGGTTACGCCAAGGGAATTCGGCCGCATTGCCGCACAGACGGCTAAGCAAGTGGTTACACAGCGTGTGCGTGAGGCAGAGCGCGGAATCATCTTCTCAGAATTTATTGACCGCGAGGAAGATATTATTACAGGCCTTGTGCAGCGCCAGGATCCTCGCTACATCTATGTCAGCCTTGGTCGAGTGGAGGCATTGCTTCCAGCTGCTGAGCAGATGGCGGGCGAAACTTACCGTACAAACGATAGAATAAAAGTATATATAACTAAAGTCGAAAAGACGACAAAAGGGCCGCAAATCCTTGTTTCCCGTACACACCCTGGTCTTTTGAAGCGCCTGTTTGAACTTGAGGTGCCTGAGATTTATGACGGCACTGTTGAAGTTAAAAGCATCGCTCGTGAAGCGGGTGACCGTTCCAAGATCGCTGTTCATGCTCAAAATTCTGAAATTGATCCTGTCGGTTCCTGCGTAGGCCAAAAAGGCGCGCGTGTCCAGACAATCGTTAACGAACTGAATGGTGAAAAAATCGATATCGTGCGCTGGTCTGAAGATCCGGTAATCTATGTTGCAAATGCCCTTAGTCCTGCCAAAGTTCTTGAAGTCCAAGTTAACGAAGAGGAAAAAATGACAACAGTCATTGTGCCTGACTATCAGCTTTCTTTGGCAATCGGCAAACGCGGACAGAACGCGCGTCTTGCGGCAAAGCTGACAGGCTGGAAGATTGATATTAAAAGTGAATCAGAGGCTGTAGAAGCAGGAGTCTACACGCCTTCAGATGAAGAACGTTTCGTAGGCGACGATACAGAAGAAGAATAATCGATAAAGGAGTGAGACGATGAAAACACGGAAAATACCGATGAGAAAATGTGTCGCATGCCAGGAAATGAAACAAAAAAAAGAGCTAGTCCGTATCGTCCGCTCTCCTGAAGGTGAATTATCGATCGACATTACAGGGAAAAAGTCTGGAAGAGGGGCTTATCTCTGTCATAAGGCAGATTGCATTGAACTGGCAAAAAAGAAAAACACGCTCGGACATCATTTGAAATCGCAAGTCTCCCCTGATATTTATGAGGAGCTGCTAAAAGGGGCAAATCAACTGTGACGGCCAAAAAGTGGGAGAACCTCTTAGGTTTGGCAAACCGGGCAGGAAAGATCATTTCAGGTGAAGAACTCGTCGTTAAGGCCATCCAGAAAAACACAGCAAAACTTGTTCTCCTGTCTGAAGACGCATCAGAAAACACGAAAAAAAAAGTGACAGATAAATGCAAGTTTTATCAAGTCGAATGGCAATGGATACCGGACCGGAATACTTTAGGGAATGCCATCGGAAAAGAGCAGCGTGTCGTCGTTGCTGTCAGCGATCAAGGTTTCTCTCGTAAACTGAAAGAACTCCTTGATCATTAACTCGGGGGTGAACAGATGAGTAAAAAACGTGTATATGAATATGCCAAAGAGAAAAATGTTCAAAGCAAGGATATCATCGATAAACTGAAAAAAATGAATGTTGACGTCTCCAATCATATGTCCATGATTGATGAAGACGCTATAAAGAAGCTGAACGAAGCGTTCAGCCCAAAGCAGCCGGCAGGCCAAGTGGACAAAACCAACACGAAGGAACGTAAAAAAGAAAATACAATGAAAATTAAAAAAGACGAACCAACTCAAAACCAAAACCAAAATCGAAGTCAGAACAGCGGAAGCAAGCCAGCAGGACCGCAGAACCGCAGCAGCAGCGCAAAAAGCCCAGCTGGTCAAAACAGCAGCCGCAGCCAATCTGGCGGACAGAACAGCCGCGGAGGCACTCAGAACCGCGGTGGCCAGAGCAGCGGCGGACAGAACAGCAATAATAACAATAACAGCAGCAATAATAACAATAACAGCAATAACCGCAACAGCCGCGGAGGCGGATTCGGCGGGCAAAACCGCGGAGGAAACAACCAGAACCGCGGAAATAACCGCGGCGGCAACCGTAACAGAAATAGAGGGAACAGCAATCAGCCGCCAGCACCTAAGCAGGTAGCTACGACTCCTTCTAAAATCACGTTCATTGACACACTTCAAGTCGGTGAACTGGCGAGAAAATTAAGAAAAGAAACTTCTGAAATCATTAAAAAGCTTATGTCTTTAGGAATCATGGCTACAATCAACCAAGAGCTTGATAAAGACACGATCGAGCTAGTCGCAGCAGAATACGGTGTAGAAGTCGAAGAAGAAATTCTTGTTGACGAGACTGTGTTTGAGACATACGAAGTGGAAGATGAAGAAAAAGATCTTCAAGTACGACCTCCTGTCGTTACGATCATGGGACACGTTGACCATGGTAAAACGACGCTGTTGGACTCCATCCGGAATACAAAAGTTACAGCAGGAGAAGCCGGCGGCATCACACAGCATATCGGTGCCTACCAGATCGAGTACAACGGGAAAAAGATTTCATTCCTTGATACTCCGGGCCACGCTGCATTTACAACAATGCGTGCACGCGGAGCACAAGTAACAGATATCACCATTCTTGTTGTTGCAGCGGATGACGGTGTTATGCCTCAGACTGTTGAGGCGATCAACCATGCAAAAGCAGCTGAAGTGCCAATCATCGTTGCTGTTAACAAAATGGATAAAGAAGCTGCAAATCCTGACCGCGTTATGCAGGAGCTTACAGAGCATGGCCTTGTATCCGAAGCATGGGGCGGGGACACGATCTTTGTTAACGTATCGGCGCTTAAAGGCGAGGGAATTGATGATCTTCTTGAGATGATCCAGCTCGTTTCCGAGGTAGAAGAACTGAAAGCTAACCCTAACCGCTCTGCGGCAGGTTCCGTAATCGAAGCTCAGCTGGATAAAGGCAGAGGCCCAGTTGCGACACTGCTCGTGCAGAACGGCACATTGAATGTCGGCGACTCCATCGTTGTCGGTCATACTTTCGGCCGCGTTCGAGCAATGGTTAACGATCTTGGCCGCCGCGTGAAAACAGCAGGCCCTTCAACTCCAGTAGAGATCACAGGATTGAACGATGTACCTCAAGCAGGAGATCAGTTCATGGTCTTCACGGATGAGAAGAAAGCACGCCAAGTCGGTGAAGCGCGTTTCAACAAACATCAGGAAGCGATGAGAAAAGAATCTTCTAAATTAAACCTTGATGATCTCTTCAGCCAGATTCAGGAAGGCGATATTAAAGAGATCAACGTTATCATTAAAGGAGACGTTCAAGGTTCTGTTGAAGCCCTAGCCGGCTCATTGAACAAGATTGATGTTTCCGGTGTGAAAGTTAAAATCATCCACACAGGTGTAGGAGCGATCACAGAATCTGACATCATCCTGGCATCAGCGTCAAACGCTATCATGATCGGATTTAACGTCCGACCTGACAACAACGCTAAACGTACTGCCGAGGTAGAGAAAGTAGATGTTAGACTTCACCGCATCATCTATAACGTGATTGAAGAAATCGAATCTGCCATGAAAGGTATGCTTGATCCTGTATTCCAGGAAAAAGTCATCGGCCAGGTAGATGTACGAACTACATTCAAGGTATCCAAAGTTGGGACGATCGCCGGCTGTTACGTTACTGACGGAAAAGTAACGCGTGACTCAACGGTCCGCCTCATTCGTGACGGAATCGTTATTTATGAAGGCAAGATCGATGCACTTAAACGCTTTAAAGATGACGCGAAAGAAGTGGCACAAGGCTATGAGTGCGGAATCACGCTTGAGAAGTTTAACGACCTGAAAGAAGGCGACGTGATCGAAGCCTATATCATGGAAGAAATCGAGCGTAAATAAAAAATGATTCATTCGGTGATCATCGAATGCCATATATATGAAGCCCATTCTTTAAAGCAAAAAAGATCGGTGATCAAAAGAGTGGTAACGAGGCTCAGACAGCAGTTTAACATAGCTGCTGCTGAGCTCGATTATCAGGATCTATGGCAAAGATCGCAGATTGGATTAGTTACAATCTCTTCGGACAAAATAAAAGCAGAACAAGAGCTACAAAGAGCAGTCGCGTTTGTGATGAGTATTCCCGAACTGGAAGTGACCGGAACAACCATCGAATGGCTGTAGAAATAAAGCTTCAAGTAAGATTCGGGGTGACATAAATGGGTACGATCCGTTCTAACCGTGTAGGGGAACAAATGAAGAAAGAACTGACAGACATTATCGGCAGGAAGCTGAAGGATCCACGTGTCGGCTTTGTTACGGTGACGGCTGTTGACGTTACAGGCGATCTTCAGCAGGCAACGGTTTACATTTCTGTATTTGGAGATGAAGACCAGCGCGCAGAGACGCTGAAAAGTCTTGCGAAAGCAACAGGTTTTATCAGGACAGAAATCGGAAGAAGGATCCGCATGCGCAAAACGCCGGACATCTTCTTTAAGATCGATGAGTCCATAGACTACGGTAATAAAATTGAGTCACTTTTGACCGTCATCAAACGGGAAGAAGAAAAAGAGAATAACAGCGAAGAATAAGAGGATAGGCAGCATGTCTATCCTTTCTTCAATTGGAGAAAAAAGCAGGTGAATCGAATGAAGGCAGAAGGAATTTTAGCACTGGATAAACCAGCCGGAATGACGTCACATGACTGTGTCGCAAAATTAAGAAAACTGTACAAAACAAAAAAAGTAGGACATACAGGAACATTGGATCCTGAAGTTACGGGTGTACTGCCGATCTGCTTAGGCAGGGCAACGAAAATTGCCGAATATATGTCCGATTACGGCAAGGAATATGTGGCAGAAGTGACCCTTGGTCTCTCGACAGAAACGGAAGATGCACACGGTGCTGCAGTTGCTCAAGCAGAATGGAACATGCCGCTCGAGAGGGAAAGTCTGCTAAGTGTTCTCACTAAGCTCACAGGTACAATCGAGCAGGTTCCGCCTATGTATTCAGCTGTAAAAGTCAACGGCAAAAAACTTTACGAATATGCGCGGCAAGGCATAGAAGTCGAACGTCCGAAACGCATGGTTGAGATTCATGAAATTGAACTTTTGTCAGAAGACAAGCTGTTTGAAGGACCGTTTCCATCGTTCCGTATTCGAGTGAAGTGCGGAAAAGGAACGTATATAAGAACGCTGGCAGTTATGATCGGAGAAATGCTTTCAAGTCCGGCGCATATGTCTAAGCTTCGCAGGACTGCTTCCGGGCCTTTTACAGAAGCAGATTGCGTGACATTCGAGGAGATTGAAGCAACCGTACAAAACGAAACGGCTTCATTCCTCCTGCTCCCTCTTGAAAAAGGGATTGCCCATTTTGAAAGCTGGAACGCAGATGAACAGACGGCTCAGCGGATCATGAACGGTGCGGTATTGTCAAAACCAAAAGAAATGGAACAATCGAGGGCAGCCGTTTATAATGGAGAAGGAAAATGTCTTGCCGTTTATGAGGACCATCCGTCGAAGCCTGGTCTGATTAAACCGGAAAAAGTCATCGCGCAACAATAACGAAAAAATAGTAGGTGTGCTGCTTTGGAAACCATCATTTTATCGCATCCTCATGATTTTAAAAAAGAACAATTGCCGCCATGTGTGCTCGCACTTGGTTATTTTGACGGCATTCATATCGGACATCAAAAAGTGATCACAACAGCAAAACAGACGGCTGATGAACTCGGAGTTATGTCAGCGGTCATGAGCTTTCATCCACATCCATCGGTCGTTCTGGGGAAGAACAATGTCCATTGGACGTATTTGACGCCGCTTGAGGAAAAAAAGAAAGTATTGAAACAGCTCGGTATCGACAGGTTTTATTTAGTTACGTTTGATCATGCATTTGCCTCGTTGCCGCCGCAGGATTTTCTTGACCAATATGTTAAAGAGCTTCATGCTGTACACGTTGTAACAGGCTTTGACTTTACTTACGGCAAGCTAGGTGCAGGCAATACAGACACGCTGCAGTTTTCATCGGACAGCTGCTTTGGTCTGACTGTGATCGGCAAAGTGGAAAGAGATGGAATCAAGGTCAGCTCTACGCTGATTCGCCGAACGCTTCAGGAAGGCAGCGTAGCGAAGCTGAAAGAATATTTCGGCCGCTTATACACGGTTGAAGGACGGGTAATACCAGGAGACCAAAGGGGCAGGACGATCGGCTTCCCAACGGCGAACCTTGATACCGGGAGCTATACTTTGCCTGGGGTTGGAGTCTATGCTGTACTGGCTGAGTATGAAGGTAAGAAGTACAGCGCTATGGCGAATATTGGTTTTAAGCCGACTTTCCAAAAAACAGCTGAAAAACCCAACCTTGAAGTCCATCTATTCGATTTTTCAAAAAGTATTTATGGCGAAACGCTGAAGATACATTGGATTCAAAGAATAAGAAGTGAAGTGAAATTCGCTTCGGTTCAAGAGCTTGTCCGCCAGCTGGAGGAAGACAAGGAAAGAGCATCGGCCATTATAAATCAGCTGCAATAACGCTTGCTTTTTTCTGCGAAAAAGGCTATTCTATTACATGTACTAATTAAAAGTACAAAAACCTCTGCTTGGCATCGCGATTTCACCGACGCATGCTCAGTAGAAGGGGCTAATAATAAAGGAGGTGAAAAGGATGGCTATCACTCAAGAGCGCAAGAATGATTTGATTGCTGAGTACAAGACACATGATACGGACACTGGTTCTCCAGAAGTTCAAATCGCTATCCTTACTGAATCAATCAATCAGCTTAACGGACATTTGCGTACGCACAAAAAGGATCACCACTCACGCCGTGGTCTTTTGAAAATGGTTGGTAAGCGCCGTAACTTGTTAACATACCTTCGAAACAAGGATATTACTCGTTACCGTGAACTTATCGGCAAATTGGGATTACGTCGTTAATTCTAATGAAAAAGCGGGATTTTATCCCGCTTTTTTTAATGGATAAAAAACGTATGGACATACATACACCCGGGACTCCCGCTCAAGGAAAGTTGCAGGCTGTCTGAATGATTGATAGCATTAGGGAGTAATTTCTTTCTAGTTTTTCTTTTTAGGAAGGATAACGGTAGGATATAATAGAAGAATAAATTAATGGATTTGTTCAGTTTTGAGAGGAGTACCTGAAAAGATGGAACAAGAAAAAAGAATTTTTTCAATGGACTGGGCAGGCAGAACGCTGACGTTTGAAATCGGCGAGCTTGCAAAGCAGGCGAACGGAGCAGTATTTGTCAGATACGGTGACACAGCAGTCTTGTCTGCTGCCGTTGCGTCAAAGGAACCAAAAAATCTAAGCTTTTTCCCGCTTACGATTAACTATGAAGAAAGACTATATGCAGTAGGGAAAATACCTGGCGGATTTATTAAAAGAGAAGGACGCCCGAGCGAGAAAGCAATTCTTGCTAGCCGCCTGATCGACCGCCCGATCCGTCCGCTGTTCGCTGACGGATTCCGTAACGAGGTACAAGTTGTAAGCACTGTAATGAGTGTAGATCAGAACTGCTCATCTGAGATGGCAGCGATGATCGGATCTTCTTTGGCATTATCCATTTCGGATATTCCTTTCGACGGGCCTATCGCTGGAGTAACTATCGGCCGCATCGACGGAGAGTTCATCGTTAATCCGACGATCGAACAGAACGAAAAAAGCGACATCCAGCTTGTTGTTGCAGGAACAAAACATGCGATCAACATGGTAGAAGCGGGAGCACTAGAAGTTCCTGAAGAAATCATGCTTGAAGCAATTATGTTCGGCCACGAAGAGATCAAAAAGCTGATCGCTTTCCAAGAGCAGATTGTTGCTGAAGTCGGTAAAGAAAAGATGGCTGTACAGCTGTACGAGCTTGATGCAGACCTTGTAGAAGAAGTTCGCGGATTCTCGGAAAACGATGTGAAAGAAGCAGTAAAAGTGGTAGAAAAGCATGCCCGCCAGGCTGCGCTTGATGAGGTGAAAGAAAGCCTTGTCTCCCGCTATGAGGAAGACGAAGAAAAGATTCCTAAGGTTAAAGAAATTCTGCAGAAGCTCATTAAAGAAGAAGTTCGCCGCCTGATCTTAAAAGACAAGGTTAGACCGGATGGACGCAAAATCAATGAAATCCGCCCATTGTCTTCACAAGTGGGCATTCTTGCCAGAACGCACGGATCTGGTTTGTTTACACGCGGACAGACTCAGGCACTAAGCATCTGTACGCTAGGAGCGCTAGGCGACGTTCAGGTTCTAGACGGACTTGGAGTAGAAGAATCGAAACGCTTTATGCATCAGTACAACTTCCCGCCGTTTTCAGTCGGTGAGACAGGCTTCATGCGCGGCCCTGGCCGACGTGAAATCGGGCATGGTGCTTTAGGCGAAAGAGCAATCGAAGCCGTCATCCCGAACGAAGAAGAATTTCCGTATACGATCCGTCTTGTATCTGAAGTGCTCGAATCCAACGGATCGACTTCACAGGCGAGCATATGCGCGAGCATCCTTGCTCTCATGGATGCAGGTGTGCCGATAAAAGCACCAGTAGCCGGTATTGCTATGGGACTCGTTTCTGACGGTGAAGATGTAACCGTACTGACTGACATTCAAGGTATGGAAGACCACCTTGGGGATATGGACTTTAAGGTTGCTGGAACGGATAAAGGCGTAACAGCATTGCAGATGGATATAAAAATTTCCGGCATCACGCGTGAGATTCTTGAAGAAGCGCTGACTCAGGCGAAAGAAGGAAGAATGCATATCCTTAATTCAATGACGTCTACTATCGACAAGCCGCGCGGAACGCTTTCACAATTTGCGCCTAAGATTATCAGCATGAAGATCAATCCTGACAAGATCCGCGATGTTATCGGACCGAGCGGGAAGATCATCAATAAAATCATTGAAGAGACTGGCGTTAAGATTGATATCGAACAGGATGGTTCGGTCTTTATCGCTTCTACCAATGAAGAGATGAATCAGAAAGCGAAGAAAATCATCGAAGACATCGTAAGAGAAGTACAGGTCGGCGAGTACTATGTAGGAAAAGTTAAACGCATTGAAAAGTTTGGCGCATTTGTTGAATTGTTCAGCGGAAAAGACGGGCTCGTTCATATTTCTGAACTGGCTGAAGAAAGAATCGGCAAAGTCGAGGACGTTGTGAAGCTTGGCGATGAAATCATGGTCAAGGTCACAGAAATCGACAACCAGGGACGTGTCAATCTGTCACGCAAAGTGGTGCTGAAGGAACAGAAAAAGGAACAGGAAGAGCAAAAGGCTTAATCCTTTGCCTTTGAATAATCAACCAAAAAAACCAGAAGTGCGCATGCACTTCTGGTTTTTTTGGTTGATTGCACGAGCACCTCTAGTGAGCTTTACTTTTCTTTGCCAAGGTTCTAACCTGTCCATAATGGACATACCCTTTTACAGGGAGGGAAGACTATGAAAAGAAAGACTTTTCAACTATTAGCATCCTCACTGATCGCCGGTGCTGCTGCACTAACAGTCCATAATCCGTTTACAAATACGTATATTGAACATATAAAAGCTCATACAACATCCGTTTCTCAGCTCAACTCTAATTCTTTGTTTCAGCAGATCAAAGAAAAAGCGAAAGAATACAATTCTCCGCCAGTAAACGCGGAAATTAACCCTGTCTGGAAAGCGATTCCTGGATATAACGGAATTGTCGTAAACATGGAACAGTCATTAAAAAACATGAAAAAAGAAAATAGATTTGACGAGAAAAAACTTGTGTTCAAGCAGATAAAGCCTTCCATACATCTTGATGACCTTCCGGCTGCGCCCATTTATAAAGGAAATCCCGAAAAGCCGATGGTCACACTGCTGGTTAATGTCGCATGGGGAAACGAGCATCTGCCAGTCATTTTGAGCACGATGAAAAAACATGGTGTTCACTCGACCTTCTTCCTGGACGGAACGTGGGTGAAGAAGAATCCGACACTTGCTAAAATGATCAGCGAGGAAGGGCATGAAATCGGCAACCATGCATATACTCATCCAGATTTAAAAAAATTAACGAATGCAAGGATTACAGAAGAACTGAAGAACACGAACGAAGTGATCAAGGCAACAATTGATGAGACACCAAAATGGTTCGCTCCCCCGAGCGGAAGCTTCCGCAATGACGTTGTTCAGATTGCGGATGAGATGGATATGAAAACGATATTATGGTCTGTGGATACAGTAGATTGGCGAAATCCGAATACATCGGATATGGTTGACCGAGTCCTCGCAAAGGTCCACCCCGGAGCGATGATCCTCATGCATCCAACAAGTCCTACAGCAGAAGGACTAGAATTTTTGATCAAAGGAATCAAACAAAAAGGGTACAGCATCGGAACGGTATCTGAGCTGCTTGACGAGGAAAGAATTCTCCCATCGCGCCAGAAGAAGCATTAACATAAGTTGTATGCCAATATACTTAATGGTATATTGTTCCTATGAGAAAATTGTGCTTAACCATATGACAGCTAGGGGGAAACAAGTTGATAGTCAGACATACTTGTCCGAATGGCGTGCGCATCGTTTTGGAGAAAATACCAACGGTACGTTCCGTTGCCATCGGAATTTGGATAGGGACTGGATCCCGTTTTGAGACAGCCGAGCAAAACGGTGTATCTCACTTTTTGGAACACATGTTTTTTAAAGGGACAAAAAATCGGACTGCCAGAGAAATTGCTGAATCGTTCGACAGCATTGGCGGCCAGGTAAACGCCTTTACGTCAAAGGAATATACTTGCTATTACGCGAAAGTTCTCGATACACATGCGCAGCATGCACTTGATGTGCTTTCGGATATGTTTTTTAATTCCGAATTTGATGAAGGTGAACTGGCAAAAGAAAAAAACGTAGTGCTTGAAGAAATCAAAATGTATGAGGATGCGCCTGATGATATTGTCCATGATATGCTGAGCAAGGCGAGCTTCAGCCGGCATGCGCTGGGGCTTCCAATACTAGGGACAGAAGAAACGCTGAATTCATTCAGCGGCCAGACACTCCGTGATTATATGGACACACACTATTTTCCCGGCAATGTTGTCGTGTCTATCGCCGGCAACGTGGATGAGAGCTTTATCCGAAAGATTGAAGATTATTTTGGCACATATAAAGCATCTGGAACAGCTTTAACGTACGAAAAACCTGCTTTTTCTGCGCAGAAACTTGCACGCAAGAAAGAGACAGAGCAAGCTCATCTTTGTATCGGTTTTCCAGGACTGTCCTTAAAAGATAAAAGAAGCTTTTCGCTTATCGTTCTGAATAATCTTTTAGGCTCAAGCATGTCTAGCCGTCTCTTCCAGGAAATAAGGGAACAGCGAGGACTCGCCTATTCTGTATTTTCTTATCACTCAGCTTATACAGATAACGGACTATTCACGATTTATGGCGGTACAGCTCCTCATCAGCTTGATGAATTATATGACACAGTCATGCATATATTGGATGATTTGAAATCTGAGGGCATCTCTGAAAAAGAACTTGTCAACTCAAAAGAACAGATTAAAGGTAGTCTCATGCTCAGCCTTGAGAGCACGAACAGCCGCATGAGCCGAAACGGGAAGCACGAGCTGATCCTCAACTACCACAGGTCACTTGATGAGATGGTAGACTTGATCGACAGTGTCACAAAAGATTCGGTCAATTCCCTCGTACAGGACATTTTTGGAGGCGAAAGCTCTGCATCACTTGTCAGTCCGACAGGCAATCTTCCAAAAGGTCTTCAGCAATAAATATAACTTTCGCATATGAAAGCCGTTGCTTCCGGTTAAAATCGGAAGCAACGGCTTTTTTTGCAATAGCTCTGATAAACTTCTCTGTGGATGGATTAAGTAATAAAGTGATGCCTATTAAAAGCCGCAGGACAGCAGCAGGCAATTTTTATATAAGATTCCTTGTTAAATGAAAGCCTTTTTTTAACAACATTGTTGCTACTGAATATTTTTTTGTAAGAAAGTTCAATCGATTTGCAAGTGGAATGTAAGCTTCAACGAGTAATTATATTTCAACTTTTAGGACGAGTTTGTGTAACGGAAACATTCATTCATTCGCTAAATCTTCTTGAATACATCTTTGATAAAGTTGATTGGAATGTAAGGTGCCGACTCCTCGAAAATGAACTTCACATTTTCTTCGTGCGATGTATCGCTGCCGGAGCCTTCCTTGTCCTGCGGGACGAGCGGTCAGGTGAGACACTTTAGGACGCAAAGCGGTAAAGGGGCTCACCGGACGCCCCGCGGAAAGCGTGCACCTGAAATGGAGATCAACAGCTTCCCTAAGTTCTTTAATCACAAAATCGTCTACGAAAACAGCCTAGTGAAAAATGGGCGCAGCACTTTTCTGCTGCCCAAAACCGTCTGAATAGAGATGAATATACTAAAGGGTAACATTACAAGCCGGTCATATGCGGGGAAACGGTGTCACCGAATGGGCAAGGCGCTCATAAGATGTGAACGAATATGGAAATCCCCTGGTTAATGAATATAAAGGAAGGGGAGTAAGCATGTTAACGGATTTAAATATCGCCATACTTGGCGGAGACGCGAGACAGCTTGAAGTGATCCGGAAACTAACAGAACTGGATGCGAACATAATACTGGTAGGATATGACCAGCTCGACCATGGATTCACAGGAGCAAAGAAAATGGAGCTGGAGGAGGTTGACTTTTCCTTAGTTGACGCCATCGTGCTGCCTGTAAGCGGAACAGGGCCTCAAGGAGAAGTCGATACTATTTTTTCGAACAAAAAAATTGTTCTTTCATCTGAACACCTTAAAGCAGCTCCTGCCACCTGCCATCTTTATTCCGGTATTTCCAATGCCTACTTAAATAAAATTGCTCTGGATAGCGGAAGAAAATTGACAAAGCTGTTTGAGCGTGATGATGTTGCGATCTATAACAGCATTCCTACTGCTGAAGGAACGATTATGATGGTGATACAGCATACTGATATTACCATCCATCAATCCAATACGGTCGTACTCGGATTTGGCAGGGTGGGGATGACTGTCGCCCGTTCATTTCAGGCTTTGGGAGCCAACGTTAAAGTAGGAGCGCGCAGGTCTGAACATATAGCGAGAATAGCTGAGATGGGGTTCACACCGTTTCACCTGGATTCTTTGAAAAATGAGGTGTGGAATGTTGACGTATGCATCAACACAATCCCGACGAGCATCGTTAATTCAGATGTTATTTCTAAAATGCCTTCACACGCTTTGATCGTTGACCTTGCTTCAAAGCCAGGAGGAACTGACTTTAGGTTTGCAGAGAAGCGCGGGATTAAAGCGATGCTCGCACCCGGTCTGCCAGGCATTGTTGCGCCAAAAACAGCTGGGAAAATCGTGGCGAACGTCCTGGCCTCATTGTTAATTGAAGACATAAACAGCAGAAAGGGGTAAATCTGAATGGATGTGAAAGGAAAGCATATCGGTTTTGGACTGACAGGATCCCACTGCACGTATGACGCGGTCGTACCCCAGATTCAAAAGCTTGTTGAACTAGGAGCTAAAGTGACGCCATTTGTCACACATACAGTACAAAACACGACAACCCGCTTTGGGGCTGGTACTGACTGGCTCGCCAAGATCACAGAAATTACCGGAACAGAAGTGGTGGACTCAATCGTAAAAGCTGAACCGTTCGGCCCTAAAACACCGCTAGACTGTATGATTATCGCTCCTCTGACAGGAAACAGCATTTCAAAACTGGCAAATGCGATGACTGATTCCGCTGTATTGATGGCAGCTAAAGCAACACTCAGGAACCAATCCCCTATCCTGCTTGGAATAAGTACGAACGATGGACTTGGACTTAACGGGATGAATATTATGAAACTGCTTGGCGCAAAGAATATTTATTTTATTCCTTTCGGCCAGGATGATCCCGTAAAGAAGCAGAATTCTCTTGTAGCCCACATGGACCTTCTTGTAGAAGCGGTAGAGCATGCCCTTGAGAAAAGGCAGCTGCAGCCGGTCCTTAGAATGTACAGCTGAAGAAAAGAAATTGCACTTACTTTTATGATAAAATAAGATATAATACGTTTAACGTTAAGGGGAGAAACAGATGTTGTTTCTCCTATTGCTGCATTTTTATGCAAAGAAGCGGCAAGCGTAACAGAACAAAAAAGGAGTTTTGTAAAATGAGCAGCAAACCATTGCATATCGCAGTTGTCGGAGCGACTGGTGCGGTTGGACAGCAGATGCTGAACACACTAGAACAAAAAAAATTCCCGTTTGAAAAGCTCACTCTTCTTGCGAGCAGACGCTCAGCAGGCCAGGTAATAGAATTTAAAGGCAAGTCATACACCGTGGAGGAGGCGACTCCTGCTGCATTTGAAGGCGTTCACCTAGCATTGTTCTCTGCTGGAGGCTCTGTATCAAAAGCACTGGCTCACGAAGCGGTAAAACGCGGTGCGATCGTCGTAGATAATACAAGTGCGTTCCGCATGGACCCTGAAGTGCCTCTCGTTGTTCCGGAAGTGAACGAGAATGATCTTTTGAACCATAAAGGCATTATCGCGAATCCTAACTGCTCGACCATCCAGATGGTTGCTGCACTTAAGCCGCTGCATGAAAAGCTCGGCCTGAAAAAGGTAGTTGTATCTACGTATCAGGCAGTTTCCGGTGCAGGAGCTAAAGCAATAGAAGAGCTTAAGAGCCAGGCGAAAGCAATTCTTGAAGACAAGGACTTCACTCCTGAAATCCTTCCATGCGGATCAGATAAGAAACACTATCAGATTGCTTTCAACGCAATTCCGCAAATTGACCTGTTTCAAGAAAACGGGTTTACTTACGAAGAAATGAAAATGATGAATGAAACAAAAAAAATCATGCATTTGGAAGACCTTCATATTTCAGCAACATGCGTACGTCTTCCAGTTGTAACGGGCCATTCCGAGTCATTGTACGCTGAATTTGAAAAAGCTGGCGCGTCCGTTCAAGAAATAAGAGATATATTATCAGCTGCTGAAGGTATAACGCTTCAGGACAGCCCTGAAGAACAGATTTATCCGATGCCGGCTGCTTCAGTCGGATTGCCGGATGTTTTTGTCGGCCGTATCCGTAAAGACCCAGACAGCGACAAAGCGTTCCACATGTGGATTGTTTCCGATAACCTGCTTAAAGGTGCGGCTTGGAATTCAGTGCAGATCGCAGAAAGTCTTCTGAAACTAGGATTGCTTTAAAACCAAAAAGAAGGTGTAACCAAAATGAAAATCGTGGTGCAAAAGTTCGGCGGCACTTCCTTAAAAGAAGAAGCAGGAAGAGAAAAAGCACTCGGCCATATTAAAAAAGCAGTTAAAGAAGGGTACAAAGTCGTTTGTGTAGTATCTGCCATGGGCAGGAGCGGGGACCCGTACGCAACTGACACGCTTCTTTCTTTAGCGGGCGGAGCTGCGCGCATATCCCGCCGTGAATACGATTTGCTGCTTTCGTGCGGGGAAATTATTTCCTCAGTCGTTTTTTCAAGTCTATTAAACGAAAGCGGGCTCTCCGCAGCGGCTTTGACTGGTCCTCAGGCAGGTTTTAGAACAAATGAAGATCACGGGAATTCCCGCATTCTTGATATGAAATGTGACAGACTGAAAAAAGAGCTCTCCATTCATGACGTTGTCGTTGTGGCAGGTTTCCAAGGTCAGGCTAAAAACGGTGACGTAACCACACTTGGCAGAGGCGGGAGCGATACATCGGCAAGTGCTCTCGGTGCCGCGCTTAACGCGGAATGGATTGACATTTTTACTGATGTTGAGGGCGTGATGACAGCAGATCCAAGGATCGTGAAAGACGCCCGGCCCCTTTCTATTGTCACGTACAATGAGATCTGTAATATGGCTTATCAGGGAGCTAAGGTGATCCATCCACGTGCAGTGGAAATCGCGATGCAGGCGAAAATCCCTCTGCGCATCCGTTCTACTTATTCTGATATGCCCGGAACGCTCGTCACTTCTATGACAAAGGGCGGTCCTGGAAAGGATGTTCAGGACTCTGTCATAACCGGTATCGCACATGTGTCTAACATCACTCAGATTAAAGTGCTTGCAAAAGACGGGCAGTACGACCTTCAGACGCATGTGTTTAAGGCGATGGCACAGGAATTAATATCGGTTGATTTTATCAACATCAGTCCGATGGGCGTGGTCTATACTGTGATGGAGGAAATGACAGATAAAGCGGTCGAAAAACTCCGGTCTTTAGGATATGAACCGCATGTTACGAGGGACTGTGCGAAGGTTTCTGCTGTTGGCGCAGGAATTGCCGGAACACCGGGTGTTACAGCAGCCATCGTGGAAGCTCTATCGTCAAGGAACATTCCGATCCTTCAGTCTGCAGACTCACACACGACTATCTGGGTGCTTGTGAAAAGAGAGAATCTAGTAGAAGCTGTAAATGCTCTGCACCATACATTCCGTCTTGACCAGGAATACAATGAAGGTTTATATAAAATAGTAGAACAGCATTTTAAAGAGCATTAAGGGGAGTGTTGATAAATGAATTTTGGCAATATCAGTACTGCGATGGTCACTCCGTTCGATAGTAAAGGAAACATTGACCTGAACAGGACAACTAAACTGATCCGCCATCTTCTCAATAACGGCAGTGACAGCCTTGTTGTAGCTGGTACGACAGGTGAATCGCCGACGTTGACGAATGAAGAAAAGATCGCCTTGCTGCGTCATGTCGTTAAGACAGTTGACGGAAAGGCTCCTGTTATTGCTGGAACAGGCAGCAATAACACGAGAGCATCGATCGAGCTTTCAAAAAAGGCTGAAGCTGAAGGTGCAGATGCGATCATGATCGTAGCCCCTTATTATAATAAGCCAAGCCAGGCTGGAATCGTCGCCCATTATAAAGCGATAGCGGAGTCTGTTTCTATTCCGGTAATGGCTTATAACGTTCCTGGGCGTACGGTCGTCTCTTTTTCAGTTGATACTGTGAAAAGGCTGGCCGACATTCCGAACATTACGGCACTGAAGGATGCAGGAGGAAACCTTGATAACATGGCAGCTGTCATTGAAGAGACACGAGAAGACTTTCTTTTGTACTGCGGAGATGACAGCCTGACACTGCCGTCTCTTGCCATTGGAGCATCAGGAATTGTATCAGTTGCTTCCCATGTGATCGGCAATGAGATGCAGGAGATGATCTCGCTGTTTAAGGCAGGGAATGTAAAGGATGCGGCTTCTCTTCACCGCCGTCTTCTTCCAGTCATGAACGAGATGTTTAAAGCACCAAGCCCGGCGCCGGTTAAAACGGCTCTTCAGCTTAAAGGACTTGACGTCGGAGGAGTAAGACTGCCTCTATTGCCTCTAGACGAAAACGAAAGAAAATCACTATCTGCCGTACTGCAGAATATCGTTTAAGCAAAAGCTGTCCAAACGGTCATCTAACATGACCCGTTTGGACAGCTTTTTTGATTTTTGCCAGGATATTCTGTACTTTAGCCTGTGCTTTTAATGAAAAAGTTTGGGAATTCTTAAACAAAATAAATCTTCTTTTCTTGTTTTCGGTTTTCATTGTGGGATATAATAGGAGCAAGTGACGTGAGCGGGTTTCATTTTTTTATACAGCATAGGAGGATTATACAAATTGTCAAAACAGAATAAAGAGAAAATTAAAGTATTCGCCTTGGGCGGTGTAGGCGAAATCGGCAAAAACATGTATGTAGTTGACACTGGGGAAGAAATTTTTGTAATGGATGCAGGTCTAATGTTTCCGCAGGAGGACATGCTCGGGATTGATATCGTTATTCCCGATGTCAGTTATCTTTCTGAAAACCTCGACCGTGTAAAAGGGATTTTTCTTACTCATGCCCACGAAGACCATATTGGAGGCCTCCCGTACATACTGAAGCAGGTACCTGTTAAAGTTTTTGGAACGAGACTGACACTTGGACTCGTTGAGGCGAAACTAAAAGAAGCAGGCATCCTTGGTTCTTCTTCTTTAGAACTCATTGACTCGAATACTGTCGCGGAGTTTGAAAGCGCTAAAGTCACGTTTTTTGGAACCAATCACAGCATCCCCGATTCAGTAGGTATAGCGATTCACACGTCACAGGGAATCATCGTGAATACGGGAGATTTTAAGATTGATCATACTCCAATCGACGGAAAGCATACTGAGTTCCACAAGATCAGTGCTCTTGCTGAAAAAGGAGTGCTCTGTCTCCTTTCAGACAGCACGAACGCTGAAAGGCCTGGTGCAACGGGCTCTGAAGAAACAGTCGGCAAGGAAATAGTCGAAGCGTTCCGCAACGCAAAGGGCCGCATCATTATTGCTTCTTTCGCATCAAACGTGCACCGCGTTCAGCAGGTACTTGATGCAGCAGCAAAGACGAACCGCAAGATCGCCGTTTCAGGAAGAAGCATGGTAAAAGTAGTGGATATCGCTACTCAGCTCGGCTATTTGACGATGGAAAAAGACTTGATAATTCCTGTAGATTCAATTAACGATTACCGTGAAGACCGGGTGGCGATTTTAACAACAGGCAGTCAAGGCGAATCCATGGCAGCCCTTTCGCGCATGGCAAACGGGATGCACCGCCAGATCACGCTGCGCCAGAGTGACACGGTCATCATCGCCGCAACACCTATCCCAGGCAACGAGACTGCTGTAGCACGTATTGTAGATAAGCTTATGAGAACAGGTGCTGACGTGATTTTCGGCCAGAAAAAAGTTCATGTGTCCGGCCATGGAAGCCAGGAAGAGCTCAAGCTGATGCTGACTCTTATGAAGCCGAAATATTTTATGCCTGTACATGGTGAGTACCGCATGCAGAAGGCTCACCAAAAACTGGCCGTTCAGACTGGCGTCGCGGCAGAAAATATTTTTATCGTGGATAAAGGCGAAGTTATAGAATTTGCCGGGGGTGAAGGCAGAAAGCAGGGCAAGGTGCCGTCTGGCAACATCCTTGTAGATGGTAAGGGTGTAGGCGACATCGGGAACATCGTTCTTCGAGACCGCAAACTGCTTTCACAGGACGGTATCATGGTCGTGGTAGTGACGATCAGCAAAGCCACACATCAAATCATTTCTGGTCCTGAAATTATCTCCAGAGGATTCGTATATGTCAGAGAAAGCGAAGCTCTCCTGCAGCAAGCCAACGAGCTCGTCAAGCAGGTTCTTGATAAATGCATGGCTGAGAAAGTGAAGGAGTGGTCGTCTCTTAAGTCGAACATTCGAGATTCTCTTGCTCATTTCCTCTTTGATAAAACAAGAAGACGTCCTATGATCATGCCGATCATCATGGAAATCTAAAGTGAAAAATCCGCTTATAGCGGATTTTTTTATTCTGCTGCGGCTTTTGTACAATAAAGCTTCTGTGTATGCGGCGGTCCTCACGGGCTCATACTATAAGAAAATGAGCAGAGGGGAAAATCAACATGCCAGATATGCCTAATTTTAACGATGAACAGCCAAACGTACCTCAAGAGCCGAAGCCTGAGGGTCCAGAAAAGAAAGACGAATCTGAACAAAGCAGCCTGTTAAGTAAAATTCAGACTCTTGGACAGACAAATGTTCCGCAGATGGAAGGATCAAGTATTCACTGTTTGACGATTGTAGGACAGATTGAAGGGCATGTTCAGCTTCCGCCTAACAACAAGACAACTAAATATGAACATCTGATTCCGCAGCTAGTCGCCATAGAACAAAATCCGAAAATTGAAGGAGTGCTTATCATCCTTAACACGGTCGGCGGTGATGTGGAAGCAGGACTCGCAATATCCGAAATGATTGCCTCATTATCAAAACCAACAGTATCTCTTGTCTTAGGTGGGGGACATTCCATCGGCGTTCCAATCGCTGTGTCTGCAGACTATTCTTATATCGCACAAACAGCAACGATGACGATCCACCCAGTTAGACTGACAGGGCTTGTGATCGGTGTTCCGCAGACGTTTGAATATCTTGATAAGATGCAAGAGAGGGTCATAAATTTTGTGATCGCACATTCTGGGATTACAGAAGAGAAATTTAAAGAGCTGATGTTTTCCAAAGGCAATCTGACCAGGGATATCGGAACGAATGTCATCGGCAAAGATGCGGTCGCATATGGACTGATCGATGAGGTCGGCGGGGTCGGACAAGCGTTAAAAAAGTTGAACAGCTTAATCGAACAGCATAGAGATGATGAAAGCAAGGAAGTGATCCAATAATGTGGTATACGATGATGCCGAAAGAGCTGATGTTTCCAGAACCAGAAGGAATCAGCCCGATAACGCAGAATGTTATTCTATATAATGGCATTCCTGTGCTGGCAGAAAGAGATGAAAACTCTTCTTACCGGATCATCCGTGTGATGAGCACCGATCCTTCACATTTTTTAATGGAAGATTGCCAGCCGGGAACAGTAATAAAAGAGTGATGGCCGGCAGGCAGTTTTATTATGATATACTTAATCAAGCTTCATTTGACCGGCAGCCTGCATGCACATAGGCTGCTGCTTTCTTTTTACAGCGGCAAGACACATAAAGAGGTGAATCGTTACTATGGGAAAAAAAAATAAAAAGAAATCAAAAAAAGCCTCAGCATGGAAAGAGCAGCTTACATATGAAATAGCAGGTCTTTCGTTATTGGCACTCACTTTTCTGGCGATGGCCAAAATGGGCAATGTCGGGCTTGCGTTCGTCCATTTTCTTCGGTTTTTCAGCGGAGAATGGTACGGTGTGTTATTGGCGGGTACGACAGCAGTCTCGCTCTATTTGATCATCCACCGCAAGATGCCGCTATTATGGTCAAGAAGGCTGGCAGGAGCCTATATTCTTTTTTGTTCATTTTTAGTGCTCAGCCACCTGACTCTTTTTGAACACCTGACAAATGGCGGCCAGTGGAAAAATGCTTCTGTGATACATCATACTTGGGATCTTTATTGGATGCAGCTGAAAGGTGATACTGCATTGAAAGATCTTGGCGGCGGAATGATCGGCGCCATATGTTTTGCGCTCAGCTACTTTTTGTTTGCTGCTTCAGGAACAAAAATGGTGATTTTCTTTCTAATGATTATTAGCATCGTGCTCATAACGGGGAAATCCTTGTCAGACGTGCTGAAAAAAATGCTGGATGGCGCACGCAATATAGTTAAGAATACATATCAAACATTAAAACAAAAAAGACAAACCCGTGCCGCTGAAAAGAAAGAGCGGGAAGAAAAAAATGAGTCTGAAGAAGCTGAACCGGTATATGCAGAAAGCATCGAACTTGAAGAAGACGAGCTTTTGATTGAAGATTTTATGCAAAATGTTCAGCAGACAGAGCCAGCCGTACAATTAAAATTCGCAGCAAGAGGCTTTGAACAGCAACGGCAAAATGAAGAACAAAGTATTGAGGCTAAAGATGCGAAAGAACCATCCAGCCGTGAACCGGTCGTTCAATTTGAACAGCCACCTGTAACGAACGAACATTACGTGCTTCCGCAGATGGATTATCTGCTTCTGCCTAAATCGAATAACAGCCACAAAGACCGTCAGTATTCAGCGAGTAAGCAAAATGCAAGAAAACTTGAAAAAACATTTGAAAGTTTCGGAGTAAAAGCCAAAGTATCTAAAGTCCATTTAGGTCCTGCCGTCACTAAATATGAGGTCTATCCGGATACTGGGGTAAAAGTCAGCAAAATTGTTAACCTAAGCGATGATCTGGCACTGGCCCTTGCGGCAAAGGATATCCGGATAGAAGCTCCGATTCCAGGCAAATCGGCAGTAGGGATCGAGGTCCCAAATCAGGAAGTAGCCATGGTCAGCTTACGAGAAGTGCTTGAAGCACCGCAATTTCAGCACAATAAAGCGCCGCTTGCCATCGGGCTGGGCAGGGACATATCCGGTGAACCGATTGTCGGTGATCTTTCAAAAATGCCTCACCTTCTTGTAGCGGGAGCAACCGGGAGCGGGAAAAGTGTATGCATTAATGGCATCATCACAAGCATCTTGATGAAATCAAAGCCGCATGAAGTGAAGATGATGATGATCGATCCGAAGATGGTTGAACTGAACATGTATAACGGCATCCCGCATCTTCTTGCACCTGTCGTTACAGAGCCGAAAAAAGCTGCTCAGGCACTGAAAAGAGTTGTATCGGAAATGGAGCGGCGATACGAACTGTTCTCTCACAGCGGAACAAGAAACATTGAAGGATATAACGAAAGCATCAGAAAGAACAATGCAAAAAGCGATGCCAAACAGCCTGAACTTCCTTATATCGTGGTCATCGTGGATGAGCTGGCCGACCTCATGATGGTCGCCTCAGGAGACGTTGAGGATGCCATTACTAGACTTGCTCAAATGGCCCGTGCTGCAGGCATCCATTTAATCATCGCCACTCAGCGGCCATCAGTGGATGTTATTACGGGCGTTATTAAAGCGAATATACCATCACGCATCGCCTTCAGCGTTTCTTCTCAGACAGACTCAAGGACAATCCTTGATATGGGAGGCGCAGAGAAGCTTTTAGGCCGTGGGGACATGCTTTACCTGCCAGCAGGATCATCCAAGCCTGTTCGGGTGCAGGGTGCTTTTCTGTCAGATTCTGAAGCAGAACAGGTTGTAGAACATTGCATACAGCAGCAGAAAGCGCAGTATCAAAATGATATGATTCCGACAGAAGAAGCAGAGCCATCTATGGAGGCTGAAGATGAACTGTTTGAAGATGCAGTGAAGCTCGTGGTAGACATGCAGACCGCCTCTGTATCTATGCTGCAGCGCAGGTTCAGAGTCGGCTACGCCAGAGCAGCAAGACTGATCGATGTGATGGAAACAAAAGGAATTGTTGGCCCTTATGAAGGAAGCAAGCCTCGAGAGGTTCTCATTTCCAGCATTCATACTGGGGAAGCGTCATCCTCATAATAAAAAACACCGCAGCGGTATCAGCCCCGCAGCGGTGTTTTTTTGCACTTAATAGCCGAAATGTAAGTGTCTGTCAATATTAAAAATTTCTAAAAATAGTATTTATTTATAAGATTAGAAATGGTATATTAATGTCGATTATTAAGAATTCGTGTCAAATGCTTAACATATCTTTACACGTCTTAGAATTTGGCATCATGACAAAGGTGTGATGGTTGAATGTCGATAAAAGTGGATCACCGTCTTCTCTATGTAAAAGTGATAGAAAAAATTAAAAGTGATATCGAAGCCGGTGTTTACAGTGAAGGTGAAAAGCTGCCTTCGGAATTTGAACTTGCACGCCAGCTCGGTATCAGCCGCGCGACTTTAAGAGAAGCGCTGAGAATCCTAGAAGATGAAAACGTTGTCATCCGCAAACATGGTGTCGGCACATTCGTGAGAACACGCGCACTTTTTTCTGCTGGTATTGAAGCATTGTCTTCTGTAACGGAGATGATTGAGAGAGGCGGCAGGCAGGCCGGAACGATATTTCTTTCGTCCGAGAAGATTGATGCCCCAGAAGAGCTGCAGCTGAAATTCAGCAAACCGCTGCAGGACGGATTGATGAGAGTAGAAAGAGTCCGGACAGCTGATCAGGAGCCTGTAGTATTCTGTGAAGATTTCGTTCCATACGACATTTTTCCAATGAAAGGGCTTCACGAGAACCAATCCTTGTTAGATATGCTGGAAAAACAATCAGGCAAGAGAGTCATGTACGCAGTCGCTGATATTCAGCCGATCGGCTATCATGACAAGATTTCAGAGATTCTTCAGTGCGACGAAAAGTCAACGATGCTCGCACTCATGCAGATGCATTATGACCAATTTGATGAGCCTGTGCTTTATTCTTGCAATTATTTTAGAGCTGATAAATTTCAGTTTTCAGTTGTGCGAAAGCGCTTTTAAAAAGTTCACTTTTTTAGGAGGTGATTTTTCGGTAGGGGTACTGATTTACGGTTTTGGTTTTACATCAAATATTATTTCAGGGGGAAATCAATCATGAAAAAGAAAATGGCTTTAATGCTAAGCTCAGTGCTTACAGCTGGAGCACTTCTAGCAGGGTGCGGAGATGAAAAATCAGGAGGCAGCGAAGGAAAGAAAGACAACTTCAAGGTTGCCATGGTTACAGATACTGGCGGTGTTGACGATAAGTCATTCAACCAATCTGCTTGGGAAGGAATGCAAAAGTTCGGAAAAGACAACTCTCTTGTTAAAGACAATGGTTACAAATACCTGCAGTCTAACGCACAGAGTGACTATAAGCCGAACTTGAACGCTCTTATCCGTCAGGATTTCGATCTTATTTTCGGTATTGGATTCCTTATGGCTGAAGACGTTAAGCAAGTTGCACAGCAGAAAAAAGATGCTCACCTTGCGATCGTTGATATGGTTGTTCCAGAGAAAAACGTAGCAAGCATCACGTTCAAGGAGCATGAAGGATCTTTCCTTGTAGGTCTAATCGCTGGACTTCAGACTAAATCAAACAAAGTCGGCTTTGTCGGCGGAGTTAACAGTGAACTAATCAAGAAGTTCGAGAACGGATTTAAAGCAGGCGTACTTGCTGCTAACCCAAATGCTGAAGTTATGGTTCAGTACGCTGAGGACTTCAACAAAGCGGAAAAAGGACAAGCGATCGCTGGTACAATGTACGGCAAAGGCGCTGACATCATCTACCACGCTGCTGGCGGAACGGGAATGGGTGTCTTCACAGAAGCGAAAAACCTTAAGAAGAACGGCAAGGATGTTTGGGTAATCGGTGTTGACCGTGACCAGCATGGAGAAGGTATGCCTGAGAACGTAACGTTGACTTCCATGGTTAAACGCGTAGATACAGCTGTTTATGAAGTTTCTAAGCTTGCAATGGACGGAAAATTCCCTGGCGGCGAGATCGTAGAATTCGGTCTTGATAAGGACGGAGTCGGAATCGCGCCAACAGAGGAAAACGTTTCTGCAGAAGCGCTTAAGATGGTTGAAGAGTATGAGAAAAAAATCATCGATGGCGAAGTTACAGTTCCTAAGACAGACAAAGAATTTGAAGAGTTCAAGTCAAAACAAGGCAAGTAATCATGTGACAAAGGCTGGTAACTTTACTAGCCTTTGTTGCTAGTTTAGGACCTTTTTACCATTAAATAACAAAGTAGCCAGGGCTTGGCAGTCAGCCAAGCCCTTTTTTGCAGCAAAGAGCCATCCTGCTCTCGTTCGCCGGGTGGATGCTGCTATATTCAGTAAAGTGGGTGAACAAATGGAATACGTTATTGAAATGCGCAATATACGAAAAGAATTTCCGGGCATTGTCGCAAACGATGACATCACGCTTCAAGTTAAAAAGGGTGAGATTCATGCGCTGCTGGGAGAGAATGGCGCAGGGAAATCTACATTGATGAACGTCCTGTTCGGCTTGTACCAGCCGGAAAAAGGTGAAATTTTTGTAAAAGGCAAGAAAGTTGAAAACAATGATCCAAATATCGCCAACAGCCTTGGAATCGGTATGGTGCATCAGCACTTTATGCTCGTTGATAAATTCACAGTCACTGAAAATATCATCCTTGGAAAAGAACCTGTTAAAGGCGGTACAGTCGATGTGAAAAGTGCTGCTGCAGAGGTAGCAAAGCTATCAAAGCAGTATGGGCTTTCAGTAAATCCAAATGCTCGCATCGAAGATATTTCTGTCGGTATGCAGCAGCGTGTTGAAATTTTGAAAACGCTTTACCGTGGAGCAGAAATCTTGATCTTTGATGAGCCGACAGCAGTGCTTACACCGCAGGAAATTAAAGAATTGATCCAGATCATGAAAAAGCTTGTTCAAGAAGGCAAATCTATCATTCTGATCACGCATAAGCTGAAAGAGATTATGGAAGTATGTGACCGCTGTACGGTAATCCGCCGGGGCCGCAGCATCGGGACAGTGGACGTTGAAGACACGAACCCGGATGCGCTGGCAGCAATGATGGTCGGGCGCGAAGTAAACTTTAAAGTTGAAAAGTCAGACAGTGTTCCAAAGCATCCTGTTCTGCAGATGGATGACGTAACGGTTGTTGACAGCCGTAAAGTATCGGTTGTAGACGGACTGTCTCTGACCGTTCATGCTGGGGAGATCCTTGGAATCGCAGGAGTTGACGGAAACGGCCAGACAGAGATGCTCGAGGTGATCACGGGGCTTCGGAAAGCCACATCAGGAAAAATCATGCTGAACGGCAAAGAAATCACGAATAAACCGCCGCGCAAGGTCACGGAATCAGGTCTTGGGCACATTCCAGAAGACCGCCATAAACATGGTCTTGTCCTTGATTTTTCTGTAGGTGAAAACATCGTTCTTCAAACGTACTATAAAAAGCCGTATTCAAAAGGCGGCATCCTGAAATTCAAGCCGATTTTTGACAAGGCAGAGAAATTAATTGAAGAATTTGATGTAAGAACGCCGAATGTTTATACTCCTGCAAGGGCGCTTTCGGGCGGAAATCAGCAGAAGGCGATCATTGCGAGGGAAGTGGACCGAAGCCCTGATTTCTTAATTGCTGCACAGCCGACACGAGGATTGGATGTCGGTGCGATCGAGTTCATTCATTCAAAGCTAATTCAAGAGCGAGATAATGGGAAAGCGGTGCTTCTTGTTTCATTTGAGCTCGAAGAAGTCATGAACGTGAGTGACCGTATAGCAGTCATTTATGAAGGCAAGATCACTGCGATTGTCGATCCAAAAGAAACAACAGAACAGGAACTTGGTCTCCTTATGGCTGGCGGAAAGAAAGCAGGTGTCATCGCATAATGGAAAATCAAAAAAATTGGATGAAAATCGCAGTTCCTGTGATTTCTGTTATCTTAGGCTTGCTCATTGGCGCCATCATCATGGCAGTCAGCGAATATGATCCAATCAAAGCATATGGAGCTCTATTCCAAGGTGTATTCGGAGGCAGCTATTTCTTAGGAGAAACAGTGCGCCAGATGACACCTCTCATTCTCTCTGGTCTTGCCGTAGCGTTCGCATTCAGAACGGGATTGTTCAACATCGGGGTGGAAGGGCAGCTGCTCGTCGGCTGGCTGGCATCTGTTTATGTCGGTGTAACGGTTGATGCTCCTGCAGTCATTCATATTCCGCTTGCCATTTTAGCAGCGGGTGTGGCAGGCGGCCTATGGGGCGCGGTGCCAGGTTTCCTGAAAGCACGTTTTCAGGTTCATGAAGTTATCACAACGATCATGATGAACTATATTGCTTTGTATACGACGAATGCCATCATCCGTGCTTATTTGCTTGCACCGGGTGAACGCACTGAAGCCGTTGCAAAATCTGCGTCTCTAAAGTCCGTTTGGCTTGAGAACGCAACGGATTATTCTACGATTCACTATGGATTCATTGTGGCGCTTATCGCCGCTGCTGTAATGTGGTTTGTACTTTGGAGAACGACGACAGGCTATGAGCTTCGTTCTGTTGGATTCAACCAGCACGCATCACAATATGCCGGGATCAATGTGAGCCGTAACATCGTGCTTTCCATGGCGATTTCAGGTGCTTTTGCCGGTATCGCTGGAAGTATGGAAGGTCTTGGGACTTATCAATACATGACGATCAACGCTGGATTTACTGGTGTCGGTTTCGACGGAATCGCGGTTGCGCTTCTTGGTGCTAACAGTGCTCTTGGTGTCATTTTTGGCGCCGCTTTATTCGGAGGATTGAAGATCGGAGCTCTTAATATGCAGTCGATCGCTGGAGTTCCGACAGAGATAATCGGCATCGTTATCGCACTCATCATTTTCTTTGTCGCGTGCAGCTATCTTGTTCACTGGGTAGTGAACAAGGTGAATAAAGGGGGTAAGATTTAAATGGGACTTATGGATATTTTAGCGATTATCATTCCCGCTGCCATTGTTTCAGCGGCTCCCTTAATCTTCACAGCTTTGGGCGGTGTTTTCAGTGAACGTTCAGGTGTAGTCAATATCGGACTTGAAGGTTTAATGCTTTTTGGTGCCTTCACAGGTGCAGTGTTCACGTATTACGGAGAACAGTGGGGACTTGGGGCAGCTTCTCCTTGGGTGAGTTTCTTGTTTGCCATGGCTGCAGGTGCTCTGCTTTCGCTCATTCATGCCGTAGCATCTATATCTTTAAAAGCTGACCAGGTCGTAAGCGGAGTTGCGCTGAACTTCCTTGCAGCTGGAATGGCCATATTTTTAACAAAGAAAATTTTTGATGCTGGACAGACCCCTGTTATCAGTGAGCGTATTTCTAAGGGAGACATACCATTTCTGTCTGAAATACCGCTGATCGGAAAACTCTTTTTCTCGAACGCTTATTCTACTTCATTTGTAGCAGTGTTTGCAGCATTTGCTGTCTGGTTTGTGCTTTACAAAACACCGTTCGGTCTTCGTCTTAGAGCTGTCGGAGAGCATCCGATGGCCGCTGACACGATGGGTGTTAATGTTGTTAAGATGAGATATACAGCCGTACTTTTGAGCGGAGTTTTCGCAGGTCTTGGAGGTGCAGTTTATGCGGCTTCCATCTCTGGAAACTTCACGCATTCTACGATTGTCGGGCAAGGTTTTATGGCGCTTGCTGCCATGATCTTCGGGAAATGGCATCCGCTTGGAGCGCTAGGTGCAGCGCTGTTCTTCGGACTTGCTCAAAGTTTGAGCATTACCGGACAGCAAATACCGGGTCTTCAGGATATCCCGCACGTGTATCTGCTGATCTTGCCGTATGTTCTTACAATATTGGCGCTTGCAGGACTTGTAGGCCGTGCCGACGCTCCTAAAGCAATCGGCCAGCATTACGAAAAAGGAAAAAGATAAAAGAATTATTAAACTGCCGTAAAGGGCCACAAGCCTGATTTACGGCAGTTTTTTATTGCTATCCGGGCTTGTCCTTATCATTAAACCAATATGATGATGCAGGAAAAGTACTGCTGATTACCGAAAGTGGGTAAAATAAACAAAGAGCAGTTAGCTTTATTTTTTTATTTTCATTTCAATAAAGTATTTGATTACATAAAGGAGGAATATAGGATGCAATATGTAGATCATCAGACAGATCAGCTGACGGGCCTTACCCTTCATACAGTGCAGACTAAAAAGTATAAAACGAACAGTATTGTCCTTCAGATTCTGAGACCGTTAGAAGGGGAGAATGTGACGAAACGCGCACTTCTGCCTTATGTCCTTCAAGCTGGAACGAACCGATATCCATCTTCAAAAGATTTAAGAGGCGCTCTTGATGATATGTACGGGGCATCTCTTTCTGTGGATCTGTCAAAAAAAGGGGAAAACCAGGTGATCAGCATCAGGATGGAAGTGGCAAACGAAAAGTTCCTGTCAGACAACACTCCGCTTTTTGAGCAGTCATTGAACCTTCTTTCAGAAATCCTGCTTCAGCCTGCAGCTGAAAACGGAAGCTTTAACGAAGAAATTGTCAACAAAGAAAAGCGTTCGCTCAAACAGCAGATCGAATCAATCTATGATGATAAAATGCGTTATGCCAACAAAAGGCTTCTTGAAGAAATGTATAAAAATGAGCCTTACAGGTACAACGTGTATGGAGAAGAAAGTGAAGTAGACCGCATCTCGGCGAAAGATCTATATACCTATTATAAAGGGGTCATTGCTCAGGACCGTATCGACCTTTATGTGATCGGTGACATTGAGGAATTGAACGTGAAGGAAGCGGCAGAGAAATTTTTTACATTAGAAAACAGAGGAAGCAATAACATTGCGAGCAAAAAGGATCAAGTGAAGCCAGAACAAGTGAACGAAGTATTTGAAGAGCAGGATGTTCAGCAAGGGAAGCTTAACATGGGGTACAGGACGTACACGACTTACAGCGACCGTGATTATTATGCGCTGCAAGTATGTAACGGTGTTTTTGGCGGCTTTTCTCATTCCAAGCTATTTATGAATGTGCGCGAGAAAGAAAGCCTCGCCTATTATGCAGTATCCCGTTTTGAGAGCCATAAGGGTGCTATTTTTGTGATGAGCGGCATCGAGACCGGCAACTATGAAAAAGCGGTCAAGATTATTAAAGAACAGCTTGATGAGATTGTGAACGGAAATATTACGGATTCGGAGTTTGAACAAACGAAAGCGATGATCAAGAATCAAATACTTGAAACGATCGATTCAAGCTTTGGTCTTACTGAAGTTTTATACCACGCAGTAGTTTCGGGAACAGACAGAAGTGTAGAAGAGTGGCTTAACGGAATTGATGCTGTATCCAAACAAGATGTGATCGATGTTGCCAAAAAGCTGGCACTAGATACCATTTATTTCTTGAAAGGGGGGTCAAATGATGCAGAATAAAAAGTTTGGGCAGCTTGAGGAGACGCTTCATTACGAAGAAATGGATAACGGCCTCAAAGTTTATATTTTAGAAAAGAAAGGCTTTAATAAAACTTTCGCGACGTTTACGACGAATTACGGATCAGTGGATAATCACTTTGTCCCTCCAGGCAAGGACGAAGCAGTTAAAGTTCCAGACGGCATCGCGCATTTTCTTGAGCATAAACTTTTTGAAAAAGAAAAGGGTGACGTGTTTCAGGATTTCAGCAAGCAGGGAGCATCAGCCAACGCTTTCACCACTTTTACAAGAACAGCTTATTTGTTCTCCACTACTGGAGATGTCAAAAAGAACTTGTCCACATTGATTGATTTTGTACAGGAACCGTACTTTACAGAAAAAACAGTTGAAAAGGAAAAAGGAATTATCGGCCAGGAAATCAGGATGTATGATGACAATCCTGATTGGCGTGTTTATTTTGGACTGATTGAAAATATGTTCCATAATCATCCGGTAAAAATTGATATCGCAGGCACTGTAGAATCCATTTCTCACATCACAAAGGATATGCTGTATGAATGCTATGAGACCTTCTACCATCCGAGCAATATGATTTTGTTCATAGTTGGACCGGTTAATGCTGGTGAAATCATTGAACTAGTCCGCAGCAATCAAAAAGAAAAGGGGTTCAAAGATAAGCCTCCGATCAAGCGGATTTTTGACGATGAGCCTGCCGGAGCTGCAAGAAAAGAGCATGAAATTTCGATGCCTGTGCAAACACCGAAATGCTATATCGGATTTAAAGAAAATAAGCCTGGGCGCAAAGGGTCTGATCTGCTTAACCATGAGCTGACGGTTAACCTGATTTTAGATATGCTGTTCGGCAAAAGCTCAGCAAACTATGAGGTGCTGTACAATGAGGGACTGATCGACCAGACCTTTTCGTTCGATTATACAGAAGAGCAAGGTTTCGGCTTCAGTATGCTGGGAGGAGATACGAAAAAGCCCGAGCAGCTTGTCGACAAGGTAAGTGAAATGGTGAAGGCTGCCAAGAACGCGCCAATCGATCAAAATGCCTTCGAACGAGCAAAAAAGAAAAAAATCGGATCGTTTCTGAGAGCTCTTAATTCGCCGGAATTTATCGCGAACCAATTTACCCGCTATGCTTTTAACAGCATGAATCTTTTTGATGTGATCCCCGCACTTGAAGCACTAAGCGCTGATGATGCTGAGCGTGTGCTGAAAAGTCATTTTGCGGACGAAGCGATGACCGTTTGCACGGTTCGTAAAAAGCCGTCATAATAAAAAGAAAAACATCCTCAACAATGAGGGTGTTTTTTTCTGGAGGGAAATTGTGAAGCCGTCGGTTTTGATAACAGGAGCATCAGGAGGAATCGGGCGTGCTGTCGCTAAGGAAATTTCCGGAAGCTACAGCAAGATGTTTCTTCACTATTACAGCAAAAAAAATGAAACAGAAATCTTGGCAGATGAGCTTTCCAACAGCGGAATCAGCTGTAAGGCGGTTTACGCTGATCTGTCTGCAGAGGGAGGAGCAGAGCAGCTTTTAAGTCAAACTGGGACTAAATTAAGCTCTGTTGTGCTGATCAGCGGAAGCACCCATTATGGACTGCTGCAGGATATGAGCCAAAATGAACTGCAAAAAGTGATTACATTGAATTTAACAGCTCCGATAGAGATTGTGAAAAGTGTTATTCCTCACATGATATCGCAAAGAAACGGAGCGATTGTCGCGGTTACGTCTATTTGGGGTGAATCTGGTGCATCTTGCGAATCCGTTTATTCTGCTGCAAAAGGGGGAATGAACACTTTTATAAAAGCCATAGCAAAAGAGCTTGGCCCCAACGGCATCAGAGCGAATGCAGTTGCCCCGGGAGCTGTGGATACCGGCATGCTGCAGGATTTCACTGAGGATGAAATAAAGGATCTCATTGACCAGATTCCTTCCGGAAGACTAGCCAGACCTGAAGAAATCGCAGGAGCAGTAAACTTTCTGTTAGGGAGCGGGTCAAGCTATATTAATGGGCATATCCTGTCTGTTAACGGTGCTTGGCGTACATAATAATATTATGGTAAACAAGAACACAAAAAAGAATATTAATCCTCACTTTTTGGCATATTAACGTTGATATTACAAAAAGGAGGAGACGAACATGTCCGTTTTAGACAATTTCGGCCAGTGGAAAGAATTTCTTTCTAACCGTTTAGAGCATGCCCAGCATGAAGGGATGGAACAGTCAGCGATTTCTAACCTTGCGACAGAAATCGGGGGCTACCTTGCAAGCCATGTTGAACCGAAGAACCCTGAAGAGAAGGTTCTTGCCGACCTTTGGAACGTGGCGGATGAGCAGGAAAAGCACGCTATCGCCAACATGATGGTAAAGCTTGTCCAGCATGACAGCAAGTAAAGAAACGGGATGTTAAGAATATTTCTTAACATCCCCTTTTATTTTTCTTTAATAATCAAATGAATTCATTTATTATTATTACAAGATGAGTTACAGCGGAAAATGCGAATCAAGGAGGAGATGAGAATAATCGGGCAGGAATGGTATCTTGAATATGAAATACATAAAAACCGTCCGGGCCTTCTTGGCGATATTTCATCGCTTCTTGGGATGCTCGGAATTAACATTATTACGATCAATGGCGTCGATAATGAACGGCGCGGGCTTCTGCTTGTCATTGACAATGAGGAAAAGACGACAAGACTGAAGAATATCCTTGACACGATGGATAATATAACTGTTACAAAATTCCGTAAGCCCAAACTTCGGGACCGTCTGGCTGTAAGGCATGGGCGTTACATTGAAAGAGACGCAGATGATAAGAAAACGTTCCGCTTCGTAAGGGATGAACTTGGTCTTCTTGTCGATTTTCTTGCCGAGATTTATAAAGTGGAAGGTCATAAACTCATTGGAATCAGAGGGATGCCCCGTGTCGGGAAGACTGAAAGTATCGTAGCTTCAAGCGTCTGTGCTTCAAAAAGGTGGGTGTTTCTTTCATCTACCCTGCTGAAACAAACATTGCGGACAAGACTGATCGATGATGAATACGATCCTGACAATGTGTTTATAATCGATGGAGCTGTTTCATCAAGAAGCACGAGTGAGCAGCATTGGCAGCTTATTCGTGAAATTATGAGGCTTCCGTCTACGAAAGTCGTTGAGCACCCTGACCTTTTCGTCAAGCAGAATGAGTATTCTATGGATGATTTTGACTATATTATCGAACTGAAAAATGACCGGAACGAAGAGATTACATACGAAGCAGTGCACCGCGATCCGGAATTTGAGACGTTTGAATGACTCTATTGTTAGTAGGTGGTAAGATTGACAGAGCTAGGACAATATTTAAAAGATAAGCGTGAAGAAAAAAATATTACGCTTGAAGAACTTCAGACAGCGACTAAGATTCAGAAACGATATCTTGCAGCGATCGAGGAAGGCAACTACAGTATTCTGCCAGGACCTTTTTATGCCCGCGCTTTCATCAAAAATTACTGCGAGGCTGTAGGTCTTGACTATGAAACAGTCTTTGGGCAATATGAAAAGGATATTCCGAAGGCTGCGAGAGAACCTGAAGAATTCAAACCGCGCTCTGAACGCCCGAGGTCTCCTGGAAGCGAAAGAGACTCGGTGCTGAAAAAATACGTTCCGATCTTTATTATCGCAGCTGTGATCGCCCTTGTTCTAGCAGGCATCTATATGCTAATGCAAAATTTTGGCGGCGATCAAGCAGAGGAAAAAAAGGCATCTGAATCGCTTATTCAGACAGATCAGGATGCCAAGCAAAAAAAAGGTGCCGAAAAATCCAAAGAAAAAGAGCCAGCAGAAAAGCCTGAAGAAGAAAAGCCAGCACCAGCACCAGCACTGACGAAAAAAGAAACAGAAGGAATCACAACTGCATATGAATTAGCGGGTTCTGATACTATGGAAATTGATTTTTCGATCAGCGGGCCAAGCTATGTGGACATAAAGGATGCTTCTGGAAAAATACTTTTCACAAAGCAATTTAAAAAAGGTGAAACCTACACGTATAAATCAGAAGGTCAAAAGGAAATTCTGCTTAATATCGGTGCTGCTCATACAACGCAGCTGAAATTTAACGGAACAGCATTCGAGTATCCAGTTGCTCCTGCTGACAGGGTGCATCAAAAAATCCTTATCCGCTTTGTGCCTTAATATAGTCATACAGCAAAGAAAATGATGGGGAGAGAATGGAAGATTATCGTTCTCTTCTTTTATTAATGGAGGAAAACTTGTGAATTTGCCTAATAAAATTACCGTATCAAGAGTACTGCTTATTCCTGTATTTATGGTAGTGCTTCTTGGCGGCTTTGACTGGGGAATGATTCGCTACAGAGGCGAGGAACTTCCCATAACGCATCTTGCAGCAGCCTTAATCTTTATTTTAGCTTCTACTACAGACTGGGTTGACGGGTATTATGCAAGAAAGTACAACCTTGTCACGAACCTTGGAAAATTCCTTGACCCGCTTGCCGATAAGCTGCTTGTCACAGCTGCGCTTGTTGCGCTCGTTCAGACTGGAGATGCTCCTGCCTGGATGGTCATTGTTATTTTAAGCCGCGAGTTTGCTGTGACTGGAATAAGGCTCGTTGCTGCAGCTGAAGGTGAAGTGATCGCGGCAAGCCAGATGGGCAAGCTGAAAACGTGGATCCAGATCATCGCGATCTCTGCGCTTCTCCTGAAAAACCTTCCTTTTGCTTGGATCGGTATACCATTTGCCGAGATCAGCTTATGGGCGGCAGTACTTATCACAGTTTATTCCGGCTATGAATATTTCATGGCCAACAAAGAAGCACTTTTGAAATCTAAATAATTTCCCAAAAAAACAGGAGATAAGCTCCTGTTTTTTTAGCAGCTGCTCAGGCTTTTCTCATAAATAGGGCAGCATTATGCGGCAATCTTGGCGATTTCACCATTTGATGCTGCATCTATCTTTATGTACATTGAGAGGAGAACAATATGAAAACAGAAATTATTGCGGTTGGAACAGAGCTGCTGCTCGGCCAGATCGCCAACACAAACGCACAGTTCCTGTCGTCTGAACTGGCTGCTGCCGGTTTTCATGTTTATCATCATACTGCCGTTGGCGACAACTCTCAAAGACTTCGTTCTGTAATGGAGCATGCGGCTTCCCGTTCGGATTGCATCATCCTGACGGGAGGGCTTGGCCCCACTAAAGACGATCTTACAAAAGAAACGGCCGCTGAATACATCGGTACAACACTTGCGTATCATGCTGAATCCTTAGAAGCGATTATCGAGCACTATAAAAAAACAGGAAAGGAGATGTCTGAGAACAATAAAAAACAAGCGCTTGTGATCGAAGGCTCTTTCGTCCTTCCTAACGACAAAGGAATGGCTCCCGGCATGATCGCATGTCATGACGGAAAGGTTTGGATGCTCCTCCCAGGTCCTCCATCCGAAATGAAACATATGTTTCAAACTTACGGATTGCCTAAACTTCTTGAAACAGGGAGGAGAGAGCCGGTTAAATCAAGAGTGCTGCGTTTTTTTGGTATCGGCGAGTCTATGCTGGAAACTAAAATTGCGGATCTTATCGAACATCAATCTAATCCGACAATCGCTCCACTCGCAGGAGAACATGAAGTTACGCTTCGGCTGTCGGCGAGATTCAGTATTGATGCTGAAGCGAAAAAAGCACTTGATGAAGCAGAAAAGAAGATTCTTGAGAGAGTTGGAGAGTTTTATTACGGTCATGGCGAAAGTACGCTCGAAGCTATGCTTCTTGAATCTCTTATTCAATCATCAGCCACTGTATCGGCTGCTGAGAGTTTAACAGGAGGTTGGTTCGGGAAAGCCTTGACTGATGCAGCAGGGGCATCCAAGGCGTTTTCAGGAAGTGCAGTTGTTTATAACAATGAGATGAAGCAGCGTATGCTTGGAGTAAAGCCAGAGACGCTCGAGCAATTCGGCGCGGTCAGCCCAGAGTGTGCGGCTGAGATGGCTGAAGGAATCAGATCATTGACAGGGACTTCTTATGGAATCAGCTTTACCGGTGCTGCAGGTCCTGACAGCGACGGCAGTGCTGCACCGGGAACTGTATATGTCGGAATAGCATCCTCAGCAGGAACGAAGGTTCTCTCGCTGCAGCTTGCAGGCAGCCGCAGCCGGATTAGAGCGTTGACGGTAAAGCATGGTATGTTCGCTCTTTGGCAAATGGTCAAAAAAGGACAATAAAAAAATCGAATAAATGTTCGTAAAATGATTGGCAAAGCCCGCAAAAAAAGGTATGATAGATGTATCAAGCACAGCGATAAATGATCTTTATTATATATGAGGAGTGATTTCATGAGCGACCGTAAAGCAGCCTTGGAAATGGCGCTTCGCCAGATTGAAAAACAGTTCGGCAAAGGATCTATTATGAAACTTGGCGAACAGACGGAACAAAGAATTTCAACGATCTCCAGCGGTTCCCTGGCACTGGATATTGCACTTGGTGTCGGAGGATACCCGCGAGGCAGAATCGTAGAAGTATATGGACCTGAATCTTCCGGTAAGACGACGGTAGCTCTTCACGCAATTGCAGAGGTGCAGAAAAACGGCGGACAGGCAGCATTCATTGATGCGGAACATGCCCTTGATCCGGTATATGCTCAAAAGCTTGGCGTCAATATTGATGAACTGCTTCTTTCTCAGCCGGATACAGGTGAGCAGGCACTAGAAATTGCCGAGGCCCTCGTAAGAAGCGGTGCGGTCGACATCATTGTTGTTGACTCAGTGGCAGCCCTTGTTCCAAAAGCCGAAATTGAAGGCGAGATGGGTGACTCTCACGTTGGTCTGCAGGCACGTCTTATGTCACAGGCACTTAGAAAGCTTTCCGGTGCTATCAACAAGTCGAAAACTATCGCCATCTTTATCAACCAGATCCGTGAGAAGGTCGGTGTAATGTTCGGAAACCCGGAAACAACGCCAGGCGGACGCGCACTGAAGTTTTATTCTTCCGTGAGGCTTGAAGTCCGACGTGCAGAACAGCTGAAACAAGGACAGGATATCGTCGGTAATAAGACGAGAGTAAAAGTGGTCAAGAACAAAGTGGCTCCTCCGTTTAAGGTTGCTGAAGTTGATATTATGTATGGAGAAGGTATTTCACGTGAAGGCGAAATCCTTGATATCGGCTCAGATATCGACGTGGTTCAAAAGAGCGGTGCCTGGTATTCATTTGAAGGCGAAAGACTTGGTCAGGGACGTGAAAACTCCAAGCAGTTCCTGAAAGAGAACCCTGAAGTGGCTGCATCTATCTCCCAAGAGGTCCGAGAATATCACCAGCTTGAAGCGAAAGCGGCAGAAGCGCCTGTTCACGATGAAGTAAAAGAGTTCGAATTGACTGAATAGAGTATTGTAAAAACCGGCCATGGGCCGGTTTTTTTTATTGCACTTTAAGAAAGCATACCTTTTAAATAATGAAGAATTCGAAGTCGTTAAATAAGTATAAAGTACAAGAACAGCTGAGGGTGCGTTAAAGGGTTGGCCCCGCTCCGTTTTTATAACTTCTGCCGTCATTTACCTGCCTACGCTGTGGAGAAGAGACGGTTTAAACGGTGGTAAGAGATACATATTCTAATCTTGCGCTTTTGTGCTTCACCTATTATTATAGAAAGTTTAACTCTCTTGACAAGGTATGTGGACAACTATAAAATGAAGTTATATTTTGATTTCTTAGTTGAAATGAAAATAGAAAACAAGCAACAGAACACTTGGAATTATGCAAGCGCTTTGTTACACGAATGACGACTGATTTGATGAAATGAAAAACTTAAAAAGCAAGAGGAGGTGTTAACATGCCTGATTTGTTGATTCTCATCTCCATTTTGCTTGCCGGCTTAGCAGTCGGCGCAGTTGTCGGATATCTTGTTCGGAAATCCATTGCAGAAGCAAAGATTTCCAGTGCAGAGCGAGCCGCAGAGCAGATCGTAGAAGATGCCAAGCGGGAAGCGGATGCGAGCAAAAAAGAAGCCCTGCTTGAAGCAAAGGATGAAATCCACAAGCTTCGCACGGAGGCGGAACGCGAAGTTCGCGACCGCAGAAGCGAGCTTCAAAAACAAGAGCAACGATTGGTACAAAAAGAAGAGATCCTGGACAGGAAAAGCGAAACCCTTGATAAAAAAGAGGAGTCCTTGGAAAAGCGTGAGGAATCTCTCGCCAAAAAACAACGGCAAATTGAAGAGATGGAAAGCAAAGTAGGAGAACTGCTGGAAGAACACCAGCGGGAACTGGAGCGTATTTCAGGGTTTACCAGAGAAGAAGCACGTCAAATCATCATGACAGAAGCTGAGAGCGAGCTGTCGCATGAACTGGCAATGATGGTAAAAGAACTTGAAAACCGCGCTAAAGAAGACGCAGACAAGAAAGCGAAAGAAATTCTTTCTCTTGCCATCCAGCGCTGTGCGGCCGATCATGTGGCTGAAACTACTGTTTCAGTCGTTAACCTGCCAAACGACGAGATGAAAGGGAGAATTATCGGACGTGAAGGAAGAAATATCCGTACATTGGAAACACTTACGGGTATTGACCTTATTATTGATGATACGCCTGAAGCGGTTATTTTATCAGGTTTCGATCCGATCCGACGCGAGATCGCCAGAATGGCTCTTGATAAGCTGGTCCAGGATGGAAGAATTCATCCAGCCAGAATCGAAGAGATGGTGGAGAAATCAAGGCGTGAAGTGGATGAATACATCCGCGAGGTAGGAGAACAGACAACATTTGAAGTTGGCGTACACGGACTGCACCCGGATCTTATTAAGATTCTTGGCCGCCTTAAATACCGTACAAGCTATGGACAGAACGTGCTGAAGCACTCGATGGAAGTGGCATACCTGGCAGGCTTAATGGCTTCAGAAATTGGAGAAGACATGCACCTTGCACGACGTGCCGGACTGCTTCATGATATCGGAAAGGCGATCGACCATGAAGTGGAAGGAAGCCATGTAGATATCGGTGTTGAACTGGCAGTGAAGTATAAGGAACACCCTGTCGTAATTAACAGCATCGCTTCGCACCACGGTGATACGGAGCCAACTTCAATCATCGCAACCCTTGTAGCTGCGGCTGATGCCCTTTCAGCGGCAAGACCTGGTGCAAGAAGAGAAACACTTGAAACGTATATTCGCAGGCTTGAAAAGCTTGAAGAGATTTCTGAATCGTTTGACGGTGTGGAAAAGTCATTTGCCATCCAGGCAGGGCGTGAAATCCGCATAATGGTGAAGCCGGACATGGTAGATGATATGGCATCATACAGGCTTGCACGCGACATTACGAAGAAGATCGAGAATGAACTGGATTATCCAGGGCATATAAAAGTAACAGTCATACGTGAAACACGAGCAGTTGAGTACGCGAAATAAAGTGGTGATTATTCACCACTTTATTTTGTTTTAGGCTGAAATTTGGGCATAACGTTCAGGTTTGATACAAAGTTTGGAAGGGAACAGATAAGTGGGGTTCGTTGAGGGAGTATTCCTTGAGACAAAACAGCACTGATGCTCATTCGATTACAGGAATACGAGCCTGATCCAATGAATATAGTAGAACTGGTATCATATCTTGAAGGAGGTTCAAATTAATGGAAATATTAAAAGTTTCAGCAAAGTCCAACCCCAACTCTGTAGCAGGTGCACTTGCAGGCGTTCTGCGGGAACGCGGCGGGGCTGAAATCCAGGCCATCGGCGCAGGTGCATTAAACCAAGCGGTTAAAGCAGTAGCGATCGCAAGAGGATTTGTAGCGCCGAGCGGAGTTGACCTCATTTGCATTCCTGCTTTCACGGATATTTTAATTGACGGTGAAGAACGGACAGCCATTAAGCTGATCGTCGAACCTAGATAAAAAAATTTTCAAGCCTGTCTGTAAGCGCAGACAGGCTTTTTCCATGTCTCGATTTTCATTGACTATCATTGCGGATACACCTGCTGTTACAATATTAATAGATAAAAGCATCCGAGAAAGAAAGAGAGTGAGAAGTATGCGAATTTTCGACGGGCATTGTGATGTTCTCTGGAAAATGTGGGAAAATCCCGATATATCCTTTCAAGATCTTGCATCTATGCATGTCACGTATCCGCAGTTAAAATCACGGCGCTCGAGCGTACAAGTATTTGCCATTTATGTTCCGCAAAAAGTGTCCCGTGAAGGCCAGTTTGCTGCAGCACTGCAGATGGTGGATATATTCTTTGAAAAAATTCTGGCCTTCTCTCCAGGCATGAAATTGATCCGCAATGAAGCAGAACTGAAAAGGCTTGCTGATGGGGAGACAGGCGCAATCTTAAGCTTGGAAGGGTGCGACTGCATCGGCAATGATTTGAGCCGGCTTCGCATATTGCATCAGCTCGGCGTTCGCAGTGTTGGGTTAACATGGAACTTTGGAAACGCAGCTGCTGACGGGATTTTAGAGCCAAGGGGAGGCGGACTGACTTCCTTTGGCGAGGAGGTCGTCACTTTCTTGAACAGCAAGAACTGCTGGACAGACGTTTCTCATTTATCTGAAAGAGGATTTTGGGATTGTTTGGAGAAAGCAAATAATATAGTAGCAACGCACTCGAACGCGAAAGTTCTTTGTGATCATCCAAGGAACTTAACAGACAGTCAGATCAATGGGCTGATTGAAAAAAACGGAAGGATTGGTGTAACGTTTGTACCGTCATTCTTGAACAGCTGCCAAGCATCTGCTACAATCCGTGATATCCTGAAGCATCTTGATCATGTATGCTCGCTTGGCGGAGTCCGGCATGTCGGGTTTGGGTCTGATTTTGATGGAATTGAAGATACTCCTGCAGGTCTCTCAGCTTACAGGGAATATGAAAATTTAGTTAATGAGGTGCTGAAGCGATATCCTGAAGAACAGGCAGTCCGGTTTTTCTATCAGAATTTTGCTGATTATTTTACTTGCGTTTAAATTATCAGAACGTTTTATTAATTCCAAAAATTTCATATCACCACTTGCATTTTGACTGTGATAAGTCTAGAATTGTAAGCGTTCAGTACATATTTTCATTGTAAGAAACATATACGCGCACCGTCTTAAAAGGCAGTGCCTACGTAAGACGGATACTTAAAAGGGGTGTTACGATCATGATTGAACAGCTTTCCTGGAAAGTTGGGGGGCAGCAGGGCGAAGGGATCGACAGTACCGGTGAAATCTTTGCTATGGCTTTAAATCGTTTAGGTTATTATTTATACAGCTACCGACATTTCTCTTCACGCATCAAGGGAGGACATACGAATAATAAAATCAGGGTGAGCACGTACCAGACTCGTGCTGTCTCTGATGATCTGGATATTTTGATCGCTTTCGACCAAGAAACGATTGACGTGAATTTGCATGAGCTGCGCGACGGAGGCGTCGTGATCGGTGATGCAAAATTCAACCCAGTTATTCCTGAAGGCTCGAATGCCCGGCTTTTTGCAGTACCATTTACTGAGCTCGCAACAGAACTTGGTACGTCTTTGATGAAAAACATGGTCGCGATCGGGGCGACAAGCGCAGTTCTCGGTTTGGCTCCTGAGTCTTATCAAGAAGTGGTGGAAGAAATTTTTTCACGCAAAGGAGCAAAAGTAGTAGAGAAAAACATGGAAGCCATTAAGAAAGGCTCTGAATATTTCCAAGGTATTGCCGGGAAAATTGACGGCTTTCAGCTTAACGAAGCTGACGGAAGAAAACGGATGTTTATGATCGGTAACGATGCAATCGCGCTCGGCTTTCTCGCTGGAGGAGTGCGCTTCATGCCGGCTTATCCGATAACGCCTGCGTCTGAGATCATGGAATATTTAATCAAAAAGCTTCCTAAGTTCGGCGGAACTGTAATCCAGACAGAGGATGAAATCGCGGCATGTACGATGGCTATCGGTGCCAACTATGCCGGAGTAAGGACGATCACTTCTTCTGCAGGACCTGGTCTATCACTGATGATGGAATCGATCGGCTTGTCTGGAATGACAGAAGTACCGCTCGTTGTCGTTGACACACAGCGCGGCGGCCCATCGACTGGCTTGCCGACGAAACAGGAGCAATCTGACTTGATGGCGATGATTTACGGCACTCACGGAGAAATCCCAAAAGTGGTTATGGCGCCAAGTACAGCGGAAGAGGCGTTCTATGATGCAGTGGAATCCTTGAATATAGCGGAAGAATACCAGTGTCCGGTCATCCTGCTGACAGACCTTCAGCTTTCATTAGGAAAACAGTCTGTTGAGCCGCTCGATTACAGCCGTGTAGAAATCCGCAGGGGTACACTTGATCTTAACGCACAGCTTCCAGATTCTGACGATAAGGACGGATATTTTAAACGTTACCAAGTCACTGAAAACGGAGTCTCGCCGCGCGTGGTTCCTGGTATGAAAAATGGGATTCATCACGTAACAGGCGTCGAGCATGACGAGTATGGCAAACCGTCAGAAGTGGCGACTAACCGCCAGAAGCAGATGGACAAGCGTTTATCGAAACTGAAGTCACTCAAATTTGACACACCTGTTGTAAAAAATGCCCCACATGAAGAAGCAGACATACTCTTAGTTGGGTTTAATTCTACTAGAGGTGTTATCGAGGAAGCGATGCCTAGGCTTGAGGAGCAAGGGATTAAGGTAAACCACGCCCATATCCGCCTGCTTCATCCGTTTCCGGCAACAGAGTTCAAGGAATTGGCAGACCGCGCGAAAAAAATCGTGGTCGTGGAGAACAATGCGACAGGACAGCTTGCTTCCATCATTAAACTAAACACAGGCAATCATGAAAAAATCAGCAGCATCTTAAAATACGATGGCAACCCGTTCCTGCCGTCTGAGGTCACTGCTAAAGCGAAGGAGCTGGTGTAATGGCTACGTTCAAAGATTTCCGCAACAGTATCAAACCAAACTGGTGTCCGGGCTGCGGAGACTTTTCAGTCCAGGCTGCCATCCAGCGTGCCGCGGCAAACGCAGGTCTTACTCCTGAAAACCTAGCTGTCGTTTCCGGTATCGGCTGTTCAGGAAGAATTTCCGGCTATATTAAGTCTTACGGGTTTCATGGAATCCACGGCCGCTCTCTGCCAATTGCTCAAGGTGTAAAAATGGCAAACCGCGACTTGACGGTCATCGCTTCGGGTGGTGACGGAGACGGATTTGCGATCGGGATGGGCCACACTGTTCATGCCATCCGCCGTAACATTGACGTCACATACATCGTCATGGATAACCAGATTTACGGTCTGACAAAAGGCCAGACATCGCCGCGTTCTGATGTTGGTTTTAAAACGAAAAGTACGCCAGAGGGTTCTGTTGAATCTTCCATCGGCATCATGGAGCTCGCTCTTACAGCCGGCGCTACTTTTGTCGCACAAAGCTTTTCAACTGATCTTAAGGATCTTGTTGCGATTATTGAAGCGGGCATCAGCCATAAAGGCTTTTCGCTGATTAACGTCTTTTCACCGTGTGTTACTTACAACAAAGTAAACACGTATGACTGGTTCAAGGAGCATCTCGTAGCACTGGATTCTATAGAAGGGTATGACCCTCAGAACCGTTCTCTTGCGATGACAACCTTGATGGAGCATAAAGGTCTCGTTAAAGGAATCATCTATCAAGATAAAGAAAAACCATCCTATCAGGATCTTGCTCATGGCTACAGCAAAGATGCGCTAGCATTGCAAGATCTGAATCTTGGTGAAGATACCTTTAAGCAGCTGGCAGCTGAATTCATGTAAGAAAAACCGAGAAAAAACTGTTTCCTTTAAACAAGAGCTTCACATGATAATTCATGTGAAGCTCTTGTTTTTTAATCCTGCATGCTCTAATTTTTTCTAATTCATTCTTGCCTTTCGTCTAGAAATAGAACAGTGATACTATATAAAAGGTTTATTGTCACTTATTGAAAACGGAAAAGGAGCACCGAAAATTTTTTTTCGAAAAAACACGTGTTTTTTTTGGGTGTGTTCCTATGTCCATACCGGGCGGACACACCCCTTTACCGCCACTCCGGCACTTTGATAGAATAAAAGGGTATTGAAGAGGATAGTTTAGGGAGTGAATTACGTTTGACTGGAAAAATGAGAGCAATCGTTAAGCATCATGCTGGCTTTGGTGCACAGCTTCAGATGGTGGATATCCCGCAAATAGGTGATAATGAAGTTCTGATAAAGGTGAAAGCAACATCCATCTGCGGTACTGATGTCCATATTTACTCGTGGGATGAATGGTCACAAAGCCGTGTGAAACCCCCATATGTATTCGGACACGAGTTTTCAGGCGTGGTGGAAAAAATAGGGAAAAATGTGCTGAATGTTGAGGTAGGCGACCACGTATCAGCCGAGACTCATATCGTCTGCCACCGCTGTCCGCAATGCTTAAAAGGACAGTATCATATTTGCAAAGAAACAAAGATTATTGGAGTCGACACGAACGGCTGCTTTGCAGAGTATGTGGCGCTGCCTGCAGAAAATCTATGGAAGAACGACAAAAGCATGCCGTTCGAAGCTGCATCCATTCAAGAGCCGATGGGAAATGCGGTTCATACTGTTCTCGCAGGCGATGTGGCTGGTCTTACCGTAGCAGTGATTGGCTGCGGACCGATCGGCGTCATGGCTGTTGGAGTGGCGAAAGCTGCCGGAGCGGCACAGGTCATTGCCATTGACCTGAACGAATACCGTCTTGACCTGGCAAAAGAGCTTGGTGCGACTACCGTGATTAACCCGAAAGATACTGATCCGGTTCAGGCTGTGCTTGATTTGACGGACGGAAACGGTGTTGATGTGATCTGTGAAATGAGCGGCCATCCTATAGCGATCAATCAAGGCTTTAAGATGGTGACAAACGGAGGCCGTGTTTCAATCTTGAGTCTCCCGGTAAAGCCAGTAGAATTGGACATCACGAACGATATCGTGTTTAAAGGCGTTACGGTTCAGGGGATAACTGGAAGGAAGATGTATGAAACATGGCAGCAGGTGTCAGGCTTATTAAAAGCAGGGCAGATGAATACAGAAGCGATCATCACACATACACTTCCGCTTGAAGATTTTGAAAAGGGATTTGAACTTATGATGAAGGGTCAGTGCGGAAAAGTAGTACTGATTCCATAAAAAGGAGGCGTAAGAAGCATGAAAGGATTTGAATATTTGCAGCAGGAACTGGACCAGATGAAAGAGCAAGGCACTTTCCGCCGCTTAGTTCCGCTTGAGTCAGAGCAGGATGCAAGAGTAGTCATCAATGGGAAAGAAGTCATCCAGCTGTCCTCCAATAACTATCTAGGGCTGACCAATCATCCGAAAATGAAGCAGGCAGCGCTTGAATCAGTTGAAAAATACGGAGTCGGAACAGGTTCTGTCCGTACGATCGCTGGAACACTTTCGATGCATGAAGAATTCGAACAGAAACTGGCAAAGTTTAAGCATACTGAGGCATGTCTCGTGTTTCAGTCTGGCTTCTCTACGAACCAGGGGATTCTCTCAGCGATATTGACAGATAAAGATGTTGTCATTTCAGACGAATTGAATCACGCATCTATCATTGACGGCATTCGCCTTACAAAAGCGGCGCGGCGAATTTACAAGCACGTTGATATGGAAGACCTTGAAGCTGCATTAAAGGAAACTCAGGAATACCGTAAGCGGATTGTCGTGACTGACGGCGTGTTTTCCATGGACGGAAACATCGCACCGCTTCCAAAAATCGTGGAACTTGCTGAAAAATACGATGCTCTTGTTATGGTCGATGACGCTCACGCATCTGGCGTGCTAGGGGAAAACGGCCGGGGCACGATCGACCATTTCAATTTAAACGGCCGCGTTCATATTCAGGTAGGCACTCTTTCTAAAGCGATCGGAGTGCTTGGCGGATATATCGCGAGCACTGAGACGCTTCGAAACTATCTGATCCATAAAGGCCGTCCGTTCTTGTTCAGCACTTCTCATCCTCCCGCAGTAATCGCAGCAAGTTCTGCTGCTGTTGACGTGCTGCTTGACGAGCCTGAACATATGGAAAGACTATGGGAAAACACACGTTTCTTTAAGGAAGGGCTTCAGGCGCTCGGCTTTGATACCGGCATCAGTGAAACGCCGATTACACCTGTTATCGTAGGTGATGATGCGCTGACGCATAAGCTTTCTGACAGACTGCTGGAACTGGGCGTGTTTGCGCAAGGCATCGCATTCCCTACCGTGGCGAAAGGGAAAGCACGCGTTAGGACGATCGTGACTGCGAAGCACACAAAAGAAGATTTACAGGCTGCACTTGATGCTTTCGAAAAAGCAGGAAAAGAGCTTGGAATACTGTAAACCCGGCAAACAGGAAGAAGCGGTCACGCTTCTTCCTGTTTTTTTCAAAATTTTAGCTGCCTCCTTTCTTTTTCCCATCCCATTTTTTTGATATACTTATAAAGTTATAAAAGATGATGTAAGCGTTTTTGGGCAGTAAAAGGAGTGAAAGAATCACATGACAAACACAACAGAGAAAACATCTGCTGTTGCAACGGATACACGATCTAAAAAAGATTACTCGAACTATTTTCAGAGCGCCTATCAGCCGCCGTCTTTAAAAGATGCAAAAAAGAGGGGCAAGGAAGCGGTAAAGGTTTTAACGGACTTCAACATCCCTGAAAACCTTGTGAACATCGGAGTTGGGAAGAAGTTTTACATCCGCACGTACGGCTGCCAGATGAACGAGCATGATACAGAGGTGATGGCCGGTATTCTTACCGAAATGGGCTATACAGCAACTGTTTCGGTAGATGATGCTGATCTCGTCCTCTTGAACACTTGTGCGATCAGAGAGAATGCGGAGAATAAAGTTTTTGGAGAGCTCGGCCACCTGAAAACAGCAAAAGCGAATAACCCAAATCTTCTGCTTGGTGTTTGCGGCTGCATGTCACAGGAAGAGTCGGTCGTGAACAAAATTCTTAAAACTTATCAAAACGTTGATATGATTTTTGGCACCCATAACATTCATCGTCTTCCGCAAATCATTGAAAACGCCCTTTTCTCCAAAGAGATGGTCGTTGAGGTATGGTCGAAGGAAGGGGATATCGTGGAAAATCTTCCGCGTGTCCGCAAGGGGAACGTTAAGGGCTGGGTCAACATCATGTACGGCTGTGATAAGTTTTGTACGTATTGCATCGTCCCTTATACTCGCGGCAAGGAGCGAAGCCGCAGACCAGAAGATATTATTGAAGAAGTCCGCCATTTGGCCAGAAACGGCTATAAAGAAGTGACACTTCTAGGCCAGAACGTTAACGCATACGGCAAAGATTTTACTGATATTCAATACGGTCTAGGAGATTTAATGGATGAGATCAGGAAGATCGATATCCCTAGAATCCGTTTCACGACAAGTCATCCGCGCGATTTCGATGATCGGTTGATCGAGGTGCTTGCACATCAGGGTAATATTGTCGAACATATTCATCTTCCTGTACAGCACGGGAATTCTGACGTGTTGAAGCTTATGGCACGCAAATATACGAGGGAAAGCTACCTCGAACTTGTTGCCAAGATCAAGGCTGCGATTCCTGACGCAGCTCTTACATCCGATATTATCGTTGGCTTCCCGAACGAAACGGATGAGCAGTTTGAAGAAACGATCTCATTAGTGAAGGAAGTAGAGTTCGATGCGGCTTATACGTTTATTTACTCACCAAGAGACGGGACTCCTGCTGCAAAAATGGAAGACAACGTGCCTCTTGAAGTGAAGAAGGAACGACTGCAGCGTTTGAATGCAGTTCTGAATGACATCTCTCTCAAGAAGAACAAAGCATATATCGGCAAAATCGTTGAAGTACTCGTTGAAGGCGAAAGCAGAAAGAACGCCGATGTGCTGACAGGGCATTCGGGTGCCAATAAAGTAGTTAATTTTGCCGGTCCGAAGCATTTAATCGGCGAAATCGTCAAGGTCCGCATCACCGATGCAAAAACATGGAACCTTGGCGGAGAATGGATTGAAGAAAAGGCAGAGGTGGCTAACTGATGAATTATACAAAAGAGCAAATTCTTGATAAAGCACGTGAACTGGCAAAAATGATCGCTGTAACTGACGAGGTGGACTTTTTTAAGCGTGCAGAAGCACAGATTAACGGCAATCCGACGGTTGCAAGACTGATCGGCGAGATCAAAAAACTGCAAAAACAGGCCGTAAACCTTCAACATTACGGAAAAGCAGAAGCTTTGAAGGAAACCGAAGCAAAGATTGACGAATTGATGAAAGAAGTAGACGCTATTCCAGTCGTGCAGGAGTTCAAACAGTCTCAGGTAGACGTAAACGACATTTTACAAATGGTTTCGCACACTATTTCTAACACCGTTACAGATGAAATCATCGAATCCACTGGAGGCGATGTGCTTAAAGGAACAACAGGCTCCCAGGAAGGCTGCGCGCCAGGCGGCTGCGGCTGCCACTAGAGTATATTCTAAAAACACAGCAGAAAGTGCTGTGTTTTTATTTTGAATTAACATTAAAATTCTCATATACTTCTATTCCCCAATTAGATAGAACCCATTAATAATTTTCACTTACCGTAATGATTGGCGATTTAATCAAAAGTAGATAAATGATGATTAGTGATTATTAACCGTTCAAGTACATATAATGGCGGTATCCTTTAAATTTTATGCATTATCGCTGCCTTCCTCCGTTCTATTCAAAAATATTTTATGTAGACAGGCAAAAACAGGGCATACAACCATAAGATAGAGTTGTACGGAAACTCTCTGATGGATATGCACACTAGTCATTCGCCCTGCATAGGATGAATGGAAATTAAAAGAGGAGGGATTGTGTCTATGTCACACAACATAGATTATCAGTACAGAGAAATCATTACACGGGCAGTCTGCGGCAAAGGGCGCAAATTTTCGCAGGCCACACATTCAATCACACCTGCCCATAAACCGAACAGCATTCTGGGCTGCTGGATCATCAATCACAACTTTAAAGCGCATAAAGGCAAGGAAGCCGTCGTCGTTGAAGGGTGTTATGATGTGAATTTATGGTATTCTTACAGCGGCAACACGAAAACGGAAGTTGTAACGGAAACCATTCATTTTAAAGACAATATCGCATTTGATAAGCTCGATAAGCAATACTTGGGAACAGATTATGAAGTATCAGCTAAAGCCCTGCAGGAACCCAATACTTTGGAAGCAACTATTTCACCGAATGGGAACAAAATATTAGTTCAGGTTGAGCGGGAGTTCAGCTGTGAGATGATCGGAGATACGAAAGTAGTCGTGTGTGTGAAACCTGACCGTGATTTTACCGAAGATGAAGAAACAGGCGATTACGATTATGAAGACATAGATGACGAAGAGTTTGAAGATTTAGATCCTAACTTTCTGATCGGAGAGCTTGAGGAATAATTCGGCAGGGAAGAATATTTCTTCCCTGTTTTTTCATGTGGTGCAGAAGGGGCATGTCTCTGCATCAATGGCTGGACATATGATATAATGGCGGAAGAATGCTTATAGAAACAGGTGAAGAAGAATGTCGCAGTATACACCCATGATTCAGCAATATTTATCGGTAAAGGCAAATCATCAGGATGCCTTTTTATTTTTTCGTCTTGGCGATTTTTATGAAATGTTTTTTGACGATGCGCTTAATGCATCAAGAATTCTTGAAATTACTCTGACATCCAGGGACGGAGGCAGCAGCGACCGTATTCCGATGTGCGGTGTACCTTACCATTCAGCCCCAGGCTATATTAAACGGCTTGTAGCTGACGGCTACAAAGTGGCTATATGCGAGCAAGTAGAAGATCCTAGGCAAGCTAAAGGAGTTGTCAGAAGAGAAGTCGTGCAGATTATCACACCCGGTACTGTGATGGACGATCAGCTTCTTTCTGACAGAGATAACAACTACATCGGTTCACTTGCACTTGGCGAAAAGGGAGAATATGCTCTTGTCATTGCTGATCTTTCAACAGGAGAAGCTAAAGGATACTTACGCAAGGCAGAAAAGAGCGGTATATTAGCAGATTTCAGCCGGCACCGTGTTAAAGAAGCTGTCCTTGACAGCAGTACATACAGCGAGTGGAAAGATAGCATACATAACTCGCAGGAATTTACTGCGTCAAGTGAAGACCGCGATGAAATTCCTGACGGTTTTTCAGGTCATGTCAGTCATCTTAATCATCACTTGCTTCATAAAGCTGCTGGCAGGCTGTTTCAATATTTAAAGCACACGCAGAAAAGATCGCTTGGGCATATGCGCCCTGTAATCGTTCAGTCAGATGACGTTCTGATGAAGCTTGACGCTTTTTCTAAGCGCAACCTTGAACTTGTGGAGACCAACCGGACAAAAGGAAAAAAAGGATCTTTGCTTTGGCTGCTGGACAAAACGATGACTAGCATGGGAGCCCGCAAGCTGAAGCAATGGCTGGAAGAGCCTCTTTTTATCCGCTCCCTAGTAAAGCAGCGTCTTGATACAGTAGAAGCATTGTACAGTAAATTTTTTGAACGGGAAGAGATCCGCCAACAGCTAAAGAATGTTTATGACATGGAAAGACTGGCCGCAAAAGTGGCGTTTGGCAACGCAAGTCCTCGCGACTTGCTCCAGCTTAAGCTCTCTTTGCAGAATGTGCCTGCTATTAAGGCGCAGCTGTCTCAGTTGGACTGTGCTGGAAGCGAAGAGCTTCTAATGAAGATGGACGAACATACGGAACTAGCAGATTATTTAGAACGGGCAGTCCATGAAAACGCCCCGCTTCTTTTAAAAGAAGGGAACATCATTAAAGAAGGCTTCAGTGCGGAACTCGACGAATACCGAGACGCCAGCGTGAACGGCAAAGCTTGGATCGCCTCGCTTGAGCAAAAAGAACGAGAAGCCACAGGAATCAGGTCACTGAAGATAGGGTACAACAAAATATTCGGCTATTTTATTGAAGTGACACGGTCTAATCTCGGAGGAGTGCCTTCTGAACGGTATGAGAGAAAACAGACGCTGTCAAATGCAGAACGTTTTGTAACTCCTGAGCTGAAAGAAAAAGAGCGTCTCATCCTTGAGGCAGAAGAGAAGATGGCGGGACTCGAACATGCTCTTTTTTTAGAAATTAGAAGTCATGTGAAAAACTATGTTCCAGGCCTTCAGCAGCTGGCTGGAAGTCTGGCTGAACTGGATGTACTGCAGTCTTTCGCTTCAGTAAGTGAAGAAAGGCGTTTTGTTAAGCCTGTAATCTCCGAAAGCGGACAAGTGCGAATTCAAGGCGGGAGACATCCAGTTGTCGAAAAGGTGATGGATGCCCAGGAATACGTAGCAAATGATATCACCCTAGATAACAATCATAGCATGCTGCTCATTACCGGACCGAATATGGCAGGTAAGAGCACGTACATGAGACAGCTTGCTTTGACAGCTATTATGATGCAGGTAGGCTGCTTTGTTCCGGCTGACAGCGCAGAGCTCCCTTTATTTGATCAGATTTTTACACGGATCGGAGCAGCAGATGATCTCGTCGGCGGCCAGAGTACATTTATGGTTGAAATGCTTGAAACAAATTATGCGATCAGAAACGCGACAGCTGACAGCTTGATATTGCTCGATGAGATAGGAAGGGGAACTTCCACTTATGACGGTATGGCTCTTGCACATTCTATCATTGAACATATACATGATCATATTGGTGCCAAGACGCTGTTCTCCACTCATTATCATGAGCTGACAATCTTATCTGAAACACTTCCATCTTTAAAAAATGTACATGTATCCGCAGTTGAAGAGGACGGACGGCTAGTGTTTCTTCATAAGATTGTAGACGGCCATGCGGATCAGTCTTTTGGAATACAAGTGGCAGAGCTTGCTGACCTGCCTGCACCGCTTATTAAGAGGGCAAAGCACATACTAGGCGACCTTGAAAAGAACGGAAAAGAACCTGTTCAAGTAATAAAGGAAACTGCGGCAGCGCTGGAACAGCCTGAAAGTCAGCTTAGCCTTTTCGAGAGCCCTGTTCAGCCGGCTGGAAAAACAGCAAAAAAATCAGACAGCATTATTGCCATGATCACGTCACTCAATCTATTGGAAATGACACCGTTGGATGCGATGAACAAACTCTACGAGCTGCAGAAAAAAGCAAGGTAAGGATGAATTCACATGGGGAAAATCACTCAGCTTGATGAGCTTCTTTCAAATAAAATAGCAGCAGGCGAGGTCGTCGAACGGCCCGCATCTGTCGTCAAAGAACTGGTTGAGAATGCAATTGACGCAGATTCGACGAGGATTGAAGTCGAGCTTGAGGAAGGCGGTCTTCACCTTATTCGGGTGCTTGACAACGGAAGCGGCATTGAACCAGATGACTGCGAACTTGCCTTCTCGCGTCATGCGACATCTAAAATAAAACAAGAGCAAGATCTTTACCAAATCCGTACAATGGGCTTCCGGGGAGAGGCGCTGCCAAGCATTGCTTCTGTATCAGAGGTGCATATGACAAGCAGCACGGGAGACGGAGCGGGTGTATCGCTTATTATCAAAAGCGGGCTGATTACGGAAAAAAAGCCGGCAAAAAGCAGGAGAGGAACTGATTTTATAGTCAGGAACCTTTTCTTTAACACGCCTGCCCGGCTGAAACATATGAAGACGATACAGACAGAAATGGCTCATACCGCAGATATTATGAACCGTTTTGCGCTTGCCTATCCTTCAGTCTCATTTCGATTAAAGCATAATGGAAGAGAGATCCTCCATACGACAGGAAACGGTAATCTGCTTCAAGTCATCGCTGCCGTCTATGGGATGCAGACTGCAAAACAGATGATTCCTGTTTCGCTTAAATCACTTGATTATGAAGTGACGGGATATGTTGCTAAGCCTGAAGTGAACAGGGCTTCCCGGTCCTATATGTCATTGTTTATGAACGGACGGTATATACGCAGCTATGGTGTCAATAAGGCTCTCCAAGCCGCATACCATACGCTCCTTCCGATCGGACGTTTCCCTGTGTGCGTTCTTTCAATCACCATGGATCCAGTGCTGATCGATGTGAACGTTCATCCGTCAAAACAGGAAGCGAGGCTGAGCAAGGAGGCTGAATTAGCTGCCCTGATTGAGACCGGAATTAAAAAAGCGCTTCAATCGTCAAGTCTTATTCCAGATGCAGATGCCTTGCAAAAACAACAAGAAAAGAAAAAACAAGCAGAAACTTCGGTCCAAGATGCATTTGTGTTTGAGCATCGTTCTGCGGGTCAGCTTCCAAATGAGGCAGTTCCTGATTATACAGAAAAAAAACCTGCGGAAAAGAGCGAACCAGTCACGCAAGCTGAACGATTCTATGAAAATTCTGCAATGGATTATCCTCAAGAAGCCAGAGTTGATCAAACACAGGATTACTTTGTTGATGGAAGCAGAGAACCGAAAATTCCTGTGCTATATCCGATCGGGCAGATGCACGGAACGTATATTATTGCCCAAAATGAGAAAGGACTGTATTTGATCGATCAGCATGCTGCACAAGAAAGACTGAAATATGAGTATTTCCGTGAGAAGACTTCACAAGTTGAACGAGAGCTTCAGCAGCTGACAGTTCCTTTTACGTTTGAATTTTCATCCAGAGAATTCTTTCTGCTTGAAGAAAGGATGGATCTTCTCAGGCAGGCAGGAGTGTTTTTAGAGCCTTTCGGACAGCATACATTCATGGTCAGAGAGCATCCGCAATGGTTTCCAAATGGCTTTGAGAAGGAAACGATCGAAGATATCATCCAGCAGGTACTGGATGAAAAGAGCATCTCGATCACGAAACTCCGAGAAAAGGCAGCTATTATGATGTCCTGTAAAGGCTCTATTAAGGCGAACCGTCATCTCCGGAACGATGAAATCTTTGCACTTCTGGAGTCTCTCCGCCAATCTGAAGATCCATATACGTGTCCCCATGGCCGTCCGATCACAGTTCATTTGTCCAGCTATGAATTAGAAAAAATGTTTAAAAGAGTTATGTGATGATTTAGCAGCCCTGCAATGTGAATATTAAGGGCTGCTGTTTTTCATTTTCTAACTTCCACTTACTAATATTAAAGGCACCAAAAAAAGCCTGAACAGCTAATTTAAAAAGCTGTGAAACATTTTTTATAGATTCATAATCAAAAGTGTAATAATCGTGTAAAGTGAAAATACAGCGGGTAATCTGTTAAAATGAATAGCATAATTCCACATTAGCAGAGCATTCAATCTCCGTTTATTTTTAAAAGAATAAAATGCAGGAGCTGCTATATGAAAGAAAAATTAATTGTCGTTGCAGGACCGACGGCGGTCGGAAAGACAAAAACAAGTGTTGAACTGGCGAAAGCTTTGAATGGGGAAGTCATCAGCGGTGACTCGATGCAAATATATAGAAAGCTTGATATAGGAACTGCTAAGATAACAAAACAAGAAATGGAAGGTATTCCGCATCATCTGATCGACATCAAAGATCCTCATGAATCTTTCTCGGCCGCTGAATTTCAGACGCGTGCCTCAAAACTGATTACAGAGATCAACGGCAGAGGAAAAGTACCGATCATCGCTGGCGGCACAGGTCTCTATATACGAGCCGTTACCCATGGGTATGAATTTAACAGTTCTGGCAGCAATCCGGAAATGAGAAAACAGTTTGAAAAGGCAGCAGAAGAACAAGGCGGAGAACACCTCCATCGTCTTTTGATTGAACGGAATCCTGTAGCGGCTTCTCAAATTCATCCAAATAATGTGCGCCGTGTAATCAGGGCTCTAGAAATTTCTTATGCCGGTACAGCGGATGAGGGCGGGACTAAGAATGCAGGAACTCCTTATGAACTTGCGATGGTTGGTCTTGAGATGGAACGAAGCAGGCTTTACGAGAGGATTAACGAAAGAGTCGACTTGATGTTTAAACAGGGACTGCTGAAAGAAGCGAAATGGCTGTTTGACCAGCATATTGAAGGTTCCCAATCCGTATTGGCGATCGGCTACAAAGAACTGTTCCCTTATTTCAGGCAGGAAATGACTCTAGACGAAGCAGCAGAGCTGCTCAAACGGAATTCAAGGAGATATGCAAAAAGGCAGCTGACTTGGTTCAAAAATCAGACTGATGCAACATGGTTTGATATGGGGGAAAAGCCGTTCCATGAAAAATTTAACGAAATTTTATATTTTGTTGAAGGAGAAATAACGAAGTAAAGAGAATGTATACTTTGTAGTGCGCATAGAGGAGGACTGTGAAAAAATGAAGCAAACCGTTAATATTCAGGACCAATACTTAAACCAGCTTCGAAGAGAGAATATTTATGTTACCGTGTATTTATTGAATGGCTTTCAACTGAAAGGATTGGTGAAAGGATTCGATAACTTTACGGTCGTCCTTGAAGCAGAAGGCAAGCAGCATCTTATTTATAAGCACGCCATTTCCACGTTTACTCCGTCTAGACCGGTAGACCTTCAATCGTCTGCTGAATAAAAGAACAATCATCAAAACAAACGTAAAAAAAGCCTTCCTCACTGGAAGGCTTTTTTCTATGTCTAAAGCTGGGCATAGCTGCGATAGCGCTTTAAAGAGAGCAGAGCTTTTAGTCCGAGCATTTGCTTCAGCTCGTCATCGTCTGCTCCTTCTTGAATCAGCGATAAAATGTAGGATCGCCTGAAATGCTGTGCTGATAATCCATTCCTTAAGCCCCCGCGCCTGATTTCTTGACGGAGCATCTTCTGAATGGCGATAATCGTCAGCGGTTTTGGCGAATTCAGTTCATAATCCCATCGAAATGTACCCCTCTGGTAATCAAATGCTGCGAATAGAGGATCTTTCGAACGTGCTCTAGGCCTGACAGGTTCAGGTATGCTTTGAAGATATTCCATAAGAATAATTTGGTCTTCTTTAGAGAGGCTGCAAGTCCTTGTCGGAAGATGAAGCTCTTTATGATGAGGGCTCACATCCTTCATGGTAATCTGGTTCAGCTCCTGCATCGAAAGGCCGTGGAAAACAAGCAGCCTTAATATGGCTTTGTTTCGAGGGATGAGAAGGTGGCGGTGTTTCAGCTGATTCTCAGTAAGCCCTTCATCTGATGAAATAACAGAGAACAATTTTTCGATTTCACCGTCTTTCGCAAAATCCTCGTCAGACAATTCAGCGCTGTGACTAGTCCTTTCCATATGGAAAGGATTAGCTGTGAGCTGTCCGTTTTTTACTAAATAGACCCCAAGTCTTTTCAGAACAGTCTCTACCCTTGTAAGTGTAGATGATGAATATTTTCGCTGCATCGATAAAAATTGATAATACTCTTTTGTATCTTTTTTTGTCAGACTCCTAAGCTCCTGAAGATGGTCTTCTTCAAAATTCACTCGCATCCATGCAAAATAATCGTGCAGGTCATAGTAATAGCGCCTAATCGTGCTGTCTTTTAAACCATCCTTTTTAAGCGTCAAAAGATATTGCTCCGCATAATCGGGTATATGTGGGAAATGCTCCATCTTTATCACACCTGTCCTTTTATTACCATTATAACAAATGTGCATTTCTGCATGAATAAATACCACTTCTGCATTTAACACTATAAAAAACAAAGGATGTGGCTTTTATGAAAAAAAAGGCAGCAGCGGCAAGCCTGATTGGAGCACTCTTGCTTGCTGGGTGCGGAAATTTATTTACGAAGGAAAAAGACCAGCATTATCGTAACCCATCAAAAATTAGCCACGATATGCCAAATTCTCAGAATGATTCTCCAGTTGTTGAAGAGAAAAGCTCTGAAATCCATTATGCAAAAGAAATAAGTGATCTTGCGGACAAGGTGGCGGGTGTTAAAAAGAGCCATGTTATTGTGACGGGAGATACTACTTTAGTTGGAATAGAAACTGAACAAAACTCATCAGTTAAAGAAGATAACGTTCTCAGACAAAACGTATATGATTCCATAAAGGGAAATTCTCATGGCAGAAATGCAGCGATTACAACGAATCGTGAAAAAGTCCAAGAAATTAAGAAGCTCGGTCTGGAAATCGGCCGCGGCAGACATGATATGAAAGGTAAGATCTATAATAAAGTGGGAGTCCTCATTGGACAGATACCTCCCGTTAAAAACCATTATAAAAACGGTAAAATGGAAGATGCAAAAAAAGAGGAAGGCAACGAAAACAGAACAGATATATATGAATGAATTATTTCCGAGGGAAGCGCAGGACTCGACAAGATAAGCATCAAAAAAAGCTGAACCGCAAAGGGCCAGCTTTTTTCTTATTGATAAAATTAAACCGTTTCTTGTTCTGTAAGAGCGATGTCTGCATCATCATCAGCAGGCTTGCCGGATTTTAGCTTGCCAACAAGGAAGCTTGCGATCGCGATTGCAATGAGAGAGTATAGAGCATTACTTAAGCCTACTATAAATGCAGCTGAAAGAACGATGATCATGTCGGTTACAAACAGCGTCAGTCCCCTGTTTATTGAAAGGAACTGTTCAAAATAGACAGCAAGAATGTGTATTCCGCCAAGAGAAGAACCTTGGTTCAATACCATGCTTACTCCGGTCCCGATTAGAAGACCTGATGCTGTTGCAGCAGCGAGAGGCGGCAGAGCAGGAAGACTGAGAGTATCAAAAGCATCAGACACGAACGAGATCAGAATGATGCACAATAGTGTGGATAAAGAAAACGTCCAGCCCAGCCTTTTGACGGATAAATAGAAAAAGGGCAGATTGACTAAGAAGAATAGCATCCCCCATGAAAGTTCAAAGGTGAACGACAGCAAGGTAGCGATGCCGGCCGTTCCGCCAAAGGTCAGAGAGCTGATCGTAAGCAGCTTAGTTCCAGCTGCTGTCAGCAGCAGCCCTGCAAACACGAGCAGAGCTTGTTTCGTACGGTTCATATATTGTTTCCTCCAGTATCTATAAAACAAAAACAAATTGAATTTAATGCTAATATTTATTCATCATATTTTGGTAAACGCTTTCAAAGCAATATGTTTTGAAAATGTTGGAATTGTATAATAATTCGTGGAATCGCTATGTCGTAGAAACGGGCCATTATTCATACATATAAGAAGAGGCATTTCGAGTTTGTTGAAGGATCGCGAGACGTACATGAAGAGTCAGCAGAAGAGGGGTGAACATCCTTGAATGAACCAATGACCGCAAAAAACAAAAGGCAGATCAACATCGTATTGAACCAGCCAGCTGAAAAAGAAAAAGAGAAAGAAGAGTCACAGCTGTTTCAAGAAAAGAAACTAACCGAGATAGAAGGTCATCTGCCGCTGGTGAAAATTGAAAAAGAGCTGAATAAATTAGTCGGCATGGATGACTTCAAATACTTCGTTAAAGAAATTTATGCATGGCTTTATATTAACAAGTGCCGTCAGGAAATAGGACTCAAGACAGAAAAACAAGCTCTTCATATGATGTTTAAAGGAAATCCAGGGACAGGAAAGACTACGGTAGCACGTCTTCTAGGAGTCCTGTTCCACGATATGAACGTACTTTCTAAGGGACACCTGATTGAAGCTGAAAGGGCCGATCTTGTCGGAGAATACATTGGTCATACGGCTCAAAAAACGAGGGATCTGATTAAAAAAGCATCAGGAGGAATTCTTTTTATCGATGAAGCTTATTCTCTTGGACGCGGGGGAGAAAAAGACTTCGGTAAAGAAGCTGTGGATACGCTCGTAAAGGCGATGGAAGACCAGCAGCATTCTTTTATCCTCATACTTGCAGGCTATTCTCAGGAGATGGACCGTTTTCTAAAGCTTAATCCCGGCCTGCCCTCCCGTTTCCCGCTGATTATGCAGTTTCCAGACTATACGGTAGATGAGTTGATGGAGATTGGCATGCGGATGGTAGAAGAGCGTGAATATATTATGACGAAAGAATGTTCTTGGAAGCTGAAGCAGCATCTGCAGAAAGTCATCCTTGAACATGGAAAAAGTTCGTTCTCAAATGGCAGATACGTAAGGAATATAGTTGAAAAAGCTATTCGCAGACAATCAGTAAGATTATTAAAAGAGTTGCGGCATGACAAAAAGACGCTGATGACTTTACTGAGTGATGACCTTCTTCTGGATTAGAAGTGCTGATTTTGATATGATGAGAGAAGATTATAGGCAAGGAGAATTTCATTGAACGAAACGACTAACCAAACAGCCGAAAAAGCCATTCTCGTCGGATGCCAGCTTTCCAGGCAGACTGACGAGCATTTTTTTTATTCGCTTGAAGAACTTAAATCATTGACTGAAACAGCACAGGGAACTGTTGCTGCTGTTGTCACTCAAAAACGGGACCGCTATGATTCTGCAACGTACATCGGGAGTGGTAAGATTGAAGAGATAACAGCGCTCGAGGAAGAACTTGAAGCTGATCTTATTATCTTTAATGGTGAGCTTACTCCGAGCCAAAACCGGAATTTATCCCGCATTTTTTCTGCTCGTGTCATCGACAGGACCCAGCTGATTTTAGATATTTTTGCTATTCGGGCACGGTCTCGTGAAGGAAAGCTGCAGGTGGAGCTAGCACAGCTTGAATATATGCTGCCAAGGCTGTCAGGTATCGGCGTAAGTCTATCCAGACTAGGTGGAGGAATCGGTACTAGAGGGCCTGGTGAAACAAAGCTTGAAAAAGACAGACGCCATATCCGTTCAAGAATACACGAGTTAAAGCGTTCACTTCAGCAGATTGCAAGTCACAGAGACAGACATCGCGGCAGGAGAAATTCCACGGGCGTTATTCAGGCTGCTCTTGTCGGTTATACGAATGCAGGCAAATCAACAATATTTAACAGACTTACTGAAGCTGGAACATATGAAGAGAATCAGCTGTTCGCCACCCTTGATCCGCTGACACGCAAGCTCAAGCTGCCTCATGGCTTTAGTGTTCTTGTCAGTGATACAGTCGGATTCATACAGGATCTTCCAACTTCTCTTATTGCAGCATTCCGCTCAACACTTGAGGAGGCGAAGGAAGCCGATCTGCTTCTGCATGTAATTGACGGTTCGCACGAAGACAGAGTTCAGCATGAACGGACAGTCAGCAAAATATTGAACGAGCTTGGAGCGTCCAATATACCGGTTTTAACGGTTTATAACAAAAAAGATTTATTTGAAGAGGAATTTGTGCCTTCTGAAACTTCCTCCATTTCTATCTCGGCTAAGTCAATGGATGACATAAGCCAGCTAAAAGACCGAGTCGAAAAGGAAATCATGAAACAGATGGAATACTATCATGTTGAAGTTTCGGCAGAAGATGGAAAACGGCTGTCTGCACTGAAAGCAGAGACAATCCTAATTGACCAGCATTTTAACGAAGATAAAGGGCTTTATGAATGCAAAGGTTATGCCCCGGTGAACTATCATAATTCAGAACGCAACGAAACAAAGGAGTAGACCATGTTTTCAGAATTTAAGTACGGCAGCATATTGAACAAAATAAGCGAAGAAGCAGAAGCTGCCATTGCCAAACAGCATAAGAAAATTGACCAGACAGCAGAGTATAACCAGCTAAAGGTACTGAAAAGTTTTCGTAAGAACAATGTCGGCGACCATCACTTTACACCTTCAACAGGATACGGTTATGACGACAATGGACGAGATACACTTGAGAAGGTGTATGCGGATGTTTTCAGAGCAGAGGCAGCCATTGTTCGGCCGCAGATTATTTCCGGTACACATGCGATCGCGCTCTCTCTTTTTGGCGTCCTTCTTCCGGGTGACGAACTATTGTATATTACGGGTAAACCGTATGACACACTAGAAGAGATTGTCGGTTTAAGAGGAAGCGGTCAAGGCTCATTGAAAGAGCTCGGAATCGGCTATCATCATGCAGACCTGACTTCAGAAGGAAAAGTTGATTTTGATGCGGTGAAAAACTTAATAACAGAAAATACAAAAATGATCGGCATCCAGCGTTCTAAAGGATACGCAGACCGTCCTTCGTTCACCATCTCAGAAATTGAGGAGATGGTTTCCTTTGTAAAAAGTATTAAAAATGATGTAGTTGTATTCGTTGACAACTGTTACGGAGAATTCGTCGAAGAGCGTGAGCCTTGCGAGGCAGGCGCTGACCTTATCGCGGGTTCTCTCATAAAAAACCCTGGCGGCGGCCTAGCCAAAACGGGGGGCTACATCGCTGGCAGGAAAGATCTCGTCGAGCGGTGCGGTTACAGGCTGACGTCTCCTGGAATCGGTACAGAAGCTGGAGCCTCCCTGTACAGTCTGCTCGAAATGTATCAAGGGTTCTTTCTCGCACCGCATGTAACAGCTCAGGCATTGAAAGGAGCTGTTTTTACGGCCGCGTTTCTCGAAATGATCGGAATGAACACGAATCCTTCTTTTGACAGCAAACGCACAGATCTTATTCAGTCCGTAATATTCCATGATAGAGAGAGAATGATCGCGTTCTGCCAGGCTATTCAGTCCGTCTCTCCCGTGAATTCGTTTGCTATGCCTTACCCTGATTACATGCCTGGCTATGAGGATGATGTCATTATGGCAGCAGGCACGTTTATTCAAGGTGCCAGCATTGAATTGACAGCAGACGGTCCACTGAGACCTCCTTATATAGCATTCGTTCAGGGCGGACTGACATATGAACATGTCAAAATCGCTATACTGACAGCAGCTGATCAATTGCTTGCTAAGGAACTGATTCCTGTGCCGGAACAATTCAATAAATTATTTTAAGTAACATTGGGCAGACTCATGAAGAGTGCGTAAAGCGTTCGGGTCTGCTTTTTTTTATGGTTAATAAGCTGAAAATAGCCCATTTTAAACTGCTTTAAAAAAAGTATGTTAATTTTTCTAACATGTGTTGACATGTGAGAAGATATAACATAAGATAGCATTAGTTGAAGGGGGCGCGAAATTATGAATGACCATAACAGAAGAAACATGCCGCTGTTTCCGATTAGCATCGTGATGCAGCTGACAGAACTGTCAGCGCGCCAGATCCGATATTATGAGGAACATGAACTGATCCACCCTGCAAGAACAGAAGGGAATCGCAGGCTGTTTTCTTTTAATGACGTTGATAAGCTGCTCGAAATCAAAACACTGCTCGAACAAGGCGTAAACATGGCCGGCATCAAGCGAGTTTTTGAACTGAACAGTCAGGCCGCAGCCCAGATCCTTCATCAGGCACAAAAGAACAATCAAGAAGAAATTTCGGAATCGGCGATTTACCGCCAGCTGAAGCGGGAATTGCTTCACGGGGGCCGTTTTGGAAAAGCTTCTTTGATACAGGGTGAATTATCCCGATTCATGAAACAATAGTAAACATTTTGATTTACAATCTAAGGAGGAGACTATTTTGGCAAAATTCACACGAGAAGACATTATTAAAAAAGTCAAGGAAGAGGGCGTGCGTTTTATCCGCTTGCAGTTCACTGATCTGCTGGGAGTAATTAAAAACGTTGAGATTCCTGCCAGCCAGCTTGACAAAGCACTTGATAACAAAATGATGTTCGACGGATCTTCTATCGAAGGATTTGTCCGTATTGAAGAATCAGATATGTACCTATATCCAGACCTTGATACATTTGTGGTCTTCCCATGGACTTCAGAAAAAGGCAAAGTAGCCCGTCTTATCTGTGACATTTATAATTCAGACTTAACACCTTTTGCAGGAGACCCTCGCGGTGTTCTCAAGCGTGTACTTAAAGAAATGGAAGAGCTTGGATACACAGACTTTAACATCGGACCTGAGCCGGAATTCTTCTTGTTCAAAAACGATGAAAAAGGCGAGCCGACGCTTGAATTGAATGATAAAGGCGGATATTTTGACCTTGCACCGACAGATCTTGGTGAAAACTGCCGCCGTGATATCGTGCTTGAGCTTGAGGACATGGGCTTTGAAATTGAAGCTTCTCACCATGAAGTTGCTCCAGGACAGCACGAAATTGACTTTAAATATGCAGATGCAATCGCAACGTGCGACAATATCCAGACATTTAAGCTTGCAGTTAAGACTATCGCTCGCAAGCACGGTCTACACGCTACATTCATGGCGAAGCCGCTTTTTGGTGTGAATGGTTCCGGTATGCACGCGAACATGTCATTGTTTAAAGGCAAGGATAACGCGTTCTACGATGAGAGCACAAAAACGGGCTTAAGCGAAACAGCTATGCATTTCCTTGCTGGAATCCTGAAACACGCGCAAGGCTTTACAGCTGTTACTAACCCGACAGTAAACTCATACAAGCGACTAGTTCCAGGCTATGAAGCACCTTGTTATGTTGCATGGTCTATGAGAAACCGCAGCCCGCTTATCCGTATCCCGGCTTCCCGCGGCGTATCAACTCGTATTGAGGTTCGAAGTGTTGATCCGACAGCTAACCCTTACCTAGCGATGGCAGTACTTCTTGCAGCAGGACTTGATGGAATCAAGAACAAGCTTCAAGCTCCAAAAGCAATTGACCGCAACATCTATGTGATGGATAAGGAAGAGCGCGAAGCAGAAGGCATCTCAGATCTTCCAGCAACATTGAAAGAAGCTCTTGAAAGCCTTAAAAAGGACAGCGTCATGATGGAAGCTCTTGGAGAGCACGCTTCAGAACACTTCATTGAAGCAAAAGAAATCGAGTGGGATATGTTCCGTACACAGGTTCACCCATGGGAACGCGAACAATATATGAGCATGTACTAAAATTCAGGCCCCTGACATTTGTCAGGGGTTTTTTGAATTCTAGGAGAGGGTTCTTTTACTTGAAAACTGTTTACGGATTAACATTGACAAGAGAAAGAAATTAATGTAATTTGTGTGTACATGCAAATTAAAGGGTGTTTACTTATGGAAAATAGCAGTGTGGACAATTGTTTATTAGATAATTGCCTGTATTTTACCGTTAATAAGCTTTCAAGAGCGATCACAAGAATGGCGGAGGATTCTTTTAAAAAAACTGGATTGTCTCCGACCCATGCGTTTTTGCTCATGCTTGTGAACCAAAAGCCGGGCATCTCGCAATCTGAGTTAGCAGAGCAGCTTCATATGATGCCTTCAACGATCACTCGATTTATTGATAAGCTGGTCATTAAAAGTCTTATCGAACGAAAGGCAGAGGGGAAAAGGTCTTTAATTTTCCCTACAGATGCAGGGGAAAATATGCAGCAAGAAATACAATCCGCATGGAAAGACCTTTACCGAAATTACTCAGCAGTTCTTGGTGAAGATGCAGGAAAAGACCTGACTAAATTAATACGTGAAGCAGGAAATACGTTAGAATGATAAAAATAATCCATCGCTGGGCGAATGCTCTGGCTTTGGATTTTTTTTATTTTATTGAATGGGAGAGTACAAGAAAAAAGTTTAAAATAATAACAAATGACAAATTATAATATTTGTCATTTGTTATTATTGCTGTTATAGTCATGATATGAAAGTTTAGGAGGGGAAAATAATGAAAACAAGAAAAATTGGAACTGATGGCGCGCAGGTCTCAGCCATAGGTTTAGGCTGCATGGGTATGTCTGATCTATATGGCAGTGCAGACAGGGAAGAAAGCATCGCTACTATTCATGAGGCGATGGAAAAAGGTGTCACGCTTTTTGATACAGGTGATTTTTATGGAGTAGGTCACAATGAACTTCTGCTAAATGAGGCATTTAAAGGTACGAAGCGTGAGAACGCATTTATTGCTGTTAAAACAGGCGTATTGAGGTCGCCAGGCGGAGGATGGATCGGGATTGATAACCGTCCGCAGTCCATCAAGAACTCACTAGCTTATACACTTCAGCGCTTAGGGGTCGATTATATCGACCTATATCAGCCAGCGCGAATCGATCCAGCCATTCCGATCGAAGAAACCATTGGAGCCATGGCTGACTTAGTAAAAGAAGGGTACGTTAAGCATATCGGTCTATCTGAAGCGAATGCTGAAACGGTAAAGAAAGCACATGCTGTTCATCCTATCAGCTGGCTGCAAATTGAGTATTCTCTGTTCAGCCGCGGGATTGAAGCGGAAATCCTTCCAACATTGCGTGAGCTTGGAATCTCTCTGTCTGCATACGGAGTTCTATCCAGAGGTCTGCTGAGCGGTAAATGGTCAAAAGAAAGACAGGCACAAGTTGATTTCCGTTCGTTTGCACCACGCTTTATGGGAGATAATCTGGATAAGAATCTAGAGCTGGTCGAAGCGCTTCGAGGGATTGCTGAAGAAAAACTAACCACAGTCGCTCAGCTCGCGATCGCATGGGTGTTATCTCAAGGTGATGATGTGATCCCATTGATCGGCGCACGCAAACGTTCACACTTGCAGGATGCGTTCAATGCACTCGAACTTCATCTAAGTGAAGCGGATCTTGCAAAAATTGAAAATGCTGTACCTGCTGAAGCTGTAGCGGGAACTCGTTATGCAGCTGAGCAGATGGCGATATTAGGAGTAGAATAATACATGGCAGAGCCTTTAACAAAAGAAGAAATTTTAGATGCGGCTGAACAGGTGTTCCGGCGATTTGGCCTTGAAAAAACATCTGTTGTAGATGTGGCGCGCCTGTTGAATGTCAGTCATGGAACACTGTACCGGCATTACGCAAGCAAGGCTGAACTTCGTGAGGCAGTGGCAGGACGGTGGCTGAAAAGTGTGTCAGTGCCGCTTTCAAAAATAATTAATGAAGAACTTAGTCCCGTCGATAAAGTGAAGAAGTGGCTTAACGCGCTTATAACAGTGAAGAAAACAAAAGCAGCAGAAGATCCAGAGCTTTTTGCTGTGTATAGTGCCCTTGCTGAGGATTCAGTAGAGATTATTAAAAGCCATATACATGATCTTATCACACAGCTCGAAAAAATAATTGAAGAGGGAATGAAGCATAAGGATGTAAATACAGACAATCCTCACAGCTTGGCGGCGGCTATTTTTTATGCAACTGCCCGTTTCCACCATCCTGCACTATCAAAAGAATGGTCATCCCCCGATATTGACAAAGAATTTCAGCTGGTTTGGGGACTAATACAATCAGGACTGAAAAACTAAGCACAAAAAAACCGCCAGCTGGCGGTTTTTTTAATGAATAGTGCGGTATACACCGATCACTTTTCCAAGAATAGTGACGGATGGGAGGCGGATCGGCGCCATGGATGAATTTTCAGGCTGAAGGCGGATATGATCTTTTTCTTTAAAGAAACGTTTAACGGTTGCTTCATCATCTTCAGTCATTGCGACGATGATGTCGCCGTTGTTAGCTGTCTGCTGCTGTCTGACGACGACTAAATCATGGTTCAGGATGCCGGCCTCGATCATACTGTCTCCGACAACCTTCAGCATGAATACCTGATCATCTCCCACCATGTGATCGGGAAGTGGGAAATAATCCTCCACATTTTCAATCGCACTTATTGGCAGGCCCGCAGTTACCTTACCGATAACAGGGATCTGGATGCTTTTGTTCGGGGAAAAACTTTCTTCAAGTCCTAATACTTCAATAGCTCTTGGTTTTGTAGGATCTCTTCTGATCAATCCCTTTTTCTCCAGGCGTGCTAAGTGTCCGTGGACGGTAGAGCTTGAGGCTAGTCCAACGGCTTCTCCAATTTCCCTTACAGAAGGCGGATACCCTTTTTGGTTTACTTCGAGCTTGATGAAATCAAGTATATCAAGCTGTCTTCTCGATAATTTTGACATGCTGCCACCTCGTTTACTGAAATCTCTTACAAAAAGTATAGCATGGGAAAAGTAAGGATACAAACATAAGTTCGAGAAAAAGGTTTGACACGAACAATTGTTCGGTGTAAACTCAACTTAATCAAACAAATGTTCGGTAAGGGGAGATTGGAAAATGAAAAATGGTGTATTGCATGTTATGTTCTTTATAATGGTAGCTGTGCTTATGGTTTTTTCTGTGACAGATCTTTCAGCTGAAGAAAACAGCTACAGAACTATCACGGTAAAAGAGGGCGACTCACTATGGAGTATCGCTGAAGAATTTGGGCATAAGCATTCATTTGAATCAAAGGAGTTTATTTCATGGGTGGAAAAGAAAAACAACTTGCATACACCGCAGCTTCAGCCGGGGCAGCACCTTATAATTCCAGTAAAGAACAGCTGAATGGCGGCAGGGCGTATGAGCGTGCGGTCATTTATGCAAGGGTGAGTACGGAGAAAGATGAACAAGAAGTATCGCTGGAGAGACAAAAGGAAGAACTGTCAGAACTTGCTTCTGCCAACAGTATGGAAGTGGCAGCTGTTATTTCAGAAAAAGCAAGCGGGTTTTCCCTTGAACGGGATGGCATGCTGAACGTGCTTGACATGGCGCGTAATGATGAATTCGAATGCCTGCTCATCCAAGACGAAACACGTCTTGGAAGAGGGAAAGTGAAAATGGCCATCCTCCACCAGCTTTTGAAGCTGGGTAAAAAAATATATACATATTCAGGATTCGGAGAATATCGCCTTTCGGAGGCAGACGAAATGGTATTCGAGATTGTTTCAGCCGTAGAAGAATACCAGCGGAAGCTTCATAATATGAAAATTCGGCGCGGAATGAAGCGGGCTGTCGAGAATGGATACCAGCCCGAAAGGAACTTGGAAAATATAAGAAAGGGCGGAAGAGAGAAAAAAGAAGCTCCCATATCTGAGATTGTCCGGCTTAGAGAAAAGAAGCTGACATTCAAAGATATTGCCCTCACTTTAAACGGACTAGGCTATCCTATATCAAAAGCTACAGTTAATAGAAGATACATGGAATATTTGGAAACGGAAGCAAAAAAGTAGCCATGACCGTTTTTTTTTTGTACGATGTAAGAAGTGTATGTACACACGGCTCTATAATCTTTAACAGCAGCGCACGGAACAAGGTGCGTCCTAGAATAGCCATAAAAGGAGTGTGAACGATGCTTCCGAAATCTAAAATTGACAGAATCAATGCTTTAGCTAAAAAAGCAAAAAAAGATGGATTGACAATAGAAGAAAGCAATGAACAGAAAGCTCTTCGAAAAGAATATCTGCAAACATTCCGTCAGTCATTCACAAGTGATCTACATTCTCTTAAATTTGTAGATCCTAACGGTGACGATGTAACACCGGAAAAATTAAAGCAAAGCAAAAACCAGTCAGGAATGAAGCATTAACAAAAAATCCGCCATTGCAATTGCGCAATGGCGGATTTTTTTTGTTGCATAATTTTCTGAAAAGTATATACTGTTATATAACAACATTGAAAGGGTGATATTGTGGCATTTTCAATTTCGAGCAATGCAGCAGCACTTTACCGGGAGATCGAACTTGGGGCGAAAGAGGGCATCCGGCTATTTGTAAAGTATGCAGGAAGTGGTGACAGCGGCGGATTTTCGCTCGGAGCAGCGCCAGGTACCCCATCGGATGAAGATTATGTACAAGAAGTTGATGGGTTGAGGTTTTTTGTAAAGCCTCACGAACTTTGGCTGGTTGATAATATGAAACTGGATTATGATAAGACTAGTGACAGGATGATGTGCGAATTCCCGGGGCTAGCCTAACCGATTAAGAAGCCTGTGTTATATCACAGGCTTCTTTTTGTATGCCTTTGCATCTTTTTGCACATGATATCTACGTGCCGCGACTGTTTTTCTTGTTTTTATATGAGATAATAGATATGATGTAAGTCTAAAAAATCAGCATACATAAGAAGGGATGATAGGCTTGGCAAGAACAATTGATCAATTATCTATTAATACAATCAGGACACTCTCGATTGACAGCATAGAAAAAGCGAACTCCGGCCATCCTGGCATGCCAATGGGCGCAGCTCCTATGGCTTACAGCCTTTGGACAAAGTTCATGAACCATAACCCAGGGAACCCTGAGTGGTTCAACAGAGACCGTTTTGTACTGTCTGCAGGACACGGCTCGATGCTTCTATACAGCCTCCTGCATCTTTCTGGATATGGTCTTACATTGGATGACTTAAAGCAGTTCCGCCAATGGGGTTCAAAAACTCCAGGGCACCCTGAATACAAACATACTCCTGGTGTAGAGGCAACGACAGGTCCTCTCGGACAAGGTCTTGCGATGGCAGTCGGCATGGCTATGGCTGAACGCCACCTTGCAGCAAAGTATAACCGTGACGAACTGAATGTAATTGATCATTACACTTACTCTATTTGCGGTGATGGAGATCTTATGGAGGGCATCTCTTCAGAGGCTGCTTCTCTGGCAGGACACTTAGCATTAGGGCGTCTTGTTGTCTTATATGATTCCAATGACATTTCTCTTGATGGCGATCTTCACCATTCTTTCTCTGAAAATGTACAAAAAAGATTTGAAGCTTACGGCTGGCAGGTCCTTTTTGTTGAGGATGGTACTGATTTAGACTCAATCGAAAAAGCGATTGAAGCGGCTAAAGCTGATACATCTAAGCCAACATTGATAGAAGTGAAAACGGTGATCGGCCACGGTTCTCCTAATAAATCAGGAAAATCTGCTTCACACGGTGCACCGCTTGGGGTGGATGAGATCAAATTAACAAAAGAAGCATATAAGTGGACGTTCGAAGAAGATTTCCATGTGCCTTCTGAAGTTTCTGATCATTTCTCTTCATTAAAAGAACAAGGTCAAAAGAAAGAACAGGAATGGGAAGAACTTTTCAAAACGTACAAAGAAAAATATCCTGAACTGGCTGCGGAACTAAAGAACGCGATCAGTGGCAAGCTCCCTGAAAACTGGGATGCTGAAATGCCTGAATTTGAAAAAGCAACAGCAACACGAGCTACTTCTGGAGCGGCGATCAATGCGCTCTCTAAATCAGTTCCCGCTCTGTTTGGCGGATCAGCTGACCTTGCTGGATCCAACCATACATTAGTTAAAGGAGAAAACAATTTCTCAAGAAACGATTACAGCGGAAGAAACATCTGGTTTGGTGTCCGTGAGTTCGGGATGGCTGCTGCGTTGAATGGAATGGCACTTCATGGCGGTCTTAAAGTCTATGGCGGAACATTCTTTGTTTTCTCAGATTACCTGCGTCCGGCAGTCAGACTCTCCGCATTGATGGGTCTGCCTGTCACATATGTGCTCACTCATGACAGTGTGGCTGTAGGGGAAGATGGACCAACACACGAACCTGTAGAACAGCTATCATCACTGCGTGCGATGCCAAACTTGCATGTTGTTAGGCCTGCAGACGGCTACGAGTCGAACGCTGCGTGGAAGCTTGCTCTTGAAAGCACAGACCAGCCTACTGTAATGGTTCTTTCCCGCCAAAACCTGCCTATTCTGAAATCGACGAAAGAACAGGCATATGAAGGTGTAAAGCGCGGAGCCTACGTAGTTTCTCCGAGCGAAGGTACAGCTGATGTTCTTCTTCTTGCTTCTGGATCAGAGGTCAGCCTTGCCGTCGAAGCTCAGGAATTGCTGAAGCAGGAAGGCATTAACGCTTCTGTTGTATCCATGCCATCTTGGGACCGTTTTGAAAAGCAGGATGCTGGATATAAAGAGGAAGTTCTTCCTTCTGACGTGAAGGTTAGATTAGGAATTGAAATGGGATCCTCACTCGGCTGGCATAAATATGTCGGTGATGCCGGTGATGTTCTTGCCATCGACTCGTTTGGAGCATCAGCTCCTGGAGAGACGATCATGAAAGAATATGGTTTCACAGCTGAGAATGTTGTAAACCGTGTCAAAGCGCTAATGAAGTAAACGTATGAACTTCAGGGAAAATCCCTGAAGTTCTTTTTTTCGTCAAAACTAGTGCTTTTTCGCGGCGCTGTTAGACAAGCACTTCCTGCTTCATTCGTTATACTGAAGGAAAAGGGGCAGGAGGCTAAGAGCCATGAGGGAATATTATCTTTATAAAATTCGTGAAGATGTCGCACATGAATTTTATGGCAAAGAGTCAAAAATATTTTCCCTGTTTCTTGAAGAAAGAAAGAGCAGGAGCATGGAAGTAAGAAACATGCTTCAAAAACAGATCTCATATATCACAGTTCCAGTCAGCACTGAAGAATTGAAAGTTTATCTTTCCGAGCAGCGGGTCCCGGGAGCCGCTTTTGACAGCGCAAGCGGTGTGTTTACGATCTGTCTTTCAAAAAGCGAAGTGCAGCTTTATCTCACTCCGGATTATCTTATTCTTACAAGCACCGGAAGTTATGATGCGGAAACGGCTATGTTTGAAGTGCTCAGGAAGTTTGAGACTCGTTTCTTGGCAATGGATTACGACTCTAAAAAGTACGGGTGGCTGTTTCCAGTAAAACTTAACACGTTTTATGGAACGTAAATATTTTGTCTCCATCTTGTACCAGCACTATGATTTATAGTAAACTAGTGCTAGACAACATGAAGGAGGAAGTATTGAATGAACTGGTATTACATCCTTGTGGGTGTTCTTTCTTTGATTGCAGGGATCGCGATCGGCTTTTTCGTTGCCCGCAAATACATGATGAGCTACTTGCAAAAGAACCCGCCTATTAATGAAAATATGCTTCGCGTAATGATGATGCAAATGGGTCAGAAACCATCCCAGAAGAAAATCAATCAGATGATGCAGGCTATGAACAAGCAGATGAAATAACGAAGACCGAGCACCCCTATCTGCGGGTGCTTTTTCTATAATTGAAAGAAGGGTTTACAATGAACGAAGAAAGTATTCACACTGTCATGATTGATGAAATCCTTAATAAACTGGAGCAGCATATTTTAATCGATGTCCGGTCTCCTCAGGAATTTGAAGATTTCAGGATGCCGGGAGCTGTCAATATCCCTATATTTTCAAATGATGAAAGAGCAGAGGTGGGGACTCTTTACAAGCAAGTTAGCCAAGATGCTGCGAAAATGAGAGGGATAGAGATTGCTTCTTCTAAGCTGCCTGAAATTTATGAAACCGTAAAAAAACTGGCAGAAGATCATCCTGAAAAAACACTGGCTGTCTATTGCGCAAGAGGAGGCATGAGAAGCAGAAGCATCGCTGTTACCATGTCTATGATGGGAATACCATGCGTGCAGGCTGAAGGTGGAATCCGTTCTTACAGGAAAAAGGTCGACGCTTATCTGTCGGCTTTAGATGGATCCGATAAGCCCATTATCGTACTTGAAGGATTAACAGGTACGATGAAGACTGATATTCTCAGTCATTTGCAGCAAGATGGCCTGCCAGTTGTAAACATGGAAAAAATGGCGCGCCATAAAGGCTCAATCTTTGGCCAGATCGGCGAGAGTCCCGCAACACAAAAAGATTTTGAAGCACAGCTGTACCACAGACTGAGCGAGCTTGAGGAAAGTCCGTATTGGATGATAGAATCTGAAAGCAAACGGATTGGAAGAGCCGTAGTGCCTGAGTTCCTGCTACAAGGAAAATATAGCGGGAAAAGAATTTACCTTCATGTCCCTTTTCAGATAAGAGTTGAATATATTTGCGGACTTTATCAGCCGAAAAAATATAAGCAAGACATAGAAGCAGCTGTGATGAAGCTCGGCAAAAGGATAGCTCCGGAGGTCTTTTCTGAAATCAAGACAGCAATAAATGATCTAGACTATGAAACAGTGACCGCACTTCTTTTAGAACATTATTATGATCCGCGGTACAGCCATGCTCATGACAGGTATGAGAGTGAGTGTGTCGAGATTCATGTCAAATCCATTCCTGAAGCTGCAGAAAAAATTAAAGATGTTTTAACTCAATGGAAATTATAAGTCTGCAGAAATGCAGGCTTTTTTAATTTAAAGGCTCTTTTCTAAAAGATTGTTGCTAATGAACGGTTTGTTAAATAGCAAAGTTCACCGGAGTTTTGCCTCTGAGGTGTGAATTTAGCAACAACTCCTAATCCATAAGGAATTACTCCAAGCTTATTTCAATACTTCTGGGTGAAAACATAAATCACATCAATTAATCATCTTGAATCCATCATTGACAAAGTTGATCGCAGTGTAAGGTGCCGACTCCTGCGGGACAAGCAGGAAGGTGAGACCACTCAATGTCGCGTAGCGGCGAGGGGGCTCACCGCCTGCCCCGCGGAAAGCGTGCGCCTGAAACGGAGATCAACCTCTGCTTTGATTTCTTTAATAGCAACACATTTTTACGAGAACAGTCTTTTAAAAGACAAACCCGCAAGATTCAGAAGGTTTTTCAATGCCCTCCAGAAATGGAGGCTTTTTTAATTGAAAAGAGGAAGCTAAGTCTAATGAATCTTTTTTGAATTTTCATTTTTTGGTAAAATAATAATGTTTTCAACAAGGGGGTATGCGGATGAACATCTTTAAGGATTTGATGTGGTTTTTTAAATCAGAGAAAAAAAGTTATATAGGCGGCATTTTTATTTTGGCCCTTGTTTCACTTGGACAGCTGATCCCGCCAAAAGTGGTTGGCCAGCTCGTTGATCACATGAGGGAAGATACACTTACAGAAAGAATGCTGATTTCTTACGGCAGTTTGCTGCTAGGCATCGCTGCAGTCATTTACGTTTTGCGATTTTTATGGAGGATCTTTATCTTCGGCGCCGCTGTCAGGCTGTCGCTGCTGCTCCGTAAAAAGCTTTATGACCACTTTACTAAGCAGTCGTCCGAATTTTATCAAAAAAGGCGTGTCGGTGATCTGATGGCTCACTCCACAAACGATCTTCAGGCGATACAGCAGACAGCTGGTGACGGAGTGCTGACTTTAGTAGATTCTCTTATGGTGGGTGGATTCACGCTCATAGCGATGGCGACTACGATTTCATGGAAGCTGACGCTGATCAGTCTCATTCCGATGCCGTTCATGGCATATGCCACAAGCCGGTATGGGACGATGCTGCATAAGCGGTTTCATGCCGCACAGGAAGCTTTTTCATCTTTGAACGATAAAGTGCAGGAAAGTATATCGGGCAGCAGGGTGATCAAGGCGTTCGGGCAGGAGGAACATGATTCGGCAGCATTTAAAGAACTGTCAGCAGATGCTGTCCGTAAGAATATGGCGGTGGCAAAGGTGGATTCACTGTTTGATCCGACCATTTCGCTGATTGTCGGCTTTTCCTTTTTTCTTGCTGTCAGCTTTGGTGCATTTTTTGTTGTTCAGGGAGAGATGTCATTAGGAGACCTTGTCTCTTTTACAGCATATCTCGGACTGCTCATTTGGCCGATGCTGGCTTTTGGCTGGCTGTTTAATATCGTTGAACGCGGACGTGCATCTTATGACAGGGTGATGAAACTTCTAGGGACAGAGGAAGTAATACGCGATAATGGCGTGAAAACAGCTATTTCAGCGGGGGACATCATGTTCAGGCTCGAGGAATTCCGCTATCAGAAAGACAGGATTCCTGCATTGAAGGATATCACCTTTAATCTTAAAGAAGGGCAGACACTCGGGATAACAGGCAAGACAGGGAGCGGCAAAACGACTTTATGCCGGCTGTTAATGCGTGAATATGATACAGGTGAGGGCAGCATTTTTTTAGGTGAGCTTGATATTGCTTCATTTACAAATGAATCGGTGAAGAAGCTGATCAGCTATGTGCCTCAGGATCACTTTTTATTTTCGGCCAGTATAAGGGAAAATATTGCTTTTTCAAAGTACGATGCCCCATTTCTGGATGTGAAGGAAGCAGCAGAAAGAGCGGCAGTTCATGAGGATATCGCAGCTTTTAAAGAAGGATACGAAACGGTCGTTGGAGAGCGGGGTGTGATGCTTTCTGGCGGACAAAAACAAAGAATATCTATCGCCCGTGCTCTCCTTCATGGCGGGGATGTGCTTATTCTGGATGATTCACTTTCGGCAGTTGACGCGAAAACAGAAGAAAAGATATTGAATAGCCTTAAAACCATCCGCAGCGGAAAAACAACCGTAATTACCGCTCACAGACTATCATCGATCGCACACGCAGACTGGATTATTGTCCTGGACGAGGGCAGAGCTGTACAGCAAGGGACACATGAACAGCTTAAGAGCGATGAGGGCTGGTATAAGGATACGCTTCAAAGGCAGGCACTCGAATCGCTGATTGCGCAGGGGGGTTAAGATGGAATCAAAACAGATTAGTGAAGATGTGGCTGGAATCGATCAAAAGCGGGTTTTCTGGAGGCTTATGTCATTCATGCGGCCATATAAAAAGAAGCTTACTCTTGCCTTTTTCCTGCTTCTTATGGCAACAGCGCTTGAACTGCTGGCGCCTCTTGTTGTTAAAGTGTTTATCGATGATTATTTAACGCCTGGGAATTTTGAAGAAAAAACGATGCTGCTCCTTGGCGGAGGCTATTTGCTGCTTGTTGCCGCCGCAGCGGCCGTTAACTATACACAATTTGTTCTTTTTCAGTCTATCGCACTCAACATCATCCAGGACCTTCGTGTACAAATGTATGAAGCTGTACACCGGCTTGGCCTGAAGTTCTTTGACAGGACACCAGTGGGAAGCCTCGTTTCAAAAATAACGAATGATACAGAGGCAATCAAGGACCTGTATGTGAGCGTCCTTTCGACTTTTGTGCAGAATATCGTGTATTTGCTCGGGATTTTCGCTGTGATGTTTTATTTAAATGCAAAGCTTGCTCTTTATTGTATGATTCTCGTACCCGTTATTTTATGGATCATGTGGATGTACAGGAAATATAGTTCGCGGTCTTTCTTTGAGATGCGTGAACGCCTCAGTCTGCTGAACGCACGGCTGAACGAATCTTTACAGGGTATGGCGATTATACAGGCATACAACCAGCAAAAAAGAATGAAGCGTGAATTTAAGGAGATTAACGAAAGCCACGCAAAAGCTCAAATGAAAAACATCACTTATAACGGACTGCTACTGCGGCCGGCAGTTGATGTGATCTATATGGCCGCACTTGTGACTATATTAAGCTATTTTGGCTTTGCCTCATTCCAGACGTCTGTTGAGATCGGGGTTGTATATGCGTTTATCAATTACCTCGACCGCTTTTTTGAGCCGGTGAACATGATGATGATGCGTCTGTCCATGTTTCAGCAGGCTGTCATCTCAGCTGGGCGTGTTTTTCAGGTGATGGATGAACGAGAAATGGCACCAGGTAAAATGGGAGAAGGTGAGCCTCGGATCGAAGGGGGGAGAATTGAATTCTGCAATGTCACATTCTCATATGACGGAAAGCAGGATGTTCTCCATAACATCAGCTTTACGGCAGAACCAGGGACGACTGTGGCTCTTGTCGGACATACTGGCAGCGGAAAGAGTTCTATTATCAGCCTGCTGATGCGATTTTACACGCCGGATAACGGGACTATCACCATAGACGGCGAGGATTTGCAGGCCTATGATAACAGGGAACTGCGTTCTAAAATAGGACTTGTCCTGCAGGACTCATTTCTTTTTGCCGGTAATATACATGAAAATATATCGATGAACCGAAAAAGCGGAGAAGAAGTCCATCATGCTGCTGAATTCGTTCAGGCATCGAAATTCATTGAAAAACTTCCAGAAAGCTATCAGACAGCTGTCGGCGAAAGAGGAAGCGGCTTATCAAGCGGCCAGAGGCAGCTGATTTCTTTTGCCAGAACGATGGCGTTTCAGCCTAAGATTTTAATTCTCGATGAGGCGACGGCCAACATCGACACAGAGACTGAAGAAGAAATACAAGAAGCGCTGAAGAAAATGAGGCACGGAAGAACGACTATCGCGATCGCTCACAGACTTTCGACCATCCAGGACGCGGACCAGATCCTTGTTTTGCATAAAGGGAAGATCGCAGAACGCGGCACACATCAGGAACTTCTCAGGCAGAACGGACTTTATCATAAAATGTACTTGCTTCAGCAGGGAACTGGAGTGGAAGCAATATAACAACGACGAAAAAAGTCCTGCACTGGGCTTTTTTCTCTTTATGCATGGCACTAATTATTTTCTAGATTGTTGCTTTTAAAACGGTTTGTTAGTTCAGCGAAGTTGGGTACAGAAGGTCAGCTTCAGCACTTAATCTATAGAAATGTTTCGATTTTAGTATCATTGGCTGTGACTGAAGGCTCAATCATCTTGAATGCATCGTTGATAAAGTTGATCGTAGTGAAAGGTGCCGACTCCGACGGGATTAGTGAGACAGTTGAGACCTTCCAATGGCGCATGCGACGGAAGGGCTCACCTGTCCAGCAGAAAACGGCTAGCCACTCGAGGTCAAAAGAGCAAGTGTCCAATAAGTCAAAGAGCGACTTACCGGCCCCTTTCCCTTTTGCTTGTCGGGCCTGAACGAGCCGACCCGTGCTTTTCGCCACGCCCCGCGGAAAGCGTGCGCCTGAAACGGAGATCAACCTCTTCTTTTGAGTTCATTAATAGCAGCAAAGTTTGCGTAAAGAGTCTTTTATATGGATATGAGTTTTGTTGAGTTGTTCGGCGTTTTCTATTAAGATAAGAATTGTAAATAAGGGGGATTATAATGAATGACCTAAATGTGCTGCTTGCGTTCGGTGCAGGGCTTTTATCTTTCGTGTCGCCGTGCTGTCTGCCGCTCTATCCCGCGTTCTTATCATACATAACAGGGATGTCGGTTGCTGAGCTTAAAGAAGAAAAAGGAATGTTCAGAAGAAAAGCAATGCTGCACACGCTATTTTTCCTCGTCGGATTTTCCGTTGTCTTTATCGTGATCGGATTGAGCTCATCTTTTATCGGAAGCGTTTTTTTTGAATACAAAGACTTGCTCAGACAAGCTGGAGCGATTTTTATCGTGATTTTCGGGCTGATCGTTCTCGGAATCTTCACACCTAAATTTCTGATGCAGGACAAAAAGCTCCGTTTTCAGCAGAGGCCTTCTGGATTTGCGGGATCTGTCCTGATCGGAATCGGATTCGCAGCGGGATGGACACCATGCACAGGCCCTATCCTTGGCGGGGTGATGGCACTTGCATTGACGAACCCCGGCGCGGGTATGTTTTACATGTTCTTTTATGTATTAGGATTTGCGGTGCCTTTCTTTTTTCTAAGCTTTTTTCTTGATAAGCTTACAATCATTAAGAAATACAACCGTCAATTTTTAAAAGGCGGCGGAGTCTTAATGGTCGCGATGGGGGTTCTGCTTTATTTTGACTGGCTTACTTATTTGACATCCCTTCTAACAAACAATCTTTTTGGCGGGTTTCAAGGCTTTTAAGCAGCAGTAAGGAGTGAAAAAATGCGCAGCAATGATTTAATATTAAAGACGACCGCTAATATCATCGTATTTATTATTCTTGCTTTTTCTGTAAACTCTTTCTTTTCAGGGCATAATGCACCCGGAGGAGGCTTTGTCGGCGGACTGATGGCCTCAGGCGCCTTGCTTCTTTTATACATTTCATATGGTATGTCAGCGATGAAAAGAGTGATCAGAGTAGACTTCCGCTCTTTTATCGGTGCAGGACTTCTGATAGCGGTGCTGACAGGAGCCGGCTCGTTTATATTTGGCGCCGAGTTTTTCAGCCATACGTTTGGCTACTTTAATCTTCCGCTGTTGGGCAAGACAGAACTTGCAACTGCGATGCTGTTTGACCTTGGGGTGTATCTGACAGTTGTCGGAATCACGATGACCATTATTCTGGCAATTGCAGGCGATAGCGGGGACCAAGAACACCAGGAAGGTTGATAGAAATATGTTAATTGCATTAAGCGGTATTATGGCCGTTGTCATGGCTGTTATTGTGATGGGAATCAGGGTCAGAGCCTCTAAAAAGCCTGTATCTTTAAAGACGATCATCTTGCCGCCGCTCTTTATGAGCACAGGTTTTGCCATGTTCTTATTTCCAGTCTTCAGAATTCCATTAATTGAAGCGGGAGAAGCGTTCTTGACGGGGGTTCTGTTCTCTCTGCTTCTGATCCTCACAACAAAGTTTGAAAAGAAAAGCGACGGCATCTATATGGTAAGGTCAAAAGCGTTTCTGTTTATATTTGCCGGACTGTTTATCCTCAGACTGCTAATGAAGATTTATTTTGAAAAGCATATCTCTTATGAAGAAACGAGCGGGATCTTCTTTATTATCGCTTTCGGTATGCTCCTTCCATGGCGGATGACGATGGCATATCGATATAAACAAATTGAAAAACAAGCATGAAAAAAGCTTCCTTCAATACTTTGAAGGAAGCTTTTTTCAGCCTAGCAGGCTTTGATAGGGAGCAAGATCGACCTGCTTCTTTTTCAATGTCTTGATCAGCCATTTATGATCCCGCTTTGGTGTAGCGATAATATAGCCGCGGACGATCAGGTCTTGCGTCATGTTCCGTGCTTTTTCTTTCAGTGCGATCTCTCCGATTGTTCCTGCGATTTTTGCTTTTGCAATATCACGGAACAGCTCGGGAACAGGTGCGACAAGTTCATCAAGGAAAGCGATTTGATCTTCGCTCCATAGATGACGAGTTTCATTGATGTAATGATCCTGCCAGTCGAGAATGCTCATGCCGTCTTCTTTTGGAAGGCGTTTTAGAAACTTGCGGAACATAAAGTAACCGCCAATCGCAAACATCGAAAACATAAACAAACACCAGAATACGATGAATATCCCAAATCCTGTGGACAAGGCGATCACCTCAATCTATAAAAAAGTGCAAAAAGATATGTATGGCGGGACCATGTGGGAATCGAACCCACCGGAGACGGCACGCGCCTCCCAAAAGGTTTTGAAGACCCAGGCAAGCACCAGCTACGCATCTGACCCCAAAAAATGTTCACCAGCGAAAAAGCGTGACTGTTCGCTCTGATATATTATACAAGCTTTTAAGCCTGATGCCAACATGTCTGTACATCTGCCGTGCTAGTGCTGCAATATTTTTGCCGGAAAACAGTATATGGCTTGAATTGTGCGTCTTATGGTAATAAAGTTATATAGATGTAATGAAGGCGGTGAATATACATGAAATTGCGTCATTTTACGATTGGCATGGCCGGTCATATAGATCACGGAAAAACGACGCTGACAAAGGCGCTGACTGGCGTCAGCACGGATACATTAAAAGAAGAAATCAAGCGCAGCATCACGATCGAGCCAGGATTCGCTCCGTTTTCTTTATCGCAAAACATACATAGCAGCATTGTGGATGTACCCGGACATGAGAAGCTGATCCGGCAGATGATTGCTGGAGTAGCAGGGATTGACCTCGTTCTATTGGTCATTGCAGCCGATGAAGGGATCATGCCGCAAACGAAGGAGCATTTTGAGATCCTATCTTTCCTCAACATCCAAAACGGAATTATCGTTTTTACAAAGAGCGATCAAATTGATGAAGAACTGAAGCTTTATCTTCTTGAGGAACTAGAAGAACTAGTATCCGGGACCGTTTTTGCGGAATTTCCGGCATTATTTGTTGACAGTATCAGTACAAATGGGATCAGTGAACTGATAAAAGAGATTGAAAAACAGCTTCTTACAGTTGAGCCGCGTGATGCGAGCGGCCCGTTCAGAATGCCGATCGACCATGTTTTCACTGTAAAAGGGCAAGGAACGGTAGTTAGAGGAACCATATTTGAGGGCAGAGCTGATGTTGGTGATATTTTGGTTCTTGCACCTGGATATGAGAAAGTAAAAGTTAGGCAGATTCAGGTACATAAGGATCCGAAAGAAACAGCTTACGCAGGACAAAGAGCAGCCATTAATCTCGCCGGAGCAGAAAGAGAAGCGATTAAAAGAGGGCACGTGCTCATACGGGAAGGATCATTCACTGAGACGCAGACCATAGACATCGCTCTTTACACGCCGAAGGAGCTGCTTCATCCAGTCAAACAGCGCACAGCAATAAAATTTTATAGCGGCACGACTGAAACGATGGGTACACTCGTCTTTTTTGACAGAAATGAACTGGATGACAGCAGCAATACAGAGCCAGTTTATTGCCAGGTGCGTCTTGAACAGCCTGCAGTCATCCAGAGGGGTGACCGGTTTATCATTCGCAGGCCATCACCTGAAGAAACTATCGGGGGAGGCTCTGTCATCGATCCGAATGGTAAAAAATACAAGTTTGGCAGCAGCACCTCAAATATGCTGAAAGAGAAAGCAGAAGGAACACCTCAAGACAGGATCACAAGAGTTCTTGAATCAAAGAAGATGCTTAATCTGCAGCAGATCGAGCGGGAAACTGGCCTGAGCGGAGATGAACTGCGGTCAGCAATCGAGAGTATGGGAAACAGACTTATCGCTTCCGGGAATGATTATTTTCTGCGATCAGAAGTTGAGCGTACATGCGATCTCTTTTATGAAGAGGTGCTTAGATTTCACGAGAAACATCCGCTAAAGCCGGGAATCCAGAAAGCAAGTCTGTTTTCAATCTTTGATAACTATCCATTGAAACTACTGCAATTCTCTTTGTCAATTATGACAGATATAAAAAGGCTTGCTTTTCATAATCAGTATGTTGCAGATATTCACTTTTCTGCACATTATCCTTCACGCTGGTCAAAACGGATGGAAAATGCGGTGAAAAAACTTGAGGAGGATGGGCTTACGCCTGAACCATTTCTGCATTATACAGAAAGTGAGCAGATTCCGGCTGAACTAGGAGCAGACTTGAAGCACTATCTTCTGCGAGAAAAACGGGCCATAGAAATGAATGATGACCATCTGATCGCTTCGTCAGCTTACGAAAGCTCACTTTTAGAAATGAAGCGTTTGCTGACGTCACCTTTTACCGTTCAGGATGCTAAGTCTGTGACAGGGTTATCACGGAAGTATCTCATTCCATTTGTTGAGCTTCTTGACAAAGAGCGAGAGACAAAGCGAAATGAAGACAATACAAGAGAATGGCTGTGAGCATCTTAGATGAATAAAACTGTAAAGAAGATTATGTTTTTTACACCATATTACTCGCAAAGCAGGGGCAACTCGACAACGGCTAAAAGGATAGAAGCCGGTTTACGGCAAGAAGGCTATCATGTTTCAGTCTTTGCTTATGATGAATCAGCATGGAGTGCTTCTAGTCAGCAGATGTTAGATGAAGCAGATATTGTGCATATCCTTCATTTCGGCCGTTTCATGGAATGGCAGCAGATGTATTCCGTTAAGCTGGACAAACCCTACGTGATTACATCTGGGGGCACTGATGTCAATCATTCACTTCAAAGTGAAGACAGCGGAAAATATCATGATTTTCTATTAAATGCTGTTGCGGTGATTGTTTTTTCATTAGATGCCAGACAGACGCTAATAAGTGTTTTACCGGAGCTGGAAAAAAAGATTAAGATTATTCCGCAAGGCGTTTATCTGCCTGATACAGGTGTATCCCAAACGCTTGAACTGCCTGCGGGGAGTCCCCGGTTCTTATTGCCGGCAGGCTTGCGGTCGGTCAAAGATATCTTTTTTGCGATCCGGCCTCTGCTGCAGTTAAGGAGCGAATACAAAGATCTAACACTCCTCATTATTGGAGCGAAGCTAGATGAAGATATTTATCACAGGCTGACATTAATACAGAAAAAGCTGCCATGGATCCATTATCATCCGGCTGTCGAACTGTCTCAGATGCCTGAAGTGTATAAATGGAGCGACGTGGTCATCAATACATCGATCTCTGAAGGGCAGCCTACCTCGCTGCTTGAGGCGATGAGTTTCCAAAAGCCTGTTCTTGGAAGAAACAACGGCGGGAACCGCAGCATCATCGATCACCAGGAAAACGGCTTTATTTTCTGTGACAGCGACGATTTTTTTCATTATGCAAAAGTGCTGCTTTCAAATAAGAATGCAGCAGAGCAAATGGGTGAAAAAGGGGAAGCTTATGTAAAGAAACATCATGATATACAGCAAGAAATCTTTTTATATGACAAAATCTATCAAACAAAAGGAGAACAACGATGAAATTTCAAAAATTAATGCTGATTCTTCTCGCTGCCATTGTGGTGCTGGGTGCTTGCGGAAAAAAAGAAAATCAGGAAGAAAGCAAAGAAAAAGGCGCCTTTACAATTGGTGTTATACCTGCGCAGACAGAAGGCGAAATGAAAGGGGCCTTGGAAAAGCTGCAGGATGTGCTGTCTGAAAAGCTTGACCGCGAAGTGAAGATTACATCTTATCCGGATTATAATGGTGTGGTAGAGGCGATGAACTATAAAAAGATAGATATGGCTTATTATGGTCCTCTTACGTATGTCATCGCTCATGAAAGCAGCAGAGCAGAAGCGATTGTCACACAGCTGATCAAAGGAGAACCGTTTTATTATTCATACCTGATCACACATAAAGACAGCCCGTTAAAATCTGTTGATGATCTTGTGAAGAATTCAAAAAATGTAAAATTTGCTTTTGGTGACCCATCATCTACATCAGGGTCGCTTATTCCGGGCATCGAATTAAAAGATCAGGGAGTTTATAAAAGCGAGAGCGATAACAAGTTCAAGTCTGTCCAGTTCACAGGTTCACATGATGCGACTGCACTAGCTGTTCAGAATAAACAAGTAGACGCAGGTGCCATTGACAGCGCGATCTTTGACAAGCTCGTTGAAGAAGGAACGATCGACGGCAAGCAGTTCAAGACAATCTGGAAATCTGAAAAGCTGTTCCAATATCCATGGGCTGTATCAAAAGGAACAGACAAAGAAACGGTTAAATCACTTCAAGACGCATTCCTTGGTATCAAAGACAAAGAAATTCTAAATGCCTTCGGTGCGACCGGCTTTACAAAAGCGGAAAATAAAGATTACGAAAGCATCCGTTCAGCAGCTGATAAAGAAGGGCTGCTTAAAGAATAGAGGGAAGAAATGATCTGGTTTAAAAAAAGTCATTATATAATTATCATGTTGCTTGCCGGCCTTGTGGCCGGCAGCATGTATTTAACAGGCTTTGATTTTACAAAGTTTCAGGATTTCCGCAATATGGCTGATTTTATTTCCAAATGGTTCCCGATGAACACCGAAAACCTTCCTTTTTTGCTGGAAGAAAGCTTGATTACCATTTCGATTGCCTTTCTGGGAAGCTTGTTTGGCCTATTGATCGGCCTTCCTCTCAGTTTCTTGGCTGCGCGAAACACAAGCCGGTTTCATACAATTTATTTTGGAACAAGAACAGCACTAAGCTTTCTTCGTTCTGTCCCTGAATTTGTTTTTGGGCTTGTTCTGCTCACTGCTTTAGGACTGGGACCTTTCCCTGCTGTTCTTGCAATCATCCTTCATAATATTGGCGTGCTGGGAAAGTTAGTTTCTGAACTGATAGAGTCAGCTGAGAAAGGCCCCGTAGAAGCGATGGTTGCAGTCGGCTCCAAACGGTGGAGTGCAAACATAATCGCTATTTTGCCGCAGATATGGCCGAATGTGCTGTCTCAGTTCTTTTACCGTTTTGAAGTTGCAGTCCGTACCTCACTCGTGCTTGGTCTTATTGGGGGCGGAGGAATAGGTCAGCAGCTTTTCATTCATTTTAAAACGTTTCAGTATCAGCTTGTCTCTGTAGATGTTCTGCTCATCATGCTGATGGTCATCCTGATTGATTTTTCAGGCGGCATCATCCGCAAGAAAGTGATATAGGTGACTCTATGATTTCACTTGAAAATGTAAGTGTTTATTATAAAAGCAGCGAAAGACCGGCGTTAAAAGACATATCTCTTTCCTTTCAAAAAGGGGATTTCGTTTGTGTACTTGGAAAAAGCGGTGCAGGTAAATCCACCTTTATCCGCTCCCTTAATGGGCTGCAGCCAGTCAGTACAGGAAGTGTCCTCTGGAACGGCAGGGCGATCAGCACATTAAGCGAGAGAGAAGTGAGAGAAATCAGGAGAGAGACTGGTATGATTTTTCAGCATTTTAATCTCATTCCGCGTTTGTCAGTATATCAAAATATAATGACGGGCTTTTTCGGCTACAAAAGTACAGCTGCCAGCCTGCTTGGCTTGTTTTCAGCCGAAGAGAAAAGAAAAGCGGGTGAAATGATTGAAGCCGTTGAGCTGAATGTTGAACATTCGAGAAAAGTTGAGCATTTAAGCGGCGGCCAGAAGCAGCGAGTGGCTATCGCGAGAGCACTCGTGCAGGACCCTGAGGTATTTTTAGGTGACGAACCTGTAGCGAGTCTGGATCCAGGTACAGCGGACCGTATTTTTCAGATCTTGAAGAAAAACCATAGCGCACGGAACCTTTTGACAATAATTAATGTTCACGATGTGTTGCTGGCGAAAAAATACGCTAGCAGGCTGATCGCGCTTAAAGAAGGAAAAGTAGTGTTTGACGGTCCCCCAAATTCTTTAACTGATGAAGATTATGAAATGATTTACCGCGGATAACAGAATTGTGCGGTTATCGTATGGTATAATGGTGAAAGAAGGGGCGTGACATTACCTATGAAAAACTCAGGCAACCTGTTTCAGACAGGGGAAACCGTTCATATTACGAAGACGGAAGAGCAAGTTACGATATCTAAGTTTCAGTATATTAAACATATGAAGAAATTTTCTTATATCGTCACGGAGCACCCGAATACCTTTTACTTTGAAGATGAACTTCAAAAAGCATAAAAAAAGCTTGCACGGATTAGCCGATGCAAGCTTTTTTTATGCCATACTCAATTAGCTTTGATTATAGAATCTTGGTAACTCGTAACGTGGCCGATAATCTGCGCGGCTTCAACACCGCTTTCATGCAGACGGCGGATGTACTCTCTTCCTTCTGACTCAGGAATGCTCACTAAAAGGCCGCCGGATGTGACTGCATCGCAAAGGATATGCTGTTTCCATTCATGCAAAGTGCTGCTGTACATGACGTCATCTGCAATCCACTTATGGTTGGCTTTCGTGCCGCCTGGAATGATGCCAGCTTGAGCTAACTCCTCTGTGCCGCTGAGCAGCGGAACATCATCAAAGGCGATATGAAGAGTAACACCGCCAGAGCCTTTAGCCATCTCTGTCATATGTCCCAGCAGACCGAAGCCCGTGATGTCTGTCACTGCATTAGGCTGCAGTCCATCGAGGCACTCTGCAGCTGTTTTGTTAAGTGCAGCCATCGTTTCAGTTACAGTAGTTGTCTGTTCCTCACTTAGTTTTCCATTTTTAATCGCTGTCGTCTGGATGCCGACACCGATTGGCTTTGTAAGGATGAGAACATCTCCCGGCTTGGCTCCTACGTTCTTAAACACACGTTCAGGATGGACAAGACCGGTAACTGACAAGCCGAACTTTGGTTCATTATCGTCAATGGAATGTCCGCCGACAATAATAGCCCCTGATTCTTTTACTTTATCAGCAGCGCCTTTTAAAATTTGGGCAAGAACATCGTGGCCTAATTTTTTTATCGGGAATCCGACGATGTTCATAACGGTTTTCGGTGTTCCTCCCATTGCGTACACATCACTTAAAGAGTTGGCAGCAGCAATTTGGCCGAACATATAAGGATCGTCAACTATTGGGGTAAAAAAGTCTACTGTCTGTATGATGGCTATATCGTCTGTCAGCTTATATACACCGGCATCATCAGAAGTATCCAAGCCGACTAGCAGATTCGGATCTGCTTCTCTTTCTGGTAATTGACGCAAAACTTGCGCCAGGTCTTCAGGACCAATTTTGCAGCCTCAGCCGCCTTTAGAAGATAAGGCAGTCAGGCGGATTTTTTCTTCACTTGTCATATATGGCACCTCCTGTATCATAGTATAAACATTTTTTTTGTGATTTGGCGAAAGATATACTAAAATGAATGAAAAACAGAAGAGGTGGATATCCATGAAAATTGCTGTTGAATTTTGCATGATGTGAAACTTTGCACCAAAAGCCGCGAGTCTCGCGGAAGACGTATTGAATCATTTCCGTTCAAAGGTCGCTTCATTTGAGCTGATCACTAGTTCTGGCGGCGTTTTTGAGGTTTATGTTGATGGGAAGAAAATTTATTCAAAAAAAGAATCTGGAGAATTTCCAGATCACGATTTGATTATTTCAGAGCTAGAAAAGCTTCAGTCTTAAGCGGTTTCCTCCCAGGAGGCCGCTTTTTTTGGGAGGAATACATTTGGAAAAAAACATGTTGCTAAGAAAACTGCCATCTGTTCATAACATGGCCAGCCTACTTGCTGAAATGGATAAGTTTAATGCTTTCAGCGATAGGCAGCTTACTCTAGCTGCGCAGGAAGCTGTTGAAGGACTGCGCAAAGATATTCAGAGCAATGCATTTGTCCTGTCTGGCACTTCGATAGAAGCAGAAGTAATAAACAGGGCAACTAGCTATTTACAGAGCAGAGGCCGTTTACGAAAAGTCATCAACGCAGCGGGAGTAGTCATACATACAAATTTGGGAAGATCCAGGCTCGGAAAACGTGCGATAAAAGCAGTTATAGAAAGTGCTAATAACTATACCAATCTGGAATACGATATAGAAAAAGGGACGAGAGGTTCCCGCCATAGTCATCCGGAAGATCTGATCAAAAAATTGACTGGTGCAGAGGCTGCAATGGTCGTTAACAATAACGCAGCTGCTGTCTACCTTATATTGAGCGCGCTTGCTAAAGGCAGGGAAACGATTGTTTCCAGAGGAGAACTCGTTGAGATCGGTGGATCGTTTCGGATTTCATCCATCATGGAAGAAAGCGGGGCTGTCCTGAGAGAAGTTGGAACTACTAATAAAACTCACCTTTTTGATTATGAACAGACGCTAAATGAGAACACCTCGATGATCATGAAGGTGCATACAAGCAACTTTAAAATAACAGGTTTTACGAAAAGTGTGCCTTCTAGCGAGCTCGTAAAGCTGTCACGTGAACAGAACGTTATTTTATATGAAGATTTAGGGAGCGGAGCACTTTTTCCATTCTCATCAAAAAACATTGGCGATGAAGTCCCCGTAAAAGACGTTATTCAGTCAGGAGTCGATATCGTCTCCTTCAGCGGTGATAAATTGCTTGGGGGACCGCAGGCCGGGATTATAGCCGGAAAAAAGGAATATATCAGCATTCTAAAAAAACATCAGCTTGCGCGTGTTCTGAGGATTGATAAGCTGTCGCTTGCGGCTCTCTGCGGCACGCTTGAGTCGTATTTATATAAAGAGTTCGATGATATACCGACTGTAAAAGACATCATCGCGAGTGAAGATGAGCTTAAACTTCGGGCAGAGCAATTTATTGTAAAGATGAATCCTGCTCTTAAACCATATATCATTCCTGGACATTCCCAAGTCGGCGGAGGCACCATGCCAGATGTTAAGCTGCCATCTTTCCTAATCGCTTTCTGCCACCCGGACGGTGCCGAATATACAGCAGAATCACTGAGGAAAAATGATATTCCTGTGATTGTCAGAATTCAGGAGGATGTTTGCCTGATCGATCTGCGGACAGTGAACGAAGAGGAAGAAACAGTCATCATAAATGCTTTGAAAAATATGTAAAACAGCCGGGTTATGCGGCTGTTTTTTTAAGTTAAGATCCTGATCCCTGGTTTTGCCTCGTGTGATTTCGGTTTTTTACTTTCTTGCTCCCGCTCATCGGTTCAAGCTGGCCCGGATTGTCTCCTTTAGGCGCGTTTTTTCGGATATCTTTAAAGCTGTTGCTTTCAGCCATCATTTATTTCCTCCTCGAATAATACTTCAACGAAATTGGTAACTTATAGATAGCTTAACAAGGAAAGGATGATCCCAATGCCATATCATAAAGATAAACAGCAAGCTTTTCAGGCTGCTCAGCAAGGTTACGAACAGGCTATCCAATCTTCATCGATGCTAGAGGCTGGCGGTGAAGAGTACGGTTCACGCTTAAAATCATTCAACCAGCAAAAAGAAGAAGCACTCATGCAGATTGAAAACGCGATGGAAACGGCTTCTGAACATCAAAGGGTTGAGCTGGATAAGCTGAAGGCTGAGCTTCTTGCAATTGAATCACAACATCCGCAAATGTAGACCTATTGACGTTTTTTAGTTTTTTTATTGTTCTGACGCTCCTCTTGACTTAGAGGCTCGTTATTCTGCTGCAGTGCTTCGTTGCCAAATTCGGTCTCATAGCCTGCATTTTGGCCTTGGGCACTAGCGGCGTTGCTGCCAGGTATGATGTGTCTCGCTTTTCGGTTAGCCATCATGATCCACCTCCTTAAAAGTAGTGTGCTCACTAAGAACAGACAAACAGCACTCCAAATTAAGGAGTGCTGTTTTTTCATGGTAAATATATAAATAATGCAATGTTTATTTTTTAAATAAATCAACCGCCATCCAAAGACCGCTGACACCAACAAGCGTATACACAACCTTCGTAAGCGTGGAAGCGCTTCCGAAAATTTCTGTTACAAGATTAAACCCGAACAGGCCGACTAATCCCCAGTTTAATGCACCAATGATTACAAGAAGGGATGCCAGCTTTTTCAACCAGTCCATAATGACACCTCCTCTGAAAAGAAAATGCACCATACAGCTGCTAAAAGGCTGAGAAGACTGCTGCTTGCATTCATTGTATGCAGATGAGTGTGTTTTGGATTAGGCGAATACATCATATTCATGATAAGAAAAACTTATGTTGAATGATAACGTTTATGTTATTTACTTATGAAAGGGTTTTACGTATGATAATGAAGGGGAAAGAGTATGTAGATATTCAGCCTTGTTTCTCTAGCTAACAGCCGCTGCTGGCGGTGTGTTATGATGGAATTGTGAAAAAATGTTTATTTGAATGGTGTTTGAGAGGAGATTGGTGTAAATGACTAAACAAAATGATGTTTTTAGTGCACGTTCATCTTTTGAAGCCAACGGTAAAACGTATCAATACTACCGTCTTGCGGCATTGGAAGAAAAAGGATTGGGGAACGTATCAAAGCTTCCTTACTCTGTAAAAGTATTGCTTGAATCTGTGCTCCGCCAGTATGACGGATTTGTAATTAACAAGGAGCATGTTGAAAACCTTGCTAAATGGGGAACTTCAGAGGTACAGGACATTGATGTTCCTTTCAAGCCTTCACGCGTTATCCTTCAGGATTTCACGGGTGTTCCTGCAGTCGTTGACTTGGCATCTTTACGTAAGGCGATGAAAGACATGGGCGGAGATCCGTCTCAGATCAATCCTGATATTCCGGTTGACCTTGTTGTTGACCACTCTGTTCAGGTAGATAAAGCAGGAACGATGGATTCACTTGCGTTCAACATGAATCTTGAATTCGAGCGCAACGAAGAGCGCTATAAGCTGTTAAGCTGGGCGCAGTCTGCGTTTGATAATTACCGTGCTGTTCCTCCTGCAACAGGAATCGTTCACCAGGTAAACCTAGAGTATCTTGCGCCGGTTGTTCTTACTTCTGAGAAGGACGGCGAGACAGTGGCATTCCCGGACTCCTTAGTTGGTACGGATTCTCATACAACGATGATTAACGGACTTGGAGTACTTGGATGGGGCGTCGGCGGAATTGAAGCTGAAGCTGGAATGCTCGGACAGCCTTCATACTTCCCGGTTCCGGAAGTAATCGGAGTAAAGCTTACAGGCTCATTGCCAAACGGAACAACGGCAACTGACCTTGCGCTGAAAGTAACACAAGTTCTGCGCGAAAAGAAAGTTGTCGGCAAATTTGTTGAATTCTTCGGCCCAGGCCTTGCAGAAATGCCGCTTGCAGACCGTGCTACTGTTTCCAACATGGCACCTGAATATGGTGCAACTTGCGGATTTTTCCCGGTTGACAGCGAGGCGCTTGACTACCTTCGTCTTACTGGACGCTCTGAAGAGCAGATCGCGCTCGTTGAAGCATACTGCAAAGCAAACGGTCTATTCTACAGCCCTGATTCTGCTGAGCCTGTGTTCACTGACGTTGTAGAGATCAACTTGTCTGAAATCGAGCCAAACCTTTCAGGGCCTAAACGCCCTCAGGATCTAGTGCCGCTTTCACAGATGCAATCTGCATTCTCTAGGGCGCTTACTGCACCTCAAGGGAACGCTGGCTTTGGATTGTCTGAAGACGAACTATCAAAAGAGGTTGCGGTCAAGCATCCAGGGACTGAGTCTTCAGTCATGAAGACAGGCGCAGTCGCGATTGCTGCGATTACAAGCTGTACGAACACTTCCAATCCTTATGTAATGCTAGGAGCGGGTCTTGTAGCGAAAAAAGCTATCGAGAAAGGCTTAAAGGTTCCAGGCTATGTGAAAACTTCCCTTGCACCGGGATCCAAAGTTGTAACACGCTACCTTGAGGAAGCAGGCTTGATGACTTATCTGGATCAGCTCGGCTTTAACCTTGTAGGTTATGGATGTACAACGTGTATCGGTAACTCTGGGCCGCTTTCAATCGAAGTTGAAGACGCGATCTCTAAAAACGATTTGACAGTAGCTTCTGTTCTATCTGGGAACCGTAACTTTGAAGGGCGTATCCACCCGCTAGTAAAAGCGAACTACTTGGCATCACCGCCGTTAGTAGTAGCATATGCTTTAGCAGGAACTGTGGACTTTGATATGGAAAGAGATTCTCTTGGTAAAGACAGCGAAGGAAATGATGTTTTCTTCAAAGACATCTGGCCAAGTGCTGAAGAAGTAAAAGACGCGATGAACGTTGCCGTAAAGCCTGAGCTGTTTAAGAAAGAATACGAGCGCGTGTTTGATGAGAACGAGCGTTGGAACGCACTGAAGACTTCTGCAGAGAAACTTTATGCATTCGATCAGTCATCAACGTATATCCAGAATCCGCCGTTCTTCGAGAACCTGTCTGCTGATTTAAAAGAAATTCAGCCGCTGACAGGATTGAAGCTAATCGCTAAATTCGGTGACTCTGTAACAACTGACCATATTTCTCCAGCTGGTGCGATCGGCAAAAACACACCAGCAGGCAAGTACTTGATCGCTAATGGTGTTGAACCGCGCGACTTTAACTCTTACGGATCTCGCCGAGGAAACCATGAAGTCATGATGCGCGGAACGTTTGCTAATATCCGAATCCGCAACCAGGTAGCTCCAGGAACAGAAGGCGGATGGACAACGTTCTGGCCAACGAATGAAGTAATGAGTATCTATGATGCAGCGATGAAATATAAGGAAGAAAACACTGGCCTTATGATTATCGCTGGAAAAGACTACGGTATGGGATCATCTCGTGACTGGGCAGCGAAGGGAACAAACCTTCTGGGCATCCAGACGGTCCTCGCTGAAAGTTTTGAACGTATCCACCGCAGCAACCTCGTTCTTATGGGCGTGCTTCCGCTTCAGTTCAAGGATGGAGAAAGTGCTGAAACTTATGGATTGAACGGTAAAGAAACATTCTCCGTACAGCTTGACGAAAATGTTAAGCCGCTTGAGCTTGTAAAAGTGACAGCTGTTAAAGAAGACGGAACAACTGTTGAGTTTGATGTAGTTGCCCGCTTCGATTCTGAAATTGAGATCGATTACTACCGTCATGGCGGAATCCTGCCAATGGTGCTTCGCAACAAGCTTGCACAAGCTGGACAGCCGCAAAAGTAACTCATACAAATAGAAAAAGCCGGATTTGCCGGGGCTTTAAGCCCCAGCATGGATCCGGCTTTTTTTATGTTAAGCAATTTTAACCTTTTGGAGGAATATAATCTGGCTTCTCATGAGACGTATCGGCCATCTGTGCGCCTTTGTTTCCATGCCCTTTTCGGGGCTGAGTGCCTTGATGATTCGGTACAAAATCTTCAGGGAATTTTTTTGGATTGCTCATTAGTATCTCCTCCTTTTACTGTTTAACGTTCCAATCCGCTGCTGTCATTATTCTGGTGAAAAAGGTTTAGGAATTGAAATAATTGACAATGATAAAGATGAGATTATTGAACAGACAGGAGCCGGTAATGATGAGGAAGAACAGAAAAATCAACTTTCGCGATCTTGTGAACGAAAACAAAAAACTGCTGATGAGTGATGAAAAGTTTATGGAAGAAATTGAACGCAAACTCGACGAAAAGCATATGAAAAACCTATAACTTTTGGGCAGGGGTCCGGTACCATTTAAGAGTATTCCATTATTTATAAGGAAACTTCGTAAAAGGTACCGGACCCCAAATCTGTTTCATGGAATTATTTCCAGTGCTAAAAATCCTTTGCTAACCCCATATATCGTATTTCTTGTCGAAAACTTGATTGAAGTGAGAAATAGGAGGGGTACGGTTGATTACGGCATACGTTAAACCATTACCTGTATCATGTAAAAAAGAAGACGAAGATTATTTATACCGCGAGCTCGAGATTCATATGCAGCGGCTTGGCCACCTTGTACCTTTCCGCGAAGAGCTGAACTGGCAGGATGACATCCAGACAGTTGAGGTCGGTACTGACGATACGTTGATAAAATTAAAAAAGACCGCTGCTAAAAACGACGGAGTATTTTTGTTTTACGCAAAGATCACGAAAGGCACGGTTTATCAGCATGTTATCATGCACCCGAATAATGAAGGCTTTTACTTGCCTTTCCGTTTTGAAGAGCCTTTTTATATTACCGTAAAAAATAAAAAGTATTGGATCGGTTCTTCCATTAGGCTTGCAGAAGAACTGTCATGGCTGGAAATCACGATGAAGAACACGGATGACGAATCCGTTGTGGAATGCTGGAGCGCGCTTAAAGCCATGTGTGAACAGAGCATCAATACGATGAGCCCCATCCTTCTTGAAAAAAGCTGAGTATATTTCATCGCTGAAAGAAAACACTATGATGGAACTAACACCTTAAAGGAGGTTTCATCATGGCAAAACCAGATGACAGAAGCAACAACGCTGAGCGTCTGCAGCAAATGATTGAAAACACACAGCAAAACATCCAAGAAGCAAATGAGACAGCACAGAACACAGATCTGACTGCGAGCCAGCAAGAGCAGATCAAAGAAAAAAACCAGCACCGTCAAGAAAGCATCGAGCAGTTTCAGCACGAGATGGCGGAAGAGCAGGCGTACCGCGAAGACGGGAATCAGAAATAAATCTGCTTTTTACAGGCCGGCTATTGCCGGCCTTTTCGCATGCTATAAGATGCGTTTTATGGTAGAGTTATACAAAAAAACGGGGGACTACATAAATGTTTACAGCAGAAGCAGACATTAAAGTAAGATACGCAGAAACTGATCAAATGGGTGTTGTATACCACGCAAACTATATTATCTGGTTTGAGATCGGACGAACAGCACTGATTGAAAAACTCGGATTCAGCTATGCGGACATGGAGAAAGAAGGTATCTTGTCTCCAGTGACACATGTGGAAGCAAACTATAAAAAGCCTCTGACGTACGGAGACTCAGCAACGGTCATAACAGCTGTTAAGGAATATAACGGGCTTAAAGTAGTGTATGAGTATGAAATACGGAACAATGAAGGAGACCTTTGTGTGACGGGCTGCTCGACACATGTTTGCGTAAAAAAAGATACTTTCCGTCCTATTTCGATTAAAAAAGTATTCCCAGCATGGCATGCAGCCTATTTGAACGCTGCTGGAGAAGATGGCCGGTAATGGCTTTTGGGCTGACAAGAAAAGATCTGGAAGAATGGAAAGAAAAAGCTTTGTGCGGTGAGATTGCTTTCCTTACCCACTTTTGGCATGATCCCCGCTTTCCGCAGTTTCGCAGCGTAACAAAAGCAGCATGCTGTGATGTGGAAAAACTTAAAACATGGGGAGGCAGGCACGGTCTTCGTCCTGAATATATTCATTATCGAAGCGACTTCCCGCATTTCGATTTGATGGGTGAAAAACAACTGGAAATTATGAAAAAAGAAAACCGGCTTCATGAAATCAGCCGGTTTCTAAAATAACATCACTTTTCGTATTCATAAATTATAGTTTCTTCCTTCTCGTCATACTCTACATAAAGGCTGTGACTGTCAAAGAACCATTCATCTTCCTGTTCAATGTAGAATGTCAATCCTGTCCCGCTGTCTTTCATTTGCGGTCCGGGATGCTTTGGCTCATCCTTGGCAACTCCGAGAGAGAACCCGCTCTGAACGGTGCTGCAGCCTCCAAGCCTTACGAAAAAACGGACGCAGTTCCCAGGAGAATTCTGAAGCTCGTTTTTTAATGTTTCTGCTGCTTTCTTTGATACATGCAATTCCATCTTTATCACTCCTTGATGGTTTCATTCTGTCATATGATACCCTTAACCACAAGAAAATGGCTTTGAAATACTAATTTCACGAATGAGTGATTAAAATGATATAATGCGCTTAGGGAAATAGAACAGAAAAATGGAATCGTAAGGGGAAATGAAGTTGAAACAAAAAGCAGCGAAGCTTTTGATATCTTTATTGCCGCAAAAAGGAATATCGGCGTTGGCTGGCCATGCAGGAAGGTCTAGCCTAAGCAGGTGGTATATAAAACATTATGCCAAGCAGTTTAATATTAATTTGGATGAAATAGAAAAGCCTGTCCATGAATACAAAAACTTGACTGAGTTTTTCACACGCAATCTGAAAGAAGGCTCCCGTCCTGTAGACATGGCGGCTGATGCTGCAGTCTCTCCAGTTGACGGAGTGGTCAGCCAGCTTGGAAAGATCCAGAGAGGATCGCTGATTCAAGCAAAGGGCATCAACTACACGGTCACAGATTTGCTGGGTGATGCAAAGGCAGCTGAACGTTATCACAACGGCCGGTTCGCTACCATATATTTAAGCCCTAAGGACTATCACCGCATTCATATGCCGCTCGAGGGAACAGTGACAGAGAGTGTATACATTCCCGGCAGGCTATTTCCGGTTAATGATATTGGTGTCGGTCATGTGAGCGGTCTGTTTACTAAAAATGAGCGTGTTATCACCCATGCCCAAACAGCTGCAGGCAATATGGCACTTGTAAAAGTAGGCGCATTTATTGTCGGAAGTGTAAAGGTTTCGTACAGCGACCTTAAAAGGAAGTGGAAACAGCACGTTAAACAGAGCTTTGAGCCGGTGCATTATAAAAAAGGTGATGAAATTGGATTATTCGAGTTCGGTTCAACCGTCATTTTGCTGTTTGAAGAAGGATCATTTGAATTTGACAGTCATATTAAAGAGGGATCAGCTGTCGTAATGGGGCAGAGAATCGGAACAATAAAAGAGAAAGCTCAATCTTGAGCTTTCTCTTTTTTACATATGCTGCTGTCGGAACGGTCCATAGTTCACATATTTCAAGATGATCATGCCGATAGCCACGAAGATAAGCATTGAACCTAATGCCAGCCTGCTTGCAATATCGCCATATGAAGAAAAGGTGAGCGTGATTGTCCCGTAAACGAGCGGTCCGGCAACAGCTGAAACTTTTCCTGAGAAAGCGAATAAACCAAAGAACTGACCTCTTTTTTCAGGAGGGCTCATCTCGACGATCATCGTTCGAGTAACGACCCACATGGCGCCCATCGCGATGCCGTAAAGCGCCCCTGAGATCCAGAACAGCGAAGCCACAGTTGTGAAAACGGCGAGGAGCAAAGCAACGACCAAAAGAAAGCCAACCATATAAAGCGCCATCTTAGAACCTGCTTTTTTCGTATAATGTCCAAAACTAAATGATCCGATGATGCTGAAAACTGTAGCCGTTAAATAGAGAAGAATAAACGTCCCTTGAGAGAACCCGATGACAGATGTAGCATATGGAGCCATCATCGCGATAGCTGTAGCAATCGCGTCATTAAAGAAAAAGTAGGCGAGCATGAACAGGAAAAGGTCACGGAAGGCCCTGATTTCTTTGAAAGTAGCAGCGATTTCTCTGTAACCTGAGAAAACTCCGCTTTTTGACGCCGGCTGCAATCCTGACGGCTGCTTTTCTCTATAGATGAACATAATCGGAAGTGAGAACAGCAGGAATAGGACGCCGCTGTATAGGAACGCATCTGAAAAGTTGTCTTTGCCTGTCAAAAAATACACGCTGAGTCCGAGGATCGTGCCGGTATAGCCGACGGCTACACCAAAACCGGAGAGCAGTGACAAATTTTCTTTTGTGCTGACATCCGGAAGCATAGCGTCATAAAAGACAAGACTGGATTGATAAAAAAACTTGCCCGCCATAAAGGCAAGAATGACAAGAAATACAGAAGCGGGAAGAGAAAAGAATGTTTCGGATGATGAGAACTGTGCAAAAATGCTCATTAATAGTGTAGAAAGTATAGCGCCAGCTGCAAAAGTGACGACGTACTTCTTCTTTTTGCCTGTCTGATCAATCCATACTCCATAGAGCGGAGAGAGAAGAACAAGCAATATCGATACAGCGGCATTTGCATAACTGATAATCGTGCTCGCAATCTGATCCATCTGGCCGCTCCCTCCTACTACAGAAGAGAGATAAAACGGAAAAAAGATTGTGATAATATTAGAAGAGAAAATCGTGTTTGCAAAATCGTAAAGCGCCCATGACATAACGGGAAGAGAAAGATAAAGTGCTGTTTTTTTCCGGGGTGCTGCAGATGCAGCCAGGTGTGGATCCATAATCAGCATACCTCCTGTTCTTGATAAGATAACCGTTCGCTATTTATCCCTAAAATCCTTGATTTTTATTAAAAAGAATGAATGAAGGCGGAAAAAAATGAATGATATTAGACAATCCTTTACAGAAGCTAAAAATCTTTTTAATGTACCTGATCTTGCTGCTTCACCGCCGTGCCTTCTATTTGTCCTTGAGTCACCTCATAAAGAAGAAATCAAGCATGGCGTTCCTGTAGCAGGAGGCTCCGGTAAAACCATGACCAAATATTTGCTGCAGGAGAACGTCCCGTTTGGTATCTATTTATCGAAGAACCCCACGCTGCTCAAAACGTTTGGCATCGTGAACGTATGCCCTTTTCCGATGCAGTCTGCAGCAATTCCTGATGAGGAATGGAAGGATACTAACCGTTTGTTTCTCAAAACAGCTGAAAGTATTCGAACAAGCACCGCATTGAAGTTTAAGGATGAGAAAAAGGCGGTGTTACAAGATATTCTCCTGAAGGATTTTAAAGAACGCCTGCTGCAGTCAGCAGGTGAGAAAACCATCATTGTACCCTGCGGCAAATTTGCTGAACGCTATACATTTTTAGCAGGGATAGCCGAAACTCACCGAGTTATCACAGGCGTTCCGCATCCGTCTTATAATTCATGGGCAAAAGAGAGGTATCAGAACACGTTGAGTGAAATGAAGGAAATGATCATATAAAAAACAAGCCTGAACAGCTATTACTCCTGCTGAATCAGGCTTGTTTTAATAAAAAAAGACAGTAGCACCATAGAGAACGGCTGTGATAAAAGCTGCGATAAGTGCGGGTTTCAGCTTATATTTCGCGTATTCTACGACTGATAAGTTCAATATTCTTGCGATCGTGTTCGTGTCATCGCTTAAAGGTGAGGCAAAGGCACCGAACGTTCCGCTTGCAAAAACAGCACCGATAACGAGCGGCAGCGAAATGCCAGATGCCTGCGACATTGAAACACCAAGAGGCATCAATATGCCCCATGTTCCCCAAGCTGATCCGATAAAATAGGAAATGGCTGATCCGAACAAGAAAAGAATCGGTACAACAGCAATGCTCGGTATATGTTCGGCATAGCCTGTGATGAACGTTGAGAACCCAAGATCCTCTGTTACTGAAGACAGACCCCAGACTACTGCGAGCAGCACGATGACACTCATCAATTCATTTCCGCCGGCAATGAACCCTGACAGCAGCTCAGAAGTTTTTACTTTTTGCAGCCGGAAAAAAAAGAACGAAAACAATGTTGTAAACAGGAGTGCCGTCAGCATTGACTCCATCACATCAGCTGAAATAAAGGCAGTAAGAATGCCGTCTTTCGTTTTTTTGTATCCGTCCCACCAAGTGAGGAGCAATGTTAACGTAACTGTGAGAAATAGCGGGAGTATCAAGTTCCAAGGCTTTTCTGGCAATTCTTTTCCTACTGCCGGATCACAGTCATGCCAGTCATCTCCGTCATCTTCCTTTCCGATTTTTGCAGGATCGCTTGTTTCTGTTGATTTTGAATGATGAAAAAAACTTAAATAGAGGCCGACAGCGATCATAACAAAGCTGAAAAAGTTAAATGGGATACTTTTAATGAAAAGGTCAAAAGAGTCAGCTTTTATATTTTCATTCTTTAACGCGATGTCAACGATTGATGTCATATATCCGACGAAAGCAGTAGCGATCGGGATAAGAACGATGACCGGAGTAGCTGTCGTTTCGATGACAAAGCCAAGCTCCTGGGTAGACATTTTCACCTTTTTCAAAAGTGCTCTCATGATCGGAGCGACAGTGACGAACCGGAAGCTTGGCGCTGCAAATGTACCGAGTGTGGATAAGTACGTTAAGATAAGTGCCTCTCTTTTCGTTTTGATCCTTGATGACGCTTCTTCAACAAAGCCGCGGATACCCCCTGTCATCTTAATCATGCCGACTAGACCGGAAAAAACGTATAAGAATAATAAAATGGTGATATTTTTCGGATCGATAAGTCCTTTGACAAGGTAAGAGACCATTTTTTGAAGTCCGCCTGTCAATGAAGGAGCAATTAGATAAGAACCGACTAACAGCCCCGCAAAAAGACCGGGAAGAACTTGCTTCGTTTTTACTGCAATAGGAATAACCAACAAAAAAGGAATGATCGACAGCCATTCCACAAGCGCCACCTGCCTTTTATAGTGCTTTTTTTGTTAGGATGCGGCACTGCTGGTGAATTATTCTGCTGTTTATAAATGAGTAAAACAGGCAAAATGTATATATACTGTATGGTGTTGGAGTTGTGTGCCCGCCGTTTAAGCAATCTTATTTTAGTTGCTTTTATTGACAGGGCATGTTAAGTTTAACTTCGGAATATATGGACGGAAGATGTCTTTTACGGAAACTTTTATCAGACAAGGTACGGTGCAACACAAAAGAACCAATATTCGCATCGTTAAGCATTTCCTTATACGATAGTCGGAAATGCTTTTTACACGTTAAAGAAAAACGTGGGTTTATGAAGGTAATTTATATGGTGTTTTCGTAAAATCCTTTTTCGTCAAAGAAAAGGAGATTATAATTTTGGCAACATTTCAAGAGCTGGGCTTAAGCCCGGAATTATTAAAATCAATTAACAACATGGGGTTTGAAGAAGCAACTCCGATCCAGCGTGATACGATCCCAACAGCGCTTCAAGGAACTGATTTAATCGGTCAAGCGCAGACTGGTACAGGGAAAACAGCTGCATTCGGTATTCCTCTAATCGAAAAGATGGACACTAAAAATCGCCAGGTGCAAGGTATTGTTCTTGCTCCAACACGCGAACTGGCTGTTCAGGTAGCTGAAGAGCTGAACAAAATCGGCCAGTACAAAGGAATCCGCACACTTCCAATCTACGGCGGACAGTCAATTGTACGCCAGATCAAAGCATTAAAAGGCGGACCGCATATTATTGTCGGAACACCAGGCCGTGTGATCGACCACATCAACCGCAAGACGCTGAAGCTTGACACGGTTCACACTGTTGTTCTTGATGAAGCAGATGAAATGCTGAACATGGGGTTTGTAGAGGACATCGAGAAAATCCTTGAAAACGTACCTGAACAGCGCCATACGATGCTCTTCTCAGCTACAATGCCAAAGCAGATTCAAAAGCTTGCAGAGCGTTTCATGAAAGACGTTTTGATCATTAAAGTGAAAGCAAGCGAAATGACGGTAAGAAGCATCGAACAGGAGTACGTTGAAGTTAAAGAGCGTCAAAAGTTTGACGTCCTTTGCCGCCTGCTCGATATTCATTCACCTGAACTTGCCATCGTTTTCGGACGTACGAAGCGCCGTGTCGATGAGCTTTCTGAAGCGCTGAACAAGCGCGGCTACTCTGCTGAAGGAATCCATGGAGACCTTCCGCAGGCGAAGCGTGACAAAGTTCTTCGCGCGTTCAAGAACAACACGATCGAAGTGCTTGTAGCTACTGACGTAGCTGCACGCGGACTTGACATCTCAGGCGTTTCTCACGTGTATAACTTCGATATCCCGCAAGATCCTGAAAGCTACGTTCACCGTATCGGACGTACTGGACGTGCAGGTAAGACAGGTTATGCGATCACGTTCATCACGCCACGTGAGATCGATCACCTTTATACGATCGAAAAAATCACGAAGCGCAAGATCGAAAAGCGCCAGGTTCCATCAGTGAACGAAGCGATGGAAGGCCAGCAGCAGATGGCTGTTGAAAAGCTGATGAGTGTGCTTGGAACTGAAGAAACTGGACTTTACAAGCAGACAGCTGTTGAATTACTTGAAGAGCATGATTCTGTAGCATTAGTCTCAGCTGCACTCAGACTCTTGACTCGTGAACCGGATACAACGCCGGTTTCTCTGACAGAAGAACCGCCGCTTGCTTCGAAAAAGTTCCAGCGCGGCGGACAAGGACGCTTCTCTGACCGAAGAAAACCTCGCTCAGGCGGAGGCGGCCGTGACGGAGGAAGAGATTCTAAACGCGGCGGCGGTTCTTACCGCGGACGCAGTGGCAGCGGAAGCGGCCGTCCAAGCGGAAACCGTGAAGGCGGACGCGATAACGATTACTCTTACCGCGCACAGAAGCGTACGAGAGAAGACTTGAAAAACAGATAATAATAAGAAGGGGAGAACCGTGTAACGGTTCTCTCTTTTTTTGCATGGTAAGAAAGGATATGCGCGCCGATGATCCAGGCATCAGGATAATTTTTTTTTGAAGGAGGTTCTTATGAAAATTGTCATAATATCGGATACTCATATGCCCAGAAAAGCGCCTAAACTTCCAACAATGCTGCTTCAAGAGCTATCAGAGGCAGATCATATCATCCACGCTGGCGATGTGACAGGGATGGAACTACTAAAGAGTCTTACAACATTTGCCCCAGTCACTGCTGTTTCCGGCAACGTGGATGAGGAGCATGTAAAAAAGATGCTGCCGAAAAAAGCGCAGCTCTTGTTTGATGGTGTTTCTATAGGGATTGTCCACGGCCACGAAGGGAAAGGCCGAACCACAAAAGAAAGAGCATGGCGCAGTTTTGAACAAGATGTGCCGGATATTATCATTTTTGGCCATTCTCATATTCCTCACCATGAAATCTTTGAACAGACAGTCTTGTTTAATCCCGGATCTCCTACAGATAAAAGAAGGCAGAAGCAATTCTCTTTCGGTGTTCTGGCGATTGAGAACAGACATGCAGAACTTAAAACGATCTACTTTGATTAAACGGTGTGGGTACAATTTGAAAGCCCGCATGATAAGGCTTCGAGATAGTGATAATAAGGAAAAAGGCAAGTCGAGGAGCTGTATATTTTGCAACTACACCATTCATTCACAGCCAAAAATGGCAATATTGTAACTCTAAGGCCAGCAAAAGAAAAAGATGCTGACGATATTATCACTTCCGTTAAAGAAATCGTTGAAGCAGGAGAGTATCTGCAAAAAGAAACTGCGCGTTCACTAGAAGAAGAATTGTCTTTTATTAATGAGATGAAAGAGAAAGGCAACATGTACACCGTAGTGGAAGTAGGCGGTAAAGCTGTCGGAATATGCCGGATTGTAAAAAGTGAGCTTGAAATGAAGAAGCACACCGGAAATTTCCGAACTTGGATTTCTTCTGATGGGCAGGGGCTCGGCATCAGCCATGAAATTATGTCTTATTCGATCAACTGGGCTTCCGAAAACGGTTTGTATAAGATATGGCTGACTGTTTTTGCAGAAAATGAAATCGCGGTTAAAGTATATAAAAAGGCTGGTTTTATCGAAGAAGGCCGCCAAAAAGGACAAGTGAAAATTAACGGGCAACTGCAGGATGAAATATTAATGGCCTATTTTCTATAAGCTCGGAGATATTCCGGGCTTTTATATCGAAAATGCAGGATTGAGAACAGTACTTAGTGAAATCGCATACATAAATATGGTAAAGTGGAAGTACACCGGACATACAGAGGATGAGAAATTTGAAGCAAAGAATTACAATATCCAACAACAAAGTTTTACCAGTACTTGCTCAGTTTTATGAGTTTTTTGCAGAAGCAAAAGATAAAGACAGGCTTGAAAAGATTTTAGCTTATTATCGCAAAGCTATGGCAGGTGACCTTTCAGTCGTGTTCTGCGGACATTTTTCTGCAGGGAAATCGAGCCTATTGAACGCTTTGTCTGAAGATGGCACGCTCCCTGTTAGCCCTGTACCGACAAGCGCGAACATAGTTGTACTGAGAAAAGGCCCGAGTAAAGCAAGAGTGTATCTTCATAACGGAGAATACGGAGAATTTCTGCCTCCGTTCGATATAAATGAAATAAAAAGACTCTGTAAAAACGGAGATCTTGTTAAGGAAATTGAAATTTTCACACCACATTTCGGGCTCGAGGGAATCGCACTCTATGACACTCCTGGAATTGATTCCACAGATGATGCACACTACAAGGCTGCAGATGAAGTTAGTGATGCAGCCGACATTATTTTTTATGTGATGGATTATAACCATGTTCTTTCAGAAACAAATTTTCATTTCATCGAGAAACTTTCAAGAAGAGGCCAGCATGTCAAGCTGATCATCAATCAGATGGATAAGCATCTTGAATCTGAACTTCCTATAACCTCATTCAAGGAGAAAGTAGAAGAATCTTTTGGTCCATATGGCATTACAAAAGAAGACATCTTTTATACGAGTGTGCTGAACAGATCATTAGAAGGAAACGATCTGAATGCACTGCGGGCACTTATTGAAAAAGCATCGATTGAAAAAGAGAACATATTGGAAAAAGAATGGCGCAGACGGCTGCAATGGCTTGCAGCTGATTATGCAGAGAAACACAAACCAGAAACTGAAGAACATATTGAAGATATCATTCAGCACGCAGAAGAACGAAAAAATGAACTGACTGAAAGACTTCAGCTTGCTGAAGAGTTAGAAAGTGATGAGAAGAAAAAGTGGCGGAACGACGTGCAAAACATACTAAGAGATGCCATCTTGATGCCGTTTGAAACGCGCGAACTTGGCGGAAAGCTGCTTGAAAGCCTGCAGCCTAAATTCAAGGTGGGCTTTTTTATGAGCCAGAACAAGACAGCTAATGAAAAGAAACAGCGCCTGCAAAGCTTTGCGGATTCCCTTAATAAGAACATCGAAACTCAAGTAATGTGGCATTTGAGAAGATTGTTTGACGAGTTTTCAAAAAAATATGGAGCTGATGCCGGAACTTTCTCTTTTACTGTTCATGAGTCATTGCTTACACAATCAGCAAAGTCTGGGATGGATGCCGATGGTAAAGCACTGCTTCACTATTGCGAACATATTGCAGGCGAAGTGCGCAAAATGATAAGTCAGAAGCTGCAGCCGTTTTTTGATCTTGTGAACGCTGAGGCAGAAAAATTGTCCAAGAAAGAGCATAAGAGCATCAAACTTCAGCTTGCGGAAGCAGAGCAAGAAATACAGAAACACCAGCAGGAAATAAACCGAATGAGAATGTGGAAGAAAGAAAAAGACCGGTTAGAGAGAATTGCCGGCGGCAGTTCAGAGTATGATGGAAACATTGAAGGATTGTTTCAAGCATCTTCCGGCAGCAAAATCGACATAACAAAAATTCTTCAAAAGGAGCCGATCAAGGCAAAAAAGGTACAAAGTAAAGGTGCGAATTCAAGTCATAGCACAAATTCTCTGAGTGCAGAAAAAAGCCGGCTAGCGCACAATGTCAGCCTGCTTGAAAGTCTCCCCGGATTTGCAGAGGATGCAGAGGATGCTAACCATTTTCTTTCAAGGGTCGAAAAGCGCACCTATACGATGGTCTTGTTCGGTGCTTTTTCATCAGGAAAATCTTCTTTTGCAAACGCTCTAATCGGAGAAAAGGTTCTTCCTACAAGCCCGAACCCAATGACAGCTGCCATATTCGAAATCATTAAACCTGATGTTTCGCATCCGCATGGGACAGTACAGATCGAATGCAAGAGCGAAGAAGAAATGCTGGCTGAAATTAATGACCATCTATCTAAAACCGGAAATAATGCCTCATCTTTAAAACAGGCAGGGGAATTAGCAAAAAAAAGCTCGGTCTCAGGAAGCAGCCGTTTTATTTCCGCGTTCATGGAAGGCTTTGAAGAGATGTCTTCAAAGGCAGGCTCCGTGTTTACTTCAGGTCTGCAGGATATTGAACGATATGGAGCATATGAACCCTTTGCATGCTACGTAAAGAAGATCACTGTATACTACAGCTGCAAGATGACTGAAAGCGGGATCGTCCTGGTGGATACCCCTGGTGCAGACTCTATCAATAGCAGGCATACAGATGTTGCTTTTCAATATATTAAGAATTCTGACATGATACTTTACGTGACTTATTATAACCATGCGTTTTCTTCTGCCGACAGAGAGTTTCTGATTCAGCTTGGACGAGTGAAAGATGTCTTCCTGGCGGATAAAATGTTCTTTGTACTCAATGCGTGTGATCTTGCACAGGATCAAGAGGAAGTATTGCAAGTTGCATCTCATATTAAGGATAACCTCTCAGCGTTTGGCATCCGGAATCCAAGACTGTATCCTGTCTCGAGCCATACGGAACTGAAAGAGGGAAATAGTAATAATAAAAATAATGAATCAGGATTCAGCAGCTTAAGAAGTGAGATCAGCGCTTTTCTTGAAGTTGACCTGGCAAACGTTATTGCGTCACAATGCTCCTTTAAAAACAGCTTTTTGAAAGAAAAGCTCACTTCTATTGTCGATGATCTTGGCCGTTCAAAAGAAGAAAGAGAAGAGCGGAAAAATCAAATGCTGGCTGAAGCGGAAAGGTGGAGACTTACAGCTCAAAGTCATTTTGCGGTTCCTCAGGAAAAGTTGGATCTTGAAATAACAGAGCTGATACATTATGTGAAACAACGAGTGAACCTGCGCAGTCATGACTTTTTCAAGGAGTGTTTTCATTCTGGTATCATGCTGGATGCGAAAAACAGCGGAGCGGCTCTAGTCTCAGCTTCTCATGAGCTCTGGAGAAAAGCAGAATACGATTTAAATCAGGAAGTGAAGGCGACGAGTCTGCGCATTGAAAAGTGGATCAATTCCTTTATTAAAGAAAAAGATCAGTTTTTCAGAGAGAATATTTCGTCTGCCATCAAAGTGGATGCGTTTGATATGTCTCTTCTCGAGTACCGTACCCCGGCACTCTCTCATGTATTAGTGAGTCCTGATGAAGTCGATACGAAAAAATGGAACAAAACATACAAGAATGCACGGCAATTTTTTGAGGGCAGCGGCAGGGATGAAATGAAGGAAATGCTGATCGAAGTACTGGAAAAGCGAATTTCTGCTTGGGCTGATGAGGCGCTGATCGTGATAAAAGAACATTATGAATTAGAGACTAAAGAAAAGTCTTTAGCTGCATCAAAGCATTTCGACAAGCAGATCGGTAGATCAGTTGATATGTGGATGAAAGCCTACTCCAATCCAGACCAAGAGAAGGATTACAAAGAAGCACTATCTAAAATGAAATAATAAAAAAGAAGCCGTGCAAACTCGCACGGCTTCCTTTTTGTAATTATTGTAGTTCAGCTGCAAAGCTTGCAGGAAGAAGCTGCAGTTTTTCATGCTCTGCATTCACTTTTTCTTCAAAAGAAGTAAATAAAGCATCTGCTTCTTCTGTTTTCTTTGCATCATCAAGGCCGGCAACACGTGCTTCGTAAGATTTCTTTAGATCTTCAAAGCCAGCTTTGTATGCTGCTTGAAGGTCAGCTGAAAACTCAGTCGGGATAGCGATTGAAGGGATTTCAGCGATCGCTTTCTCTCCAGCAGCTTTAGCGTCTGCCTTCATTTTGTCAAGGTCTGCCTGAGCAGGTTTTGGATCAGCTCCCAAAGATGCTGCATAAGCATTGAATGGAGCATGGTAAGCGCGAAGCTGTTTCACAAGATCTGTTTCGAAGTTTAGGATCGCAATCTTTTCAGCGTTCGGATCCTTCTTTTCTTGTTTCACTTCAGTCTTTTTCTCTTCTTTTTTCGGCTCAGCTTTTTCGTCGCTGCATCCAACAGCGAATGCGAGAAGAGCAGCAGCAGTATAACCAAATACTTTTTTCATATTGACCTCCTATATATGTAAAAAAATCCCGGTATCCCGGCATTTCAAGTTTATTATTTTTTCACCAAATTGTAAAATAAAAAATAATTCTGAAAATTCTTGTAATATTTGGATGTGATTTTTCTATGGTACGATATTCGATATAATGATATTAGGAGGCGCCGTATGGACGTACATTATCAGATCAGCAAGCATTCCGATAAACAGCATAAAATCGTTAATGAATTTTTATTTTGGGACCAAGAGCGGGAACGATACATTGCTGAAGCAGTGGATGCTGTACAGAATGGTAAAGAATTCAGCGTAGAACAAATAAACGAAGTCACTGAAAGAATTAATAAGTTAGCTGCATTGAACGGCATTACACCTTCTAGAAAACACGTTACTGAGGAAATGGTGCTTGAACACGCTAAAAAAAGGTGAGTATACAAACAAAAGCGGGTCCTAAAAGGATCCGCTTTTGTTATTTGAGTTCTAATTGCCAGTAATAATATTATGTGAACTAAATCAAACTTTTAAATGTTGAATAAATTCTTCCATTCTGTCCAGGGCCGTTTCTAAAACCGGGAGAGCAGCAGCAAATGAAAGCCTTATATACCCTTCGCCTGTTGCATGGAACACACTTCCCGGTATGACCGCTATCTTTTGTTCAGAAAGAAGGCTGCGTGCAAAAGAGAGTGATGGCAGACCGTAATCTTTGATGTCAGCAAAGATATAAAACGCCCCGCCTGGAGCAATGGCTTTTATACCCATACTCTCAAGACGTGCAATACAATAATCTCTTCTTTTTCGGTATTCATTTTTCATTAGTACGGCATCATCTGCTCCGGCTGTCAATGCTTCATAAGCCGCTGCTTGAGCGATGGTGTTGGCGCACGTTACGTTGTATTGGTGCACTTTGAGGATATGCTGCAGAATCGTTTTGTCGGCATACAGCAATCCAATCCGCCATCCGGTCATGCTGTGCGACTTAGAAAGACCGTTAATCACGATTGTTTTTTCTTTCATCCCATCAATGGAGGCAATCGAGGAGTGAGCAGCATCATAAGTAAGTTCGCTGTATATCTCATCAGAGAGTACAAAAGCGTTTTTGGTTCTTAAAAAAGAAGCGAGCTCTTCAAGCTCGTCCGACTGAAGTATAGCTCCTGTCGGATTGGACGGGTATGGAAGGATCACACACTTTGTTTTTTCTGACCAATGCTTTTTAAGCATCTCTACCGTCAGTTTAAAGCCGGTTTCAGTTGTATCCACAAAAACAGCATGTGCACCGCACATCGTGATGACGGGTTCATATCCAGGATAAACTGGAGCAGGTATGATCACTTCATCACCTTCTGCCAGTATCGTGCGCAGCGAAACGTCAATGGCTTCACTGGCGCCGACTGTGATGATTACTTCATCCTCATTGTAAGGCAGATGGTATTTAGAGTTCACGTAAACTGCTGCTGCTCGCCTTACATGAGGAAAGCCTGGGTTAGGCGAATAAACGGTCATATTATCATCTATCGCTTTTTTTGCAGCCTCTTTAATATGCTTTGGAGTTTCAAAATCAGGCTGGCCAAGAGTGAGGGAGATGGCATCTGGAAAAGCGGCCATTTCACTGACAAATTGCCTGATTCCAGATATTTGTATCTTGTTGACGCGAGGCTGAATGTAGGTTTCCAATCCGCATCCTCCTTTTAATATGTATATTCTTATCAGTTTAGGCTGTTTTTTTCTTATCGTCAATGGATTGATTTTCTTGTATGTACTCAGGGAAATAATCAATACTAACAGAAGGACATTGCTACCGGAGGGCAACATGAAAATAAACAAAAAGTGGAGCCTGCTCTCACTGGCATCCATACCGCTTGTTATGACACTTGGCAATTCAATGCTTATTCCCGTTCTGCCGGATATCGAAAAAAAGCTTAATATCACACCTTTTCAAGTTTCTATGATCATTACGGTATATTCGGTCGTGGCCATTCTCCTAATCCCGATCGCCGGTTACTTGTCAGACCGCATTGGCAGGAAAAAAGTTATCATTCCTAGTCTGATCATTGCTGGAGCAGGAGGGATTGTGACAGGGTGGGCATCTTGGAAAATGAATGATCCATACTGGATGATTCTCGCCGGCCGGCTGCTGCAGGGAATCGGATCTTCTGGTGCGGCACCAGTCGTTCTTCCTCTTGTGGGGGACATGTTTAAGAGCGAGGAAGAAGTCTCATCTGGTCTTGGTCTGATTGAAACGTCGAACACGTTTGGAAAAGTGCTGAGTCCTATCCTTGGAGCCTTTTTGGCCTCATTTTTTTGGTTTCTTCCTTTTTGGCTAATCCCTGTTTTTTGCGCAGTATCAATAATTCTTGTCGCTATGTTTGTAAAATCACCAAAAAAGCAAGAAGAGCCGCAGAAGTTCAAGGAATTTTTGCAGAGCGTAAAGAAAATTTTCAAAAATGATGGGCGCTGGCTTTTTTCTATTTTCCTAATAGGCGGCATCATTATGTTTGTTTTGTTCGGTCTGCTATTTTATTTATCAAACGTTCTTGAAGAGCGCTACGGCATTAAAGGTGTAATGAAAGGATTAGTTTTAGCAGTTCCGCTGCTCGCCCTTTCTATCAGCTCTTACATCGGCGGTAAAAAAATCGGCCAGAACAAAAAAATAATGAAATGGTGCTGCACGATTGGCCTTTTCGTTTTAGGCGGCATGACTTTTCTTGTCACATTCACTGAAAACATTTATATGCTTCTTGCCGGGTTGTTTGTGTGCGGAGCAGGTATCGGTGTCTCGCTTCCTAGCTTAGACGCACTCATCACAGAAGGAATTGAGAAAGAAGAAAGAGGAACGATTACATCACTTTACAGTTCGATGCGGTTTGTCGGGGTTGCTGCAGGGCCTCCAGTTTATGCAGTTTTAATGAAATCTTCACATGAAGTCGTTTTTTACACGTCAGGGGGCATTTCGCTGTTTGCTGCTGCTGTGTCTTTGTTTTTTATAAAGCCTGAAAAAGAAAAGGAAAAGAACGGGGAAGGTGCGAAGGAAGGAGATCCTGGCCTTAAGCCTGCACTCGAATAAAAGCAAAAAGAAAAGCAGGGCAGCGTCAGCTGCTCTGCTTTTCTTTTTATTGTCCAAAGTTATCGAGCAAGATGATTCTTGCAGGTGATGCGTCCGTTCCTGTCATTTTAAGCGGTGCAGCCATCATGAAATAACGGCCTTCCTGAACTTCCTTTAAACGCAGCCCTTCAATAATGATGATCTTTTTTTCGAACAGCGTTTTATGTGTCGGGTGGCCTTCCTGGCTTCGTTCGATTCCAAGTGCATCGACACCTACACCCGTGATCCCTTTTTCAGCCAAATATTCGGCAGCACATTTGCCGACGTAAACAAAGTCGAAATCAAATTCTTCGGTCATCGAGTTTTTAGTCTTGAACAGCACAAAATCTTCAGATTGAATATCTTTGTCTGTTAAATGCTCCTTCGTGATTGCGCCGTCAACATGTGTCATATCAATGACTTTGCATTCACGTACAAGGCTTTCTAACGGAAGTGTTTCGATCGTATCGCCGCCTGGAACCATATGAAGGGGAGCATCGACATGAGTTCCAGTGTGAGCGTCCATGTCGATCCGCGTTTCCGTGACATAACCTGATTGTACGGTGTTATAGACAGGCTGTTTTTCTTCTTTGTTTTTGTAAACAGCCATACCGCTGAAAATCGTAGAAGATACATCATAAATTTTCATCTTGCTTCAGCTCCTTCTTAAATTTGATGGGTCCCACCAAGTGAAACCGTCTTTCTCAAGCAGTTCATCGGCTTCTTTCGGCCCCATACTGCCTGATGGGTATCGTGCAGGGGAGACTTGATTTTCTTTGCTCCATGCATTAGAGATGGAATCGATGAATTCCCAGCTTAGCGCAACTTCATCCCAGCGAGTGAAATAAGTAGCGTTACCGAGAAGGCTGTCGCTGATCAGCTTTTCATACGCTTCAGGACTGTTTACTTCATTTTGGCAATTGTTGCAGAATGACATGTCGATAGGAAGAAGGTTCATGTTGTCGCCATGAGGCTTCGCGTTCAATGAAAGCGAGAGTCCTTCATCCGGCTGAATATGAATGCGCAGCAGGTTAGGCGGATGTTTGACATTGTTTGCCCGGTAAAGTGCCATCGGACCTTGCTTAAACTGAATGACGATCTCAGTTGATTTTGTTTTCATCCTCTTGCCTGTCCGGATATAGAACGGCACTCCATCCCATCGGAAGTTGTCGATGAATAGCTTAGCCGCAACGAACGTTTCTGTTTTTGATCCTGCAGCCACATTTTCCTCATCCAGATAGCCAGGCACGGATGAACCGTTCAAGCTGCCTTCTGCATACTGGCCGCGGACCACGTTCTCATGTATCTCTTCTTCATTATAAAAACGGAGAGAGCGAAGAACCTTTACCTTTTCGTCGCGGATGTGCTTCGTATCCAGTTTTCCTGGCGGTTCCATCGCGACAAGCATGAGCATCTGCAGCATATGGTTTTGAACCATGTCGAGTAGCGCTCCTGATTTTTCATAATAAGCGGCACGGTCTTCAACACCGAGTGTTTCGCTTGAGGTAATCTGTACAGAATCTATGTATTTATTGTTCCAGATCGATTCAAAGATCGCGTTTCCGAATCGTATCACTTGAATGTTCTGCACCATCTCTTTGCCAAGGTAATGGTCGATTCGGTAAATGTCGTCCTCGTCAAAGCTTTCTTGAATTTTTTCATTTAGCTCAGTTGCGGTTTCAAGATTCCGCCCAAACGGTTTTTCAATCACGATCCGGTGCCAGCCTGGCGTGTCTGTGATGCCTTCTGACTTAAGGAAGCCAGGAATCGTGCCAAAAAATTGAGGTGCCATGGCTAAGTAATACATGCGGTTTCCGCCTGTGTGATAGTCACGGTCAAGCTGGTTCAGCAAGTTTTCAAGATCGTGGTAGCTCTTAAAATCCGTTACATCCATCTTTAAATAATAAAAATGGGAAGAAAAAGATTTCAGTGCATCATGGTCATCAGCTTCTGAATGAGTTTCTACAGCTTCTGCAACGATTTTTTGAAATTCTTCATGCGCAAAATCTTTGCGTGAAACTCCGACTACTGCAAAGTTCTCTTGCAGCTGCCCTTTTTGGTACAATTGAAAAAGGGCGGGAAACAGCTTGCGGTGCGCAAGATCGCCTGTTGCCCCAAACAGGACGATAGACGCGTTAATTGTGTTCTCGTTCATATATTTCTCCTCACTTCTTAAATTACTATGAACTATTGTTCCCTCGAATGGAGGAAACATAACGAAATCCGGACAGGAGGCAAAAACATGTCACATTTTGTTAAAGCGCAATGGCTCGCTGAACATTTGAGCAGCCCGGACATCATCTTGATCGACTGCCGTTTCTCACTTACAGACAGTGAGGAAGGCTATGAATTGTATGTAATGGACCATATAAAAGGTGCTTTCTATGCGAGTCTTGAAACAGATTTGTCAGGACCTGTAAACAAGCATGGCGGCAGACACCCTTTGCCGGACGTAAACATACTATCACAATTTTTTGGTTCATGCGGCATTTCGCCTGAAAAAATTGTCGTCGCGTATGATGACAGTCAAAATGTATTTGCCTCCAGGATTTGGTGGCTGCTGCGGTATATGGGTCATGATAACGTGAAAATCCTTAAAGAAGGATATACACACTATAAAGAAAAAGGGTTTCCTGTCTCAACTAAAATGCCTTCAGTGCAAAATGGTGTTTTTAATCCTGAAGTAAAAGCGCAGATGGCTTGCGATAAAAATCACGTATTGCAGGCTTCTGAAAGCAAAAAGCCCGGGACAGTTTTAATTGATTCGAGAGAGCAGCCGCGCTATGCAGGAATCCATGAACCGATCGATCATAAAGCAGGTCACATCCCTTGGAGTGTAAACATGCCTTACGCCGGAAATATAGAAAACGGAATCTGGAAGACTGAGCAGGAGCTTAAAAAGCGTTTTTCTCCAATTTCTGAAAAAGAAGAGATCATCGTATATTGCGGATCAGGTGTGACAGCTTGCGTTAACTTGCTGGCGATGGCTGAATCCGGCATAGATCATGCCAAGCTATATCCAGGAAGCTGGAGCGACTGGATTTCATACCCAGAAAACAAAATCGAAAAAAGCACTTGAATTTTCACATACCGTATTTATAGAAGGGAGTTAAAACATGAAATATGACCTGCACACTCATTCTACTGCCAGCGATGGGACGTGCACCCCATCTGAAAATGTTTTGCGGGCACTAGAGAAAGGTCTCAGCGGAATAGCGCTTACTGACCATGATACTGTGAGCGGAATAAGCGAAGGAATTCAAGAGTCAGAAAAACACAATAATTTTTTGTTCGTACCGGGCATTGAAATCAGTACGAAATATAACGGCCAAGATATCCATGTGCTTGGCTATTATATTAATTATGAAGATGATAAACTGCTGAAACAGCTTCATGAACTAAGAAATGTCAGAGACCAGAGAAACGCGCTGATCATTGAAAAACTTCAGCATTTAGGCATCGCTATTGAACATGATGAGCTTGAGAAAAAAAGAAGGCTGGGCGGGAATGTCGGCCGGGGTCATATCGCTGAACTGCTTATGGAAAAAGGGGTTGTCAAAAGTTTGCCAGAAGCATTTGAGCTGTATCTTGGAAATGGTGCAAAGGCATATGCCATGGTTGAGAGAATTCCTCCAGCTGAAGCTGTGGAAATCATCCGCCGTGCAGGCGGAGCAGCAGTTTTGGCGCATCCGGGAATTTATCAAGATTGCGATCATCTGATAAAAGAACTCGCAGCTGCAGGGCTTAATGGCCTTGAATGCTGGCATTCGGATCATTCGGACAGCCAGAGGGCAGATTATTTTGCTTTAGCAAAAACACTTCATCTAATTCCTACTGCAGGAAGCGATTTTCATGGTTTCCGAAACGGCCAGGTTTTTCATGGAGATTTAGGTTCCTGTTATACTGGGTTTGAGACCATAAGCCAGCTTAAAGCTGCTTCTGAGATGCGCTGACATCTTGCAGAAATTCCTCTTAAGCATTACAATACGAAAGGATATGAACATCATTTCTATTTTTTCATCTGAGAGGAAGACACATTGATTTGACGTGGGAAGCATTTAATATAATTGGAACGATTGCATTCGCCGTATCAGGAGCATTAGTGGCGATGGAAGAAGATTATGATATATTAGGCGTCGTCGTCCTTGGCTTAGTCACGGCTTTCGGCGGAGGAATTATCAGAAACCTGCTGATAGGAGTGCCTGTAGATTCCATATGGCAGCAGGGGCTTTTATTAAAAACGGCACTCGTAGCAATGGGCATCGTTTTTTTATTGCCATCTGGAGTTATTCAGCACTCAAAAAAGTGGCTCAACTTATTTGACGCGATCGGCCTTTCAGCTTTTGCGATACAAGGAGCATTATTTGCTTCCAAAATGGGGCATCCGTTAAGTGCAGTAGTAGTAGCAGCGATGATGACTGGGATCGGCGGTGGAATCATCCGGGATGTTCTTGCCGGCAGAAAGCCAGTTGTACTCAGAGATGAGATTTACGCAGTATGGGCGATGGCTGGGGGACTGATCGTTGGTCTTGGAGCAGCAGACGAGCCGCTTGAATTATACAGCTTATTTGCAGGAATCGTAATCATGAGAATTCTTTCATTAAAATATAAATGGAAACTCCCGCATCGTGCGATCAGACCGTCCTGAACTGGACGGTCTTTTTTTTTTATTAAGCACGATCAGAACTTAGATTGCAGATATCGTGAGAAGGAATTTCACAGCACAATATGGAACACGTAATAAAAAGGGGGAATACGTCATGAATGATACATACTTTGAAAACGCAGCAGTTCAGACAGCAAATTTCAGCGCGGATGTTTATTTTGATTATTTTAATGAACGGATGAGGATCGATGATTTCAGGGGCGATCCATCCGCCTTATGGAATTATATAGAAGAAAAAACGAATGAACATGCTTTTGCAAAGGTAATTTTAAAATGCAGAAACGAGTACGTGAGCTTTTTTTTGCAGCACGGCTTTGTTCCGGAAGCTTATTTTAAAGGATACTATAACGGCAGTGACTGTCAGTTCTTGTCCCGATTTTTTACCAATGAAAGACGAAACAGCTGTCATTGGGCTGCGGAAGATGCAACGGTCAGCCAGATTCTGCAGAAAGAGCAGAATGATACGGTTCCTCCGCTTGCAGAAGGTATCACTATTAGATTGGCAGTTGAGAAAGACGCCAGCAGTCTTGCTGCTTTATATGGAACCGTTTTCAAAGTATATCCGACACCGATGAACGACCCGGCATACATCATAAAAGTGATGAAGGAGGGAACAGTCTTTTATTGTGCAGAAAAAGAAGGTGAGATTGTAAGTGCAGCCTCGGCTGAGATTCTGGTTAAATATCACAATGCAGAGCTGACAGACTGTGCCACCCTGGAGGATTATAGAAAATATGGGTTGATGAAAATATTGATCGCCCATCTGGAAGAAGAGCTGGTTAGCCGGAGTATTTATTGTGCCTATTCACTTGCCCGCGCTTTATCGTTCGGGATGAACGCGGTCTTTCATCAGCGAGGATACACATATGGAGGCAGGCTCGCCAATAATTGCATCATCTTTGAAGATTATGAAGATATGAATTTGTGGGTAAAGGACCTTTCTAATATAAAACGCTGAAATTTCGGCGCAGGTGCCAGAATTTCAGCACTATGCTAAAGGAGGATGGTGTACAGTGAACACACTCGAAACAAACGAAATGCTTAAAGCCATTCTGACGAGCATCGACGAAGGGATTCACGCTGTGGGGTCCGATGGAAAGACGGTCTTTTACAATGAAGTTGCAGCAATGCTTGACGGGCTGACTGTAGAGGAAGTAGGGAAGAACCATGTGCTTGATGTATTTCCATCACTGACGAGAGAAACAAGCACGCTGCTGAAAGTGCTGCAGACTGGCGAGCCGATCATTAACCAGGAACAAACATACACGAACAGAAATGGTGTACAGATCAACACGATTAATTCGACACTGCCCGTTACCGTCGGAGGAAAGCTGATCGGTGCGGTGGAAGTGGCAAAAGACTATACGAAAATACGCCGTCTTTCTGAGAAATTGATCGATCTGCAGGCACGAAACATGAAAGGTTCCAAAAATCCGAATGACGAAACCGATGCGTTTTTTTCATTTGAACATATCATAACAGCTGATCAACAGATGCAGGAGGTTATCGCCACAGGCAAGAAGGTGAGCGGGACATCGTCTCCGCTGCTTATCTATGGCGAGACGGGTACAGGCAAGGAGATGCTTGTTCAGGCTGTCCATAATCATTCAAACCGGAGAAATAAGCCTTTCATCGCGCAAAACTGTGCGGCTATCCCCGCTACCTTGCTAGAGGGGATATTGTTTGGTACGACGAAAGGAAGTTTTACGGGCAGCATTGACAGACCCGGCTTATTTGAACTCGCTGACAGAGGCACACTCTTTCTCGATGAACTGAATTCTATGCCCCTTGAAATTCAAGCGAAACTTCTTCGTGTCCTTCAGGATGGAATCGTATATCGTGTCGGAGCTGTAAAAGGAAAAAAGGTGGATGTCAGAGTAACTGCCGCCTTAAATGAGCATCCTGATGACTGCCTGAAAAATAAAACATTAAGAAACGATTTGTATTACAGGCTGAATGTCATCTACCTCGAACTTCCGCCACTTCGCTTCAGAAAAAATGATGTGCTCATGCTTTCCCGTCATTTTCTTGCAGAATATGAATCTGCTTTCTGCAAAAAAACAAAAGGGTTCAGTGCGGATGCTGATGCTGCGTTTATGAACCATGAATGGCGAGGGAATGTAAGAGAGCTAAAACATGCGGTCGAATATGCGATGAACATGCTTGAAGACAACGGACATATACAGATCGAACACCTTCCAGTTCATATTAAGAGAAACTCTTTAGACTCTGTCAAAACGGAAGAAAGTAATGATGAGCTTTCTGCTGCACCTTTAAAAGAGGCCGTTCATTCTTATGAGAAAAAGCTGATCTCCCGTGCTGTTGAGGCGTCAGGAGGCAATATTCAGCAGGCTGCCAGACTATTAAACATTCCGCGCCAGACGCTGCAATACAAACTCAAACAAAAATAAGCAGTGCTGAATTTTCGGCGCTGTTTATTTTCATCCGAAAACCGTTATGCCCATATTACCCGGCCGCGGCATATAGTATATTAAACAATTTGAATAGTCTGTTAATTGGCACGAAACTTGCAAGATATGTTAGCAGACTATGGATTGGGAGGAAATACAATATGCCAGTAATCAACGGGTTATACAAACCAAAAAAACATTGGAAAGAATACGAGATCTGGAAAGATGTTACGGAAGAGCAGTGGAATGACTGGCTATGGCAGCTTACAAATACAGTAAGAAATTTGAAAGATCTGCGTAAAGTCGTCAACCTTACTCCTGAAGAGGAAGAAGGCGTGAAAATATCCACGATGACAATCCCGCTGAACATCACACCTTATTATGCATGGCTCATGGATCAAGACGATTCTCGCTGTCCGATCAGGATGCAGTCCGTGCCGATCGGAAAAGAAATTTTAAAAACTAAATATGATTTGGAAGATCCGCTGCATGAAGACGAGGATTCACCTGTTCCGGGCCTTACTCACCGCTATCCGGACCGCGTCCTGTTTCTTGTAACAAACCAGTGTTCGATGTACTGCCGTTATTGTACGAGAAGAAGGTTCTCAGGGCAGATCGGGATGGGTGTGCCAAAAAAGCAGCTTGACGCAGCCATTGATTATATCAGGAATTCACCGCAAGTCCGCGACTGCCTGATCTCGGGCGGAGACGGGCTGTTGATCAATGACAACATTTTAGAATATATATTAAAAAACCTCAGGGAAATCCCGCACCTAGAAATCATCCGCATCGGAACAAGGGCGCCTGTTGTCTTTCCGCAGCGAATCACGGAGAATCTTTGCAACATCCTAAAAAAATATCATCCAGTATGGCTGAACACGCATTTTAACACTTCGATTGAAATAACCGAAGAATCAAAAAGAGCTTGCGACATGCTTGCAAACGCCGGTGTTCCTCTTGGCAACCAGTCTGTTATCCTTGCAGGAATCAACGACAGCGCTCCTATCATGAAAAAACTGATGCATGATCTTGTGAAGATCAGGGTCCGTCCTTACTACATTTATCAATGTGATCTGTCTGAAGGGATCGGTCATTTCCGTGCTCCTGTTTCAAAAGGACTGGAAATCATTGAAGCGCTTAGAGGCCACACGTCAGGCTATGCGGTCCCGACTTTTGTCGTGGATGCCCCGGGCGGAGGCGGAAAAATATCTCTGCAGCCAAACTATTTGATTTCACAGTCTCCGGACAAAGTTGTTCTCCGAAACTTTGAAGGAGTGATCACTTCTTATCCTGAACCGAAAAATTATGTAGCTGGCAGAGCGGATGCATATTTTGAAGAAGTGATGGGAACGGGCCACCATTCACCTGCCATCGGAGTTACTGCACTTATGCGTGATGAGAAATTCAACCTTGTGCCTGAAGGGCTGAACAGGCTTGACCGCAGAAAGAATTATGAAGTCAATCCTGAACACAGCACACTGAAAGACAAACGCGATAAAAGAGATGAGATGAAAGAACGCAAATTTAAACATGAACAGTCACAGTATGATGAAAGTGGAAAAAAGGCATCAGCTGAAGCTTCAGGTGACATATCATGATCTGCCATTGGTGCGGAAGCGAGCATGCACAGCCGGCAAGAAGAACAGGATATTGGGAACTGCCGGACGGATCGAGAGCGATAGAAATAAATGAAATGCCATCTGTTCATTGCGTCGACTGCGGAATGGAATATCAGGAAGACGCGGTGATCGAAGAAGTTGAAGACCAGCTCATGCTGATTGATACGAAGAACCTGGCTTCGCCTGTTACCTTTGATGAACTTATGGCGGTTCCGCGATTTTTGAAGAAAAACTATTTTAAACTGTAACAGCAGGAGAGCGGCCGTCCATGGCCCTCTCCGGTTTTGCATCGTGCAAAGGGGTGGTATGGGTGAATACGCATTTAATTAAGCCGCTGGTCGGTGAATCGTATCCTGTCGTCGACTATGGCAGAGGCATCTATTTATTTGGCAAAGACGGCAAAAAATATATTGACGGTTCCTCAGGAGCTGTCACAGCAAACATCGGGCACGGCGTGAAGGAAATTTATGAAGCGATGTGCAGGCAGGCTGAAAAAGTATCATTCGTTTATCGGTCGCATTTTACAAGTGAGCCGGCTGAAGAACTGGCAGAAAAGCTGGCACAAAGTGCTCCTGGTGATTTAAATGCGGTCTTTTTTGTGAACAGCGGTTCGGAAGCGACAGAGACGGCGCTAAAAGTCGCCATTCAATATTTTCAGGAACAAGGCCAGCCTGAAAAAATACAGATCCTATCGAGAAGAACGAGCTATCACGGAATCACGCTCGGTTCGCTTTCTATGTCAGGGCATCCGCTCAGACGCCAGCGTTTTGAGCCGCTGCTCGAAGACTTCCCAGCTGTCGCGCCGCCGTATTGCTACCAATGCCCGTTTAAGCTTTCTTATCCTTCATGCAAAATGAAATGTGCGGACGATCTGGAGGAAGCCATATTATCGATCGGATCAGAAAATATTGCCGCATTTATTGCTGAACCGGTAATCGGAGCATCTGGCGGCGCTATCACTCCTCCTGACGAGTACTATCCGCGAGTAAAAGCGATTTGCGAGAAGTACAATATCCTTTTTATTGCCGATGAAGTGATGACAGGAATGGGCAGGACAGGCAAGATGTTTGCGATGGATCACTGGGATGTCGTTCCAGATATTATCGCTACAGGCAAAGGGATGAGTGCTGGTTATACACCGATGGCAGCAGCCATCGTTTCAGACCGTATCATGAAGGTGATTGAAAATGGCACAAAGGTTATTATGAGCGGTCATACATTCAGCGCCAACCCATTTTCAGCAGCTGTATGCCTGGCGGTCATGGACTATATGGACAAAAATAATGTAGTGCAAAATGCTCAAAAACAAGGAATTTACTTAATAGAAAAGCTGAAAAAGCTGCAGGAAGAATTTGAGGTTATAGGTGATGTGCGCGGGAAAGGGCTGCTTTGCGGCATTGAACTTGTCAGGGACAGAACAGCAAGAGAACCGTTCAGTTTGAACGAAAAAATAACAGAAACGTTCATTTCTATCTGCTTCGAAAACGGACTGATCGTTTACCCTGCAGTTGCAGGTGTTACGGGTTTCAGCGGAGATGCGGTAATCATTGCTCCTCCGCTGACCATCACGTCAGAAGAGATTGACGAGCTTGCAGGTATTCTAAGTTCTTCCCTGAAGCAGCTAACTGGCAAGCTGGAACAAGAAGGGAAACTTATACTGAAAAGGGCGAATTAGAAAAGAAAGGAGAACGCATGAATACAGCAGCGAAAACGAAGCACATATCAATCGAGCAGGCGATGGAACATTTTACAGACGGAATGAGCCTGATGATCGGGGGATTCGGCGGAGTAGGTGCACCGCCAACTTTGATAAGTGCATTGCTTGATAAAGGTATCAAGGATATCTTTTTAATCAGCAATGATACTGGGTTTCCGTGGATCGGACCTGGTAAACTAATCACCGAAAAAAGAGTGAAAAAACTGATCGCATCACATATCGGATCAAATCCTGAAGCAGGGAAACAAATGCAGTCAGGCGAATTAGACGTTACTTTTGTTCCTCAGGGGACTCTGGCCGAGAAGATCCGGGCAGGAGGGATGGGGCTCGGCGGCATACTGACTGATGTCGGACTCGGTACGGTTGTAGAAGATAACAAGGAGAAAACGGTCATAAATGGATTGGAGTATATGATCGAACCGGCTCTGACCGCCGATGTTTCGATCGTTTATGCCCAAAAAGCGGATCAGTACGGAAATCTTGTTTACGATAAAACAGCCAGGAACACGAATCCGCTGGTGGCGATGGCTGGAAAAATTACGATAGCCGAAGTAGAAGAAATCGTGCCTAATGGCAGCCTGGATCCCGAATGCATCATCACGCCAGGAGTATATGTCGATTATATTGTTCAAAGCAAGGGAGTGGACTGGAAATGGGTTTGGGAATTGAAACAAGACACCAGATCGCAAGGCGGGCAGCTAAAGAAATAACGAGCGGCATGATCGTTAACCTCGGAATCGGCATCCCCACACTCGTTGCCGATTATATACCAGAAAACAGCGGTGTTATGCTTCATACGGAAAACGGAATATTGGGAATGGGCGGCTCTCCTCTTGCGGGGGAAGAAGACGGCAACCTCTCAAATGCAGGAGGATATCCTGTAACGATCCTGCCCGGAGCATCCTATTTTGACAGTGCCCAGGCATTCGGCATCATCAGGAAAGGATTGCTTGACGTCACCATATTAGGGGCGCTCGAAGTTAGCGGAAAAGGGGACATCGCGAACTGGATCGTTCCAGGCAAGAGAGTTCCCGGGATGGGCGGAGCGATCGACCTTGCTCAAAAAGCCAAAAAGGTGATCGTGTTAATGAACCATTGTGACAAAGAAGGGAAACCGAAGATAGTGGACGCATGCAGCCTTCCATTAACCGTAAAAGAAGGTGCTCATATGATCATTACGGAAAGAGCGGTGTTTGAAGTGATTGACAGGAAACTGCACTTGCTTGAAATCATGAATCCATATTCGCTGGATGAAGTGATTGCCGCAACTGGAGCGCATATCGTTCTTCCTGAGAAAATATCCGTCTTTTATTAAAAGAAAGAGTGGGGAGCTGTTATGAAGAAAAGAATCAGAGCATGGCTTGCCGAACATACCGAAGAAGCTGTCTCCTGGCTTGCTGAAGCTGTTCAGGAACAAAGCGAGCAAGGAATGGAAAAAGGTGTGCAGCTGCTTGTAGCGGACAGGCTGGACAAGATCGGGCTTGATGTGACGGTGTACGTGCCAGAAGGCGAAGAGTTTCTGAAGCATCCATATTTTTGTGCGACTAGAAACGATTTCTCTGAAAGCCCGAACGTCATTGGTAGGTGGAATGGCACAGGCGGCGGACGGTCAATCGTCCTGAACGGACATGTTGATGTTGTACCTGCAGGTGACTTGAACCAGTGGGATGAGGATCCATACAGCGGGAAGGTAGCTGATGGAAAGTTATACGGCAGAGGATCAACCGATATGAAAGGCGGAAACCTGGCCGCTATGCTCGCTGTTCAAGCACTGCGGGAGACGGGCTGCAAACTGAGAGGAGACGTAATTTTTCATAGTGTAGTTGAAGAAGAAAGCGGCGGAGCAGGAACGCTGTCTGCTGTTTTAGAAGGTTTCACGGCAGATGCAGCGATCATTCCGGAACCGACAAACATGAAGATATTTCCCTCTCAGCAAGGATCAATGTGGTTCAGGGTCACTGTGAAAGGGAAGGCAGCTCATGGCGGTACCCGTTATGAAGGAGTAAGTGCGATCGAAAAGTCTATGATTATCGTCCATGCATTGCAAAAGCTTGAAAATGTGAGGAATGAGAGAATCATAGATCCTTTATATAAAAACATCCCAATACCTGTACCTATTAACATTGGAAAAATAATGGGAGGTAACTGGCCTTCCTCTGTTCCGGATACAGTCGTGCTGGAAGGAAGGATAGGGGTTGCTCCACACGAGACGATGGAAGAGGTAAAAGACGAGCTTCATGCTGCTATGGCCGGAATAGATGATAAATGGCTGCGTGAGCACCCTGCTGAAGTGGAATGGTTTGGCGCTCAATGGCTACCTGGAATGATCGATCAAGAACACGAGCTGATGCAGCTGCTGACAAAGAATTTTAAAGATTCTCAAGGCTATGATCCTGTTATTGAAGCCTCGCCATGGGGGACGGATGGGGGAGTGCTGACGACAATAGGGGATACACCGTCTATTGTGTTCGGTCCTGGAGTGACGGCGGTCGCTCATTATCCGAACGAATATATCGAGATTTCAAAGATTATTGATGCTGCCGAAATTATTGCATTGACGATCTTCGATTGGTGCGGAGGCAGTACAGATTAGAAGCGGGTAAGCTATCGGTCTATTTTTTCTTCATTTTTTGACCTGGCAAAGATGCCGGGTTTTTTTATATTTAGGCTCTGTTAATAATAAGGTGTTGTACGTTAATTTCTCCTTGGGCATAAGAAAGATAGACCAAAAGCCGAAACTCAGCAGGCCATTCTAACAGAGTATATTTTTTAAGAACTGTTGTTTTATTAATATGATATGATGGTTTTATATGGAAAAAGGGGCAGAGGAAGTATGAAAATATGGCAAAAAGCGATCGTCGGCACGATGCTGCTTGGCGGTTTTGCCGGATATACTCAATACCAGAAGACAGCAGAGCCGGCATGGAAAGTGAATGAAAATGAGTTTTATATTGTTAAAAAGCTTAAAGAGGGACTGCAGATTGAATATGTTCAAAATCCGCAGCTTCGTGTTTCTGATCACTTCGGGCTGATTCAGAAAAATTTCAATGAAGTCCAGCTGCCTGGAGATTTCCGAACGTTTAAAATCGAACAGTTTTCTTTTTCACCTCATGAGTCGTATCTCCTCTACAGCGTGGATCTGAAAGAATCAGATAAGAACGAATTGGACGTTCCTGTGCTAAACGCTAAAAAAGCGGTCTACACTTTTGAAGACGGCAGTGAAGAAGAATTCCCTCTGATCTTTACTGTGAATGGCGAAGCTCCAGCAAACGAATTTGTATACAAACATCGTCTGTACCGTTCTGTACGTATCCAGCCGGATTTTCAACAGTTATCAGAAGATACGTGGCAGAAAATTAACACTACGCAGAAATTGAAGCTAGATCAATTAACGCTTACCTCGAAGAACAGTGAAACAAAGCTTAAGCCAGTATTTTTTAAAGTTAACCCGCATAATGAGGAGAGCATCCTCGGCGCAGAACCGCTAAACAGGAAGATACCTCTTCCAGATGGCGGAAGCGCAACGTTCAAGGATTTTGAAATCTCCTATTACTTTACAAGAATTACGATGGAGCAAGGTTTTGATGATCATGTGGTCGGCTTTGGCGGGGAATATGAAGGAATCCCGCGCATTGAGCAGCCTGTTTATGAATTGATGTATACAGAGAAATCGGGTTTTTTTATCCCGCTTTTTAATTTTGATGCAGGCACAATGCTTAATAGCGGAAAGAAGAGCAGCACCATTACATTCGACAGCGTCATGTATCGATCTGGCGAAAGTTTTAACTGGAAAGTGAAAGGTAAGGAGATGGCGGAGTTTAATAAAAATCGTGTTTTAAAGGAAAAAGAAATTCTTTTAGGAAAAAAAGCGGGAGTCTCTTTTTATGATCTTGGTTATTATTATGACGGAAATGCTCCGATGATTAAGTTTACAATGAAGCAGGAAAGTGATTTTCTGGTACAAGATTTCGGTCCTGTTCCAAAGTACAGGCTGGAAGAAAGCTTTTCCGACCGTTCTGAGTATGAGACGCTCAATGACAATCAAAAAAAGCAGATGTTTAGAAATGTCTTAACCGTTAAAAATGCAGATGGAATGGAATTGAAGAATTTCGATATTTATTATCTTGAGAATTATACATATGGAATCGCTTTTCACGAAGGCCAAAAACTTCCTGAGGAAGATTTGCGAATAGAATTATCGAATATAGTATATGCCAAGCAGCTGGCTGAAGTTGAGACGCTGAAGCTTTCAATGCCTAAACCAAAGTAATGGGGTACGGTACCTTTTCGAAAATTTCATGGTGCAGCAGCATGTAATATAAATGGTACCGTACCCCCTAGTTTTCTATAGAGGCTTTGACTGAGCTCTCTTGATAAACATCTCTTCTTCGCCTGTGACACCGCAGGCAGCGCACTGTACGAGGCGCGATGACCCATTATATGGGAGGTGAAAGGGGTCGAGGCTTTCTTCTTCAGAGTATTGATGAACAAGATTCCCTGTCCCAGGATCGAGCTTGACGGATACTGGCACCTGCTCCATAATGTTAAATCGTGTTCTGTTCGTTTTGCAGTTAGGACATAAATACGGATTTGACATGGAAAATACCTCCTTTTTTATCCATTCTGCCCCTTATCAAATAAAGATATGTATGATTAATAAATCGCTTGACTGTATGCCATCCTAATAGTATCTCGCAGCAAAAGGGGTGAAATAGATGGGAAGGCAAAAGAAAGGCAACCAGAACGCTCAGGACAATAACAACGCCAAAGGAAGAAACGACACACTGAATGAAATGGCGTCTTATGCAGAAGTAGAAACAAATAAGATGCACCATGGCAAGAAAACAAAATAACTGTACAGAATTTAAGACACTTGTTATAATAAAAACCTGCGATGTTAGTGGCTTTTCATTGTCTTTAACCTTTGATTGTAATTCGGGAATCTTATATGCCTGTCAGGCTGCCAAGCCTTCAACGCGTAGAGGAAGGCAGTAAAACAGCTGCGGATACCCACCTGTGAGAACAGGTTCAAAAGACAATCTAAGCTACGGCAAAGCGGGTTTACTTATTGTCAATGACAGCTTATTTTACATCATGTAAAATAAGCTTTTTTATATACTGATCGAATTTTAAACCGGGGGATACATGAGATGAACGAAAACAATGAGAAAGTCCTTTTAATTGACGGATTCAACCTTCTGAGCCGCTGTTACTTCGCGACTGCATATGGAAAAGAGATGCATGAGCTGCCGCGTAATTCAAAAGGTCTTTTTATTAACGCTGTACGCGCGACGATCCAGAAGCTTGGGGCACTGATTCGCCAGCATGAGCCTACACATATGGCAGTGGCATGGGATGTAAAGAGGGATGAAACACTTCGCCGTGAAACGTTTCCAGATTATAAAGGGACAAGAGGAGAGCTGCCTGAACCTCTTATCCAGCAATACGAAACACTTGTAGCTCTGTTCGGGCAGCTCGGCATCCCGCAATATTCGGTTCCGCGATACGAAGCAGACGATATCATCGGTACACTTGTTCACAGATGGAGAACAGAGAAGGACGGAGAGTGTATCATTTACAGCAATGACCGGGATCTTCTTCAGCTTCTCTGCGAAAAAACTTCCCAGCTGATCACGTCGAAGAAAGAAGAAGTGAAATACACGCTTCTGCACTTTCAGGAGGAGTTTGGCATCACGCCCGTTCAGTGGATCGATGTGAAAGCTTTGCTGGGGGATAAAAGCGATAACATACCGGGAGTTGCAGGAGTGGGTGAAAAGGCTGCACTTCCGCTTATAAAGCTGTATGGCTCAGTCGAATCGGTCTATGAGAACATGGAGGCACTCGACCCCGCATTTAAACGTTATCTAAAGAAACTGGATGCAGGAAGAGAAATGGCTCTGTTGAGCAAAAACTTATGTACGATCTTTACAGATGTCCCAACAGTGCTTGATATGGATCTGGATACTTGCCGATGGAAACTAGACAAGGATATGATGAAATCTGCACTGCTGGAACTGGATATTAACATCAGAGTGGGCTAAGCTGCCCGCTCTTTCTTTTTGTTGAAATAATGAAACAAAGGAATCTCAGAGGCGATCATACCTGATAAAATCAAAAAGCATCCAATAGCCGCTTTAAATCCTAACGTTTCGTTAAGCCAGACGTAAGCAGTCAGAGCGGCAAAAACAGGCTCTGTAGCAAAAATGAGAGCGACCCTCGCCGGAGTTGTATACACTTGAAAATATGTCTGGGCTAGAAACGCCAGCGCCGTAGCGAATACAGCGGTGATAATTAAGGCAGTAATCACTTCTGCAGAAAGCAGGATGTTCATGTCAGTGATACTTTTATAGTCTTCCGTAAATAAAGCTGTAATCAAACTGCACACTCCCACGGTCATAAGCTGTGTGAGAGTGATGATCCATGCGGTTCCTTTTTGCGCGAATTTCCCTGTGTATACAATATGTAAGGCAAATGAAAAAGCACAGAGCAGAACAAACAAATCTCCTTTGTTGATGCCCGTCTCTTTTCCGGCTGCGAGCAAGTAAAGACCGCCTGCCGCAATAAACGAACTGACGAGGGACTGCAGGGGCAGCTTGCTTTTTAGCAGAAAAAATGAAAGCAAGGGAACAAGGACGACGCTCAGTCCAGTGATAAAGCCAGCATTTGCTGAAGTGGTATAGAGAAGCCCGACAGTTTGAAAGCCATACCCGAGAAAAAGAAAAAAACCTAGTATGATTCCTTTTATCAAAATTGAAGCATTCGTGTTTTTAAAAGTGCTGCGGTTGAAAGCTAAAATGAAAAGGAATAGAAACAAAAAAGCCATCAAAAACCTGATCGAGTTAAAAGAGTATGGTTCGAGCAAGGCGATCGCGTTCTGCACGATCACAAAGGTTGTACCCCATATCGCTGCGACCAATAATAAACTGACATCTGCCAGCAGCATGTTTTTTTTCATTCTGTTTCCTTTCCGTTCAGCTGAATGGCTTTTCTGGCCAGTTCATCTGCCATCTTATTCTGTTTGGATGGAATCCATTTAATAAAGAACAAATCGAGTTCATCTATTAACTCTAGCGCATCTTTTAGAAGAGGCTCGTACCGTTTATCTTTCGCATATTTTTTTTCGACTGCACGCTCTACAGCCTGTGAGTCAGTTCTGAATGAAACAATCTTAAAACCGTTTTCGCGGCATTTTTTTAATGCGGATATTAAAGCTCTGAACTCTGCTTCATGGTTAGACATCACGCCGAGAGGCACACTATAGGTTAATGCAGGACCATGTCCTGTTTTTATAAAAATGCCTGCCCCTGACATGCCCGGGTCTCCTGCGCTCGCTCCGTCAATATATACTTCAATCATTTTTATTCCTCCGTTGCTGGATACTACATAGTATTATATAGGAAAACAGCGAAAAGAAAATCCATCGTGAAAGGAAGCGGCAAAACGTGGAACTGAAAATCGTGTGGCGCTATAAATATCCTAAAAACACAGAAACGATCATTTTCTCCAGCAGCGGTTTTATGCCGGTAAAAACCGCCTTGGCAGTTGGGAATGATCTTGAAAAGACGGGAAGAGCCGCAAGCATTGAATATATAGATGAATACGAGACATCATGGTCAATTAAAGAAATAAAAAAATGGCTGAAAGAAAAGGAAACAGAACCCGAGCATGTTACCGCATATTTTGACGGAGGCTTTCAGGAAAGCGGGTGTTTAAGCGGACAGGGCATACTCATTTACTTTAAACAGAACGGAAGCGCTTACCGGTTAAGAAAAAACGCCGCTATGGCTGAGATGACTTCAAACAATGAAAGCGAGTATGCAGCGCTGTGGCTTCTTGCTGATGAACTTGAACAGATGGGAGTCCGCGACGAAAAAGTCAATATTAAAGGGGATTCCAAGGTTGTGATATACCAGATGTCTGGCGAATGGCCATGTTACGAAAGTGAGCACCAATATTGGGCAGATAAAATTGATGCTATCTTTAAACGGTGTTCCATCCGGCCGCAGTATACATGGGTTCAGCGCAGCGAAAATAAAGATGCGGATAGTCTGGCATTACAGGCAATTGAGGGGAAACTCATCAAGGCGGTAAAAGAATTGATTGATTAAAAAAGGAAACTCTTGGTACAATCATCTAAGGAAAATGCTTTAATCGGGAAGTGAGAAAAAGTGAAACCGTCTAATATTGAAAATTACCTAGATTATTTATCTTCAAAAGGAATTCGGTTTGAAGACGGCCAGGTACAATTTTTTTTATTTGGTAAGCATTACTGTGACGCCAGTGATGTCCAAGTGGAATGTGCGATCGAGTGGATGTTGAAGCATCAGTTTGGCTTTGATCCCAGCTATTTTATTGAACTTTTGAAAAGGCTGAAAGAAGAGAATGCCGTTTCAAAAAAAGAAGCGTATCACCTTTTTAACCGCATCACGAGTCAAAGCAAAAAACACGCATAGAGGAAAAAAATGAAAAAAATTATTCAGATGACAGAAGAATTTGTAAGGCGCAAGCTTGGAAACGAATCCAGCGGCCATGACTGGTACCATATTCATCGTGTCCGTCAGCTTGCTCTTAAAATTGCGGAGCAAGAAGGAGCAGATGTTTTTATCTGTGAACTGGCCGCCCTGCTGCATGATATCGCAGATGAAAAAATAGCAGGAAGTGAAGAAGCAGGACTAGCCGAGGTCAGCGATTGGCTGCGAACAATAAAACTTGAGGCACAAGTGGCAGATGCTGTTTTGCACATTATTCAGAACATGTCATACAAGGGCGGTCATGCTGGAGAAGCGCTGAGTCTTGAAGGCAGAGTAGTTCAGGATGCCGACAGGCTTGACGCGATAGGAGCAATCGGGATCGGCCGGACGTTTGCCTATTCGGGTGCGAAAGGGCAGTTGATGTTTGATCCAGAAATACCGGTTCGTGAAGAGATGACCAAAGAAGAGTATCGGAATGGAAAAAGCACGGCTATCAATCACTTTTATGAAAAACTGTTAAAATTAAAGAGCGGGATCAATACACCTTATGCGAATAAGCTGGCTGAAGAACGCCACCAATTCATGGAGGATTTTTTACAGCGGTTCTCTCTGGAGTGGGAAGGCAAAAAATAAAAAGGTCTGGACACAGCATGGATTAAACATGCTTGTGCCAGACCTTTTTATGCTTCTTCCGGACGCGGGCCGGCATCAAGACCGGATTGTGAAACGGTCATGACAGGCTTTATGACTGCATCTTCACTGACGCAGATCTGGCATGACAGGCGAATGCCGTCAGCAAGACCTTTTGTTTCGATGATTGCTGCTTCCATCTCATTCATCGGCCCTAGATCTCCTGACAGAACTTCAACACGGCATGTCGTGCATTTAGCTTTACCTCCGCATCGATGAAGCATATCTACTCCGTTGTCTTCTAATGCGTTTACAAGCTTCCTGCCATTTTCGATCTCATACTCGCCAAATCCTTGAACTGTAATTTTTGCCATTATTCATCCTCCGTTTCCTGTGCTTTCCAGTACATATTATACTCTTTTTTTCACTGTAATAATAGAAGTTTAAACGCTACCTGTTTCTTCGCAAACTAAAGGTCGCAGTCTGGCATGTTTTTTTGTTACAATAAAAGAAGTGAATATACTTTTTTTATCCTTCAAGGAGGGCAACCCACGTATGCCAGAAAAAACGTCTCACAAGTCGGATATTGAAATCGCACAAGAATCAAAGATGCTTCCGATCAGCCATATCGCAGGACTGCTCGGAATTGACGAAGAAGATTGGGAGCCGTACGGAAGATACAAAGCAAAGCTCTCACTTGATCTATTTCAAAAGCTTGAAACGAAACAAGAAGGAACCGTTGTTCTAGTCACCTCCATAAACCCTACTCCTGCAGGAGAAGGGAAATCAACGGTAACTGTAGGACTTGGCCAAGCTTTTAACCGAATCGGAAAGCAGACGATTGTCGCTCTTCGCGAACCGTCATTAGGTCCTAGCATGGGTATTAAAGGCGGTGCTGCTGGCGGCGGATATTCTCAAGTGATGCCTATGGAAGAGATCAACCTGCATTTTACAGGCGATATTCACGCGATTACTACAGCAAATAATGCACTTGCCGCTTTAATCGATAATCATATTCATCAAGGGAACGCATTACATATTGATCCCCGCAAAATCGTTTGGAAACGCGCGCTCGACATGAATGACCGGGCACTCCGCAGGATTGTTGTTGGTCTTGGAGGGCCTCTTCAGGGAGTTCCGCGTGAAGACGGTTTCGACATTACGGTTGCTTCAGAGATCATGGCTATTTTTTGTCTGGCTGTAAGTGTCAAAGATTTAAAGTCAAGACTTTCCAAAATGGTTGTTGCCTATGATTACAGCGATAGCCCAGTGACAGCGGGAGACTTAGGAGCAGAAGGCGCTCTCACACTTCTTCTAAAAGATGCTCTCATGCCTAACCTCGTGCAGACTCTTGAAAACACGCCGGCAATCATCCACGGAGGACCGTTTGCAAATATCGCACATGGCTGCAATAGCATCATTGCTACAAAGCTTGCTTCGAAACTAAGTGATATTGTTGTAACAGAATCTGGATTTGGAGCAGACCTAGGCGCTGAGAAGTTCTTGAATATAAAAGCAAGATATGGCGGGATCAAACCAGGTGCGGTCGTAGTCGTTGCGACAGTGCGGGCGCTGAAAATGCACGGCGGAGTCCCAAAAGACGAGCTTTCAGTTCTTGATCTTCCTGCACTCAAAAGAGGAATGCCTAACCTTGCAAAGCATCTGGATACGCTGAAACAATTTGGAGTGCCGGCTGTCGTTGCGGTAAACCGCTTTGTAAATGACGATCAAGCAGAAGTCGATTATATTTTGGAATGGTGTAAATCAGAGGGCGTGCAGGCTGCAGAAGCTGATGTTTGGGCTGACGGAGGAGCTGGCGGAGAAGAACTGGCACGTACGGTGCTGAACGTGATGGAATCAGAAGATAACAATTATAAGCCGCTGTATGAGCTGGATATGCCGCTTGACGAAAAAATCAAGACGATCTGCCAAAGGGTATACGGGGCTGAAGATGTTCAGTTCTCACCGAAAGCAATCAAACAGATTGAACAGTTCACATCACTAGGCTGGGGAAATTTGCCGGTTTGTATGGCAAAAACCCAATATTCTCTTTCTGATGATCCTAAAAAACTTGGAAGGCCAGAAAAGTTTATCGTCGCGATCAGGGAGCTAAGAGCTTCTGTAGGGGCAGGGTTTATTGTCGCCCTTACTGGTGATGTGATGACGATGCCGGGACTTCCAAAGCGTCCAGCAGCGATGGATATGGACGTTACTGAGGAAGGCAAGGCAGCAGGGCTGTTTTAGAATTAGGATAAATAAAACATAAAGGAGGCAGATGTGATGAAGCCGCTTCAACTATCACCCGACACGGCAGTCAAACTGGCTAAAGCGCTGAATGTACCGCTCGAACAGCTGATGCATATGCCTCAGCATATTCTTGTTAAAAAGCTGATGGAATTAAATGAACAAGATAATAATAAAAACAGTGATGATAAAAGGGAATAAAAGTCCGGAGATTAAACCGGATTTTCAAGGAAGGAAACGAGATGAATAAATTAACACCAGGCACAGCAGTTACCGTGAAAGTAGCCAGAAAAGCTGATTTTGGCTATTTTTTAAGTAACGGTACAGAAGAAGTCATGCTTCATAAATCAGAAGCGTTGAAACAGCATGAAGAAAACGATGAAGTTACCGTGTTTTTATATCAGGATCATGAAGGCAGGATTGCAGCTACGGAATCAATGCCAAAAGTGCGCCTTGACTCACTTGCATGGCTTGATGCAGCCGGAATTAATAAGAAATACGGTACGTTTTTAAACATGGGCATCAAGAAAGATGTCCTCCTTTCAAAGGACGATCTTCCGCATGACTGGGAGCTATGGCCTCAGGCGGGAGATAAAGTCTATGCGGGGCTGAAGCTCGATAAAAAAGGCCGTCTGTTTGCCGATTTAGCTACAGAGGAAGAGATGGTTGAGCAGGCTGAAGCTGCAGGAGAAGAGATGGTTGAGCAGGCTGAAGCTGCAGGAGAAGAGCTGCTGAATAAGCAGCTCGAAGGGTACGTTTATAAGCTGAATGACTCGGGTGTACTGCTCTTTACAGATGATAAGCTGATCGGTTTTATTCACAGGGATGAAATGACCAGAAAGCTCAGGCTCGGAGAAAAAGTTTCGGCTCGTGTTTCTTACGTTCGCGAAGATGGGCGTATCAACATGTCAATGAAGCCGCGCAAGGAATTGGCGTACAGTGAAGATGCAGAAAAAATTGTTTCTTTCTTAAGAAAAAATAAAGGCCAGATGGGACTTACCGACAAATCTTCTCCTTCAGAGATTGAGGAAGTGTTCCACATCAGCAAAGCGGCATTTAAGCGGGCTATGGGGAAACTGTTAAAAGAAGACAAAGTGGTTCAGGAAAACGGAAAAACATTTTTAAAGATATAGCAGATTCAGAAAAAACCCGGGAAGAAGTAATATCCCGGGTTTTTTCTATCGTGAAAAATTATAATTATGCATTGTAAGTCATAAAAAACCTTGAATCCTTTATCTTGCTAGTGTACTATAGAGTCTATTGTGTTTCCGTTACTTTTAATTAATATGGGGAAAACTATTTACAGGCTATTATAGGAGGTTATTTCTTTGAATAATAAACGACTAGGACTTTGGGTGCTTACAGCGCTTGTTGTCGGCAACATGGTCGGTTCGGGTATCTTTATGCTGCCTCGTTCTCTCGCTGAAGCAGCAAGTCCGGCAGGTGTTTTATCCGCGTGGCTTATTACAGGATTTGGTGTACTAATGACAGCGCTCGTGTTCGGGAACTTGTCTGTCAGGAAGCCAGATTTAAACGGTGGCCCGCAGAACTATGCGAAAGCGCTCTTTAAAGAAGGCAGTGAAAGCTCGCTTCTTGGCGGATATCTCGTAAGCTGGGGCTACTGGGTAGCTAACTGGGCAGGAAACGTTGCGATCATCACGACTTTTGCCAGCTACCTTTCAACCTTTTTCCCAGTCATGACAAATGAAAAAAAGCTGTTTACTTTTTTATCACAAACCGTTACAGCCGGCGGTCTGATCACATTTATTGTGTGCAGCATGCTGCTTTGGGCGATTCATTTCATGATCTTAAGAGGGGTTGAAGGCGCTGGCCGTATTAATTTTGTGGCGACGGCGGCAAAAGTGACAGGGTTTTTTCTGTTTATCGTGGTTTGTCTTTTCGCTTTTGAAGCATCTAATCTGATTCCTTTTGCAGAACCAGTTTCAGATGGCGGAGGGGGAAGCATTGGACTCCTGGGCCAGGTGAACAATGCTGCGATAGCAACACTGTGGGCTTTTGTTGGCGTTGAATCAGCTGTCGTTTTTTCAACGAGAGCTAAGAAGCAGACTGATGTGAAAAAAGCAACGATACTCGGTCTCTTCATAGCACTTGCTTTGTATATTTTAATTACAGTACTTGTGATGGGAACACTGCCGAAAGAAGAGCTCGTCAAATCGCAAAAGCCGCTTGTAGATGCCCTTTCAGCTGTTATCGGACCTTCAGGCAGTTATGTGATGGCACTACTGGGTATCATTTCACTTCTTGGTGCGACAATCGGATGGGTGCTGCTCTCAGCGGAAGTACCTTTTCAGGCGGCGAAACAAAAGATGTTCCTGCCGCAGTTTTTAAAAGAAAACAAGAACGGAGCACCTGTATTTTCATTGATTGTGACCAATATTTGCACACAGCTTTTCATTTTTTCGGTTATCTCACAATCAATGGCCGAAGCGTTTGATTTTATTATTTTTATCGCCACGCTCGCATTCCTTGTTCCTTATATCATGGGGGCATTCTACCAGCTGAAGCTTGTCATTACAGGTGAAACGTATGAATCTCAGCCGAATGCACGCAGGATTGATGGTTTAATTGCCGGCATTGCGGCGATCTATTCCATTTGGGTAATAAAAGCCGGTACGGCAGATTTAAAAACCTTCATGCTAGGTATTGCTTTGCTTGCTTCAGGAATTGTGTTTTATCCGATGGTGAGAAGGCATTTTATTACAAAAAAATCAGCTTAATATTAAAGAGAATGCCGATGTTCGTGCATTCTCTTTTTCTGTTCCAATTAACTGCAGATTGAAAATTAAAACCTGGAGGGCGATAATGGAAAAGAATATAAAATATAGTTTGTGGAGGAATGTATGCAGCATATTGATACAAGCGCTGATAAAAAAGAAAATGGACTTACTAAAGTTCAAGCGATCGATGCCTACCTGGACTCTTTGAACCATGTAACGAGCGTTCATATAGCAAAGATTCTTTATAACATATTAAAAATCGATATAAACCGCATATCCTCTGCAGGAGAAGGAAGAAAAGCATCGCTCTATCCTCCTGCGGTTATGGAGCGAGTGCGTTCGAGCCTTGAAAGGTCAGGAAAGCCCGTTCATGATGCGTTCATCATGAATTTGGAGAAAGCAGAAGTACTCGATCATTATTTAGGGCAGCACCACAACTCAGGAAGCGGAATCCGGGCCGCAATCAACATGATATTTGGCATGAACATTGAGGGAATAGCAACTCTTGCGGCAGCAAGAATCGCGCTATACTCGAAAGGGCAATGGATATCAAAAACGAATAAAGATCTTGTGGCGGTGTATACAGGAAAAGGAGATATCGATGTTGAGATCCGGCCGACACCTTATTTTACCGAGAAGACTGGACTGACAAACCTGCCAGAAAATTTGCAAGAGCTGCTGCAAAATCTCGGTTTCTCGTTTCATGAAGAAAAGGGAGCGTATTATTATTGTAACCCTGAAGGTGAATCAGTACCGGATGATTTTAAGACAAAAACGATGAACACAATCATGAATGGAATGAGTGGATACGCTTCATTATAAGGACATACATAAAGGAGCCCGTCAGCGGTGGCGCTGAAAACTATTTGATGCTATTGCAATTCAGAGAAGAGGTTGATCTCCTCTTCAGGTGCACGCTTTCCGCAGGGCTGCGGTTTTCTGCTGGACAAGGAAAGCGCCGGCAGCGATACATTGCACGAAGGAAATGCAAACTTCATTTTCGAAGAGTCGACCCCTTACACTCCGAATCAAACTTTTAAAGGATGGGTTCAAGATGTTTAAGCGGTTGTGATATTATTTTTAAACCTTTGAAATCACCCACACGTTTACGATACTTAATTGTACAGAAGAAAGGGTAAAACCACCTCGCAATACGAGTTGGTCTTACCCTTTTTTTGTATTTGGTTTCTATTCATTTGTAAGCAAAATTCATTGTGATTGTAGCGGAAGGGTGCGAGACTCCTGCGGGACGAGCGGGAAGGTGAGACCCTTTAAGGCGCAAAGCGGCAAAGGGGCTCACCGCACGCCCCGCGGAAAGCTCAGCACCCTGGAGCGGAAATCACCGCACTACACTTTTTAGTAGAGGACTGTAACAGTGCTCTTCCAGGCATGAGGAATCCTTTTTTGTGATTAAGCGCCTTTATTAAGATCGATGCCCGTATTAGCCTTGACGAGGATTTCGTCGAATTTTGCGGCATCAGCTTTTTCACCAGAAAGCACTGTCCCTAAAAAGGCTCCGATGAATCCGAGAGGGATGGAGACAATCCCTGGATTGGCAAGAGGGAAGATAGCTTCGCCAGTCAGGATAGCAGCTCCTTCTACAGGGTTCCAGACGCTTGGAGATATAGCAACTAATAAAAGTGAGCTGAACAAGCCTACAAGCATCCCTGTAACAGCGCCGGTTGTGTTAAAGCGCTTCCAGAAAATCGTCAGCAGGATAATCGGCAAGTTTGCACTCGCAGCTACTGCAAACGCAAGAGCTACTAAGAAGGCAACGTTTAACTGCTGAGCGAACAGAGCTAGGATAATGGAAAGGACGGCGACACCGACAGAAGCCCAGCGAGCTGCGTGCATCTGTTCTTTCTCTGTCGCTTTTCCTTTTCGCAGAATATGGCTGTAGAAATCGTGAGCGAAAGCTGAGGCAGCAGAGAGAACAAGTCCCGCAACTACGGCCAGTATTGTCGCAAAAGCTACGGCTGAAACAAAAGCGAACAAAAAGTCACCGCCAAGCTCCTGTGCCAGCAGGGGTGCAGCCATGTTACCGGCGGCATTAGCAGAGACGATCGCGTTATTGCCGACAAAAGCAGCAGCCCCAAAGCCTAAGAAGATGGTCATGATGTAGAACGCACCGATCAGCCATGTTGCATAAACCACCGATTGCCTCGCGGTAGGAGCATCCTTTACCGTAAAAAAGCGGATCAGGATATGAGGCAGGCCAGCCGTACCAAGTACGAGAGCTAGATTCAGTGAAATCGTGTCTAATGGATCTTTAAATTTGTTTCCTGGATTCAGAAAAGCTTCGCCCAGCGGTGTCGCTGTTTTCACATGCTCAAACATGGCAGTGAGGCTGAAGCCAAATTTGGCGAATACCATCAGAGAGATAATGAATGTACCTGCCATTAAAAGGACAGCTTTTACAATCTGCACCCAGCTTGTTGCAGTCATTCCGCCAAAAACGACATAAACAGTCATTAAGACACCGACGATTAATACAGAGTATACATAATCGATTCCGAGCAGAAGCTTGATCAGCGCGCCTGCACCCACGAGCTGTGCAATCATGTAAAATATAGAAATAGAGATTGTGTTCAATGCTGCGACACCGCGGATCTTCTTATCGTTGAACCTTGCCGCAATCATGTCTGCCATCGTATATTTACCAAGGTTTCGCAAAGGCTCGGCCACCAGGTAAAGGACAACAAGGTACGCGACAAGGAATCCGATGCTGTAGAAGAACCCATCAAAACCTGCCAATGCGATCGTACCGGCTATGCCAAGGAAAGAAGCGGCAGACATATAGTCGCCTGCAATAGCCAGTCCGTTCTGCCAGCCTGTCAGTCCGCCGTCTGCTGTGTAAAAATCACTCGTTGTTTTTGTCTTCTTGGATGCAAAATATGTAATCACAAGAGTAAGGAGAACGATTCCCAAAAATAGTGTAAATGCTGTACCGTTCATCAGCTCGCCTCCTTTTGGGATGAATTCTGAATTTTTGCAGTCATCTCATCAAACTTGGCTGCTTTTCTTGAATAGAGGACGCATAACGACCATGTCATGACGAATTGAGCGAATGCAAACACCCACGCCCATGTAATGTCGCCTGCTGCTTTTTCGTTCAGCACAGTCGAATACGCTGTCATTACGGGAAGAGCAAAATAAAATACAAAAAAGAAAATCGTCATGGGAAGAATAAAGTTTTTCTTTTTTCTCATCAGCTCTTTAAAAGCAGGAGAAGAAGCAATCGCACTGTAATTCTTTTCATTTTGCTTGGACTGTTTCAAATCTTTTCCTCCTCGCAATATTAAAATTGGAAACTGTCTTCTATCCTCCTTTCAATACCGCGTAAAAATTCAGAATATTCACAAATATAATTATAAACGAAAAATACATTCTCTGACAACAAACAGACTTAATGTGAACTGCGGCACATAGTTTAGTATAATAGAGGCAAATTACGCTAAGTCAGCTATAAGAAGAGGTGAAAATGGTGAGTCTTGTATTAGTAAAACTAGGGATATCCGCCTTTTTAGGGCTTATTATCGGCATTGAAAGAGAATTGAAGAACAAGCCTGTCGGATTAAAAACAAGCCTAGTAATCTCGATCAGCAGCTGCCTGCTGACCATCGTTTCAATCGAGTCTGCCGATAGGTTTTCAGAAATGACTGACCGTACGATGATGGATCCTCTCCGTCTAGCGGCGCAAATTGTGAGCGGAATTGGTTTTCTTGGTGCAGGTGTTATACTCCGCCGCAGCAATGATGTAATTTCGGGATTGACTACAGCCGCGATGATCTGGGGCGCATCAGGGTTAGGAATAGCGGCAGGAGCAGGATTTTACATGGAGGCGGCTGCTGGAGCCCTATTAATCTTGATCTCTGTTGAACTTATCCCGCTTATCATGAAATGGATCGGTCCGCGTGCGCTTAGAAACGTTGACATCCGTCTTAAGCTTGTAGTAAGGGAAGAGGCGGATATGACCAACCTCATAAAGAAAGTGAACGAGCAGAACGTCAGGATTACAAATGTCAGGATCAAGGATCTTGATTCCGGACTGCGTAAAATGGAGCTTGCCGCAGCCATATATGAAAAGAGATATACGACGGATCTGTATTATGACATCAAAAGGATAGACGGTATCCAGACAGTCGAGATCGAGACATTAAACTAAAAAACAGGCTATTGCTGGAAGGACAAGATGTTTTAAAAATCATGAAACGCCATTTTCGATCGACGAAAAAGGCGTTTCCTTTTTTCTGCTCCTGAATAGGATGTGAAAAAAGGGGAGAAGAGAATGTCGTGGCCTATGCTAAACCGCAAGCCGATGATTGTTCCAAAATTATGGTCGACGGTTAATGTGAATGTGACATATCCTGAGATCACAGGCTTAAAAAACCCAGCTGTAGAACGATATATCAATGAAACAATTCGATATTACGTATATGAGATGGTCAGGCCAAGATGGGATGAACAAACTGAAATAACAGGAAAGTATTTTGTGAAATTGAATAAGAAAGATGTTATTAGTTTATATTTCGAGATTTTTTCCTACACTCAAGGAGCTGCGCATGGCATCACGGAAACAAGCTCGCTCACATATTCGGCCGAGACAGGGCAGCTGTTTTTGCTGAAAGATTTGTTTCTTCCCGGCGAAACATACATCCGCATTATTAATGCATTTATAAAAGAAGAGATTAAAAGCAAAGAGATCCCGCTCACATCTGAGTTCAGCACGATCACTGAAAGGCAGCCTTTCTATCTTACTCCTCATACACTTGGGATCTATTTTCAGCAATATGAATACACACCATACGCTTATGGAATCCCTGTTTTTGAAATACCTTACGCATTGTTGAAAGGAACCGCTGCACCGGGTTCCCCGATAAAAAAGCTTGCCTGAATAGATGAATTCATAAAAATTAAAGCCGGCTGTTGCTGATGTAAAAATCAGTAAAGCCGGCTTTAATTCATTAAATTTATTGGATTAAAACGTTTTAGCCAGATTTTTGTTATGTGCATTTTCTTTATAAAAAAGGACCATTGGTTTTGCGAGTTCAGAAAAAGAAGGGCAGGTTATTCCAGAATCCTTAAGATCTTCCGTCAGAACACTGCAATCATAATGGTGAGTGCCGGAAAAATAATCAAGTGTTTCTTTTGGAACGCCTAATAACCGCTGCAATGATTTCAGTGATAATGCTAAAGAGGCGACGCTTACAGGGATAGAATAGCGTGTTTTTTTATTGTGCATTTCCTGAAGCATTGTCGTAAAGGCATCTTTAATTGTAGGTGATGCAGGATTGATAAGATGATACGTCTTGCCCTCGGCTTGCTTTAAATTAGTAAGATAAACAGCTGATCGAATGACAAAATCATACGGCACCAGGTGAATACGCGCACTCCCTTCTCCAATCATCGGTACAGGAATGTATTTTAATTTTCTTAGAAAAGTGAGCAGGTAATAGGGACCGTCGAACTTCAGCGTCTCGCCGCTGACTGAATCTCCCGTTACGATGCCTGGGCGAAATATGGTAACAGGCAGACTTTTCTTTGCCTCTTCAACAATTTTTTCCGCCAGAAATTTAGTTTCCTCATAATGGTTGCGAAACCTAGCTGGCATGATCAGTTCGTTTTCTTTAATCAAGCCTTCCCTTGTTCCAGACACATACGCTGTGCTGAAATAGGAATACCTTTGTAGATTTTTGCAAAAGCTGAGCCATCTTGTCACATTTTCAGTTCCAATAACGTTAATCTTTTCACATAATTTCCATCCTGCTGTAAGATCATAAAGAGCAGCAAGATGAAAACAATGAGTGATCTCATCCTTCAGCTGTATCGCCTTTTCTGGTGTGATTCCTAAGTCTGGCCTTGTTATGTCGCCATCGATCAGCTCAATAGCATAACTTCCAGATGTTCTTGCTTCCAGAAGCTTAGATGCTTTTAAACGTTCCTGACTCAGGACGAGAAGTCTGTAGGAAGCTTCCGGGCGAGTTAACAGAAGTTCATCCAGTAGTTTTGTCGCCAAAAAACCGGGAAAGCCAGTAATGAAATAAACATTGTTCATAAATAAATCCTCCTTTAAAGAATAGTTAAAATCGGTAATGGTTTAATAATGATAATAAGTTTTGTATAATAAAGCTTGAGTTATATTGAGGAGGCTGTAAAATGAACGCTTATGAAGAATATATGAAACAAATGGCAAGACCTATGAGAGAAGAACTTACACGAGCTGGTTTTAAAGAACTTACGACTGCTGAAGAGGTTGCTGAGTTCATGGAATTGAAGGGAACAAAGCTTGTCGTCATTAACTCTGTATGCGGATGTGCAGCAGGTCTTGCAAGACCTGTAGCAGTAGCATCGCTTAATCATCCGGTCAAACCAGATCATATCGCGACAGTGTTCGCTGGACAGGATAAAGAAGCGACTGCATCTTTCCGCCAGTATTTTGAAGAAATCCCCCCATCATCTCCGTCCATGGCGCTTTTGAAAGACGGAGAAGTGGTTCACTTCATCCACCGTCATAACATTGAAAATCATGCACCAGAGGAAATTCTCGAAAACCTTATCTCAGCTTATGATAAAAATTGCTAAAACAAAGGTTCCCGGCATAGTCCGGGAATTTTTTTTTGCCGTTTTTAGTAAGCGTTATCAAGCCTTCTGCATCAATGATGAAAACCCTTCCATTAATTTCACGCACTTCTAAATTTTCTAAAAATTATATTGCATACTACTTTCTTATGTCATATATTATCACTAAATCATGTTAGATTTTATAACATAAGGAGGAATTTTTATGAAAGCCGAGGAAATTGCATTTGCTTTGGATTCTATTTGGGTTATGGTTGCAGCTGTCTTAGTGATAGGGATGCAGGCAGGCTTTGCGCTGATCGAGGCAGGATCGACGCGAATGAAAAATTCAGGCCATGTGGCAGGCAAGCAGATTTTAAGCTTCTCGATTGCATCACTTGCCTTTTGGGCAGCAGGTTTTGCGATTACATTTGGCGAAGGAAACTCCATTATAGGAACATCAGGGTGGCTGCTTCATGAAAGCAGCACGAACACATTTTCTTCTCTTGACTGGGCGAATGTACCTCTTGCTTTAAAGTTTTTGTTTCAGCTAGGATTTGTCGGTGTTTCACTAGCGATTGCATGGGGTGGTTTTGCTGAGCGAGCTAAACTCTCTGTTTATTTTATTTTTGGTACGATCTTCACTGTCTTGATTTATCCAGTCATCGGGCACTGGGTTTGGGGAGGAGGCTGGCTTGGCACGATGGGGATGCAGGACTTCGCCGGTTCTACTGTTGTTCATCTTCAAGGAGCTGTAGCAGCCCTCGTAGCTACCATTCTGTTAGGGCCGAGACTAGGCAAGTTTAATAGAGACCGAACACCTAATTTAATTCCAGGGCATAATCAAGTTTATACAGTTTTAGGCGGCATTTTGCTGTGGGTCGGCTGGTTCGGGTTTAATGCTGGGAGCACTATGGCTGTCGGTGACGGGTTCTTCGGATATGTCGCACTCACAACAAATCTCGCAGCAGCTGCAGGAGCTATAGCAGCAATAGCAGCAGCTAAAATCTTAACAGGCAAGGCTGATATTCCCGCCATGGTCAACGGCGTGCTTGCCGCATTGGTTGCCATTACCGCAGCATGTGCGTTCGTTGAACCTTGGGCCGCTGTTGTGATCGGTGCTTTTGCAGGGGCATTTACTTTTTGGACTTCATTATATTTTGAAAAGAAGGGAATTGATGATCCGATCTTCGCTTTCTCGGTCCATGGGATTGCCGGAATCGCCGGTACGATCTCTACTGGGTTCTTTGCATCGCCAAGACTTGTTGAAATCACAGGAATCGGAAAAGCGGGTCTTTTTTACGGAGGCGGTTTCAGCCAGCTGATTACACAGACTATCGGTGTACTGGGTGCTGCAGCTTATGTTGGAGCTGTTTCCTTCATTGTTCTATTCGCATTGAAGAAAACGATTGGACTCCGAGTCAGTGCAGAGCAAGAACTTTCGGGGCTTGATATTAGCGAACATGGCTCTTACGGCTATCCTGAACAACTGGATCCAACACTTTTAAAAGAAGCAAAATAAGACAGCATGCCAGATTGATATCGTTCAATCTGGCTTTTTAAGGAGATTCGTTATGAGAATGAGACTGGAAAAATTGATTCGGGACATAAACGGTGCAGAAAGTACAAGTCAATTAATAGATTGCCATAAATTGATTGACCAGCAAGTAAAATATGTTTTTCCAGAACTCACTTTTTCTCATATGAGGAACATATTTAAGGAAATCAACAGCCTGCACGTTTTATTAAAATCAAAAGCTCTTGAACTGGCTGCGAAAGATCAAGGTATAGATAAAGATGGTTCTTTTTGCTGGGGGATGATGGGCAGCGGCGCGAGGGAGGAGCAGACGGTTAAAACAGACCAGGACAATTGCTTATTGTATACAGATGAAAAGCTGGGGTTCGATATTGATGAATTTAGTTCAGCAGGGATCCAAAGCTTATTGAAAGCAGGCTACCCTCTATGCACAGGAAACGTGATGGCAACCAATCCGAGATGGAAATTTTCTGTGGGTCATATCAATCACTCTCGTCCTATAGATGAGCTGTTTAAAGACGTGAGGTATGTGTTCATTCTTTTGGATCTTGTTCCGCTATACGGCAATGAATCACTGCTGTTTTCTTTCAGGGAGAAAGTTATATCAGAAATCAAACAAAAGGAAGACTTGCAAGTGAAAATGAAGGCAGCAGCTGCAGGCCTGCAAGTTCCCATCGGTCCATTCGGCAGAATTTACGTTGAGCGTTATGGTTCTTTTGCTGGGAAATTTAATATTAAAGCAGGGGTGTATGCACCGCTCGTGATTGCTTTGAAATATTTGAGTCTTTTGCATGGAATTGGAGCTGTGAACAGTTATTGCAGACTTGATGAGTTGAGGAGATGCGGGGCGATAGATGAGTCCTTTTCGCAGGAACTGTCTGCTGCTTTAGATATACTTTTATATTTTAGGCTAAGGCAAAGCACTTTGTTTCAATTTGATGAAGAAATTCACGACTTTATTGCGATTGAAGATCTGACGAAAAAGCAGCTCGGTAGTCTAAAAAAAGCAATGAGAACCGTGCAAAGGCTGCAATCCCATGTAAAGAAAAGGGGAGGCAGGCATGAAGCATTCCAGCAATAATGAGAACGGGGCTTTTAAACAATGGATGAATCAGCTGCTGTCATTCGGTTTAAAACGAGAGCAAATTGCCGGCGGGAGGCAGCAGGATTTATCCAATCAGGCATGGCTGAGGGCCGTGATGAAAGAAAACGCCAAGAAGAATAAAGAAAAAACCACGATGCTAAACAAACTGCCGGTCATTGTGCTTGATACTGAAACAACAGGATTCAGGCCTGAACTTGGTGATGAAATCATCTCTGTTTGTGCCGTGCGTCTTACAGGCATAAAAGAAGAAGACAGGTTGTCTACACATGTGAAATTAGATAGAGCTCTGTCTGAGGATATAAAAAAACTTACTGGAATAACTGAAGAGATGCTCGCAGAGGCTCCGGCTCTTGAAAAAATTATGCCGCAGCTGCTTTCGCTCTTAGAATCAAACCTCATCGTCGGTTACCATATCTCACATGATATAGCTTTTATAAACCATTACCTTTGGAAAACAATCAGACGGAGGCTCACGAATCCTGCACTTGATATGAAGCTGATCTTAGAGCGTCTTTACAGCGGACGAAAGTTCAATGAGTTCGATGATGCTCTTAAATATTTTTCAATTAAAATCAACAATCGTCATACAGCTGAAGGGGATACGGAAGGTGCGATATGCTTATGGAAACACATTTTAGATGAATGTGAAAAACGGTCAGTGAGGACGCTTAATGATTTTCATAGATTGCTTGTGTAAAAGCAAAAGTTAAGAGGCTGTCGTAAAAGCATCATGCTTTTACGACAGCCTCTATACATATTACAAGATCTTCAGATTTTGTCTGTATCGTGCTGTCAATTAAGAAATTAACTTAACTGAAATTAGCAGTCATCTTCTTTGCAGTAAACAGTGGCACCGATGATGACGAGCAGAATAAAGAGTACAACGATAATGGTGAAACCGCAGCCGTATCCGCCACCATATCCGCCGCAGTGGTGACCATGATGATGATGATACATCGGCATATTTGCAACCGGCTTCATGTTCTCACCGGCATAAGGCATATTCATTTTCTTGTTATCCATTTTCTGTCCCTCCAAATGTGTAAGTATAGGTGATAAGCACAATACAACATATGTAGGTACACGCCTTGTTGACCCGGGACAGATGCGGAGTTTTTAGTGAAATCGCCTGTACCTTTCTGGGGGAAAAGCCTATTTTTAGAGAAAAGCTGAAAATATGGGGTACGGTACGTTACGATGAACTTCAAGTTTATAAGCCGAAACTGCGAAAAAGTACCGTACCCCATTCTGGAAAAATTAAAAAAAGCTCCTGATGAGGGAGCTTTTTAAATCCATTTTACTTTAGGTTCTGTTTTTTTATAAATCCTGACGATGTTTGCCCGGTGCCTGTAAAACAAAAACAAAGCAAATCCGGCCATGAGGATGACGGTCAGCTTATCGTCTGTCAGAATCACGCTGAAAATTACTGAAAAGACGCCGGCGATCATGGATGATAGTGATACATATTTCGTTAGATACAGTGATAAGAAAAATACAGCGACAAGAATCATGAAAATAACAGGTTCATGAAAAAGAAGAACGCCGCCGGATGTCGCGACCGCTTTTCCACCTTTAAATTTTGCGAATATTGGATAGCAGTGGCCGATCACAGCTGGTATTCCGGCTACAAGAGGGTGCATGTCCACTTGCAGCAGAAACGGAAGGGCGGCAGCAAGTGTGCCTTTCAGGACATCAGCAGCCGATACAATAAAACCTGCCTTTTTTCCTAATGTTCTAAACGTATTCGTACCCCCGAGATTCCCGCTGCCGTGTTTGCGTATATCAATCCCATACCCCCATTTGCCTACAATGAGGGCAAATGGGATGGCTCCGAGCAAATATGACGCAATAAGAATTAACGCGTTTTCCATAAAATCCCCCTAAATTAAAACGAACTAGTATAACTATTATATGAAATTCACCGGACAATTCCTATTGAATTTTTTCAAATGTATTTATTGCGGTGTGTGCTCTTGCTTTCTGGCAGTCTTTTTAGCAAACGGCAGCCACCAGTTGTAATCTCCTAAAAGCTTCATGAGCGAAGGGACGAGAACCATCCTGACGATGGTCGCATCAAGCAGAATCGCTAAGGCAATGGCGATGCCGATCTGTTTAACTGGCATCACATCTGTAAAAGCAAAAGAGCCGGTGATAACGATCATAATCGCTGCTGCAGAAGTAATGATCTTGGAAGTGGATGTAAGACCGAGAAGTGTTGCTTTGTTATTGTCACCTGTTTCCTGATAAACTTCCTGTATCCTGGATATCAAGAAAACCTCATAGTCCATGCTTAGGCCAAACACGATGCCGAACGTAAATACAGGAATCATGAGAGCGATGTCTGAAGGTTCATAAACATGGCCGCTCTGGAAAATCCACACTAGTATGCCGAACGTAGCGCTAAGGCTTAGTATGTTCATCAATATGGCTTTTAAAGGGATGAACAAGGATCGGAAAGCAGCCATCAATATGAAAAAGGTAGTTAAGAGAACGACGGCTAGACCGTAAGGCATCTTGTGGACGATCTCATCAAATATTTCCTGATTAAACTTAGATACTCCTCCGATCGTAACGTTTAAATCCTTGTAATCTTTTTCCCATTCTCTTGCAAACGTATGAGCTTCTTTTCCTGTAACGCTTTTGTTGATGTATACATAAAACAATGATGTGTTTCCGGAAATAAATTGATTGACTGCTGGTCTCAGCTTATTTTTCCCAGCTGGTGTCTGATAAGCTGTATAAAGGCTCTCAGTGCTGTCTGCATAAGTGAAGATAGATTCTGAGCGGTTTACAAGGTTGTCTTTCAATATCTCAGAGTGTAAATCTTCAAGATTTGAAAGAGATTTTTTGTCTTTTAAAAATTCATTCTTATTTTGGACAACGAAAATTACCGGATATAGCTCAGTTTTACCAAACGTACTCTCGAATTTTTCGAACGCTTTCCGCGAATCATAATGTTCCGGCAGCGCCTCGGCCTCTGGAATTGACAGTTCCAGTCCGCGTATAGGAACGACTGCAAGAGAAAGCAGCAACACGGCTAGTATCGCCATGACCGCAGGCCGCTTCATCACAAAGGCTGCGAACGAATGCCATACACTTTTACGTTGCGGCTGAATTTTTATGATTTTCAGCGCGTTGATTCTGGACCCTAAAACACCGAGCAGTGCGGGAAGAAATGTGACGGCAGCTATGACGGAAAGGACGACAACGACCATGCCTCCTACAGCTACGGTTTTAAAAATATCAATATCGATTAGAAGCATGCCTGAGAGACCTAAAAAGACACAAAGTCCTGAAAAAGCAATCGAACGGCCAGCTGTTTTTACCGAAATGATAACCGCGTTTTCAACTCCTTTATGCAGTTCCTCACGGAAACGATTTACGAGCAAAAGCGCAAAGTCAATGCCGAGTGCTAGGCCGATCATCGGAACGACGTTCAGGATGAAAATAGATAATCCGGCATCGCCTCTAAACAGATAAAGCATGCCAAGCGAACAGACAACACTGATCAAGCCGATCACGATAGGCAGGGCTGCTGCAGCAAGACCGCCAAACGCGAATAGAAGGATCACGAGTGCTGCAGGTATGCCGATTGCTTCTGCACGGGCAAGATCCCGCTGACTCGCAGTGTTCATGTCATCGGCGATAACGGGTCCGCCAGTAAGTGTCGCAGTCATGCCGTTCTCATTCTTTATTTTGCTTTTTATTTCTGCTAATGAGGATTGTACATCGTCAAAGCTTTTATCAAACCCGATCGTGGCGTAAGCAATCGATCCTTTAAACATGTTTTTCGGATCACTGAATGGTGAACGGAACTCAACGGCATCTGAGACACCTTCTAAGCGGTCCATCGTTTTTTTGACAAATTCTATGTACTCTTTATCTTCAGGAACATGTTTATTTGATTCAAACACAATAATCACAGAAGACTTGGGGCGTCCGAATTTCTCCTGCAGAATGTCTTCAGTTTTGGTAAAGGAACCGTCCATCTTAAAGCCGCTTCCAGTAAGTACAGAAGGGAGGCGGGCGGCAAACAATGATAAAAGGAGCGCTGAGAGCACCCAAAAGGTTATAATATACTTGCGAAATGCAAAAACGGTTTTGCCGAAATTAAATTGAGCAGCCTTATTTTTCATACTATTCCTCCCGTTTCCTGTATTTCCTTATTTTAAAAAGCTTTCGTGTGATATGCAAATGAACAATAAAAAATATTTAGGTGATAAATTCAATGATAGTAACAACTGCCGGGAAATTTGATGCATCATTAACAGAAAAAGCACGCACTGCAGCCGCTGAGATGAAAGCGAAATTTGTCAGAAGAGGCAATGACTCCATTCAAACTTTAAAAGAAAAATACGCTCAAGACATTGTGATGATCGGCAAGAACAAAACCGTGTATCATCCGCTGCATAGCGATGAGCCTTTCTTCTTCCATCCTAATTCATCTATGTTTCGCGCCAAACAGTGGCTGAGAGGAGAAGGTGATCCTCTTGTTTCAGCAGCCGGGCTTAAGAAGGGAAGTTCTTTCCTCGACTGCACACTTGGCCTTGCTTCTGACAGTACAATTGCGAGTCTTGCCATAGGAGCAGGAGGGAAAGTGACTGGAATAGAAGAAAGCGCCGCAGTCAGGATGATCGTTAAATCAGGACTTTCAATTTGGGAAACGGGCTTGAAAGAAATGGATCAAGCGATGAGGCGGATTGAAGTTCAGGGCGGCCACCATCTTGACGTGCTGAAAAGCTTGCCTGATTCAAGCTATGATATCGTATATTTTGATCCGATGTTTGAACAATCCATTCAAACGTCTGCAGGTCTTAGCGGATTAAAGCAAGTTGCTTCGTATTCATTACTGACAGTTGAAGCGATTAACGAAGCGAAAAGAGTAGCAAAAGAGCGTGTCGTACTGAAGGAGAACAGGGCAAGTCCTTTGTTTAAAAAATTTGGATTTAAGGTGATCCCGCGGTCTTCGAGGTTTTGGTTCGGAACGTTAGAAAAGAGGAGCGCTCATGTTTAGTATTTTTTTAATTATCCTGACAGTGGCTATGATTATACAGGGGATCAAAAAACATGTGCTCCGCATTCCTGACAAGAATCCAGAAATCGCATTGAAAGAGCTTGAAAAGCAGGAATGGTTTATCGTGCTTTGTCACGATCCTGAAAAGAAGGGTGTGATAGAAGGGCTGAAAAAGGATGGTCCGCTGTCAAATGCCGACTCAATCACCCGTCTGATCCGTAATGAGGGTGCAAGGGAAGGGTTTATCCGCTATATTGAAGAAAAAAGCACATAAAAAACGGCCGCACAAGAACTTTTCGGTGCGGCCGTTTATTTATGCTTGAAAATTAGTGAGCGTGTTCTCGTTTAAGATCCACTCTTTAATCTCCATATCTCTAGCCCCTGTCTTGATAAAAGGATCGCCTGCAGCAAGCTCTTGAGCGCTCTGAAGATTAGTGGCTCTGTAAATGACAAGGCCGCCGGAACCATCACCGAAGCGGCCGTATGTAAGAATACTTCCCTTGCTGTATAAATCTTCAAGGTATGCCAGGTGTTCACCGCGGTATTTTGCGCTTTTTTCTTCATCCTTCATCGGAAGATAGACTGCATAATAATTCATTTTTTCAGCTCCTTTATTTTTTGGCATCACCATTGTATCTTAATGAAATGAAAAATGCGATAGTGCTGTTTTTTCAACTGTGAGATAATGGAAGTGATTCAATTATTTCTGAAAACGAGGATACGAATATGTGGAAAAACACGATTAACGCTTATCGGAAGATGGACCGCAACATCTGGATCAGGTTTATAGGAGAGTCGATCAACGGGATCGCTATGATGATGCTGATGCCGTTTTTTGCACTTTATATGAAGGATAAAGTAGATCATTTCTGGCAGATCGGCATCGTGATGGCGATGGGTCCGTTAGCGGGAGTTTTAGGTTCGCTGATCGGCGGGAGGCTTGCTGATAAATACGGCCGAAAACCGGTGATGATCGTTTCTATGCTCGGTAACGGACTGGTGATGACAGGTTTTATCTTCTTTGAGGGATTTGTTCCTTTTCTTATCTTGTCATGGCTTTTTGGGCTGTTTAATTCGCTCTTCCATCCTGCTGCTTCCGCAATGGTTGCGGATGTTACAGATGAAGCGGGTCGGACAGAGGCTTTTGGGCTCCTGCGTATGGGTCATAATATCGGAGCAGCAATCGGGCCGCTTCTGGGGGCGTCCATCGTTATCCTGTCGAAAACAGCTGTATTTATCATAGGTGCTTCAACTATTTTTGTTTACACGATAATAGTTGCCGTGTTCATAACAGAAACTCTCCCTAAAAAAGGTGCAAATATCCATCAAAAAGAAGATAGAAGTGTCGATGAGGAGCTTCCGTCCATTTTTGCAGTTCTATTCAAAGATAAAATTCTCTTTTTGTTTATTATTACAGGGATCGTTTTTTCAATGGGATTTTCCCAGACAGAAGGCATGCTGCCGCTTCATTTTGATCAGCAAATGACGCATCTGTCCCCTGCTCAGAATCCTTATCCTTATTTGATGGCGTTCAACGGAACTCTTGTTGTCGTTTTTCAGTTCGCAATATCAAGATGGGCATCAACAAGGGAGCTCGGTAAAGTCATGCTGTACGGATCGCTGTTTTTCGGTTTCGGCCTCATAGCGGTGGGCTGGCTGCCATTGGTTTTTCATGATTATGAAGCCTCTTTTTGGACAGTACTTGCTGTGCTGCTTGTCATATACGGATTGTATACGCTGGGCGAGATGCTTCTTTCACCTGTTCAGATGACGTTTGTTGCCAACATATCACCTGAGCACTTAAGAGGAACATATATGGGTGCAGCAAGTCTGCAATGGATAGCAGGAGGGGCGATTGGTCCCATATTAGCCGGTTTCTTAATGGATGAAAAGCTGGGTCACATGCTGCTGACAGTCCTCGGAGCAGGGTGTCTTATAGCCGGCTTCATTTATTTGTCGCTGGATCGATGGGCATCTGAAGCTAAGGATAAGATGAAGGGTTCAAAAAAAGAAAGTGCAGAAAGTGTATAATAGTAAAAGGATATTCATATATGGAGGTGCCAAATGATAGATTTACGGAGCGATACAGTGACAAAGCCAACAGCTGAAATGAGGCAGGCTATGTATGATGCGGAAGTAGGTGACGACGTTTACGGTGAAGACCCGACCGTAAACAGGCTTGAGGAGCTGGCAGCAGCGTTGCTTGGCAAAGAAGCGGCATTATTTGTGACGAGCGGAACGCAGGGAAATCAGCTAGCTGTTTTGTCTCAGACAGCACCGGGTGATGAAATTATCCTCGAAAGCGATTCTCACATTTTCTATTATGAAGGCGGTGCCGTCTCAGCTCTGGCTGGTGTTCAGACAAGAACCGTTCAAGGAAATAAAGGCTCGATAAGCGAGGAATTGCTTCAGAAGGCGATCAGAGGCAATGACATTCACTTTCCTGATACAAGTCTGGTATGTTATGAAAACACACATAACCGTGCCGGGGGAGCGGCTGTGCCTCTTGAAAATATGAAACGAATTTATAAGACAGCAGCTGATGCCGGAATAAAGGTACATCTTGACGGTGCCAGGCTTTTTAATGCAGCTGCAGCGCTTAACTGTTCCATTGATGAACTGGCTTCCTGGTGCGATACTGTTTCGGTCTGTTTGTCAAAAGGTCTTGGTTCGCCAGCCGGCTCCATACTTGCGGGCAGTGCGGAAGTCATTACAAAGGCCAGGAAATGGCGCAAACGCCTAGGCGGCGGGATGAGGCAGGCGGGCATACTGGCTGCACCTGGAATCCTCTCGCTGACTAAAATGACAGAGCGACTTCGGACAGATCATGAAAATGCGCAGTTCCTGGCTCAAGGACTTCGGCAGATAAAAGGTCTCAAAGTGATAAACTCTGTTGATACGAATATTGTACTTATTGATATTTCTGCATGGGAAACCACGAACGAAGCATTTATAGCGGATTTAAAAAGTGAAGGCTTGCTTGCTGTCGGCTTTGGCGAGAATATCATTCGTTTCACAACCCATTATGATGTAAACCGAGGAGATATTGAAAAAGCAATTGCAGCGGTCAATAAAATAAAGAAAATCCAGATGGCATAAGCTGTCTGGATTTTTTTTATAAGAAAATTTATTTATTTTTTGAAGAGAGGAGCCTTCCTGTGATGCGTCACCTGCTCGAACGCATAAGCAATGCGAATGAGTTTCTTCTCTGAGAATGCTTCTGCGCAAAACGAGATGCCGAACGGAGTGCCGTTGTTCTCAAATCCAGCTGGAACCGAAACAGAAGGGTAACCGGCTTTTGCAGGTATGCCGTACCATTGTTCTGTTGGATACACAATCGCATCCAGGTTATGCTCGGACAGAGCTTTATCAATCCCGTGTTTCTGAGATTTTAGGATATCGTTCAGACGGCATTTCAAATAATCGCTGTCAGCGAGCGTACCTGAGGTCTTTTCGCTGTCCAGAAGCAGTTCTTGTCCATGTTTAAGGCATTCATCAGCGTGGGCGATATTATAATCGATAATATCCTTCAAATTACGAAGCATGCTTCCCGAGCTGCTCAAATAAGAGTTAATTCCTGATTTAAACTCGTGCACAAGAACCTGATAGTCCGACTTTTCGTTCTCAAGCGGAGAAATTTCGTTCAGTTTGATTATTGCCGCGCCCTCTTGTTCAAGAAGTTCAAGAGTACGGGTAAACAGATTTTTTTGAGATTCGTTTAGATCTTTGTAAAAAAAGCTTTCGCTGATTCCCAGCCGAAGGCCGACAAGAGAAGATGTCTCCAAACTGGAAGCATAATCATGCAGTTCTGGCTGCTTCCATGTTGCCGGGTCAGCAATATCTTTGGCAGAAAGCAATTCAAGCAGCAGCGCAGCATCCTTGACGGTTCTGGCCATCGGACCCGCTGTGTCCTGAGATGTTGAGATCGGGATGATTCCGTTTCTTGAAAGAAGTCCCACTGTCGGCTTGATGCCGACTATGCTGTTAAGTGCTGCCGGACAAAGTATGGAGCCGGACGTTTCGGTCCCTACAGCAGCTGCACAAAAGTTTGAGGCAACAGCAGCAGCAGAACCAGAGCTTGATCCGCTCACATCCATCTCTGCGCCGTAGGGATTTATGACTTGACCTCCTCTGGAACTGTACCCGTCAGGCATGTCATAAGCCATAAAGTTCGCCCATTCGGTCATGTTTGTTTTTCCGATAATAACAGCTCCTGCTTCTCGTAACAATGACACTAAAAAGGCGTCTTTTTCTGCAAAATGATCTTTTAAGGCGAGAGAACCCGCTGAAGTATGCATATGATCTCCAGTATTAATATTATCTTTTATTAGAACGGGCACCCCATGAAAAGGACTGCGCACCTTTCCTTCTGCTCGTTCTCGATCCATCGCTTCAGCTATGAAAATTGCATCAGGGTTAATCTCGAGGATTGAATTAATTTTTTGCCCCGACTGGTCGAATTCCGCGATTCTTTGCAGATAGTACATGACAAGTTCCTTTGAAGTCAGCCTTCCTTCGGCAAAAAGGGCTTGAAAGTGATCAATTGTAGCTTCTTCAAGCAACAATTCTTTGGTTTCCCCCATAAAACTACCTCCTCAAATAAAAAAGCACATTCTTATTATAATAATGTGTCACAAAAAAAGGAATTTTCAAACGATATGCAGAAATTAAAAATCAGGACCATTTTCACAGACGAAAATTTTGTTCAAGTTTATTGTGGAACCATAACTTTTTAACAGGGAACTGTTCAGTGTTGTTAAAAAGTTAGGAATAAAGTATAAGGTCAATCGAGGCTGACACAAAGGCAAGGCATCAGCCAAGGTTTCTTTCAGAAATAACCTGCTTGGATCGGACTTGTTGAAAAATGTTCATTCATTGATGGGGCAGTGCATTTGCCTCACACTCTGCAATCTCGTAAAAAGAAAAACTAGTTTTTTAAACGAGGACAAGTATATTTCACGAATTGCTGAATAATAATGGTGATAACAAGTTTAAAGAGGAGAGTGCAAACTATGAAAAAAGTATCTCGCATTTCACTCAAAAAGAGAAAAGAGCAGGAGTTTACGGAAAATGATAGAATCATGCTTTTTATCACAAAATTTCATTTGAAATCCAAACGCGATAAAGCACTGACACTTAAGCTTCTCCTTGCAAAAGGATCAGAAGATATGGTCACTCAGATCTTAAGATGCTCTGAATACCGTCGTGATTTTTGTGAGCTGCTCGAAGATGAGACTGTACGCACATTCTATCTTGATATGAACAATCACGTAAAACAATACCAGACTAGCTGACCTTTTGGAGCATTCCAAAGGGTTTTTTCGTGCTAAGATGGAAACTGCTTGGTATAATAATGAAAGTGCTATAGATTACGGGGGTTTGTTAGCTGAATGAAAGTATTTACTCTTGAAGAAGCAAACCAGCTTCTGCCAGTTATTTCGAGGGAACTGGAAACATTAGAGAACATTCAATATCTCTTCGAAAAAGATTACGAGGAGTTTCAAGGTATGCAGCTTTATTTAACCGAAGATGATGCTGAATACTGGGAAGAACATTTTCGCGTAATGGAAATGCAAGCTGAACACTGCATACACAATATCCTGTCTTTTGGCGTATTGTTTGAAGATCTAGAAGCGGCAGTTATCCGGTTTCCGGCTATCTTTAATGGAAAAGAAGGGTTTTTCAGATGGACGCCTGATGAGCCGACAGTCATGTCATATCTTGAAAACAGCAAAGAAACGGAAGAATGTGTCAGCCTGATCAATTAATAAAAGTTTTTTGAAAAACACTTGCTAAAACGGCAAATATTAGATATGATATTACTCGTGACGGCAGCAAGCGCCTATAGTGAAATGGATATCACACGAGATTTCGGCTCTCGTATTCTGGGTTCGAATCCTGGTGGGCGCGCCAAAAAATAATGTATTGCCGATTCATGAGGCATAGGCCACGGGAAATTCCGGTGGTTTTTTATTTGTAAAAAAATACTAACGTTGCAGGTTGGTGATTAAGATGACAGAAAAAATGCCTTATCGAGTTCTTCTTTATTACAAGTATGTACCGATTGAAGATGCTGAATCATTCAAGGACGAACACTTGAAATTCTGTAAAGAACTTGGATTAAAAGGAAGAATTATTGTAGCAGGCGAAGGAATAAACGGAACGGTTTCAGGAACTTTCGAACAAACGGAAGCTTATATGGACCATATGAAGAGTGATTCCCGTTTTGCTGACATGGTATATAAAATCGATGAAGTGGAAGAGCATGCTTTCAAAAAGATGTTTGTCCGCCACAAAAAAGAGCTCGTAACATGGCGTCTGGAAGATGATGTAGACCCGAACGTTACGACAGGCAAACGTTTGAAGCCGAAAGAATTTTACGAAGCGCTTCAGCAGGAAGATGTTATCGTGATCGATGGACGTAACTATTATGAATACGATATCGGCCATTTCAGAGGAGCGATCCGTCCTGAAGTTACTGCATCTAGAGATTTTCCAAAATGGGTGCGAGAAAACCTGGCTGATCATAAAGACAAAAAGATCTTAACGTACTGCACAGGCGGTATACGCTGTGAAAAATTCTCAGGTTTCCTGCTCAAGGAAGGTTTTACAGATGTTTCTCAGCTTGAAGGCGGAATCGTAACGTACGGCAAGGATGAAGATGTGCAAGGACGTCTCTGGGATGGAAAATGTTATGTGTTTGATGAGCGCATCTCTGTTCCTGTCAACAGGACAGAAGAAGACGTAATAATAGCTAAATGCTATTATTGCGGCAAAACAGAAGACCGTTATGTAAATTGCGCGAATCCTGAATGCAATCGTCAGCACGTGTGCTGCGAGGAATGTGAGCCGAAAGTTAAACGCTCATGCACAGACGAGTGCCGCGAACATCCAAGAAACAGATTTCAAGAAGAACTGAAAAGCACTCAATCATAAAAACCAGCATATGCTGGTTTTTTTCTATTTAATTAATTATACCCCTTCATTTTCCCTCTCATGTTAAACTGAGGATGGAGAGGTGAATGGATATGGATATGAAGGAAAACATGACTGAACAGATCATCGAGAATTATAAGAAAGACGAAGGGATGATGATCCTCGTGTTCGCGCAGTGGTGTGTCAATAATGATCTAGACCCCAAAGCATTATATTTGTCAGTATATCCTGATCAGACAGGAAATGATTATGTACTGCACATGCTCGAACAGACGGTGCCAAAAGAAGAAGCAGAGATGATCGAAGCGAGCACCGCTGCAGCTGTGTTATCGCTTTTCGGAAATGAAGAGCTTGCTTTTGCTGTTTCTGAAGCAAGCAGAAAGGCTGGTAAGTAATGAAGCCGATCGTGAAAGCCCAATATAAGACGGGTGCATATATTGGTGAAAAAGAAGAGGTTAAGAACGGACGGGCTTTAATCAAAGTACTTGCTGTCATTAAACATCCGATGCAGGGGGATCTTCATCACCCTAAGCAAGCTGATGTCCCTTTCTTTCAGGAAAGAAAGGCGCTGAGTTATGGAGAGCGTACTTGGGTTCCTGAACATACTGTCAGTCCATATGAAGGTGAGCTGCCAGATTACCGAACATCACTTGAAAAAGCAATGCAACAGTTATACGTACAGCTTGAAGCCGAGAAAACAGACTTTGCGGACAAATCCATTATCTGTCTGAACGAGCTTAGAAAAGATTATAAGCTTTCTTGATTATATCCCGTCTATTTAGTACACTTTTGACTGTGTGTAATGAATCCTTACATAGATTATTGGCAGCAATGATAAAGGCTTGTTAAAACAAAACCATACTATGAAAGGCGGTAATATCATGAGTGCGCAAAAGCAAATCATTCAAGACTTGGGCGTGAAGCGAGAGATCGATCCAAAACAAGAAATCAGAAGCCGGATTGAGTTTCTTAAAAATTATGTAAAAAAGGCGGGAGCTAAAGGCTTCGTCCTCGGTATTAGCGGAGGACAGGATTCAACTCTAGCCGGCAGGCTGGCACAGTTGGCAGCTGAAGAACTTCGTAAAGAGCACGGTTCAGACTTTCAATTTTATGCTGTGCGCCTTCCTTACGGCACACAAAAGGATGAAGAAGATGCACAGCGTGCTCTTGCGTTCATCAAACCCGACCAAACATTTACAGTAAACATCAAGCCTGCAGTAGATGCTTCTGTTCAAAGTTTTACAGAAGCAACCGGGAAATCCTTGACTGACTTTCAGAGAGGGAACGTGAAGGCTCGTGAAAGAATGAAGGTGCAATATGACATCGGCGCAGCTTTTTCATGTCTTGTTATCGGAACTGACCATGCTGCTGAAGCAGTTACTGGCTTTTTTACGAAACACGGTGACGGGGCATGCGACATCGTGCCTTTGTTCGGATTGAACAAGAGACAAGGCCGTGAATTATTGAAGGAACTCGGTGCAGAAGAACGCTTGTATTTGAAGGTGCCGACTGCCGACCTTGAGGATGATAAGCCCCTTCTGCCAGATGAAACGGCGCTCGGAGTCACGTATGAAGAAATCGATGACTTTCTTGAAGGCAGGGAAGTATCCAATGAAGCGCGCGAAAAGATCGAGCAGCGTTATGCAATAACAGAGCATAAACGCCAGCTGCCGCCAAGCATCCTGGATAATTGGTGGAAATAAGAACAGGAGAAATAGAATAAAGAATTGGGGAAGTGTTGAGTTGAGCAGGACGGCAAAAATAATCATCACATTAGGAACTCTTTTCCTTGTGTACTTTGTATATGAAACCATTAATAGAGAAAACGTTCGAAAAGAAAAAATTAATGCGATCGGCGAATATTTCAAAGGTGAATATGAGATCGACGAAAAGCTGAAAGAACAATATGACGACACTTTTCAGGTAAAGGTAAATGAAAAGGTTTATCTGGTCACTGTCCCAAACGATAAAGTTACGAAAGTGAAAAAGTTAAATTAACATTAAACGGCATGCCTTTAAGGGGCATGCCGTTTTTTAAAGCTCATTATAGGAGAATGTCATTAGAGCAAAAGTTCTAAAAAAATTTACATCACTTTTGCAATAAAACCTTTTACTCGGTCGTCTGACATCAGATTACAGCTACATAGTCCTAACTTTGTTTACAAATCCAATTTAACACCGTTTGCTTTCTTGCTCTGTGCTATGATTTTTGAGGAATTACCAACCTAGCAAGAAAAAGGAGCATAACACATGAAATGGAAAAATGTTTTGTCAGTTTGTTTAACTGCAGCCGTTCTTATACCAGGCAGCGTCAGCGCACCTGAAGCACAGGCAGCTGGGAATGGGCCAGTCATCTCAGAAGTTGCATGGATGGGAACAACGGCAGATGCCAACGATGAATGGATTGAGCTTTATAATCCAACAAATGCCCCTGTAGATTTAACTGGCTGGAAATTAGCATCAGCAGACGGCACACCATCCATAAACTTGAGCGGTACGATTGGAGCTGGAAAAACCTTTTTGCTGGAAAGGACCGATGATAATACGGTTACAGGCGTAAAAGCGGACCAGATCTATACAGGTGCCTTGTCGAATACAGCGGAATCGCTGACACTCACAAACACTTCAAATTCTGCTGTAGATACCATTGACAAATGGCATGCAGGCGATGCAGCTTCCAGAGCGGCAATGGTGCGCAAAGATATAACTTTGGCAGGTACAGATCCATTTGCTTGGAAAACATCCTCTACCGCATATGACACGGGATTCGGCAGTCCGGGTTCCATGGAGATGACTTCAAATGGACAGGCTGAACAGCTGAATCAAGTGAACAATAATGAGGGTGCAATCAATATTTATTTTAATAAATCTGCACTTGAGCAATATGCATCACCAGGGAACGAAGCCAATTACCATATTAACCTTGAAAACAGATTGATCAACCGGATAAATGCTGCCACAGCGACCATTGACATGGCGACTTACGAAATCAACCTGCCGAACGTTGTTAAAGCACTTATGGATAAAGCTGCTTCAGGAGTTAAAGTGAGAATATTGGCGGATGCCAAACCGCCAAGCGATCCTGAGCATGACGAAAGATATGAACTGATGCGTATGTATCTGGAGAAGCTGATAAGAGGAAACGATGGACAGCTTAATACATCAGATGATGCGGAGATCTTCTCAGATTCAGCGATGTTTGCGGTTGAAAACGATACTAAACGTTCAGAGCAGGGATTGCCTGTGCAAGGATATAATGATTTCGTTTCAAAGACTGTCACAATCGGCAGCACATCTCAGACAGGGCACTTCATGGTAGATGGGGAGTTAAAAGCGGCAAACAGCTATTATTCTCCGGATGACCAGATGCATAACAAGTTTTTGATCATCGACGGGAAATGGGTGTTTACCGGCAGCTGGAACTTTACTACTTCAGGACTTTACGGAACAGACGAGAACAGATCAGCCGGAATACTGGACGGAAACACGAATCATTCTGTTGAAGTTCACTCTCCAGAGCTCGCCGCAATCTACAAAACCGAATTTGAAGAGATGTGGGGGTCCGGTACCAATGTGCCAGATCCAGGTGTATCGAACTTTGGTTCGAGAAAAACGGATAATACGCCCCACACATTAACAATCGGAGGAAGGACGGTGGAGATCTATTTTTCACCGGGAGACAATGCGGTCCCTAAAATGGTTCAAACCGTAACGAATGAAGCTCAAAACAATGCGTATTTCAGCATTTTTGCCTGGAGTGACCAGGAGCTTGTTGATGCGTTAAAGATGAAATGGGAAGGCTCTCCTGCAGACATGCAGGGGACATTGACCGGCTTTGACCTAAAAGGAGTGTTTGAATCTTCCTACTGGAACATGTGGTGGTCAGCTTCGGTCGATATGACCGGCAGGACTGCTACTCAGACAAGCATAAACAATCCGAACACAAGGTGGAAGAATCCAGCTCCTGTATACAGCGACAAAGAGGTCAGGAAGCACCATCATAAATATATGATTATAGATGCTGATACGTCCAGCGATCCGACTGTCATTACCGGTTCGACTAACTGGAGTACGAACGGCAATGATGTGAACGATGAAAACTCACTTTGGATTCATGATGCAGCGATCACGAATCAGTTTAAGCAAGAGTTTTTAGCTCGTTTTCAGCAGGCTGGCGGAACTGTACAATAACCTTTCATTAATGGCGGCTCTTGCAAAGGAGCCGCTTTTTATATAAAGTAGAAAAAAGCTTTCATTGCATACATATCATATAAAGAGGTGACAGCCATGAGTGAAGAATTTGTATTGTATCATGACCAGTATGTCAGGAAAGAAGATGCAGCCATTGATATGGAAGACCGCGGTTACAACTTTGGAGATGGCATTTATGAAGTTGTGTTTGTATACAGTGGAAAGTCGTTTGCGATGAACGAACACTTCGAGAGATTCATCAGCTCTGCAGCGAAGCTTGAGATGCAGCTCCCGTTCGATGCTCCTCGTTTTGTAGAGCTGACAGAAGGATTGATAGAAAAAAACAGCTTGAGAGATGGAATGGTATACGTGCAGATGACAAGGGGGGCTTCCCCTCGCAATCATCTTTATGAACGTGACATGAAGTGTCTCGTAACAGGATTCACTCGTGAGATGAAGCCGCCAGAACAGCTGCACCAAGACGGAATTCGTGTATATTTGACGGATGACATCCGCTGGCTGCGCTGCGACATTAAGAGCCTGAACCTTCTCGGCAACACAATGGCAAAGCGTCAGGCAGCTGATCATAACTGCCAAGAAGCCATCTTGCACAGAGACGGCACATGCACAGAAGGTTCTTCCTCTAACCTTTATATTGTAAAAGACAGCGTACTTCAAACACACCCTGCTAATAACCTGATTTTAAACGGGATCACTAGACAGGCAATATTAAAAATAGCTCATGAAAAAGGGATTGAAGTAAAGGAAGAGCCGTTCACTGTTAAAGATCTTGCGGCTGCAGATGAAGTGTTCATCTCGAGCACAACAATGGAAGTGACACCTGTCATACAGGCAGCCGGCCAACTTGATGCTGAGTATCAGATAGGGTCTATTACACGGTCTCTTCAGAACGGTCTGAAGAAAAAGATTTACGGAAGCGAATTTATTGAAAGTATATAAGAAAAAGGTGCAAGAATGAAAACAATAGCAAAATATTTTGTCAACGGTCTATTAACGGCTTTGCCGATTGTGCTTGCGCTATACATCGTTGTAAAAGTCTTTCAGTTTCTTGATGGCATTTTAGGAACACTGCTGAAAGAACGTATGAAAAACGATTATATTCCGGGCATCGGCATACTGACGACATTGCTGCTGATTACCGTTCTAGGCTGGCTTTCCTCTCAATATTTAAGCGGGAAAGTGATTAAGCTGACAGATCGGCTGCTTGAGAAAATACCTTTTGTAAAGACAGTTTACAGCGTGATTAAAGATACGATTCATTCGCTGATCGGTGAGAAAAAGTCTTTTTCGACAGTTGTGATGATCGAGCATCCTGATACAGGACTGAAAAATATTGGCTTTGTCACTGCCGAAAACATGGATGAACTCGGAGCTGAGCTCAATGACCATGTTGCAGTATATATACCGCAAACCTTTCAGATAGCCGGCTTCACTTTTTTAGTCCATAAAGACCGGATTAAAATCTTAGATATCAAGCCTGAAGAAGCGATGAAGTTTCTTCTTTCAGGCGGTGTTTCTACAAAGCAGCAAAAAAAGCATTTGAATGACAATGCATCATAAATTACATGTTTTTAATGTTTTGCCAAAACGCCTCTTATACGGGGCGTTTTTCATTTGCTGTGAATACAATGGTATCTGGAGGGGATACCGATGGGTAATCATAAACGCTCATTGCCCAAACTGACAATGATTCCATCTGGGCATTTGGCCGGGGCACTCCAGAGGCGGCTGCCGAATCAATCGGTGTGGAAAGTACCAGCAGACATTATCAGCCAGATTTCAGCCCTCGCAGCATCTGTCAGGACACAGCCAGTCTCTTTATTGTCCTGCGAAGATTTTACCCTATATAAAAAAATCAAGGAGCGCACGTTTGCACTAAACCTAAATAACTTAACAAGAACAAATGCGTATCTTCAGTTTTTTCACCAGCATACAGAAATAAAATGGTCTTTTCTTGCACACATGGTTTCCCGCAATGCCGGTTATTACATGACCGATCTGCAAGGGGAACTTATTCCAAAGCTTCTGGATGAAAAAACAAGAAGAAAATGGTTTCTCTTGCTTGAACACAGCAATTATATGATATTTCATGATGCCTTTCCTCAATTGCTAGTTTATGAGGAGTCTAAAAAAAGGAAGAAGGACTTGTTTCATCTTCTCCCTTTTTTCGGAGTTTCCAAAATAATGGTGCCCGTTTGGAAGATGTTTTTCACAAACAAAAATCGTGAAATCCTTCCGCTCTTTTTAATATTGAATGAACAGCGTTATATTGAAGACCGCGTGTTAAAACAGCCTTATTATCACGACGTGCTGCAATCCAAAGCTTTTTATTGGCAGGAAGCATTGAATCTCACACACATCCTGTTTCCAGCAGGAAAGAGCCTTTATGGCCTTCAGTCGAAAAGGTTTTCCTCATGGAGGGAACGAGTGGAGTTCGGCGGAGCATTGTTCAAAATACTTTTCTCGCCTTGTCAATTCTCTTCCATCTATGAATTTGCGTCAAGCAAGGAACATACAGGATCAAGAGAGGACTTCTGCGGAGAAATATTTTCAAGTAAAAAACACGATTGCACAGCTTACGGAAAAGAAAGAATTGGATTCTTCAAATTAAAAAAAGGCGCACATCCTTTATTCAGCCCGCAGCTGCTTCAAGTTTGGCCAGAAGGAGAAAGACCTTGCATTCAAAAGAGTGACTGGTACCAAAGCATGGATGATTTTAAAGACAGCTTATTTATTCGTGAGCCGTTATGGAAGGGCATCTATCATTCTTATTTTTCATCTCTTCACAAAATAGAACTCTCCGTACTCGCTCATGAATGGATAAATAAAGGATAAAGAAAACCTTGTCTGACATCAGCGTTTTAAGTCCGCTATAGTGGAACTTATATAACACTCAAACTTTTAACGAAGTCGATTCACCTAATGGGTAAAAAATTTTTCTTTTAGTAATGCAAAAAAAATAAGCCGGACTGTCGGCTTATTTGAAAAAGGCAGCAAGGCCGCCGAGCTGTTTCATGATCCCCATCACTTGATTCGCTCCACTAAGAGTTGAACCCCAGTTCCAGTTTGATTGCGGCTTCTGGAAATTTTGAAACGATGATTGCTGCTGATTCTGAGGGAATCCGAACATTCCTGGCTGCTGAAACGGCATCGGCATAGGCATCGGCATAGGGCCTGCTCCTGGGAAAGGCATCTGCTGCTGAAAACCCATACCGTATGGCGCCATCGGCGGAAATGCAGGTGCTGAAGGCTGGTAAGGAGGCCTTGCTGGATCCGCTGGTACACTTTGAGCGAACAGTTTGGCTGATGGAGTCTTAAACGGATCGTAGCCTCCATAAGGATAGTTTCTGTCTTTATTGCGGTTTGACACTGTATCACCTCGATTAAACTTCTCTATATCATATGTCACATATGGACAAATGGCATAGGGAAGCCGTCCAATTAGCGAAAATTATTGCCTCTTTTTCTTCCGTTTTCATATAGATATAAAAGGCGGAATAAGAAAGGGAAGTCACGATGGATAACAACACTAACACGAAGAAAAACAAGCTGCGTTATACTGCATTAGGAGACTCGATTACAGTAGGTGTAGGTTCTGCAAGTCTGCACTATAAAGGCTATGTGCCGCGATTCGAAGAGTTTACCGAGATAGCGCTTGGGGTTAGGCTGAAAACCAGGAACTTCGCTCATTCAGGTGACACGACTGAGGAGATTTTAAGGAAGGTAATGAAAAAAGAGGTGTTTAAAAGAGTTCTCCGTTCGGATATCATCACGATAACAGCTGGGGGAAACGATTTAATTCAAGCTGCTAAAGTTTTTTTCAAAACTTATGAGGAGGATGCTTTATTCGAGGCCCTTGTCAGATGCAAAGAAAACATGACAAAGCTTTTATGTGCAATCGCGGAAGAGAAAGAAAAACATAAAAAGCCGTATATCGTCCGAATCTGCAATCTGTACAATCCATACTCAGAGGTTCAGAGTGCGGTAAAATGGGTGGGATTGTTCAATGAGCATCTTGAAAGCTTCTGCCGTTTTCCAAACGTTAAAATTGCAGATTTATACAGTGCTTTTCTTGGACGCGAAAAAGATTTGCTCTGGTGGGACAGCATCCACCCTAATTCGAGAGGATATCAGGCGATAGCGGTTGCTCTGTACGAGCTTGGCTATAGTGAATTGCTTGATCGCTGAAAAGGTCACTTCAGCCTTTAAAATAAGGCTGTATTTTCTTTATGGACATGTTTATTTGAAAGAGAGATAATGTTTAGGAAATGCTTCTAAACAAAAAAGACAGGGGCACAACATGACAACAACATTTTATATTGGTTCAGGTTTTCAAAATATAGAGACTGTGAGAAAACTTGCGGGTACATTAATGCATGAAGGGCTCAGGCAGACGTATGACTGGACACAAAATGATAAAACAACTGATGAAGAGCAGCTTTGTGCGATTGGAGAAGCGGAAGTGCGCGGAATAAAAGATGCAGACATCATCGTTATCCTCCTTCCTGGCGGCAAAGGAACGCATACTGAATTGGGTATCGCTATAGCTGAAGAAAAAAAGGTGTTTTTGTACGCTATGGATAACAAATGGAGCGATGAAGAAAGAAAAGTCACCTTTTACTATATAAACGGCGTCACAATAATTAAGGGTGAGATGCAGCGGCTGATCACAGCGGTAAAGGAAACAGCCGAAGGGTATCGGCTTTCTTGTCAGGTGTAAGATGATGCAAAAAACATCAAGCCCCATACCTGTAGTGTTTCCGTTAGTGGTCGGAATCGTGGCTGTTTCATTTTCGTCTATATTCATAAAATGGTCTGATGCTCCAGTTTCTGTTCAGGGAATGTACAGGCTGCTGTTTACCTTGCTGCTGATGACTCCTTTCTTGTTTAAACATTTCCGTTCGATGGTGAAGATTACATTCCGTCAATACGGCTACTTATTTTTATCAGGAGTATTTCTAGCGCTTCATTTTCTTTTCTGGATGGGTTCGTTAAAGCTGACCACAGTTGCCAGCTCTACCATCCTCCTGTCATTGCAGCCTGTATTTGTCATGGCCGGGGCTTATTTTCTATTTAAAGAAAAAACAGAATTGCAATCCGTCTATGGGATGATCATCGCCATCATCGGTGCGGTCATGATCGGATGGGGTGATATCGGTGTTTCAAAAGAAAACCTTCTTGGTGATGCACTTTCCGTTCTTGGCACAGTGGTTGTTGCCATCCATATGCTTCTCGGTCAAAAGCTGATGAGAGATATCCCTTCTTTTTTATACAGCTATATTGTATTCATTTCAGCTTCTGCTGTATTTGCGTTATATAATCTAGCTGCCGGGATTCCGATGACAGGATACAGTGAAAATGACTGGAAGATCTTTATTCTTCTTGCTGTTATCCCGACTGTTTTCGGCCATGTCCTGTTTAACTGGCTGCTGAAATACATATCGGCAACAGCTATATCAATTGCTATACTAGGTGAGCCGGTTGGAGCAAGCATCCTGGCTTACATTCTTCTTTCGGAACATTTGCAATGGTTTCAATGGATCGGAGGAGCTCTTGTCCTGGCTGGCCTTTATTACGTGCTTTATCGCAAACCTGCAATTGAAGAATCATCAAACAAACAGACAGCATAACAGCTTTTAACCGATGAAATGTCGGTTAAAAGCTTTTTTTGTATGAAATAGAACTTCTTAAGATTGAGGAGTTCCACGTCATTTAACTAAATAGAACGATCGCGGTTAAGCATGACTAAAAGACTGGCGTCAGCCAAGTTTTATTTGCATGAAATCAATGTGTTCAGTAAAACATAAAAAAGATTTCCATTAAACACCACATTCAGTTAAGGAGAAAAACATGACAGGAATTTTTCTTGGTCTCTTATTGCTCATGATTTTTGCTTATCTAGGCTGGTCAATCATTTGGATCGCCCCATTGTGCGCTGCAATCGTGGCGATGTTCGGCGGTCTCGATCTTCTCCCGGCGTATACAGAAACGTATATGAAAGGACTCGTTGATTTTGTTCTGAAATGGTTTCCCGTTTTTTTATTCGGGGCTGTATTCGGAAAATTGATGGAGGATACAGGTTCAGCAAGGTCTGTTGCATTCAAGCTGACGAACTGGATCGGGACTAAAAGGGCTCTTCTAGGTGTAATTGCAGGAGCGGCAGTCCTTACATATGGAGGGGTCAGCCTCTTTGTCGTCGTTTTTGCGATGTATCCGCTGGCGATCGCACTTTTCCGTGAAGCGAACATCTCGAGAAGACTGATTCCAGGAGCGATTACCCTGGGCGCCTTCACGTTCACGATGACTTCGCTTCCTGGCACTCCGCAAATCCAAAACTTGATTCCAATCGATTATTTTAAAACATCACCCGGTGCTGGACCGATTATGGGTATAACAGCGGCGCTTATCATGGCTGTCGGCGGCTATTTTTATTTAAAATGGAGAGAAACCAGGCTTACGGCAGGAGGAGAAGAATACAGCGAACCGGACAAAGGACACAAGGTGGAAGATGTTGATCCAGAAAGCCTTCCAAATCCATACCTATCATTTCTTCCGCTTGTCGTGGTAGTCGTCACGCTGAACGCTCTTAAGTGGAACATCCTAACCTCACTTTTGGCTGGTATTCTTCTCATTCTTGTGCTTAATTGGCAGCATTATAAAAAATTTGTAAAATCGATTAACGACGGTGCGGCAGGTTCGGTCATGGCCATTTTAAACACGAGTGCTGCTGTTGGGTTCGGAGCTGTCGTAACGGCAGTTCCGGCGTTTGCTGTGCTGACAGGATGGATCCTTGGGATTAAAGGAAACCCGCTAATATCTGAAGCGATCGCAGTAGATATATTGGCTGGCATTACCGGATCCGCTTCGGGAGGGATGGGAATCGCGCTCGAAGCGCTTGGTCAAAAGTATTATTCGATCGCACAGTCTAGCGGAATCAGTCCTGAAGCATTTCATCGGATTGCTGCCATCGCATCTGGGGCTTCAATACTTCCACATAACGGAGCGTTGCTTACACTGCTCGCTGTAACGGGTCTTACTCATAAAGAATCGTATTTAGATGTTGCCGTCGTAGCACTTGTGATTCCTACGATTGCACTTGCTGCAGCATTAGTGCTTGGCAACCTTGGGATCTATTAATGAAGGAGGAAATGAAGATGGTACAAGATAAAATCGTCCTGATCACAGGCGCTGCACGCGGAATTGGTTTTGAAATTGGAGAGACATTCGCTCAGCAGGGCGCTAAAGTGGTAGTAACAGATATCAATGAAGAGGGTGTAAAAGAAGCGGAAGAAAAACTGAAAAGTGAAGGTCATGACGCGCTTGGGATCAAAGCTGATGTAACGAGCGAACAAGACACGAAGCAGATGATCGAAAAGACGGTCAAGCAATACGGAAGACTTGATGTCTTGATCAATAATGCAGGTATGCAGCATGTATCGCCGCTTGAAGAATTCCCGACTGAAAAGTTCGAGCTGCTCATCAAGATTATGCTTACTGCACCATTTATGGCTACCAAACACGCATTTCCCGTTTTTAAAAATCAGAAATTTGGCCGTATATTGAACATGTCCTCCATAAACGGACTGATCGGGTTTGCCGGCAAAGCAGCTTATAACAGCGCTAAGCATGGGGTGATAGGACTGACGAAGGTTACAGCTCTTGAAGGAGCAGAGCATGGAATTACGGCAAATGCCATCTGCCCTGGATATGTCGATACTCCGCTAGTAAGAAACCAGCTGCAAGATCTAGCGAAGACAAGAAATGTTCCGCTCGAAAAGGTGCTTGAAGAAGTGATTTATCCTCTTGTTCCGCAAAAACGGCTGCTGACAGTAGATGAAATCGCACAATACGCCCTATTCCTATCAAGTGATCATGCTAAAGGCGTTACGGGGCAAGCTGTTGTGATTGACGGAGGGTACACCGCCCAATAATTTTGAAAAAGCGTATTAAAAGCAGTTTATTGCTTTTAACACGCTTTTTTTAGCAGTGTAATCACTTCACCCATAGATGAATGAACACGGAAGCTACAACGCAGCTCAAAGCCATAGCTACTGAACTATAAGCTGCAGTTTCCTCTCCGTACTCAGCCGCCTTTGACGTTCCGATCGCATGTGCTGATGACCCTAGCGAGATCCCGCGGGATGAGGGGGAGGAGATGTTGAACAAGCGGAATAAAACAGGAGAAATAACAGCCCCTATTATTCCGGTGATAACCACGAACAGAGAAGCTAACTCAGGAGATCCATTTGTTGCTGAAGCGATTTCCATCGCGACAGGTGTTGTGACTGATTTGGGATACAGCGATCTTGTCATCAAATCACTGAAAGAAAAAAGGGCAGAAGCAGCATGCACACTGAAAAAGCCGATAAAAAAACCGGCGAATACACCTGATAGTATGCTGAGCCAGTTTCTATATAAAAGCGATCTGTAAGTATACAGAGGGTATGCCAGCGCTACGATAGACGGTCCAAGCAGTTCGCTGATCCAATGAGCGCCGTTAAAGTACTGTTCATAAGGAACTGAAAGTGTGATGAGAATTGCACCAATGAAGAAAGTAGATGTGAGCACAGGAATGAAAAGCGGAATACGTTTCTTATTATATAAGAGGCTTGAGAGTGAAAAAACAGCAACGGTCAGGAAAAGAAAAAACAACTCATCCATTTTGAGATGATTCCTTTCTGAAGATAAGTACAATAAGGCCAGAAAAACTGATCATGATGGCTGTTGATACAAAAATAACAGCTGCGATCTTAAGTCCGGACAGAGACAAAAGAAAAGGATACTTAATTACCCCAACTGTGATAGGAATAAAAAAGAGCGGCAAATAACGAAGCAAGAACCTGCAGCCTTCAGAAACGTATTGCTCCCGTATAATTCCTGCTGAGAGCATGACAAAAAGAAGCGCCATCCCTACTAGACTGCCGGGCAAGGGAAGGTGCAGAAATTTTGAAATCATGCTGCCAGCCAGACTGAATACATACAGAAACGCAACCTGCAGCATTACAGTGAAAAATCGCATAATAAAAACCTCTTCCTGATGGACGTACACCGTTATGCCTGACATTATATCATGGCTGATGTGATGCGGGAACGGGTGTAAAAGAAAGAGGGAATTTTATTCGCTGGTCTGCAAATACTGTTTGCCGCAAGTTCATTCAATGTGAAATGTTCGATTTCTTGGTTTCCTTCGCTTATGATTATAAAAAAGATAAAGGATGGGATGCTTCATGAGTCAAAGTCTTGAAAAAGCTACGTTTGCAGGCGGCTGCTTCTGGTGCATGGTATCGCCGTTTGAGGAATATCCCGGCATTGAGCGAGTTGTATCAGGCTATACAGGAGGACATACAGAGAATCCGACGTACAAGGAAGTATGCTCAGAAACGACCGGCCATTATGAAGCGGTTCAGATCACGTTTGATCCAGTTGTTTTTCCGTATGAAAAACTGCTGAATATCTTTTGGCAGCAAATTGATCCGACAGACCCAGGCGGACAGTTTCATGACCGCGGTGATTCGTACCGCACCGCGATCTTTTATCATAGCGAAGAGCAAAAAGCCGCTGCTGAAAAATCAAAACTGGAACTTGAACAGAGCGGACGCTTTGCAAAGCCGATCGTCACAGATATTCTTGCGGCTAAGCCATTTTATGAAGCTGAGGAATACCATCAAAGCTACCATAAGAAAAATCCGTTCCATTATAACCGTTATAAAGAAGGCTCTGGCCGTGCCCGCTTTATCAAGGAAAATTGGAGTTCTAACCGCGATATAGAAGAAGCAAAAAAACAGCTCTCGCCGATGCAGTATAATGTCACACAGAACGATGCGACAGAGCCGCCGTTTCAAAATGAATTCTGGAACCATAAAGAAGAAGGCATCTATGTGGATGTCATCTCGGGCGCACCTTTATTTTCATCTCTTGACAAGTATGACAGCGGCTGCGGCTGGCCGAGTTTCACTAAGCCGATACGCAGTGCAGGGGTGAAAGAAAAGGAAGATCTGTCTCATAACATGATCCGTACAGAGGTGAGGAGTGCCGAAGCCGATTCACACCTTGGACATGTGTTCCCTGACGGTCCGAGAGACAAAGGGGGACTTCGTTATTGCATCAATTCTGCTGCACTCAGGTTCATTCCTGTGAGTGAACTCGAGAAGGAAGGGTATGGAGAGTTTATTAATCTTTTTAAATAAATGAAAAAGCAAGCCTGGGCTTATAGCCTGGCTTGCTTTTTGCTTTATTATATATTTTGCTGTGTGAATTGACGTTTTTGGATATATCTCATTCTCATGAAAAGGATGACCGCTCCGGCAGTTAATCCTGAGATAAGGCCGACCCAGTATCCATAAGCTCCCATAGATGTATAGTTTGCAAGATAATAGCCGACTGGCAGCCCAAGGACCCAGTAAGAGATAAAGGAAAGCATGAAGGTGACGTTCACATCTTTATAACCGCGCAGCGCACCTTGAATAGGTGCCCCGACTGCGTCGGCAAGTTGAAAAAACACAGCATAAAGAAGGAAAGATTTTGTCATCTCTACCACTTCCTTCTGATCAGAATAAATTCCCGCGACCTGGCTGTCAAAAACGAGAAGCACAGCTGAGAGGAAGAGGGCGAACGCGACGGCGATCATGATTCCAATATAGCTGTATTGAACGGCATCCATAAATCGTTTGGCACCGACTTCAAAACCAATGGCGATCGTTAAAGCAAAGGAAATGCTCAGCGGGAGCATATATAAAAAAGATGCAAAGTTCAGTGCTGACTGATGAGCAGCGATCGTAACCGTATCAAACCGGCTCATCAGAAGAGTGACCGCTGCAAATATGCTTACTTCAAAAAAGATTGAAAAACCGATCGGCACACCGATTTTCAGCTGTGTTCTCCAAGCGGAAAAAGACGGTTTTGGAAATCTTGAAAAGATACGGTAGCTCCTGAACGGCTCGATCTTGTAAATGAAATACAATGACAGGCCGCAAATTACATAGTATGTGATGGCTGTGGCCACTCCAGCCCCAATTCCGCCCATCTCAGGAAAACCGAATTTACCGAAGATAAAAAGATAATTTAAAAAAGCATTTATCGGCAGTGCTATAAGGGTAATAAACATAGTAATTCTTGTCTGTCCGAGCGCATCAATGTAGGAACGAGCTGCCCCATAAACAAATAAAGGAAGTATGCCTATAGACAGAGCAGCCAGATAGCCGTAAGCCACATTTTGTACATCTTCTTCAAGCTTCATAAAATCGAGTATGGGGTTTAACAAGACAGATCCGGCACCAAGGATGATGATTACAATGATGACAGACAAATAAAACGCTTGAATGACTGAATAAGGCACGTCTTTTTTCCGGCCGGCTCCTGTAAGCTGGGAAACAATCGGTGTCAGTGCCATGAGGATGCCGTTTAAGCCGGTAAAGACCGGCACCCATAAGCTTGAACCGATGGCCACACCAGCCAGCTGTTCAGCCCCCGCTCTTCCGGACATGGCGATATCAAAAAAATTCATCGCATAAAGGCCGAGCTGTGTGATGAGAACCGGAATGACGATCTTGATGAATTGCTTCATTTTGGCTGAATAGCCTGATGTTTGCTGCATGTAGTGTCCTGCTTTCAGTGTCTTTTGATAAAATGCATTATAACACAGAAAAACATCGGAGTTGAAAAGATGGGGATTCAGTATATTTTTTATACAGAGAAGGTAGCGAAAGGTGAAAAACCAGAAGAGAAAATTGCTTTAGTGGAAACTGAAGTCGTAGATAAAAACAGCGGTGAGACGCTTTTTAAAGGAACAGTGCCTGTAACAGTCACCCCGTTCGGTGTCTTTGTATCCGTCAAAGCGGTAAAAGAGGCGTTCTCACACAAAAAGATGCAGGCAGAAATCTTATTCCGGTTAAAGCGTTATGTGAAAAAAATGCGCGATTATCTGGATGTAGAAGAATAAAAAAGCCCAGAGGATGGGCTTTTTTATGCAGAAGGCAGTACATAGAACATCATCAGAAAATGAAGGACACTGCCTGCAAGCACAAACACATGCCAAACTGCATGATGAAATGGAAAGCTTCGCCAAACATAAAAGATGCTGCCTGCTGTATAAAGGATGCCGCCTGCGATAAGAAGCTGCAGTCCTGCAGCTGGCATGTTCGCTACTACATCGTTAAAAGCAAAAACTATCATCCATCCCATGGCTACATAACCGAGAGTCGACAGAATCACAAACCTTTTTGTGAAAAATATTTTAAACACGACTCCGAAAAGTGCGATCCCCCATACAACACCAAACAGTGTCCAGCCAAGGGCACCGCCAACAACGATAAGAACTAGCGGTGTATAGGTTCCGGCGATAAAAAGATAAATTGCAGAGTGGTCCATGATCTCAAACAAATCTTTCACTTTACCTTCTGGAAAGCTGTGTACGAGAGTAGAAGCTGTATACAGCATGAACATCGTTGTGCCGAATACAGTGAAACTGACAATATGAACCGCTGTTCCTTTCCAGACCGCAAAGACAAGCAGGATGGACAGGACGGCCACACTCAGAAGCACTCCAAGTCCATGAGTGATGGCGTTGGCGACCTCTTCGCGGCGGGTATAAACGTGTGTTTTCATTTTAAATTCACCACCTGATTTTCATATGTTAAGTATAACAAAAAACGGGAGGAAGAAATAATTTTTACACTTTCAAGTACTTATGCTGATCAGCTGAATTTTGCGTCCTATGTTTGTGCTGGGGGTTATCAACTCCAGCTGTCACAAAAATTTAAGTAAACTCCACTGTGTCTTCGATATCCCCGTCTGACATCCCCTTTTTTGCTGCGAGCAATAAACTGTTCTTAACTCCTGCACACGATATATAATCATACTAATCTAATCTCAGTGCAGGTCTTAAGCCTGTAAGAAACGGGGAACGTATGAACAAAATCAGCCCACTCAGCGGTATATGGTATGCGGCATTAGCTTATATCATCTGGGGTTTTCTGCCGCTGTACTGGAAACCTCTCCAGCATGTCGGGTCAGGAGAAATTCTTGCGCACAGAATCATTTGGTCTTTCATGTTTATGATGTCTGTTATTGCCATCACGGGAAGATGGAGGCAGTTTACTGCAGGAATGAGTGAACTGTTCAGCAGCAAAAAAAATTTTCTTTATGTTTTTGCCGCGTCTGTCCTGATCAGTGCTAATTGGCTTATCTATATTTGGGCCGTCAACACTGACCATGTTGTGCAGGCAAGTCTAGGTTATTATATCAATCCTCTTGTGAGTGTTTTATTAGGAGTTATCGTTTTAAAAGAAAAGCTGGATATGTGGCAGATCATATCCTTCATCCTAGCAGGAGCTGGTGTCTTGTTTCTAACCTATCAGTTCGGTTCCTTTCCTTGGGTTTCGCTCTCGCTTGCGATCTCTTTTGGCGTGTACGGACTGGCTAAAAAAATGGCGAATTATGATTCTGTTCTAGGACTCGCGTACGAAACAATGCTTGTCGCACCTTTTGCGTTGCTTTATGCAATATTTAACGCCGTAAATGGTGATCAGCCTGTAATGGGCGGATCTGCATCATCATTTATCCTTCTTTTGGGAGCCGGGATCGTCACCGCTGTTCCGCTTTTATGCTTTGCTCAGGCGGCAAGGAAGATCTCACTCACTATGATTGGATTTATGCAGTATATCGCGCCGTCATTGATGCTTATATTAGGTGTTCTTCTATATCATGAGTCCTTTTCACATACTCACGCGGTCGCGTTCACATTGATTTGGACAGCATTGTTTATTTTCAGCGTATCAAGAATCACTAAACACACTCGGCTGAAAAAACTGAATAAAGAAAAAGCTGCAAAGGTGTCTTAGAAACGGCAAAATTACTGTCTGATAATTCATTTTTCAATAAATTTTAAAAGCGGGAAATCCCGCTTTTTTTATTTTAATGATTTGAAACCCTTTACAAATGAGTTTGGTAGCGTTTTAATAAGGGGAAAGATAGTATAAAAAAGCTATCGATTTTTGTTGAAATATGGATATGTTGAGAATTAAACGCACCATTTACAGAGAGAAGTGCAGGAGGGAAAGTACCATGACACAACATCCAAAACAAGGAAATCCCTGGAAACAGCTGGATGGGCCAAACCTTGCCTACGTTTTGGACATGTATGAGCAGTACCAGCAAGACCCTGATTCTGTAGACCAGTCACTGATTGAAAGCTTCGAACAGTGGGGGCCTCCATTAGAAACATCAGGTGCGGAAGAACAGCACGTAATTGCAGCAGGCGGAATAGATCCATACAAGCTTGTGCAGACAATGAAGCTGATCGAAAACATCCGCACGTACGGACATCTTGCGGCAGACATTTATCCTGTCGGAGACTTTCCGAAAGATGAACACTACATCGATTTGAAAGAATACGGTCTTACACAACAGGACCTGGAATCCATTCCAGCCCGTCTTGTATGGACTAAAGCGCCTGCTGCTGATGCAACAGCATGGGATGCAATCCAGCGTCTGAAAAAGGCGTACACGCGTTCAATCGCATATGAATTCAGCCATGTCCACCAGGAAGAGGAGCGTGAATGGCTCTTTGACATGGCGGAAAAAGGAAAGGTTTTCCAAAAACGTTCTGCGGCCGAAAAGCAGCAGCTTCTTTATCGACTGACAGAAGTGGACGGATTTGAAAAATTCCTTCATAAAACATTTGTCGGGCAGAAACGCTTCTCGATCGAGGGTGTTGACATGCTCGTTCCGATGCTTGATGAAGCCGTAAGAGAAAGTGCGGTCGACAATGTCGAACATGTCATGATCGGCATGGCTCACCGCGGACGTCTCAGCGTGCTTGCTCACGTACTCGGAAAGCCGCTCGAACTTATTTTTTCTGAATTTCATCATTCTCCAAACAAAGAGCTTTTCCCTTCAGAAGGCTCACGCGGAATCAACTTCGGGTGGACTGGCGATGTAAAGTACCACCTTGGTGCAAACCGTGTGATAACGGAAGAAAATCAAAAACAAATCCGTGTTCATCTTGCCAATAACCCGTCTCATCTTGAGTTTGTTGATCCTGTTGTAGAAGGATATGCAAGAGCAGCTCAGGATGACCGTACAAAAGCGGGCTATCCTGCTCAGGACACAAACAAGGCACTCGCCGTACTGATTCATGGTGATGCTGCATTTCCTGGTGAAGGCGTTGTGGCAGAGACATTAAACATTTCTGGTTTGAAAGGCTACCATACTGGCGGAACGATTCATATCATCGCGAATAACCTGATCGGATTTACGACTGACAGCAGCGACTCACGGTCTACTAGATATGCGAGTGATTTGGCAAAGGGTTATGAAATCCCTGTCATTCATGTCAACGCAGACGATCCGGAAGCCTGTCTCGATGCAGTGTATTTTGCGTGTGAATATAGAAAAACATTCAATAAGGACGTACTGATCGATTTGATTGGCTACAGACGCTATGGACATAACGAGATGGACGATCCGATGGGCACACAGCCTGCTCTTTATACACTCATCAATAAATATCCGAACGTAAAGCAGATTTATGCAGATAAGCTCGTTGAAGCTGGTCTCGTTACAAAAGAAGAGACTGAACGCTTCGAAAAAGAAGTGCTTGAAAAACACCAAAAGGAATACGACAAAGTCAAAGACAGAAAAGAGAAGTTTGAGCTTGAAGATACGGTGCTTCCGGAACAGCTTTCCAAAGACTTCCCGCCTGTCGACACAGCCGTTTCTGAGGAAGATTTAGCTGCAATTACAGAAGATATGCTGTCTTGGCCAGAAAATTTCACTGTTTATCCGAAGCTTCAAAAGATTCTGGAACGACGCCGGGATGCATTTACAGATGGTAAAGGTCTTGATTGGGGAACGGCTGAAGCACTCGCATTCGCTGCTATCCTAAAAGACGGCACTCCGATCCGCTTGACTGGACAGGATTCTGAACGCGGTACGTTCTCACAGCGCCACCTTGTTCTCAAGGACAGCAAGACAGGGGAAAAATATTCACCGCTTCATAAACTTAGCGGGAATCTAGCATCTTTCGCACTTTTCAACAGTCCTCTTTCTGAAGCTGCGGTTGTCGGATTTGAGTATGGATATAACGTGTTTGCACCTGAGACTCTTGTTTTATGGGAAGCGCAGTATGGGGACTTTGCTAACGCTGCACAAGTATTATTCGACCAGTTCGTTTCTGCGGGCAGAGCGAAATGGGGCCAGAAGTCTGGACTAGTCCTTCTTCTTCCGCATGGATACGAGGGACAGGGGCCTGAACATTCTAGTGCAAGGCTTGAGCGTTTCCTTCAGCTTTCGGCTGAGAATAACTGGACTGTAGCCAACGTGACAAGCGCGGCACAGTATTTCCACTTGCTTCGCCGGCAGGCAAAACTTCTTGAACATGATGAGATCAGACCGCTTGTAGTTATGACGCCGAAAAGCCTTTTGCGCCATCCAAAAGTATCCTCATCACCTGCAGAATTTGCAGAAGGAACGTTTAAGACAGCCTATGCCGCTCTTGATGTGAAGGAAAAAGAGAAGGTTACTAAAATGGTGATGAGCTCCGGAAAAGTGGGAGTTGATTTAGATGTGGCCATCAGCCAATCTGGTGAAGATACTAGTCATCTCCAGGTCGTACGTGTTGAACAGCTTTATCCGTTCCCGTATGCAGAAATCAAAAAAATCCTGAACGAATATCCAAACGTAGAAGAAGTATGCTGGGTACAGGAAGAGCCTCAGAACATGGGACCATGGACATTTATGGAGCCAAGACTTTGGGATCTTGTCCCTGAAGGCGTGCTCGTGTCTTATATCGGACGCCCTGACAGATCAAGCCCGTCTGGCGGAGAACCTGATATCCATAAACAAGAACAGGAACGCATCGTAGCAATCGCACTTGAAAAACCTGAAGAATCCAAAGGGGGACACGACCATGTTCGAAGTTAAAGTACCAGAGTTAGCAGAATCCATCTCAGAAGGAACGATTTCACAGTGGCTGAAAAATGTTGGTGACCGTGTTCAAAAAGGAGAAGACCTTGTTGAGCTGGAAACAGACAAAGTAAACATTGAAATCAGCGCTGAACAAGACGGTGTCCTTCAGGAAATCAAGGCTCAGCCAGGCGATACTGTTTCAGTTGGTGAAATCATCGCCGTGCTTCAGGACGGAGAAGGCTCTGCAGACACAGCTTCTTCAGAAGTGAAAGAACCGGCAGCAGAAGAAAAACCAAAAGAAAATGAGGCTCCTGCTGCGGCGGAAAAAACAGAAGTTCCTAAACAGGATTCTGGCAGCGAACGTATTATCGCATCGCCTGCAGCTCGAAAACTAGCACGCGAAAAGGGCATCGACTTGAATGAAGTGCAAGCAAGAGATCCGCTTGGCCGTGTCCGTTCTGAAGATGTTAAACGTCACAATGAAGCGCCTAAGGAAACACCAAAACAACAGACAGCACCAAAACAGCCGGCTGCTGAAAAAGCGGCTCCTTCAGGCCCGGATGCAGGACGTCCGACTGAAACAATGAAAATGTCACGCCGCCGTCAGACGATCGCGAAAAGACTTGTAGAGGTACAGCAAAACGCAGCGATGCTGACGACTTTCAATGAAGTCGATATGACTGCGATCAATGATGTAAGAAGCAGAAGAAAGGACGCTTTCTTCAAAAAGAACGGAGTAAAGCTTGGCTTTATGTCATTCTTCACAAAAGCGGTAATCGGTGCATTGAAGGAGTTCCCTCTGCTGAACGCTGAAATCAACGGTGACGAGATCACATTGAAAAAATTCTATGATATCGGTATTGCTGTTGGAGCGGAAGAAGGTCTTGTTGTACCGATCATCCGTGATGCAGACAAACTCGGTTTTGCTGGCATTGAAAGAGAGATCGGGAACCTTGCACAAAAAGCGCAGACGAAAAAGCTGACGCTTGAAGACCTGCAAGGCGGTACGTTCACGATCACTAACGGGGGGACGTTTGGATCCCTAATGTCAACACCGATTCTAAACGGCAAGCAAGTTGGTATTCTAGGTATGCATAAAATCCAGTGGAGACCGGTTGCAATTGACCAGCACACTATGGAAAACCGACCGATGATGTATATCGCTCTTTCTTACGATCACCGTATCGTTGATGGAAAAGAAGCTGTAAGCTTCCTTGTAAAAGTGAAGGATCTTCTCGAAGATCCAGAAACACTTTTGCTAGAAGGATAAATAAAATGAAACAGCCCTCAGCATTTTGCTGGGGGCTCTTTTTTTCTTTAGTATGCTGACTAAATAAAGGGGGAGGATCAGATTCTAATTGTTGCATTTTTCGGAACATTGACTCTATGATAGAACTGGAGGTGTTCATCATGGAAAGTGTTCATTCTGTTATGGAGAAGCTGCTCCAGGACTATCAGCGTCTTTTAAAAGAAGAACTGAAAAGAAGCAGTTTGAATTTAACGGAGGTATTATACAAAATTCTGTATGAAGCCTATCTCCATGAGGGCTTGTCGATCAAGGAGATGGCAAACAAACTCACTACAGACCTGACAACCTTCAGCAGGCAGGTGCAAACTTTAGAAAAAAGCGGATTTCTCAGGAGGCTTCCAAACAGACAAGACCGAAGAATACTTCAGCTTTTTTTAACTGAAAAGGGCAGAAGTGAGCTGGAATCTGTTATAAAGAACGTAGAAAATAGAATTGTACAAACATTAAACGGTATGAATGAATTCGAGGAAGAAACGATCATCAGATCAATTATCCAGCTCTCAAAAAAGATGCGCGGTACTTAATTTTTTTTCTTTCCTCACACAGTTGCAACTTGCAACCAAAATAACATTAACGATAGTTGCATCTTACAACTGCTGCAATATGTAGCTTTGATTGCAAAGTGCAACTTTTAACAGAAATAGAATAGCTGTAATTTGCAATTATTATCACATTCTTTTAAACCTGCATAATTTGAGATATGATATTCCATAGATAAATTAAGGAGTGATATGGATATGAATCATTTAACATGGAACGAAAAAGCTACTATGAAAACCGTAAAATGTGTACATACGAATGCAGAGAAATATATGGTGAACCGTGCACTTACAGAAGGTAAGATGTATGAGGTGAAAAACGAGACAGAGGAATTTTACTTTGTGATCGATAACACAGGCAAAGCTGGGGGCTATTACAAAGATTATTTTGAAGATGCTTAAGTCAATAGTGAAGAGGCACGGTTAAACTTTTTGTTTTGTCCATGGTTAAGAAGTGTTAAGGTGCGGAATTTTGCTGGCAGAACGGTTTAAGCGGAGTTTTCTAAAGCTGCTGAGTGCGTGGGTATAGAAGATAATAGGAGCAAGGTAAACCGGTTGAAATGAACTGCACCAAATTTTCTGAAATTTAGGGTGCAGTTCAAATTGACCGGTTTTTCTCTTTTTATAAAATTTCTAAACCTACCTGTCTTTCGCCTCAATTTCTTCAGCTGTTTTCCTAAGAAAATGATTGTATTTTATTATTCCTGTTGAAAGTAAGGAAAAGACAATATTCATCACTGCAGGATAGAATGATAATTCAATAACATCATATATCACAGCATATAAGATACCTGATATGGCGCTTGCTGCAGCGATTTTGAGGATATGAACACGCGGAAAAAAAGCTGCTGTCAATCCGCTAAGCAGCATAACGAGCATCACCATGACAAAAAAGTGCCAGTAAAGGAAAAAATAAAAAGCCATTATGATGCCCTCCAAAAAAATAGTTAAGAATTACTAATCTTGTTATACCATGGTATTTAGGTTATCCTCAAGAAAGAATGGGATTTTAAGGTAAATTATACTGTGGTTTGCGGCTGTTGAAGGTTTTTGCTCCTTTTTTCAAAGGAAATGGATTGTTTAAAGTGAATGAACCAGCAGACAAAATCTTCGAGAAAACGCCGTTAACCGCCTATAAAATGCTAATAAACATGGAGGTATTGTATGAAAGCACTGATGCTGATTTATGATTCATATGCCGAATTCGAGGTGATGCTTGTCGGGCTGTTCTTAAAAGGCAAAGCCGAGGTTCATATGTTTACTGACAAAGAAGATACTTCATTTGTGACGGGGGCAGGAGGTTTTCAGACCGTACCACATGTAAAAATCAGCCAGGTGGCGCCAGCTGACTATGATGCACTGATCATACCAGGAGGGCGCCATGAAGCATTGTTAAATAACTCAGCTCTTCATGAGCTTATACGTGAATTTAATAGACAAGACAAGCTCATTGCAGCGATATGCGGAGGGCCGGTCCATCTTGCAGCAGCAGGCATCCTTGAAGGTAATGCTTATACAACATCCATTAACTCTGATGACAAAACAGCCGGACACCTTTTTAACTGGACTTTACAATCAGAAGATGATGTTGTATATGATAATCATATTTTGACAGCTGTTGGCAGCGCTTATGTGGAATTCGCTGTTCAGCTTTATAAGCTTCTCGGTTTGTTTGGAGATGAAGCAGAGGAACACCAGACACTTGCATTCTTTAAAAACACGAAAGTTATTGCATAAACATATTGCAGGTCAACCAAACTGATTGTATAATAATGGATGACGGTATTGTCTGAATTTTTAATATTACAGAAGGAGGTGTAAGAGAATGCTTACAGGTGTGCGTTTTATGGTGAAATGGTTTGCAGCTGAGATCCGTTCCATTACATATGTAATGGGCCAAGACGGGAGAAGTCTGTCCATTTTCAACATAATTAACGCATGTCACCGCTAAGTATTTCCTTACCCATCCTTATCATTTTGGAGAACCATGGGCAGGCTTGCTTGCTCATGGTTTTTTTTTGTTCAGTTATCAGCTATATGATTTTCACATCAGAATATATGTGATGGGTAACACCACAATCTAAAGGAGTGTTTACTCATGATCGTTTGCGCAGTAAATAACATTACAAAAACATATGGCGGAAATGCCATTTTTACAAACTTGAATTTTGAGATTCATGAAAAGGACCGTATCGGGCTCGTTGGCCGTAATGGGACAGGAAAGACGACCATTTTCAAGCTTATTTCAGGATTAGAACACTGCGACACCGGTGTCATTCATATCATGAAAGACGCTAAAATTGGCTATTTAGAGCAGATGCCAGAAACAGAAGCCGGAACAACCGTAATCGATTTGTTAAAAGCATCTTTTCGAGAGCTATCTGTCCTTGATCAAAACATTAGTTCACTCACAGAAAAGCTCAGCGACCCAGTCAATGCTGAAAGATTAGATAAGCTGCTGAACCGGCTTTACATCATGCAGGAAGAATTCAGGGAAAAAGGCGGATATGAGATTGAGTCAAAGATCAACGGTGTCCTAACCGGACTCGGACTCGCTTCTTTACGCAATGCTCAGTTCAGCAGTTTGAGCGGAGGAGAGAAAACAAAAGTCGGCCTAGCATCCATTCTATTGCAGGAACCGGACCTTCTTTTACTGGATGAACCGACGAATCACCTGGATTTAAGTACGATGAGCTGGCTAGAGGATCATCTTCAAAAGTTTAAAGGATCAGTAGTCATCATCTCGCATGACCGTTACTTTCTTGATAAAGTGTGCAACAAAATCCTTGATCTAGAAGACGGCGAACTAACGATGTACCACGGCAATTATACCAAGTATACAGAACTAAAAGAGGAGCAGCTGCTTCACGATTTCCATCAATACAAAGAACAGCAAAAAAAGATCAAGCAGATGAAGGAAGCGATAAAACGCTACCGCGATTGGGGAAACAGAGGCGGCAACGAAAAGTTTTACAAGAAAGCTTTTAGCATACAAAAAGCGCTTGACCGCATGGAAAAGCTCAGCAGGCCGGTGCTTGACCGAAAAAAAGCACAGCTTTCCTTTGAGGTTAACAACCGAAGCGGGAAAGATGTTGTTCAGATGAGGGGAGTAGCAAAATCGTATGGCAGCAGGCATCTTCTGAGAGGAATCGATCTTGATATATTTTTCGGAGATAAAGCTGCAATTGTCGGGGATAACGGAACAGGTAAGTCTTCACTCGTTAGAATTATGTTGGGTGAAGCGCCTGACAGCGGGAAAGTAAAGATCGGTTCAGCAGTTCATTTGGGATATTTAACGCAAAATGGACTTGAAGGATACGAAAAAGACACGGTAATATCTGCTTTCAGAGATCTCGTGCCGGTAGAAGAGGGCGAGGCACGCCATCTTTTAGCTAAGTATTTGTTTTACGGCAATGCTGTTTTTAAAAAAGTAGCAGACTTGAGCGGAGGAGAAAGAACGAGACTGAGATTTGCGCAGCTCGTCCATCAAAATTACAACCTGCTGATTCTTGATGAGCCAACAAATCATCTGGATATCGAATCAAGAGAAGTACTCGAAAGTGCGCTGCAGCAATTTAAAGGAACGCTGATTGCCGTATCTCATGACAGATACTTCTTAAATAAACTATTTACGAAAACAGCGGTATTAAATAACGGAATTCTTACTTCTTATCAAGGAAAATATGATGATATAAATGGTCTTAAGGATGAGTCATGTTAATTTTCACGTACCGTGTATGATTATGAAAATATAAATTAAAATATTTAACACGTATACATGAAGGCAGCAAAAAAGCGCAGTTGGACCTAGTCCAGATTGCGCTTTTTTATGTTCAATCTGTTTGATGGTTTCGTCTGCGAGCTTCTTCTGGTCCTTCTAATTGTGTTGCACCAGAATATTTCAAGCTTTGATCTCTGTCAGATTCAACTTTTTTAGATTCTCTGAGCTTCTTTTCCTGACGGTCTTTTCCCATTGTAACAGCTCCTTTCGATGCATCTATATTTTTTCACTAAAGTATTAAATTAATGCTTTTATCCTTCACAAAAAATTAAAAAGGAGATACACTACTAATAACCATTAATTCCGATAGGAAAGGTAGGTATAAAAGGTGGGATATCCTGCGAAATCCATTCCAAAGCCTCTCGTTCAGGCAAATCAAGCGTTTATTGTTCTTTCTGTCCTTTTATCATGGCTCTTACATCCTTTTTTGCTTGTTCTCCCTCTTTCAGCAGGGTTAATTAGTGTATTGTTTAAATATAATCCGATAATCGCATCAGTGAAGCCATTATTACGAAAGCCTGGCTCTGCTTATCAGCAAGAGGATTTTGATCAGCAGCAGTTTAATCAATGGATTGCTGTGATATGTTTAGTTTTCGCGGTCATTTTTTTCAGCATCGGATGGAATACTCTTGGTTATATATTTTCAGGTATGGTTTTTCTTGCGGCAGCTGTTGCCTTAACAGGCTTTTGTGTAGGCTGCTTTATCCGATTTCAATGGCAGCAATTTCAATACAAAAAAAGAAAGCATAAATCTGAACAAAAATCATATTGACTTTCAACAATCCGCTATATATAGTATTTCTTAACATTAATATCCAAAAGACAGTGAAGAGGATTAGTAAAATGTTATGATGCTATGTCAGAGAGGAAACCGCATGCTGAAAGGTTTCTTAGCAGCAGCATTTGAACCTGCCCTTGGAGTCCATTGCCGTTTAGGCACATGCGGAGCAATCTTGCTTCGTTAGCAATTAAAGTGTACAGCAAATTTGGCTGTAAATAAGGGTGGTACCACCAGGCCTCGGTCCCTTTATAGGGAACGGGGCCTTTTTGTGTTTTTTTAAAGATTGGAGGAATATTAGGATGGCAAAAGAAAAAAAGATGGTATCCGAAATCACAGCAATGGATGAAGATTTTGCACAGTGGTATACAACAGTGGTATACAGATGTTGTAAAAAAAGCAGATTTAGTTGACTATTCATCCGTAAGAGGTTCGATGATTATACGGCCGTATGGCTATGCGATCTGGGAAAACATTCAACAAGCTCTAGACCAAAAGATAAAAGAAACAGGACATGAAAACGTCTATCTGCCGCTATTTATTCCAGAAAGCCTCCTTCAAAAGGAAAAAGATCATATAGAAGGGTTTGCGCCTGAGGTGGCGTGGGTGACCCGCGGAGGCGAAGAAGAACTTGCTGAAAAGCTTTGTGTTCGCCCAACATCCGAAGTTTTATTTTGTGAGCACTATTCTAAGATCATCCATTCATACCGCGATCTGCCAAAGCTTTATAACCAATGGGGCAATGTAGTCCGGTGGGAGAAAACAACGAGGCCGTTCTTGCGTTCTCTCGAATTTCTTTGGCAGGAAGGCCACACGTGCCATGCGACTGAGGAAGAAGCACAAGAAGAAACACTTAAGATGCTTGATGTGTACGCATCGGTTTGCGAGGATTACCTTGCTGTTCCTGTACTGAAAGGGCAAAAGACGGAGAAGGAGAAATTTGCCGGTGCAAAAAGGACATATACGATCGAAAGCTTGATGCATGACGGTAAGGCACTGCAAACCGGTACATCGCACCATCTAGGCACCGGTTTTGCTGAAGCGTTCGGCATTCAGTTTACAGATAAGAACGGGAAAATGCAGCATGTTCACCAGACATCATGGGGCATCACGACTCGTCTTATCGGAGCACTAATCATGGTTCATGGCGATGACCGCGGTTTGGTCATTCCGCCTCGCATTGCACCAATACAGCTGCAGATCGTTCCTGTCGCACAGCATAAGGAGCGAGTGCTTGACACCGCATTTGAACTGAAAGAGAGCATGAAACATGTCTGCAGGACCTCCGTAGATGCGAGTGATAAGTCTCCAGGGTTCAAGTTTAATGAATGCGAAATGCGCGGCATCCCTTTGCGTCTTGAAATAGGTCCTAAAGATATTGAAAGAGGAGAAGCTGTCCTTGTTAGACGCGACTCAGGGTTGAAAGAAAGTGTTCCATTTGGCAAACTGGAATCTGTCATACCAGAAATGCTTGAAGACATACAGCTTTCACTTTTAGAAAAAGCGAAGTCTCATCGTGAAAGTAAAACAGATACGGTAACTTCGTTAGAGGAGATGGCCACATCACTCGCTGAAAAACCTGGTTTTAAAAAGGCGATGTGGTGTGGTAAAAAGGAATGCGAAGATGTGATTAAAGAAAAAACAGGTGCAACTTCTCGCTGCATTCCATTTGAACAAACAAGAGCAGGAGAGAACTGTGTCTGCTGCAATGAAAAAGCAGACCAGCTTGTTTATTGGGCGAAGGCTTATTGAGCTTCTTAATGATATAAATAAAAAAAGGCCGGCTCATAAAACCGCTTTTGCGGTTATGAAGCCGGTCTTTTGTTAAAGTCAAATTAGAACAGAATTTTTGCCCATGGATCGCAGCATTTTTTGTAATGCTTTTTGCAGCATTCTTTCTTGTGCTTTTTCTTTTTGCAAACGCACTCGTATTCTACTTCTTTCTTACAAGTAAACTTTTTGTAAGATGAGCTTTCGCATTTTTTTTCGTAAGACATTAAACTGTCACCTCGTAAATTTCTTTCCCTCAGCGGGTTACTACATTATATGAAGCGAAAGAGCAGAAGCTTGGACATAAATCACGGTTCCCACAAAAATGGGCAGCTGTATGTATGAAGAGAGGGACTGCTTACCTACCTATGCTGGTCAGTCCCTTGATTGATTTGCAGTGCCTTCACTTGTCTTTGAAGCTCCAATATCTGTTTTTTCATTTCATCCGTATCAGTAGAAGAGTCTCGATTGTTTTCAATGTCCTGTCTAAATTGAATCATCCCGCCGATCAACGCTAAACTATCTCCTATAACTGTGAAAACAGCGCCGATAATAGCAAGTATCGTGCCATAATTCGTTTCATATTCCTCTGGTGAGAGTGTGTTGTTTGAATCATACGGGCTGTATTGATTATATGGGCTGATCGAACTCTGCTGCTCAATAGCCGAAAGAATTCCCCCTGATACTCGTTTCTCCAAAATAATCTCCCCCAAGGTTCAAACATTTCTATTCATATTATATGGGTGTTGATGAATTTCGTGTTTTCACACCCTATTTAAAATATTGTAATTTTCCGAAGATGAGGTAAAATGAATAATTACTGGAAGGGGGTTTCCATAAAATGAAATTATTTAAAGAAACAGTACTGCATTTTAAGCCTTATTGGAAAGGCTTGCTTCTTGCACTCATTTTTGCACTTGCAGGCGGGGGTTTTACAATTATACCGCCTATACTTGCAGGAAAGCTTGTGGACACAATTATACCGATGCAAATGACGGATACGATGATTTGGATCGTAGCAGGCGTGATAGCCGCCTTCTTTCTGAAAGTGATGTTTGAAGGTCTGCAGGAGTTTATTCAGGTGAGGATTGGCCTTGATGTAATCACGGATATGCAAATGAGAGCCTTTAAACGGCTGCACCGTACCCCGATGTCTTTTTTTGCTACAACACCAAGGGGAGATATGCTTTTTAGACTAACACACGATGTAGAGTCGGTTCAGAACCTTAATAATACAGTAGTGCCAAGGTTTATTCAGCAGCTTGTAGGTGCAATTGCTGCATTTGCAGCCGTCTTTTCTCTTTTTTGGCCCGCTGCTCTTGTTATGTTTGCAGTTTTCGCGATATATCTGATCCCTTCATTCAAGCTTGGCACTACTGTCAGAAAGCTAGGTGCTGTGCAGCGTGACATGAGCGCTGATATGTACCACCACCTGCAGGAAAGCATCGAATCTGTCAGGCTTATCCGCACTTTTCAGACAATGGATAAGGAGATTGAGCAGCAGACTCAAAAGCTCTCTGCGTGGAAAAAACTTTCTATAAAAGCCGCTCTGATCGGGAAAGTGAATTATCGACTTGGAAATTTGTTTAATATTGCCACTCCTGGCGTTGTCATGCTGATCGGCGGCTGGGCGGTCTGGGAAAAAGAAATCACCGCTGGAACACTTATCGCTGTTCTTGCACTTATCCCGACTATGTTTCTTCCTGTCAGATCTCTTGCCGAGAATGCATTAACGATTCAGCAAGCCATTCCTGCTCTCATAAGGATTTATGAGTATTTTGATCTTCATGAGGAACATAAGGAAGATCTGCCGGAAATCGGAAAAGTGAAAGGAGATATACAACTTAACGACATCTGGTTCAAGTATCCTGGTGCGGAAGAATACGTATTAAAAGGCGTCACGCTCAGTATAAAAGAAGGACAGCATGTCGGCATTGTCGGTGCAAGTGGAGGAGGTAAGAGCACACTCATCCAAATCCTGCTAGGTTTATATGAACCTGAAGCGGGCTCTGTACATATTGACGGAAAAGACCTTTACTCATACAATCGAAACTCGTTCCGCCAGCAGGTAGGTGTCGTATCTCAGGAAACTTTTCTATTAAACAGCACACTTCGTAAAAATTTACTATATGGAAGACAGGATGCTGCAGAACATGAGCTGCAGTCTGCTTGTGAGGCAGCGGGTCTCTCTGAGCTGATTACGTCATTAAACGAAGGCTACGAAACCATTGTTGGTGAGCGGGGGCTTAAACTTTCAGGCGGACAGCGTCAGCGTGTAGCACTGGCTCGTGCAATTTTAAGGCACCCGCCCGTTCTTATATTTGATGAAGCAACATCTTCTCTTGACGGTGAAACAGAAGAGCGGGTGCAAGCTTCACTTCAAGAATTAATACCAGGCAGAACAACGATAACAATTGCTCACCGGCTTGTCACGGTGAAGGATGCCGATTTAATCGTTTTACTTGATAAAGGGACAGTAGCTGAACTGGGGACACATGAACAGCTTCTTGAGAAAAAAGGAAAGTATCATGAACTGTATATGGCACAATATAGTGAACTGGAAAAGGAGAGAGCGATATGAACGCGAGCGAAACGAAAAAAAGCCGGGATGGCCGCAGAGTCCTCTCTTTCTTAAAACCTCACAGCAAATGGGTATATGCAGATTCGTTCGTCATAGCAGTCAGCCAGGTGTTTTCTGCATTGATCCCGACATTGGCACTAGGATGGCTCGTTGACCATATTCTTCCTAACCATTCTAACAATCTCTTATGGGGTCTTATGTGGCTTTTAATTGCAGCTGCTATTCTTGATTTGACACTGATGGTCATCGATGAGTATTTTTGTCATCATGTTGCCAAGTCCGTAACAAATTGGCAGAAGCTAAGACTTTTCAGCCATTTGCACATCTTGCCTTTCTCGTTCTTCCACAATTCACAGTCAGGAGAGCTCCTTGCACGGGTATCTGATGATCCTGATACGCTCCACAACTTCCTTGCTTGGGAAGGTTCAACTTTCATGGCTGCTGTTCAGGGAGTTGTAATATACAGCGCAGTACTGTTTTGGATTCATCCTTATTTAATGATTACAAGTTTTGTACTTGGCGTTATTTTTTACTGGTCTTCAAATGTAGTAGGTTCGAAAATGAGGCAGGCATCAACAAATGCCAGAAAAGAAGCCTCAAGATATCTGGAAAGGCTGCGTGAGTCCGTCACTGGCATCCATCTCTCCAGGGTGCTGGGTGTTGCTGACAGCGAGGTTGAAAGTGTTATTGATATCCGGCAGTCATTTGTAAAAGAAGCACAGCTTGAATTAAAAGCAAGAATGAAGTCAGTAGTTGTTATCGGAAGCTATAATGGAATCGCCTTAGCCTCTGTTTATGGCATCAGTGCTGTTTTGATATGGAACAAAGGATTGACCACTGGGGAGATGCTCACTGCGGCAGGACTTGTTACGATCTGCGCCAGCGAACTGCAGCGAATGCTGCGCAACTGGCTTTCTGTCAGAAGAACAGGACCAGCGCTAGACAGGTCAGAAGTACTTTTGGCTGAAGCACCAAGTGCCGCAGAAAAGTCTGAAGGCTATATTCCGGACCATGCAGCTGGAACTTTGGAATTTCAAGGAACAGTATTTGCTTATCCAGGAAAACAGGGAAATGTCCTGTCAGGATTATCGTTTGCCGTCAATACAGGAGAAGCTGTTGCATTAGTGGGTCCTAGCGGATCTGGCAAATCTACAGTTGTTGACTTGCTTTTAAGACTTTATGAACCATCAGGTGGGACCATTAATATTGACGGGATGAACATTCAAAAGATCAGCACGAGCTGGCTCAGGTCGCAATTTGCAATCGTTTCACAGGATGTGCAGCTGAGAAACGGTTCGCTGCGGGAAAACCTGCAGATCGGAAACGATAAAGCAAGTGATGACGTACTGATCGATGCGCTAAGAGACAGTGGTCTAGGTGAATATTTTGACAGCCTTGCCAACGGCTTGGATACACCTGTAGGGGAGAGAGGGAGTCTGCTCTCTGGCGGCCAGAAGCAGCGATTGTCACTTGCACGTGCTCTTATTAAAGACGCACCGATCCTTGTTCTCGACGAAGCCTCATCAGCACTTGATCCGATCACCGAAACTCTCGTCAATGAAGCGATCGCAAAACGACGTGGAAAGCAGAGTGTCATCATTATCTCGCACCGCTTATCCACAGTTTTATCAGCAGACAGAATCGTGGTGATTGAAAACGGAAGAGTAGTTGAAAGCGGCTTGCATGATTCATTGCTGGAACAAAACGGCGTTTATGCCAGGCTGTTCAAACGAGAAGCATATCTTGGACACAGTACATTGTCAGAAACCTAAAATGAAAAAAACAGCCTATAGGGCTGTTTTTTCATTTTCCCTTTCTTTAAGATATCTGTCTTTTAAGAACCTTATCATGAATCTTTGTGAGAATGATAAGTGTTAACAGGCTGCCGGCAAGTGCAAGGGACATATCCCATTGAGAATCCCAAAGATCTCCCTGCATGCCTTGAAAATCTTCTGCGGAACGCCCAAGTATTTTTGCTGCGATAAATTCAATAATTTCATAACATGCAGCAACAGTCATGACTAAGCTTAATGAGAGAATCTGGAGCCAGGCCCCTTTATTCAATGATGTTTCTTTTAAAAGAACTTCCCTAAAAACGATAATAAGCAATCCTTTAAGAAAATGGCCAAATCGGTCATAAGGGTTTCTTTTCCAGCCGAACACTTCTTTTAAATCTGTGAACCATGGCACGTTGTCATAAGTAAAGTGACCGCCGATAAACGTTATGATAATCAGCATCGTGATAATAGTGTAGCTGAGCCAAGTCAATTTCAGTTTTTTGTAGTAAAGAATACCGATAAATATTAAGGTAAAAGCTCCAGGGGCTACTTCGAGCATCCAAGTAAAATAATCAGCAGGCTTTATAGCTGACCAGACAAAGACACCTGCTATTAAAGATAGAAGAAACAGGAGATATTTTTTCAAAGAAATCACCCTTTCACCATCAGTATCACGTGAAAATCAGTTCCTTATACCGAACTCGTGTTTTTACTTTGGATTTACAGGGAACGAAGAAGTTAAGCAATCAATATACCGAGGTGATGGGAAATGAAAGCCGTTAAGAGAAATCAAGAAATATTATCTGACCGTTTTGAGATAGCATTTAACCAGATACACAAATGTTTGATCGACGAACTTGGAGGAAAAGGAGAGGACCGATTCAAGTTTCTGCTGGATATTGGAAGCAGCAAGCACTCGCTTGTCCGCTCTTTTTACGATGAATTATGCCAGTTTGCAAAACTGCGGAATGCTATCGTGCACGAAAAGACAGACCACGGATATTACATAGCCGAACCTCACCTTGATATTGTGGAAAGGGCAGAACAGATCGCTGCATACTTTATGAAGCCTGAGCATGCATTGAGCATCGCAACAAAAGCGGTCATGATTTTTGAAGAAAACGATACACTGCGGCGTGTACTTGAGTGTATTAAAAAGCATGATTATACCCGGTTTCCGATCTATAACACAAAAGGCGAGTATCAATGGCTTCTAACTGCCTCAGACATCTTAAACTGGATGACAAAGCAGCTGAACGATAATGTTATTAATTTGGATGACGCACGGATAAAAGACTTGAAGATAAAAAATAAGAAGCAAAAACAAGTGGAGTTTATCAGCAAGTCATCGAGTATCTTTAAAGCAGAAGAAATATTTGAAAAGTATCATAATGATAATAAAAAATTAGAAGCGATTATTGTAACTTTGAACGGCAAAAGCGACGAAAAGCCGCTGGGCATAATTACGTCTTACAATTTGATAGAAATTGAATATTAAATTATTAAGGGGGTCCGGTACATTTACAAAACAAAGGTGTAATACCCTATGTTTTTGTAAATGTGTACCGGACCCCATAATTCTGGAGGAGCAGTCATGGCGTTTGATTATACGTTAGATTTTGAGAACACGGATTTCCGTAAGAACCCTGAAAAGTACAAAGTGGGAAGAGGGGAACAAGGTGTTCTTCTCGTGGAACCATATAAAAGTGAGATTCTGCCTCATTGGCGTTTTAAGACTCCAGAGATTGCCAAAGAGTCATCAGAAAAAATATATGAGATGTTTTTAGATTATAAAAAGAATGAAGATTTCGTTGGGATGGATATGGCGAGGAAATTTCTGCAGATGGGTTACACGAGAGCGCGAAGGTATGCTAACTATAAAGGCGGACGCAAGTATAAAGAGAATGGCAATATTCATGAAAGACAGATTGATAGGGAAAAGGCAGAATCCGCCGATATTTTCATGGCCAAATGGAAGAAGGCAAGAGAAGATAAAGATTACCTTCTCTTGAAGAAGGATCATCAAAAGAAATACGGATAACCCTGGAAGCTTTATTTAATAAACGGTGAGGGAAATCTGCTATTGGTCAAAAACATTGAGATTCCGATTGTCCGGCAGATGCTGAAATAGTGAAGCAGCATAAGCAGGACAGAACCAGCGTTGATTCCGATAATAATACCGTTCATCTGCAGGCTGCTGTTAGAACCAAGAACAAACATAATCCCAAACGATAAGACAGTAGCCCATACGGATTGGTAAAATGCAGCTTTTATCAAACCAAGACCGATTAAATATGCTTGCAGAGGTACGAGAAAGAAAGTGAATAAGAATGCCGGCCACAAGAGCTTCACATATTCACCAGCAGAAGAAGAGTGAAAGAACAGCTCTGTCAGCGGGTCTGAAAAATAGTACGCGATAAAAGCGGATGGAACGCCATAACAGAATGTAATGAACATCGCCTGGCGCAGCAGAGCGGCCAGTTTATGTGTGTCTCTCTTAGCATAAGCTTCAGAAACCGTCGGGATTAGGACGACGAGCAGCGCATGAGCGATAAAGCCAGGGAAAAAACCGACTGTCATAGCTACACCAGCCAGAATTCCAAACTGTCCGGTTGCGTCTGCAGCTGATATTCCTGAGCTCATAAGTGCATATTTGATTAGAAATGGCTGAAAAGCGTTCGTTACTGCATGAAAAAGACGGAGAGCTGTAGCGGGACCGGATACAGCAGCTAAGCTGACGGTCACGTCTTTTAAAGAAATATCTTGGCTGGGTATTTTTCTCATTTTGTTGTATTGAAGTACATAATGGGTGAACAAGTATAAAAAAACCACTACTTCTGATCCGATAAGCGTTGCTATTGCCACCAGTATTGCTGTTTCCTGGCTGAACGAAAACAGCTGATAAACACCAGTGAGAAGAATGAGCTGAACTATTTTTCTGGCAAGATTAGAAAAGGCTATTTTGCCCATCTGCTGTTTTCCCATAAAATAGCCTCGTGCGATCGAAGTAAATGAAATAACAGGAATCAGCAGAACGACCAGCCACCTGACCAGCGGATGATACGTATTGAACACACCTAAAAATGGCAGCACCACCAAGGAAAGAAGAAGCAATGCTGCTGTACAGCAAACGGTAAGAAACAATGCATGTTTAAGCATACTATAATGCTCATTTTCCTCCCTTTCAGCAACATACTTTGAAACGGAAATCGGAAGCTCGAGACTGGCGATGATTACAATAAGGAAGATGGTCGGCAGAATGGACATAAAGTGACCGAGTCCATGTTCGCCAAGCTCCTTAGCAAGCACCATGTTTGTAATAAATTCAAGGCTCTCACCTGCAAGTGATGCAAGGGCGAGAAGGAATACTCCTCTATAAAACAGTTTCACAAAGGCTCACCTCAACGTTTGTCTTCTTTTCATATGTATGACCGGTTTATAAGGACAAGAACGTCATGAGAAGTAATCGTCGAGGAGGATAACTGAAGGGATAAAGTACTGTATAGCAATTGAAAGAAGCGGCCAAATATTTTATGAAGAACGATATCTTTTCACGAAACCCCTTGATTGAAAGCTTAAAAACTAAAAAAACCATCCTGACACCTCCAAATTAGGTGTATGGGATGGCCATTTCCATTCAGTGTGAGAGCTTTTCAATCTCTTTATCTATTTTTTGATGGATTGCGTTAATGATATTAAAGTCCATAGCCTCTGCATAAATCCCTTCAAGCTGATCATGCATGACTTTTGCTTCCGTTAAAAACGATATAGCTTCTTTCATTTTAGATGAATAGCGGTTTCTGACATCTTCAAGTTCTGCTGCGAACTTTTCATCAGTTCCCGGCGTAATAGTTGCTTCATACATGTCCAGTATCGTGTCTCCATCACGCTCAGGCTCATATTCATGAGGTGCAGTGCTGTCAAATACCGCGATCTCAAGCTCTCTTACAATCACCATATCAAGACTGTGCGGATCAAAACCGCAATGATATATTTCTGTATCATATCCGTATTCCTCTGCTTTAGATGAAAGTTTCTTAAGAAGAGTCGACTTTCCTGAACCAGGGCGGCCTTTAATAAAAATACGCTGCTTCACATCCTCTGTCAGGTTTGGAACAAAATCGACAGCGCCTTTAGGTGTAGCAGCTCCCAGAAAACGATGGTAGACAGCTGGTTTTTTATCCTGCTTTTTTTTGAAGTAGGTGTTGATCAATTTTTCACACACTTCATCTGCTTTTTTATAATCCATATTTTCGATATAGAATTTTTCCCATTCATCATGAATAAGCAGTGCTTCAAAAAACGATTGGTATGATGATTTATAACAGGATTTGATTTTATCATTTAATGAAAGGATATCATCTTTCTTTTGTGCGAGGGTGGAAGAGTTCCATGCTTCACCTAGATTGACATATTCCTCGACCGCACCTGGTGCAGCCGGTTCAATGACATGCGGAGAAGTCCCATCAACGATTCCTATTTTTAAATCACGAATGATAACACCATCAATTGATTCGTTATCTGAAGCACAGTGAATGTATTCAACATCATATCCATCGTCGTTCCATTTACTCCCGATTGTTTTCATCATTGTAGACTTGCCTGTTCCAGGGCCGCCTTTAAGGATAAACAGCCGCTCTAAGCCAGAGAGATTTGATTCAAACAAGTTATGAAAGCCTCTGGCTGTGTTTCCGCCGGCATAGTAATTTCTTGTTTTCCCGCCCATTTCTAGACACTCCTTCCAAAAAGAAAGTGAAATGCTCTCGATAGTTTATGCATGACTCCCGGATAGGTGAAGGCCTACAAAGAAGGATTTTCTGCTGTTTTATCTAATATGTAAAAGACAGAAGGATGTGAGCTTCATATGACAAAAATAGCGGTTGCGGTGCTGCATGGTATCGGAAGGCAGGACGAACATTTTTCCGAACTCTTCTCTCAAAACCTGACGGAACAATTTTCTCGATATCTTTCTGCCGATACAAAAAAACCCGAAAAAGAGGTCGTCATCCAGCCGATTTACTGGGGCAGTGTTTTCCAAGAAAAAGAAGAGGATATTTGGCGTCTTTTGTCTGCTTCAGGGAACTTACATTACGCTGAATTAAGACAGTTTGTTATTCATTTTCTAGGAGATGCAATTGCATACCAGCCATCAGGGCAACATAATCAAAACTACGAAAAAGTCCATCAAGTGTTCGCTGACGGATTAAGGCTGCTTAGTGAAGCCGCGGGAGAGAAAGCCCCTCTTTATATTATTGCTCATAGCCTTGGGACCATCATCACAAGCAACTATTTTTATGACCTGCAATCTATTCCGGACCGAATTCCAATTTCTGTGCAGAAAACGATGAAAACGACCCCTCTAGAAAATGGGAGTACATTGGCAGGCTTTTTCTCTCTTGGAAGCCCGCTCGCATTGTGGAGTCTGCGCTACAGCGACTTTGACAGTCCGATCAGCGTTCCATCTCCTAAGCTAAGTGCTTATCATCCTGAACTTTCCGGAAAATGGATAAACATTTATGACAAAGACGATGTGTTTGGATTTCCTTTAAAGCCAATCAGCGAAGGCTACAATCATGCGGTCGAAGCAGACATGGAAATCAATACTGGAAGCTGGCCAGCCAGTTTGACACCACTGTCGCATATGCATTATTTTACGTCTGAGAAGATTACTGACATTATCGCAAAAACGTTAGCAGCGGCCTGGAGAACCGTCAATCTTTAGGTATTATCATGGAAAAGTGTATAATGAGTAAGCACAAATAGAAAGGATGAGTAATGTGAACATTACAAGACATGATTTTGAACAGTTAAAAGATCCGACAGGTATTTTAAGCGGAGAGCGGTACGAATTTGTCATTCATTTTGAAGTGGAAGAAGATGACGAGCTTTTCAGTGAAAACGGATTGTACATAAAGCTCATCTTTGCCGTTGAGGGTGAAGAGACGCGTATTGCTCAATACCAGCTTTTTGAAAACATAACGAATAAACAGCTTGATTTCGAACTTGAAGACGAAGAACTTCAGACTTTTCATGATTTTTGCAGACAAAATGTTCAGTAAGAGCCATCCAGGCTCTTTTTTCTTGCCTGAATAGCTACCATCGTCAATAACTGAGAATATATTGTAGTAACCTACTAAAGACTGGCGGCGTTCAAATGGATGATGCTTGGAAAGAGATAACAGGTGCTGTCATTGCGGCCATAGGGACAATTATTTCCGCGATCGGCAGCACTCCTTTCCCATTTTTGACAGAGAATCTGCAGAATTCATTAAACTTGATCGGCAACGTCCTGCAGGCAACTGGAAACGCACTTGGAGCTGATGGACAAGAAACTCCATCACTCGGAAAGCTGGGAAACGAGCTGCAATCAGCCGGCAACGTGGAGGTTATCGCTTCCATCGTTCTTCCCATAAGTTCAGAAGGGTCTCAACGGCTCAACATAATGGGTAATTTCACTCAAGCATTCGGGGGACTTGTCGCAATAGCTGATGAGGTGGAAGACGATAGTGAAGAAGACCAGTATTTAAACATCGTCGGAAACATATTGCAGGCTGCGGGTAATTCCCTGCAGGCTATCGGTGGAATATATGAGCTGCAAAAAGGGGAAGGATCTGGCCAATCTTTAACTGTAGCAGGCAGCTGGATACAGGCGGCAGGTTCTGTTATTTCAGCACAAGGACAGATACAAGAAGAATGGAATGACCGTTTGCAATTATTGATCTAAGGAAAAAGGCGCGGCATAAAAATTGCAGCGCCTTTTTATCCTTTTACAGCAAAAACATCGCTACAATGGTTGTGACGAATAATCCGATTGTGACGGGAAGCAGGTTCCGTCTTGCAAGTTCAAACGGATCGACTCCGCAAATAGCCGCAGCAGGAATAAGAGCCCATGGAACGAGAGTCCCGCCGCCGACCCAGATTGCAGCGATTTGTCCTAATGCCGTCAATGTCGCAGCACCCGCCCCTATTGCTGAAGCAAACAAGGAGGCGACAGAACCAGCAAGAGAAATACCTGAGAATCCTGAACCATCTAGACCAGTAATAGCTCCAACTGCAGTTAGAGTTATGGCAGCGACTTCTTTAGACATCGGTACGACAGCTGCAAGCGCTACTCCTAGGTCGTTGACGATGCCATGAGAATCTTTTGGAAGGTAATCCCCGATGATTTTTCCGAAACCCGAATCTCCAAGATAAAAAAATGCTGCAATCGGAATGACTGGACCGAACACTCGAAACCCAAAAGTAAATCCTTCTATTAGATAGCTTGTGGTTTTTTCAAGTCCCTTGCTGCCATGGCTTGCCATCGTAATGAGAAGTAAGATGAAGACTGATGTACCCCCGATTAACGCCGTTGCATCTCCGCCTTGGAGATTAAACTTATACATAGCTGCCACATCAAGAGCAAACAAGACGGGTATGAGCAGCGCAAAAATCCGTTTCTTTCCCATAGATAACATTTGTTTTTGCTCTGTTTGCTGCTCTTCAGGCGGTTCAGCCGTAATACCAGTCGTATGAGTGAGATTTCCGCTCTTTAAATCACGCCGCATAAAATAAAAGGCTGTTACTGTCGTTACCACGCCCATTACGATGACAAGCGGAATGCTCGCGCTTATTACATCACCTACTGGAATTCCTGCTGCATCTGCTGTAAGTTTTGGAGCACCTTGTATAATAAAATCACCTGATAAGGCGATGCCATGTCCGAATAGGTTCATAGCCATCGCCACTCCAAGCGCCGGAAGACCTGCTCTAATGGCTACGGGAAGCAATACAGCACCGAGCAGAGCGACTGCAGGCGAAGGCCAAAAGAACCATGAGATCACCATCATTAAAATACCAATCGTCCAATATGCAAGCGCCGGAGATCGGATAAGCCTCGCAAATGGAGAGATCATCACATCATTGATACCCGAAGCTGTAAGCGTCCTGCTCATCGCAACGATTATAGAAATAACGAGAATGGTGGATAGCAGTTCGGTGATGGCAAAAATAAAACTATTGAAAATGCTGCTGACAGATGAGCTGATGGAACCCGTAGCTGTGATAGCAATAAGAAAGATACCAAGAATGCACAAAAGTGTCGTATCCCTTCTCATTACCATAAATCCGATAATACCTGCAATAAACAATACATAAATCCAATGCAGCGCTGTGAGTTCAACGCCCATCACATTTTCTCTCCCTTCAAATTCTGTATCATTCCGCTTAGGCATTTATCCTAAATCAGATGTAATACAGGTTATGTAAATAAGGTAAAGTGGTGAGGTGTTTATTGTAAGCAGTATAAAGGAAGGATATATAATAGCTGTCAATCACCTTTCATGGATTTAACAGAAGAAAAGAGGATAAAATGGAAAGAAAATATGGGACGCACAGTGAACTTAAAAATGTAAAAAAGAAAAAATATGCACAAACCTTTTTAGAAAGTGACGATTTCAATGGATACGTGACCTTAGTTAAAATCGACCAGGTAACGGAACCATTGTTTAAGCAATGCGGGAAAGAGGAGATTTGTGTCATTGATGAAGGATATATGGTGCTTCAGCATTTTCCGCTGAAAAAAAACCATTCCGTCACAACAATGTTTAATTCTAAAGGCGAAATCGTTCAATGGTATATTGATATCGTCCGTGAGAATGGAATTGAAAACGATATTCCATGGATGGATGATTTATATTTAGATATTGTTGCCCTTCCATCAGGCGAAGTGATACGCCTTGATGCCGACGAGCTTGAAGAAGCATACCGCACCGAAAAAATTACGAAGCAGCAATATGATTTAGCTTGGGAAGAATCGGATAATGTCTACAAAATGGTCACGGACGGAAAATTCCCATTAATCAAGCTTTCAAATGCTCATAAGAAGCTTTTAGAAGGAAAACTTAGTGAGAAATAAAATACTTCTAATTTTTCAATGCATTAAAATGAGGACCGGCTTAAATGCCGGTCCTCATTTTAATGAAACCATGTTACGTGTCTTTTGGTATAATCAGAAATCACCTTTCAATTGCACTTTCAACTTTATATAGCTCTAAATCGATCTCCAGTTTTTCTCCAAGTGCCAGTTTTGCGAGCTCAGATCCTAAAAAAGGTCCCATCGTAAGACCAGAGGCGCCAAGGCCGTTTGCAAGCAGAATGCCCTTCCATCCTGGAATTTCTCCAATGACAGGCAAAAACCCGGGTGTGAAGGGACGGAAGCCGACACGCATTTCAACGAAACTGCTGTTATGCAGACCAGGACATGTATCAAGCGCCTTATTCATCACTTCTTGAATACCTCCAGAAGTGACTCTCGTATCATATCCGGAGATATCATTTTCATGTGTAGCTCCTGCAACAATCTCTCCATTATCAAAAGCTAAGATATACTGGTCACTTGGCGGCATTACTACAGGCCATTTCTTAGTATCGGCTGCTGGCAAATACATATGTGCAATCTGAGCTTTCTGGTAGGTTACATTAAGTGAAACAATTGGCTTAACGAGCTCAGCAGCCCAGGCTCCTGCACAAACGATTACACAGTCAGCTTCAAGCCTCTGATTTCTTGTCTTTACACCTGTAACCTTTCCTTTTTCAAACAGCAGTGCAGCATCACTGCTGATAATTTCAGCTCCTAATGATTGAGCAGCTTGCAGTAAAGCATCTCTCAAAGCTCTTCCGTTCACACGTGCCGCTCCGCTCACATGTACAGCTGCATATTGATCGTGAAGAAGAGGAAAAAGAGCCTTCGTTTCTTCCTTGGTCAGAATCGAGATTTCTCCCATTTCAGGAGCATCATCTTTGCGTTTCAATGCCCGTTCATACATCTTCTGCAATTTTTCAAGTGATTGATGAAGGCTGATTGCGCCAACTTTAGCATAGCCCGTTTCCGTTTGACCTTCGCGCTCAAGCTCTGCAATGAGCTTCGGATAGTACCGCGCACCATTTTTGACGAGCTCATACCAAGCTTTGTTACGGCGCTGCGAAATCCAAGGGCAGATAATTCCTGCTGCGGCATCGGTCGCCTGCCCAGCGTCATGACGGTCCACAACCATTACATCGGCACCGCTTTTTGCGAGATGATAGGCTGCGGACGCACCGAGAATCCCAGCACCGACTATAATAAACTTTTTCATGTTCAGCATCCTTTTTTTGCTTGTAGCATTCTCACTATTTATTATACCCTGATATAAAAGATAACGTAAAACAAGCAACAGATGAGGTGGACTGCCATGAAGGAGCTAGTAGGAAATTGCTGGATATGCGGAAAAGAGGTCTTCTGCCTTGACGGTTTTTTGAACGGAGTTGCAGAAAACGGAAAAGTTTGCTGTTTCAATTGCAGCAAAGAAATGAAAGAAAACGAATAGAAGTCATTGGAGCAATAGTTTTGGTAATGTATAATAGTCAAGTGAAGAAGATGGATATTGTTCAGAAAGTGAGTGGAAATAATGGGCCGTAAGTGGAACAACATTAAAGAGAAAAAGGCTTCAAAGGACGCCAACACTAGCCGGATTTACGCAAAATTTGGGCGCGAGCTTTATGTAGCAGCTAAGCAGGGCGATCCTGATCCTGAAACGAATCAGCAGCTGAGAATGGTAATTGAGCGTGCAAAAACTTACAGCGTGCCAAGAACGATCATAGACCGTGCTATTGAAAAGGCAAAGGGTGGATCAGAGGAAATATACGATGAGCTGCGTTACGAAGGTTTCGGGCCGAACGGGTCCATGCTCATTATTGATGCACTGACTAATAATGTAAACCGTACTGTTGCAGAAGTACGCGCTGCTTTTAAAAAGAACGGCGGAAATCTCGGTGTGAGCGGTTCTGTCTCGTTTATGTTTGATGCGACAGCAGTCTTCGGCGTTGAAGAAAAATCAGCCGATGAAGTGCTCGAACTTCTTATGGAAGCGGATCTTGATGTGCGTGACGTGATAGAAGAAGAAGATTCCGTGATCGTATATGCTGAACCTGACCAGTTCCATGCTGTTCAAGAGGCATTTAAAGAAGCTGGAATCACTGACTTTACTGTTGCTGAGCTTACCATGCTCGCACAAAGTGAAATAAACCTGCCGGAAGATGCACAGTTGCAGTTTGAAAAGCTGATCGATGCGCTAGAAGATCTTGAGGATGTTCAGCAAGTGTACCATAACGTTGATTTAGGAGAATAACTATTTTGAGACCTCCCTCTAGAACGGGGAAGGTCTCTTTTAGAATCAGCGATACTTTTTATAAAAGTGACTTAGTGTGAGCAATGGCCATACATGCGGATAGCTGTGGTAAAAGACATAAAAATTACCTGGCAGACCCGCTCCAGCAGGGTAAGTTTGGCTAAATGCTGTCTCACTTGAAGATTTTAATAAATATTCCATTCCCAAATTTATTTCTTTAGTCGGATACGAATAAACCGATATAAGCGCATCAAGTGCCCAAGCGGTCTGTGTTATGGTACTGCGTGACAAGGGAACGTATTGTTTCATCTCGTCACTAAGACAGGATTCTCCCCATCCTCCATCAACATTCTGTCTCTCCAGCAGCCACTTTGCCGCCTTTCTTATACACCGTTCTTCTAATGGTACTCCAACTGCGGCCATTCCTGTAACAGCTGCCCAAGTCCCATAAATGTAACAAACTCCCCACCTGCCATACCAGCTCCCATCCATGTTCTGTTTCCGCCGCAGCCAAGATACAGCTCTCTCGACGGAAGGGAAGTTACAGTCCATCCTCTCAAAACTGCCTAAATATTCGAGAGTCCGTCCAGTCAGGTCAGCGGTAGACGGGTCAGTCAGTGCATCGCCCGCATTTTCAATCGGCAGCAGCTTCAGCCATTTTTTATTTGTGTTCTTTTCAAACGCTGCCCATCCGCCATCGCTGTTCTGCATGGATAACAGCCATTCTTTCCCCTTTAAATACGTATTATAACAATGTTTTCCATTTAATGAATAGCATTTCATCGTTCTCAAAGCGGCCTGTGTATCATCGACATCAGGGTGAATGCTGTTGCTGCTGGAAAAACCCCATCCTCCTGGCTCAGCATAGGAATTATGAATCTCCCAATCGCCATATTTAGTATGTTGTTTTCGCATGATATAATCATAGGATTTGATCATTACAGGATGGTTTAACGGAATACCTGCAGAAAGAAGTGCATAAGTGACGAGGGAAGTATCCCATACAGTAGAAGGAGAATTTTGAATATGAACTCCATTTGGTGTAACGAACTTTAGAGAATAGAGCCCGTTGACCGCTCGCTTAATGATGGGTGATTCCTTTCTATAGCCGATTGACATGAGTCCATAAATCATGAGAAAGGTAGTGCTTGCATAGCTTAAAAGAGTCCCATCACGTTCGATGCGGGCCAGAATATATTCTTTGAAAAATTCATCTTCTGCTGACATTTGCGTTTCTGTCTTAACTAAACGATCAAGTTCCACCTCGTCCCAGAACGAAGTCATCTTATCATCGTTTTTTAAGTGTGATAAATTTGGAGTCCATTTGCTCGTTAAGCTGAACTTGCGAGACATAGCTAGAAAGGCTGGAGAAAAGTGTGACCTTGCATAGCTGCTGAAATCATAAAAGCTAATATTAACTGCACGGAAAAGGCGAAAGAGCATGGATGTATTTATCTCTTGTTCTGGCCATGGATAGAGTCCATTGCATGCAAAAAACACTTTTGAAAGCAGCCCGGCACTCTTCAGTCCGCCATTTTTTTTGATAAATTGACTTGCTTTTTGCATCAACGGGGAATCTTTCTGGACCTTTCCTGAATATAGCAAGGCTATATAGGCCTCAATAGTGGATGTTAAATGCCCAGATCGCTGATCAGGATAAACCTTCCACGTTCCATCCGTTTCCTGCATGCACATGAGCCTGTCTGCAAGAAGGGAGATGAAATTTTCATCTTCATAATCTAATGTACGCAGCAAAATGATCATGTAAGCATCTGTCATTAAAGAATTCTCAAAACAAAACTTCCAAGACCCATCTTCATCCTGCAAGTTCATCAAATGTCTGCAGCGTTTATATATTTCGGGTACAACAGAATCGAACCAATCCATATGCAATTCCTCCTTGAAAAAGAACAGCAATATAGTTTATGGCACTTGACAGCTCGTTGCTAATTTATAATTGGGGAACCTTTTTCATACACGTTCGTAAGTAATGGAGAGAAAAAACACTGGAGGTTATTTATGAAAAAGATACAAGTATTTAGTTTCTTACTGATTTTTTCGCTATTGCTTATGGGATGCCAGGCTGTATCAGATGTAAAAAACGGAATTGAATATGTGCCGAAAGCTACAGATTTCGTAAATGAAGTGCAGACATTCGCCAATGAAGTTCCTGCATTGGCTGAAAAAGCTGTTTCAGATAAAAATGCCGCAGCCGATTTAGAGCAAAAACTGAATGATATGAAATCTGACATCAATGATTTTAATGATTTGACACCGCCATCTATGTTTGAAGATATCCATAGCCAAGTAATTGAACATAATCAGTCGTTCGAAAAAGGAATCGACACGTACCTCGAAAACGTAAAAAATGGCGAGATTAGTCCTGACTTGTTAAAACAGACAGGATTGACTGACGAAATCGCACAGTATACTGACTTGCTGGACCAAATTAAAAAGATAGGGGAGTAAATGTAAGAAGACCGGTTCCGATAGAGAACCGGTCTTTTCTCCATTATCCGTGATATTTGGAGCTTGTTTTTTGGGGTTTTGGGACAATATTTTCGGGGGTACGGCACCCGGTGAAATGGGAGCCCTTTGCAGCAGGTTTTTTGATTGTGGTACCGTACCCCCGCTTTACTTTTCTTATGTTGGTGCAACGGGTTAAGCAGGCTTTTTTTCGCTGATTGATATAAAATAAGGAAAATTACTGAAAAAGGAATGGACCATATGAAAAACAAACTATTTTATTCATCTTCTTACATAACCAAGTGGGAAACTAAGATTATCAGCAGATTTGAAAGAAACGGCAAAAACTACATCGTATTGGAAGAGACAGCGTTTTACCCTCATGGCGGAGGACAGCCCTGTGATAAAGGCATTATTAATGGAATAGAGGTTCTGGATGTTTTCCGGGAAAATGATGTTATCTTTCACCAGATCGAATCATTTCCAGAAACTGAGGACGTACACTGCCAAATAGATTGGGATAAAAGGTTCGACCACATGCAGCAGCATACAGGACAGCATCTGTTATCCGCTGTTTGCCGAAGCAAGGCAGGAGCGCAGACACTGAGCTTTCACATGGGTACAGATGATGTGACTATTGACGTGGATAAGCCAGATATCAGTGCAGCTGAACTAGCTGAAATTGAGAACATCGTGAACAAGGAAATTTATCAAAATCGACTTATTAAAAGTTATTTTGTAAACGAAGCTGAACTCAAGAGTCTGCCTGTCGCAAAGATGCCAAGTGTGATTGAAAATATCCGGATAGTTGAAATCGAAGGAATTGAATACAATGCATGCGGAGGTACGCATCTGGCAAGAACCGGAGAGCTTGGACTCATCAAGCTGTATAAAACAGAAAAACAAAAGGGAGCAACGAGAATCTATTTTAAGTGCGGTTCTCGAGCGCTTGCTGATTATGAAACCAGTCTGCAAATCCTAACAGAGCTATCTGCAAAATTTAATACTGGGCGAAGCGAGATCTTGGATCGGATTGAAAAATTAGAGAAAAGTCTTCAGGAGCAGGAGAAGCAGATGGATTTATTAAAGGAACAAAATGATTCTTACTTGGCAGAAGAGCTTCTATCTCAAAAAGAGGGGAATTATATCAGCCGTGTGTTTGAAAACAAGCCTGTAAAGGATTTGATTATTCTTGCGAACCGTATCACTGCAAAACATGACGAGCTGGTACTTTTTGCGTCAATGAATGAGAAAAAAATTGTGTTATCTTCTGGAAAAAACCATACGTTTTCTTGTGGAGGATTTTTGAAAGAACATTTAAGCCGGTATCATGGACGGGGAGGAGGCAGCGACCGTTCAGCGCAGGCGGCGTTTAATTCTATAGAAGATATGCGGTTGTTTTGCGATTATCTTGCACAGTATGTTAATCAATCAGAACGAGAGAGCATAATGTAAAAAGAAGGAAGGGAGTGATTTTAATCAATACCTTCAACAGCATAACTACAAGAAGGAGCATTGGCATAGTCAAAGATGAACCAGTGCCAAAAGAAATGATTGAAAAAATTCTAACAGCAGGAGCCAGCGCTCCCAGCCATTACCGAACAGAGCCATGGCGTTTTTTTGTCCTGACTGGAGACAGCCGCTTACGCTTAGGTGAAGTGCTTGCAGAGATTGCTTCATCAAATCCAAACTCTTTATCAAATCCAGGGCGGGCAAAAAAGATGCCGCTGAGGGCTCCCGTAATCATCGCTGTTGCAGCGGTTCATAGTGACCGGAAAAATGTTTTAATAAAAGAAGAATACGCAGCTGTTTGCTGTGCCGTGCAGAACATGCTTCTCACTGCCCATGATCTTGGACTTGGAGCAATATGGCGTACGGGTGCTGCGGCTTATCATCCAAAAGTTAAAGACTTTTTTAAACTGCCGCAAAGCAGCGAGATGGTCGCTTTTCTCTATATAGGTTATCCTGAAAATGAAGCTAAAGATGTTAAGAAGAACAGTTATGAGACATACACAGTATGGATGGAAACATAGGAGTCAGCTTCATGCGGTTACCATCTTGGACTAAGCTACCGTTCTCGTCAACAGTAAAAGCACGATGAAAGTAACATTTCATCGTGCTTTTATGTTTTCATAGCAATACTTTTATTCTGTTATTAAGATTTATGCACTAATGTCCACCCTTGCTGATAGGCCGTGATAACTGCCGATGTCCGGTCTTTAACTCCCAATTTTTTTAATAATGTTGATACATGATTTTTTACTGTGTTTTCACTTAAAAAAAGGGATAAAGAAATTTCTCTATTGCTCATTCCTTTTGACAGGTTTTCTAGCACTTCCCATTCACGGTTTGATAATAAGGTCAGCGGCGGTTTAGCGGCAGTTGCCGGCTCGTTAAGCGCGGCGTATTCTTCTAATAAAAGAAAAGCTACAGATTGTGGCATAAAACGCTTTCCATTTAAGAGTAGTTTTACTTGTGAGCGTATTGACTCTGGTTCCGTATTTTTCAGAAGGACGCCATCCACTTTAAAAGTAAGTGCCTCTAACAGCTGTGTCTTTTGCTGATTGATGCAAGAGACGAACAGCACGGTCCTAATTCTCCGCTCCTGAAAATGCTGCAACACGTCTGTTAGCTTATCATGTTTCAGCCCTATATCGACAAATGCTATGTCAATATCTTCTGTCTCTTTATATAGTGGATGGTTGGAGTGGCTTTCGATGGATGTTACCGAAAGGTTGTTAATTTCTTGAAACAGCAAGTACTGAAGCGAGTCTTTAAAAATAATTTCATCGTCTATTAATAATATGTTTATCATAATGCGCTCCTTTGATAAATTATTGCTGAATATATAGTGTGATAGGTAAGAGATATATGCGCGGTTATTATGCTGATTATATGATTTACATATAATGTGTAAAAGGAGAAAAATTTTGCAATAGCTTTCCTGCTTGATCGTGAGGGAGCGGATGGCAAATATAATATCCCTGAATTTCATTACAGCCTTGGGATGCAAGAAACTCAAGCTGTTCCTTTGTTTCAACTCCTTCTGCAAGTACGTTTAAATTCATGCTGTGTGCCATCGTGATGATGGCTTTGATAATCGCCTGATTGACAGTTGTGTGGTCATGTATGAATGACTGATCGATTTTTATCCGGTTAATAGGAAATTGAGTAATATATTTTAGCGATGAATAGCCTGTTCCAAAATCATCAATAGCAATGTACATGCCCATCTGTTTAATATTATTTAGTATTTTCAATATATAATCTTCCTTAACGATAGCGATGCTTTCAGTGATTTCCAATTCAAGATAACATGGATCAAGCTTTGTTTTTTTCAATACTCTCGTCAGGGTTTGGGTGAACTGTGTATGAAGGAGCTGCGCAATTGAAACATTAACAGAGCAGCGAAATGGCGGCAAACCAGCATCCTGCCATTCTTTATTTTGCCGGCAAGCTTCGTGCAGTACCCATTCTCCAATTGAAATGATCAAACCAAGCTTCTCAGCAAGGGGAATAAAGTCTGCTGGTGAAATATAGCCTAATTTAGGGTGCTTCCATCGGAGCAATGCTTCAACACCGACCACCTCATTTTCGTGAACCGACCATTGCGGCTGGTAAACAAGAGAGAATTCGTTTCTATCAAGTGCATGACGCAACTCATTTTCGAATGTCAGCTGCTGTCCTGAAAATTTATTCAGCATGCCATGATAGATTTTATAATTGTTTTTACCTTCTTCCTTCACTCGGCTCATAGCAATATCTGCAGTCTTTATTAAATTATGCACGTTATGCCCTGCATAAGGATAAACACTTGCCCCGATGCTCACACTCACAAACAGCTCATGTCCATCAATAGAAAAGGGAAGTTTGAACAGATTCATAATCCTTTTACAAAATTCTTCAATAGCGAGATCATCAGCATCTTCTAAATATAAGAGAAACTCATCTCCGTTCATCCTTGAAATGGATTTAGCTGAATATTTGAGAGACAACAGACGATGGGCTGTTTCTTTTAAAAGCGAATCTCCATGCAAGAATCCTAATGTGTCGTTAATAATTTTAAATCGGTCGATGCCAATCTTAACGACAGCAAGCTTTTGGTGGTTTCTTTCAGCGTTAATTAAGGCAAAGGTAAGTTCTTTCTTAAAATATTTGTGATTTGGCAGAAGGGTGATCTCATCATAAAAGGCTAAATAATCAAGCTTGCTTTCAAGCTTTTTAATTTGAAGGTACAGTGCATACATGCTCAGATGCACTTCTGTTGATTGTGCAGGAATAATAGCAGGAAGCTGAACAGTCTGTTTTTTATTCATGTTTCACCTCATTTTTAAAAAAATGACCTTTTCCAGCCCTTGTTTTTCCGTTGTATGCATGGTAAACGATTTGTGGCGCGGGGTGAGATTATCTCCAATAACGGGACACATTCCCACATAGGAAATTTCAATACAATTTTTTAAACCTTGAATTGCCCTGCCGCTTCTTGCATTTCTTCTGCCATCATGGAGAGAGAGTTCGCGGAAGAAGCTATTTCCTCCATCGATGCGAGCTGTTCTTCTGTTGCTGCAGAAACATTTTGGGCACCAGATGAAGAAGTGAGTGCAAGCTGAGATACATGATCAATAGATTTAACTACTTGTTCTGTTCCTGCAGCAATCTGCTCAGACGATGAAGAAATCTCATGCACCTGCTGCGAAACAGTTTCTATTGAAGAAAGTATCTTCCTGAATGACTCTCCTGAGAACTCGGCAAGCTTTATTCCTAGGCTGAGTTCCTTGTTTCCCAGCTCCATTGACTGCACCGCTTCATTCGTGTCCAACTGGATGGAACTGATTAGCTGGCTGATTTGCTGAGCGGAACTTGCAGATTGTTCAGCAAGCTTCCGTACCTCGTCAGCTACTACAGCAAATCCTCTTCCGTGTTCACCAGCACGAGCCGCCTCAATCGCTGCATTTAACGCTAAGAGATTCGTTTGAGAAGAGATCCCGGTAATCACTTCAACGATTTGATCAATTTCAAGTGAACGTTTACCAAGGCTTTTAATCGCTTGTCCAGCCTGCTGAATAGATTGGTTGATCGTCTCCATCTGTTTTGCCATCTCTTCCATCGATTGGTTGCCTTCTTTAGCAAGAGTAAGAGATTCATTTGAAGTTAAGGAAACGGTTTGTGCACTAGATGCTATTTGCTGTACTCCAGCACTCATTTCATTTATAACAACTGCACTTTGATCCACACTTTTTACCTGTGTATCTGACCCGCTTGCCACTTCCTGAATGCTTCCAGCGATCATCTGTGTTGCCTGGCTGTTTTGTTCAGCACTCGCGAGAAGTTCTTCAGAACTTGCAGCCACCAGCTCAGAACTATTTTTGATCTGAGAAAGAAGCTGAATTAAGTTTTGTTTCATCAAATTAAACGAATCCGCCAAACTTCCAATTTCGTCTCGATTTTTCACTGTGATAACATCGCCTGTTAAATCGCCCTCTGAAATGGCAAGTGCTGACTGCGATATTTGAAGAAGGGGTTTTGAGATCAAGTTTGAAATGTAAAGGGCGACACCAATTCCTAACAATACAGAAAAAATGGAAACGACAATGACCAATAAGGAAGAAGAGTGATAAATGTCAACGGAATCCTGTGCCGCAGCAGCAGCACCTTTTTGATTAATTGTAATAAGTTTTCCTAAATTATCATTTGCTTTTTCCCAAAGAGGATGGAGTTCGAGCTGGCGTTTGTTGGCGAGAGTAATATTATCTTCCTGCTTGGCTTGCAGAACGGGAGGTACACCTTCTATGTAAGCGAGAATGTCCCGGTTGAAGGCTTCATAAATTTGCCGTTCATTATCAGACTGTATTAATTTGTAGTATGCTTCTTTGTTCTTCATTAGTTCGGTTACCGTCTCTGTAATACGACTATCTAACCTTGTTTCTTCAGAAGCTTCTTCAGTCAGTATCAGCTTTAAAAGGATGCGCTGAATGTCGGAATTATTTCCGTTCATTACACCAAGATAAACTAAGCTTGGTGTCCATATTTCATCTATCTCTTCAGCTTTATCTCCCATTCTTCCCATGCTCAAGTAAGAAACAGCACTGATTGTGATTAATAAGGCCAAAACGACAGAAAAGCTTGAGACAAGTTTAGTTCGAATATTGAGTTTCATGTTCTACACTCCCTAAAATTTTATTTTCAGAAAAATCGTGGAGCATAGGTGATAATGAGGAAAGTAATTGATTGACATCAATAAGAATAAGAAGGCGTTTACCTAGATTTGAAATACCGATTAAATAGGGATTTGAATGTTGATCAGAGAGGGTGTCTTTCTGGATGGTATCTACCGGTATATCTAATACATCTGTCGCTTCATCTACGACGAGCCCTATTGGCTTTTCGGAGTATTTAACAACAATGTATCGCTGAGAAAGGCTGTTTGGAGATGAAGATCCGGAAAAAAATATGGATGAAAGGTTGATGATGGGTGTAATGTTCCCTCGTAAATTGATGATTCCCAATACATGTTCAGGCATGCCGGGAACCGCGGTAATAGGTTGAGGCTTTTCAATCGAGATAACTTGTTCAATATGGAAGGCATATTCCTCACTGCCGATTTTAAAAGCGACAGCTTTAAACTCGTCAAAAGCATCTTTCAATTTCATCACCCTTTTTTCCTGATTTTAGGATAGAAAACAAATGTTAAAGTAAGTCTAATTTCCTATCCGATAGTGATATCGTCTTTATTAATCGTTTATTCACTTAAATAATTAAAAAGGTTAAAATTTACTAAACGAAATATCATAAATCGGTGAAATATCTATCTATTAAGCTATTTTCATCGTATAAAGATAAACTATTTCATTTGAATCGGAATCGGGAGCAATTTTTCATTGACATGAAAATGTGCTCTTTTTTTATGGAATCTTATATTATACGGTTTTATTAAAGCCTGCCTTATTTTTGAAGGATATAAAACAATTGAAAATGAGTAATTTATGATTTTTGTACTAAAGATATTGCAAAGTTCGGAATAGGAATTACTATTAAGTTAAAGGCAAATTCAGACAGCTTACGACAGGAGTTTACAAATGAACAAAAAGAAAAACCATTATCAATTATTGCTTGCTGAAAAAACGTCAGGACAGCTTGCTATCTGGAAAGAATCCGATAAGCCTGTACACTCTAGCGATGTTTATAAATTTTTGCATACCTTGTTTGGGACAGCTGGAACAATAAACATGCCAGAGCTTTCCGAGTGTTCTGCTAAGCTGATTAAATTATTATCAACAGACAGAGAGAGCGAATTTTGGGAAACAAGCAAGCTTTATGAATTTCTATCTCCCATCCATACGCTTCTTCAAAAGAATATGAAAGCTGATAAAAACGGGGATTCGTTCGATATCGCTGATGATCAACCATTGATTTTAATCATAGATGAAGACGTTTCTTTCCTTATTTATTTAAAAGCAGAACTTGAAAAAGAGGGTTGGGCAGTAATCGTCACTTCTACAATAGATAAAGCATTCTCTTTGTTTTACGATTTACACCCTGATTGTGTAATAGCTAATAACAGCTATGCCATGGAATTTATTACTCAAGTTCAGGACTCACTGAGCAGCCAGCTTGTCCCTTTCATTATATTGAGTTCCAGCAATGAAAAGCTTGAACGCATGAAGAGCTATCAGCTAGGTGCTGATGATTTTATTGTTAAACCAGTTGAGATAGATGAATTATTTGTACGGATCAGCAGGCAGTTGAAGAAGAGAAAACAGTTCAATGAGTCGCTTTTAAAGGATGAGCTCACAACAGTGTACAATCGAAAGTTTCTGCTTGATGTATATCAGAGAATCTGTTTAGAGCATGTTAGAAACCATGCGTTTTTTTCACTTATTATGATAGATTTAGATCATTTTAAGAAAATCAATGATACATATGGCCATTTAACAGGCGACAAAGTGTTAAAAGAATTTGCATCTATGCTTAAGAATGAGCTGTCTTCTCAGGATGTTATCATCCGGTTCGGAGGTGAAGAATTCATTCTCATTCTTCCTTATACAAAAGCCGGTGCTGCTGAAAAAATAATAGGAAGCCTGCTGCAGCATTTTTCTGAATCTTTATTCAGCTGTGATGAAGAAACATTTTTTGTTACGTTCTCAGCCGGCATATACGAAACAGATGGTTCAGTGAGATTAGAAGATGCACTAAAAAAAGCAGATAGTGCACTTTATTCAGCAAAAGAGAAAGGGAGAGCCAGATTTGAGGTGGCTTTCGAACAGCTGGATAAGAAGAGGAAATTAAAGGTCGCCCTCATAGATGACTCTGATGTGATGAGGAAGATGCTCCAAAATTTCATGAGCAGCTTAGAGGTAGATCAGTATGACCTTGATGTGAAAGCTTTTGAAAACGGTCTAGTTTTCTTTCATGATCATTGGCATGATACTGCAGATCAATATCTCATCATACTTGACGGCGTACTGCCTAAAATGGATGGTACAGAAGTATTGCAAAAGCTGCGAAGCTACCGGGACAGCACACGCTATACAGTGCTCATGCTGACAGGAAGAAAAGCTGAGTCAGATATTGTCAGGGCACTTAGTTTAGGTGCTGATGATTATATGACAAAGCCTTTCAGCATCCGAGAGCTTGAAGCGAGAATTAAAATTCTTCTTCAGAGGATGAGATAATGTTTTCATTAGAAATTATGGTTCTTGCCATTACTTCTATTCTATTAATCTCGACTTTGACCATTATGTTTATATATTTGGTAATAAAAAAGATGATGGAGATGGCTCTTGAGAAACGCATTAATGAGTATAAGGTAAGGATCAATGGACCTTTATATCAATATTTGCATTATCAAACTGAATCTCATCTTTTAATCCCACAAAATTCTGTTCAGTCTGCCGCACTGGAAAGAAGTTTAAGTGAGTATTCAGCAGTAGTGCAAGGCGAGACAAAAAGACGGATCACTGTTCTTGCAGATGAAATTTTTAATAGGCAGTTTAAACGAGATTTGCAAAATAAACGATTTAGCAAACGAATCAACGTGCTTTACAAGATTGACAGTTTTCAAATGCATTCATTAAAGCACATTTTAAAACAGATGCTTCACGATGAAAAAGTAACGAAAGAGGAGAAGCTGATCATTTTTCGCTGCCTTGCAAACAGCAGTGATCAAGACATTCACACATTTTTGAAAAATAGTCAGCTTTCTTTTTCAATATTGGAGTTCAGAAGTGTTTTGAACCGGATGGATGAAGAATTTTTCCGAGAAAACACCATTCATTTTGCAGACTATCCGCTGAACCTTCAGCTTGGTTTAATCGATATGATCGGTATCCGGAAAGACTTAGATAACCTTTTTTTTCTTGAACAATTGCTTACTTCTAGCACATTTGAGATTCGCATAAGAGCCATGAAGGCGATTGGAGAAATCAGCTATTTATCAGATACTTCTTCTCTACAACAATTTGCACGATCCCCTCAATGGGAAGAGCGGATGATGGCGGCTAAAGTGATCGGTAAGACCCGCATCCACGGCGGTCTTGACATGCTGGACGAACTAATAGAAGACACTAGCTGGCTTGTCCGGTCTCAGTCTGCTCAATCATATTTGTCTTATTCAGAAGGAAAGGACAGACTCCGTCAAGTAAGCACTTTGAGTAAGGATCCTTTTGCTCGCGATATGGCAATTGAATGGTTGGAAAGGGGGGAGAATCATGACATTGCATTTGAGTGAGGTTTGGCTGTCCATCGTATATGGATTTGGCTTGTTCATCTTGATTTATATGACTTTTGTGGTTTTGTTTTATGGACTATTGTTCTTTTTATCTGCATTTCAGCTAAAGCGTGAGGAGAAGGTAGACGATCTTGAAAAATACGAGGACTATATGGATTCAAGCTATACGAAGCCTGTATCAATTATCGTTCCTGCATTTAACGAAGAGCTGGGCATTAAAGGAAGCATCCGATCACTACTAAGCATTAACTATCCAGAATATGAAATTATCGTTGTCAATGACGGTTCTAATGACCGGACAGCAGAGAGCGTGATTGAATATTTTCACATGACACCAGTAAAAAAGGCCCTTCAAACTAAACTTGCTACAGAAAGAGTAAAAGGGATCTATCAATCTTCCACATCACCAAATCTTTGGCTTGTTGATAAATTCAATGGCGGCAAAGCAGATGCTTTGAACGCAGGATTAAATGTATCAACCTATCCTTACTTCTGCTCACTGGACGGAGATTCTGTCCTTGAAAGAGATGCGTTTTTAAAAGTTATGAAGCCGATCATAGATTCTGATGAATCGATTATTGCCTCGGGAGGAAGCATTAGGGTAGCCAATGGATGCTCCATCCATGAAGGACAAATCGAAAAAATAGGGTTGTCAAAAAACCCTATTGTCATTATGCAGGTGATTGAATATTTGCGGGCATTCCTTATGGGCAGAATCGGCTTGAGCCGATATAACTGGCTTTTAATCATATCCGGTGCTTTCGGTGTTTTTTCAAAAAAATGGGTCATCGATGCCGGCGGATATAAAAGGGATACGGTCGGAGAAGACATGGAACTTGTTGTAAGGCTTCAAAGGCTGATTAAAGATAGAAAAACAGACAAAAAAATTGTTTACGTTCCAGATCCTGTTTGCTGGACAGAAGCCCCCGAGTCTGCGACCTATTTACGGAGACAGAGGAGCCGCTGGCATAGGGGCTTGTTTGAAAGTTTATGGATTCATAAAAAGATGCTTTTAAACCCAAAGTATGGTTCGATCGGCATGATCTCACTTCCATATTTTTGGCTGATAGAGCTAGCAGGGCCAGTAGTCGAATTATGCGGCTATCTTTTTGTGCTGCTTTCTTTTTTTCTTGGAGGAATCTATACAGAAATGGCCATTCTTTTCTTTCTCCTTTCCATACTATACAGTGCTATCTCTTCCATGGGAGCGGTGATACTTGAAGAATGGAGCTTGAGAAAATATCCAGCAGTAAAAGATATCGTTACATTATTTATTTACTCTCTTACAGAAACCATCTGGTACAGGCCTCTAACCGTATTGTGGCGGTGCGAGGGACTTATCCATGCGGTCACAGGCAGAAAAGGATGGGGAGAAATGAAAAGAAAAGGTATTTCCGGAGGACTGGAACAATGAAGAAATTTATATTTAATCGTCCTCGATTTTTTTTAGTTTATATATTACTAATTCTCGCAGCTTTTACCTCCCCTTTTTGGATTTGGTATGTGAAACAAGAAAAAAAGGTCGAAGTACTCATATTAGACAAAACGATTAAAAACGATTCAACCCGAGAACATAAGGGGCTTGTATGGGCATTGAATCATGAAAAGATAAAAAAGACCGATGGGCAAAGCTACAAGCACTCAACTGATTTTGTTAAACAGGTTCCTGATATCAAAGGCCAAAGTAAAGAGGATTTGCCTGATTACTTATATATTGCAGACAGTTATGGAATCGAGACGGTCAATAAACAAGGAAAACCTGAGGTAAAGGGTGGTCTGACAACAAAAGACGTCCAGCATATTCGCAAATTGCTTTTTAAAGGACAAACAAAACTGATCGCAGAATTTAACGCGTTTGCTACTCCAACAAGCAAAGAAGCAAGAGAAGAAATCTCTGACCTGCTAAATGTCAAGTGGACGGGGTGGATTGGCAGGCAGTTTCAAGATTTATCTGATGAAGAAGTTCCTGCTTGGATAAAAAGTAATTACGAGCAGAGAAATGGAAAGAAATGGACGATGAAAGGAAGCGGCCTTCTTTTTATTCATGAAAATGGAGAGATAATTGTCTTGCGTGATAAAGATATCAAAGAAAAAGGTGTCCAATTTTCATTTAATGCAAAGAGTAAACAGCATTTCGGACTAGAAGGCTCTGTACCTTATCATTATTGGTTCGACATTATTGAACCAGCTAATAAAAACGAAACTATTGCAGAATATACACTCAGTCTTACTTCATCCGGAAAAGATAAACTGAAGCACTATGGTTTAACAGAAAAGTTCCCAGCCATCATTAACCACCGCAACGTCAAGTATGAATCGTACTATTTTGCGGGTGACTATGCCGATAGGGAAGAGTTGCCTGATCTTTATCAAACTTGGGGGATCAGTTGGATTAAAGAAAAGTTCATGCTGGATGACGGACATGGCAGTTCGTTTTACTGGAAGGTTTACCTGCCTCTTTTAAAGGCCGTATTGGATAAAAAAGACACTGCAACGAAGGAAAAGGAATCAGTTGAAATTCATAAAGAAAATGAGATCCATGTCAATGCCCGTGCAAAAGGCGATTACCTTCAAGTAATGAAGAACGGCAAATGGGAAAACTTTCTCATTAAAGGGGTTAACATGGGTATCGCTAAACCGGGTACGTTCCCTGGGGAAACAGCAATCACGAAAGATGAATATTACCGATGGTTCAAGCAGATTGGTGGAATGAATGCAAACGCCATAAGGGTGTATACCATCCATCCTCCAGCCTTTTATGAAGCCTTTTATGAGTACAATCAAACAGCAGCAGAACCTTTATTCCTTTTTCACGGTGTCTGGGTAAATGAAGATGAATTGAAGAAAAAGCAAGATGTCTATTCATCAGAAGTCTCGGAAACATTTAAAAATGAAATTCAAAATGTCGTGGATATCATAAACGGGCAAGCAACGATAGAGAAGAAGGCCGGACATGCCGGAGGACAGTACAATCATAATATTTCGAAATACCTGCTTGGCTATATTTTAGGTGTAGAGTGGGATCCCGAAGTTGTGGCGAACACGAATGAAAAGCATGATCGCACAGCAGATTACAAAGGGACCTATTTTTCAGCTTCGGCTGCTTCACCTTTTGAAAACTGGCTGGCTGGCATGATGGATTATACAACAAAATATGAGACAGAAACGTATCAGTGGCAGCATGCTGTCAGCCATGTGAACTGGGTAACAACTGATATTTTAAAACACCCGGCAGAGCCGTTCGATAAGGAAGACATGGTTTCTGTCAATCCGAATGTTATAAAGCCTAAAAACACATTCAAATCTGGATATTTCGCTTCTTATCATATTTATCCTTACTATCCGGATTTTCTAAACTATGAAAAGAAATACCTCGATTATATTGATCATCGAGGTGAAAAAAATAACTATGCCGGCTATTTGAATGATATGAAACAAGTGCACAGCATGCCGCTCCTTGTAGCAGAGTTTGGCGTACCGAGTTCAAGGGGCATCACTCATGAAAACGTGTATGGCCTTGATCAAGGCCACCATTCAGAAAAAGAACAAGGCAATATGGATACAAGACTATTTGAAGATATTGTTCAGGAAAAGATGGCTGGAGGAATGGTATTCACGTGGCAGGATGAATGGTTTAAAAGAACCTGGAACACAATGGATTTTGATAATCCAGACCGCCGCCCTTTCTGGTCAAACGCTCAGACTAATGAGCAGCAGTTCGGTTTGCTAAGCTTCGACCCAGCGGGGAAAAGCATAAAAGTTGATGGGATGAAAGATGACTGGAACGGCGAGAAGCCGTTATATCAGTCTAACTCTGGCAAAAATCTAAAATCTGTTTTTGCTGCAAGTGACACGAGATATTTTTACATGAGAATTGATTATAAACATCCCGTAAAAAAAGAAAACTTACAAACAGGTATCCTGCTGGACACGTTGCCAGGACAAGGCCAAATGAATTCGCCAGACGGTGCTATTCATGCTGATACAGGGGCTGAGTTTTCAATTAACCTGTCTAACGATAAGGATTCACGTGTTCTTGTTGACAGCTACTATGACTCCTTTTATTACATGTACGGTCATGAACTGAAAATGATTCCGGAAAAGGATTACGCTTCCGTAAAAAATAACGGCGTTTATCACCCGCTTCTTATGGCGTTAAACAAGGAACTGGTGATACCGGACACGAAAGAAGTGATTCCTTTTCAGTCATTCGAAACAGGCAAGCTTCAGTTTGGTAACGGAAATCCTTTCTCAGAAAGCTACAATTCTCTGAGTGATGTGAGCGTGAATGAAAAGGAAGGAACACTTGAAATAAGAATTCCATGGCTGCTTCTCGGCGTGAAGGATCCGAGCTTGCATGAAGTTACAGGCAACCTATGGAGTGATGGCTTAGCTGCCAGCGTGAGATCGGAAGGAATTCGTGCGGCCGTATACACGACAGATCAGCAAGGGGCTCTTATGGATGCCCTTCCTAAAGCTAAATCCGGAATCCTTCCTTTAAAAGAAGGAATTAACTACATGTGGGGCGAGTGGGATAAACCCTTATTTGAAGAAAGACTGAAACAATCTTATTTTAAGCTGCAGAAAACGTTTAAAAATATAAATATTAATGAGGAGTAATACATGGCAAAGATCCTTTTGGCAGAAGATGAAGAGATATTGATGATGCTTATCAGAGACACTCTAGAGGATGAAGGGTATGAGATCGATGAAGCCAATGATGGCGTCGAAGCGTTTGAACTCCTGCAGAATAACGATTATGACCTCGTTATATTAGATTTCATGATGCCACGGATGACCGGCCTTGAAGTGGTGGAGAAAACAAGGAAATCCCTTAACAAGATTGATTTGAAAATGATGATTTTGTCCGCAAAGAATCAACAGGATGACCGTGATTTAGTCATGAAAACTGGTGCGGATTATTTTATGACAAAGCCTTTTAGCCCGCAGCAGCTTATTGAAACAATCGAGGATATCCTTCATGATTGAATACTTTAGGAAAAGTCTGGCGCGAAAGGTAATATTGATCAATTTTATCTTTGTCTTTCTGCTTGTAGCAGGAGCAGTGTCATTACGAATCTATCATGTTCAGCTCACAAATTCATTAGACAAAGAGATTTCATACCAGACTACTAAACTGAACAACGTGACAAAGCTGAAGGAAGATTTAAACGAAGTATTATTCGACGGACGAGGTTATTTTGCTTTTAAACAGGATGATTTCCTTAAACGGATTGACGTGAATAAAGCAAATATTAAATCCAGTGTCGCCTTGTTTGAAAAGACGTACAAAGAACCTAAAGATAAAACACTTATAAGAGAAGTACAGAATTTTAACGAAGATTACTTAAATACACTGCTTCCTAAAGCTATTGAGTACCGTAAAAATGATCAAGTTGCAGATATCATCAAGATGTCACAGCAAGACGGCGGAACTGAAAAAGTAAACCTTATCTTAAACCGTCTTGATCTGTTTGAAGCAAATGTTCAAGAAGATATTGAAAAAGCCTATGAGAAGAAGGAAGAAAAAATAGACAAAAGCCAGATCATCTACTTTTCTTTCATCTCGCTTATGGTTACTGTCTTTATTTTCCTTATCCGATTAATGATCCGAAACTTTGGAAGCCCCCTTCGCGAGCTTTCTCATGTTGCTTCCAGAATCACAAGAGGGGAATTCGTAGACAGTGTGCCTTTTACAAATCGTTTGGATGAAATCGGTGTCCTTTCGGTTTCTTTTGAAAAAATGATCAGAAGCATCAGGCAGAATGAGCAGGAACTGACAGCTCAAAACGAAGAACTGGCTGCTCAGCAGGATGAACTTAGTTCTCAACAGGAAAGACTTCGATATTCGCTGAAAAAAACAGAGGAAAACGAGAGAAAGCTTCTCAGGCTGAATTCTTTTCTTCATTCTATTTCTAATATTATTGAACAGTCTGAGCTATTAAAAAGTATGATTAGCAATATGACAGAGCTAACACATTCGAATAAAGGGCTGATCTGGCTTCCTGAGAAAAATCAGCTCTCTTCAACTGGATTGTCCGAATTAGAAATTGATCATTTCAGAAGATCTTTCAAAAATTCAGGCTTACTTGCAAGGATTCAGGAATGCATGGCTTCACAACAGGTTATCCGAAAGAGCAACAGTGATGAACAAGGATATGTTACAGAGGAATATACATGCGGAGACTTATATATCCCTGTATATACAGGACAGCAAAAGCTTATCGCTGTAGTCGTTCTAACACGCATCGGGTCATCTTACTCAAATAATGAGATTGCCGAATATGAAAATCTGAGCAGACAGATTGCTCTTTCGATTGAAAAACAAAATTTGTATACTCGCAGTGAAGAGCAGCGCATCACTATGCAAAATGTGCTCGACAGTATACAAGAAGGTGTTCAGCTTGTTGATTCAGATGGGACGATCGTACAGGTAAATCAAAAGTTTTGTGAGCTTATGGATTGCTCTTTGCCTCACCAGCTGAACGGACTTACACTTGGCGCATGGACAAATACACTAAAAAAAGCCGTGGAGGATGGCCAAGATCTGGCTGATTTTATAAACAATGCTGTTCACGGAAAAAATAATGAAGGATCATCCTTTATTTTCGAGGTCAACAGCAAAGACACAAAAATCATACAGATTTATTCTGAATATCTTGCTAGTAATGAGGAACAACGAGGAACTGTCTTAGTTTACCGTGATATTACGAAACAATATGAAGTCGATAGGATGAAATCAGAATTTGTAACAACGGTCAGCCATGAACTTCGGACACCACTATCAAGTGTATTAGGATTTACTGAACTGATGCTCACTAGAGAATTAAAACCTGAAAGGCAAAAAAAATATTTAACGACCATTCACCAAGAAGCTTACAGACTGACAGCACTTATTAACGATTTTTTAGATGTACAAAAAATGGAGAGCGGCAGACTGACGTATGACAAGAAATATCACACGATTGTGCCCATCATTGAAGATGTTATCGATATTCAACGCGTCAATGCCGCTCGACATACGTTTTCTATTAATCTCAAAACTGACAGGCTTACAATATACGGAGATCGTGACAAGCTTTCGCAAATCTTTATGAACTTGATAAGCAACGCAGTGAAATATTCACCTGAGGGGGGTAACATAATCGTTAACATCTATGATGATGAAAAGCATTTGTTTGTAGATATTGAGGATGAAGGTCTTGGTATTCCCAACGAAGCTATCAGCAGCTTGTTTGAAAAATTCTATAGAGTGGACAACTCTGATCGCAGAAAAATTGGCGGTACCGGACTTGGGCTTGCCATCGTAATGGAGATTGTAAAGTCTCACAACGGCAGCATCTCTGTACAATCTTTATTAGGAAAAGGCAGCACCTTTACAGTAGCTTTTCCAACGGTTGAGGATATATATGTAAATGCGTCTCTCAGCGAAACAAAGAAACGAAAGATTGATATTGTTATCGTTGAAGACGACCGGCACCTAGCCGCTCTTTTATCTGAAGAACTCGTATCTCATGGTTTTCATATCGCTCATTTCAATACAGGAGAGCAAGCTGCTGAGGCTGTAAAAGAATGCCTTCCACAGGCTGTCATCCTGGATATAATGCTTGATGGGAAAATGAACGGGTGGGACGTACTGAAAAAGTTAAAACTGCAGATTGAAACAAGCGATATTCCTATAATTATTTCATCTGCATTAGATGAGAAAGAGAAAGGTATTGATCTTGGAGCGGCTGGCTATTTAGTTAAACCATACCAGCTGAGCCAGCTGACTGCTAACATTCTCAAGATAATCAATGAACATAACATGGATGGCCGAGTACTTATACCTATTTATGATGGTCAAAAATAATCAAGTCTTCCTCATGCTGACTCCTGATAATAGGGAGTCAGCTTTTTTGTGCGAAAAGACAGGAAAGAGACCGATATTTAGAGAAGGACTGCAGAAAAATACCGAAACTGAACATATCAACGCACTCAATATGTGAAATTACCATCTTTAACATTTCTTTTGAAAAATGCACCTATCTTGAAGAGCAGGCCGTCTAATAGGTGAAGAAACGTTTCTTATTAAATTTTGGAGGAATAATCATGACCGTGGTTTTATCAATTTTTCTCGCTTTATTCCTAGGTTTCACACGTTCTTTGTATGTGGAATTGAACGAAGCTATATTTATCGCCTTGGCCAGTGCCTTTACTGCCGTTTCTCTAAGCCGTGGATTATCTGTTCCAGCTGTTACCAGGAATACGGTGCTGATACCTTGGCTCGGTTTTATGCTTTTCTGGATATGGGGGATCACGGATATTGTAATCGATCATTCTTTATACTTCACCGGAAAAGAAGACAGACAGCCGCTGAGCATCGGTTTCAAAATTGATGAGTATGCGGATGACTTGTTTCTTCTCAGCATCATTTCCGCAGTTATGACGAGCCTTCTAAGCCTTTCCCTTCTCCTGTTCAAAAACCTGAATAAAAGAGGAGTGTGATGGATGTGATAATGGCGAAGTCTGCTGAAAAATATGATGGTTTCCCGCAGAGCAAATCAGACATGCTGCATCTTCTAATGGATGAATATGGCGAAGAAATAAAGAGGCTTGTATTTACGTACACAAAAAACTGGGCGCAGTCAGAGGATATTGCACAAGAGATTTTCTTGAGTGTTTATAAAAATTTAGATTCATTCCGAGAACAATCAAATATAAAAACCTGGATCTACAGGATTGCCATAAACAAATGCAAAGATTACGTGAGAAGCTGGCATTACAAAAGAACGGTCATCACGGACATTATTTTTTCAAACGAAACGGAAGATTCTCCTGAAACCGTCTATTTATACTCCGAACAGAAACAAATGGTGAGCAAGCTTATTTTACAGTTGCCTATTAAATATCGGGAAGTGATTGTCCTGTACTACTTTAAAGATTTGACAATGGAAGAAGCTTCCGCTGCCTTAGAAATGAATGTTAACACCTTAAAATCAAGGCTAAGGCGTGCAAAAAACATCCTTGAATCCAAACTTCGCAGTAAAGGAGGATTATAAATGGACCGACTGCTTAATGACATGAAACAAGAGTTTGAAAACAGCATTAGTGCGGATCCTGTCTTCTCACTACGAGAAAGGTGCCAAATAATCAAATTGATAGAGATGGAGGAGACAAGGACACCGAGGCCCTCTTCATGGTTTCCTAAACTGCTAAGCGGAACGGTGTTAGCATCTCTATTCTTGTTCACTCTTTTCATAATGATGGATTATACCGGCGTGAAAGAAAACACTCAGAGTTCTCATAATAAGAAACAAACGAATATTGAGGCACCTCCTCATCACATCAGTGAAAATGAGATAAATGAAAAAGTCGCTTATATTGAAAGCAAAATGAAGCTGGGACTCTCAGAAACTGAAGTGCATCGCCTGTTTGGCAAAAATTTTGTGATTCTCGATAATTCGGACAGCGAAAATGGATCGGTGAAAAGAATCGGCTATAATTTACTCGTCAACGACCCTTCTCTTGAAAAGAAAATGGATTCATCCATCATTGATGAAGAAAATTTGCTGAAGCGGAACATCGGTGTGCAGCTATTTATCGGCTTCACGAAAGAAGGGAAAGTTCAATGGGCCACATCCAATTATGCATATGATGGAGAAGTGTATATGACCTCTTGGGATAAAAATGGAATGGCAACTAAAAAGCTTCACGAAGCTGCAGAGAAAAAAGATGAAATAATTGAGGATTATGCAAGCGAGCAATACAAGACGTTCAGTGATAAAGAAAAAGAGGTATATGAGGCGTTCAGAAAAAGTTTGGACGAAAATCTGCTGAGAGATCTTGACCCAATCAGCATCGCTAAATTTTATGCACAGGCAAACATCGCTCAGGAATTCGATGTCGTCTATGCGCTTTACACAGACCGAAAAAACTATATACACATGTCAAAAGAAGAATATGAAAAACTCCCTTCTAGCCATAGGTTCACACCAGAGAATGCTTTTAACGCATTTAAAAACATTGAAAAAGGCAAATTTATCAGCCATGAAGACAATATAACCGCTCATATTGAATATATGGCAGATCCTGACGCAGAGGCACCTTCAGGGTTCACAATGGTAAAGGACGAAGATGGCATTTGGAATATCTCATTTCTTCCACTGCAATAAAACATTGAATATACGTTAAAAGCACGCCTAATGCGTGCTTTTATTCTTGTTTGCTATCTTTTGCAGAACCTGTATACGGATTCATTTCATACGTTAAATCGCGGCCCGCTTTCTTTTCCTCAGCAGATATCCTTTTTCCTAGTGCAGCATAATACCATACCCAACCGATTAAAGATAACACACCGCCCCCAAATATAATCCATTCAGCAGTACCCATTAAGAACCCCCTTTAGGAAGATTTGATACAATATATACCATATCATACTAAGCACACATCTATTTTTAAACAAATAACATTATTTGAAGGAAGGTTAATATGGCAAATAAAATGAAAACTGAGCTGAAGCTTTACTCTTCAAAATACTTTGCAGGATTAAGGGATTTCTATTTACCTGAGGAACAGCTGCAGTTTACCGCGCTGCCATCTGACATGCTGGAAGCAACAAACGAAAAGCATCCGATCGTTATTGCATGTGAAGAACAGCCTGTAGGATTTTTCGTGCTTCACTCTAGTTCCCGTGTACAAGAATACACAGATAACTCAGATGGCATGCTGCTGACAGCATTCTCTATTAATTATCCTGAACAGGGAAAGGGATATGCATCTGATGGGCTGAAGCAGCTTCGTCTCTTGACATTGAACCAATTTCCATCATGCAACGAAATTGTTTTAGCTGTGAACAAAAGAAATATACCTGCGCAAAAGCTCTATATAAAGTCGGGATTTCAAGATACGGGAAGAAGGAAGATGGGCAGTATCGGAGAACAGCTGATCATGAGCAAGAATGTATAGTGTAAAAATTTAATTCTATTAAAAAATCATAACAAAGTCCCAAAAAATCAATTGATATATTTCATACTTTTCACGGTAGAGAAATGAGGCAGGATTGGATAAGGTAGAAATACTATTTTAAAAGGAGGACAGGGAAAAATTAATTGGATCTATAACATATCTGGTTTAAGCTAGCCAGCAAGACGGGAACATGCAACTAAAAGCAGATTTCACTGTTTTTTGAAGATGATAAGGAGGACACCTCATGGCAGCTAACACAGACCGCGCCAGCACCCGGCGCATTACCGGCAACATTTTTAAAGGGTCAGTTGGAAATCTGATTGAATGGTACGACTGGTACGTCTATTCTGCATTTGCGATCTATTTTTCATCACAGTTCTTCCCAAAAGGGGATCCTACCAGCCAGCTGCTGAATACAGCTGCGATCTTCGCAGTCGGGTTTTTAATGAGGCCGATTGGAAGCCTTCTCATGGGCCGCTATGCCGACCGGCACGGTCGAAGAGCAGCACTCACGCTTTCCATCACAATTATGGCGGGAGGTTCGCTAATCATAGCCTGTACACCAGGATATGGAACGATCGGAATATTGGCACCCATCATTCTTGTTTTGGCTAGGCTGCTGCAAGGCCTGTCACTCGGAGGGGAATATGGCACATCTGCAACCTATCTATCCGAGATGGCAAGCAGCGGACGCCGCGGATTTTTCTCGAGTTTTCAATATGTAACACTTGTAGCCGGACAGCTCGTGGCTTTAGGAGTTCAGATCATACTTCAGCAAGTATTGAGTGAAGCAGACATGATGTCTTGGGGATGGCGAATTCCTTTTATTATAGGAGCAATGGGGGCACTAGCAGTACTATGGCTTCGCCGCTCGATGGATGAATCTGAGCAGTTTAAGAAGATGGATGAAAAGTCCAAAACAAGTGCTGGAACAATGAAAGCATTAATGAAGCATCCAAAAGCTGTTTTGACCGTAGTCGGACTGACTCTCGGCGGCACGGTAGCATTTTATACATACACAACATATCTGCAGAAATTCATGGTTAACACGGTTGGTTTTGAGAAAGAAACCGTCAGCTGGATTAACTTTTTCGCTTTACTCATTTTTGTAGTCATTCAGCCGCTTGCGGGCATGCTGTCAGACCGGATCGGCAGACGGCCGCTACTAATGACTTTTGGAATTTTAGGAACACTGCTGACCGTTCCATTGTTTATGTTTATGGAAAATACAAATAGTCCCGCTGCAGCCTTCTTATTGATGATGATTGGACTCATTATCGTTACAGGATATACTTCAATCAACGCCATCGTAAAAGCTGAGCTGTTCCCGACAGCTATACGTGCTCTTGGAGTAGGATTTCCATATGCCCTTACTGTTGCCATATTTGGCGGCACGGCTGAATTCATCGCATTATGGCTGAAAAGCCTCGGTGTTGAGTCTCTCTTTTACTATTATGTTGCTGGCTGTATTGCCGTCAGCTTCATTACTTACTGGCGCATGGGTGAGTCATCGAAAACGTCCCATATTGAACTGGAACTGAACAACTCAGATTACACAAACACTGCAAAGCGTAAAATTTAAAACTCTCATAAAAAGTCCTCCATACTTTGGAGGATTTTGTCTTTATTCTTAAGAGAAAAAAGGATTCCGATTCTAGCAAAAGAACTCAGTACTAATGAAAAGAATAAGGAGTGAAGGATAATGAATGATTTGCAATATCCTGTCGGTCAATTCAGTAATGATACGGAAGCTACACCTGATATGGTTAATGAATGGATAAAAGAGATAGAAGAAGCACCTGAAAAGCTAAAAGAGGCAGTAAAAGGCTTAAACGATGAGCAGCTGGATACAGCCTATCGTCCAGGCGGATGGACAGTTCGGCAGGTTGTTCATCATCTTCCTGACAGCCACTTAAACGGTGTGATTCGCTTTAAACTAGCACTAACAGAAAACAGTCCTTTGATTAAAGACTACGAAGAAAGTGAATGGGCGATGCTTTCAGACTATCAGTCACCCATAACTGTTTCAATATCATTGCTGGAGGCTCTGCATGACCGGTGGAGCATACTTCTGCGCACTTTGGAACCTGCCGATCTTATTAGAACATTCGTTCACCCTGATAAAGGTTCCATTAAGCTTAGAACTGCTATTGGCATATATGCCTGGCACAGCCGCCATCATATCGCACATATTACTGAATTGCGGGCGCGGTTGAACTGGTAACAATTTTTCATTCATTAAATAATAAAAAAAAGCAGCCTTTCTGTGTTTGAACACAAACATAAGAAAGGCTTTTTCCAATTACTGACAGAATTAGTAAAATAGGCACTTAATCTACCAAAATCTTTTAAATTCTTCTATTACTATAGAATCAAGTTTATCAAAACGAGCCAATAATTGGAGGATTTTGTAAACTTTACGAGGAACTTTGTCTTATACCAAATATTGGAGGTGCCTCGTTTGAAACGTAAAAAGATTCAGAGTAAAGTTCAAAGGATCTACATAGTTATTCTCTCTTTATTGCTTATTCTCACAACCTATTCTCCTGTATCCGCAACAGGAAAAAAGACCGCAAAACCAGCAGCATCAAATCAGCTCTTAATAGAAAAACAGAGAGAAGAAGAATTTAAATCTAAAAAAGTTAACTTATCTCAAGCAATAACGAATCCTGCTCTGTTAAGTGTAAACAGCGGTTTGGATAAATTCCTAGCCAAATCTGCTTTGTCGAAAGGAAACACTCTGCCTGATCATCAAGCAGCAGAGAAAAAGGAAAAAGAAAAAATCGAGCTCGCCTTTAAGAAAAACGATAAAATAAACATCATCATCCGCAGTAAAGAAAGACCAAACCTCACAAGCATCTCTCCTAAAAATAAATCATTTAAAAACCGCAAAGAAAAAATCCAGTATATTCAGCAATCATTAAAGAATTTTTCAGAAACTACTCAAAGTGATTTATCAGCAGCTCTCAACAATTTGGCAAAGCAAGGAAAAGCGAAGAAAAAAGATAATCTTTGGATCATCAACGGCATGACAGCTACTGTTACAGAGGATGCCTATAAAACTTTATTAGCAAGAAACGACGTGGACAGCATCGTTTTAGACGAATTGCTCACACTTCCTGACGACCCTGCAGAAAATAGTTCTCCTAAACTGCCTCAATGGAACCTTGAAAAAGTAAATGCGACTAAAGTATGGGAAAAATACGGGCTTAAGGGAGAAGGTGTCGTTGTCGGCATCATGGACTCTGGGGTAGACGCGAACCATGAAGCACTTAAGCACAATTACAGAGGGCGTGATGGACAGCATCAATACTCCTGGATTGATTTATCAGGGGAGGGTTACCAGACACCTCAGGATGGCAACGGCCATGGAACTCATGTCGCCGGAACCGCTGTCGGAGGAGGAACCGGAGAACCTGTCGGTGCGGCTCCAGAAGCAGAATGGATAGCGGCAAAAATTTTCGATGACTCAGGATCATCTTCCTTATCTGCCATCCATAAAGCATTTCAATGGTTCATGGCACCCGGAGGAGATCCGTCCAAAGCGCCTCATCTCGTGAATAACTCTTGGGGCAATGCAAACCCCTATAATCCAGAATTTCATGAAGATGTAAAAGCATGGGTTTCTGCCGGCATCTTTCCAGTTTTTTCTGCTGGCAATAACGGTCCAGGCTCTCAAACTATCGGCTCGCCTGGAAGCTTTCCCGAATCCTTTACCGTAGGCGCAACTGATTCGTATGACCAAGTCGCCTCATTTTCAAGCCGGGGCCCAGTCTATTGGCCAGATGAAAACGGAGAAAGCACTCCAATGATAAAGCCAGATATTTCTGCTCCAGGACACCAAATTTACTCCGCATGGCCAGGTATAAGAAACGAAGGAAAATATGACACGCTGAGCGGAACATCCATGGCATCACCCCTCGTTTCTGGGTCAATTGCATTATTATTTCAGGCAAACCCTGATTTAAGCATCGATGAAGTAAAATCTATCCTAATCAAGACAGCACGCAAAGAGCCGCAGATGGGCTCATTGCCTAATCAGCAATACGGAGCAGGTATATTGAACATTTATCAGGCGGTAACGGAAGCCGCATTTTCAGGTACGTTAATAGGAACACTCAAAAACAAAGATGGTAAACCTGTCGCCGGAACCATCTCAATTGCTGAAGAAAATATCCAACAAAACGTTTCTGAAGATGGAAGCTTTACTTTGCGAGTAAACGCTGGGCTGCATGAAGTAAAAGTTTCCGCTTACGGTTACAAAGACACTGTATTTCAGGCAGAGATTAAAAAGGGAGAAGAATTCCAGACAAACGTAGTACTGGAAAAATCAGAAACGTTTAAAATAACAGGCACTCTTAAAATGAAAGAAGGCGGGGAGCCGGTACCATTTGCTTACATCCGTTTATTAGATACCCAAAGTCCTGACGCAAGAACGGATAAGAACGGCACATTTAGTTTCTCGTCTGTACCTGAAGGTAGTTATACGATCAACGTGTACGGCGAAAAGATACATTCAATTTCCAAGAAAGTGACTATCAGCAGCAACACAGAACTTAATCTGCTGACAGAAACAGTTTCTGCTTCGCCTGAGGACACTGAATGGAAAACAGCAAACCAAAACATAACACGCAACGCTGTTTCACCACATGCTGTCGATATCAGCAATCTTGAAAAAAGCTGGGAATATAAAAGCGAAAACAGAGGGGATATTCTCTTTTCAACTCCTGCTGTTTCAGGCGAAAACATCGTCCTAGTAACAGAAAATGGCTGGGTTGTATCTCTTGATATGAAAAGCGGGAAAGAAAAATGGTCTTTTCAGACGGGGGGCTTTAACCGTTCCTCTCCTACAATCGATCATGAAACTGTGTATGTTTCAGGCGGTGAACAAAACAAGATATACGCACTTTATGTAAAAAGCGGTGCAATCAAATGGACGGCACCAATCAGCGATACAGCAGTTTACGAATCTCCAATTGTTTTAGACGGAAAGGTAATTGTGAGTTCAGGTATGACAGAAAAAGCTCAAGTCACTGCGTTTGATGCGGATGACGGCAAGAAAATATGGAACTATTCTGTTGGGGCTCCCGTTTACTTTGGTGCAAGCAGCGGCGGAGGACTTGTATATGTAGGCAGCTATGACGATCAATCGCTTCGGGCATTAAACATTGAAGACGGAACTGAAGTTTGGACTAAAGCATTCAATAAGGAAGGTGTTGTATCTCGTCCGGTTTATGAAGATGGAGATATTTATGTCACGGGTACAAACCTTGCTGCAAAAACCGGATCTCTTTACCGCCTGGACGGAAAGACTGGTGAAGAAAAATGGCATATCAGCGGCATAGGCGACACACAAGCTAATTCACCGTTATTATATAAGGATTTGGTTATTATCGGATCTGCCTCGCAGCCATATTTGCGTGCCTATGAAAAATCATCCGGCAGTCTGAAGTGGGAAAACAAAGTGTTAGGCACAAGCGTTCATAACGGATCGATATCCTCAAGCGGTGTATTATTTTTCACAGGAAGCACTGGCAAAGTATCCGCTGTCGACGTATTAACAGGTAAAGTTCTGAAGGAATTTTCTATTCCTTCAATAAGTTCATCTGGCCTGCCAATCACAGCTGGAAAACTGATTGTGCCGCACCGAAAAGGGATACTGCTTTATGAGTCACCAGGAATTTTAACTGGCCAGTTAACTGATGAAAAAGGAAATTCTGTGCAAGGAACGGTTACCATTGCAGAAACTGGCGTATCTTCCAAAGCTGATTCTGATGGGAATTTTATTCTTCGCCACAAGCCTGGCACTTACACCATTCAGATTTCTCAATATGGAAAGAAGCAGCATTCTGAAGAAACTGTTTTCGTTTCTGGATATCAAACAAGTCAAAATTATGAATTAAAAGATGCTGATACAGGTTCTTTAACAATAACCGTTCAGAATAAACGGACAGGGAAGCCGGTGCCATCTGCTGCCATCACCTTAGAGGGCACCCCAGTAAACGGTAAAACCGATTCTGACGGAAAGTTTATTAGTAATGAAATTTTTGAAGGCACATATACAGCTCAACTGAAACTGGATGGATATCAAGAGAGCACCGTTACTATCGCTGTACTTGCTGGTGAAGAAAACAGTGTGAACGTTAACCTTCAGCCTTATGATATCGCCGTGCTTGATGACTACAACAATGAAATGACATCCTTCTTGCTGCGGAGCGGGTATGCTGCAGAAGAACGAGGCTGGGATATTATAGACGATATCGGTCGTTACCAGGTGTTACTGTTAAACGGCTCTTACGGAACCGCTGAAGAAGCCCCTGCTAAAGAAAAGATGCAGGTGCTCATCGATGCAGCAAAAAACCATGATGTCAGCATTCTGTTTACTGATCAATGGGGAGACAGTTACGGTTCTATTCAACAGCTGTCTGATTATTGGAAAGATCCCGGGTCAATAGGTCATTATTATGGACGAGGCATTGTCAGGATCCAGGTAGATGCAGAACACCCCATCTTTAAAGATTTCAAAAAAGGAGACAGAGTGGATCTGTTCAATGGATCCGGTGATTTCGCCTGGTTCACTCAATATTCAGGCCGAAGCATAGGTAAAATCGGCAACGACACATTAGGATTTACTGGATCTGGAGTTGCTTACAAGGCCGTTTCTTCTGAAAGTGCACATTTGCTTCTTTCAAGTCATGCGGCAGTGCCATGGTCAACTCCTAAGCAATGGCTTCCTTCTCAGCAAAAAATCTTGCTGAACGGATTGGATTATTTGTTTGATTCCAAATTTGGTGAGATCACCGGTACGATAGTTAATGAATCGGGTGAACCGGTAGACGCGCAAATAGAAATTCTAGAAACCGGTGTAACTGTGAATTTGGGAGAAAACTTCTCGTTTTTCCATGACGAAGGAACATTCAATGCTGATATTCGGGCGCAAGGTTACGCATCTCTGAGAGCAGAAATAGCAGTAAAAGCGGGACAGCCCGCACATTTAAATATTGTCCTTAAACGTGCTGAAGGAGGCATATTATCAGGAACAATAAAGGATGCAGTGAAAGGAATCGCCTTATCAGAAGCACACATTACGTTAAAAAATGCTGCAGCAGAAACAGTTGCTGAGAGTGTTACATCCTCAAATGGCAGATATCATTTTGAAAATCTGCAAGATGACCAATACACATTGATTGTAGAAAAGGATGGGTATATCAGCCACAGACAAAAAGCTGATCTTTCAAAGGAAGACGGCAATTTGGACATTAGTTTATACACTACACCTAGAGTTGGAGTTGTTGGAGATTATTATGATAATGATGATAACTTCAAAGCACTGCTAAAGGCTCATGGGATATCAGCAAGTGATATAGCGCCCGTCCAAATGAAAGAAAAAATGAAAGATTTTGATGTGGTTTTCATCAATGAACCGAGTACAAGTTCCATTACGAAATCCATCTTTGATGAAATGCTGAATGCAGCTGATGAGAGCGAAACGAGCCTGATTTTTGGCGAAGCATATTACAGCGGATCAGGTATTAATCATCTTGTGCGTAACCGCCAGGATCCTAAAGAACGAGTAACTGTAAGGAATACCGCAAAATCTGCACAATATAAAATCATTAATGAACATCCGATATTCAGCGGTGCGAAAGCAGGAGATATCATTGAACTCCTTAACCCTGCTTCAAGCTCAGTCTCCTATTTCAAGAACTACAGCGGTTATCCGCTCGCTGAGATTAAACATGAAGGCAGTGATACAACACACGGTATAGGCGTTGCCTATAAGCCAAGAACTGCCGGAAGCGCAGAACTTCTGATGAGCGGCCATGGTTTCACTCTCAATCACAGTCTTGAAGATTATACTGAGGAAGGAAAAGAACTTCTCGTGCAGTCTGTTTTATGGGCTTCTAATGCCTCTTTCCCAAGTGTGAAAGGAAAAATAACAGATGATGAAGGAAAGCCATTACAAGCATCTATTAAAGTTAAAGATCAGCCTGTTTCCACTGTTTCTAAGCAGGATGGAAGTTTTTCCATTGCCTTGCCAAAAGGAACGTACGAATTAGAAGTGAGTGCGTTCGGCTATGAGCAGAAATCAATTACTGCCCAATCAAAGGATATTCCTGAGCAAGTAACATTAAGTATGGATACTCGAGAAGATGCTGCAAGTCTTTCAGGTACAGTTGAAGATGAAAAAGACGGAAACGCTGTTGAAGGGGCAGAATTAAAAGTCATAGACAAGCCTCGCTCGTCTGTCTCAAGCAGCCTTGGACAATACAGTATCAACAAGCTTGAACCTGGAACGTACACGATACGACTTAAAAAAGATGGATATGTTCAAAAAGATATCACCGTTAAAGTAGCTCCAGGCGAGCTTGCAAAAATCGATATCAAGCTCCGTCCGTCACCAGTTATCGGGATCATCGGGGATTATATCAGTTCTGGAAAACCTGCGCTGAAACCTTATCTTGAAAGTCTAGGCTTTAAAACCATCACCATGACATACAAAGATCTTGATAAGCTGTCTGACGTAGATCTAGTATACGCTAACAGTGACTATGCTCCTGGAACGGAACCAACCAAACTAGAGTTTCAATCATTCCAAGATGCACTTGATAAAAACAGGGTCTCAGTTATTTGGACAGGGCATAACGGCGGAAGAGGATCCATCCGATTCTTAAAATCTTTCATAGATGACCCGTCTGCTGAGATAACGGGAAGCAGGTCAGGGGCGCAGGGAACGATACTGAAAGAGCACCCGCTCACAGAAGGCTTAGAATTGCAGCAAACATTCAGCCTGCCTGCAAGACTGGATTATTATTATGGATTTAACGGCTACTCTGGAAACACGGTGGTCAGCATGAACCATCCCCAGACTGGCGAGAACGGAAGCTTAATTGCATTTAAAGAGAGAACGATGGACTCAGTGGAAATACTTTTGGGAAGCATGGTATTCAGCTACAATTATCTTCCAGGAGAAACATCGTTTGATCCTACTAGAGAAAAGCTTTTAAAGAATGCCTTGTCTTGGGCACTCGACAAGAAAGAAACTGCTATAGGCGAACTTGACGGCACTGTTTTAAACGAATCTGGTTTTCCGGTGAATGGAGAAATCTTTATAAAGGAGACTGGCAAAAAAATTACTGCTGATCTAGAGGGACGTTTCTTCACCGCTCTGAATCCAGGAGACTATAACATTACGATCCAAGCATTCGGCCATAATGAACAAACATTCAGCTTAAAGATAGAAAAGGGAAAAAAGCTTCAAAAAACGTTTATTCTCACACCTGTAAATGCTGGAGTTTTAACAGGGAGAGTGCTGGATGCCGATACAAACAATGTTCTGAAAGACGCATCTATTGCTGTTATTGGAACACCTGTTGAAGCACGGTCTGATGAACTAGGCAAGTATCGCATCTCTCTTCCGGAAGGGTCTTATGATGTCCGCATTAAAGCAGAAGGATACACCCCTGCCGTCAAAACAGTACAGATTAATTCCGGCAGCGTAACTGAACATGATGAATTGCTAAAGCAATCGGAAAAAATTGCGGTATTAGGAAACGATTATAATAAGAGCCATGTGCTTTCTTATCTTGGATCACTCGGCTACGAAACTGATTTTTATACGTACACAGATTTCAAGAAACTAAGCGATAATATGACAGACTATAAACTTATTATCCTCAATGACCTATCATATACTATGACCGCTGATCATTTTAAAGCATTCGTCAATAAAGCAGACCAGCTTGAAGTGAGCCTTATCTTCCCAAGCCAGTACAGTCTTGGAAGCATGAACGACCTTTCTAAAGTATTCGGCGATCCAAAAGCTGTCGTTTCCTCTTATGTAACTGGTTCTGTTTTGCTTAAAGCAAATCATGATCATCCAATTTTCAGAGGTTTTTCAGAAGGACAGGAAATAGAGATCCTCTCAAACGGGACAGGTACAGTCCAGTATTCTGCTTACAGCGAATACAGCGGCACAACGATTGGAACATTGCATTCAAATGACGGAAAGAGCCTTGGAGAAGCAATAGGCTACAAATTCAGTTCACCAAATAGTGTTCATGTACTGCTTTCAAGCATGCAACTGGGCGGCAACGGACGCCCTGGCTACAGATGGACAAAACAGACGGAGCAGCTTTACGCCAATGCGATAGATTATGCACTGAACGCAAGCCAATCCGAAATTCATGGAAAGATTACAGACACTAATGGAACAGCCATTTCTCAAGCTCGAATAACAGTACCCGGCACAAGCTTTAGCGCCGTCTCCAATGAACGAGGCGAGTATCGAATCGGAATTGGAAAAGGGACTTATACTGTACTGGCCAAAGCGAGAGGATATGAAGATCAGTCAAAAACCGTCAATGTACCAGAAAACAGCCAGGCAGAAGAAACAAACTTTACTCTAACGGAGATAAAAAGAGTTGTTCTTTCAGGGACTATAACTGATAAAGAATTAAAGCAGCACTTATCAGGAGCTAAAATCATATTAACACCTGCCGATGATCCTAATCTGGCAGAAGAAACGGCATCTGATGATAAAGGATATTACGAGTTTACAGGCCTGCTGCCAGGAGAGTACACGATAAACATAGCCAAGAAAGGCTATCTGCCGATTGAACATAGATTATCGATTGGCAGCTCTAATTCTGTATGGAACGCTGAAATGAACGCAGCGCAGGCTGCAGTAATCGGAGATTTGGACGATGTACTGACAAACTTCCTAAACAGTGAACACCTTTATTCTGAACAAAGAGACTGGGATGTAATTGAAGATATACAGTCGTATAAACTCATTGTCTTAAACACGAATAAAGGCACCACTGAACAAATGAAGAAGCTGATCTCGGAAAGCGACAAACATCATGTCAGCTTGATCTTCACAGGAACGTGGGGAGTAAAAGATGGATCATTGCATCTGTTAAAAACTGCAGAGGGAAGTCCTGATATTTTTAAGCAAGGGTACAACGAAGGCAGTGTGTTTCTGAAAGGGAACACAGAACATCCGATATACTCCGGAATCAAGACAGATGAAAAAGGGCGCATTCACATACACTCCCAAAAGAGTCCCTATGCAACAATTAAAGGATACAAAGGAATTTCTCTTGGAGGACTGTTTGTGAACGAGGATGATAAAGGCGAGTCGATATCATACGATTTCCGCAGCAAAGAGCATATGCATATGATTCTTTCATCTTTTGCAGTGACCAATATCATCGGACCTGAATACGGATGGACGAAGGATGGAAAACAGCTTTATCTTAACGCACTGCGCTGGGCGAAGGATGCTGAGCAAGAAAAACCGGCTGCTCCGTCTTGGGACAGAGAGGTGTATATGGCAAAACAGCAGCCTGCTATTGTCAGCGGACAAGCGCAATACAGCTCCACAGTAAAGGCTTACGCGATTCACGGGAATAGAAAGACTCTCGTCGGAACTGCTCAGCCCAACCGGGACGGCACATTCCAGATGGAACTCAATCATCTTTCCAATGGACAGCATACACTGTTTGTTGAAGCTGAAAATTTTGCTGGAATTACCTCCAGTAAAAGCCCGATGAAAATCATAATTACAGGAAAGCCCGTTCAGTTCAGCTCTGAACTTGGAAAAATGAAAACGGCATATTAATACAGATACTTGCCCATAAAAGTCATTAATATGACTTTTATGGGCATTTTTTATGTATAATTTTGATAAATGAAAATATAATCTTACAATTTTCTGGAGGTAAATGTGCACATAAAAATCGATGATTTAAAAGGACCAGAAGTGGCTAGCCTGATTAATGAACACCTGCATAGCATGACTCTTCACTCTCCGCCAGAAAGTATCCACGCTCTAAATCTTGAATCATTAAAAAAAACCGAAATTACGTTTTGGACTGTCTGGATAGGGAATGTATTAGTTGGATGTGGTGCATTGAAAGAACTTGACAAGAATCATGGAGAAGTAAAATCTATGAGAACTTCTTCATCTTATTTACGGAGAGGGATAGCAAGCCATATGCTTCAGCACATCATAAATGAAGCAATAAAGCGGGGCTATAAGCGCTTAAGTCTGGAAACAGGATCAATGGAAGCGTTTGAACCTGCAAGAAGGATGTATGCCCGATACGGATTTCAATCCTGCAAACCATTTTCCGTGTATGCAGAGGATGAAAACAGTGTTTTTATGACAAAAGAGCTATAAATGATTCAAAAAATTGGTTGCTATGCAAAACTATCTACTTGCTTTCTAAATGACATGGTACAATTAGATGAGAAATAGATAACCTTGAAAAGGGAGTGTATATTTTTATGGGGTCTATAATTGAAAAGGATTATATTGAATTCTTTACTAATAATAAAGATGAATTTCAAGAATCTCTATTAAAAGAAGCATTGAACGTCCGGGAGAAAATTGAGGAAATCCTACTAATCGGCAACATAGACCTTTTGTCCAATGCTCATAAAGTCGTCAAGTATGCCCTTGAAGGAAACGAAGAGCAAATCGAGCTTTTCGCTCAAAAAGAAGGCATTTCATGGGCATCACATAGCTTAACTCTTTCATTTAAACTAGAATGGGTACAAGCTATCCGAAGAACAATGTGGAAATACCTTCAGCAGCTTGATCAAGAAAATGTTATCAATATGAACAATGAACGCTTTTTTGAACTTGAAAAACGTATCAACGTCTCGGTCGATATATTCTTGAACGCATTTTTCCTAAGTTATTCAGAATACAAAGATCAGCTGATCGAATCTCAGCGAGCACTTGTGGAGAACCTTTCTGTTCCTATCATTCCCATTACGTCGAGAGTTTGTGTACTTCCGTTAATCGGGCAAATTGATTCGTATCGCTCTAATACTATCGAGGAAAAAGTGCTTTTAGAGATAAGCAGGCTGCGCATCGGAACACTTGTTATCGACCTTTCCGGGATTGCCCATATGGAAACAGATGTCATTCAGCATATGATGAAGATCATTGACGGAGCTAACATGATGGGCTGTGAATGTGTGATTACCGGTCTTCGTCCTGAGATCGTACGCTCGGTTACGGGAATAGGATTGAGCTTTGATCATAAAGCCCGTACAAAAGCAACTTTACAGCAAGCTCTGGAAGATTACCTGGTATCTCAATAATAGAACAAGGCTGCCGGACAGGCACCTTGTTCTTTTTTTTGCATTCTGCAATATGTAATTTCTCCTACATTTCAAGGTAATTGTTATTTTACTGTAATAGCATTATGTCTTCATACCTGTTAGCATGGGTCAGGTCAAATAATTTTCAGGCAAGGAGATGGTATTTTTGAAGAAATACGCAGCAGGATTAGCTGTAGCAGGAATCGTGGCTTTCAACCCCGCGGTCGGACATGCTGCAATTGGAGAAGAGACATTAAAACCTGGAACGCATAGCGCGGATGTAAAAGAACTTCAAGAAAAATTAGATGATAAAGGATATTTCACTTACAATAAAACAACAGATTATTATGGACCATATACAAAGTCAGCTGTAAAGAAACTTCAGGCTGAAGAAGGAATTAAAGTGGATGGAATTGCAGGTAAAGCGACCTTAGATGCATTAGGTGCTGCTAAAAACAATTCTTCAATCGTTGAAGCTGCAAAAAAGTATGAAGGTACACCTTATGTTTGGGGCGGAGAATCACCTGACGGCTTTGACTGCAGTGGTTATCTTCAATATATCTTTGATGAATCCGGCAGTGCCCAGCTTGACCGAACAGTAGATGAGATTTATGCGAATGGAACAAAAGTTGAGAACCCATCTGTCGGAGATATTGTGTTCTTCAACATTGAAGGCGACGGTCCAAGCCATGCAGGTGTTTATATTGGAAACGGAGAGTTTATGCACGCCTCATCTTCTAAAGGTGTTACGACTGCTGAACTTGACAGCTCATACTGGTCACAATACTACATTGGTGCCAAAAGCTACAAATAAGTACCAAAGAGCCGTTCTCATGTTAGAGAACGGCTCTTTTTCATGAAAAGTTACTAAGTAAAGGATCACTCGCTGCTTTTCCGCAATAAGAATGACAGCGCAAAAGCCAGCAATGCTAACAGAAGCATCACACCATAAATTACATGAACACCTGAAGCTAAAATATCTTGCAGCTGTGACAGCTTTTCAGCAGGCAGCTCGGCATGATTAAAAGAAGCGTTTAAATCCAGATCGTCTTGACCGCCTTTTTCAGCTTTAGCTATGGTGATGATGTTAAAGATGGATCCAAGCACCGCTGATCCGAGTGTCTGACTGAACGTGGCCGTGAATGAATTGGTCGCAACTGCGATACCCCGCTTCGACGAAGGAACTGAAGATTGGATAATCAGCATAAATACGGGTGTCATCAATCCCATCCCTAATCCAAGCAAGCCCGATGCGGCATAAATTATGAAATCAGGAGAATGATCAGAAAGTGTAAAAAATATCAGCGAAGAAACGCTGACTATAGCTGTGCCGACTGTTACAATCCAGTTTTCTTTTACTTTCCCAACAAAGCTGCCTACAGCCATAGCGCCTATCGTCCAGCAGACTGGCAGCGGCATAAGAACTAGTCCAGCCTGTGTCGCGGATTTTCCCAGCACTCCTTGTGTCCAAATCGGTAAATAAATGGTCATACAAACCACTACTGCAAAGACAAGCAGTGTCAATATATTTACCGTCAGTACACCGCGATTTGAGAAAACATTGAGCGGAATGAGGGGATCTGGTGACTTTTTCTCAATAAAAACGAATCCAGAATACGCGAGTACAGCAACAAAAAACAACCCGATAATCATAGGATCGTCCCAATTCTGATTCATGCTGCCTGCCAACAATGCATAGAGGACGGCAATGGTAGCGATAGAGAAGGTAACAGCCCCTTGATAATCTACATGCCGTTTTTCTTTTGTGACGATTTCCTTATAATTGGCAGCTAACATGAATATAGCAAGCAATCCAAACGGAACGTTCAGGAAAAAGATATAATGCCAAGTGAGGTTATCAACGATAAATCCACCCAACAATGGTCCGATGACTCCGGAAACACCCCACACAGCAGAAATCCATCCTTGCGCTTTCGCACGTTCTTTATTCTCTGTATACAGATCTCCGATAATCGTCATCGTAATCGGCATAACTGCTCCTGCTCCAAGTCCTTGTATTGCTCGAAAAATGATCAGCTGCTCCATCGACTGCGACAAGCCGCATAATGCTGAACCAGCCAAAAAGAGGGTTACACCCGTCAAGATTACTTTTTTTCTTCCAAAAAGGTCAGCCAGCTTCCCGTAAATAGGAGTGGTTACAGCCATTGCAAGGAGATACACAGCATAAACCCAGCTTACAAGCTCAATACCTGAAAGATCGCTGGTTATCCTTGGTATTGCCGTACTCACAATGGTTCCTTCCATAGCTGAAAGAACAGTAACAAGCAGCAGAGCTGACATGATTTGTTTTCTCATAATGTTCCTCCATAATGCTTAGATGTCACTTGCAATGACCTAGTTTACCATTTTTTTACGCATGCTAGCTATTAAAAAAACCTATTTCCAAAAGGAAATAGGTTTATTGCAGAGTTTTTTAGAAAAAGCATAAGGAACTGATGGATACACCGTTAATCCTTTAATGCATGCTTTGCTAACATACTGATTACGGAATCATCCATAGGAGGATTGTGCAAGCCAGCCCGCACGTCTCTGAAATAGCGCTGCAGCGGATTGCTTTGTGATAAACTTCTCGCACCTGCAATCCTCATAGCTAGGTCTACGATTTTATTCGCTCCGTTTGTGACGATATGCTTTACAGCTCCTAGATCAGAACCCATATCCATCCTCATATCAGGATGCTCTACCCATCTAGCTGCAGCGGAATATAATATCTCTTTGCATTTATAATACTCTAGCTCCATTTCTCCAATCTTTCTTTGGACTTCGGGTACGTCTTTAATCGGTCCAGGCAGACTGTTCGGACGATGATTTTTCGCAAATTCAATCGCATATTCCCGCGCCGCTCCCGCAATCCCTAGATAACATGCCGGAATATGAAGAAGCCATGCTTTTGGCAAATTGCCGCCTTCATCTTCAACATAACAATGTAAAGGTACTTTGACATTGTTCAGCACCAGATCATCACTCCGTGTTCCTTGCATAGAAATCATACTCCATGTTTCTTCAATTTCAACACCATCCAAGGAATGATCAACAAGGAATACTCCTTTCGTATCAGAGTTTCCGACAGTAGCAGTAACGAGGGAATAATCAAGAGCGGCTGCTAATGACGTAAATGACTTTCGTCCGTTTAATACCCAATACCCATCGTGCCTTTTTGCTGTAGTGTTCGGCATTCCCCCTCGTGTAGGTGAGCCTGTAGCTGTTTCAGTTGCAGCTCTGTTTATCAGAGACTTTCTATCTATCACAGCTTCACACAGCTGGTTAAACACATGTTCATCCCAAACGCCGGAATCTTCAACATCCAGAATACTTCCTAAGTGCCAGCCTAGACATAATGCAGTAGCTCCGTCTCCTTTAGCAAGCACTTCCTGTACGGAAAGGAATTCAAAAAGGTTCAGCCCTTGTCCGTTATATTTTTTAGGGACAGTCAGCGAGTGAAAATTCTTTGATTTTAGTAGCTCAAAGTTTTCAAAAGGAAAGTGCTGTTCTTCAGTAAATGTTACGTTCCGGTTAGCGAATTTTTCTGCGAGTGCTTCTGCAGATTGCAATATGGATTGTTGGAAAAGAGTGGTCATCAAAAACTTCCTCCCGTTAACTCTGTACAGACTGTGCTGCTGTTTCAGATAAAGACTGAGCAAGAATGCTGACTAGAATCATAACAAGAAAACTCGCAGCGGTGCCTGTCATCATAGCCAGATAAATATTTTCAATGACACCTGAATTCGTAAAATAACAATAAAGTGCAGTACCTGTGATCAAAGAGGCAATGGCGCCATACTTATGTGCGTTATCCCAGAAATAGGCGAGCAGGATAGGGGCCATTACACCGCTGATGATAGCCGAATAGCTGAACTGGATAAGCAATGACAGTGATTCTGGTCTGTTCAAAGAAACATAAAGTGTGATCAGTCCTACAAACACAAGAGAGTATTTGGAGACTTTTAGAGTACGCTGTTCGAGAACGTCTTCTGGTAATAAAGGATTTATCCGGGATGCAGCCACTTTATAAACGTCATTGCCGATACTGGCCGTAATGCCAAGGTAGAGGCTGTCTGTACTTGAAAGAATAGCAGAGATGATTCCAAAGATTAAAAAGGCTGCAAGAATCGGGTGGAATGCTTCAAACAAGTAATAAGGGATGGCCTGATCTGCATTTTTGAGATTTGGAAAAGACACACGTGCCGCTAATCCTCCAAGCACCATCAGTGTAGAAATGATGAAAAGAATCACGCCGGATGACAGCACAAATGGGCGAAGATCTTTTTCAGATTCGAGAGATAATATTTTATTTAAAAGATGTGGCATCAGTACGAAGCCAAACAGCAGGAACTGAACCGCAGCAATCGCAAGCTTGCTGTTATACGGGCTTCCTTCCGTGGTATTTATGGCTTTAACCAGGTTTGGATCGATGCTCGCAAGCTTAGACGTTAAGGTGTTAAAGTCACCAACTACCCAAAAGATAGAGAAGAATACAAGTATGCTTGTCACAGCCATCAAGATTCCTTGAATGCCGTCACTGACAAGCTGAGCATACGCACCGCCCAGTCCGATATAAAGAATCGTGATGAATACTGCGATTGCAATGCCCCAAACATACGGCATGCCGACAAGCGTTTCAAAAATGGTAGCCAGCCCCACATTTTGTCCGACGATATAGTAAATGTTGAAAAGAATCAGCAATGCAACGAGGACCTGCAATGTCTTGCTGTTGTACCGTCTGCCAAGCCATTCGGGAAGAGTGAGGACATGTCCGTATTTTTTTGAATAACTCCAGAATTTCTTAGCAAGCAGGACTAGCGCGATCCATGAAACACCGAAGCAGCCCAGTGTGTACCATAAGACTGAAACGCCATACTGATAAGCAAGACCTGGAACACCGATGAAAAGGTTTACGCTTGCATAAGTAGCGGCAAAGCTTGCACCTACTATGACGGGACTGACGCTTCCTTTTGCTGTTGTGAATCCTTTTAAGGTACTGCTGTAGCTAAAGCCTTTTTTTCCGATCCAAGTCACGAGGAAAAAGTATGCAATAAAGAAAAACACGATGACCCATATCACATAGCCAGGTACGTTCGCAATCATTCTTCTTTTCCTCCTTTAGGATAGTATTTATAAACGATAGACAATCCGATGATCCAGCATAATGCAATCAGCAGGAAATACGTATTGATCATAGTAATAGCCCTCCTTCAATTCCAATGGATTTGACTTCTTCAAGACTTTCAGGGTTTTGCAGGGTAGACGTGTCTCCGAGCGGCTGTCCTAAATATTTGTTCTTTAGCAGCCGGCGAGCTATTTTTCCGCTTTGTGTTTTTGGCAGGGAAGAAATAGCGATGATTTTTTCAGGTTTTAACGCTTTTCCGAGTTTGCTGATCAAGTGTGATTGCAGTTCTTCTTCTTTTACTTCTTGGTATAAAACCGTAAACACAACAGCCGCCTCACCCTTTATCGAGTGCGGTACACCTATAGCCGCACTTTCTACAACGTTTTTATGGCTTGATAGAGCGGTTTCTACCTCACTTGGACCGACTCGTTTCCCGGCTATCTTTAATGTGTCATCCGCCCGGCCAAGGATGTACCAGATTCCGTCATTGTCTTTTTGAACGAGATCGCCATGAGCCCACATTCCGCTGTATTTAGACCAGTACGATTCTATATATCTTTCATCGTTCTCCCAAAATGAACACGTCATGCCGACAAAAGACTGTTTAAGAACAAGCTCGCCAATGGTGCCATCCGTTTCTTCTCCTCGGTCATTCACGATTGATGCATTCATCCCAGGGATAGGACCGTGAAATCCGCAGGGTTTTAATGGTTTAGTAGGGAAGGAGCCTAAGATTCCGCCTGATATTTCAGTTCCGCCGGAGTAGTTGATGATCGGACACCGGTCTTTACCGATATTTGTTAAGTACCAGCGCCATGCTTCTGGATTCCAGGCCTCTCCGGTCGAACCGAGTATTCTCAGAGAAGATAGATTGTGTTTAGTAAACAACTCATTGCTTTGAGTCATCAAGGAGCGGATAACCGTAGGAGCCAATCCGAAAATAGAAACCTGGTGTTTATCTACTAAAGAAAACAGACGGTCTGCAGCTGGATAGTCAGGACTGCCTTCATAAAGGATAAGAGTAATTCCATGTATGCCAGATCCAAGAAGAATCCACGGCCCCATCATCCAGCCAAAATCGGTAATCCAAAAGAGACGGTCGTCTTTCTTAACATCGAAGCAAAAATACATATCAATCGCACTTTTTATTGCAAAGCTCATATGAGAGTGAACGGTACCCTTAGGTTTGCCGGTCGTTCCTGATGTGTAAAGAATTAAAAGAGGTTCATCAGCACCGAGGAGAACTGTGTCGGCAGATTTTCCAGGCTTTATCACTTCTTCATAATTCTTTAGTGGAATCGTTCTCATAGGCGCAGATTGAAGATGGTTGACCACAATGACATGCTCAACAGAAGGAGATTTAGCTGCTGCTCGTTCTGCGATAGATAGCAGATCAACCGGCTTTCCTCTCCTGTAGAACCCGTCAGCTGTGATGAGGGCTTTTGCTTTTGGATCCTGCAGACGGACAGCTACGGCATCCTCACCATATCCGGAAAAAATGGGAATCACGATCGCGCCGATCTTGGCACAGGCATAAAAGGAAACGGGTACTTGTGTAATCAGCGGAAGATAAATGGCTACCCGGTCTCCTTTCGTAATGCCAAGCTCAATTAGACCTGCTGCAAATTCATTCACCTGTTGATTTAAGGCAGAGTAGGTGAGGGATTCTGAACGTCCTTCTTCGGTTTCAAACACAAATGCATCCTTATCGCCATTCCCGTTATGAATATGCTTTTCAATCGCATTTTCAACAATATTCGTTTTTGCGTTCAGAAACCACTTAGTCCATGCATCCCCATTTGTGTTGTCGAAAAGGGAAGTGTAGGGTGCACTCCAGTGGATATCCAACTCTGACATGATTGCCTCATAAAACCAATTTGGTTCTTTTAGCGAGCGGGTGTAAAGTTCTTCTTCATCATGTAATCCATGCTTATTAATAAACTTTGTTATGTTGGCGTTCTCTACTTGTTCAGGATCAGGTGACCATTCAAACCCTTTTTGTTCTCTTAAATTAATGCTGATGCTCATTAAAACGTCCACCTTTCCGGAACTTCAATAAGAATAGCCATTCCTTGTCCGCCTCCTCCGCAAAGAGCTGCAATGCCTTTGCCGCCGCCTCTGCGTTTTAATTCGTGAGCTAAAGTGAGTATTAACCTGAAACCAGTTCCTGCAAGCGGATGACCGACAGCGATCGCACCGCCGTTCACGTTCACTTTGTCAAAGCCGATTCCAAGCTCAGCGCAGCTTGCGATGACCACACTCGCGAACGCCTCGTTGATCTCAAACAAATCAATGTCATCAACCGTCAGGCTCGTTTTTTTCAACAATTCATTTATTGCCTGCGCGGGTTTAAGATGCAGGCTTGTATCTGGGCCAGCGATCTCGCTCCATCCTCTTATTTTTGCAAGCGGGCTCTTACCAAGCTCTTTAGCTTTTTTTTCCGAAGTGATGATTCCTAAGCTGGCGCCGTCTGACATCTGCGATGAGTTTCCTGCTGTCAATGTTCCACCCTGCTGGAAAGCCGGGCGGAGGTTAGACAGTTTTTCGATAGAGGAACTATGGCGGATTCCTTCATCGTTTTCAAGCGTCCCTGAGATCGGCACAATTTCAGTATTCAGGATGCCATGAATCTGTGCTGTGGATGCCCTTGACTGAGAAAGGACAGCGTATTCATCTTGCTCCTTCCGTGTTATTCCAAGTTCTTCGTTTTTTGCATCGCTCAAGCTTCCCATAGACTGGTCATTCAACGAGCACCAAAGCCCGTCATTTAAGGTGTCGTAAAAGGTTACAGGACCATATGATAGCTCCCTTCTGATCGGCGCAAGGTGAGGAGCGTTTGTCATTGAATCAAATCCTCCTGTGATATAAAGATCTCCTTCGCCATATTGAATTCTCCTTGCCGCATCAGCAACTGAGGCAATTCCAGCAAGGCAAACGTTATTTAGCGTGATAGCAGGAGTTGTAGGGGAAACACCCGCGTTTATCGCAACTTTCCTTGCTGGATTCTGGCCATGGCCAGCCTGAATCACTTGTGCAAGAATGACCCCATCCGCATGAATAGCTTCAGGGACACGGTTAATTAATTCTCTTAACACAATCGTTCCTAATTCTGTTGCGTTAATAGGAGCTAAAGAACCTTTCCATCTCCCAAACGGAGTGCGTACTCCGTCTAAAATCACTGCATTCATACTCGTAATCTCCTTCCCAAAATAAAAAAGCCTCTTTCTCATAAAATATAAGAAAGAGGCTTATCGTCCATGGCTCTTCCTTATCTTTCAGACATGTATGTCTGCTGGAATGGGCACCTTTTTACCAAATGATAAATGGTTGCCGCGGGATCATGGGACCAGATTCCTAACCCGACTCTTGATAAGGCAAAACAATATGTAATTGAAATTGGTGTTAATGTTAGCATAGAGAAAATCAGAGTGTCAACAGATTATTTTGAAAATATAGAATTTACTTTATTTAAAGAAGAGCATTATTACCCTTTATATTTTACGAGATAAATCAACAGCAGACCGAAAAATAAAGCTTGAATAATATTTGTAGCTGTATTTATCTGAGGGTTAAACCTTAAATCAAAAAGGATATGAGCTGCTATATAAATACTGCTGAGTATAATCATCGTTTTTAAAAATGATCTCATTCTTTCACTCCTTTCATAAGTCCGCCGGCATTCATGAATGTCCTTTATTACTATCGGTTAACATCAATATAATTTAATTACGGCAAGCAATGAAGGAATATAGAAAATGTTATGGAAGTTTTAGTAGGTAATCAAGAAAAGGAGGAGAGGAGTTAAAAATTAATAAGCTAAAATGGATGTTAACATCTTTGATCGTTTTTATAGCAGGATTATCCTTCTTCTCGTATTCGTCAGAAGATCCTGCAATGGTGGGGATAAGGAATCAGCCTTCTTCAAATATCATGAAGGAAGAAGACTATGTAAATGTAATTAATATTGTCCAAAAATCATTATCTTCTTACAAAAAGGAGCTTGGAATCCCCAAATGCCCAGCTGATGAAATCCATAACATGTATATCAATGGGGAAGAAGCATCATTAAATTATTACAAAGGCTGTTCGAAAGAGGGCAAATTCATTCTTATGATAGGGGAAGAATTCGGACATAAAGATGCAGGAAGAGAAGTATACTCTTTTAAGAATAAAGAGATAGAAACAATCATCCAAAAATATTAGAAAGTTATTTACACTAAAACGAATACAGGACTGATCCATGATGGATCAGTCCTGTATTTCTTTAGATTAATTGTGAATAGGTATCTTGATCGAGCTTTCCGATCACTGCTGTTAGTAGTTTCACTGCATGATCTAAATCATCGCGATGAACGATTGATACATTGCTGTGAATATAGCGCGCGGGGACACTGACGACCATCGTCGGCACACCTATGTTTGATAAATGGAATTTTCCTGCATCCGTTCCTCCGCCTGTCATAATGTCAACTTGGTAAGGAATATTATTTTCCTTAGCTGTTTTGACCACAAGATCACGCAGCTTACGGTGTGCGATGATCGTCCGGTCTAAAAAGCCTAACAAAGGGCCTTTTCCCAAGCTTTTATGATCTTCTTTTTCCTGCATGCCGGGAGTATCACCAGCAACACCCACATCCAGTGCAAAAGCAATATCAGGCTTTACTTTGTTAGCAAGCGTTTCTGCGCCGCGAAGACCGACTTCTTCCTGAACCGTGGCTCCTGCATAAACTGTATTCGGTGTGTTTTTTTGCTTGAGCTGTTCTAATGTTTTTAGTGCAACATAACATCCGGCACGGTTATCCCAGTTACGGGCAAGAAGCATTTTCGAGTTTGGCAATACTTCAAATGGACATGTCGTAGCGATCGGATCACCAACCTGAACACCAAATGACTCTGCTTCTTCACGGCTTGTCGCACCAATATCAATAAACATTTTATCGATCTCCAGAACGTTCTTACGTTCTTCAAGAGTAAGAATATGAGGAGCCTTTGATCCAATAACACCTGTTAAATCACGTTTTTCCGTTAATACCTGAACCTTCTGAGCAAGCATCACATGTCCCCACCAGCCGCCTAATGGAATAAACCGCAAGAAACCGTCTTTTGTAATGTGAGTAACCATAAAACCAACTTCGTCTAGATGTCCAGCCAGCAGGATTTTCGGTCCATTCTCGCCAATTTTCCCTGCAATGCTGCCAAGATTATCCTTAACAATTTGATCAGTGACCGAAGAAAGATGTTTTTTCATAACTGCCTGAATCCGCGCTTCGAAACCTGGCGGACCTTGAGTGTTCGTGAGTTCCTGCATTAACGCTAATTCATTATCCATGTAGTTGTCAGCCCCTATTTTAAATAACTATATAGCACTCTGTCTGCCCAATCTAAATGATATTTAAACAGGAGATAAAGTACCTTTGATATACAGGAACATCCGTCAATTCAAGTACTATGATAAAATAGTGACCATACATATCCTTAGAAGGAGCTGAAATCATGGATAAAATAATACAGTTTATCAATGAAGAGCGGGCTAGACTTTGGATTACAGCCGAAGGGTTATCTGAAGAACAGCTCAACGACCAGTCCGAACCCGAAAAATGGTCGGTCATGCAAGTATTGCAGCACCTTTATTTAATCGAAAAAAGCATCACTCGCAGCATACAAGACCACATTAAAAAAGTTGATGTTCTTGCTACTGAAAACAAGCCTATTCATTTGACAGTGGACAGGACAACAAAAGTGGAAGCTCCTGATTATGTCATACCGAGCAGGGAATTCACAACAATGCAAACGATGAGAGATCGATTGGAAGGATCGAGAAAGGCGCTTTTAGAGCTAGTCAGCGGAACAGATCATGATGAAATGTGTAAAAAAGGATTTAAACATCCGATATTCGGGATGTTAAACCTTGAACAATGGGTTGAATTTATCGGCTATCATGAAAAGAGGCATATTTTTCAAATTGAAGAGATTATCGCGGATAAACTTATAAATAAGCAGTAACAAAGACTTCGAAATTTTGAAGTCTTTTTTTAATCTTCATTTACTTAAAGGAAAGAGGGATTCAAATGTAAAATATTCATAAAAGAAAAAGAAGAAATAGAATGCTATTTGACTATTTCTCCTTTTTTATTACATCGATCCTATTGCAAATCAGACCCGTTTTCATAGGCGATTACCACAACTTTTTTATTCGCCTGGGCACTAATCCTTTCTTCAAGGTTCTGGATCTCAGTCACAAGATCATCCGAAAGATCAGCTGCGGAATAGTTCTTATTATTCATTATATCATCGCTCCTTTTAGAGTTTATTATTGACAAAAAGGATTTACAATATCCGTCAGAATGTATATCTCGGACCTGATGTAATTATTTTTTATATCAATAACTCTTAAGGATTATCATTTGGTATATGAATTTATAAAAAGGATTTCAACTTTATCTTGGGATTTTTTTCAATTTTTTCTTTTTTTGAAGTGTTTTAGCAGTATAATAGTATTAGTATTTCTATATTTACAAAAAGGGGACAATTCATGAAGAAAATAACCTACTTATTTTTGGTGTTTTTATTAGTTTTCCTTGCAGCTTGTTCATCAAGTGAAACAACTAGCAAAGAGGCAAATGCTGAAACAACTAGCAAAGAGGCAAATGCTGAAACAAAGAAAAAAATAAGGAACAGAATGTAGCTGAAGCTAAGGTGAAGGCGGAAGCTAAAGCAAAGGCAGAGGCTGAAGCTAAAGCGAAGGCAGAAGCAGAGGCTAAAGCAAAAGCGGAGGCTGAAGCTAAAACGAAGGCAGAAGCAGAGGCTAAAGCAAAGGCGAAGGCGGAAGCTAAAGCGAAGGCAGAAGCAGAGGCTAAAGCAAAGGCGGAGGCTGAAGCTAAGGCAAGTTCAGAGGTATTTGCCAACTGTACTGAATTAAGAAAAGTATATCCAAAAGGCGTTCCAGCTGATCATCCAGCATATCACCCTAAAATGGACAGAGATAAAGATAATTACGCTTGTGAGCTTTAATAGAATTATGAGGTAAGCTGGGTCTTAACTGGTGTTGCCACTTTTAAGACGTTTTAATTGGTCCCTCTGAAATAAATGAGAAGGACTTATTTTCTGTAAGGATGTAACTTCTTCAACTAAAATGGGTACTCGAAGATTCTTCTAAGATTTTAGTTAATCATATAAATATCGTAAAATAATCAAATTAAAATAGAGGTGCAATGTGCAACTAAGAAGGTATCAAAAATCATATGGAATTATTGTATTACTTTCACTGCTTACTATATTTACTAGTTGTTCACAACAAAATAATACTGAAATTAAAGAAAATAAAACTCAAGAAGTAAGCAAAGAAAAAGCTGCCACTGTTGAAAATAAAAAAAGTGCACCTGAATATGAAGCTGATAAGACGACTAGTGAAACCGCAGTCAGTTCAAGCGATCCTGCCACGAGTACTCCAGCAGTAACAAGTGTTAATGGTGATTTTGACTACAGTAAATACCCACCAATTGTTGTAGATGGCGGAGATATGTCAGGTTATAGAGAGCAAAGTGTAAGAGTTGATATCGGATTTGGCGACAGGGAATATTGGGCTTTTACAAATGAATACGGACAGTTAATCCGTGTTGAGGCTAAAAAAATAATAATCCAAAACCCGAATACTGAACATGTTACATCGTCTGGGAGATACTATTCTGATGAAGCAAAGGTTCCCGGCACAGAGAGCCAAGAATTAGATGAAGGGCATGTGATTGCTGACTCACTTGGGGGAGTATCTAACGCATACAACATTACACCTCAAGACAGCATTCTCAATAGGCACGGCGATCAAGCATATATGGAAAAAGTGATTAGAGATGCAGGCGGCTGCACAGATTTCGTAGCAGTGATTCAATATCCAAATACTCAGACGCAAATACCTAACCATTATAAATACACATACAAAATTCAGGGCAGATCCGTTACAGATGAATTTGACAATGTAAACCCAGATGAAGTGAACAAGAATTTAGGTAAAACGACCGGTACGAGCAGTACGCCACCGAAAACAGTCAAAGTACCAGCACCAGACCAAACGGCAAGCAGTAATGAAGATGTTAGTAAAGTGGATACTAATCATAATGGTAATGTTACGATCGCTGAGGCAAAAGCTGCTGGCTTTAAAATGCCAATTACGCGCGATTCATGGCTCTATAAATATATGGACGATCGGGATGGTGATGGACTAGTTGGTGAGTAATCATTGTCTTGAACCTTGAACAAGCAATTGATTCTAACATTACATGAAAAAAAGACATATTAATTAAGGTAAACAGAAGGGATATGCCTTCTGTTTTTTATTACCTTCAATGGATAATGACATACGGGTGCGATTCGGTGAGTGAGGAAGAGTTGCTGAAAAAACGCACCGGCGGTATATGGATACATTCTTGTTTATTTCATTTTATTAGTTTACATAATATATATTCTAGGAAGCAATGTGAAATAACATGAAAGTTGTCTCATATCAAAAGTATACTTAAGATAGTGAGACAAAAGAAAAACTTTACACTTTTAATAATTTTTATAATCATTTATTTATTTGAATGAATTTCCAAGTTTATTCATCCAGTCCCAGTTTAAGCAAACAATATACTTTTTACTTTCCCGAACTTCAAAATTCCTTGGATCTGCCGGCAGCTTTAGATTCTTTGCGCCTTTATCATCTGTTTTATAAACAATAATTTAAAGATTATGATATTCACCCATTGCCCTTGCAATATCTATAATGAATAGTATAATGTGTTAAATCCGACAAAAATGATAAGATAAGGCGGGATATCTTTGGCAGAAACTGTTATAAATTCAACTGTAAAAAAACAACGGCGCACTACAGTCGTGGCAAAATTAAGTCCTATGCAGACACCTCTTGTTATTATTGGTGTATTAGCAGCTCTTTCCCTGCTTGCACTAACGGTTCATACAGCTAACTGGACTCAGGGAATCTTGTTTATTGTAGGTTTATTGCTAGGGTGTGCGCTTTTATATGCACGTTTCGGCTTCACCTCGGCGTTTCGCAGGCTTGTATCAGTCGGCAATGTTCAAGGATTGCAGGCGCATATGCTTATGCTCGCTGCCGCTTCCGTACTGTTTGCCATTATCCTGAGTACCGGCTTCAGTTTTACAGGAGCGCAGCCAGCTGGAAATGTTTCACCTGTTGGCGTAAGTCTCTTAGTAGGAGCCTTCTTGTTTGGCATTGGCATGCAGCTTGGCAATGGCTGTGCATCCGGGACTCTATATTCACTGGGCGGCGGTTCTTCATCGATGATATTGACGCTATTATCCTTTATCGTTGGAAGTGTTATTGGTGCGTATCACTTTGCATTCTGGATGGAAGAAATGCCTTCCCTCCCGCCGATTTCGTTAGCTGAGTCTACCGGTCTCGGATTTGCTGGTGCTTTGGCTGTCCAGCTTGGGTTATTTGCCCTGATCTATTGGATTACTGTTCAGATTGCCAAAAAGAAAAATCCTCCTATGATGAAGCCTCTGCCTACAACCACAGGATGGAAAAAAGTGATTCGCGGCTCGTGGCCTCTTTTTGCAGCTGCTATCGTTCTAGCATTGCTGAATGCTTTAGTCTTAGCGATCAGAGGAACACCTTGGGGCATTACATCAGCATTTGCACTTTGGGGCGGAAAAGCAATGATGGCTGCAGGGGTTGATGTATCAAGCTGGGGTTACTTTGCTGGTCCTAAAGGTGCAGCATTGACACAAAGTGTATTGACGGATTCAACCAGTGTGATGAACTTCGGCATTATGATAGGAGCATTTATTTCAGCAGCTTTTCAAGGAACATTTAAACCTGGAAAAATTAAACCTGGTGTTGCAGGAGCTGCCATCGCAGGCGGACTGCTTATGGGCTATGGTGCCCGTTTGGCGTTCGGATGCAACATAGGCGCATATTTCAGCGGTATCGCATCATTCAGCCTTCATGGATGGATTTGGGCTTTAATGGCTATGCTCGGCACCGGTTTAGCACTGTTTATTCGTCCGCTGTTTGGCTTAAAGAACCCAAAATCAAATGATTCTGTTTGTTAATAACAAAGCAGCTAATGGACTATTCCGTTAGCTGCTTTCATTTGCATTATGCTGCTTAATTTAGTTGACCCGAGTCTCCAGCCCAATTAAAGTAATAATAAAATGAGGAGGTTTAAATATGTATCAAACAAATATCCGTCAAAAAAATCATGATCGAAAGAATGTAAACACGACCCTAAGCGAAGCATTATACAGTGAAATAAAGCTGCTCGCACGTAAAATGGAACGGCCTGCAAATGAATTAATTGAAGAAGGAATGAAGATGGTTCTTGAAAAATATAAAAAGAAAAAATAGAACATTTAATTTACATAATAATGTTATGTTCAACTAAAACAGGGGGTTTGACTATTTATGTCCCCGCCTGTTTGTCTTTTCCTCTCATTATCCCTGCGATTAGAAAAATAACGATAACGGCATATAGTGTAAACCACCACATTGTCCAGTTCTGTCCTACAAAATCGGTAAATTCCATCATGTTCTCATGAATGTGATTGGCCATAGACCATATAAGAATGGCGCATGGAAGCAAGAATACGCGCATGCTTGTGTGGCCAGAAATGTGCTTCAGCCCAGAAACGGCAGCAAACAAACAGACAACCACTTTTACAAGGATGCCAAAAATCCATACGACCGTTATCAGCACCTCGATCCTCTCTAAAATACTTACTACCGAAATGTTTCTCATTAATTCATAAGTTGGATAGCTTTGCCTTTTAACCATATAATCCCCTTGTACACCTACTACTGCAATAACTGTAATGATCAGAACCGCTCCCCCCCATAAAAGACCTGCCATATAGCTTTTCGTTAGTTTTTCTTTTTGTTTAACATAGACGAAAACCGAGCCGAGCAAAATAATTTCTATAAATGGGAAACCAGTTGTGGAATAGGCCCCTTGCGCGATATAGACAAATTTCTGATCAAATACAGGCTTTAAGTTCGAGAACTCAAATTTATTGATTGTTAATAACAGCGATCCGATGAACAATAGAAACATCCACGGGTTCAAGAATTCACTGACTCTGGCAATATTATTGAAACCGTAATACGTTGTATAAACTGCCAGCAGGATAATCATGATTTGATATGTCCACGGGTTCGATTCTGGGATAACATTGGCTATCATAAAATTACTCAGGTTGCGGATAACATAGGCTGCAAGGTGCAGAGCATAAAAGACGATTGTGATATTGACCGCTGTTCCCATTATCTTGCCTGCTGTTAGTTCATTAAGAGCAAAAATGGATTGAAATTGATATCTTTTCAGTAAAAACAACCATAAGATATTAATAAGAAATCCTATTATTACAGCTAATATCATTGAAATCCATGCATCCTGTCCAGAAAAAAAGGATGTCAGGTTGGGAGCCATCAGAAGAGAACTTCCCATTATGAAACTGAAAACAATAAGAGAAAGCTGCCAATGATTCAGGTTGTGGTTCATATCATCCTCCAAACATCATGGCATAAACAGGCTTGAACAGTGCTCCGATCCATTTATCGAACGGAAATAACTGTTTCCCGGCCAAAAATGAAATTGTATATATGATGGTAAAACCCCAAAGAGCGGTGAGAGTAACGCGGTATTTTATGGATTGTGCTTTATTGTTCATGGATGGACTCAACCCTCGCTCCGACTGTCTCCAGCGTGATATTTACAGTAGTTTTTACATTTGCATCTGAAAAATGTTCTGCCCAATCTTTTTTGTACTTTCTCCACATTTCTGGATGGTTATCGTATAACAATTTCCCGAACCCAAATACATCAAGCTTTTTTGACTGCGCTTTATCTATCACGCTTGTCAGTTCCTTCGTTAATTCTTCTTCAATTTGAAACTCAATTTTTTTAAGCTCTTTTGGGCTACCGACGTTAATTTTGCAAGTGACTTCCTGCAATATGGCTTTTCCTTTCACGTTAATCTTATACGATAGCTGTCCATCATGAACTTTTGGCGTAACATCCGTTTTAATTCCTTTTATTAATGAACCTACATATCCTTTGCTGTGATTACACTTGTGCGATAGTATGAACATTTCATGAGCACGGCTGTTGATGATGGCCCAGCCTCTTGTTTGTTTTGTATTGTACCAGCCTTTCATCTTGTCTTTTTTAAAATAGGCTAGTCCTGTTATTCTGAACGTTTTGTTGTTAGCATCGATGTTCTGCAGATTTTGTGTATCATCAGCCTGATTATCAAACTCGACTCTTTCCACCCCTTGAATAACAGGATCACGATATTGTCCGTGTATCCAGTTGATGACCTCCTTTTCTTGTACCCCCTCAGCCACTCCTGTCGCGGCAGCTGATTGCTTTACCCTGTTGCGCAGAGACTCTGCGGGATTTTTAAATATTGGCGTGTAAATGGTCAATATATTCTTAGCTGTGGATTCTTTGGCAACAAGCATCAGCATACTGTCTCTTATTCCGTGATTTCGTTCCAAAAAATCAAACAGTCCATCTATCCCTTTTTGCCTTGCGTATTCCTCTCCTACGACGATACACGTTACATGAGAGAATAAAAGCTTTCTCGGTAGAATAGTCGACGCCTTTTCTACAGCTTCATAAACGGTCTTGCCTGTGACTGAATACGTATAAACAGCCCCGCCTGATGCACCCGCAGGCGCCCCCCCTTGTCCTCCAGCACTTCCTCCTGCATTGACCACCTGAAAATGGACTGCCGTATTATCTTCTTTAATATCAACACCAATAGCTGAAACAATAAGGAGTTCATTCAGTTCAACTCTTCCTGAACATCCTGACATTAATAATCCGACGCTTAGTAAAAAGGTAAAAAAACACTTTTTTATTATCATGATTTTTTACTCCATTTACTGTACAGCTTAGTCTGAGTCCACCATAAAGGGAAACGGAGGATGCTGTCTTTCTGCTGTCCTGACTGAAAAGGTGCCAGCGGTGTAAAATACGGTTTTCCCATAGACGTTAGTGCACATAGATGGATAATCAGGCCGAACAGGAAGAATATCATGCCAAAGATACCCGTCGTAGCCGCCAAAACCATGAGTATAAACCGTAAGAGCCTAGCCGCTCCACTGAATCCATAATAAGGTGAAACGAAGCTTGAAATGGCTGTGAGTGATACAACAATAACGACTGCAGGAGATACAAGCCCTGCTGCTACAGCTGACTCCCCAATAACAATTGCTCCAACAATAGAGACGGCTGAACCAATCGGTCTCGGCATTCGGATCCCAGCTTCGCGAAGTACTTCAAAAATCGTTTCCATCACCAGCGCTTCTACAAAAGCTGGAAATGGCACTCCTTCCCTTTGAGCACCCAGGCTGACAAGAAGGCTTGTCGGGATTAATTCATGATGAAATGTTGTAAATGCAATAAAAGCAGCAGGAAGTGAGATCGAAATAATAAATGATAAAATGCGTATAAGCCGGATAAAAGTAGACAAATCAAAATGATGATAATAATCTTCTGCTGCCTGAAAGAATGATATAAATGTGGTGGGCGTGATTAAAACAAACGGAGTCCCTTCAAACATGATGACAACTTTTCCTTCTGTAAGAGCGGCAGCTGCTACATCTGGTCTTTCTGAAGATTGAAATACCGGAAAAGGCGAATAGCCATTCTCATCGATCAGCTCCTCGATCATCCCGCTTTCAAACACTTTGTCCGTGTTGATGTTTTTGAGGCGTTCCTTCACTTCTGTAAGTACATCCTGATCTACTATCCCATCAAGATAAGCTATCAGCACTGTGGTCTTAGTGATCTTACCTACTTCAGACAGATTAAACCGCAAAGACGGGGTATTGATCCTCCTTCTTATAAGGGTCGTGTTTGTCTGCAGTGTTTCTACAAAACCTTCACGCGGTCCCCTGACCATCGTCTGAGACTGTGGCTCTTCCACTCCTCTGGCTTGCCACATTTCAATCGCCAGACAATACACAGCATCAACTCGGTCAACAAAAATGGCTGCATGGCCTTTAAGCACAGCTGCTGTAATCTCATCAAAATGGCGGTACGTATATAGAGGCGCCGCCGTTTCGAGCTGATGAATCAGTTCTTCAGGTTTTTTTTTGCAATCCGTTTGCTGCCATCTTTTAATAGGCTCAAATATCGAAAGTTCAATCTGCTGTTTATTCACCATCCCCTCAATATAGCAGACAGCAAACTTCACAGGAGCATGCAGGAATTCAATGACTTTTACATCAATACTGTTTCCTAGCAATTCTTTGATCTTCGCAAGGTCTATGTGTATGTCAGCTGAAACAGGCAGCTTCTCCTCAGATCTTGAAGTTTCTTTCTGGCTGATATGCCTTTTTCGTTTGAAAAATGGATGGGTCATCTTTTCCCGCTCCTTACTATTTCGCTCTTCCTTATTTTGGTCAGGTAGCGCAATAGTATGCGGATAAACAAGAAATGAGCGCTCTCCATAGCAGGTCGAGCGCTGGTAGCATCTACTTTTTGTCCTTAAACAACTTGGAAATCTTTTCTATTGAAGAAAAAAATTATGATTGAATAACACTCTCTAGGGTCATCCTGACGTCAAAAAAGCACCTTGTCATCGACAAGGTGCTTTTTCTATGGCAACAAAACATATCGGTTGATTATTGTTAATGAAGCTGCCAGCGCAATGATTGTTCCGAACTGCTTCTCAAGCGGTGATCCGGTTTTAATAAACAAAGGAAAACGGAAACGAATAGGCAGAGGGTACAAAAATTGTATTCCTCTGCTTGTCATTGCATCAAGCAGCATGTGGCTCGCAGCCCCAATCAAAAGTCCTTCTTGTAGCTGGGTCGTATACTCATACGGCCAAAACCGGCTCAGCCAGTATAGAAATAAAAGCATGAGCCAGCTATGAGTAATCGTTCTGTGGCCGAATACTTTGCTGATGCCTTTTGATGCGATTACGGTCTTTCTTCCCAAAAAAGAACCGGGATGGCAGAGGTCCGGAAGAAGACTTCCAGCCAAAGCCGCGCCCATAAACAACGCTTCACCCATTACATCTCCAACAGGAGCATGGGTATATGTCTTGTACAGCAGTGCTGAGGCAGCACCGCCGATTACATGGGTTTTCATGTTCATGGCTGTATCCTGCTCTCAAGATGTAATTATGCTTCTATTGCTCTTTGATCGTTTCAGACGAGACTCGCTCTTGCAGTCCAACAACTGGACCAGTATCGTTCGTGTCGACAATGAACGATCCATTACTGTAACGGTCTGCCGGCTTAAACGCTGAAGCTTTAACATGTTCAATGGTTCCAGAGGATGTTTCAACTTCATACTCTTGATCTAAAATATGAGCTCTCACTCCCGCTATCCTATGCGGATTGGACTTCAGTTCACGTACCATGACAAGACCCCGTTTGGCTCGTGATGTTTTTTCAAATTCAGTCAGCTTCATCTTCTTCATAGCGCCTCGATTTGTTGCAACAAGGAGCTTTACATTGTCAGATGGTTCAGGCAATGCTGTACCTGCGACCATAAAGTCGCCGTCTTTCAAGTTAATACCCTTTACTCCTGCTGCACGGAGACCGACTGTACTGATTTCTTCCTCGCTGAACCATAATCCATATCCAAAGTAAGTGGCCAAGAATACATCCTGTGATCCGCTGGTCCGGCTAACATCGATCAGTTCATCGCCGTCTTTCAGCTTAACGGCAACAAGTGTTTTGTTAAAACGGGTGGCTTTGTATTGGCTTAGCTCTGTTTTCTTAACAAAGCCTGACTTGGTGAAGAAAATTAAATAATCTGTTTCGCTGAATTCTTTCACATGAATGACCTTGACCAGGTGTTCATCTTTTTCGATGCCTACCATATTGACAAGGTGAGCACCCATGTCTTTCCATCTGATTTCTGGAATTTGATAGACTGGAAGGAAAATATAGTTTCCTTTATTCGTGAACAGCAGCAATGTTTCAGTCGTGTTAAATTGACCTACGGAGATTAGCCGGTCTGTTTCCTTCATTCCTGGGGGTTCTCCGTTTGAAGCTGTATAGGACCGCACACTCGATCTTTTCACATAACCGTCCTTCGTCACTGCGACCATCACGTCTTCAGAAGGAATCATCACTTCCATATCAATCTTGATCTCTTCGATTTCAGCCTCAATTACGGTTCTTCGCTGATCAGCATACTTCTTCTTCACTTCTGATATCTCTTTTTTAATGACAGATAATAGCTTTTTCTCGCTATCCAAAATGGATCGCAGTTCCTCGATGCGTTTCTTGAGCTCTTCAGCTTCTTTTTGAAGTGTCGTTATATCGGTATTTGTCAGTCGGTAGAGCTGCAATGTAACGATCGCTTCTGCCTGAGCTTCTGAAAACCCATATTTTGCGATCAAATTATCTTTTGCATCACGCTTATCCTTTGAAGCGCGGATTGTCTCGATCACTTCATCGAGGATGGAGATCGCTTTGATTAATCCATCGACAATATGCTGGCGCTCTTCAGCTTTGCGCAGGTCAAATGCTGTACGTCTTGAAACGACTTCCTTCTGATGTTCGATATACGCAGAAAGGATATGTTTCAATCCCATTAGCTTTGGAGTCTTGTTTTGAATAGCTACCATGTTGTAGTTATACGATACTTGCAGATCCGAATTTTTAAAATAATAGTTCAATACACCTTGCGCGTTTCCGTCCTTGCGCAGTTCAATCACAATGCGAAGTCCGGTTCGGTCCGTTTCGTCCCTTACTTCTGAAACTCCGTCTACCTTTTTATCAAAACGGAGTTCATCCATCCGCTTTACGAGATTAGCCTTGTTAACCTCATAAGGAATTTCCGTGATGACGATTTGCTGACGGCCGCCCTTTAACTCTTCAATTTCGGTTTTAGCGCGGATAATGATGCGGCCACGCCCTGTTTCAAAAGCTTTTCGGATGCCATCTGCACCTTGTACGATGCCGCCTGTCGGAAAATCTGGCCCTTTTATTACAGTTAATAGCTCATCTAGAGAACAGTCCGGACGATCCATCTGCATGATGCATGCGTCAATGACCTCACCTAAGTGGTGTGGTGGAATTTCTGTTGCATATCCAGCAGAAATCCCTGTTGAACCGTTGACTAAGAGGTTTGGATATCGGCTTGGCAGAACAACAGGCTCTGAATCCGTATCATCAAAGTTCGGGATGAACTCAACTGTCTCTTTCTCGATGTCACGCAGCAATTCAGAAGCGATAGGAGAAAGCCTTGCTTCTGTATAACGCATCGCGGCTGCGGGATCTCCATCGACACTTCCGTTATTACCATGCATCTGGATGAGAACATTTCGCACTTTCCAGTCCTGGCTCATCCTGACCATCGCTTCGTACACAGATGTGTCGCCATGAGGATGGTAGTTGCCGATTACGTTACCAACTGTTTTTGCCGATTTACGGTAAGGCTTTTCTGCAGTATTGCCTTCATGATGCATCGCATACAATATACGGCGCTGAACCGGCTTCAAGCCATCACGTGCGTCAGGCAGGGCACGTTCCTGAATGATGTATTTACTATATCTTCCGAAGCGGTCGCCGATGACGTCTTCTAGCGGAAGCTCTCTGTATTTTTCAAGCAATGACACGTTTAAACCTCCTCAGATGATGCAGACAAATTCTCGTTATCCAGTATGTTCGTCTCTTCGTCCAGTCCGAAAGCGACATGTTCTTCGATCCATTTTCGCCTCGGCTCAACTTTATCTCCCATCAGGACAGAAACACGCTTGTCCGCTCTTGCCGCATCATCGATCCGTACCTTGATTAATGTCCGTGTATCCGGATCCATCGTCGTTTCCCACAGCTGATCAGCGTTCATCTCTCCAAGCCCTTTATAACGCTGGATGATGTATCCTTTGCCGATTTTCTTCATCGCTGTTTTTAATTCATCTTCATCCCATGCATATTCAATAACTTCTTTCTTTCCTGCACCTTTGCTAACTTTATACAACGGCGGAAGCGCGATATATACTTTGCCGTTTTCAATCAGCGGCTTCATATAACGGTAGAAGAATGTTAAGAGCAGCACTTGAATGTGGGCACCGTCTGTATCCGCATCTGTCATGATGATGACCTTGTCATAATTGATGTCATCAAGTGAGAAATCGGTGCCGACTCCCGCTCCGATCGCATGAATGATCGTATTGATCTCTTCGTTTTTAAAGATATCAGCAAGCTTTGCTTTTTCGGTGTTAATGACTTTACCACGCAGCGGCAGGATTGCCTGAAACTTACGGTCCCGGCCTTGCTTTGCAGAACCTCCCGCTGAATCTCCCTCTACCAGGTACAATTCGTTGCGCTGAGGATTTCGAGAAGTCGCAGGTGTCAGCTTGCCGCTTAGCATCGCATCCTTACGTTTACTTTTCTTGCCATTGCGTGCGTCCTCACGTGCTTTTCTCGCAGCTTCACGAGCCTGCGCGGCCTTTATGGATTTTCGTATAAGCATTTCGCTGATTGCTGGATTCTCTTCAAGAAAATACGCAAGTTTGCCGGCGACAACTGCATCTACGCTTGATCTAGCTTCACTCGTTCCCAGCTTGCTCTTTGTCTGTCCCTCAAACTGCAGCTTTTCTTCTGGAATGCGGACAGAGATAACTGCTGTTAACCCCTCTCTTATATCGGAGCCATCCAGATTCTTGTCGCGTTCTTTTAAAAGGTTCACTTTTCTGGCATATTCGTTCATGATGCGGGTAATCGCTGTTTTTGATCCCGCTTCATGTGTACCGCCATCTTTTGTTCTGACATTATTGACAAACGAGAGAACATTTTCTGAATAAGCATCATTGTATTGAAAAGCAAAATCAACTTCGATGTCATTGACTGTACCCTCGAAGCTCACGACAGGGTGAAGAGTATCTTTATCCTCGTTTAAGTATTCTACAAACGCTTCAATGCCCGTTTCATATTGAAACTCTTCTCTTGCGCCGCTTCGCTTGTCCTCAATTACAATCTTCATGCCTTTTAAAAGGAATGCAGCTTCTCTTAAGCGCTCGCAGAGCGTTTCGTAATTATAGTTAGTCGTCGAAAACATCGTTGGGTCCGGCTTAAAGTGGACGATAGTCCCGCTCTTTCGCGTCGTCCCTTTTTTCTCTAGTGCCGTTACCGGCTTACCGCCGTTTTCAAAACGCATAAAATAGACATAACCATCACGGTGAATTGTTACATCCAGCCACTCTGACAATGCGTTTACAACAGATGCACCTACACCATGCAGGCCGCCTGATGTTTTATAGCCTCCTTGGCCAAATTTTCCGCCAGCATGAAGGATTGTGAAAATTACTTCTGGTGTCGGTTTGCCCAGTTTGTGCATTCCGACAGGCATTCCCCGTCCTTCGTCAATAACTGAAATTGAATTATCCTTATGTATGGTTACTGAGATTACATTCCCATGCCCAGCCAGGGCCTCATCGACTGCGTTGTCTACGATTTCGTATACGAGATGATGCAGCCCTCTCGCATCTGTACTCCCAATGTACATGCCAGGTCTCTTACGGACAGCTTCTAGGCCTTCAAGCACCTGAATCGAATCGTCGTTGTATTCTAAAAATGGTTTTTCAGCCAAGATTGTTGCTCCTTTCACGGTAAAGAAAAAATGCAATAGTTACATCATATCAGAACGTTTGTTTCTATTCCAGCAGTCCCTGTTTTCATTGTATAACTTCTTCCTCTATATAAATAGATGATTGCGGTATTTATTTTCAGGGATGAACATGAAAACCACCCCATAAATGGGGGTGGCTTGGAATTTAAATAAAGGCATGTTCAACTTTAATGCACTTGTTCATAATATACGGAATGCCGGCTTCCTGTAAAATCGTAGCCGCTTCATCGCTCTGCAAGCCAAGCTGAGCCCAAAAAACGTCTGCAGAAATAGCAGCAGCTTCCTTCGCAACTTCAGGAAGATATTCGCTTCGCCTGAACACATTCACGATATGAACCGGTCCTTCAATTTCTTTAAGTGAACCGTATGCCTTTACACCAAGAGCTTCATCAATATTAGGGTTTACTGGCAGTATTTCATAGCCTGCTTTTTGCATATATTCGGATACCACGTAAGATGTGCGCCCTGGATTATCTGAAAGTCCCACTACCGCGATCCGCGTTTTTGTGTTTAGCACATTTTTAATGTCTTCTCTTGTCAGTTCCATATTAAACGCCTTCCCCTCTAATGGATATTTTTGTCTGCTTCAGCTGTTATTTCCCTTTCCCCTTCTTAAAGAAACAAACATCTTTTCTTACTGTTATAGTCAACTTTAAAGTAAATAAACCGTATGTTTAAAGCAGGATGTGCCGTTATACCTACTCTATGTAGCTTCTGCAAACCTTTAAATCACCTTTATATAGCTCTTTTATTTGAATGTAAAGTGTGAAAAAGCCAGTTCCTGTTATAGGGAACTGGCCTGTTCATTTAAGGGTACATCAAGAATTCAGGCGGTAGATTTCACTGTATTTTGCTTTAAAATATGAGATTAAGTAATCAGGATTCAGCGACTCGCCTGTGACATCCTTTAAGATTTCTATTGGCTTTTTTGTTTTCCCATACTGATGAATGTTCTCCGTAAGCCATTGTTTTATCGGCAGAAGATTCCCTTGTTCAACCATTTGATCGAAATCAGGCATAGCCTCAATCATTGCATTTTTTAGCTGAGCTGCATATATGTAGCCCAATGCGTACGAAGGGAAGTAACCGAAGCTTCCTCCGGACCAGTGAACATCTTGAAGCACTCCATTAGCATCGCTGTCAGGCGTAACTCCTAGATATTCATTCATCTTTTCATTCCAGATGCGTGGCAGATCTTTTACTTCTATTTCGTCATTAAACAGGCCTTTTTCAATTTCATAGCGGACGATAACATGAAGGGGGTATGTCATTTCATCTGCTTCAATTCGAATAAGTGATGGCTCAACAATATTGATGGCACGATAATAATCGTCTAGCTCCACTCCGTTGAACTGAGATCCTCCACATTGCTGCAGCATACTGTAATGGTTCTTCCAGAAGCCTTTGTGCCTGCCGATGAAATTCTCCCAGAAAAGAGACTGTGATTCATGAATGCCCATAGATGTTCCCGAACAGAGCGGCGTGCCAATCAGTTCCTGAGAGATATTCTGTTCATAAAGTGCATGTCCGCCTTCATGAATCGTCCCGAATACCGCAGTGCGGAAGTCGTTCTCCATATATTTAGTAGTAACTCGTACATCACCTGGGTTCAGCCCGATTGCGAACGGATGAACAGTTTCATCCAGGCGGCCTGAATTGAAATCATAGCCCATTTCTTTCAGCACATGAAGGCTAAACTCTTTTTGCTTCTCTTTAGGGAAGTGTTCAAACAAAAATTTTGTTTCAGGCTGAGGCGCATCGGTCACTTTTTGCAGAAGCGGGACGATGCTCTCTCTTAATTTGGAAAAAACATCATCAAGAATCTCAACGGTGATCCCAGGCTCATACATGTCAAGAAGTGTATTGTATTTGTTTCCTTCATAACCCCAGTAACCGATAAATCGCTTGTTAAACTCGACAAGCTTTTCTAGATACGGCTGAAACAATGAAAAATCTGAGTTGTTTTTCGCTTCTTCCCAGATGCTCTCAGCTTTTGACTGAAGGATAACGTATTCCTTAAATTCAGCCGGTGGTATTTTAGCGTTTCGTTCAAAATCTTTTTTTACTTCATCGAGTGTCTTTTGAGTGACATGTGACAAAGAATCATAAATGTCGGGTTTGGAAAGTTCGTTGATAAATGCCTTCATCTCATCAGAAGTAGACATCGCAAAAACGTCCGATGAAAGAGTGCCGATTACCTCTGAACGCTGTTCTACTCCTTTTTTAGGGGCGCCTGTGCGCAGGTCCCAATACATCAAGCCGATTGCTTCATTCAGATGCTGCATTTTTTTAACGTATTCAAGGAATTCTTTTTCAGTTGCTATTTTTGTTTGTGTCATATTTATTCTTCCTCTCTCTCAAATAAGCGCTGTAGGCTTCGGCTATTTATTCGAGATAAAAGCAAAAAAATCCTTCTTCAAAGGATTTTTTGTATTATTTATTAAAAAATACTCCAAAAATTAAAGCGTCTGATGAAATATTGAAGAATAAGAAGCAAACTTCTTATCTGAACCTGTTTCAAGATATATTGCATGGTGCAGCGAATTCATTATGTTTTCTTTTTCGGTATCGTTTAAGTAGCCAGTTGAAATGGTGAGAGCTCTTTGTATCTTTTCCACATGTTCAAGGTGAGAATACATGATTAACACACCTGCCTTTCTTTCCATTAGTATGGTCAGCAAGAAAGCAGGACAAACATGAAAATGCCGCACTTTAATAGTGCGGCATTAAGTCTTTATATTATTGTTCTCTTTGGCGCAATGGACGTTTGCCAAAGTACTGATAATAATCCGTTTTCAGATCGCCGTTATAAAGCTTTCTTTTCTTCGATGCAGGCTTTCCGTATAGCTGTTCAAATTTTTCATTAGACGTGATAACATACACAGACCACGTATCAAGAGGACGGAATACATTTCCCATATCTTTGTACAACTCCTCAACCTCTGCTCGTTCACCCAGACGCTCTCCATAAGGCGGGTTTGTTACAACATAACCGTACTCTTTCTTAGTGGTAAAGTCTCTTACCTGCATCTGTTTAAACGTTAAAAAGTCTCCAAAACCTGCTTCACGAGCGTTGTTAATAGACAGTTCGATCATCTTATGATCAATGTCAGATCCTTGAATATCCAGGGGAAGATCGTATTTAGCTAGATCGTTTGCTTCTTCAACGGCTTGATACCAGACTTTCTTTTCAATCCAGCTCCAATTTTCAGAGGCAAACTCACGGTTCACGCCTGGAGCAATATTTTGGCCAATCATTGCCGCTTCAATCGGCAGGGTCCCTGAGCCGCAGAATGGATCAACGAAAGGCTTGTCCGGTGTCCAGTTTGTCAGCATGATGAGCGCAGCTGCCATTGTTTCTTTGATTGGAGCACCGCTGTGCAATTCGCGATAGCCGCGTTTATGCAGGCCAGTACCCGAGGTATCGATCGTGAGTGTAACGTTATCCTTTAAGAGTGATACTTCGATCCTGTAGAGTGCTCCATCCTCTGGAAACCATGTGTTCCTGTTATAATGGGTCTTCATCTTATCCACGACCGCCTTTTTCACGATCGCCTGACAGTCAGATACCGAAAAAAGCTTTGATTTTACTGAACGCCCGATGACCGGAAATTCGCCGTTTTCTGGGATGAAGTCCGGCCATGGCAGAGCTTTCGTTTTCTCGAAAAGTTCGTCAAATGTTTCAGCTTTAAATTCTCCGACAACAAGCTTTACCCGGTCTGCTGTCCGAAGCCACAGGTTTGCTTTTACTAAGGTAGACTCATCACCTGTAAAAAAGATTTTTCCGTTCTCAACTTGGACGTTATCAAATCCGAGGCTTCGCGCTTCCCTCGCAACAAGGGTTTCGATACCCATCGCTGCTGTAGCAATAAACTTTAATGGTTTCATATTGCCGCTCCTTTTAACTGCATTTAATTTTAACGTTTCTTTATCCTTCATTCATTATGTATAGAAATAGAAAAAGCCCCTGAATACGGGGCCCCTTACTTTAAGCTACATCAATAGTTGACCAATAACGTTCTGTAAGCCATGTTCTGTACCTTAGTACTGCAGACGGCAATCAGCCTCGTACACCGGTGGTAATCATCTATCTCCATCCAGCATGCTGCTGGACGCTCTCTCACAAAGTTCATTTCCTTCGTGAGAAACTCCCCTACCATAATTTGGGTTTCTCGCTCGCGGGGTTTACCTCGTTCCACTCCTGCCGTTTCCGGAAGGACTACGTCACTGTGGCACTTTCAAGGTCGTATCACCATATCCGTATGGACTTAGGTGATTTCCCTGCCGTCAGCCCAGTCGAAACCAGACTGCCCTGGCTTATTTTTTGGCCAGGCGCGATCACTACGGTCATCTCAGAACCGTGCGAGCATGGACTTTCCTCTACACCTCAAAAGAGAGGCATAGCGATTACCCGAACGTTATTGCTTTGTTGTCTTGTAAAAGCATGATTCATTATAACAAGTGTCTGTTTAGAAATCAAATGGATAAATACTGGAATTAATCAAACAGCTTGTTGCCGAAAACATGCTTTTCAAGATTGGATAAACGCTGAAGGATATCAGAGTTTGTCGTGCTGGCTTGTGGTGTTACTGGAACACGGCGAGTCTGTTCAGAAACATTCTGCGACTCTCTTTTCAGCCGGTTATTTTCCTGAAGAAGACGATCGTACTCCTTTTGAAACTGTTCATAGTCTTTAATGATCAGGTCCAGGTACTTATCGACTTCATCTTGATCATAGCCGCGAAAGCCTTGTTTGAAATCTTTTTCCAAAATTTCTTTCGCTGTTAAGTTAAAACGTTTTTCACTCATGTGAATCACCTCACACAAAGATTCTAGAACATATTTTTTCAAAAAGATAGCAAAAAGTCAATTTTAATTGCTATTCTTCATACTTGCTGGCTTGCTCATCTTGAACGAGCAGGTCAAGATCATAAGGGGTGATGAAATGAATCTCATACGGATCTCCTTTTTCCTGCTTCTGTTTTGCAGCTTCAAGGTAATACTTTGGAGAACCATCCTTTTCTTCATCAAACAAAATAAGCATGCCTTCCGTTTTCGAAACAAGAAAGATGTTTTTTGCTTTCAGCTGGCCTGGATTTTCATATGGCCGCTTAGTTACTGAGTCAACATAATCAGCATTGATAAGGATTTCCTCATACTGCTCCTGCCGCACTTCGTTCCAGCTCTTTTCCTGTTCCAAAAAGGGAGTGATGACGGCGAGCTTTAGATCAGGAAATATTTCCTTTAAAGAGATGACAACTTCGGCTGCCCACATTTCAACACCTGTTTGCCCGCTGACGATCACCCATTCGAGTCCTTCTTCAATAAAAGACGAAAGACGTTGAAGGAGTGCTTTCTTTATATAATATACCCCTTCATGGTTTTCTTTAAAGATGCCGAGCTCGTGAGATTTGTAACCGGTAACGAGCAATGTTTGCATGATGAAAGCAGCCTCCTTCATAATCAATAAAAAAACAGACAAGCCTGTAAACCGTAAAACAGTCTCATCTGTCTGAAAAATTAATTCAGCTTATTTTATGTTGTATGATGGCTAAGCTGATTGCCAATCATCACGGTTAATCCTAAAACAACGAAAAACATGACAACTATCCATTGCTTCACAAGGCATCTCTCCATATTTCCAAGAATAATTCGTATGAAACGTCGCAGCAACAACCGAAATTGCGACAACAAATTGCTCAAGGCGACTTAATTTGCCATAGAGAAAGACAATACATTGTCAGTTAATCGGTTTTTTTGCGCTCACCCGGGAAATAAAAGTCAGAATATTCCCATGGCCATCTCAATCCTCATTTATTCTACAAAATTTCGGGATGGAATTGAAGAGAATTTCAGCCCTTTTTTGAACATTTTTTGACACTTATTATAACTGCTGCACACGCTTTTCCAGACGCTCGATACGTATATGAAAAGCCGCTTGATCTTTTGCTTCTTTTGCTCTTAAAAGACGTTTTTTTCCTTTCCACCTGTCATATGCAAGAACGGCGTAAAATAAAGCTTTCTCCATATCTTTCGTATGATGCTCGTGGTATTTTGAAAGCTCTGTTGCCGCTTCTTCATCTTTATCCGCACATTTCAGAACCATTTCCCACAGTTCAGATGATTCTTTCATTTTTTTCTGTTTTTTTAGTATGCGCGCGGCTGCCTTTGCAGCATCTGTATAATGTATTTGATCTGAATTCATCACATCATAAAATTTAGCGAGAGCAAGTTCTGTTTCTCCTGCTGCTTCAAACCAGCGGGCTGCTTCATAAGTCTCTTTTCCGGTCGTAAACGTAAGACCTTGTAGTATCTTGGATATGTGGATATATAAGGTCATCAGCGAAAGCACGTCCCATTCATTATGGGTGAAAACCCCTTTTAACAATGACGGATCTCGCTCTTGCAAATATTGAAAATAAAGCATGGGAGCTAGATAGCCCGGTGTATCTTCGACTCGATGCACATCCAGAATCTCTTTCTCTACAATTGAAAGCCTCACAGACGGCAGACTGTCTTTCCATAGACGTCTTGAACCATGCAGAAGGTCGAAATGCCCGAAAGCCGGCAAGGAAGGAACAAAGTCTCGGATCAGCGTATGCCTAGTCTTTACCTGAGGCCAGTCAAAGGACTTTCCGTTATATGTTACAAGGTTTTTTAATTCTTTAATGTGGTTTAAAAAATAATGGTACATCGCTACTTCTGAACCAGGCTGCGGCAGAAAGTATTGCTGAACTTTTACTTGATCGCCAATTAACCGGCTCATACCGAGCATAAATATTGTGTTTCCAGCCCCGCCGCTAAGTCCTGTCGTCTCAGTGTCAAAGAATAGAAGCTCATCAGCATGAATGCCATCCGCACAGAGAGGATGTGCGCTTTTTTGCCGGTTCCATTCTTCGACCGCTCCTTCTAAATCGGCAAGTTTGTACCTTCCCCAAGACATCTCTTTGTCAAAAACCGCTTCTTTAATAATGCAATGATCATCATCAAAAAAATACGGAGCGGCACCATTTTCTTGCCAAAAAGATTGGTGAGGAACTTGCTGTGCTGGTGTTTCTCTTCTATGCACGATGCCTTGTGTTTCCTTTGGACTATCATGTGACATATGCTTTTTCAGCATGTTCAGTTTCTTTTTAAGAGCCATTGATGGTCAAGCTCCTTACTTGTTTTAATAAACGGACCGCAGCACTTTTTGCAAAACTGTTTTCATCCGAAGTTCCAGTACAAGATGGGCATCCATTCTCACAAGGGCAGTTATGAATGACCTTCAATGATTCATCCAAAACAATATCCCAGTGGTTATATATCTTCTCACTGAGGCCGATTCCGCCTGGATAGCTGTCGTATATAAAAATGGTCGGCTTTTCAGAGTGCAAAGCTTTAATCTGCGGTACGACGTGAAGATCAGAAGCATCACACATAACAAACAGCGGTGTTACATGCTTAAGTACGTTCGCAATGCCGATCAGTCCGGCCTCCAGCTGTTCAGTCTTCTCATCGCTTTGCTCGAACTGCAGCCATGTTGCAGAAGTATGAAGCTCTTCTTCTGGCAGATGGATCGGACCAGAGCCGATGTTTTCATGAGTTTCGAACTTAATCTTCTTAAAAATTGTCGCTTTTGCAACCGCCATAACATCTCCATAGCCGATCGATGCAGTGCTGCCTGATTTCTCCTTGTCCACTTCCAGTACGTTAAGCGATACCGCTAGATTGGCATCGGTGAAATAGTCCACATCCACTTCACGGATAAAGGCTTTCTTTTCCTCATAATCCAGCTTCTCTACCTGATATTGAACTCCCTGATGAAGGTAGATAGCCTCTTCGTGAAGCAGTGTCATGGAGCTGAACCGGTCCATCTCCCCGATCACCTTAACATTTGCAGCCTCTGTCGTGTCGATAATGACTACATTTTCTTGTGATGCTGAGCGCAATGAAATGTTATGGGCCGGAAAAGCATCGTTCATCCAGAAGAACTGGTTTCCGCGCCGGTGAAGCACTTGCTCGTCCACGAGGAATTCAAGCACTTCTGTCACTTCCTGATTGCCGAATTTCTCTCCTTCTTTAAAAGGCAATTCGTATGCTGCGCATTTTAGATGATCGACCAAAATGATCAGATTGTCTGGATTGATTCTTGCTGATTCAGGCGAACGGTCAAAAAAATAATCAGGGTGCTGAATGACATACTGATCAAGAGGAGAAGAGCTTGCAACCATGATCACGACTGACTCATCCTGGCGGCGCCCTGCACGTCCTGCCTGCTGCCAGGCACTGGCGATCGAACCCGGATATCCAGTCAAGATACACGCGTGAAGCTGGCCGATGTCCACGCCAAGCTCGAGTGCGTTCGTACTGACGACGCCCATGATTTCCCCGTTTCTTAACCCTTTTTCAATGACGCGGCGCTGCTTTGGAAGGTAGCCGCCGCGATAACCTTGAATAGATTTCATCCCGAATTCTTTTTTCGCCAGATCCTGCAAATAGGTAAGAAGAATCTCCACACGCACACGGGAGCGGGCAAACACTATGGTCTGTATATGATTCTTTAAGAAAAGTGCAGCAAGCTTGCGCGCTTCAAGCGTAGCGCTCCGCCTCACGTTAAGCGGTTTGTTTACGACAGGCGGATTATAAAACAGGAAGTGTTTTCTCCCTGCCGGCGCACCGTTATTGTCAATGAGTGTCATAGCCTTGCCTGTCAGCTCTTCTGCCAGATCTTTCGGATTCGCGATTGTAGCTGAAGTACAGATAAATACAGGGTCGCTTCCGTAAAATCTGCAGATTCTCCTAAGACGTCTAATAACGTTTGCCACGTGGCTTCCAAATACGCCGCGATATGTATGCAGCTCATCAATCACAACATGTGTTAAATTTTCAAAAAGTGACACCCATTTTGTATGATGCGGAAGTACGGCAGAATGAAGCATGTCAGGGTTTGTCATCACGACATTTCCGGCTTTCCTGACAACCTGCCTTATATTCGCTGGTGTGTCGCCGTCATATGTGTAGCTTTTTATGTCGAGCCCGATCTCATCGATCAGTTCGTTGATTTCAGCTTTCTGATCCTGAGCTAGAGCTTTTGTCGGGAACAAATAAAGCGCTCGGCTATTAGGGTTTGCTGCTATTTCCTGCAGAACAGCCAGGTTGTAGCACATCGTCTTACCGCTTGCTGTCGGAGTAACCGCTACAAAGCTTTCCTTTCTTAAAGATGCCTCGAATGCCGACAGCTGGTGCATATATAACGAGCCGATTCCTCTATTTTGCAGTGCTCTTGAAATGTTAGGGTGCAGAAGGGATGGGAGCGGGACCGTGACGGCATCTCTTGGTTCAATCGTTTTCCAATATACGATTTGATCCGATATAGTCGAATCGCTCTTCATCACATCTAGCAGTTCCTGCATCGTTTTTTTACCGAACATTTTATTCACCTCTATATCTTACATTTTATCGAATAAATGTTCGTTTTGAAACCGATTGAACACATTAATACATGATTTTTGAAGGATGGTTTATATTATTTTTCCTGTTATACTTAATAAAAGTAATAATATTCCAAAAAGGAGCTGAAAAAATGTCCGTAACCCCTTACATGAATTTCAAAGGCAATTGCCGGGAAGCAGTGGAGTTTTATGCAGAAGTGTTTGGAACTGAAAAGCCAAACATCATGGCTTTTGGAGATATGCCGCCAAACCCTGAACATCCACTTCCTGAAGAAGCGAGAAACTGGGTCATGCATTCAATGATTTTAGTCAATGGAGACCCGATCATGTTTTCAGACGTTTTGCCTGGAATGCCGTTTAATTCAGGCAGCAACATCAGCCTTATGGTTCACAGCAAGAATGAAGAGGACGTTAGGTCGTGGTTTCAGAAGCTGAGTGATGGCGGTCAGGTTGGAATGGAACTGCAACAGACGTTCTGGAGCAAGCTGTATGGGAATGTAAAGGACAAGTTCGGCATTGAATGGCAGGTTAACTTGGACAATGAGGAAGATAATATGTAAAGGCTGACCCAAGGGACACAACCCTTGGGTTTTTTCAGTTGAATACACTGTATTTAGCTTTTAGTGGCTATTTTTTCAACTCATCGATTAACAATTTAAATAAAGGGTGATCCTTATTCTCCATCTTATATGCTGCATAAATCGTATTTTTCGTTACATACTCTGGGAACAATATTTTCACTTTATTTTCTTTTATGGATTCATGAAAAAGATAAGCAGGCAAAATACTGATTCCCAGTCCTTGCTCGACAGCTTCTAGAATGGCCTGAAGGTTCGGAATAATAAAATACGGCTCCATGGAAGGCCGCTGGTTAAAATGTTCACGCCAATATCTTCTGATAATCGGCAGTTCAAGCCCATATGTCAGCCATTTTTGATTAAGCAGCCATTCTTCTACATCCACTTCTTCTATATTTGGATAATCAATAGGTGCTACGACAACAAACTCCTCATCTTCAAGCTTCGTATATTCAATTCCAGGCACGTGGACCTTCTGAGTAGTGATGATCAAATCTAGTTCGTCTTTTTCGAGAGAGGCTAAAAGATTCTCCGCCACTCCAAAATTTGCCGAAAACCGTAACTCTATACCTTTTAATTTCTTTATTGCTGCTTTTGTAAAAAATTCTAAAGGTGATCCGACCCTTAGCATCGCTGGCATTGCAGACGGCAAGGAATCATGTCTGATTTCTTGTGTCATGCTCTCTAAGCTTTCGATGAGCGGGACGATTTTGGTATATAATTCTTTTCCTCTTTCTGTCGGAATCATTTTGCGCGGAGCTCTCAGAAAAAGCTGCTCCCCGACTTCTCCTTCAAGAGCTGCCAGATGCTGGCTCATCGCCGGCTGTGTCATGATCCTCGCTTTCGCGGCTGCTGAGACAGATCGGTATTTATAGATGCTAATAAAGCTTCGATACCATTCAAAGTCGATCATAAGAACTTACTCTCTTCATTGTTTGTTTCCTTCAGTCTATATACCTTACGGGACTGAATCAACAGTTCGCTGTTTTTTCTGTAATTTTGATAATGAGCGCTGCTGATATGCATAGTTAAAGCTGCTTCATCCCGCCAGGTTTCATAAAAAACAAAAACACCGTGATCTTCAAGAGATTCATGCAAGACATATTCTATACAGCCTTCCTCATCACGAGATGGTTTTATAACGTCTAGCAGTACTTTTTTTAGCTCGTCTTCTTTTCCTTTGACCGCTTTTAAGATCGCGGTGATCGTAATATTTTCCATAACCCTATCTCCTTTTAAAAAAGAAGGCGTGCCCACACATTTTACTGGGTGGGCTGCCTTCTTGTATTATTATCCTAATTGTTTGGTTACTTCCTGTGCAACACTGATCGTAGACTGCGGGTTTTGACCAGTAATCAGATTTCCATCGACCTGGATATGGCTGCTCCAGTTTTCCGCACCTGTAAACTTAGAACCTAATTCACGCAAACGCGTTTCTAATAAGAACGGCATATATTGGTCAAGCGTGGTTGCACGCTCTTCTTCGTCTGTAAACGCGGTAACTTTTTTTCCTGAAACCAGCGGGGAGCCGTCGGACAGTTTAACGCCTACTAATCCTGCTGGACCGTGGCATACAGCGGCTACTGTTTTATTTGCTTCAAACATATCCCGGATGATTTCCTGAAGCTTCTTATTATCCGGAAGATCGAACATTGTACCATGTCCTCCTGGGAGGAAAATCGCATCAAAGTGATCAATGCTGTTAATGTCATCTAGTTTTAATGTATCTTCTAAATATTTTGCTGTATCGGTGATCGCCTGAGGCACCTCTCCTTGAAGGCTTCTTTCATCAACTGGAGCCTTTCCCCCAAGCGGGCTTGCCACAGTAATGCTATACCCGTTTTCTTCAAATTCGAGATAAGCCTCACCGAATTCAGAAAGCCACAATCCTGTACTGTGTTCATTTTTCATTTTATCAGCCGTTGTTACAACCATTAATATATGTTTTGACATGTTTGTTCCTCCTAAAATTGTGAATGTGTTTTACTTTCATGAATCATTGTAGTCCGTTCATTACCATAATACAAATTGCTAAAATACGAGTTATCCATAAATATTTTTATAGTTGGTCGCTTGTCTAATTAGACACAAAAAAAGGGAAATGAGTGGAATTGGCTCGTTTCCCTTTTCTTCTTATCTGATTGAGTGTTTTTATAATAATTCAAAAGATTTTATTATAGACAACATGCCTTTAGGACGTAATTATTGTCATGAAACTATTCGTGTTATAAAGAGGACTGTATCAGCTATTCTTATTCGCTGCCGTACATTTGAAAATATTGAGCCGTGTTTTCACCTGTGATCTTTAGAATCAAAGGCGCGTCTTCGTTATACAAAAGACTGGGAGGCTTGACAGAAAACGATAAATTTTCCGGAAAAGGAGCTGCTCTTACGGTAAATTCAGCAAACGGCTTTACACCTTTAAGTAAGGAAAAGGTCAACGATTCAGGCATTTTCATTTGATCCATTTTACCAATCAGCTTTAAAGTTAATGAATCGGAATCTTGACTTGCGGCTAACTCTGCTTCCCAAAAATCGTTCTCGCCTTTAAAAGCAATTTGTTCGCTGCGTTTCTGAGAAACACTGTTTTGAATCGCTTCTTTCTGCTGCCCGCGGCTCCATACGGTGTTTAAAACCGCAAAGCCTACAAGCAACAGGACAGCCCAAACTGCTTTCTTCCTCATTTACAGTCCTCCTTCTTACAAAAACGTTCAAATTTTTGTGCGGAGATCCCAAAGTTCAGGAAAAAAACGCTGATCGAGAACTTTTTTCAAATAGTTTACACCTGATGAACCGCCTGTTCCCATTTTGAACCCAATAATCCTCTCGACGGTCTTCATATGCCGGAAGCGCCATTGCTGCAGCCAATCTTCTATATCCACGAGCTTTTCGCCAAGCTCGTAAAGATCCCAATATTGTTCGACGTTCTTATATACCTCAAGCCAGGCTGCTTCTACAGACTCATGCGGCGTGTATGGCTTTGTTATGTCACGGTTCAGCACATCAGCGTGGATGTCCAGTCCGGCTTTGGCCAGTGCCTCGATGGCGGCATCGTATAATCCTGGTGAATTCATGGCTTTTTGAAGTCTGTCATGTAGTTCAGGATCTTTTTTATAAATCGTTAGAATATGAGGTGTTTTATATCCGAGCGCGAACTCAATCATCCTGTACTGATACGACTGAAAGCCCGAGGATTGACCGAGTTTCTCGCGGAACTGCATATATTCAGAAGGCGTCAGAGTTGAAAGCACATCCCACGACTCTTTGATCTGCTGCTGAATCTTTGATACCCGTGAAAGCATTTTAAAGGCTGCTGATAAATTTCCTGCTCTAACAGAAGCTATAGCTGATTCCAATTCATGAATGATCAGTTTCATCCAAAGCTCCGAAACCTGGTGAATGACGATAAACAGCATTTCATCATGATGTCCTGACAGGCGGTTCTGGCTTGATAATATGCGGTCAAGCTGCAAATATTCACCATATGTCATGTTATTGGTAAAGTCCGTATGTATGTTGCTTTCAGAAACCCCCTGTTCTCTTGGCTGCTCTTTATTGCTGTTGTCTGACATCCCTTTCACTCCATTCTAATAATCGCAAGTGATAACGCTTACATTATACCATCCAATAAGCCTTTAATACATCTAAGGTCATGTACAATTCTTATATGTTCTTAAAATGAACCAAAAGAAAAAACCCGGCATGTGCCGGGTTCTCTTACAAGGAGGTCTTGAATTAACGGCGAAGTCCGCCAAGCGCTTGAGCTACAAGACGCTTCGTAATTTCGCCACCTACAGATCCGTTTGCACGGGAAGTTGTGTCTGGTCCAAGCTGAACACCAAACTCAGAAGCGATTTCTTGCTTCATTGCTTGTAGTGCTCCTTCTGCTCCAGGAACAACGATTTGGTTGCTGTTGTTACGTGCCATGTGAATTCCCTCCTTTGGGAAAAGATATGTACGGAACTTTTAATCCCGTAAAACTAGTATGAGATTAAACATGCTTGCTTTATTCATAAATAGTTAAATTTTTTTCATATTTTGATTTTAATTATTTCACAGCGAAATAATTAATATCACTCACAGCTGTCTACGCTCTAATTTCCAGCTAAAAAAACCTCCCGTTTCCGGAAGGTTTTATCGGTCAGCTCGGCTGTCGTTCAACGATGCAGCGTTAAGCTGACGTTCGAGCTCAGCTACTTTTTGAAGTTCTTTTTTATGATGTTTTTGAAAGAATAGCACCGTTCTGTACGCAAAATAAGTAAAAATAGCCAATGTAATAAAAGCGGGTATGTATTCCAGCTTATTTTCAGGAAAAACGATTTCAAGCATCTGCAGCACGCCCTTCTTATATTCGAAAACTATTATAACACCTTATAACAGCTACACGTCAATATGAGCTTTATGGGTTTGACGGGCAGAGAAGGATCTTTTGTACCCTTCACGGCACAAAAGAAAAATCATTGTACCTGCTGCCAGACCTGAGATAATATCTAATGGATAATGTACTCCAAGATAGACACGGCTTGCACCAAGAAGCATGACAACTGCGATTCCCGTGGCAAAAATCCACGGTTTTTTTGCCCATGTTGATATGAAATAAAACAGCATCATGTAAAACGATGCACCAATCATAGCATTGCCGCTGGGGAAACTGAATCCATCAGCATCTATGAGCCTGTCATCAATTGGCCGAGGACGTGCATACAGCCATTTGATCAGCGTATTAAGAGAAAAAGCTCCGGCTAAACATGTAAAAAGCCATAAAGCTTGAGAATAAAGCCTTCGTAACACAAAGAGCACTCCAGCTAATATGAATATCACCGCAATAACTGAAGCAGAACCAAGCATGCTGAACTGGATGATAATGTCATTTAACTGTTCATTTCTTAGCGTAAGCACTGCTTCTCTGATTTGCAAGTCTATTTTGTTAATGATTTTCACTTTATACAAACTTGCAGCCAAAAACAAGACAGCCAGCGATAAACAAATCCATCTTCCTTTCATTTCAAACATTCCCCCTTTTTACCATAACAGGAATAGTATACGAAATATAAACAAAGAAAAAACTCTCTATGAAAGAGAGTTTTCAAGTACATACCTATTTCTTGGATGTTCCGCACATTTTTTGCTGCATGAGCGCTTTTGCTTTGCTTCACAGTCCTTGCACATGAGCAGATGTTTGTTGCACTCAGGATTTCCGCACTTAACATAACGTTCTTCCGGTAAACTGCAATGACAGCATTTCCCGACTACTTCTTCTTCACCCGTCCGGTTGACAGGGACTGAGATGCGTTCATCAAACACGTAGCATTTGCCGTCCCACAGCTTGCCTTTTACTTCAGAATCATACCCATAAGTGATGATGCCTCCATCGAGCTGGGAGACATCCTTAAAACCTTCTTTTACAAGAAAGCGTGAAAATTTTTCACATCGTATTCCGCCAGTGCAATAAGTCAGTACCTTTTTATCCTTATACTTGGTAAAGTTCTTCCTTATCCACTCAGGCAGTTCTCTGAAGGTTTCTATATCCGGACGGATCGCGTTTTTAAAGTGTCCGAGATCATATTCATATGTGTTCCGGGCATCCAGGATGACTACATCATCCTGCTGCATAGCCTCAAGCCACTCTTTTGGTGATAGATGTTTACCGGTCGTTTCGTTTGGGTTCACATCGTCGTCGAGGTTTAGATTCACAATTTCAGGCTTGATTTTAATCTTAATTTTCTTAAAAGCTTGTTCTTTATTTTGCTCTACCTTAAAAACAATATCCTTCAGCCGCTCATCACTTCGTAAATGTATACGGTATGCTTCCATCTGCTCAAGTGTGCCAGATACGGTTCCGTTAATGCCTTCTTTTGCGACAATAATCCGTCCGACTATTCCATGGCTCTTGCAAAAATCTAAATGTTCTTCCTTAAATGCTGCCGGATCCTCTATATCAACATATTTATAGAACAGTAATACTTCATACATATCCTTCACCCTGTCTTTAATACATGGTCATTTTACAACTATCCAATTATATTAGAAAACTTGACTGACGCCAAGCCCTTATGCGTCAGACTTAGTTGAACTTATACTTACTCTTAGGCTTTTTAACCGCGTCGAAATTCTTCTTGTTAAAAAGTTATACTTTCCTATAGTACAAAAAAAGAAAGAAGCGCGCAAAGCTCTTCTTTCTCTATATTTAAGAAAAATGGGTTAATAGGAGAGACGTCAGCAGCCCCGCGGAGGAAATAAATCCTATCACAGCTCCGCCATCTTCGTGTGCCTCCGGGAGCATCGTTGAAGAGACCATTGCCATTATTCCCCCGCCTGCAAATGCGCCAATAATAGAAATATAAGATACTGAAGCTTCTTGCAGGAATGTATAACCTGAAAATGAAGCGGCAGCAGATAATAAAAGTACAACAGTCCACATTCCTAAGACCTTTTTCTTCGAATAGCCTTCTTTAATCAGTCCAACAGAACTCGACAGTCCCTCAGGAAAGTTGCTGACAAAAATCGCAATTACGAGCAGCCAGCTGACCTTGCTTTGTTCAATCAAGCTAGCACCGATGAGAACAGACTCTGGAATGGCATCTAAAACGGTGCCTGCAAATATTGCCATCCCTGTACCTTTCACTGTTTTTGATCGTGACCTTTTTCGTTCATGGCCGCCTGTCCGAGATAATACGTAATCAATGATCGTGAAAATAGCAGCACCTGCCAAGAAGCCGGCTGCGGCAATCTGCAAATTACTCTGCTGGGCTGCTTCAATCAGCAGCTCGAAAGCGACAGCGCCAATCAGAATACCTGTACCGAATGCCATGATCCACGCTATCCATTTTTTCGGGATTTTTATTGTAACCGCGGTTAGTGCGCCGAGCAATACCGCGGATCCGGCTACGCCCCCCCATAACGCTGCCTGCAGCATGCAAGACCCTCCTTTTTCAAAGATACATATTATTACAGTAATTACATGTCATTCCCAGTTGTTTCAAATAAAAGTATGTGTAAATATTTAACTAGTGAAAGTCATAGCTGCATCAACAACAGGAGGTAGAACATGAAGATCAAAACGACCGCATTTACATTAGCCGCCTTATTGATGACAAGTTCCGCTTCTTTCGCAGCAGAACCTCATGTCGTGCAGTCTGGTGAAAGCCTTTACACGATCGCACGAAATAATAGTACAACTGTGGAAACCCTGACTGGGCTGAATAAAATAAACGGCACAAGCTTGTTGCCAGGTCAGACTGTCTTTGTACCATCTTACCCAAAGCAATATACGGTAAAACAAGGGGACCGCTTATTTCCAATCTCACTAAATCTGAATGTATCCTATTCAAGTTTAAAAGATGCGAATCCTCAGCTTAAAGATGTGAACCTGATTTATCCCGGACAGCTCATTGACGTGCCGTCTGCGGTCAACGCTGCACCTGTTCAGCAGCCAGAACCTGCTAAACAGCCTGCTCCTGCAGCTGACAGCGTAAGCTCACAGGCCAAAGAAGTAGCAGCTCTTGTCAATAAAGAACGCCAGAACGCAGGGCTTCCGGCATTAGCTCTGGATGAAGAATTGAGTTCTGTCGCTCTTGTCAAAGCAAAAGATATGATTCAGCAAAATTACTTTTCACACACGTCACCAGTTTACGGATCGCCATTTGATATGATGAAACGTTTCGGCATTACTTATTCGGCTGCAGGTGAAAATATTGCCAAAGGACAGTCTTCCGCAGCAGAAGTCATGCAGGACTGGATGAACAGCCAAGGACATCGTGAAAATATTTTAAGCAGCTCTTATGATTCAATCGGCATCGGATATTATCAAGGTGCTTGGGTCCAGCTATTTAAAAAATAACCCTTAACAACAAATCATGCAGCAATGACTTTCACTTCAGCTATAAAAAAAACAGCCCCTGTCAGGCTGTTTTTTTATACACTTACATTTTCACTTAATAATGAAACTCGGAAAGGATGAAGATCCGCGGTCATGACACCCTTTTTTACGGCAGGATCATTTTTCATGACAGATTGCGCCTCATGCTCATCCATGCCCATTAAAATAACGATGCCAAACGCAGCATCCAGACAAGGACCTGCCAAGAGCAATTTTTTTTCATTCTTCAAATTCTGCAAGTAGAAAAAATGCGATTCTAACACTTCTTGTTCTTGTTCTGTCTGGTTTTCCATAAGATCTTGCCTCACAGGCTTCAGTTGATAGATAAAATGTTGGCTGTTCATCTTATTCCTCCTCTTGCCATTACTTTCTTCGAGTAAGATGAAATTCCTTCTTAAGCCACATTATCTTTGATCAATTGATCAATGCTCTCATAGTAATGAGCCAGTGATTCTGTCCGTATTTTACGGAAGATATGATAAGGTACATCTCCCATGAGGAGTTTTCTGGCAAACTTCCATGCTTGCACCTCTATCACCAGCTCTATTTTCTTTCTTTTTAAAAAGTCTTGTTCGTTTTCCAGCCTTTGTGCGAGTACTTTTAAATAAGGATCATTAGCGTGTCCTAGTTCATGAGCAAGGATTACCTTTAAATAATCATAAAAGATATCCTGCCCGGGAAAAAATTGTTCTGCTTGGCTAAAAATTTCTGATTTATAAAGTGTAATAGTATGGCTGTCCATGCTGAACATTCCACCGATACGGCGGCCAGTAGGGTTGTTTTCTTCTATTCGAATCGAAGCTGTCGTCTCTGAGATATGTTTAAACTGTTCAAGGATTTGATTAATTTGGCTTTTTTCCGTCATTCTTTTCCCTTCTCTTGTTATTATAGGCTGCAGATTTCATCGGCGCCGTCTTTGTTTGCGGTCTATTATTTTTTTGTTTAATGCCCTTGCTTTCTGAATTTTTATTAGCCGTTCGGTTCGAGATTTCCCCTGCAACAATCGATCTTTTTTGAAGCGGGAGGTTTAATTTTGCAGCCCATTTTTTCAGGATGGTTTCTTCCGTTTTAGTAACGAGCGATATTACAGCACCCTCTTTACCCATTCTCCCCGTTCGTCCTGATCGGTGGATGTAGAGTTGATCGTCATCTGGCTGATCAAAATGAATAACATGCGTGACATCGGATATATCTAGTCCTCGGGCGGCCACATCAGTTGTCATCAAGACAGGTACAGCATCTTTGCGGAACTCCCTCATCACTTTCTGTCGCTCTTCTTTTGTCGAATTGCCTGCTAGTACACCTATGGCTGCGCCTCTATATTCTAATTTGGCTGCAACCTCATCCAGCCTGCTGCTTCCATTTACAAACACAATCGCTTTTAAGGGCGTGATATTCTTTATAATCTTTCGAAGAGTCTCCACTTTGTCTCTTAATTCACTCACCATGTAAAAATGAAGCAAGTTTGACTTCGGCAGCTGATCTTGTTTCACTTTAATAATAACCGCTTCATTTGTGGAGCTCTTCGCCCACTCTTCAGCCTTTTTAGTCATTGTTGCCGATACAAATAGAAGCTGGCGGTCTTTAAATGTGGCTTTAACAATCTGTTCTATTTCCCCTTTAAGACCCGATTCCAAGATTGAATCAGCTTCATCCACAACGATCGTTTTAACATCCTGCATCTTCAATTTTTTCATCTGAAGGATTTCTCTTACTCTCCCTGGTGTTCCAACGATATATTGAGGCTTTTTCTTCAGCTTGTCGAGCTGCCGCTGCATGTTAGCACCGCCAATAAGCGTTGCGCCAGTCAGACCGCTTCCTTCTGTATATTGCTGGCATACCTCATATATCTGCATAGCCAGTTCCCTTGTCGGTGCAAGAACGATCAGCTGAGCGTTCTGCACGTCTGAAGTCATATTTTTTAATACCGGCAAAAGGTAAGCCAAGGTCTTTCCTGTCCCTGTCGGAGATTCGATTATGGCATCTTGCCTGTCATGCACAGATTCAAACACTTGTTTTTGAACAGGTGTCGGTTCGCCAAAACCAGCTTTGGCCCATGCTTTATTTATGTATTCTGGAAATTGAGTCATAACGTTCATCTAACACTGCTCCTTCATTTTGCATATCTCTTCTAATGCCTCAAAAAATAGAGGGAGTGAATTTTCTAAAAAAGGTATCTCATCTTCGCCCACTTCCTGTCTGTATCTAATCGTTACGAGGTTATTATATTTACCCCGCGGCTTCCCAAATTGATAGGAAAGATGCTGCTGCACATCAGCACTATGGCCATAACGGTTTTGGAGTACTTTCTGTATATCCGCACATTCAATGTCGATATCTTCAACAGGCAATGCAATGCTATATTCTAGCAGACACCCGGCATTTTCAGGTCTGTCTTTTATCTTTTCCTGATACAGAGCCTCTAAACTGCTTGAAATGGATACATGCCCGATTATCTCTTCACTGGATTCTCTCAGCTTGAATGAAACTTTATACTGTCTGACTGCAGTTGCCATATCCATTAAGTCACTTCGGCCGCTAATCAAGATTTTTTCCTCAAAATCAGCATCATACACTGCACCTTCAAGAACAACCTTTAGATTATCATAAACGGATGGATGAAACATCTTGCTCACTGCCTTTATTTTTATACTTTTTATACGGTACGTGAAAATTAATTATATTAACGTTTTTTATTATGTTGTCCGCCTCTTTCTCAATTAGACCGTATATTTTAAAAACGCTGTATCATTTCGTCTGATCCTGCTTCAGCCCGTCTCTTAGCTGGTGCAAAACGTATTCTACCGATGATGCCAGATCCTTGAAGCGCCGTTCTCTCATATCAGGCTGCAGTGCTGATATGCTCAATGACTGCAGATTTTCAGCAGCAGCAGAAATCTGTGATCCATGTATATAATTTGCTCGTGTACGGTTTGCGAACTCTTCAGCCAGCGGCAGCCACTCGTCACACGTATCTCTCACTTTATCAGCAAAAGGTTTTACCTCAGAAAAGAAATCTGGGGCTTCTTCCCCTCTTGACGCAAATTTTTCTCTTGCTTCTTCAAGCAGCAAGATCAGCAATTCTGTTTTATTTAATAGCACTTCATTCATTGTATGTCCCTCCGTATACCATCCTAACATAAATCAAAATAAATTGGCTGACCTCAGAGTCTTTAAAGACTGCCATATCGGTATTTATACTTTACACCTTTGTTTTTTGACGGCGTCATTTTTTATAGCAAAAAAAAAGTGCCGCAGCACTTTTTTTCATTTTATAGAGTAAACAGACTAACAAACCAGTTTTTCCGCTGTTTTTCTGTATGGATAATCCTTTCTTGTTTGACCGGCATCTTCAAGAGCGTGACTTCTGCGTCTTCAAGACGTGCTTCAATGGCTGCCAGCTTCTTGACCATCTCTTCCATCTCACCTGCGTGCTGCAGAAGCTGATACGAAACGACGCTGTCCGCTTTTTCTTCAAGCTTCTTCTCTAGGCTGTCGATCCGCGAGAGCAAGTTTTCGAATTTTTCTTCTATTCCTTCCGGTACAGCAGCCAATTGTTTCTTTACTGCCGGTTTTTCTTTTTGTGACAGCTGAATATCTCCGATCAGGAGTCCGCTGTCGAGCTGCATCTTGATTTCCTTTAATTCATTAATATCATGCTCGGTAAATAAATAATGGCCATGGTCGTTCTTCTTCAGATCCATATTGAAATGCCTGACCCACCTTTGTACAGTTGTAGGGTTCACGCCAAGTTCCTCTGAAACACTCTTCGTTTTCAATATCATTTCCATCTGAATCCCTCCCCTGGTATCTTGCCTAACACTTTCTGCGGAATAATTCTCCTTTCCTTCACCATTGACAAAACTAGTTTTGATTCGCCAAAACAAGTGCAGAAGCAACGCGAAATGCCGTTTCGACAGCGTTCTGTATAGAAAAACAAAGCTATACTTACACTAAAGAAAACAGCAGGAGGTGTTTATATTGACACGAAAACAGAACGAAGACAGTCTGCAGCAGGAAAGAACTGAACAAAAACAGCAAAGCGGTAACAAGACAGAAAACGGGTACGGCGATAAAAAGCTGAACGGTCCAAACCAGCCTTCGACGTGATCCGCAAAAATGTAAGCCGTCCGGAAGAATACCTTCTAGACGGCTTTTTTATTTGTTCAGCAAAATTTCCTTCAGCAGAATACCTGCTTTCAGCTGGCGTTGTTTTTGTTTATACCATTGTGTCATGTCTAAAGATTCTACAGAGAGCGGTTTATACCAAGAATGTTTGACCTTGGCTGTAATGCTCCAATCGTTCTTTTCTCCTCTATGATGCCATATGAATGGGTAAACTGTCCTTAACATTGGTGACTCACACGGTTTATCAGGATAAACAAACTGCTCGTAGTCGCGTCTCGACCCTGTCGGAGGCACAGAGACTGAAAATTGTTCGAAACCGCATCTGTGCTCGCTCTCGAGCAAAAGAGCGGCAAGCTTCTTTCCAAGTGCGATTCGGTTGTGCAATTGGCGAAAACCATGAACAGAGAACCCGAATAGTGTCCCATCAAGCTTCGGAAAAAGAACAGTGCTGAAATGAAGCCAGTTCTGCAGCTTGAACGGAAGAGAAAGAAACACTCTTTTCCGGTATACAGGGTGAGAGATAACCGGCCGCTGTATCAAGTTCTGCTCGTTGATGATCTGGCTGATATAAAGCCTCCTTCTATCCCCTTGCTCCATGAACCGCCTCCACTCTACAGCCATAAAAGAGGAAACAAAAAAACGGGGCAGCAGATGCATCAAGTCTTTTCCGTGTCTTTTAGAGTATTCATATAACAGAAGCTGTGGAAATGCGTCTTCAAAGATAAGCCAGTTTGCCCGTTCATATGTAAAAAAAAGCATGCTTCTTTCATTTTTTCCTAGTGAACGCTCCATCCATTCTCCTTTCAGATCGGTCATGCTGTAACCTGCGTTCCTCGATACCATTCCTGCGAGAAAAGCCCATTGTATCTCTGGATGTTCCCGATAAAAACGTTCATAACTTACGGTACGTGAAATATTATCTTTGTTCCCTTTTTCTGTTCTTTTGGTGATTTTTTCAATGATCATTTGTTCATCAATAGACATAGAAAGAACATCCTCTCCGCAGCTTATATACAGTATCCGTAGACTTTGCCAGTTTGCATAAAAATATTTGTAAGGACGCTAAAAAAGCGGTAAACTATTCATTGATTATGAAATCTCTGCCAGTGATAAGGAGGAATAAGGATGAGTCAAAAAGTGATTGTCTACACACAGGAAACATGTCCTCCGTGCTTTGCGGAAAAAGAATGGCTCAAATCAAACAGCATCGAATTTGAAGAACGCGACATCCGGCAGAACCCGAAATTTATGGATGAAGTGATCGAACTAGGGGCAAGCGCAACACCCGTGACTGTCATAGATTCTGATGGGATCCGCCAAGTCGTCATGGGATTTAAAGAAGAAGAACTTAAAAAAATATTGTCATTATGACTTCCACCCGGCTATGCCGCCTCGATGCCTGCATAGCCGCTTTTTGTTTTAAATTTAAAAAGGGGTTGATGTTTTTGATTCATTATCCAAACGGGAAGAAAGCAGCTCCCCGCCCTTCTTTGCCTCCCAAACCACAGATAAAGACGGAATACGGAAAACGCGGGATGACGCTGGAGGAAGACTTGAATCAGAGCAATGAGGTTTATCTCGCAAAAGGGATGGCCGTCATCCATAAAAAGCCTACACCCGTTCAGATCGTTTCTGTAGACTATCCGAAGCGTTCTGCCGCCGTTATTAAAGAAGCTTATTTTAAAACCGCATCCACAACAGATTACAACGGTGTTTATAAAGGGAGATACATCGATTTTGAAGCAAAAGAAACCAAAAACAAAAACAGCTTTCCTTTAAAAAACTTTCATTCACACCAGATCTGTCATATGGAGAGCGTACAAAAACAGGGAGGCATCGCTTTTGTCATCCTCCGGTTTTCAGAGGATAATGAAACTTATCTGCTTGACGCATCGTATTTGTTTCCGTACTTCAGCACCAGCTATGACGGACGCAAATCGATTCCTAGAGAAGAGATCGCACTTCTCGGCACTCTCCTTCCGCTCTCATACAGTCCTAGAATCCATTACCTGGAGGCTGTAGATGAGCTGTATTTTCCATAAGCTGTTCATAAAGACCTTATGAATGACGAATAATCATAAGTAGTATGTTTAGATTTCCGAAAGGTTGGTAAATTATGTCCAAGGATTATAGAAGCCGCGAGGAGCGCAGAAAAGCGCTGCAGGACTCCAATCCGGCTAAAAAGAAGAAAAAGAATACAAATTGGAAGAAAATGATTATATCCGCAATCTTGATTTTCGGGGCATTATCTGTGCTCGGTGTCGTTGTCATCGCGGCCACATCGCCGAAGCTTGATCCTAAAAAGCTCGAGACTCCTGTTTCATCTAAGATATACGATATGAACGATGAAGAAGTGTCGCTGTTCTCAGGCAGTGAGAAGAGGATTAAGGTTAAGATCAGCGAAGTTCCGCCAGAGGTGCAGAACGCGTTTATCGCAACAGAGGATTTGCGCTTCCGAAAACACTTTGGCGTTGATATCCGCCGCTTGTTTGGGGCAACTCTCGCTAACGTAAAAGAAGGATTTGGAGCTGAGGGAGCGAGTACGATCACACAGCAAGTCGTCAAGAATACACTTCTGACAGACGAAAAATCTCTTACTCGTAAGATAAGAGAGGCTTACCTTGCTATTCAGCTTGAGCAGAAATACTCAAAAGACCAGATTCTTGAAATGTACCTGAACAAAATCTATTTTGGTTCAAACGCATACGGTGTAGCTACTGCTGCCAAAGTATATTTTGACAAGAATTTAGAGGATCTCGAAGTCCATGAAGCTGCTCTTCTTGCAGGACTTCCAAAAGCCCCATCAGCATATAACCCATTCGAGTTTCCGGAAAAAGCGGAACATCGAAGAAATGTAGTAATCGGACTGATGGAGCAGCACGGGCTGATCTCAAAAGAAGAAGCCGATAAAGCGAAAAAGATTCCAGTTAAGGAATCTCTCAATGAAGGAAACGTCAAGGAAGCATCTAAATATGATGCCTATCTAGCGCAAGTGGCAAAAGAGCTGGAAAAAATGGAAGGCATGGAAGACGTGAACGTGTTTACCGATGGATTAAAGATTTACACGAATCTTGATCCGAAAGCTCAAGAAGCGACAGAAAACGTTCTAAAAGCTAAGCTTGAAGGCGAAAATAAACTCCTTCAGTCCGGTGTAACCCTTGTCGACACACAAACAGGCGCGATCAGGGCTGTCGGCAGCGGCCGCGGCGTTAAAATGAGTTCATTCTTTGCATCAGGCATCGAACGCCAGCCAGGTTCAACGATCAAGCCTGTCTTGGATTACGGGCCAGCGATCGAGAACTTCAAGTGGAATACAGGGTATATTTTGAAAGATACGCCAGTGAAAGTAAACGGCGCAACGATCAACAACTATAACGACCAAAACGTTGGCGATATCTCCATGAGACAGGCGCTTGTCGAATCTAAAAACACGACTGCTGTCCGTGCGTTCATGGAAGTAGGCGAAGAAAAAGCCGTAGATTTTGCAAACAAACTTGGAATTGGACTTGATAAGGCATACCCTTCATACGCGATAGGCGGATTTGAAGGAGGAACCTCTCCGCTTAAGCTCGCTGGTGCTTATGCCGCTTTCGGCAATGAGGGTGTGTACAACAAACCGACGACCATCCGAAAGATCGTCTTCCCTGACGGCGATGAGATGAAGCGGGAATCTGATCCAAAGCCTGCGATGAAAGATTATACAGCTTATATGATCACAGATATGCTGAAGGATGTAATGACACGCGGTACAGGTACGAAAGCAAACATTCCTTCTTTGAATCTAGCCGGAAAGACGGGTACGACAAACTTTGACCGCGACACCATAAATGAAACCGGGATGCCTTCAGATGCAACGAAAGATGCTTGGATGGCCGGTTATACGACGAGCTATACTGCTGCTGTCTGGACAGGATATGAAAAAGTGAAGGACGATGAAACGAACGAGCCGCTCTACCTTGACGGCCGTACGCAGAACTTTTCAAAAGATATCTTCCGCGACATCATGAGCCAGCTGAATCATAAAGGAACTGATTTCAAAAAGCCTACTTCAGTCATCGAAGTTGCGCTTGAAAAAGGAACAGGAAAACGGGCGAGCGAGTTCACACCGGATGACCAGAAACGTGTTGAACTATTCGTCAAAGGAGCCGATCTTCCTGAGGTCAGTGACGAATACGAAAAGCCTTCAGGCATCGAAGGACTAGAAGCAAAATATGAAGAAAAGAAAAATGAAATCAAAGTAAAATGGGATTATAAAGGCAAAAAGGATATTGTCTTTAAAGTATCTGCAAGCCTTGATGGAGCACCGATGCAGGAACTGGCAACACTGAAGGAAAAGAAATTCAGCGTGCCTAACGCGGTGCCGGGCGGAACGTATACTTTCCAGGTTATCGCTGTCGATGAAGAATCGGGCCAGGCAAGCGAGCCTGCTTCAACTTCCATCACTATCCCTGGCGCACCAGAACCAGAAGAGCCGGAGCAGCCAGAACAGCCAGGCACTCCTCCTCCTGGACAGGAACCAGGCACTCCTCCTCCTGGGCAGGAACCTGGAACACCGCCTCCGGGTGAGGAACCAGGCACTCCTCCTCCTGGACAGGAGCCTGGAATGCCGCCTCCAGGAACTGAGCCAGGCGAAGGAGAGCAAGGTGGCGGCGAAGGCCAAGACGGCGGACAACAGTCCCCTGTCCCTGGCTTTCCTTTCAGCCAGTGATAAAATAAAAAAACGAGAGCTGACCAGCATTGGTCAGCTCTCGTTTTTTTATTGATACTTAATGTCGTAACGATCCAGAATATAATTCCAAAGCACAGGATAATTAAAAGCCAGGTTCCAGAAGCTCGCCCCTCCAAGCTTGTATTCATCGATCAAATCAAACTTTGCTTTCATGCTGCGCAGATCCTCGAACCAGACAATATGCTGCTTTTTTTCTTTATCATAGTAAGTAAAATAAGGAGATTGCTCTTTCTCGTCATAGAGAATTGCCGCTTTCCTGCTCCCGGCAAGCTGGATAGACTGTACAGGACTCATCGCTTTTGCGAACGGGTTGCCTTTTTTGTATGGCAGCTTCCAGTCATAGCCGTACAAGTTGATTCCCATCAAGATTTTGTTTCTCGGAATTTCCGTTACAGCATAATCAAGAACCTTTCTTACTTGGGTGATCGGGCTGACTGGCAGCGGCGGACCGCCGCTGTATCCCCACTCATACGTCATGAGGATGCAATAGTCCACGATCTGTCCGTGTGCCCTGTAATCGTGCGACTCGTACCACTCGCCCTTCTGGTCTTTCTTGATTTTCGGAGCGAGTGCTGTCATAACAATATAGCCAGCAGCATGCATCCTTTCTGTTACCCTTCTCAAAAACTGGTTGTACGCTTCTCTATTTTTCTTGCCCAAGTATTCGAAATCCACTGACAGGCCGGTATAGCCTTTCTGTTTCATCGTTTTCAGCACATTATCGATCAGCGTGTTGGTCACACTCTCACTTTTCAGGATGGCTGTCCCTGCCGCTTCTGAAAATTCTCCGTCCTTAATGTTCGTGATGGCCATGACCGGTCTCACATTTGCACGCTCGATTTCCGCCAGGAATCCCTCGTCTTCAAGCGGCTTCAGTTCACCCTTTTCATTCACTTCGTAGCTAAAAAGTGTGATGTAGCTCAGCGCTTTCGCCGCATTTTTAAAATTAGCTCTCGACTTTGGCGTCGGCTCTGCGAACGCGTTCGTCGTGATCGTCCGCTTCGGCCGCTGCGGCACATTCAGCTGCTGGCCTGGTTTCAGTCCCCCAGCAGCGCCTGGATTTGCTGCCTGCAGCTGTGCTGCAGAAACACCGATTTTTTCTCCAATGCTTGTCAGTGTGTCACCAGGCTGCACGGTGTATACAAAAGGAGCGGGAATGAACAGTGTCTGTCCGACCACGAGAATATCGCGTGCACCAATTCCGTTCACTACCGCGATTTCCTGCCATGGCAGCCTATAAAAGCGTGAAATCTCCCAAAGCGAATCTCCTCGCTTAACCACATGAATCTGCATGATGAACCCTCCTAAAGGTCAGCTCTGCTTCATCATATGCTAATGTGATTTGTCCTCATTCTCGTGCTTCCGTTTATAAAGGATCGAGCATTTCTTTTCAAATTCACGGAAAAGCTCTTTCATCTGAATAAATGCCTGAAAATGATCAGGCTGGCTGAAAATAAAGCCGAGGCGTTCCTTTACGTTAACGGGTGCGTCGCAAAGATCCGATGTATGCTCGATCATGCTTAATACATCCGGACAAAGGCGATCATTGTTCCAAAATAATATCTGGATCAGCTTGCTTAGATGAAATATCATAAGCGGACGTGCTTTGTGTCTTTCTTTGTTCCTAAAATATGCGGCAATATTGCGTTCTTCTCTTAGAAAATGTTCAAACACCTTCCTGCTGAAATGTTCTTTATGTTCAAGCGGAGATGAGCCGTATCCTGAATGAAAGTGCAGCTCTTCAAAAAAGGGTGTTTTCTCGTCAAGTAAAATAACGCTGCTTTCAAAAAAAAGCGGATGACGAAGCCTTTCCGGAACAATTACCTCTTTCATCACAGCTTGTCCTTCATACGCTTCTTGCCTTCCCGGCACAAAGAGAGCAGCGGACACTCACGGCAGTTCGGATTCTGTGCTTTACAATGGTAGCGGCCAAAAAAAATGAGCCGGTGATGTGTAGCGCTCCACAAATGCCTGGGAATCTTTTTCATTAAGGTTTCTTCCACAGTCAGAACAGAATCCTTCCATCTGCAGATGCCAAGCCTCTTTGATACACGCTCAACATGTGTATCGACAGCGATTGCCGGAACACCGAACGCGACCGACACCACAACGTTTGCAGTCTTCCTCCCTACCCCGGGAAGTTTTGTAAGCTCATCCCTGTCTTGCGGGATGCTTCCGCTGTATTCTTTAATCACTAACTCCGCTAGCTTTTGAATGTTTTTGGCTTTATTCCGATAAAGTCCAATCGAACGTATATCATCCTGCAGCTCTTCCAATGAAACGCTGAGATAGTCTTCAGGCGTCTTATATTTAGCAAAAAGAGCAGGCGTAACTTTATTAACTAGCGCATCTGTACACTGCGCAGAAAGCAAGACTGCGATGGTCAGTTCGAAAGGGGTCGTATGGTGAAGTTCACAATGAGCATCAGGAAACATCTTCTCCATTTCTTCCAGACAAAGTGCAATTTGTGATTTGTTCAGCACCGTTTTCATCTCCCATTAGTCGTTGTACGATCAATCATAAAAAATAAGTCGGGACTTTTGATAAGTCCCGGCTTAGGAATCGAGCCAGTTATAAGAAGGCAGGCTAAGCCCTTCTGTTCTGCCGTTTTGCGCATCTGCTGAAGCAGGAACATTTCTTTGTCTTGTACGGAATTTCTCTCCATGTACGCGGGCCTGTTCAATGGTTTTTACCCCTGTTTTTTTCCACTCGAACAGAATCCTGTCAATATAGCGGAAATTTAATTTTCCGGAGAGCACCCCTTCTTTTAATGCCGCTGCGATAAGCTCAGAGTCATGTCCGTCTTCATCGAGCCAGATGTTTACTGTTTCAATCTCCATCGGAGAAAGCGGCCGTCCGAACTCCTTCTCAAACATAAGAAATATGTTTTCTTTACGTTCTTTTTTTGCAGCTGTCCGCTCGCCATGCTGCTCCTCGCCAAGTTCCCCTAAAAGCCTCTTCCACAGCGGCAGCAGTGAATACTTTTCCGCGTATACACTGCGTTCTTTATCCTCGAACGATTCAATGCTCAAGAATCCTCTTTGAATGAAAACTCGCAGCAGCGATGCGATCTTATTAACATCTATATGCATGCGCTCTGACAGGACTGAAGGTGTCGGGAACACATTTCCTTCTTCTATAAACGAATGAAGCTGCAAAATCAGCATGCACTCTTCATCTGTTAATCCAACCTTGCGATAATGCGTTAAAAGGATCTTTGGGATAGAAAGACTTCCCTGCTGGATCCAGCGTTCAAATAACTCATTGTTCATTTCTCACACCTCAATACATAGTATACCATGAAAAAATACACACTTGCCGGACATAAAGTCTTTCTTCATTGCGGCTGAAGTTTGGTGAAAAACAATCCGTTTAAAAGCAACAATCTTCAAGAAAACGGGATTTTAAAAAAGCCTTATCAAAAGACTGCTGTCACGAAACAATATAAAATTCCACAATCTCTTAAATGTAAAAAAGAAGACTGCCCAGCATTGGGAAATCTTCTTTTTACCTATTAAGGGTACAGGCGGTTCAAAAGTCGAGGGAAAGGAATCGTCTCGCGTACATGCTCGACTCCAGAAAGCCAAGCAACTGTACGCTCTAGGCCAAGGCCGAATCCGGAATGCGGAACACTGCCGTACTGTCTCAGTTCAAGGTACCATTTATACGCATCATCCGTCAGGCCATGTTCCTCATAGCGCTGTCTCATGAGCTCAAGGTCATCGATTCGCTGGCTGCCGCCGATGATCTCGCCATAGCCTTCAGGAGCGATCAGATCCGCACAAAGCACTACATCATCTCTCTCAGGATGAGGCTTCATATAGAATGCCTTGATGTCTTTCGGATAGTTCGTGATAAACACCGGCTTATCGAAGCTCTCTGCGATCGCTGTTTCATGAGGCGCTCCAAAGTCATCGCCCCATTCAATGTCGTCAAAACCTTTCTCTTTCAGCATCTTGATGGCATCATCGTATGACACACGCGGGAATGGCGCCTTCACGTTCTCAAGCTTGGTCACATCTCGGCCGAGTGTTTGAAGCTCCGCCTTGCAGCGTTCCAGGACTGACTGCACAACATGAGAAACGAACTGTTCTTGAATTTGAAGACTTTCTTCATGTTCAACAAATGCCATCTCAGGCTCGATCATCCAGAACTCGATCAGGTGGCGGCGTGTCTTCGATTTTTCAGCTCGGAATGTTGGTCCGAATGAATACACCTTTCCAAGGGCCATCGCTGCGGCTTCCATGTACAGCTGCCCGCTTTGAGAAAGATAAGCGTCTTCTTCAAAATATTTTGTGTGAAACAGAGACGTCGTCCCTTCAGCTGAGCTACCAGTCAATATCGGAGGATCTACCTTGACAAAGTCATTATTATAAAAGAATTCATTGACCGCATGGATAATCTCGTTCCGGATCTTCAGCACCGCATGCTGCCTCTTTGAACGAATCCATAGATGGCGGTGATCCATCAGGAATTCCGTGCCGTGTTCTTTCGGTGTGATCGGGTAGTCCTGTGATTCAGAGATAACTTGAATCTTTGAAACAACCAGCTCGACACCGGACTGTGAACGTTCATCAGTTTGCACTGACCCTGTTACATAAACGCTCGTTTCCTGTGTTATGCCTTTAGCGAGCAGGAATTGTTCTTCCGGAATGTCGCTCTTAACGACAACTCCCTGAACGAATCCAGTTCCGTCACGAAGCTGAAGAAAAGCGATCTTGCCGCTTGAACGCTTGTTTGCGATCCATGCTCCAATCGTCACTTCTTCTCCAATATGATTTTTAAGCTTAGCAATCGTCGTTTTCACTATTTGCTACCTCCACGTTTTTGTAAGATCGTTCTTTTATTTTACTGTTCGGCGGGCGATAAACCTTTCGATTCTCCCGAGCGCCTCTAATATCGAATCAAGCGAAGTCGCGTAAGAAAGGCGGACATTATCTGGAGATCCAAAGCCAGACCCTGGCACGAGCGCAACTTTTTCTTCTTCCAGGAGTGCTGCAACCCAGTCATCCACACTATGAAAACCCGTCATTTCTGCCGCATCTTTCGCGTTCGGGAATAGATAGAACGCTCCCTTTGGCTTTACGCATGATAAGCCAGGTATCGAGACAAGCTTGTCGTAAACCTTGTCCAAACGCTCCTCGAAGGCAGATCTCATCATCTCGACGTCGTCTTCTGGTCCATCATATGCTGCGATAGCAGCATACTGAGAGATCGTCGTCGGATTGGATGTGCTATGACTGTCCAGGTTGGTCATCGCCTTGATAATTTTTTTGTCGCCTGCTGCAAATCCAATCCTCCAGCCAGTCATCGCATGTGATTTAGACAAACCGTTCACGATGACCGTCTGCTTTTTCAGTTCTTCTGAGATCTGAGCGATAGAGACATGCTCCGCACCGCCGTATACAAGTTTTTCATAAATTTCATCAGAGACGATCAGGATGTTATGCTCAAGGCATACTTTCCCGATTTCGGCCAGTTCATCACGCGAATACAATGACCCAGTCGGATTGGAAGGAGAATTGATGATGATCGCTTTTGTTTTGCTTGTCAAAGCGCCTTTCAGCTGATCTGCTGTAAATTTAAAATCATTTTCTTCTTTGCCCTCGATGTAAACTGGAACACCGCCAGCAAGCTTCACTTGTTCTGGATAGCTCACCCAGTACGGAATCGGGATGATAACTTCATCGCCTTCGTCGATCACAGCCTGAAAGAGGGAATAAAGTGAGTGCTTTGCTCCCGTGCTGACGATGATCTCAGATGGATCGTAGCTAAGTCCCTGATCTTTCGCAAGTTTTTCACAAATATTTTTCTTAAGCTGCAGCAATCCGCCGGACGCAGTGTATTTCGTGTGTCCGGCTTTCATTGCTTCATAAGCTGCTTCAATGATGTGTGAAGGAGTGTTAAAGTCTGGCTCACCCGCACCAAGTCCGATCACATCATGGCCTTCTGCTTTTAACGCTGCTGCTTTTGCTGTAATAGCAAGCGTGCTTGAAGGAGAAAGTGATTCCGCGCGTTTTGACAGTTTCATAATCTATCCGCTCCTGTTCTTTTTATGTTTTGTCCTGGATGCTGTATTTAACATACCGTTTTCCATTTTCAAAATATCCGTAATAGAACGTGTACCGCCCTGATTCGTCTTTATAAACGACCTCCCAAAGCGGCTGGCCATCTTCCATCCCGATTCTTGCATCAATAATATCGACTTGGCCGTACTGCTCACGGATTGAAGCGATCATCTCTTTCTCAGTAAGTCCGCTGCTGGCAGATTTTGCGGTCGTATGGCCTTTGCCATCGACCCAGACAATCATCTTTTGGCCGTCCTTGCCGACACCGTGCACCACTTCGAATGCTTCATTTTTATAAAAATGCTCGGTTTTTGTGATTTGTGCAAGATTGTGTCCGCTTTTCGCGATTGCTTGAGCATCATTGCTGATTTCCCGCTGTCCTGATTGTACGTTCGAATAGAGGGATCCGGCCTGCCACAAGACAGCTGCTGCGGCAGCGGCCCCGATCAGCCACCATTTTTTCATTATTGCCTCCGTTATGTACGATAAATCGTAAAAATCATTTCTTCCTTATTTTTATCATCAAGCGCAAGCCCGAACATAAGGTCTTTATGCTTCAATGTCTTGTTCAGCTCGGATACAATTTTATAAAGGTCATTTGATTTGCTGACTTTGACAGCAGACAGCACTTCGATTTTACTTTCCATAAAAACCTCCTCAAAATTGCTAATATCCGTTTACACGGTAAACTGGCTCTCTAATGTAATACTATAACAAAAAACGCCGTCAAAAGGTACTTCCTGAGGGTATTTTTGATAGCACAGAATTATAAAGTATGTTAAACAGGTCAGATTGTTACTGAGCCAGTCCGCGGGTTAATGAAAAACGAGGAGCGGAAACAATTCCGGCTCCTCTTATTCTTCTTCCTTCTGCATAAGCCAGCGATCCAGCTCTTCTGTCAGTTCGCCTAACGGCCTGACATCCACCGGAAGCTTTGGAAGGGATGAAAGGAACGACCTGCCATATCTTGTTTCGGTAATGCGCCTGTCAAAAACAAAAACGGCACCATAATCTGACTGGCTTCGGACAAGCCTTCCGAAGCCTTGCTTGAAGCGGATGATGGCCTGGGGCAGCGACAGATCATAAAAAGGATTTCCGCCAGCTGCACGGATTTTTTCGCTTCTCGCATTTGTCACTGGATTATCAGGCGGGGAGAACGGAAGCCTGACAATGCATAGACATGTAAGAGAATCACCGGGAATGTCAATGCCTTCCCAGAAGCTTGATGTTCCAAACAATATCGCGTGGTCGAATTTCTTAAAGTTCTTCGTCAGCCTCGCCCTGCTCCCGCTGTCGATGCCTTGGGCGATCAGCATGAATTCGTCTTCATCCATCAGCTGCTTAAAAGCAGTGTGCGTCTCTTTGAGCATCTCATAGCTCGTAAACAATACGAGCATCCGCCCTTTCGTTACCTTCGCTATTTCAAAGAGAGACCGGCTTATCATCGAAGTGAACGTTTTCGCATCGCACTCGCTTATCAGCGGCAAGTCCGATGGAATCATTAACCGCACCTGTCTGTCATAACGGAAAGGCGATGGCAGCTGGGAAGTGACCGGTCCGAAATCAGCAAGACCCAGCCTGTCGATCATATAACGGAATGAGTTCCTGACAGAGATCGTAGCTGATGTTAATATGACGCTTTTTTTCTTGGCAAAAAACTCATCTGCAAGAATATCATCAATCTCTACGGGCTTGGCATACAGCCAAACCGCATGTCGCGCACCCCTTATATCCGCTTCCATCCAGTAAACTTCATCGTGTAATGGACTATACAGCAGATGCGAAAGACTGCTCATCTCTTCTTCTAAGTCCGAACGGAGGCCGGCAAGGTCTGCCATGAACCCTTTCTGCTGAAAGTTGAGGTGATCATCTTTGTCTGCCACTGCTTTGCTGATTTTCTGCAGCCGTTTCAGTAAATCACGGATCATGCTGCTGCAGCGGTCGAACATTTCCAAGACCGGGGCAAAGTTCCGGCTTTCCGTTTCTTCCCTGCTGTACCTAATAAATACTTTTCCAGTATCAGGTGCTGATGCTTTTGCCCCGTTAAGAACATACAGTTTTAATAGCCTGAACATGTCGTCAAGCTCTTGCTTTAAATCTGCCATCTTTTCGTTCCAGTCTGAGAAAACATCAGAACTTCGCGGAATTTCCAGCAGATCAGCAAGCTGAGACAGACGTGCTGCCGCTTGGCTGCTGTCGGTCGTACCAAGTCTTTCAAGCAAACGGTGAAATGCAAAATAGTCCGTCTGAGTCCCAAAATGGTCACTGACCACTTCTTCAAGATGATGGGCTTCGTCAACGACGGCTTCCTTATATGCCGGGAGCAGCTGCGAATCGGCTTTAAGGTCGGTAAACAGCATTGCGTGGTTCGTGATAACAAGGTCAGCTGATTGAGCCTGTCTCCTCTTGCGGTGGTAAAAGCATCGCGAAAACCATGGACAGCGGTGACCTAGGCAGGAATTGGCATCACTTCTCACTTGCTGCCAGAACAGGCGGCCGCCTGATGATAAGTTCAGTTCTTCCACATCACCATGCTCAGTTTCTGTCAGCCAGACAAGTATCTGTGCCTTCGTAAGGTTAGTATCATAATTATCATCTAAATCATCTTGCAGTGAATGTTCGAATTTCCTCAAACATAAATAATGACTGCGCCCTTTCAATACCGCAGCATGAAATGGAAAAGGCATGATTTTTTGCAGTATGGGAACATCCCGGTCAAGAATCTGCTGCTGTAGCTGGACCGTATGCGTGCTCACGACGAAAGGTCTGCCAGTCCTTATGCTGTGCAGTACTCCTGGAATCAGGTAACCGAGTGATTTGCCGACGCCTGTTCCGGCCTCAATCATCGCATGCTGATGGTTTTCCAGCGCTTCCTCTACAGTCTCCATCATCTTCTTCTGGCTTTCCCTGACCTCAAACTGACTCATATGCTGCTTCAGCTTTTCGCGCAGTGACAATGCGGACAATTCTCCAGTATCGCGCTCTTCATCATTGTTAAGATCCCGATGTACTTTTTTAAGCACGAGCTGGCGATAAAAATCGTATCCTGAATCATCACTAATAATATTTGATTTTTCGGCGATCAGTTCACTCACAATCTGTTCTGTGCTGCTCTGCAGCTTTCTTAAGACTGGCTGCAGCCTTTGCAGAGCTACGAGAGGGAGCTGGCCGAGTTTGCTCAGAAGATGCTGCAGCAGCTCCGCTGTCACCTCGGCATCACTATCAGCCTGATGCGGGTTGGTGTGAGAGATGCCAAGGTGGTCAGCCAGCTGGTTTAACTGGTATCCATCTGCATCGTGCAGGAGGATTCTAGAAAGTTCAACTGTATCCAGCAGCGGCATCGAAAGCGGCATATAACCCGCATTTTCCAGCTCTCCCTGCAAAAAGGAGTAATCAAAACTGACGTTATGTGCTACAAAATAGGCGCCGTCAAGCATTTGCAGAAGAGAAGGAGCGATTTCTTCAAAAAAAGGTGCGTCTTCTACCATATCGTCCGTTATGCCTGTCAGCTGTTCAATAAAAGGGGGGATGGCTATCCCTGGCTGAACGAACGAAGAAAAACGGCTTACGATCTCGCCGTTCTCTATACATACCGCTCCCACCTGGATAATCCGATCCCCTCTTGCTGGTGAGTTGCCTGTTGTCTCTAAGTCTACTACGACGTATTTATGTTTCATATCCACTCACCCCGTTTTTAAGAAAGGGGGCCGGCCATCATCAGATGATGGTCGAAGCCGGCTCATTCCCAAGCATTTGCACAATTTTGTTGTCTTCGTCCATCACAGCAACTTTTGGCTGATGACGCCTTGCTTCTTCTTCTGTATACATGGCGTATGTGATGACGATGATCACATCGCCTTCTTGAACGAGCCTTGCAGCTGCACCATTCAAACAGAAGACGCCGCTCCCTCTTTCACCAGGGATGATATAAGTCTCAAAACGTGCTCCGTTATTATTATTCACAATCTGTACTTTTTCATTGGCCATCATATCAACCGCATCGAGTATGTCCTCATCAATCGTGATGCTGCCTACATAATTAAGGTTTGCTTCTGTCACTCGTGCACGGTGAATTTTGCCTTTCATCAACGTTCTAAACATGATTTTCCACTTCTTTCTTTCCATCTGGTGTCAATTCGATTAATACATTATCGATCAAGCGCGCCTTGCTGTATTTAACAGCGGCAGCGGCGATCAAACGTGTACTGTCTGAGCTCGGTTCCTTTAATTCAGGATAAGACAGGATTTCTGCATAATCCACGGTACCTGTCAGCTTTTTTTTGAGCAATTCCTCTAACTTTTCCTTTGCTGACAGAGGGTTAACGCCACTGAGAAGCAAATCTTTCACTTCTGTAAGCGATGCATAAATTACCTTTGCTTCTTCCCGTTCTTCATCGGTTAAAAATACGTTCCTTGAACTTTTGGCCAGTCCGTCCTGTTCGCGCACCGTGTCGCATGGCACGATTTCCACCGGAAAGTTCAGGTCGCCGGTCATCGCCTCAATTACTGCTACCTGCTGTGCGTCTTTTAAACCAAAGTATGCGCGGGATGGCTCTGTCAGGTGAAAAAGCTTTGCTACGACCGTTGCCACACCGTCAAAATGTCCTATTCTCGAGCTTCCGCATAAAACATCGGCCCTTCTGTTTACCTTCACTGTCACTGCAGGCTCAAAAGGATACATCACTTCCACAGAAGGATGGAACAGCAGATCCGCACCGGCTTCCTGTGCCAGCCTGCTGTCGCGCTCTATATCGCGCGGGTAACGGTCAAAATCCTCGTTCGGTCCAAACTGAAGCGGATTGACGAAGATACTGACGATGACGGCATCATTTTCCTCTTTCGCCTTTTTAATCAGAGAAAGATGCCCTTCATGCAGATACCCCATCGTCGGAACAAAACCTATCGATCTTTTGTCCCCTTTTTGCTGTAACACCCATTTCTTCAACTCATGCTGCTCATAAATGGTGATCATTGCTGTTTTCCTCCATAAAGAGACGGGATTTCTTCTTCGTTCATCGTAAACGACTGTTCAATTCCTGGGAACTGCCCGTTTTTCACTTCATCACGATAAGATTTTAACGCTTCTGAAATGACGGCTGAAGCATTTCCATATGTTTTTACAAACTTTGGAACGTGGTGGTTCCCGTAGCCTACCGTATCATGAAACACGAGCACCTGCCCGTCAGCTTCGGCACCCGCTCCGATTCCGATCACCGGAATAGACAGCGTTTCTGAAGCGATCTGGGCGAGCTGCCTTGGCACACATTCAAGCACAATAGCAAACGCACCCGCTTCCTGCAAGGCGATTGCATCTGCCAGAAGCTCTTCCGCTTCGCCTTTTAATTTTCCGTGGACTTTATATCCGCCTTCCACTCCGACTGATTGCGGGGTGAGGCCAAGATGGCCGCAAACAGGAACACCTGCTTTTGTCAAACGAAATACCGTATCGGCGACAGAGCTGCCGCCTTCGAGCTTGACCGCTGATGCACCGGATTCCTGCATGATCCTGCGAGCGTTCTCAAGCGTCCTGTCAAGCGAACCGTGATAGGACATGTATGGCATATCTGTGACGATGAACGTACGAGCAGCCCCTCTTCTGACTGCCTTCGTATGATGAATCATATCTTCCACTGTTACCGGAATAGTCGTATCATATCCGAGCACGACCATTCCCAGCGAATCGCCGACAAGAATCATATCTATGACTGCCTCCTCGCAAAGCACAGCTGATGGATAGTCATAAGCAGTCATCATCACAATTTTTTCTTTGTTCTGTTTCATCTTGGCGAAACTTTTTACCGTTTTCATATTTCCTCCTCTTATTAGGAGCAGAGGCTTTTGATTAGGGAAGTATCGGCAGCACAATGCTGCTGAGAGCATGTGCAATAAAAAAACTTCTTCACATACAGGAAGAAGTTCAAACGCTGTTTATTGAATTTCCCCCTCTGTCCCGGTCCTTTTGGATCTAGGCAGATCAGACAACTATAAAATTGATCAACTATCGTACTCAGTGCAGTTCCGTCGGATACCGCCTGTTTAAGTATAGTGTACCATGTTCTGTTTATGTGGTAGTAGTAATTTCTATATCTGCTGAATAGATGCTGTGCACCATGCCTTCATCATCTTCAAGAAGCAGCACGCCTTCATCGGTGATACCCTTCGCAAATCCTGTCAGGGTGCCGTTCAAGTTTCTGGCAGTGATCCTCTTTCCGAGACTTTGAGCACGTGATTCCCATAAAAGCTTGATCAGACCGAAACCGTCTTTTAAATAGACTTTATAGAGCTCTTCCAGCTCGAGCATGACCGCTGCGATAAGACCAGCCCTGCTGTATTCTTTTCCGGACTCTGCTGATAAAGATGTGGCGATGGCAGCTATATCTTCTGGAAAATGTTCTTTTTTCTGATTAATATTCATCCCCATCCCAATAATGACAGAATGGATCTGATCAGCCTCAGCTTGAAGCTCTGTGAGGATGCCGACAATCTTTTTTCCGTTCAGCAAAATGTCGTTCGGCCATTTGATGTCAGCAGCGAGACCTGTCTCTTTCTCAATGGCGCGCACGACCCCGACTGCCGTAAGCAGAGTAAGCTGCGGTGCCTTTTGCAAGGCGATACGGGGTTTTAAGACAAGACTCATCCAAATCCCAGTGCCAGCAGGCGAATGCCAGCTTCTTCCGAGCCGTCCTCTTCCTCCTGTCTGCTCGTCCGCAACGACAAGGACACCTTCTTCAGCATTTTTTGCAGCTTCCAGATGAGCCATTTCCTGAGTGCTTTTTAATGAGGTGTGATAGACCACTTTTTTCCCCAGTTTTTCCGACTTCAGCCTCGACAGAATCTCCTCAGGTGTAACCGCGTCGGGAGACCGAAGAAGCCTGTATCCCTTTTTCTGTACAGCTTCGATCTCGTAGCCAGCTGATCTGAGCTCGCTTACGTGCTTCCACACGGCCGTTCTCGAGCAATTCAGCACATTTGAGATTTCCTGTCCGGAAACATAGCCGTTTTCCTTTGCTTTAAGCATGTGAAGGAGGGTTTCTTTCATCCTTCCACCTCCTAATATATTGAATAACATCTTCTTTGCTGCATGTGATTTCGCCCGTAACAACCGCTTTTTCCAGCATCATGAGAAGTTCGCCGAGCCAAGGTCCGGGCTTTTCGCCAGTAAAACGTGAAACTTCCAGACCGCTAACCGGCAGTTCACTGCGTGCATGAATCGGAAGCTGCTGATAAGCTTGTTGCATTCTTTCTTCTTCTGCATATGTGCAGAAGCCAGCAGCGGCGCCGCAGACGCGCAATGCGGAGATCACCGTGTCTACTCCTGAAGTATACAGATTCCAGCTTAGAGGGAGTCTGCACACCGACACTGCTGACAAAATGGCAGACGTCATTTTGATATCAGACGACGAAAGCTTCCATTCTCTTAAAAAATGCAGGATTTCTGTTTTTTTCAGCAAAAGGGCTAAAAGAGCCATCCTTTCAGCGTTTGTACGGAGATTTGTCCAGTCCGCAGCACTCAGTTCTGTTGAGGCACTTGACAAACCTGGGAGCTGCTGCAGACATGAGAGCGACTCCATCATCTTTAACGCACGGACAGCATAAGGCGAAGATAAAAGCTTAAGCCATTCATCCCTTTTTCGTTCCGCTGAAATCTTTTTTAGCAAAAAAGCCAGGTCACCAGCAGCACTTTTCGTCCGTTCTTCCAAAATGAACCCTAATTTCGCGGCAAAACGGAATGCTCTCATGATACGCAGCGGATCTTCCGTAAAACGTTCCCTTGAATCGCCTACCGTTTCGATCACCTTGTTCTGAAGCGCACGTTTTCCGCCGAATGGATCATACAGCCGCATTTCTTCATCCATCGCCATCGCGTTAAAGGTAAAGTCCCGCCTCGCGAGATCCTGCTCCAAAGAGGCCGTAAAGGAAACAGAGGAAGGCCGCCTGAAGTCAGTATATTCCCCTTCTGTACGGAACGTCGTCACTTCATACGACACTCCTGCTTCCCTGACGATGACCGTTCCATGTTCTATGCCTACGGGAATGGTTTTTGGAAAGACAGCGATCACTTCTTCAGGCTTTGCACTTGTCGCGATGTCAATATCGTTTACAGGCACTTTCAAGATAAGATCTCGAACACAGCCTCCGACAAAAAACGCTTCGTGGCCGTGCTGATTCAATTTTTTCAGGACGGCGGCTGCGGCTGTAAACTGGTCATTCATGTTGACTGTCCTTCTTCAAGAACGCGGGTGTAAAGGGCTTCATATTCACTTACTATCTTCTCCGATGCAAAGTGCGACTGCACATGCCTGACGGCGTTTAATGAAAAGGACGCATGTTTTTCTTTATCTTCTAGAAGAGCGGAAGCCAGTTCTGTTGCCTGCTCCACATCTCCTAAAGGAACGATATACCCAGTCTCGCCGTCCGAGATCACTTCCGGTATCCCGCCTATATTACTGCCGATTACCGGCACTCCGCAGGCCATCGCTTCAAGGAGCACAAGACCAAAACTTTCTTTTTCTGAAAGCAGAAGCTTCAGATCAGATATAGAGAAAAGGTCGGCAACCTTATCTTGTTTGCCAAGAAAAAGAACGTGGTCTGCGATGTCCAGCTCTCTGACCAATTCACACGCTGAAGTCAGTTCTGGCCCGTTCCCGATCAGCAGCAGCTTCGCTGGCATCTTCCTAGCGATGCCTGCAAATGTGTGAATCACGTCTTTGATCCTTTTCACGCCGCGGAAATTTGAAATATGAACGACCACTTTTTCATGTTCTTCGATGCCATAAGCCTGCTTCAGAGAAATATTCTCTCTTCTGTAATACTCCCTCTCGTCCACGAAATTGTGTATTGGTTTGATGTCCTTTTCCACCTTTAAAAGACTCAGCGTTTCTTTCTTCAGGCTGTGCGAGACTGAAGTGACCGCATCAGAAGCTTCAATGCCAAAACGGATCATCTCACTTAAGCCAGGATCATAACCAAGTACTGTGATGTCTGTCCCGTGAAGAGTAGTAACGATCTTCATGCTTCCGCCGAGCATCTGCTTAGCCAGGTAGGCGCATACTGCGTGAGGGACCGCATAATGTACATGCAGCAGATCGAGCTTTTCCCGTTTTGCAACTTCTGCCATCTTACTCGCCAGCGCGAGATCATAAGGCGGGTATTTAAATACTGAATAATGATTTACTTCAACTTCATGATAAAACACATTATGATAGACCTTTCCGAGCCTGAACGGCATGCTTGAGGTAATAAAGTGAATTTCATGTCCCCGTTCAGCCAGAAGCTTCCCGAGTTCTGTCGCGACGACCCCCGAACCGCCCACTGTCGGATAACAGGTTATGCCTATTTTCAATCCCATAATAACTCCTTATAATGTTTTCAATAGTATCGGTTTTTTTGTTAGGAAGCCTTCAGCAAATTCAACCGCCGCTTCTTTCCCATACAGCCGCTCCCTCGCTGAAACAACATCAATATACCCGTTTACTAGAGGGGTGTCATAGCTTCCATCCTGTTTCTTGAACTGCGATGCATAAGCGTTAAGGGATTCTGTTTTAAAATGATAAACATCAGATACATCAATAAGCGCATGCGGAGCAGGTGCTCCGTTGATGGCATAAAAATAAAGCGAGTTAACCCTGTGAGGAGGCAGCTTCTCTTCGTCCTGAACCATTCTTACGGCCGCTGAAAAAACGGCTTCCTCAACCAGTCTGGCACAATGACCGTGATCAGGGTGGCGGTCTTCCCAGTATGGTGCAAAAACAGCTTCAGGACGTACCGAGCGGATGACTTTTACGAGCTTTGCTATATAGCTGCTGCTTAAATAGAGCCCCCTGTCCGGCAGCCCAAGATTAAACCTCTGCTTCACGCCAAGGACTACTGCAGCATGTTCAGCTTCTATCAGCCTTGTTTCAGGTGTTCCATTTGAGGACAGCTCAGCTTTTGTCAAGTCGCATATATAGACATCACGACCTGATGCGGTTTCTTTTTTAATCGTTCCGGCCATGCCGATCTCAACATCATCAGCATGTGCACCGAATGCAAGCCACGGCTGTTTGACTGTCATTAAGCATTCTCCCGTTCGCTTAAAATCTTCCGCCAGTCCAGATCTCCCCGTTCGACCGCTTTGATGAACAGTTCGGCACTCGCGGCATTCGTCGCAAGCGGCACATGATAGACGTCGCAAAGACGCATCAGTGCAGACACGTCAGGCTCATGCGGCTGTGCAGTGAGCGGATCTCTGAAAAACAGGACGAGGTCCAGATCATCCTGCGCGATAAGCGCACCTATCTGCTGATCTCCTCCAAGCGGCCCGGACTTAAAACGGTGAACATCCAAGCCAGATGCTTCAGTAATTTTTGCTCCTGTGGTCCCAGTGGCAAAGAGATCATGTAATGCGAGTATGTCCCTGTATGCGACTGTGAAATTTATCATTTCCTGTTTTTTCTTATCATGCGCGATCAGTGCTATTTTCATAGGTATCTCCCTTGTCTACTCAATAATATTTTCCAAGCCGTAAACGAGCTGGTCGATCTTCATGACACGTTCTACAGCAAGCTTAACCCCTGGCATGAAGGATGCACGATTCATCGAGTCATGCTTGATTGTTAAGGTCTGTCCTTCTCCGCCGAATATTACTTCCTGGTGAGCGACAAGTCCAGGAAGGCGTACGCTGTGAATTCGCATTCCATCCAATTCAGCTCCTCTTGCTCCTGGAAGATCTTCTGTCTCTTCAGGGTGGCCTTGCTTAACGGATTCACGTACTTCGGTGATCAGCTGAGCTGTTTTCAAAGCCGTACCGGATGGCGCATCGAGCTTTTGGTCATGATGCTTCTCGATAATCTCCACATGAGGCAGATATTTGGCTGCCATCTGTGAAAATTTCATCATTAAAATCGCACCAATCGCAAAGTTCGGCGCGATGATGGCACCTGTCTGTCTGTCTGCTGCCAGATCAGAAAGACGGCGCAGATCTTCATCACTGAATCCAGTTGTCCCGATTACTGGTCTTACGTTCCTCTCCAGCGCGATTTCAAGATGCTTCTTGCCGATTTCCGGCTTTGTCAAGTCAATGAGAACATCAGCGACTGTCTCATCAAGACATACATGAAGGTCCTCATAGATTAAAGCTTCGAATGACGGAAGTCCCACAATATCTTTTATTCTTTTTCCTCCATTGCGGGAATCAACAGCTGCAGCCAATTCAAAATGTGGTGTGCTTTCGATCATTTTCAACGCTTCAGTACCCATTTTTCCACGCGGCCCGGCGAGAACAATTCTTATTTTTTCCACTATATATCCCTGCTTTCATCTATTTTAGTCCATCTGTCTTTATCTCTTGTATTAAATTTTTTCATTACAAGATCGAGGGCTTCGTCGAGATCGATCGATAATGAATTAGCGAAGCAGATGAGCACGAAAAACAGATCACCCATCTCTTCTTCTATCTTCTTTTCTCCTTCACTCTTTTTTTTCGGCTTCTCACCGTATGTATGGTTGATTTCACGCGCCAGTTCACCGAGCTCTTCTGTCATTCTCGCAAGCATCGCAAGCGGGCTGAAATAGCCTTCTTTAAATTGGCTGATATATTGATGCACTTCATCCTGTCTGTCTTTTACCGTACGATTTTCCACACTATCACTCCATTCTTTTCTATGTTATAAGGAAAAGCGGCGTTTGACAAATATCTTGGTGTATTGCCAGCATCATTCCGCTTCATTATAATGAGGAAGGCATCACGTGACCGCATTGCTTTACATGAAGGAGGAAACACTTATGAATTACCCGCTTCGCTTTAAAAACATCTTTTTTATTTTAATAGGGGCCGCTATATTTTCTTTTGGCATCGTTCATTTTAATATGACCAATAATCTTGCCGAGGGCGGTTTTACAGGAATCACTCTCATCCTATATTTTTTGTTCAGCATCGACCCTTCTTATTCCAACCTCGCGCTGAACATCCCGCTGTTCTTTGTAGGCTGGAAACTTCTCGGACGAACTTCTTTTATCTATACAGTTATCGGGACCGTTTCCGTCTCTGTATTTCTGTTCATCTTCCAGCGCTATTCTACGCTAACGATGGATCTGAAGGACGACATGACACTTGCAGCACTGTTCGCCGGTGTTTTCATCGGCATCGGTCTTGGGATCACCTTCAGGTTCGGCGGGACGACCGGAGGTGTAGACATCATCGCGAGGCTCGGCCATAAGTATTTAGGCTGGAGCATGGGAAAGACAATGTTTATGTTTGATTTTGTTGTTATCGCTCTTTCTCTTGTTTATTTAGATTACAAAGAAGCGATGTACACGCTTGTCGCTGTATTCGTCGGTGCACGAGTTATCGATTTTATGCAAGAAGGTGCTTATGCTGGAAAAGCAGTTATGGTCGTATCAGAACATAATTCTGAGATCGCTGCGAACATCATGAAAGAGCTTGACCGCGGTGCGACAATCTTGAACGGAAAAGGAAGCTTTACCGGCAACCTGCGTGAAGTCTTATATTGTGTTATCGCTAAAAACGAAATTGTAAGGCTGAAACAGGTGATCGAGCGGATCGATCCACATGCGTTCGTTACTGTAAATGACGTCCATGAAGTGATCGGCGAGGGCTTTACGCTCGACGCCAACAAGAACCCAATCGGACGCTAATTATTCCGAAATACGCAAAAATCCCTCCCGGACGGGAGGGATTTTTTTATTCATCGCTGTTATTCATGCCGACAAACATGAGAACAAAGCGCAGAAGTTCGAGAAGTGCAACAAGTGCTGCTGCAACATACGTCAGGGCTGCAGCATTCAAGACCTTTCGCGCGCCCTTCTGCTCATCAGACCGTATCATTCCCGTCGCCGCGATTTGTTCCATCGCGCGCGAGCTCGCGTTAAATTCAACCGGAAGGGTGACGATCTGAAAAATAACTGCCGCTGCCATAAAGATGATGCCAAGGAAAAACAGGTTGGCAGCCTGCATAAGCATGCCAGCTAAAATCAGAATAAATGAGAAGTTGCTTCCAATATTCGCTACTGGCACTAGTGCATGCCGTATCCGCAGCGGAGCATATCCTTCTTTGTCTTGAATCGCGTGGCCGACCTCATGGGCAGCAACCGCAGCGCCGGCGATAGAATGGCCGTAATAGTTGCTTTCAGAAAGCCGGACTGTCTTGCTTCTCGGATCATAGTGGTCGGAAAGCATGCCGCGGAATGGTTCAACAGCTACATTCTGAAGTCCGTTGCGGTCAAGTATATCCCGCGCTACCTCTGCACCTGTCAGTCCTGAATCGCTGGAGACTTTTGAATATTTTTTGTACGTGCTTTTCACCTTCATGTTTGCCCAGATCGGTACGATCAGCAAAATTATAAAATAAATTAAATAACCGCCCATTAATATATCACTCCATGATGAATTTCTTGTAAGTACATGTTAGTTTTTTTCATTATGAGTGTCAAATATCCAGCTCACTTTCCGTGTGCGTTCATCTTTTCTTTTTCACCGTTATACTTTCTCCAGCCAACATAAGATAATGTACTGAATATGATGCCCCCGATCGAAAAAATAAGCCAAAATATTGATGGTCCAGACTCATCCTCTTCAGAGCGGAAAACGGCTTCGAAGTCAGCCGCAGCTACTTGGAACCTCTGATATTCCTCTTCACTGTCGGGCAATGTCATTCTCTGTGCATCCATAAAATCAAGGTGTGCGTCAAGAGCAGATATTTTTTCATCAGACAGATCCATTACGAGCGCGGGCCGGATAGCTTCAAACTCTCTTGAAAGGTCGTTCAGTGCAAGATTGAATTTTCTCTTCTCATTCTGTTTTACGGCTTTTCCCATCTCCTGAAGGGGACCCATTACAGCCAGCTCCGCCTGTTTCCAGAGCGGCTGCTGATCGGACTGAAGCGCATCTACGAGCATCATCACTTCGGTCACCTTCAAGAACTTTCCTTCATTTGTTTCCTCTTTATCGCTAAGTGTAAACAAAGCTGAGTCAAAAGAGTATTCCAGCACCCTTTGTTTTTCAGGAGTAAGACTCGCTGCTTCCTTCGTTTCAGCTAAAAATTTTGAAGTGTACTTAAGGACCGTTACAGCTTCTTCGAATTTTTCCTGCTTTCCTAAGTTCCATGCTTGTCCGGCAAGCCGGTTCATTTCTTCCCAAATCTTTTCTGCATCTTGCCTCTGTCCGTTCCCAGCTTGGACGGCGGCTCCGTATAATGACAGGCATAAAAGTATAACAGCAACTGCTGCGCCCGTTTTCATCTTCGTCCCCCCTAAATTGCCTCTTTACATAACAATATGTAGGGCTGGACAAGAGTAGACCTTACGGGTGTGTTATTTTGCGCTGCCTTTGGACGCAGAGCCAAACAATGACTACAGAGGCAAGACTCAGCCAGAAAGTTGCATAGCCGATAATTTGTTCATACCCCTCCAATGCGGGATATCTTGGCATCATTCCAAAAACATAATCTATGATGTCATTATGCAGGACGACAACCGCTGCTGCGGCCAGATGAATATTCTTTATCTGATAATACGGTGCATAAAGCAGACCTTCAACCGCCATTCCAAGATGTGAGAATATGAGCATATAATTGATCCAGTTCAGCGGTTCGCCAGTAAAGCTTCCCGCGATGTTCATGCCCACTGCCCAAATGCCGTATTTAAAAAGAGAAACAGCTGCCAGAGCCTGTATAAGCCCTGAGTTTCTGCCGAACAAAAATCCCGCCAGAACCGCAACAAAAAAGAGGCTGGCAGTCGGTGAATCCGGAACAAAAAGCAAATATCTCAACGGGGTATCTCTCAGCTGATATTCATACCATATATAGCCATAGATAGTTCCCGCAATGTTGATTACAAGCATGAGAGACAGAAAGATTTTATTCATCAAAAGATAACGGACATATTGCAAACTGGTATCCTCCTAAAATTTTTTATGTCCCGGGATTGATTTGCCGTATATCTAAAAAAACCGGCCCTGCTGTACAGGGCCGGTCCGCTGATTATTTTTCAAGTTTTGAGATGAATGTAGCAAGCTTTTCAAGCTCTTCATCTGTCCCTTTAAATGCGTTAGGCGGCATGCCTGGCGGCTTACCTTCTTTCGCGATTTTCATGATCTCTTCTGGCTTCAAACCAGTTCCAACAAGACTTGGACCGGATGCTCCGCCGCTCAGCGAGTCACCGTGACAGCCGACGCAGCTTTGCTTTTGGTAGATTTTATAGCCAGGGTCGTTCTCATCGAAGCTTACGTTTACGATCTTCCCTTGTTCCTTCGCTTTTTCCCAGTCGTGCGTCACTACAGACTCCCAAGTTAAATATGTAACAGAAATGAGTCCTAATAGCATCAAACCAGTCGCGATCGGACGGCGGGATGGACGGCGCTCTGAGCCTGTGTCAAGAAACGGCGCCAGCATCAATGCTCCGAAAGCAAGTCCAGGAATGATCACTGTACCGATCAGAACGTAGTCGCCTGCTGCATATTTGTACTTCAGAAGCTGATACAAGAAAAGGAAGTACCAGTCAGGAAGCGGAATATATCCAGCATCCGTAGGATCAGCCTTTCTTTCCAGCGGAGACTCGTGCGCGACAGTTAAAATCAAGTAACCGATCAAAAATACGGCTCCAACCATCCATTCTTTCAAAAGGAAGTTTGGCCAAAACGCTTCCGTCTTGCCTGGATATTCCGAATAGTCTTTCGGAATATTAGGCTTGCGTTCTGCCGGGACACGAGAGTCGCCGACAAACTTCATACCTTTTCCGCGATGCATACGTTCTCCCTCCTTTGCATGTTGAGAAGCCTAAACGCTTCTCATGTTATGAATTTTTTTCAGCAGGTTTTACAGAGGCCCTGAAATACCCTGTTTACGAATCATTAAGAAGTGAGCCCCCATCAGTCCAAGAAGGGCTGCAGGAAGGAAGAATACATGAATCGCAAAGAAACGAGTCAGTGTCTGAGCACCGATGATTTCCCCGCCGGCTAGGAATGTCTTGGCAAGCGGTCCTACAACCGGAATGGTCATTGCGATCTCGATCCCTACTTTAGTTGCGAACAATGCTTTCATATCCCATGGAAGCAAGTAGCCTGTAAATCCAAGCCCGAGCATTACAAAGAAAATCAGCACGCCGACAACCCAGTTCAATTCGCGCGGTTTTTTATACGCGCCCTGGAAAAACACGCGCAATGTATGTAAAAACATCATTACGATTACTAAACTAGCACCCCAGTGGTGCATACCTCTTACGATAACGCCGAAAGCCACTTCGTTTTGCAGATAGTATACGGATTCCCAAGCGTTGATAATATCCGGAACATAATACATAGTCAGGAACATGCCGGATAAAATTTGAATGACGGTAATAAAGAATGTCAATCCTCCGAAACAGTAAACAAACGCCGAAAAGTGATGCGCAGGGTTTACATGCTCAGGCACTTCGTGGTCCGCAACGTCTCTCCAAAGCGGCGTAATATCAAGACGTTCATCAACCCAGTCATAAATTTTTTGAAGCATCCATTACGCCCCCTTTCGCGGTTTTGCCTTTCCTAGATAAAGCTTTCCGTCTTTTACCTGCTGATCATAAACATCAAGCGGTGCAAGCGGAGGAGTTCCCTTTACGTTCATACCGTCTTTCTCATAGCGGCCCAGATGGCACGGACAGAAGAACTGGTTTGGATGACTAGGATCCGTGTTCCAGTCGACGACGCAGCCAAGGTGTTTGCAGACAGGAGACAGTGCGATAATATCGCCTTTTTTGGATTTGTATACCCAAGCGGACAATGAAACATCCGACTCATACCATCCGTCTTTTTGCTTAACCTTAAAGTCAAACCGCTTCGGTTCATTCGTGATCTTATCAATGGTCGTAACCGCTACCAATTTCTGATCGGATGCGCCTTTGAGCACAGGATCAAGTGCAAATCGAGCCATCGGCATCAGCATTCCTGCGGCCATGAAACCGCCTACACCAGTAAGTGTATAATTCAGAAACTGGCGCCTTGAGATATCTTCCTTCGACATTCTTTTCCCCCCCTTGTGTTGTAATTTCAGGTCCATCCGGACAGATTACACACATCTTACTAGGACATAAACATGATAGCCTAACTTGTCTTTTACTGTCAATATGAACATCAGTATGCTGTGAGGAAATTCAAGCTGACTGCCACTTGCTGAAGATGATCTGAAACAGCGGCTTAGCCTGCCCTTTTATCAGTTCATGCTTCATTTCCTCATCCATGCTTTCAACCGGAATCGCTGGAAGCCAAATAAGGGACCCGTCGAGAACATTTTCTTGTTCCTTCCATGCTACGTCGCTTGTCAGATAAAAGATATGGCTGAACTTCCCTTCGCCTGCTGCATGACTTGTCCATTCTGATAGCCTGCGAGCCTTAGCATCAGCCTCTTCACCATCATGATAAGTAAAAGGCGGCGCAAGGAACAAACGGCCCTGAAGCTGCCTTTCCAGCTCGTCACAAAGCATCAGTGCATAATCGCCTTCATTCACATGTGTCTTAAAGCTTTGATCCAGCGAAAACGGCAGAAGCGGGATCAAAAGTGTGTCCACAAACGCCCTTGAAGCTAGGTATACATCCGTATCTTTCATTTTCCATTTCATCTAATAACCCCTTTCAAAGACGGAATCAGCCCTTCATTATCCTATCAGAAAAAGGTGAACATAAAAAGAACCTTCAAAGCTGAAGGTTCTGCTTAGTTATAGATTCCGGAGTTCGAAGCTCCATTTTTGAAAGCTTTTCTCATCTTTTTGGTCGAGAGCCTTATTGATCTTTTCCATCAGTGAGTTTTTGCGGAACTGAGACAGCGATTGATCGAGCACCATCTCTGCCCAAACCCCGTACTTCCTGTCGGTCGTCATGTTTTCCGGCAAATAAGGATTTTCTTCGAGTACAGAGGCATATTCCGGCGTAAGCCTGGATGAATTAAAATTAAGCTCCAAATAGATGTCCTCTTCCTGATTCAGCCTGATATCATGAAAGGATTTTTCTGCATCGGTCGTCAGCACATTCTGCTTGTAGAACCTGAACGGCACACCGTCGGCGCATTGTGTAGACATGATAATGGCCTTCGGACAGTATTCCGCCTTTTCCACGAAATGTACACGTTCCATCAGCTGGTCGTCGCTTACAAGATAATTCAGGAGCCAGACACATTCACGTTTTTTCAACTGGTAGTGATTAAGGAACCATTTCACAAAGTCCTTCTTTTCAAGAACGGAAACGATGCTGCCCATACATATCCCCCCATCATTCCAACAGCCTTCATGTTTTGTTTATTATATTCTTGTTTTCCGCCTAAAATCCTTCTCAAAAAATAATCTTTTAAAATTCTTTCAGCCTCCGGACAGTCTCTTCAATATCATCCATTCCCGGCTGAATCACAAGCAGCTTTTCAAAAAGTTGAAGCGCCTTATCTTGCTCACCTTCCTCAAGCAGGTAGTACGCATACTCCTCCAAAAAGCCGGGGTCTTCCTCAAGACCAGCAGCTGCTTTCAGATAGAGGGCACTCGCTTTATCGTAATCTTCCATTTCTCTGTATGCTGCTGCCAGATGCCAGTCGATTACCGGGATGCTTTCTTCTGATTGCATCACGGGCCCGTAAAGGCGGATCAGCTCCTCGTGCCGTTCTTCTTTTAAAAGCTGAAACCCTAGATCGACAAGCAGCTCCAGTCTAGACGGATTCAGTGAGAGCGCCTCTCTTACGTAATATTCTCCCTTAGAACTATCTTTAAGCTTGTAGGAGAGTCTTGCCGCCTGCATGTATATATCCTCGTTATATTCGTCTCTCTGCAGCCCTTCCTTCACAGCCTTTAATGCTTCTTCCAGCGCGCCTTCCTGCTCATAAGCATAAGAGAGAAAAGGATAAAGAGTGCTGTAATCAGGATCCATGTCCTTTAGCTCCTCAAATGCCGCAGCTGCTTTCTTGTATTCCCCTGCTTTTAAACTTGTAAGCCCATATCCGAACAGCGGATACAGTTCTTTCTTTTGCAGAAGACCTTCTTCATACAGGATGAGAGATTCTTCAAATTTCCCAGCTCTGCTTAAGGCTTCAGCCAGTTTCAGCTCTGAATCTTCCATCCCGTGTTCTTTAGCCTTTGACAAGTGTGGCACAGCTTCTGCAAAATTACCTGTCCTTAAATAAAAATCACCAAGCGCGAACGATAGAACCGGCTCACTCTCATCTGTCTTCGCAGCGTCCTTCAGCTTTCTTTCTGCTACTTCAAATAGTCCTTGTCCTTCGTATATATCAGCTTGCAGAAGCAGAGAACGGGCATAACCTTCAGAACCTGGCCCAACTTCAAGCAGGCAATCTAGTGCTTGTTCTTCAAGCCCTTCCTCCATGTAGCATTCTGCCAGCAAAAGAAGAATCTCTTCTTGATCCGGATATTTTGCTGAAAGATCATTTAGAATGCTTACTGCTTTATCCAGATGCCCATAAGTCATATAGATTTCAGCCAAACTTAACCTTTGTTCATCATCAGCCTTTTTTTCAGCTTGCTCTAAAAGTGACATGCCTTCATTTACGTATCCCCGGTCGATCAAGGCGATCGCTTCGTTAATTTTCTCCATCCTTATTCCCCTTCACGTGCACATTTATGAATTCTATTATACACGAGGGGGGCTTTGAAAACCAAAACGTCCTGTTTGTCTTACCTTAATTTCTTTGCCGAAACCTTTATAAAACCACCCGTTTTGCCTGATATAGACAATCCTTCCCCGAATGACAGCCACTTCTGGCACTTGATAGGGAGAATGAGCAAAAGAAAGAAAATAATCGGCATGGCTGCCTGAGTGAAAAGTTCCTTTAACAGGATATAACCCTGTCTTTTTTAAAAAAGTTGCTGATAATTCTTTTTCATCCTGAAATTCCCCGCAGTACGGAATGTTTTTCTCGTTTGCAAGTATCTCCCATTCTTTCAAGAGCTTCAGCCGGGCTTTATCTGGGAGGCACTTCTGAAAATCAGGAACGAACACAAGACGAAATAAATAATTTGCGTCTCTGATCCATTCCCAGGGTATACGCAGAAGGTCTTCCCGGCAAGTAGCAGAAAAGCGGATGAACGGGACCCGATGACGATTGCATTCTTTCACCAATTCAGGTGTAAGCCGGCTGCATGGAGCTTGTATCCCGATGGAATAATCAGCCGGGGAAGAGATAAGGGCATGCTTCAGCCGCTTTATTGAAGAATTTACGTTATAAGAAAAGTCGGTTTCTGCAGTGGTCACAAGGGTGGTCATCCCTTCCTGCATGAGGAGCTTTATGTTTTTTTCATAAAATGAATTAGAACTCACGTCCGGAACTGAAGAACAAAAAAACACCTTGCCCGTATGCACGGAGAAGCTGGCAAGCGCTAGCTTCATTGCTTTAACCCGAAGAGAGCCGATCCTTTTAGATTGAACGTTTTCACCATCTATTACATAGAGTGCAGATTCATTCTCAGCTGTGAGTTTTTCTATAATATATTTCATGCATTCTCCTTTCATAGCTTGGCTTATAGACAAGCTATGATGAGGAACACCTGATTATGCGGGGGAAATAAAAAAAAGGACAACAAAAAAAGCCCTGACATGTAAGCGTTGTCAGGAAAAGGTAATAATATGGATAGGAGTGGAGAGAAACCATATTAAAGCTATTATAATTCTGGTGCATAGAAAACGCAATATGTTTTTTGAAAATTTAGAAAAATAAAATAAAAACTCAGGAGCGTAGTACCGCTCCTGAGTTTTTTTACTCTATGAGATTCGCTCCTGCAAGAAAGTTTTCAGCAAGGAGATGATCTCGCTGTTCTCCTCGCTGTTCCCGACTGTGATGCGGATAAAGCCCGGAAAACCTAAAGCAGAGCCTGAACGCACAATGTATCCCCGGCTGAGCAAGTATTGAAAGACTTCATCCGAGTCGCCTTTAATATCCACAAGGATAAAATTCGCTTCAGAAGGATAATAAGACAAGCCTTGTTCTTTGCAAAAGTCATAATATTGCTGTAATCCAAAATTATTTTTCTGTCTGCAATCTTCAATAAACGACTGGTCACCGAGAGCTGCCAGTGCGGCAGCCTGAGCAATTCGGGACGTGTTAAACGGCTCGCGGGCAGGCTCAATCGCTTTTATTACCTTTTCAGCTCCAAGTCCGTAGCCGATCCGCAGGGATGCAAGTCCGTATGCTTTTGAAAATGTCCGAAGGATGATCAGGTTCTCATACTGCTTTAAGAAAGGAACGGTATCAGGATAGTCCTCTGCTCCCACATACTCGTAATATGCCTCATCACTGACAACCAAGACTCCTTTCGGAACTTTTTCCATGAAAGAAGCAAAATCCTCCGAGTTGATATAAGTACCTGTCGGATTATTCGGATTGCAGAGCCAGACAATCTTCGTGCTGCTGTCTATCGCCTCAAGCATAGCTTGAAGATCATGGTCTCCCTCTACTAGAGGGACTTCTCTAACCTCCGCAGCTTCTATGACTGCGTTGTGACGGTACTGTGGAAAGGTGGGTGCCGGCATTACCGTGCTCGTGCCCTCTCCAAGATAAGCGCGGCACAAAATCTGCACCACTTCATCAGAGCCATTTCCAAAGATGATCTGTTCTTTTGCCACTTTGCAATGAGCTGCCACTTTTTCACGGATACCAGCGGCATAGCCGTCTGGATACAAATGAAGGTTCTGCAGCTCTTCTTCAATGGCTTTTTTAGCCTTAGGCGAGCATCCATAAGGGTTTTCGTTCGATGCGAGCTTCACGATCTTCGAGAGCCCAAACTCTTTTTTCACTTCTTCAATCGGTTTTCCCGGCTGATACGGCTTTAATGTCGTCAGCTGTGTTTTCGGCTGCATGATTACACTCCTTTTCCGGCTGTGCGGGAACAAGCTGGTTAATGAAATACTTGAATTCTCTTATAGCTCCTTCCCTCTCTTGTTCTTGTGAAAAGCGAGGGAGAAGTGCCTCTATCTTCTCGACTATCGCACTCCCGACAATATAGCCGTCCGACACTCCGGCAAATTGCATAGCCTGGCTGCTGCTGGAAATGCCGAAGCCGACGAGAACCGGCACCCTGGACTGTTCTTGTGCATTAGCTAGAAACGATTTTACGTTGCCCGCGAACGCCGCTCTCTTACCTGTCACTCCCATTGAGGAGATACAGTACAAAAAGCCGTCTGCATCTTGCGCGATTTCTTTAAGGCGTTCTTCACGGGTCGTAGGAGCCACAAGAGAAATAAAGGCCATGTCCCTGTCACGGCATGATTTTTTCAAACCTGCGCTTTCTTCGAACGGCAGATCCGGTACTAAAACCCCATCTATTCCATTCTTTTCGGCAAGCTCGAAGAAACGATTCTCTCCCAATTGTAACAAAAGGTTGTAATAAGTAAAGATAATCACAGGCACCGAAACCCCTCGTTCCCGCATCGCTCCAGCCAGTTCCAGAACATCTGTCAGTGAGACGTCATTTTCCAGGCATCTTTGCGAAGCACGCTGAATGACCGGTCCGTCTGCGAGCGGATCAGAATAAGGTACGCCGAGCTCTATCGCTTCGGCACCGCCTTCCTGAAGTGCAAGCGCGATCTCGATGGATGTTTCCCTGTCAGGATCGCAGCCCATCATATACGGCACAAAGCGGAAGCTGTTTTTATTACTAAATCTCTTCCATCTGCTGTTATTCATCCGAACCGCCCTCTCTTCTCGAGATGAGAGTATGAACATCTTTATCACCCCGTCCGGAAAGGCAGATGACCATCATCTCGTTTTCTGTATATTTGCTGGCTGCCTTCAATGCGTAAGCGACAGCATGCGCACTTTCAATCGCGCACAATATTCCTTCTTCACTGCATAACGTCTGAAGAGCATCAAGCGCTTCTTCATCAGTGACACTTTCGTAAGCAACACGCCCTGATTCATAAAGATAGGCATGTTCAGGTCCAACACCCGGGTAATCAAGTCCTGCAGATACTGAATACGGTTCGATGATCTGGCCGTTCTCGGTTTGAAGCAGCCTTGTCATAGAACCATGTATCACACCAAGAGTACCTTTTTCCATTGTTGCTGCATGAAAACCAGTTGAAGTACCTTTGCCCCCTGCCTCCACACCGACCAACGGAATGGAACTGTCAATAAACGGAGCGAACATTCCGATCGCGTTGCTGCCTCCTCCTACGCAAGCGATGATGCAGGATGGATCTTGATCGGTAATATCCTTGAGCTGGCTTGAGGTTTCTTCACCGATAATTTTTTGAAAATGCTTGACGATCTGCGGATAAGGATGCGGTCCTACCGCTGACCCAATAAGATAAAATGTATCTTCAACTGTCCTGACCCATTCCCGTATCGCTTCATTTGTAGCATCTTTTAAAGTCCTGCTGCCGCTGTATACAGGCACTACTTCTGCGCCTAGAAGCTTCATCCTGAAAACGTTCAATTCTTGGCGTCTGATATCTTCTTCCCCCATAAAAACACGGCATTCAAGGCCGTACCTTGCAGCAGCAGTAGCTGCAGCGACACCGTGCTGGCCAGCGCCTGTTTCAGCGATGATTTTTTTCTTTCCCATCCTTACAGCGAGAAGGGCTTGTCCGATCGCGTTGTTGATCTTATGTGCGCCAGTATGGTTTAGATCTTCACGTTTCAGGAAAATTTTTGCCCCACCGCCTTTTTTCGTAAGCCCTTCAGCAAAGGTCAGCGGAGTCGGCCTGCCTGAATAGCTGCTCAGTTCCTTAAGATAAAGGTTCAAAAACTCACTGTCTTCCTTCGCTTCACTAAAGCCTGCTTCAAGTTCAGCAAGTGCCGACATGACAGTTTCAGGAACGTATTTCCCACCATAACGTCCATATCGTCCTAGATTATCTGGCAATTGTTCTGTTTTCATATTCCTCTATCACCCTTTCGAGCATCAGTATTCTGCTCACGTTTTTTTGGCCGTCTTCCTCTATTCCGCTGCTGACATCGATTCCGTCTGGCTTATACAGCAGGAGACTGGCTGCATTTTCCGCTGTGATGCCCCCTGCTATAAACAATGATGCTCCCTGTCTGTGAGCTTCTCTTGCCGCTGACGGGATAAATGTCCAGTCGAATGTGGTTCCCGTCCCTCCAAACTGGGATCCTTTGGCGCTGTCGATGATGTAGCCGTCAGCAGCTTTATCGTAACGTATCATTTCTTCAACCAGCCTGCTGCTCCCCTTCAGCGCTTTGAATACAGTGAGGCCGGTTATTGTTTTTATTTCTGATAGCAGCTCTGGCGGTTCATTTCCGTGAAACTGGATGATATCAAGTCCGCACTCTTCAGCCGCTTCTATAATCTCCCGAGAGCTTGAGTCCTGAAACACGCCTGCTTTTCTTATCCTCTCAGGCAAAAATCTGCTCCAATTTTTCACCTGTCCTGCGGTTACCTGCCTTTTAGACGGCGCAAAAACAAACCCGATGATTGCAGCAGCAGAATCCGCGATCAATTTGCAATCTTCTTCGCTTTTTGCTCCGCAATATTTAATCTGCGTATCCATAAAGACTCGAGACAGCACTATTGATATTTTCAGATCTCATGAGTGTCTCGCCGACAAGCATAGCACCAACTCCTGAAGCTTTAAGCCTGCTGACATCATCACTTGAAACGATCCCGCTCTCACTTACGATCAAGACACCTTCCGGCATGTGCGGCAGCAGGGAAAAGGTCGTGGCAAGATCGGTATGAAAAGTATTGAGGTCACGATTATTGATGCCAATAAGCGAAGGTGAAAACTCTGCGGTCACACTTTTCAGCTCCTCAAGCGAATGCACTTCCACTAGAACGTCAAGCCCTGATGATTCGGCGTGTTCATAAAGTAAACGCAGTCTTTCAGCTGGCATCGCAGCAGCTATGAGCAGGATCGCATCAGCACCATAGATCACACTTTCTTCTATCTGCCGTTCATCGATGATAAAATCTTTGCGCAAAAGAGGAAGTGAAGTATTTTTCCTGATCTCTTCCAGATAATGCAGCGATCCTTGAAAAAACGGGCCGTCGGTCAACACAGACAAACAAGCGGCTCCAGCTTCTTCGTATTCTTTTGCGATTTTAACCGGCTGAAAATCGTGCCTGATAATTCCCTTTGAAGGGGATGCTTTCTTTACCTCTGCAATAAGAGCAGGCGATTCACGATGATTTTGAAGTGCTTCAATGAATGTCCCGCTCACAGCCTTCCGCTCAGAATTAATCTCCGTTTTTTTCAGCTTTTGTACTTCTAGCTGTTTGCTGTTCAATATTTCAGTAAGCAGCATGAGCATTTCCTCCTTCGGCACATAATGTTCTATAAAACTCATAAACTTCTCCGCTAGCAAGTTTTGCCCTGGCGTGCTCTGCTCCTTCAGCCACAGTGTCCGCTTTCTGTGCACAATAGAGAGCTGCGCCTGCATTAAGTGCAACAATGTCTACTGCCGGCTGCGGGGCATATCCTTTCAGAAGCTTTTTGATCAATTCGGCACTTTCTTCCTTTGATGACACCTGCAGTCCGTGCAGAGAATTTGCCGTGCGGATTCCCGCTTCTTCAGGTGTAATCACACTTTCTTGTATCTCTCCTTCATTCAAAAGAAACATACGTGTCGGAGAGGTGATTGAAAGTTCATCCATCCCATCTGCGGCGGAAACAACAAGAGCGCGTTTCCTTCCAAGCAACTTCATCGCCTGCACGATTGTTTCAGCTGCTTTTTCAGTTGAAGCTCCAAGAAGCTGAAATTCTGGCTCAGCTGGATTGCATAGCGGACCGATTAGATTAAAGACGGTCCTGAAGGGCAGCTTTTTCCTAGTCGATACAAACTTCTTCAATCCAGGATGAAAGGATGGAGCGTTCAAAAAAGAAATATGACGCTTTTCCAGTTCATCCTTTGCCTCCTCTGGTGTGTTTGCAGGATTGATATTCAGCGCACGCAGAACATCCATGCTGCCGCTTGCAGAAGTAACAGCTCCGTTTCCATGCTTAGCAACAGGCAGACCGTACGCGGCAAGAACGATCGATGCAGCCGTAGACACATTAAAGGTTCCTTTCATATCGCCGCCTGTTCCGCAAGTGTCGATCACACCTGTCCGGCTGTGAATAACGTCTTTTTGATTCGCTTTCACCGCCTGAACGAAGCCGGCCAGCTCCTCAGGAGTTTCGCCTCTTAATTTCAACGCGGCTAATAGTGCTGCTGCCTGTTGTTCATCTATAGGACTGGTGATCATTTCTTGCATCAGGTTTCTTGCTTCGGTCTGTGTCAAGTGTTCAAAATTTGCGATTTTGGATAAATAACTCGATATCATTATCAGCATCCTCCTTGAATGAATTAGAAATAATTGAACATATATCATTACTTCAAGGCGGAATAAAGCTGTATGAAATCATGGGGCACCTCCGTTTTTTAGGCGGAGAACGGGGAGGGAATGGAGAGTTCAATTCATAATAATCGAAAAAGCCGTACGGAAATAAACCGTACGGCATTGTATATTATGACTGCCTCGGCTCAGCTCCACTCATCATTCTCTTCTCATCTCAACTAATCTCTAATCTTAAAAGTCTATTCTCATTTAAAGGCGCTGCCGCCTTTCTTATATAGCAGATTAAACGAATAAAAGAACTCTGTCAAACAATTCTGTTCATTATCACGGCTTTTTTCTGTAGAAAAACGGCTCGACTGCCTCTAGACCGTATTTTCCAGGGTGAAAAATCTGTTCTGTGCTTCCGACAAATAGGATGCCATCATCCCTCAGTGCCCTGGCAAATTTCCGATAAAGAATCTCTTTTGCTTCATCCGTAAAATAAATCATAACATTCCGGCAAACGATCAGATCAAACCCGCTCCTGAACTCGTCTGCCAAAAGGTTCAGCTTATTGAAATTTATATTTCTTTTCAGCTCTTTCTTAACAGCAAGCCCATGTTTATGTTTATCCATAAATCGTTCTACCGCCGCTCTTGGTGCCTCTGCTACTGATTTTTCAAAATAAAATCCATGCTCTGCCTGTTTAAGAACCTGCTCATCGATGTCTGTGGCGAGAATTGAATACGGGACACGGCGGGTATGCTGTTCCATTATCATTGCCAATGTATACGGCTCTTCGCCTGTCGAGCATGCTGCACTCCAGATTTTTATATCTTTCGTGTTTTTCAGCAGTTCAGGAAGAATTTTCTCTTCAAGATCGGCCCATCTAGTGCGGTTCCTGTAAAACTCAGAGACATTGATCGTAATCCTGTCAAGCAATTCTTCAAGCATAACTGGATCGCCCGCGGCAAGTTCGGCATATTGAGCAAAAGATCCGCAGTTTCTTTTATCCTTAAGTGTCTGCATCCTTCTTTTCATCTGTGCTTCTTTGTATAAGGAAAGGTCAATTCCTGTTTGTTTTTTAATTTTTTTTATAAACAGTTCATAATCAGTATCCAACTGGCTCAGACTCCTTATTACTCTCTCTTTAAGCTTTTATCGGCAGGAAGGGTTTTATTTTCATATTGAATAAAGAAAAAAACCGGCCATGGGCCGGTTTTTAAACGCTTTCATTTCCAATCAGGTTAAATCCAGGCAGCTACAGATTTCTCGTACGCCACTAGCTCTTCTTCTTTGAAGAATAAGCCGATTTCACGGACAGCGCTTTCAGGAGAATCCGAACCGTGGATGATGTTGTTGCTCACTTGTACTGCATAGTCGCCGCGGATCGTGCCCGGTGCTGCTTCAGCAGGATTGGTCTTGCCCATCATGAATCGAGCAGTCGCGATTACGTCTTTCCCTTCCCATACCATCGCGAAAACCGGGCCGGATGTGATAAATTCCACTAATTCGCCGAAAAACGGACGATCTTTGTGCTCACCGTAGTGCTCTTTTGCAAGGTCTTCTGAAATGTTCATCAATTTAGCCCCTGCAAGCTTGAATCCTTTTTTCTCGAAGCGCGCTGTGATTTCTCCGATCAATCCGCGCTGGACGCCGTCTGGCTTAACCATCAAAAATGTTCTTTCCATGATTTTCTCTCCTTTGAATTCTATGTAAAATGGGAAGTCCCGAGAAAATCGTATCAAACATTTCGAAAATTAGCAATGTGTTTAAAATTTTCGGCGTCCAATATACCCTGCAATTTTTAACAAACTGGTGCGTGCAGCATGATTTGGCAGCATATTTGCAGCAACCACTGCCTTTTCAAGATACGCAGCCGATGCTTTTGCTGAGAACTCGATGGCTCCGCTCTCTTTAACAGCAGCGAGAAGAGGCTTCAGTTCTCCTTTGCCTGCATAATAATCCATGATTTTTTCCTTTAATCCAGGAACTTTGTACATCGCATACAGTGCGGGAAGCGTCAGGTTGCCTTGCTTTAAATCTCCGCCGGCAGGTTTTCCGAGCTCTTTTTCAGTAGACGTAAAGTCAAGGATATCATCGGTCAGCTGAAAGGCCATCCCTGCGTTGTAGCCGAATTCGTACAGATTTCTCTGAACAGAGACAGGCGCACCAGAAGCGATCGCTCCAAGCTGGCAGCTCATAGCGATAAGCAGTGCGGTTTTCCGCTTGATCCTCCTCAAATACTGGCGGACGTTCTGTTCTGTATCGAATTGTTCTTTTATCTGCTGAATTTCTCCGAGGCACATCTCTCGGATACCTTCAGCAAGGATCTGATGAGCAGCAGGCTCCCGAATTTCTGACATCAGCTGAAGTGCTCTGGCAAAAATAAAATCCCCTACATACATGGCAATTTTATCATCATATTGAGACTTAATTGTCCTTCGTCCTCTTCTAATATCTGCATCATCGACTACATCGTCATGAACGAGTGATGCCATATGGATTAATTCAAGAGCAGCTGCTGCTTTTTTCACTTTATCAGCGTCATAATCGCCGTACTGAGCAGACAGAAGGACAAAGACTGGGCGAATTCTTTTTCCGCCTGCCTTAAGCAGATCGGTTCCTGATTGCTGCAGGAGCGGATGAGCAGATGAAACGGATCGTTCAAGCTCAGCTTCGATACTTTGAAGATCTTTTTTCACAAATGTATACATGTCTTTTAATTTCATAACATACCGCCTTATCGCCCGATACTCATGCATCCGTTAAAATAGGTGATCACAGGCTGTGATTGAAGCAGCCCGCATTCGAATGCGTATTGGTAATAAAGATTCAATCCTCTTTCATGTTCTCCATTCAGGCGGTAGTCTAACCCGCTGAAATAAGACAGCCAGCTTTCCTTATTTCCGCCGAGAGCCGGATCAAGCCCTGAAACAAGAGGGCCGAACTTCTCACTCACACATTTGTTTCGGCTTTCCTGCATCTGGTTCTTAACGTCTTCAAGAAGAGCCGGATAGCGTTCAGCCGTATCTCGGCGAACAGCCATCACAGCAAACGTCATCGGACACCCGGTAAATTTCATCCATTGCTCTCCAAGGTCATACGTGAATAACCCTGAAGACTCCCTGATCGCCGACAATGCATCATCACCTATGAGCAGGCAAGCGTCACTCGAAGCAAGCATAGATTTTAAATCTGGAGCTTTCACAGTGTACAAGGGATCAACATGATAAAACTTTTTTAGAATCACTTTAAGCAGTGCGGCAGATGAAGCAGAGCTTGAAGTAAGGGCGATGCTTTTTCCCTGCAGCCTTTCCGCTGGCACTTTCGAGAACAAAAATATGGAGCCGACTGAACCAAAAGAAGAGACAGACAAATCCGGAAACAGCAGGTACCGGCTGCTGTTCTCACCAAAGGAAAAAGATGAAATGCCGCCCACATCAACAAGCCCTTTCTGCATGAGGCCGTTGACAGCAGAAGGGACACCTGACACAAAAGATACCCCTTTGCTCTCAAGTTCCGCTCTGTTCAAGTAGTAATACAGCGGCATTATATTCGTATAACTGATTTCTCCAACCGCGATCAATGATCTCCCCACCTTGTAAACAACTCATGCTGCACACCCAGACTATCAAGCACTTTCCCTACTAGAAAGTTCACCAAATCGTCCATCGTTTTGGGAAGCTGATAAAATGCAGGCATGGCAGGAAGGATCTTCCCGCCGGCGTCTGTCACTTTCAGCATGTTTTCCAGATGAATCCGGTTAAGCGGCGTTTCCCTCGGTACAACGACCAGCTTTCTGCCTTCTTTAAGCATGACATCTGCTGTCCGTTCGAGAAGGTTTCCGCTCGCTCCATGTGCGATGCCTGATAAGGTGCCCATCGAACACGGTATGATGACCATCCCGTCATTTTGATACGAGCCGCTTGCGACAGGTGCGTTAAAGTCCCTCAGTGTGTGATAGTGAAGAAGTCCGCTGTCTGTTTTGAAATGCTCCTCGATCAGCTTATCTCTGTCTTCTGTATTCCATCCGAGTTCTTCCCTGAAAACCTGCCATCCTGCTTCAGTCACCATCATATGCACTTTGTGGCCAGCTCTGAGCAGTTCCTGCACGAGTCTGACCCCGTATACCGCTCCGCTCGCTCCTGTGATGCCTACCGTGAAAATTTTCATAGATACATATCTCCCAGTGAAAAGATAAACATGACCATGCTCAAAATGCCATTCATCGTAAAAAATGCGACGTTAAGCTTAGATAAATCATCTGGCTTCACGAGTGAATGTTCGTAGATCATTATAAGACCAGATAACACGACACCCGCGTAATAGATCCATCCTAAAGAAGCAGCAGAACCGAGCAGCAAAAAGCTGATAAAGCTGATAACATGCATCCCGCGTGCAATGAGCAGTGCCTTGCGCACCCCAAAATAAGAAGGAATGGAATAGAGTCCGCGGGTGCGGTCGTATTCTGCATCTTGAGTAGCATAGATCACATCAAAACCAGCGATCCAGAAAAGAACACTGAAAAATAGAAGGAACGCCTCAAGGCTCAATGTTCCTGTTGCTCCTACCCATCCGCCGAGCGGAGCAATAGCGATTGTCACACCAAGCACGACATGGCACAAGAAAGTAAATCGTTTCGTGTAAGAATAAATAACCAAAAAGAAAACTGCTACCGGCAGAAGGATGACAGAAAGCTTGTTCAGCTGAAAGGCGCTGAAGAATAGAATCAGGAGTGACACGGCTGTAAACAGCGCTGCCTCTATTCTGCTGATCAGTCCTGCCGGTATTGCACGTGTTTCCGTTCTTGGGTTTCTCCGGTCTATCTCAGAATCTATTATCCTATTAAGTGTCATGGCCGCGCTTCTCGCCCCGACCATCGCTAGAGTGATCCATACCCATTCCATCAAGGCAGGGAATGTCCCTTCCTCTGAAAGGTTTCCCATCGCTGCTCCTAAATAAGCAAAAGGCAGGGCAAACACCGTGTGTTCAAATTTTATCATTTCAAGTATTACTGCCAGTTTCTTCAGCACGTTCATTCTCTCTTTCTATGAAGGTTTTCTCCCGTAATGCATGGCTGCTGCCCCAAGTGAAAAGGATTTGACCATCACTTTTTCCAGTCCAGCCTCATAAAAAAGCTGTTTTAGTTCTTCTTTGGATAAAAAAGCTTTAGTCGATTCCTGAAGCCAAGCATATTCATCATAGCTTTTGGCAAAAAGCTTGCCGAACAGCGGCATGATGCTTGTGAAATAAAAAGAAAATAGATGACGGAACACAGGGGCAGACGGCTGAGAGGTCTCTAGGCACACCACTTTTCCGCCGGGTTTAACAACCCTCGCCATCTCACGGACCACCTGGAGATAATCTGGTACGTTGCGCAGGCCGAATCCAATGGTCACCACATCAAACGTATCGTCCGCAAACGGGAGTTCCATCGCGTTTCCGTGCAAAAGGTCGATCCGGCTTTCGAGACCTTTTTCTTCAACCTTCTTCCTGCCGGCACTCAGCATGTTTTCGCTGAAATCCAGGCCGGTGACCGCACCTCCTGGACCGGATGCCCCAGCAAGCGCGATCGTCCAGTCGGCAGTGCCGCAGCACAGGTCAAGGCATCGGCTGCCTTCTTTTACTTCAATGATCCGCATCGTCTGGCTGCGCCAGCGCACATGCTGCCGGAAACTGATCACATCGTTCATAAAGTCATATTGCGTTGAAATTTTCTCAAATACGGAATGCACGCGTTCCTCTTTTGACATCATGCATCATCCCTCCCCTGTCATGCTGCCGCTGTTCCAGTCAAAATCCAGCTGACGGTTTTCTCTGCTAAAAAACGAAGGTGCCAGGCAGCTTTCATTTCTCATCCTGCCGCACGCATCGCTCACAGCAATATTGATGGACTCGTCCCCGCAAATCGCCAATATTGAATCCCGGTCTTTTGCTACGGCCGCCAAAAACAAATAATCTTCTAGAAAAGGAACAAGCTCTTCTTTTCCGAAACGGCGCGCCGTCTCTGCTGCTAAAAGACTTTCTTTCTGGCGGATTGCCTGTATGTAAATTTCAGGGTCGCTGCTTTCCTTCATGTGAATAAGGGTCTTATTCTCATTGATTTGCTGAATCGCCACAGATAGATGCCGGATAAGCGTGATATCTTCACACTGCGACAATATCAGATAATACATGCTGCTGTAATAGTCGCCAGAAAGTACGGATAGCTGACGTCCTTTCCTCTCATCATCGCGTGCTTCCATGACACTGTCATGCATATCTAGAGCCGCCTGTATGAGCATGACCGCAGCAAAGTATTCATCTGCCAGTTCTGCAGGCAAAGGCGCATCGCCGAGTACGCTGTACAGTGCAAGCGCCTTAGCAGCATCTATTTCTGGAGGAGCAACAAAGCGGCCCGAATAATCATGCTCCATCCTGCTCTCTACTAAATTGATCAAACGTTTCAGTTCTTGGCTCGTGTTCATTTTGAGTGCCCCCATAACGGCTAAAATTACCCCATTTATTATACCATAATTGCCAAAGCAGCTGACGGCCATTCCAGAATGGCTGCCATAAGGGCTGATAAAAAAGGGAAGCACCTATGCATCCTTGTACTTAAGTGCATGTCCGGATGCCGCGGCGAAAAAAGAAAACCTGGCATAAGCCAAGCTTCTTTTTATGCTTCTTTTTATGCTTCTGTATCTACTTCTCCATGCTTCGTATAGATGACAGCTTTACCCCTTACCTTAACGGCAGATGTATGCTCGGTGAACTGTGCGATCATCACTTCGCCTTTATCGAGCTTTTCAGAATGGTGGAACCTCGTTTCTGTGCCGCGGGTTAAACCAATCACATTTACGCCGTTCTCTTTTGCTTTTATAACAAAAAAATCAAGCTCAGACTTCATCTGATATTCGCCCCTTTAGCTTTTAATAAAACTTAGCACTTCTGCTCTTGCGGCCGCATCTTCTGCGAATACTCCTCTGACTGCCGATGTAACGGTCTTAGATCCAGGCTTCTTCACACCGCGCATCGTCATGCACATATGCTCTGCCTCGACAACTACGATTACACCATGAGGTTCTAGTGTTTCAACAAGGCTGTCTGCTACAGTAGAAGTGATTCTCTCCTGAAGCTGAGGACGTTTTGTCACCGCTTCCACCGCACGGGCAAGCTTGCTGAGGCCTGTTACCTTGCCTCCTTTAGGAATATATCCTATATGAGCTACACCGAAAAACGGAACAAGATGATGCTCGCACATCGAGTAGAACGGAATGTCCTTAACAAGCACAAGCTCTTCATGATCTTCGCCGAAAACGGTAGCAAAGTGTTCTTTCGGGTCTTGGTTCAATCCTTGAAAAACTTCTTCATACATGCGAGCCACCCGCTTAGGTGTATCAAGAAGCCCTTCACGGTCTGGGTCTTCGCCGACAGCTTCAAGAATCATGCGTATGGCAGTCTCTATCTTTTCACGGTCAAATTCAATCACTTCATTTTCCTCCACTCAAAACTGTTATTCCTCAAGAAATTTTAGCATATGTCGCAAAACTTAGCAAAAAACCCGGTTACAATCGGGCATGTACGTTTTGGGCCCATATAAGATAAAAAGGACCGATCAAGATCGGTCCTTTATTGCCCTATGTATTATATTACTTTACAGCATCCTTAAGGGCTTTTCCTGGTTTGAAAGCAGGAACCTTGCTCGCTGCGATTTCGATTTCTTTACCAGTTTGCGGGTTGCGCCCTTTGCGTGCAGCACGTTCGCGAACTTCAAAGTTTCCGAATCCGATAAGCTGTACTTTATCTCCGCTTTTCAGGCTTTCAGCGATTGCTTCAAAAACAGCGTCCACAGCTTTAGTAGCGTCCTTTTTAGAAAGCTCTGACTGCTCAGCAACTGTATTGATTAGATCAGTTTTGTTCATTCCATTCACCTCCTCTCAAGGTGTTGTATCTTTGTGTTAAAGCATATATCGGTTAAATGTTAACTGTCTATATGTTTTTATACAAGATTTTCTAATAATCTGCAACAAGCCTTATATTAAACGAAAAAAAAGCAGAATTCAATCCTTTTTCACCGAATTATGGAATGAGCCAGGTGATGGGAGTGTTTTCAGGACAAAAAAAAGACCCCAAAAAGGAGTCTGGATTATAGAATAATGGCAATCAGTCCGCCTGAACCTTCGTTGATGATTCTCTCAAGTGTTTCTTTAAGTTTATAGCGTGCATTCTCTGGCATGAGAGCAATTTTGCCTTGAATTCCTTCACGGACGATAGAGTTCAGCGATCTTCCAAAAATGTCTGAGTTCCAGATTGAAAGTGGATCTTCTTCAAAATCCTGCATCAAATACCGCAGCATCTCCTCGCTCTGCTTTTCCGTTCCGATAATCGGAGCGAACTCTGATTCAACATCAACTTTTATCATATGAATGCTTGGTGCAATCGCTTTTAAACGGACGCCAAACCTTGATCCCTGACGGATGATTTCCGGCTCATCCAAGCTCATATCTGTGATAGCAGGTGCGGCGATGCCATAACCCGTCTGCTTCACCATACGCAGGGCATCTGCCACCTGATCATATTCTGTTTTTGCAAAGGCAAATTCCTGCATGAGCTGGAGAAGATGGTCTTTCCCTCTTATTTCAACACCGACCACTTCCTTCAGAATCTGATCGTACAGATCATCCGGAGCAAACAGGTCGATTTCGGCAATACCTTGGCCCATCTCGATCCCGGCAAGCCTTGCATCATCAATAAACTCAAAGTTTTCAAAACATCCTACCACGCGGTCCACATCGCGAAGTCTCTTGATATCTTGCACTGTCTCCCTTACCGCTTCTTCGTAGCTCTCACGAAGCCAGTGATCTTCCCTTAAGACCATCACCCAGCTCGGAAGGTTAACGTTCACTTCGAGGACAGGAAACTCGTAAAGCGCTTCTCTCAGAACATTATGGATATCCTGTTCAGTCATTTGCTCTGCACTGAGTGCCAGAACCGGTATATCGTACTTCTCGCACAGTTCGCTGCGCAGCTGCTGTGTATCTGGGTGATGAGGATGTGTTGAGTTAATGATCATGATGAACGGTTTACCTACTTCTTTCAGCTCTTCGACAACACGTTCTTCAGAGTCCACATAATCATAACGCGGTATTTCGCCGATTGATCCGTCAGTCGTCACGACCACTCCTAGAGTGGAATGCTCCTGGATGACTTTTCTTGTTCCGATCTCGGCTGCTTCATGGAAAGGGATCGGCTCGTCATACCATGGCGTATGAATCATCCTCGGGCCGTTCTCATCCTCGTAGCCTTTAGCACTCGGCACAGCATAGCCTACACTGTCCACCAGACGAATATTTACGTCTAGTCCTTCCCCGACATTTATGCATACAGCTGTGTTCGGGACAAATTTAGGTTCAGTCGTCATGATGGTACGCCCGGCTGCACTTTGCGGCAGTTCATCCTGGGCTCTGTGGCGCTCGGACTCGCTCTGTATGTTAGGAAGCACCACTAGCTCCATGAATCTCTTGATGAACGTTGATTTGCCTGTCCGTACCGCTCCTACCACTCCGAGATAAATATCGCCGCCGGTCCTTTCGGCAATATCCTTGAAAATATCAATTTTTTCCATGCATTTCCCTCCCGATCCAAATAAGTTCCGTTGCTGGTTGTGGACAATACATCATATGATGTTGTCCTATTCAATATGTCAGAAGAGCCCGATTTTTTTTGCGGCCGGAGACGTTCTATTAAGCAGGCTGCTGCAAGACCGGGGGCAATAACAAATCACTGCTAATGAGCAACATAGTCCCGCTGGCTGCATATATAAAAAAATCTCTCCTCCTTTCTATGAATGTATTAGAAAGAGGGAGAGAACATGACTATTGTTTTTACTATTGTTTTATTAAAAAGACAGGCTTCCCGTCTTCCGCAGTGTAAGGAACGGAATGAGCGGGTGAGAAGAACGAGTGATCAGCAAGAAGATAGCGGATATCCTCTCCTGCTGCAGCATCTTTAGGGTTGCTGCGGATTGCATCAGCAAGGTCCTTTTTATAATCTACCATCACTTTTGCGTTGTTATCTAAAATAAGAGGAAGCTCTCTGCCTGTAAAGGGGCTCGTGACAGTCGGCTTTTTTTTCAGCCCGAGTTTTTTATGGTCAAAAGCATAGCGTCCCTCAGCCAGTACTTTAGTAAAAGGGGGATAGCGATGCTCTCTAATATAGCTGTCAAGTGCCATCTGAACATCCTGCACGTTATCTGTAACAACTAGATCCACGAGCTTTACTGTCGGCTGATCCTCTGCTCTAATAAGAACATACTGATACGTACCGCCTTTTTCAAACGAGTTTCCGGGTACGTCCTGCAAGTATTTCGGAACAAGCTTGTTAAAGTCGATCGGATATTTCTGAAACAGGTCGGTACCGGCATCTCTGTTCTTGATCGGCAGAACCATCGTGTCTTTTTGATAGTCTTCCACAGCTGTTTGGACTGATTGTATCTGATCTTTATAAGGGATGCGGTTTTCGTTTTTGCGGTCTTCCGGATAAAGGCATCCTGCCAAAAAAAAGACGAGAACGAACGGCATCCACCTTTTTGCAATTTTCATATATACGTTCACCCTCCTACCCTTTCACCGGTCCGGAGAACACGACAAGCATTATTAAAAAACCTGCTGTAATCATACATGCATAAGCGAATGCCGCGACAGCAAACTTTATCATGCCTTTCAGTTTCTCTCTGCTGAAATAAATTGAAAAGACTGCCAGAAACATTAATCCGATGGCAGAAAGCGCCACCCACATCTTCAAAAGTCCTTCACTCATATGTATCCTCCTTCATTATCCGGGTACATTATAGCATACCGCCAGCCTTGCCAGCATCAGTGAAACGCAAAAAAACGCATGTGCACAGTTCATGCACATGCGGAAATCCGACTAAATGCTTCCTTACTTGCAGTTCTGTTCACCGCAGAATACGCCTGCATAATATGGCGCCGTTTTACTTGGCTTCAAACATTTTTGAAAGTGCTGCAAAATCAAGGGGAACTTTATTATTGAGAACCGCTTGAACGATCTGGTCTTCTTTTTGCTTTGACACCGGAACACCTGCCAAGCTGGCCACTTGTGACACCAGCATGCGGATCGTCCTTTCATCACCTAGATTTGAGTGGCTGACGGACTGTGCCAATTTGAAAATATCATCTTTTTTCACACTTGTTTTTTTCTCAATATTGTCAAAAAACTGCTGTTCGCGTTCCATTGATGTCCTCCTCCCGCTTCCTGTTCAACATATCGTATGCCGCCACTCGGGAAGAGGTGATGAAAAAAATAGGCATCGCCCATTTTTTTTCGGGCGAATGCCTGTATGCCGGTCAGCTTCTAAGAGAAGAAAGGTCCTCAACCTCATGAGTACGCGATCTTTTCATCAGTTCATCCACCGCTTGTTTGGGTTCTTTTCCGTTAAAGAGAACATCATAAAGCACGTTTGTGATAGGCATTTCAACTTCAACGCTTTGAGCTAGTTCGTATGCGGCTTGTGTCGTGCGCACGCCTTCCACGACCATGCCCATCTTTGACAGAACTTCTTCAAGCTGCATCCCTTTTCCAAGCATGTTGCCCGCCCGCCAGTTCCGTGAATGTACACTCGTGCATGTGACGATCAAGTCACCGATTCCTGTCAGTCCAGCAAAAGTAAGCGGATTTGCACCCATTGCCGTTCCAAGCCTGGCTATTTCAGCAAGTCCCCTTGTGATGAGTGCCGCTTTCGCATTATCTCCGTAGCCGAGCCCATCTGACATTCCCGCACCGAGAGCAATGATATTCTTAAGGGCACCGCCAAGCTCAACTCCGATCACATCCGGGTTTGTATATACTCTAAAATTCTGATTAATAAACAGATCCTGTACCTGTTCAGCACGTGAAAGGTCAGAGCACGAAACAGTGACCGTAGTCGGCTGACGCAGTGAGACTTCCTCCGCATGGCTCGGCCCGGAAAGGACAGCCACTGCCAGACGGACGTTTTCGGGAAGCTCTTCTTCAATAATTTCTGTAATCCTTTTATATGTACCAGGCTCGATTCCTTTGCTCGCATGAACAAAGACCGCAGGAGCCTGAAGGTGATCCTTCAGTTCATGAAGTACCTCGCGCAGCGCTTTAGTCGGCGTGACAAGTACAATAACTTCAGCATCGCTCACAGCATCCTCCAGTGAAACGGTTGCTTTGATGGACTCAGGAAGGACGATGTCCGGAAGATAGCGAGAATTGGTATGGCGCTTGTTAATCTCTTCGGCCTGATCCTCTCTCCGGCCCCAAAGGTGAACATTATGCTTATTGTCAGCAAGAACGAGAGCCAGGGCTGTACCCCAGCTTCCCGCCCCGATAACCGCAATTTTCTTCATCATTTCCGCTCCTTTAACCCAGCATTTTATGCAGGTTTCCCTTGCGTACGTTTGTTTACTCTACTCGTTTTTTTGCCTTGCCAGGATACGCAGCGGCGTACCTGTAAATCCGAACGTTTCACGGATTCTGTTTTCAAGAAACCGGCGGTAAGAGAAGTGAAGCAAGTTTGGATCGTTGACAAACAGAACGAACGTTGGCGGCTTAGTCGCTACTTGTGTCGCATAGTTGATCTTGAGCCTTTTTCCTTTATCCATCGGAGCTGGGTTCATCGCGACTGCGTCCATAATAACATCGTTCAGTACGTTAGTCTGAACTCGAAGCGAATGATTTTCCGCAACTTGAGTGATCACAGGATATAGATGATGAAGCCTCTGTTTCGTAAGCGCCGAAACGAATACGATTGGAGCATAGCTCAAATAAAGGAAATGATCACGTATTTTTTGTTCAAACTCACGCATCGTTTTGTCATCTTTTTCGATGGCATCCCATTTATTCACGACGATAACGACTGCTTTTCCTGCTTCGTGGGCATAACCAGCCACTTTTTTGTCCTGTTCTATGATGCCTTCTTCAGCATTGATCACCATAAGGACTACATCCGACCGCTCGATCGCTTTCAACGCTCTCATCACGCTGTACTTTTCCGTGGATTCATATACTTTTCCGCGCTTACGCATCCCAGCGGTATCAATGATCACATATTTTTGCCCGTCTTTTTCAAACTTAGAATCGATAGCATCTCGGGTCGTACCAGCGATATCACTTACAATAACTCGTTCTTTTCCTAAAATAGCGTTTACTAGCGAAGACTTCCCTACATTCGGGCGTCCGATCAGTGAGAAATAGATCGTGTCTTCATCCTTTTCTTCTTCTTCAAGATCAGGAAAATGAGCGACCGCAGCATCAAGAAGATCACCAATTCCGATACCGTGCGTTCCTGAGATGCCGATCGGCTCTCCCATTCCGAGAGAGTAAAAATCATAAAGAAGTTCGCGCCGTTCAGGATTGTCAATCTTATTGACCCCGAGTACGATTGGTTTTTTAGAGCGGAAAAGCAGCTTTGCCACTTCTTCATCCGCCGCCGTAATTCCCTCTGTACCGTCTACCATAAACAAAATCACATCGGCTTCTTCGATCGCTAACTCGGCCTGCTGCCTCATCTGATGAAGCAGCGGTTCATCTCCTATTTCGATTCCGCCTGTGTCGATAAGGCTGAATTCTGTGTTCAGCCACTCTGCAGAACTGTAAATGCGGTCACGGGTTACTCCTGGCATATCTTCAACGATGGAGATCCTTTCTCCTGCAATACGGTTAAAAATGGTGGACTTGCCTACATTCGGCCGGCCCACTATCGCTAAAACTGGTTTAGACATCTATCACACTTCCCTTATCTTTCAATCTTATTTCCTTTTCCCGTTCAGTCTCTATTGACTTAAGCACTCCAAAAAGCTGTGTCAAGTATTTTCTGTTTAGGCAAGCTTATCCATTGTAGCAAAAGTATGCGGTCCGGACAACTGCCCGTTCCTCAGCGCCTGAAAGTGATTCTCCTGACAAGATGCAGTCCGTTAAGGCTCTTAACGAAGCTTGCAGCCATTTGAAAAAAGAAGACAGCTATCATGCTGAAACCGGCCAAATCCAAAAATTCCTTACTGCCAAGCTCAAGATACCCTTTTAAAGGCAGAAAGCTGAGTTGAATCAAAAAATCGCCAAACAAGAGTCCTGTTGCCAGCACAAGCAAAACCTCATGGTATGTTCTTCCCCAAGTGACAGCCATAACGACTGCAAACAGACCAGCCAGAAAGTATTGAGGCATGATCAGGACCGCCGGATCATAAAGAAAGAAAATATGCAGTGCAGCCAAAAGTGCCATAACGGTAATACTGGCCATCATGAGCCTTAGCACGTCACGAAAGCTAAGCTTCAAAAATCCGTACAGCGAAAAGACTAAAAGTCCGGCACTCGCCCAGCCTGCTGAAATATTCCCGTTGACTGTCTCGAATCCAGAAAGAAGAATCATCATCAAGATGAAAATGGCACTTTTTGTCCTGCTGTTATTTTTATCTGAAATAAAGGTATAAAAGATCCATCCGCTCCAGGCGGCAAAATAAAAAAAGATACCGTCATTCATACTCATCACCTATGAGCAGTATAGACAAGAAACCAGCGTGCATAATCAGCTTACCTGCTGAAAGGCTTCCTTCGGGCGAACTTTGAGGTTTCGATGCCTCGTTGTTCCAGCCAGTGAAACGTATCACCTTTTATAACGAGAGGCACATGAGACAGTGATGGAATGCTTTCTGCTCCGGCTGCGGTCATGATAACTTTTATCCTGTTATGCAGGTCTTCTGCATAGCTCATCAAACCTTTTTCTCCTTCTGTCATCAATACATGTAAGAATGCACCTGCCATGCCTGCTGAAACTGCACCTGCAGCAAGCGCTTTGACAATATGCAATGGGCTTGTGTATCCGCCAGAAGCAAAAACAGGACCCGGAAAAGCTGAAAGTGACTCAATAAGAGCAGCTGCTGCCGTTATGCCCCAGCTGTCAAAATCAGATATAGGATGCTTTCTTCTGAGATTTTCAATCTTGGAGAAATTCGTTCCCCCAGTTCCTCCCGCATCAATCATGTGAACACCGATTCTCTTCAGTTCCGCAGCTGTTTCCATGCTTATTCCAAATCCAACCTCTTTAACGATAACGGGAACTTTACTTGAAGAAACGATCGCAGAGAGATTATCGAGCCTTTGGGAGAAATCTCTGTCTCCTTCAGGCATAACAAGTTCCTGTACAGCGTTTAGATGCACCTGCAGAGCATCTGCACCAATCATCTCGACAGCTTCGCCGGCCTCTTTCGGGCTGGCTTCACTGCCTATATTGGCAAAGATAACACCATCTGGATTCGTTTTTCTTACTATTTCATACGTTTTCCGCTGAGAAGCATCTTTAATTGCAGACATCTGGCTGCCGACTGCCATCGCCATCTTATGTTCTTTTGCAGTCATGGCCAAACTCCGATTAATAAATTCCGTCTGTTCTCCGCCCCCGCCTGTCATAGCGTTAATGAAAACAGGCGAACCCCATTTGAGTCCGCCTGCTTCAACAGTTAAATCGATGCGGGATAGCTTTGCTTCAGGCAGGCTGTTATGAACGAGAACTAGATCATCCATACTGTGCTTTTTGCCTTCCTGATGTAGTTCCATCGCGTGCCTGATATGCTCCGCCTTCCGTTTTGCCCGCATCATATCTATCTCCTAATTTTTGTATTCCTTCAATTTATCGCCGATCATATCTGCCAGTGAGAAGCCTTTTTCTTCTTTAGGCAGGTTCTGCTTCAAGTTTTCTTTATCTTTCTCATCCTGTACGGCTTTCATGCTCAGGGAGATCCTTTTTTCGCTGCTGTTAACATCAAGTACTTTTACCATTACCTTTTGACCTTCTTTTAATACTTCAGAAGGACTGCCGATATGGCGGCTGCTGATTTCAGATATATGAACGAGCCCCTCAACACCTGGCGCCACTTCGATAAAAGCACCGAACGTCACAAGACGTCTAACAGTACCTTCTATAAGTGCTCCTGGCTTGACCTGATCAACAGCTGCTTCCCACGGACCTTCCTGCGTTTCCTTGATAGAAAGAGAGATGCGGTCGTTATCGCGGTCAACACCGAGCACTTTTACTTTGACCTTGTCGCCTTCAGAAAGGATGTCCGATGGCGCGCTGACACGCTGATGTGAAAGCTGCGAAATGTGAACAAGACCGTCTACTCCGCCTACATCAACAAAAGCTCCGAAGTCGGTCAGCCTCTGGACAGTCCCTTCAATAACTTGTCCTGGCGCCAGTTTTTCAAGAAGCTCACGCTTTCTTTGATCCTGTGCTTCTTCAGCCACGGCACGGTGAGAAAGGATAACCCGGTTCTTTTCACGGTCGATCTCCACGACTTTAACGCTTAATGTCTGGCCCTTATAAGAACTAAAGTCTTCTACAAAATGCTTTTCAACCATCGAAGCCGGAATAAAGCCCCTTACACCGATATCAGCGACAAGCCCTCCTTTGACAGCTTCATGCACAATAACATCAAAAGCTTCGCCAGAGTCAAACTTCTGCTGCAGCTCATCCCAGGATTTTTCATTGTCTACTGCCTTTTTTGAAACGAGAAGGGTATCTTCTGTATGGGAAAGCACTTTTACGGAGATTTTTTCTCCCTCAGTTAGAGCATCTCCCGCTTTTTCCAAATAAAGGCTGGATATTTCATTGATCGGCAGAAATGCATCCTGCTTGCTGCCGATATCAACCAGTGCAAATTTGTCCTCTACCTTGATCACTGTTCCTTCGGCAATATCTCCAGCCTTCACCAATTCTGTGTTCGTTAGATTCATTTCTTCTGTCATGTCACAGTCCTCCTTAATATCTTCATATATGTTAATCTCCCAATTTTGGAAGATGGTCAATGAGAGGGTTTACAAGTGCTGTGCTTTTAAATGTTTAATATGTTCCATTATAAGAGAAGTCGCTTCCTGTGCGGTAGCTTTTTGCTCCCTTAAAGCGTTGAAATCAATCGGGTCGCCAAAAATAATTTTAATCTTACGGCGAAATTTATATTCTCCAACGATCGCACACGGCACGATCACCGCATCTGATTTAAGTGCAAAAAAACCTGCCCCTGCAAGTCCTTCGCCTGTCTCTCCAGTCTTGCTGCGCGTCCCTTCTGGGAACAGTCCGAGAACCCTGCCGCTGCGGAGTACTTGAAGCCCTGTTTTAAGCGCTGTTTTATCGCTCATGCCTCTTTTAACAGGGAATGCGTTCAGCCGCGGGAGCAATGTTTTTAAAACAGGCACGCTGAAAATCTCCGCTTTAGCCATAAAATGAACTTCACGGGGCGATGCTACACCCACAAGCGGTGGATCAAAGTTATGAATATGGTTGGCACAAAGCAGGACGCCTCCGGTTTTCGGCATTTTACCTGCGTCTATGATTTCTACTTTATAGAAACTGTGAAGCAGCGTACTGCACAGAGTTTTACCAAAATTATAAAGGTTCATCTTAATCTGCCCTTTCACCAGCTAAAACGAGAATTTTTGCCACTACATCCTGTATAGTCATGGAAGTCGTGTCAAGTTCAACCGCATCTTCCGCTTTTCTGAGCGGAGCAACTTCTCTTTCCGAATCTCTTTTATCTCGCAGCAGAATCTCCTGCTTAAGCTCCTCAAGATTCACTTCAAATCCCTTTAGCTTGTTCTCTTCAAATCTTCTGCGGGCACGCTCATCTGCTGACGCGATCAAAAAGACTTTAAGCTCTGCCTTCGGCAGAACATGTGTGCCGATGTCACGGCCGTCCATGACAACCCCGCCTTTTTCCGCCAGCAGCTGCTGCCGTCTTACTAGATCCTCCCGCACTTCTGCGAGCCTCGCGACAAACGATACGTTATTTGTCACTTCGTGTGACCGTATTTCTTCTGATACGTCTTGTCCATCAAGGAAAACAGACTGTCCTTCATCGTTTTTGATCAGTTCTACGGTCGTTTCGTCCAGCATCCTTTTAAGTGCTTGTCCGTCATGGAGATCAAGGCTAGACCTGATAGCTTTTAAAGCAACTGCGCGGTACATTGCCCCTGTGTCTATGTAAATATAAGACAGGCGATCTGCCACCTGTTTAGCTACTGTGCTTTTTCCCGCTCCTGCCGGTCCATCGATTGCGATTCTTATGGAATGATTGTTCATGTTTCCTCCTGCTTCAATGCTTCTGTACATCTTTCCCGCAAGACTGCAGCACCACTGCGGGCTTGCGTCCTCTTCATAAAAGAAAAGCAGGAATGTTGCGCCTGCTTGTTTGTCTGTTTCGAGCATTGTATTCTTTTACAATATACCATAACGCTTTAATTTCGGTCTATCGTTTCAAGCGTTTCAGGCACTCCGCCTTTAATCACGCCTTCAAACTGGATGCTTTTATTCGTCAGTCTCCTGAAACCCTCCGTCTGATTTAGCGTTTGGGCGGTTAAAAGGAAAATAAAATGGATGATAGCAAGCTGAATGAGCAGACGGTCAACGCGCTTCACAAGGAACCCCTCCTTTTTGACACATCTTTCCACAAGCCTGCTTAAATTATACAACGTGGGTTTATATATGTTTCCTTCTCGCCAGCAGCTGCTGTTCGAAGCAATATTTCATGATCAGACTTTGATCGGTATCACTTATCCCGGTATACATGACTGAAGCTCTTTCTGTACCTGGCTGTGTTCCTGGCATAACCCGGATTACTTTGCAAGGAAGTTCCACATGCTTTCCCTCGCCTGACTGCATCTGCAGATTAAGTCTGCAGGTGATTGACATTTCTTTTTGAAGACTGTGTTTTTCCGGGAGCGACAGAAGCATCCCGCCCGCACTTATATCAAGAGCGAGTGATGAAAAGTGTTCCGCCTCCTCTTCATTGTGCATGATGTCGACATTGAGCAGCACTTCCACCCGGACGTATTCCCTTCGCTGTATTTTCACGACCGCACTTTCGCCCGGCCAGCTCATCAGCATGAGCGGGACGTTCTCCATTTTTCTTCCTGTCAATGCTGAACGAAACTGATAAGCGTTTTTATCATCACCTACAAAAGATGCATCAAACTCAGCTCCATCAATGAAAAATTCTGGAAGGTTTGTTGTTTCATTTATTGGATAATCCACAGCTATCGCTTCATCTAAAATATCCATCACCTTGCACCGGTATTTCTCTTGCTTGTCCGTGCCTGCTGGTTCGAGGTAAAGGGTATTTCCTACGGCTATCATGTAAAGTCCTCCATTAATGGTCATATTTTCATATTCTATTTATACTATGACATCAACAGAAAAAAAGGAAAAGCAATTTTTTGCTTTTCCTTTGCAGAATCTACATAGCAGAATAGTCGGGTTCTGCTTCTTTAAGCTTTTTCACTTGTTCTTCGTCACCTTCGTTTGCGTCGACAAAGATCTGATATGTTTCATCACCAAGCACACCGATAAATTCATAGCAGTACACTTCTTCATTGATATCGTTGCGGATCAGCGCCTTATGAGTTTCCATCACTTTTAATTTCGGGCTGAGTGTTTTTCTCGCTTGTTCCTGGCTTAGTTTAAACACCGGTTTCTCTCTGTCACGGTGAGATAAGAGGAACTCCATTCCTTCGTACCCCATAATATCTCCGTTATCGAGCGCCACTTTCAATGTAACGATCTCCGGGTAGATGCGGATGCCATGCTGTACACGTGCATATGTGAATACACCGATATTGTCATACTGATTGCTCGACGTCATTTCCATCGGTCCGTGCATATGGTCCTTCAGGAATATTTCCGCCTGTTTCATCGCATCATTCAGAGAAATTTTAGCAGCTGCCACTTCTCTGTCATAAAGGACCCAGATCGGATATCCGCCCTTTTTCGTAATGTCCATATATGTGGTCCCTTTTGTTTCAGGGTTGTAGATAGTAAGCGAATAAGCTTTGTATTTTGCTCCTTTTCCGCTTTCCTTCACAGTGATCTTCCGGTTCTTTGTCAAGTCAAAGAAATCAACAGCTCTTTGTTTGGCTTCTTCCTTAGTCAGCATCTTACCCTCTAGGTGGCGAAGGTCACGGCCTTTCATTTTCGCCCTGTTGCTCACTTCAGGTCCAAAGTTTACATCACTGTACCCAGTCATCGATTGATCAACTGTTTTAAAGCCATCCACGATTGTGCTCTTCTTTGGGTTATCGCTCTTTGCGAGTTCCATTTCAACATCGAGCCATCGCAGATCTTTTTCCTGCGCGATTGATTCAGTCTTCCGCAGTTCGTTCTGAATCTCGTTTGAGTTTTTATATAAGGTTTTCAATGTCTCAGTTTCTTGGTCTGAGAGCGGCTTTTTCTCCAGATCGCGTACCGCAACCCGGTAGCTGAATTCTCCTACCTTCGAAAGAAATTCTTCTGTCTTGTTGAAAGGCATTAATGCCAGAGGAAGCTGCCCGACATTCGTATGTGCTTCGTTTGTCAGCCTCCACACTTGTGCAAGAGCCGGTGAAAGCTGCTTTTGCGAGCTCATGGCCAATGTCTGGCCAATTTTGTCATGAAGAGCATCCATCTGAAAGTTCAGATCGTGGAATGCACGCTGGTAATTGTTTTCTGCTTGAATACGAATGGCGTTCTTTTCTTGATTTTCTGTATAGCCCCAATATCCAGTCCCTGCCACGGCTATGAGCAGCAGGACGAGCAGTATAGTACGAATCATATGCTTTTCACCTCTTTATTAATTCGTGTAGATATGCTTTCCAATTTTCTTGATTTGCGGTCTTCCCCAGATCCAATTGCTAGTCGCAGTATCAGGATTAAAGTAATAAAGTGCTTCTCCTGTCGGATCCCAGCCATTCAAGGCATCCATCACTGCTTTTTTGGCTTGCTTATTTGGCGTCAAGTAAATCTGGCCATCTGCCACCGCTGTAAAAGCGCCAGGTTCAAAGATTACTCCTGATACCGTATTTGGAAAAGCAGCATCCTCAACCCTGTTGATGATGACTGCCGCAACGGCAACCTGTCCGATATAAGGCTCTCCTCGCGCTTCGCCATAAACAGCATTTGACATCAAGTTAATATCGTTTTGCGAATAGCCGTCAGGAATGTTTCTTGCAGGTTTAATTTCTGTTCTTGCTTTTTTAGGAGCTGGAGCAGCACCCTTTTTTGCGGGTGCTCCTTTCTTTTGCTTTACTTGCTTTTCTTTGGCGACCCCGCCATATGTCGTGAATTTGTTGCCAGATTGGATTTGCTTTTCTACCCACTGCTTATCAAATTTAGTTGCTTTAACAAGCTTATTTTTTGTTGTTTGTCCTGCGAGCCCGTCAATCGGAAGACCAAACTCATACTGGAAGTTCCTTAGAGCCCAGTACGTCCTCCATCCAAACACCCCATCGATTGGTCCTGTATAAAAGCTCAGATGCTGCAAACGTGACTGAAGCTCAATCACATCATCACCTGTCGCCCCTTTCTGGATGACCTGTGGAGAAAATGCATGAGCCTTATCTTTGGCGCTTACTGAAAAAATGCCTGCACAAAGCATGATAGCTGCTGCTGAGTACTTTATGTACTTCCATTTGTTTTTCATAATCCGCGCTGCCTCCTGTAAGTTTTTCTCATTAACGAATCATAGTTGTATCTTTTGTAATACTCGCTATTTTATACAGGAAAAGGAAAAGCCAATAAAAAAAGACAATCCTTTATAAAAAGGAATTGCCTTTTTTATTGGCGCGATAAATAGGCTACACGTTTTTCGTTGGCGAGCTTTACTTTGCGAAGTCCCAGCCACCATAAAAACACCATGAATGGAATGATCGCTAAAAACATGTCTTCTTGTGCCGTCATGAGGATATAATTGTATACTCCGTGCAGCAAAGCGGGAAGAAAAAGAGATAAAAGCAGCAGCATCCTCTGTTTTTTGCCGCGGGAAAATTTAGCACGGCCTAAATAATAGCCCATAATCACGCCAAAAAGCGCATGCCCGCTGACGGGGAGCAGCGCCCGCCAAAATGCTTCCTGTATGCCATATGTCGAAAGATAAAATACGTTCTCTAACGAGGCAAATCCAAGCGAGAGGGCTGTTGAATAAACGATTCCGTCATAAGGTTCATTGAATTCCGCATGCAAATATGCCGAGTAAAAAACGAGGAACCATTTCAAGAATTCCTCAAAAAGCCCGCTCACAAAAAATGCTTTTACCCATCCGGCAATATGAAGCTCTTCTTCAAATCCATATTGAAGAACCATAACAGGAAAAACAAGCAGCAAGCCGAACAAATAAACTCTAACTACCATCGATAATGGTTCAGTTTCATATTTATCTTTTAAATAAAAAAAGGATAATAAAGCAATAGCAGGAGCCACTGCCGCAGAGATAACCGCCAGCATGTTTCCCCTTCTTTCCATTGTTTTTCCTTATCGTAACATGATAACTTATGAATAGGAAACACTTGTTGGGAGGAGCGCACAATTTGAAACATATACTGCTTATTCATACTGGCGGCACGATTGCTATGGCTGAAGATAAACAAAATGGCGGCGTCAATACTCAGAACAGCCATCCGCTTGAGAACACGGTTAGAGAGCTTGAGGAACTGGCACATATCTCTTCCGAAAATTTCCTCAATGTACCATCACCTCATGTCACACCAGAGCACATGCTTGACCTGGGGAAATTTATTCAAAAACGGCTGGATCAAGATGCGTTTGACGGCGTTGTGATCACCCATGGCACGGACACACTAGAGGAGACCGCATTCCTGCTCGACCTTATTCTTAAGACATCTGTTCCTGTCATCGTTACCGGAGCGATGAGATCGAGCAACGAACATGGCTCTGATGGGCCATATAATCTTATCTCTTCAATAAAAGTTGCTGCGAGCGACCAGTCAGCAGGAAAAGGTGTGCTCGTTGTGTTTAATGAAGAAATCCATACTGCAAAAAATGTCACGAAAACACATACAAGCAACATCGCGACATTCCAGAGCCCGCAATACGGTCCGATCGGCATCGTAACAAAGCGTGGGGTGTTCTTTCATCATACTCCTGTAAAAAGCGCATGCATCAGTATCACTGCCCTCTCCAAAAAAGTTCTTTTACTAAAAGCTTATGCAGGGATGGACGGCACATTGATTGAGAACGCAGCAAAAGGGATCGACGGCCTTGTCATCGAGGCACTAGGACAAGGAAATCTCCCTCCAGGCACTGTACCTTCACTGATGCGTCTAATCTCTGAAGGAAAGCCTGTTGTTCTCGTATCTAGATGCTTTAACGGCATCGTTCAAGATATCTACTCATATGAAGGCGGGGGTAAAAAGCTGAAAGAAGCTGGGCTTATCTTCTCCAACGGACTAAACGGCCAAAAAGCAAGACTGAAACTGATGGTCGCACTCGAAATGACAAGCGACCGCACTTCCCTTCAGCAGCTCTTCGACCAATAAAACAACACCACACCGGCCGAAACCGGTGTGGTGTTGTTTTATTACTTCCTTGCGTCCCGCAGCGGGGTCCGGTACCGCACCCCGTGTTTGCTTCGAAGAAAATGTTAATCAAAACTAAGCCGATAAACAAAACCATCTTTTACTTCCCTGTGACCTCGTGTTTACAACCAAGAAAATGGTAGCCAAAACATTGTACAAGAACCATTGCGATCAGAACCACTCAACCTTTAACCAGCCGGTCCTGCAGGCAATTTCCTATCAAATCGCCATGGAAACGGCCGTTCTCGATAAAGATTTCGTTCGCGTTGTTACCTGCAGCGATGACCCCTGCGATGAAAAAATTCTCTACATTTGTTTCCATCGTCTCAGGGTTGCATTCCGGTCTCCCGGACTCAGCATCAATCATAACGCCGATTTTCTTAAGGAATTTGTGGTCTGGATGATAGCCTGTCATGGCAAAGCAATAGTCGCAAGAATAGAAATGCTCGCTGCCCTCTGTTTTCAGCCGGATACCATTCTTTTCAATAGAGATCACTTCGCTGTTAAATGTCATCCCGATCGTGCCGCCCTTCACATGTGCTTCAAAATCAGGAAGCACCCAGGGCTTGATACTTGGGCTGTAACTTTCGCCGCGGTAAAAGACATGTGGCCTGGCTCCGCATTTTTGCAGTTCAAGTGCCGTATCAATCGCAGAATTCTTTCCTCCGATAACCGCAACATCTTTATCAAAATAAGGATGGCCTTCTTTAAAATAATGAAAAACGTGAGGCAAGTCTTCTCCCGGCACGCCTAGACGGTTAGGATTGTCATAATACCCTGTGGCGATAATAACAGCTTTACACCGGTATTCTCTTAATGTGCCATCTTCTTTTTCTGTCAGCACAATAAAGCCTTTATCCGAGCGTTTGATATTAAATGCTTTTTCAAAGCTTGAGATAGTAAGCCCGCTCCGCTTTACCACTTCTCTGTAATATGTGAGGGCATGAATCCTTCTTGGCTTGCGCTCTTCGTGAACAAAGGGAAAACCGCCGATTTCCAGCTTTTCTGCCGAACTGAAAAACGTCTGATGTGTCGGATAGCGATAAATAGTGTCTGCAATATTTCCCTTTTCAATAATGATGTTTGAGATGTTACGTTTTTGCAAAGAAAGCGCTGCAGCCAGCCCGCAAGGTCCGCCTCCAATGATGACCGCGTCATAAATCATGCTTATCCACTCCGTTTGTTAATGCCTATTCGTTCTGTCTGATTCCATAATAAAAAATCTCCCATCATTATATGACAGGAGATTTCCCTTTGCAAAATATTATACCCAACCGCGGAAGCGCGATGCTTCAGCCATTTTTCTTACGCCGACCATATAGGCTGCAAGGCGCATGTTCACTTTTCTGTTCATAGAAGTCGTGTATACGGTCTCAAATGATTTTACCATGACCTGTTCAAGCTTGGCTTCGACTTCTTCTTCTGTCCAATAGTATCCTTGGTTGTTCTGTACCCATTCGAAATAAGATACAGTAACACCGCCTGCACTTGCAAGTACATCCGGAACAAGAAGAACGCCTCTTTCGGTAAGGATTTTTGTCGCTTCTAGTGTTGTCGGTCCATTCGCTGCTTCAACGACGATTGATGCCTTAATATTGTGTGCGTTCTTTTCCGTTATCTGATTCTCTATGGCTGCCGGAACGAGGATATCACAGTCAAGTTCAAGAAGCTCTTTATTAGTGATCGTATCTTTGAATAGCTTCGTCACCGTTCCAAAGCTGTCACGGCGCTCTAGCAGATAATCAATATCCAGGCCTTCAGGATCATGAAGAGCCCCGTAAGCGTCTGAAATTCCGATGATCTTAGCTCCTGCGTCATGCATGAATTTTGCTAAAAAGCTTCCGGCATTTCCGAATCCCTGAACGACTACGCGCGCTCCAACCAGATTAAAGCCGCGTTTTGCCGCCGCTTCCCTGATGCAGATTGTCACACCTTTTGCCGTAGCTGTTTCACGTCCGTGAGATCCGCCAAGAACTAAAGGTTTCCCTGTAATGAAGCCCGGAGAATCAAACTCGCGGATGCGGCTATACTCATCCATCATCCATGCCATGATCTGTGAGTTCGTGAACACGTCAGGTGCTGGAATATCTTTTGTCGGTCCAACGAGCTGGCTGATAGCACGGACATATCCGCGGCTCAGACGCTCAAGTTCGCGGAAGGACATCGTTCTTGGATCACAGATGATGCCGCCTTTACCTCCGCCATATGGCAGGTCAACGATACCTGCTTTTAAGCTCATCCAGATAGATAGAGCTTTAACTTCTGTTTCAGTTACGCTCGGATGGAAACGAACTCCGCCCTTAGTGGGACCAACCGCATCGTTGTGCTGTGAACGATAGCCTGTAAAGATTTTTGTGCTGCCATCATCCATTTTCACTGGAATGCGAACCGTTAACATTCGAATCGGCTCTTTTAACAGCTCGTACACTTCATCGGAATAGCCTAGCTTGTCAAGCGCTTCGGCAATTACGGATTGTGTGGCTGTGAGCACGTTGTTGTGTTCTTGCTGTTCTTCGTTTTCGGAAGTTTGGTCTGCTGAATTTTGGGCTGTCATTTGTTTACCTCCCATTAATGTCACCTCTAAAGTTTAGTCAATCATCGTACATGATTGATATCATAGATTAAGCGTTTTCACGTCGCTTTTACCACCTTAACTATAGAGAATATGTTGATTTGTTTCAAGTAGTTTTTCCCTATTTTTTAATATTCCCATTGACCGATTTGATTATATAGTTCTATGCGAATAAATGGCGTGGTCAATTATGTGGTCAATAGTGGTCATCCTCCTTATTTTCTGCTCTCATTCTAAATGAGGGCATTTTTTTATACAACTCCACCCATTGTTTTTAGAATTCCAGAGAAGACTGGGAACATTTGAATGAGAATGTATACAAGTGAGATTCGACCAATGCCTTCCCAAACTTGCCCTTGATCGATGAAGAATCCCATGAAAAGTTTGAATAAAATCATGGCAGATGCTACAGGGAAAGAGACAACTATTAATAAGGAAATAACAGGGTCCAACATATGCATGATTGTAGACAATGCCGCTTTACCAATCACTGCTCCTCCAGCTGTAGTGATAGCATCCGGCGAGTAAGTGGCAGCCGTTACAACAGTAGAAGGTAATTCTGCAGCAAATGCTTTTGGTGCCAGGGCCATGAATGGGATGGATGCTGTGGTTGCTGCAGCGAATTTGTTAGCTCTGCGGCTTTCCCTTTTTTCTTGTGCTTTCTTTTCATGCTCACGATTCATAAACTGACTGATCGTGCCTAAGCTCTCAAATTTCTCTTTTTTCTGTCTAAACATGATGCTCACGCTCCTATGTTTTTAGTGACGAAAAAGGCGTACAACAATGGCAATACCCAACCTGATGTAAAGTTCTTTCCGATCATCATTCTGAACAGTAACAACAGAACGGCTGGAATTAGGAAGAAAATCTCGCTGCCGACCATATGAAATCCGATGCTCATTCCATAATCCTTTAGCAATTCGCCTAATGGGGATAGGGGGGTAAAGATAAACTCTTTCACGCTATCCCAAACATTCGACTGGTTCACAATGTCTGCGACCGGCTGGGGGTTGATAAAGTGGCCAGCGCTGTCTTTCATTCCTATATGCAGATGGCCATTTCCGATTACGTGCCCTGTATTGCCTGTTTTGGCGATTAAATCACCTATGTCGATGTGTTCTCCTATCTTTGTTTTCACCTCGCTCAGATGTCCTAATATTACGTGCTGATGATCGTTTGTTTCGATGATTATTCCTTTGCCTATATTCTCGCTGCCATAATCGACTATGCGCTCTACCACTCCACTGATTGGGCTGAATAAATCGGTGCCCTGCGGTGTTGCCAAGTCTATTCCGGTGTGAGCACGCTCCCTAAACTCCTCCCATGCGCCATAAGGTGATGTAACTTTAAATCTCATCTCACGATTCTCTCACTTTTTGTATTTCTTTTTCAGCTGCACATTTAAATAACACCGCTTCATCTAGAGTGATTCCGATCTCTGTGAGCATTCCGTCATCATCGTATTTCATGTAGTCCTCAATTGCTTCTTTTAAATACGCTGAAGCCATAATCAATAAGCGATTAATTTCGATGCCAGTTTCTTCACAAATATCTGCAATTTGTTTCGGAATTGCCAAGGCATAAAGATCATTCATCGTTATCTCTCCTTTTATTTAAAGTCAGCTATCGTGAACACCTCACACGTCAACCCATCACACATTTTTTTCAGCTGCTGCCTCCTATACTCGGTCGTGGTGATCCAGATGAGCTCGGGGAAATGACCGTAATTCTTCTGAAATACACCTGTTTCCCTGAATTTCTTATAACGGTCGATTTTCTTACGATTCTCGCTCATTTTTTGAGTGTAATCAGCTTCAACACAGTAATGCTGATTTTCTACTTTAAACCACGCATCACAGATAAAATGCCCTGTGTTTTTAGTGCCGAGCTTGATTTCGTTTTTCCATGTGTCAGGCTGGCCGAAGGCGATGTATATTTCATTACGAATGATAAAATGTTTAGCTTGCAGTGTTTTCTTTCTTACCTTTTCACAGCCAATCCGCTCACGACCTTCTTTGTTAAGATAATAATACTTTTTACCTTCTCTAAAAGAAGCGAGGTAATGCTCCATTTTTTTTAAAACGCCCCTGGCATGCCGTTCACTTGCAATACCATGTATCCGTTGAATCTGATCTATTGTTAAGAAATCAAGCTTCTTCAAAGACAAGAGTATCTGTTCCTCTCTCTGCTCTCTGGATGTCAGCAACAGAATGCCTCGCTTTCTCTTTCCGAACAAGATTCGGCTTTATCGCTCTGTCTATGGTCTCGTTTAATATCCGGAATGTTTGAACCTCGGTGATATTTGCTCCCTTTTTATATAATCCCCTGCCGCTTATGTCGGGAAGACTTTCGGCACCCGCTGTGCCTAATACCACTCGTGAGGCTACTTCATCCTCAACTGGAAAGCACAAGCGGCCATCTGAGTTACGCTTTAAATACTTAGGAATGCACTCCTGAATAGGATGCTGCGTTGCGCTTACAATCCTTACTCCCCACGCCCTTCCAAGGCGAGCAATGTGATTAATTTTGTTCCATGCAAACTCCTTTATATCTTTGGCTGTTGGATCTTCACCTTTTTTGGCTTTCTTCTCTGCTTCTTCGTCTGGTGAAAGCTCTGCAATTTCATCAATGATAAGGAATAGCCTTTCTTTTATGCCTGCTTCAATCACATTGCGGTATCCCTGAGCTTTCAATCGTTTGCTCATTGCCATGATATATGACTCAACTTTATCTAATACTGCCGGCACTTGTTCAGGGTGCTCCGCATAACCAATCACTTGCTTACAGTTCTCATATGGTCCTAACTCCATCCCCATTTTTAAATCGATCAAGGCAAGCTTTATGTTTTCAGGCTGAGTGAAAAGAAAATGTGATGTAATTAAGTTGACCGCATTCGATTTACCGCCACCAACAGAACCTGCGACTAATACGTAATATTCGGCATCGAAATCTTGATAAACAATTCTTCCTAAACGATCAACGCCAATCGGCACTTTCCAGCCATTCCTTTTCACTTCTTCATACTCCAGGTAACTCTCCATCGCTTTGTTGTAAACCTTCACCCTGAGCATGCCGTCATAAGACAGGTCCACTTCTTTTTGAGTAGGTTTTTTCTTGAGCAAACCTTTAATTTGTTTCGGAATATCCTTCTTAAAATCAATGGCCTTAATGTCTTTCAAGCCGATATCCAGCACTTTCTTTTTGTTGTTCAATCCATCTCTGATGTTATCAATCTTGTTCTGGAAATCATTGAACGATAATCCTAATGGAATCCGAAATACGTATTCAGTCCCCCAGTCCTCTTTTTTCTTTCTGTACAAGTGAACTTCTTTGGTCACTTTCCCTTCCTTCCCTTGCTCTTTTACGGTCAGCCCACAGTTGCGAAAAATCCTCTGCAATTTTGCTGCATCATTTGTGATTCCGTTATTTTTTAAATATCCATATCCCGCCACTGATCCGAACACTGCTGATGACACGATCTCAAATATCATCCGCACCACCGCCTCCTTTGGTATTACGTAGTAATAGTCCCAACAAAACAGCACTCCGAATTCTTCTCTTTTACCCCGCCACTAAAGCAAATTCGGCAACCGCTATCTATAGCCGGCACCCGGCTCATAAATAACGACCCACTTCCGGCTGTTCAATTCGGCTATTCATCCGGTTGTGATATCAGGTTATGGGCCAGGAACTTGTCACTTGTCTGTCCCTCTTGAAAAAATAAAAAGAGGACTGATTATTTTTTCGTCGAACTGTTTTTATGGGTGATGATGATATGGATTTGGAATGTATTATGGAGAGCATACTGAAAGAAAGAGGCATAAAAAAGGGTTTCGTAGCAAGGAAAGCCGGCATCAGTTTAACGACTATGACTTTATTATCAAAAGGCAAATCGCTGCCTACGCTGCCAGTAGCCTTTAGAATTGCAGAAGTGCTTGAAATGAGGATTGAAGAGATATGGATAAAGAAGAATTAGGGGAATGTGATTACTGCCTGCGCACTGGCCGAAAGAAGAACCTGGCTCGTCTAATTGTTGGGTATGATGTACATATGGGGAGAAACATTGAAAGGTTTTATTGTCCGCAATGCCTGCGGATCGTAGAGGATGATATTCAGGAACTACCATGGATAAAGGAGTACGGTTATAAAGTGGATTATCCATACAGAAAAAAGCCCTGACTCCAGTGACGGAATCAGGGCTTTATGTTAGTTTTTATATGGTTTGTGTGTTTCTAAGAAGTATTTGACTGCAGCTACGCTTCCGACAGCCAGCAAGCCGTACTGAGCGCCTTTCAGCAGGATGAGAGGGGTTAGGTTCCCTTCCTCCCAAAACGCATACCCGATGCCCAGCACCACAGCGAGAATGGGAATCCATTTGTTACTGACCTTTTTTGTTTCTCTGATTGCCCACAAGATCACAGCCAGTGCCACATACGGCACAAATTCGTTCGTGAAGTCCATATTACTTCTCTCCCTTTTTCATATTATGCAGCATAACCCATACTTCTTGGCGAGTGACTGGATCTTGCGGCCGGCTGCCGTCTGAGATACCGGTTTCCTTCACCCAGGCATGCGCTTCTTTCGCAAATGGACTAACGATTTGGGTTTGATCTTGTTTCACTGTTGCTGCCTCCTTTTTTATTTCTTTCTTCTTCAGCTTATAAGTCTGGCTTACGCCTTCGCTGATTGCGGCCGCTACCTTTCGACGATATGCATCCGATTTAAGCAGCTCGCACTCTTCTTTGTTGGTCATGAAGCCCGCTTCAACTAAAATTGCTGTCATGTGAGTTTCTCTGGTTTCGTGAAGATCCTTAGTTTTAACACCGCGATTTCGTCGACCTGTTTCCCGGATTAGACTGTTCTGAACATGCGAAGCGAGCTGAACCGCTTCATCCAATTTCATGTTATAAACATAAGTTTCTATGCCGTTTGCATCTGTCCATCCGGGCTTACCGTCCGCATTTGCATGAATCGATACGTAAATAACAGTGACGTCTTCTTTTCCTTTGTTTCGTGCGTAAATTTCATTCGCTCTATCCGTCCGGGTTTTTAACGGTGTATCAGTCATACCGCTCTGATCATAAACAAAATGGGTCTCCACGTTTTCAAACTGCTCTAAGCAAGCTCCTAAATACTGAGCTGTCGGATTGTTAAAGTCGAACTCCAATAAGCTGCCGTCTGGATTTCTCTTCCCAGGCGTAACGGGATTACCGTCCTTATCTCTTCCACCATGGCCGCCATTAATAATCACTACTAATTTCATGATTGCCCTCCTCTGAAATGCTCCGGTTTCATTTCGATAAAGTTTCGATGCTTAAAGTCCATTGCACTGTCAAACCGCGCTTCCAGTTTATCCAGCCGCAGATGAATCCTTTCCTGCGTTTCGTTAATTTTCTCAAGCGATTCCCCCTGCTTGTCCAATGTTTCGTTTTGCCTTTCAATAACCACGAGTAGAGCCTTCTCTCTGTCTCTCGCCTCTTGTCGTGATTCCTGATGAATTTGATCCAGTTTGTTTTGTCTGTCAGTATGAAGGGCTTCTTGCTTTTGGGTGTGCTGCTTAAATCCCCATAAGACACCAAAAAACAAAATGATAAACAAGACTGCCCACGCATTCTGACTGGCTGCGATTTCTTGTGCAACTTTAACTTCAGCTCCTGGCATAATTGACCCCTCCTAATATAAAAAGAGCCATATAGGCTCTTCAAAAATACTTTCTATACATTTCCCGCCTCCTCTCACCGCTGAGGGCTGCATATATGCGGGTTGTTTCTATCTTCTGGTGACCTGCTAAACTGCTGATCACTTCGATCGGAGCTCCACGATCCATCAAGTGCGTACAAAAGCTGTGACGGTATTTATGAGGGTATATGTTCACCTTCACACCTGCTCTTTTGGCTATACGCTTTACCACACGCCGCAAAGAGTGTATTTGTGCTCTTCTGAATGGTCTGCGCTCGGTAATGAACAATGCTTCGCAGTCGTCCGTTCTCGAGTTGATGTATTCTTTTAACCACAGGTATGTTTTGGTGTCAAAGTAAACTTCACGTTCTTTGTTACCCTTACCAAGAACGATGAGAGATCGGTCCTCCCAGTGGATGTGATTCTTATTCATTAGATGAACTTCGCCAATACGACATCCGGTAGCATAAAGCAAACAAACTAAGGCTTTTTCCATTGGACCACGAGCACCTTCGCGAATCCGTTCAATATCTTCTTCTGCTATAAATTTTGGCACCCGCTTGCCTTCTTTAGGTTCTTTAAGCTTAGCAGCAGGATTAGCAGTAATTACTCCCTCGTTATGGGCCCACTTGAATAGAGAGCGCATAAACCTTACCCTGCTTCCAATAGTTGATGGCTTTAGGCGGTCAGCATCCTTAGCTAAATACCGTTTAAGATCTAGCAGTGAGATGTCGCTTATCGATACATCGCCAAAATGTCTAATGAGTAAGCTGACCTGAATACCGTAAGCTCTCATCGTGTAATCAGAGAATCCCTCAATTTTCTTGTCATCCTTGTACGCGGACCAAACCTCCGACAAAATCATACTTTCATCCCCTTTTGACACGCTTTTCGTGTCGAACTATAACAGAATAGTATCACGACACGAAAATTGGGTCAAGATATAATTGACACTTTTTTTGTGTCGCTTATAATTAAGGGGTGGAGGTGATTGGATGGGCAATGTCCATTCGCAATTAAAAGAGATACTTGATAAGCGCGGCCTTTCAATCAGGCAAGTGGCTCGGGATATTGATTACCGGTTTGAATCGGTTCGCCAGTTGTATAACGATGAAAATAAAGCGTATCCCCGCGATCTGCTGCATCGCCTATGTGTATATCTGAATGTGACTCCTGGTGACCTGCTGCAGATAAAAGAAAAAGACCATTCTGAATGATCTCAGAGTGGTCTTTTTTCGTTTTATGGAGTGTTTCCTTATGTTAGATACGAACTCCGTAACAATCGGGTATCCATAAATGCCGATAAACCGCTATTTATAAGGGTTTGTGGCTATTCGTACACATCCGATAGTGACACAACAAAGTAAAAAGCGATCAAGATTCTGACCGCTTTTTCTGTCTGTATTCTTCAATCATTCGTTCTTCTTCGATGAATTCTTCCATCATGACTTGAATCCAAGTTGAGAACTTCATGCCTTTTCTTCCAGCAAGTCTGTACCATTCATCAAGTGTCTCTGGATCAACTGTGATGTTCACTCGTTTAGTAGCCAAACAGCATCTCCTCCTATGGAGATAATTGTATGCTACTTCCGAATAATTACCAATACACACAAATGTATATTTTTTTCATGTGTACCTGCATTCCCCAGTAATTGCCCACATATCATGAACTATACAAAAAGGAGGCTGACAGCATGGAAAAGTTTGAATTGATCGAGTGCGCTCATTGTTCGGAAGTGATTGACCACGAAAGTGAACACGAAAGCCATTTTATACGAACGAAAGGTGACGGTTGCTGGTATCACTTGTATTGCTTTTTAGAAATGAATGAAGCAACGTTATACGAGAAAGCCACCCAATAGTCAGGTGGTTTTTTAGTGTACATTAATACTTTTTAATGGGTATTAGTGTACAGCTATCGAACGCCGTTTGTTACTTAATAGTATTACTTACTTCTGGTAAATAGGTAGTTAGCCGTTTGGATCTTATGCGCCAAATATAACCTGCTGGAATGATAGCGTTCTGCATACTTGCGAAATACAATTTTCCACGAGTTGGATTATGTTCAATCCAAGTAAAAGGGTTTCCAATGCCGAGTTCGCCTTTTCTCATGGATTTTGAGAAGTATTCAATTGTGACAGCAAAGGCTAAGTCTTTTCTTTCATCTGAATCTACATCATTCACAATTACAAACGATTTCGTATTTGACTCTGACCAATACTCTTTACTGTTATCTGTTTTAACTGTATATATTTTGTCAGTACTACTCACTATTTTTTTTCCGAACGTTGTCCAATACGGAATCATAACACCGTAACCATATTTAACATCTGTATTTCGTAAAAACTCTATTTTGGTATCGTGAACACATACACCTTCTTTAATGGTGTGATACTGTGTGATTTCCAATAACGCATTAACCATATCAGATGTGTGATACCCTCTTACTTTTTGTATCAACTGGATAACTTCAACATTGCGAACAAAAGAATTACTTAGCCATTCAACGACTTTACCGTCAGCCATTAAAATCGGCTCCATCACTTTAAATGCGGTACCTGTGGCATTGTGTTCTGGAACAAATTGGTGTAAAGCCCCGCTTCCTTCTGGCTTTATCTCTATGGCAAGTTCTTTATTTGACGCACTATATTCAACGTCATGTAACTTATTTACAGTGAAGCTCTCATTAAATTCGTAAAAAGTTCGCAAAGTATCTTGTGGTCGTGTGTTGCCGAAGTAAACCCAACCTCTAGCTGGAGCCACGGATGGGGGGTTTAAAGGATCTGCGCCTTTAAATATACCCTTAATGGTATGCGTTGTTTCTTGGAGATTATCAAATAAAGTTTTCTGTTTTACAATCGCTGTTGCTGCCCAAACACTTATAGTTTTTCTTTGTTCTGACGGCTTTCCCTCATCAAGTACAAATTCCCAAATGCCCCCTCTATTTTCCTCCCACGAAGTAAAGTCAATTCTCTTTCCAGTAAATGCACCTGAAATTGTTGCACCGATTTCCGCAGTCCAATAATGAGGAGCAGATGCAGTAGTAAAAACTCCAGTACTAGACAAATAGTTGAACGCACTGGTTTGTGCATCTAGTTTCGTAACGGCTCCATAGTAAGTGCCATAATCAATAATAAAATCGTCATTAGCATCCTTTAGAAATGTTCTTGTTGAAGCGTGTGTTTCGCTATGTTTTGCATGAACCCGAAATTGTCTTTGTGTTCCATACACCACTTCAAGGGTCATGTTTTTTTTCAAACTGCTAAGTTTTTTTAATGTTTCCACAAAATCAGTTTGATTTTGAAATGACAAATTCTCTACCAACTGAGTTTTAATTTCCGAGTTATCTATCTGTATAATTTGGTTTCCATTTCCTACATATCCCATACTGAAACCTCCTTACACATACTGATTCACAACGTATGACGTAGATCCTGTGACCGTTACCGTTTTACCAATCGTACCTTGTACACCTGTTTTAGTAAACGGCTGCCCTTTTGGAACGTGGATAGCAAGACCATTTACTGTAAAAATACCGTCATTCACTGTGTCTCTGTTCAGAATTTCGATATAGTTGATGTTTTGGGAAAAGGTTAAAACTCCACCGACAGCATCGGCATTTGTTTTTGTTTGTGCAAGCATACTCCCCGTAACTGACGTAAGCATTTCTCCATTTGTACCAATATTAATAGGTGCAAATGAACCGTCAGCTTTCTTTCCATAAAGCACTTGGTCAATGCCAGCTCGACCGTTACCAAGGTCGGTTGTGGTATTTACTTTCCACTCATCTTTTGCAGGTTCAAATCCTTGCGGCACTGCTCTCATGCCGTTTGTTTTCAATGGTTTATCATTATATGGCATCTCTGCACCTCCAATAAAATAGCACGACCAAATTGGCCGTGCGCGTCTCAATACTATTCAGCTAAGATACAACTGCAATCAAATCATTTCGACACCACCGCCTTTTGTTCCTTAATTTTGCTTTCTAAATCGACGATGATCGCATCTTTCTTCTGTACCTCAATATCCAATTCATCAACTGATTGCAATAAGGCTGCGTTTTCAACAACGAGGACACCGATCTTGTGCCTCAGTTTATTAATGATTCCCTGCAAGTGGTCTACGCTTGGTCTTTCCAAATCCCCAGCTCCTTAAATCACATATTTTTTCATCAGGTCGCGAACGTACTTCCTCTGATTTAACTCTTTATAAAGCGTATTAGGATCTTCATGTTCATCTGGTATATCAGGAAAGTCCATTACGAAAAACTCCCAAGTCGAGCATTGGTCACATTGAACCTTAAAAGGTTCATACAGCCCAAATTCATCGTTGTACGTCACTTGAAAATCCTCAGGAACAATGTGAACGTAAATATTTTCACAACGGGGATTGTTGCATTGGACAGTAACTTCGTTGCCTTCAAATTTCCTTAACATCAAACCCCTCCTTTAGGCGGTATATAATCCACGCCAATATCGAAATGCCGTTCCAGCAGCTCCTTTGATATAAAACCAAAAACCATACTCGTCGATATCAATCACATCAACATTTAAGTTGTTCTGACTAGTAGGTGTTATGGAAACACTGCTTGGAGGTACAGCTTTAACGTTCTTGAAATTGACCGCATATCCATGTAATGGCGCAGTGGTGGCAATGTTTTGATCGACCGCAGAAGTTCCTACTTTACCGGTTTCCAGTCCGGTGATTCGTGCTGTCTGAGCGATCGTTAACGCTCCAGTGATGTCTGCTGAGCCTGCTGATAACTTTCCAGTAGTCTTTATTTCTGAACCGCTGAAATCAGCCTTTTTACCTGAAGTGATATTAAAGAACAAATTTCCGTCCGCATCTGTCACGATCCTATTCGTCACACCTGTCCGGATTAAGCTAATTCCCCGCGGATCCACTTGAACCTCGTAATCTACTGCGGTTCCGGCTGCGTTATATTCTTTCGTTTCCATCATGCGGGCTTCATAATTGGACCAAAATTTATATTTACCGTTTACAGCTGGGTCGTATTCGATGGATCGATACCCCCACGGTTCCATTGTTCCGGCGTTCTGAATAAATGATCCCGCTGTCGGATAATAATCCAAATTGGCAAAGTCCGGTCGATAAGCCGCGCTTCTTAATAATTTACCAGTGTCCTCATTCCGTTGTGTCATTGTCATTTGCCCCGGTGATACAGAAGCGTATTCTGGTATTTTACCGGAAGATTTTTTCGTTTTTTGATAAATGAGCATTTCGGAATAATACGTTCCGTCATATCGATATGTGGAATTTTCTTTGTAAGCAAAAACCTTTCCACTTGATATTTCCGTGATTTCTGTCCCGGCTGTGTCCCGGCTCTCAATATAATCGTTTTCAATTTCCACAGAGCCAAATGTTCCAGAAGTGGAAATTTTACCAGTGAACGTCCCTGTTGAGCCTGAGATATCCCCCGCAAACTTCGCTGAGCCATTCAATCCTAGTTGCATGACTGTGTTTCCTGCAGCATCGTATTGAACTAAACCATTTACGCCATCCCAACGTATTCGCGCTCCATTTGCCGCTGTTTGCAAAGCGACAGCTGACACGTCGATAATACCCGACGCGATGTTGGAAGCATTCTTGGCGAAATTCTCCGCCGCTGTGCGTGCTGCTGTCGCCTTCGCTTGAGCGCCGGTTGTTGTTTCTAATGTCCCACTTCCGACTTCTGCCACGATCTTATCGTTAGCTGTCTTTCCAGCTGCCGCTCCTGTTGCAACTGCGGCTGCCGAAGTGCCGTTGACATTTGTTGTGTCTAAAGCAGTATTTTGGCTTGTGACGTCGCCGATTTTAGTCCAATCCGCAGAACTGAAAGAGGTTCCTTCTGCTTTAGAGGTAATGGCTCTATAGATTGTTTGCCCATTCGCCCATAAATCGCCGACATCGTATGGAGCGACCGGCTGAACCACAAATACCCGCCGTTTACTGTCTGCCGCATCTTGGGCGGCTGCAGCATCTGCTAACGCTTTGGTTACATCGGTGTCTTTAATTTGCGTCCAAGAATACACTGCATCATTTACCATAAACCTATAAGCATATCCAGTGATGTTGTTATAGAAAAGGTCGCCCAGATGGTTGTTTTTTTCTTCAACGGTTGCCCAAAGGTTCGCTGGTTCATTACTCAGCGTAGGTACGTGATCATAAAACCATGACGTGATGTTCCCATCGATCTGATCTTGGATTTCTGAAATATCTATGTTGTAAGTGGATGCTGTCACGTAATCATTTAGCTTGTTATCTGTGTAGGATATCGCCTCTGATTTAGCGGTAGCTGCTTTTTCCTCCGCATCTAGGGCTGCCGCAGACACAGCCGCAACTTGAGCTGCATTCGCCTTTTCTTGTGCCCCTTGAACCGTTTCTGATTTAAGCATCTTTATTTGCATCTCAAAAAATCTCTTGTCTATACTCGTGGGGAGTTTCCTGTATTCACCGAGTACACATTCATCCTTAGAAGGATCGCTCTGTGAACGCTTGAATTCGAGAATCCTAACTTCTAAGAGCAAAAACGGATCTTTCGTAAAATCCTTTATATAAAAAGAATCTCCTATTCTTAAAGACTCATGTTCAAGTCCTAGAATACGAGAAAGGTTAACGATTTTAGCTTCGTAGCTGTATATAGGTTTAACGACTTCAGCCAACTTCAATCGAGTTTTGGCCAACAATTCAGCAGCTGTAATGGTTTCATCGCCTGGATAAACCCATAAGCCTGTTTTGTGCTGACCGTTTATGCCAAACTTTATTCTAGCTTCTTCATCGCCAATCCAATCTTGACCTAATGGTTTATCAGACGCACTCACGCTTGCAAAGGTTAAAGGTTTCCCGTCGGTTCCTGCTTTACCTACGCCTACCAGCGCTGTATAAGGTTCTATGGAATCCTTTTCGGTGATTTCCATTACGTCTTTTGTGACTTCAGCCACTTTACCGTGATTTGTTCCCCTTTTTTGCAAGAAATCTACGAGCCTTTTGGTTATCTTCGGCCCGGTAAAGGAGATACGGAATCTCAATTCTGCTTTGAATTCATCACGAAGTAAATGAATCGCCTCAATAGCCGTTAAATAATCAGCAGTAGCGAAATCTTTCACACCCGACCACTCTACAATACCGATGCTCCAACGTGTTTCTTGCAAGAAATAATTCAGCGCATCTTCAAGAGTGGTCGCCGTTAACTTGAAAGGTCGAACCAAAAACCCTAGCAATTCGAGATGGCCCGACATACAAGTGGCTCTGATAAACCTTTGGCCAGATGAATATACGTATTCTGTGTCTTGAACGAAATACTCGAAAAAATCTCCTTCAGGGTCAGGAATAGCCACGCCCGCGTTTTTCTTTACATATTTTGAATCAGGATGGTTGGCAGGAACGGTAAACGTATATGTTCTGTAAGCATCATTTAATTTTTCCTCATCAAGATCATCGTAATAAGGGCATGCTCCAGAACCGTCATTATTCAGTTCAGCAACAATGATTTCTTTTTGGCGATCGAGTAAAAGAATCATTTCCATCTCTCCTGATAGATCATTTCAACTGTTCCGATGTTTGGCGGGAAAACCTGTATCGAGTTTGTCCCTTTTCTTAGCGGAAAAAGAGTGCTGCGGGGATCACGGACCTCTTGGAAATCCGCACCGTTTTTCGTGATTTTCTTAAAATGATGGTCAATTTCAATGACATCACCATCGTTCGCGATAATCGGGACTTGGTTGCTTCCTGGCGTAAGAATTTCGTCAACATAGATGGTATTAATGCTCTGAGTTGTTACCGCATTTGTCCCGTACTGCCCGACGTGCACCTGAATCTGCGCTAATGGCGCCATGTACTTATTAGATGTGTGCCGCCAACGTGTGCTTTTACGAGCGTAATGATTGCCAGCTGCATCTCTTTTGGCAATGTAGAACTCCCACACCTTGCCGGTTCTTTTTATTTCGATGATTCCATTACTGAAGTCGTTCCATGTGCCGGCCATATCGCCATAACCGTCATACAAAACATAATTATCCGCTTCATTTCCAGCTCGCGCCTGCGCCCAGTTGTATTTATATCCTGTTGTGGAGTCGCGCAGTAGCATCTTGCCGATGATGTTTGAGTTACTATCCAGGAGATAAATTTCTACTCGCCCTACTTCAAGATGAGATGTGCTTTTTTGTGAAATGAAAGCCTGCACTCTAAAGTCTTGAAGCTGAGCTGAACCCGGAAAGGCTCTTTTTTTCGCTGGACCGTGCCAAGTGGTCCCTGTCCCATATGAATTAGCTCGGAATTTGTTCGCAACCATAGTTCCCTTCACTTCGCCATTATCGACAACTGAACCATCCACCCATGACGTAAAGCTGCTAAGGTCATCAGTTAAGATCCGTTTAAACTGATCCGTCTTAATGACGTCTACAGATTCAGGGAGACCTAGCAACACGGCTTCTTCATATGAATTTAGCAAACTGATGAACGAAGTTGACTGATTTACATTAATCCTGAACTTCGGAAATGATAATGCCGTACCGTCATAGGTCATATTTAATGACCCTGAAGATGAAGAAAGGGATTTCGGTAACCCGAAGGAGTAAGGATCTGAACAAATGAAATTAATTGTCCCTTTTCCCCGTGATCCAATTTCGTCTAGATCCGTACTTCCATCAAGAGATGCGTAATAAAAGCGTCCGTTTTCTTTGTCCAATGCCAACTCTTCATCATCATCAGAATACAGCCAATCAGCCAAAATCAATAAGTTTTGACTGTCATTTCCTTTAATAGTCACTTCAAAAGAAATAGGCTTTACCCCAACTTCTTTTCCTTGAGGATAACCGCCGGGCCTCTTAGGTACAGTAAGAATAACATTTGAAATCGGTGCCATTATCGGCCTAATTATTTTGTTTATTGTAAGAAACGGGAAGCTGCTGGCATGAATCCCTTTGAATCGAAACATTATAGCACCACCCCGTTCCCAGTAAATGAATTGATTGTCTTTTTCTGTGCATTTTGATACTGACTTACTTTGTCGTGGATTTTATGAGCCACAACATCTGAATCCATAACAAGAACAGGTGATGGATCCATTCTCTTAATCTCCCTTAGCATATCAGCCAGAATAGCCGTTGCCTGTGCGCCGAATGCTTCTGGATTCGTAAATCCGTTCTCTGCTCCCGCCTGCCTCCATAACTCATGAGCTCGAGTGCTTCCGTCTGTTGGTATCACATATTCAGCACCCTTTTCAGCAATCCACGCCAGTTGCTTAGCTGCCACTCTCGCCCCTTCAAAGTAACCCTTGTATGGGCCACCTTGAGACATCGACTTGAGTCCCGGCACGTTCATGATGTTTCCATAGCGTGATTTAATATAACGAATGGCCGCGATTGCGTTATCAATAGGATTTAAGATATTACCATGACCCTTCATCTTGTGTGCATCGAATGTTGGTCTAATGGTCTGCATGAGGCCCATCGAAGGCGTTCCCTTCTTTGCGTTGCTGTCCCAGTTGTTCATTGCTTTAGGGTTGCCGCCTGATTCCTTCATGGCGATCGTGGTCAATCCGCCTAACCAACTGGATGGAACTCCTGTGGCTTCGATAGCAGCCTTTATCCATTTGCGGACATTACCAGGAACGTTCTTTGTATCAAAGCCGCCTGTATCGTCCATTTTCTTACCTACAAAGCTTGTTGCCTTCGTTTTTATATAATCGATGATTCCTTTTCCAATCTTTCCAAAACCGCCATCCATTGGAGGGAAGCCGACACCGATTTTATCGAATACTTTTTTCATCAGCGCTTTCGGGTCAGACATATAATCCCACACATCAAGACCAAAATCTTTCAGCTTGCCGCCAACATCGACTGCAGCATCACGAGTTTTGTCTGCGATGCGTTTGGTTCCTTCCCAAGCCCTTTTGCCTGTATCCTTAATGAAATCGCCCACACCACCTGCATATGCCGGCAATCCACTTAAGAGAGCTTCTGTCTGCTTATTAGGCAGCACTGAAGCACCGCGCGGAAGGTTGATCAGCTGTTCACCATCAGCAAGCATAGTCTGACCATTGGCATGAATGAGCTCACGACCTTTTTCCCCAACGATTGCGGGACCGCCCGGGTGATAGTTCGTTCCTTTTGCGTATTCAGGTGGTGACCACTTCGGCACCTTACTGTCTACACCGATCTTATCGAGTACCCAGTTTACACCGCCAATGACACCGTTCACGCCTTTTCCTACGCCCTCATTCATTTTGTTGACCAGTTTCTTGATTCCATCTGCCACTTTTCCGGCCATGCTTTTGATTCCAGAACCAATCTTGCCTGGCAGCGCTTTGGCACCGTCAACAATACCCGTGAACACCTTGCTGATCGTGGTCTTCATTGCGTTGAATATCTCGACAGCTTTGTTCTTCACAGTCGTCCAAGCGGAAATCATATTCGCCTTCATCTTGTCGTTCAATCCTTTTAAGGTGTTGAACGTGTTGGTGAAAATGTTTTTGATTCCGTTATAGAGACCCTTACCAGCATTGATAACGCCTGTTACAAGGGACTTGAATACCTTCACAGCTGTAAGATAGAGCTTCGTAAAGATGCTCAATATTCGCTGGCGCATCCCCTCAACCAGCACTTGCATGGTCGCTCTGAAGCTTTTAATAATTCCAAGACCTGTGTTCCGGAAGAATTGGAATGTTTTAACCACTCCATCCCACGCAGCTTTAAATCGGGAAAGTATGGCTGTACCTAAATTTTTTACTGCAGTTCCGATTGCAGAACCGAAGTTCTTGAAACCGTCAACGATGTATTTCCAGAAATTCTTGATTAGGCCGATTCCGCCAGTAACAAGGTTTTTGAAGATGGATAGTATCTTTCCGAAGAACAACAACTGCATGAAGTTCCAGATAAACTGAATGGCTCCAACGAACATTTCCTTGATCCCCTGCCACATCTTCCCGAAGTCACCAGTGAAAAGACCAGCAAAGAATTTAAAGAGACCGCCGATAAATTTCAGCGCTCCCATGATGGTGCCTTTAATCGCTGAGAATACAGACCCGATAATGAACTTGATCAGTGGCATGAAAAATTGGATAACAGCAAATATGCCCTTCCAAACGGTCTGGACATTCGCCAATAGTTCTGAACCGTTTTCTTTCCACCACTTGGTTATCGACCCTATGATTGACATGATATAAGGAGATACATAAGACAGGATTTGAACCACGATACTCTTAATCCCATTGAAGACTGTGAGCCAGACCGGAATCATATTTTGGACTACATCTTTAATTTTCATAAAAAACTTAATGATAGCTAAACCTTTTTCCTGTCCGAATCCTTTGGTGATGGTGTCTTGGAACCCAACCATATCTCCCTGCATCAGCTTTATAAAACCACTGAAAGCCGTCTTGGCATTATTCACAAACTTATTGATGCCCGGCATCGCTTTCTTTTCGAGGGGAATCAAGATGTTACCTGCAATTTGCCTTCCGATTCCCGCGATCGCTTCACCGACAGAATTATATTTAACTTGGTCCATTTTGCCGAGGGTATCTGCTGTCATGTCGGCTTCTTTACGGACAGTACCAAGCGCAAGCATCGTTTTTGTTTCAAGGTCTTCCCATTGTGTCCCGAAAAGAGCCACACCCATTTGGGTTTGGGTCATCGGGTCTTCAATTTCTTTAATCTTTTGTATGATTTGTTGCATGGCATCTTTGCCTGTGAGTACCCCGGTCGATATGTCATCCAAAAATTTACCGGATGCTCCCATCGTAAACTCAATACTTTTGAATGCTTTTTCTGAAGCTGCGCCCGTTTTGTTAAGATCTTGCACCAACGCGGCCGCATTCTCAGAACCGACTTTTTTAGCCAGCTCCATGAACTCTTTCGTTTTCGTTCCGCCACTTTGTAACTTTGCGATATAGTTATCAAAATCGTCAGATCGGAATAAAAAGCTAAGTGCATCACCTGTTGCTTTGCTTCCATCTTTAATCCGGATGCCGAATTCCTTTACAGCATCACCGACCTTGTCCATATTGAAAGCACCGGCATCTGCGCCTGATTTGAATACATCCCACATGTTTTCCGCATCAAAGCCAAGCTGTTTGAAATATACGGAGTATTCCCAAAAGCTATCAAGCATGTCATCACTGACATTCAATCCCTTTTGCTGCCCTTGTGCGATTAAAGTGAATGCCTGATCAGCAGATATACCAAACTGGTCCATCATTACTCGAGCTACTTTTAAACTTTCGTTTACTTCAAAACCAAAGCTGTCGCGCAACAGCAAAGCTTTAACTGTAGCATCTTCCAACGCTTTACCGGTTTCTCCAGTCGCTTGTTTCACTAAAGCCATTGAAGAAGCGATGTCTTCGAACGATTCACCGTAATTGTTTTCGTATATGTTAATGAGGGATTCTTCCATCCCCTTCATTTCTTCCTCTGTTGCTCCCGTTTGCACCTGAAGGGTATTTAGAGACTTTTGCAGTTCGTCACCCTGCTGCCCCATTTTAAACAATCCGAGTGTCACCCCAGCTATTGCCCCAACTGCGGCGACCGCTGCCAAACGGACCTTTCCAAACATCATGAATACAGAACCAATGCCACCCACATTTTCAGATGCCCCAACGTTTGCTAAGCTGTCGCTTACACCGTCAATATCATCTTTTACATTGTCCAGTCCTGTATCCTTGCCCAGGTTCTTTAAATCGCTGTCCACCTTCGCCACTGCAGCTTGTACCTGTTTAAGACTCTCTCTTCCTTCAGCGCCGACTGTTCCGAGTTGAGTCTGCGCCTTGTCAGCTGCCGCGGTCAGTTCCTTCATCGCCTTCTCGCCGACTTCGCCAGTCTCTTCCAGTTCCTTTTGCGCTTTTTTCATCGCGTCCTGAAGGTCTTTAAATTCTTCGCCGTCTAATGTGGTACCGAGTGCCTTTTCTAAATCCTTTAATGAGCCCTGGAGGGATGAAAAACCTTTATTTGCTCGTTTGGTAGAATCCTCTGTGTCATCACCAATGCCCACAAGGTCTTTTCTCACGGATCCAATTACGCTTTTTAAGCCATCAGCCTGCGCGGTAAACCTGGCGCGTAACTCTTCTATGGTTGCCATATAATTTTCCCTCCTCTCTTATAAAGGTTGTGCTGCTCTCAGCCGCTGCAGCTGCTCAATGTCTGTTTCATACTTCGCTTGTTCTTTTTGGTCTTCTTTCGGTTTGATAAGCTCCACGAATTCTTGACGATGTTTCTGATCTTCCTTGCTTTGAGAAGGGTGTGAGTGAACGCGGGCCATGAAATTCATCCAAAATTCCATACTCTCTTTTTTAACTGCAGCCTCTTCCTCTTCCTGAAGAGTAATGAGGTGACCCAGAACCTCAACGAATGGAGCATTAATGACTTCCTTGCGCCCTCCCAGCTTGTTGGAAAGCCGATAAACGAACGCTTCGATTAAGCTGATGTTTTTCCGGTTACCTTCTTCATGAAGTTCTGAAAATTGATTTTGGCTGCTGTTAGGGCTAAAGACTTTTTTACTCGTGTCATAAGCCTTTCTACGTCATTCTCTTCAATGACAGCATCGTATACATCAAGAACTGTCATGAGTTTCTGACCTTTCAATACATTTGCATCTATACCTGAAAGAATGCTGAGCAATCTTGTCGCTTGTTCCGGCATGGAAACAGCGAGAGTTTCAAAAGAGTTGACTAAATGATTCACTAAATCCATAGCCAGCTCGTTATTTTCGTCTTCAATACCGCTGAAAATGTTGTCTATGACCGCTTTTAAAGCATGATCATCTTTCAATTGATGGATAATGTCCTTTGTTGCCACCATTAATTGGTTGAATTGGTCGAGTGAAATGTCCTCGATGGTAAACTGGCGCGTGGTAACTACTTCTTCGCCGCCATGATTTTCTTTGATTTTTAATGAGATATTAGTAGGCATTTGGTTGCTCCTTTTATCAAAATAAAAAAGGACCGGTGTTATCCAGTCCTTTCCTTGTCCCTTAGTTAGTATTGCTCCTCCGCAAACATATACGGGCTCATAAAACTATCTAAGGGGTCACTACGTTTGGGTCCTTTGGTCCGATATAGAAGAAGTTTCCTGGCTTATTCGCATCAAACCCATCTCGCGGGTAAAGCTTGAGCGTGATCTCGAGGTTACCTTGTGCATTTTCGTAAGCCCTAGTGAGCTCACCGACTGCCGCCATCTTGTAAAGGTTGATATCTAGTGATTTGTCAGTGCCCATTACACGAGGGTGAATTGTGATTTTCTTTGCACGGTCACGCATTGACGTGCCGATTTTGGAGTCCATCAGACCGACCACTTCACTAGTGGTAGTATCCGTAATAGCATCCGCATAACTCATCGCCAGCTGCATGAGCTTGATAGTCGGTTTGGCAGCGATAATCTTAACTTCGCCCTCATACCCGTTTACGTATTCATCGTACGTCGAATCGCCGAAATCAGCGATCTTCATTTCTTCAAGGATAGGAGAAATTGAAACCTCTCCACCTTCTGCCTGCAAATTTTCTTTTCCGTCAAATTTAATAATGTCTGCGCCTTCACCGATTGTAATATCGGCTAAGCCAAACGGAATTTTCGATACTTCCGGCATTCCTTATACCTCCCTTAAAATTGCTTGAAAATTAATGCTGTATTCCATGACACCGTCATCCACACCAATGCGGTTTGGCTCAGCCATTGCACGAATAAAAAGAACGTGATAGGTTCGCTGACCTACTACGTTCTCACCATCGTATATATCTTCAGTTACAATGAAATTTACCAAGCCGTTCAATGTCTGATATGCCTTTTCCGCATGCTCGCCGGCCATACGCCAGTCGGAGGATTGGATATAGACCATATATTGCGGATAACGTGTTTTTGATTCGTATTGATCAGGTGGTAACCCACCCTCATAATAAACGGCGCCAGTGTGGTCGTCAGAGGTAGAATAATCGATTGACCATTCAAGTGAAGGAATCTTTTCTTTTAACAAGTCTTTGAGATAACGCTGGATCATCCTCTGCCGCCTCCTAACGTCCGTTTTAAAATTCGTTTGTTCATCTCGTCATAATCTTCTTTCGTCGCGTTGATCGCATTTTGAAGAAACTTGCGGCCGGGCTTAAACCCCCTCCACGGAGGCTTTGCCCTTGTTTTTTCTCCAAGTCCATCTTTATAGAAGTTCTCGAATTTGGCACCGTTATCATACTTGGCTCGTATGCCGCCCTTTTTAGGAGACTCATGCTGTTTTAAAGCATATGGCAAGTTGGAACCGCCTTCTACGACAACTAAATTGCCTTCTCGCTGAGCTTGGCCGAAGTTAAGGCTTTCCTCAAGATCACCAGTGTCTTTATGAACAAGCGCTTTGGCTCCTTCTTCCACCAGTTTTCCGTATTGAGAGTATTCTTCCAAAAGGATTTTTTCGAACTCTTCGTTCATGTTGTCAAACAGCTGCTCGAGCTCCTGTAAGCCGTCCCATTCAATACGCAATACATCGTCCCTAGCCAATGTAAACCGTCCTGAAGAACACTTTTGTTCCCGCTAGATTCGTTGATTCATTGACAGCGATGACAGCACCCTTTGTAAGTACATCAAAGACATCCTTGTACTGAATCTCTGTGCCTTCTACTACGTTAATGTCTGGCATGAGATCCACTTCAAGTGATGCTTCCTTTTCGGTGCCGTCTGCTCCTTTAATGACCCGAACCGTCTTCTGGACACGTGCTTTTACCTCACGAGCCGATAACTTAGGCCGTCCATAATCATCCTTAATGACCTTCCCATCAGGTGTAGTCATAGGGACCATCAGCGTGACCTTTTGCCTCATCGGGGGTCTCATATCAACCGACCGATTCCTGCTCGTGATGGACGTAGAATGGTAATCACATCAGGAGAAATGCCGCTGCCTTCAAAAGTTACCGAAATCCCTTTGGTTGAAAAACTCTTCACGCCATGCCGCTTATATTTCGAGAATTCCTCATCTTCCCCTTCGAGCATGTAGAGCACTTGGAGTGCTATTACACGATCGGATAAAGAGGAAGGAGGGAAGTGGTCTTTCAATAGTTCCTCGGCCGAAAAGACCGCCTTCACCTTCCCAGGCTCATCGAGCGCCGCATATGCTTCAGCGTTGTTCAACTTGCCCAGATATTCGTTGACTGTTTCAAACATAGGAGTCACCTACTCTGCTTTTGTAAGAGCTTCCACCAGTTCGTCTTTTTTCATGCTGCTGAACCCTTCAATGCCAGCTGCTTCAGCCAGTTCCTTGAGCTCATCGACCTTCTTAGATTTCAATTCAGTTTCAGCCGATTCAGAGACTTTATCTCCGAGTCGTTCTGCTTGTTCAGCTGTCAATTCCACTTCCGAACCGCTTTGTACGATTTCTCCATTGTGAACCAGGTATTCATTCGCAGTATATTTAGGCATGATAGCCCCTCCTTTTAATTAATAAAAATAGACAGGGTGGTTAAGCCCTGTCTTAAACGTTCAGCCAAACAACAGCAGATGGACGTTGGAATGCCGGGAAGGCTGTTTCACCTACAAATACAGCTTGCATTGGCGGATCAGTTTCTTGAATCTTCGTCACGACATAAATGCCAGACTCCCAGTTCTTTTCAACTGTTGGGCCAATGCCTGTGAAACCAAGATCCTGACCAAGGAACACGATTCGACGTTCAGGAAGAAGAGCTTGCTCTCCGTTTCCGTCATCAATGTCAATCATGTCGTCCTGTACTTGATAAGGCGGCAAACCGAGAGATGAGAACACATTTTGAAGGTCAGAGCTCGTGATAAGTCGTTTATCGACCTCACCGCGGATTTGAAGCTTGATTTGCTGGTTAGCAAGAAGGTCAGCTTCAACTGCTTCAGAAATGTGCATGACAACCGGCTTCCTGTTCTTGTTGGCCGCACGGAACTGTTTAACAGCTGCACGAAGATCTGTCAGTGGATTTGAATTGACTTGATCGCTCCACGCAGTCGTAGCTGTCAATTTGTTCGCTCCAGGAATGTTGTAATCAAATTTAATGACCACGCCGTCCTGGTTGTAATCAAAACCGCCATGATAAAGAGCACGAGCACGCATCCACTCTTCTGTGTCATACACAGAGTTGACGAGATCATCCACTTCTTCGTAGATGTAATTGACTACACCTTCAGCTTCACGAGTGTTGCGCGGGTTGTTAAAACGGAACATTTCTCTTTCATCAAGACGGAAAGACGTCTGAATCTTTGCAAGTTGACCCATCGCCTTGTCAATGCCTTGCTTATCACGCAGTGGAGCGCCAGCATTCAGGCCTGTAACCTTTGCAGCTTTTGTGTATTTCCCGTTAAAAATGTTGTACGTGAAATCAAGATCGTCCATCTGCTTGTTAGGCAGGAAGGAACGAAGCAGGTAATCTTTCGCAGCCGGTACGTTCTCAACGTAACCGAGGAATTCTTCTTTTTGAAATTCATCCAAGTGTAATGGCATGTCTTAGTCCCCCTTATCGTACTTTGTAACGGCTTCCGGCAGCAGTTAGGAATGCAGCTGAAAGAGTTACTTTATTTTTATTGAAATACGCTTCTTCAAAACCGCCGACAACCGTATCAGCTCCTGCTTCAACCTTAACATCGTGTGTCGTTACATACGGTGTACCAGTGTCAGCATCTGCCCACGGCTTAGCTCTGCCATCTGCAGGTGATGTCTTCAATGACACCGGCGTGCCTGCTTTAACGATGCCAGCTGGGAAAAGAGCTGCATCCAATGTCAACCCGCCCACCTTAAAGATGAGTCCCTGAGTCGTTTTCAAGATCTCGTTTTGAACTGTGATAGAATCTGTTTTTGGCTTAAGATTCACGTTCTATTCCTCCTTTTTATGACGCTGTTTGGCACGTTCTGCGCCTTTGTTGCGCTTATCTTCTTTGCGTTGATCGTTGCCCGGTTGACGTGAACCCGGGATATAACGGTTTGGCTTGGTTGGTTCAGTAGGTTCTGCAGGTGCAACGCCACTCGCTAGATATGGTTTTTCTGCAAGAAGTGCCTCAAGCGCTTCCTTTACCCCTGTCACCGATCCATCTTCTTTCACCGTCAGTTCTTTATCCCTTATAAGGAGATAAGCGACATCTGGGTCAACGATTCCAAGTTCGGCTCCGGTGTATTTCACCTCGGCCTTAATCAGCTTTTCGTTCGCCTTCTGCTCGGCTACCTGAGCCTGCGTTTTAGCTTGGTTCAGCTGCTTTTCAAATTCCAAGTTCGGGTCCGGGTTGATTCCAAAGGTTTCAAACACCTTCTTTATCAAATCTTCCTGACTCGTTTTTGATTGGGTCTCTAACCCTTTCAATTTGGTGCGGTACCCTGCCGCTTCATCCCTTAGCTTTTTGACGTAATCTTCATCATACATTTTCGGTTCCGCTGCTGGAGGATCCGTTGCCGGCGGTGGATCACCTGCAGGCGGTTCCGAAGGCGGTTCCGAGAAGAATTGAAGATTAAGACGTAGCATATGGCTGAATGACATTTGTTGTTTTTTTAGCATCAAGCTAATTCCTCCTTATAGCCACCAGGACTATTCCAGCTTTTAGCGTCATCAGGTTTGGACAAGAAAAAAGAAGCTTATTCAGCCTCTCAGTGTACTTCTGTATTCATCCTGCAGTTCCTGAAACTTAATGGTGTTCTGCCGCTTCATCCTGCGATAAGCTCCCAATGTCTTTGGTGCTTTATCACCGAGCGCCATGACCATATTAGCGTAAGCTTTCTTTTCTTGATTCGCTTTCCTGCGGATCTCCTGTTCCTTCTCATACGCTTTACGCTGTGCGGGTGTTCGTGTGTCCTTCTCAGGTTCCCACTTCTTCCATTTGTCTCTTTCTTGCTGCAGTTCTTCATCCGTTTTGAACGCTTCGACATATGGCCTGGTTGTTCCATGACAGTTCGGATGATATGGTGGCAGCTTAACTTCTTTTTGAGACTTGAATCCTTCGTGTTCACCAGTGAGAGATACGACCATATTCCGGTACTTCGAGCAAATGGGGCATGTGGTGCTGTTCTCATGGATCTGCACCAGTCCCACTTTCGCTTCGGTATACCGCTGGTTAGAACCCTTTACATGAGCATCGCGAATTTTCGTGTTCACCACGGTGCGTGCGTAAAAGTCGAGTGGCAGCTTCTTCCCATCTTTCGTGACGAATGAGGTAAGTCCATTCTTCGCGAACGCCTGCGCCACTTCTTGTGCAGCTACTTTTCTTGGGTCACCCGTAATCAGGTTTTTCGCCATGGTTGACCGGACATCATTTAGCGTTTTCTCAATGGTTATCTTAGCGTTCTTTTTTGCGGTTCGAATCGCCGCCTGAAGATCGAGCAAAGTATCATCTGCAATCTCAGACAGTGCTTCAAGATGGATTCTCTTTTGCACCTTTGATGGTTCAGCAGCGAGTACACCTGAGATTACCGCACTCATTTCAGCAGCTGTGACAGTCGCTGTTATTTCAGCCGACGTGGCCACAAGCTCCTGAAGAGCAACCGAAGCTTCTTGGATGCCCTCGTAGTAACTGTCTTTAATTTGGTTTGGCACCACCTGTGTGACGGTCATACCCAGCCGATCTAAGGATTCAAAGATGGATTCAATCAGCTTCATTTTCTTTTTGTCATTTAAGAGATCATTCACATTGTTCACTTGCCCGAATATATCTTCCATGACCTCAGAAAAATGAAGCAGCAACTTATCTAGGTTCATGTTAGAACCCCCTTACTTCTTCCTCAACCACACACCGCAGCCTAAACAGTTATTTGACTTGCCGTCGAACCGGTGACCGTTCTGGCCGCAGAAGTCGTACCCCTTAAACATTTTCATCAACTTCTTCATCATCTTCTGTGACCAGCTCCTTATCTCGGTTATCCTGCAGGTTTCCTAATGTCTGCCTGCCTGCTAAAAGCGAAACCGTGTCATCACCTTGAGCGCCCTCTTCAATGCGTGCCAGTTCCTCTTGAATCCATTCTTCTGATGCGTGAGGGTTATTCCTCCGAACGGTCGTTTCAAGGCTTGCTGTGCCATCTGTATACTCTTTGTTGTTCTCTTCCACCAGTTCCTTACGGTTCACCGGCATCATTCCATTCAGTGTGATTTCCGGTTCCTCAATTATTATGGCGGGGTCATCTTGGTTCGCCAACCATAGACAGCTTTCAAACAACTGCTGCAACAAGTAAATATATTCAGCCTGGATATTCTCTGCTTTTATGATAGAGACAAACAGATCATAAAATTTTGCCACGCCCGATTGTGCCGGCGCTCCACCGTCCATATAAAAATCAACTGCTTTTTGAGACGTCTTGGTTTCAATCAACATGGCTTGAACCAATTCTTTTACCCATGTCATGTCACCGATCTTCGTCGTATCAATCTGGACGAGAGCGAGTGCTTTTCCTTGTTCATCGTATGTGGTGATTTCGAAATCCCTGTGGTCAATCAGATTTTCGTTTTTATATCGCTCATATGCTTTATCCTGCGCCTCTTCAAACGTTTTCTGCGGCACCGTTAACCGAGGTTTTCCATTACGTTCAAACGTGATTCCCGCTCTTGTAAGCGTCCAGTTGATTTCTTCTTGTTTGCTCTCCTGCCCTTTTAATGCAGATGTGCCCAATGGAAAGCTCATCGTTTTTTCGTTTGCCCAATACTGAATAAATGGGCGTGATCTGCCCATAAAGATCGTTTTGAGCTGTTCAAGCCCCAATAGTTCTATAGCTTCTGCATCTTCAACCGGTTCAGTCCTATTGCCCTCTTTAACCCGAAAAAGCATATGTTCTGTTTCGAGATCTGTTTTATCCCATCGCTCACGATATACATGCAGGTAATCATGACCGGCTATCTTTCTGTCATAAGCTAAATCAGCTCCAAGGCCATCCTCGTGCGGAAAGTACACGTCCCTCTTCTTAAAATCAATTCGTATGCCTCGTTCATCCTTCCACGGCACAGCTACAATACCACCATCTACCTGATGCTGTACGATATTGGACCAGTGTTCAAAGCGAAGGTTGCTGTTCTTTGCGATTTGCTGGATAATTTCGTCTTGAAGATTTTCAATACGATTATCAGCAGCGTCTCCTCTTGGACCGTCAATGATTTCGTCACTAGATTCATTCGCGGCCTCGTTCTGCTCGTCTGTCGATTTAATTGATGACTTAATCTTTCCGATTGATCGGGACACAAGAGTCGCAGGGATCTCCGGTATCAATTTGCAGATGTTTGCGACGATATATGGACTTCGAACATTAATAGTCTTAATTTGCTTCTCACCGATGATATCAACGATTTCTCCCTTTTCTATCAGGTCTTTCGCCCGAGAAAAGATTTGAGAGTGGTTGCCTTCGTATAGTTCGCGGTAAAAATAAATCTTACCGTGCTCCCGTTCAATAACTTTTTCGCTCCATTCATTCCATTCGATCACGTTATCACCTTCTTCCGTCAATAAGCTCGTTTTAAATCCACTACATCATAATCATCAAGCGCATACCAAATAGCCGACAATGTGTGAGGGTCAATGTTAAACTCATCTTCCTGCATCTCACCTTCTCGGTTGATTTTAAATGTTAAGTATTTCAGCTCTTCGATTGTGTTCACGCAGCGGTCAGAGCAAATAATCTTTTTGAATCGCTTTATTTTCTTGGTATACTGCAGCCTTGACCCTTGGAATTTTTTTGCGCCACGCATCCTGAATCCTTTTCGGCTGTAGTAAGCGATGGTTTTTGGTTCCGCTGAATCCGCACGGATCTCTTCTCGGTTCTTTTGAAACTCAATGATCTCCTCGGCCGTCACGTCATCTGTCGTTTTATTCTTGTAATATTCCCAGTAGATGTAGAGGATAAGGTTCTTCCTGTCTACCGCTACCCGCAATAGTGCATTATAGGAATCTTCAAAACCAAAATCCATCCCACTTCTTTTCAAAGGTCGTTCAATCTTCTGGATATGGTCCATCACTTCTTCATGCGCCGCAACCGAAAACTGAGGGAATACTCGCGACCCATTAATACCGAACTCACCTTTGCGAGCAATCCGGTGCAAGTCTGGATCATGTGTCTTTAGTTCTTCCAGTTGCTCAATGTATTCAGGCGGCAAGAACAGGTTGTCATCCGCTGTAGAGTGATGGTAGTAGGTATTATTTATAATGATTGTTTTCTTCCTATACAGTTCTTCATCGTCTAATACGAAGTATTTCTTTTTTTCATCTTTAAAGAAATGTTTGTAACACCAGTTATTCTTACTCACTGGGTTTGTAGATAGAATCATGTGCAGTTTAAGAGTCGGATGTCGAAGGCGCCCCAACAGTTCCTTGAATCCGGCATACTTGATTTCTGAGCACTCTTCCAACCACACGATAGAAATGTTATTAATGGATTTTAACTTGGCTGGCTTATCCATCCCTTTAAATATGATTTTGCTACCATTGGGGAAACGGATTTGCATAGGTGAAGATATGCACCTGACCCGACTGTCTAAATCTAGGTCAATTATGATTTCTTCCAGCAGCGAGAATGTAGAGTCTCGGTGTGTGTCGTAAACCTCTCTTACAACAAGCGCGGTTCGCTTCTCCTGCAGCAGCTTCATGATTAGTTTGAGAGCAACATGATATGATTTTGATGACCCGTAACCGCCCACAAGAAACTGGAATTTAGTGCTCCAGTCAAACAAAAATTCATCGAAACGCGGATTGATCTCTTTTTCCATCACGTTTGACTCTTTCGTTTGATGATGATTTCAATCGGCTTGTCGTCATCGGAAGCTTTATCGATATCGGCCTTTGTCTTTTCGATATTCAATCTCATCTGCTCGAGCTTCAACCTGCGTTCATCATGGACATGAGCCATTTCATCGAATTGTTTAATTAACCCTCTTAACTCGGACATTGCCCTGGACTGGGCATTTAAGAAAGTAGCATGACGATCCCAAGCAAATTGAATGTCGTATTTATCCGAGCCACTGTCTCCCCAACCAACTTGACTTCTTTCTTTTGCCATATCATTTTTGTCTGCTACAAACATAATGTGTTGTGCTCTAATGATTGCTGCGTATTGTATTTGAATCTGATCCCATATCAAGTCCGCCGGAGAACGATTGTTTACCAATTCCATAATCTCCAATGTTTCAGGAGGGAGATACTTCGAGAAAATACCGTGTTTCTCGGCAGCTTTGTTGCGTTTCGGGAATTTAGAAACAGGATTCTGATTTCCTTTATTGCCCGGTTGACCTCCAGACTTTTTCACATTAGTAACGTTCCTTTTCGAATTAGTAACGTTACCTTTCCCTTGTTCCCATTTGTCCTGGCTCTTCCACTTCCGTATCTGAGTGTCCGATACCCCTAAATCAGCTGCAATGTCTTTGAGCTTCTTCTTCCCTTTGCTCGCTTCCCATATCTCCCTGGCTTTATCTCTGTTCGGATCTCTTGCTCTTGGCATTACGTCATCCCCTTTTACCTCCCTATATAAAAAGCCACCTCGCTAGGAGATGGCTCATTGTTTACTCTCTATTGAATTCAATCTTACCTACTTCATCCAGTCCGGTTAGCGCTGTTCCTTTTTCCGTCACCGCCATTTTTGCATTAGCGATTACCTTTTCATCATTCCATATCTGAACGAATACAGCATCGGTTTGTTTCTTGATGCCGGCAGCGTGGCGAACTAACATTTTTAACTGTTTTTCATCTGTTGCTTTCGTGATGAAGTCAACATAGTAAGTGCCGTTCTTATCCATGCGATCGTTCTTGATTTCATACTCAGGAACTTTAACCGATTTCTTTTCTGCATGTTCCTGGACCTGCTTCTCGTAATCTTCCTTTGTTGTACCCTCTACACATCCAGTAAGCATTAATAAAAGCGCAGCCGCTGTAATTAGCTTCTTCACGACATATCCCCCTAATAATTCCATTTTTGAATTATTATAGCATATGCCGGTTTAGCCGATTTTCAAACTTGCTCATTTTCGACAGCAGTCCAATGTTAATTAGAAAATTTTAGTAGATTCCACGCTAGGAATTTGTTATAGTAAATTGACCTTTAAAAGACTCCCGCAGGGAAAATAGGGAGCACCCATTTACATACGCATTGCGTAAGAGGGAGGTGCCCTATGAATCAGCGAAAATCTGATTCTCTCGTTGAGCACGTTTTGATTATTCAATTGATCACTGCGTACATCGAGTTAACAAAGACCCTTCTGTAAAGAGGGGTTTTTGTTATTTATTCACTCTCTATAACCAACAACAGGGGGATAAGCTGTTATTGATTATAGGCAGTGAATAAACTGCCAAATTGATTGCGGCCTAACCCATCTCGTCATCCGCCTGCACTCGCCCCTAAATGGCTTGTGTTCCCTTTTTTTAAAGAACGCGGGAAAGGATTTGCACCTTTCATGTCTCTTTCGTGGACCCGTTTTTTGGGTGATACTATCCATGATTAGCGTCTACCTATTCCGCCACCGCGTTTTTACTCCACTCTAAACTAGACCCATGCTTTAAGGCAGGTTGCGACCCTGCACTGTCCGAGACCCGGCTCATTCCTTAAAGGCTTACTGGAATCTAGTTTACAGAGAGCAAATTAAAAAGCATCCATCTGAAAAATGGATGCCCTTAATGTTATTTCTTGCTATAGATTAAGTCGTCAGCGTTTTCTGAACCGTCAAACCACTTATCTATAATTTCTTCGGTAGTCAATGCGAATAAATCTCTCATAAACATCGCTTCAGGATGATCTTCTCCGGGCATTATGTAATCTTTTGCTGTCGAAGAAACTTTTTTATGTTTTGCAAGATGTGCAGCTAATGCCATCGCAACAGCCTTTTCACCAAGAATTTTCATATCTAGCTTAGCTATTTTCAATTTCAGTCACCTCCTCCCGATAATGTCATTCGGCAAGAGGAAACAATTTCCTTCTTTTAAGTCAGAAGAAGAAGGCGCGGTGACACCTCCCCTCTATGTACCACAATAGAAAAACCACTTCCCCTCGCTTTAAGGCAATGCGCTTTCACACACTGACCGACCGGGATAGCCCCGATCCTACGAGAAAAGGTGGTTTTATAATCTACATACTAGATATGTGGTTAATATCATCTTATCAGGGAATCTGTTGTAATTTGTATACGATTAGTATTCAAAAAGTATACGTTTATTCGTAACAGTTAAGTTGAATGCGCAGCTGCTTGTTCTCTTCTTCCAGTTCCTCAATTCTTGCTACAGCATAAGCGTGCACTTGGTTCTCCTCATTCATTTTCAGCAGGTCTTTGATGGTTTCGTTCATTTTTGGATAAGTTTTTACCATCGCTTGCTCCCCCTTATAAAAACGATCCGTCTAATAACATGACACCAGACTCTTCTTTGAGAATGTACTCGAAGTATTCTTCCATTGTTTCGTTATGCTGTTCGAGACCCGGGTGTTCGCAATAATACGAATTGTAGAATTTTCCGAGCGCATAAAACTTATCGACTTCTTTCATGTTTTGTCTTACGTCGTTTTGATTTTCACCAGCTGCCACTTGCTCTTCATACAACTTTACCGCAAATTCTGGGTTGATTGATTTTATTAGTGCGTAATAAGGATGCTTAAACTCAAAGAAATGAAACCCATCTAATCTCTCAATACCCTTCTTATTTCCCATAATTAAAACCTCCCATTTTTTGTTTTCTACCACAGATAAAACGCATCCGCTATCATGCCCATCAGCTCATACTTTTCCTTGAAGTATTTCTTCCGGTTTGTTGTCAGGTTCATCTGGATCATCGTCTGCTCATCGGTGTAATCCTGAATGAACCGCAGATCCCACATCTTGCGCTGGTCATCGTGTACAGATTCGTAAATGATATCGAGCTTTTCTTTTTGTATCTTCTTCTGCAACAGGGAATCTCTCATGACCACGATGTTTTCCACTCCGCTGTTGAATTGATTACTTCTCTGCGCTTCTGACGGGTTGTAGTTTACAGTCATAGATTGTTCCGGTAAATCCACGCTCATGCTCTTTATGATGGCTTCCAGTGTGCCGTATGAGCGCATGAGGCGCATTACTTCACGTTTTGCACGTTTGCTTAATGTGCGGTCTATCAGTTCCATTTGCCCCATCAGCTACCGCCTTTCTCCTTATCATCCTCAGAAAGAAATTTTGCCGCGACTTCCACACACTGATCACATATACACGACTTATTAATACCGACAACAACGGCCTTTACTTCTTCATCCTTCTTTCCGCAGAAATCACATTGTATTTTCGTTTCATAGGTTATGCCCATGATTACCCCCTATTCGATCCGTCCTCAATATTTACTTTCACTTTATACTTGAGTGCGTTGATCTCTTCCTTCGTACTTTCAAAGGCATTGTTCCATCGTTTCATGCTGCCGTATGCTTCTGCTTCATCCAGTCTCAACTGAACGACAGCCAGTTCAGCCTCAGCTGCCTTATTCTTCGTTGCGGCAATGTACGCTTCTGCATGCACCTGTTTCCGTCTGGCATATATCTTCTTGTATTCCTCTGACAGTTCAGCAGACACCTTGCCGATGAAAATGAGCATGCGGGATAGTACGGATATACGGTGTACATGATTTTCCTCTGCTACCTCATTCAGCTGCGCTTGGCATTTCTTGATTTCAGCAATGTGGTTGTCTAACCATTTAGCGGACATTATTTCGCCTTAATTCGGTCCAGCTTCTTTACCGAAACCGAATCATAACCAATTTCGTCAATAACCAAGCAGTTCAGCTGATACCCGTATGCGCACGCACCGTCTATGCCAATCTTTTTGTCCCCAAAGTAAATGCCAGGCTTTTGATGCAAGTTAATACAAGGTGTATGACCATGAATAACTGTTTTATCGTGATTATGTGAGTTATATAAAAATGGTTCTCTAATCCAAATGAACTCTTGCTCACTTGTTTTTTTCCAGTCATCCATCAAAGGATTAATTCCCGCATGGACGTAAATGTGATTATCGTCTTCATGATAATACGGCAGAGCTTTTAAAAATCTGATTTCTTCATCATAATTCTCAATAATTTCTTGCGCATAATCCAACACGCGACTTGGCGACCAAGTAAGAAAATCAACTTGTTCCTCACTGATTCCTAAATAACTGGCTACCGTTGACCCTCCACCGTTTATCTTGTACAAGAACGAATGCATTACAGGGTTGTCCAGCCAATCTAAAAACATTTGATCATGATTTCCTCTCAGAGCTACCGCCCCGTTGTTGTAAACATGACGCTTTACTAGATCTACGACTTCTCGATTACTTTGCCCCCGATCTACATAATCACCAAGGAAAATAAGCTGATCATTTTTTGAATCGTAATTAGCCGTTTCTAACAAAAGTTCTAGTTCTTCATAGCAGCCGTGAATATCACTTATCACCAATGTTCTTGTCATTAAGCTCCTCCACCTTCACTTCGATTCTTGGCCGTTCACTATAAAACTTGGAAACTTGTACACTCACGATCTGCGAATCATCTTTCCACAACACTTTATTTAAACCATCGGAAACAATCTTCAAGTAATTGTCAGCATCCGGCTTACTCACTGGTCTTATTACACCTTCTTCAGCGAGCTTCTGATTCTTCTTGCTGAAGCTTTTCGGAATCGGGCGGTATATTCTTACCTCTAGTTGCAAAGCGCCCTCTAAGAGAGATTTTGGCGCATGCTCACTTGCGGCTAATCGGAGATAGTGTTTGTAGTCCTTCGATTTCTGCGGGTCATACATTCTCACCTTGCCGCCAAAGGAAGAGGCTCTCGCTCTCCCTTGGCTTACAGGCTCACCCAGTACGGTGAATTCAATCATCGCTCGCACCTAATCTGATATTCTCTTTCCAGTGCCTCATCGCTCATCTTTTCAAATACGTGTTCTGGCTGCCCTGTGCGGAAATGGAGGATGGAGATCATGTTCTTTCTTTCATCCAAAGTCATAAAATCGTCCTCAATTCTTCGATAAATACCTGATGAGCCAGTGCCACACGCTCTGCCACGATGTACAATGTGCTGCCAGGTTCTTCTTTGCTTTTTGTTTCCAGCAGCTGCTCGATTTCAGCTTCTTGCTTGCGGATCAGCGTGAGGATTTCGTCTTGTTTATTCATCAGTATCCATCCTCCTGGCGCTTGTGATTGACCGCGTTCTTTTCCATGTATGCTGCCTCTACTTGTTTCCAGGTGAAACCGAGCATTTCGCCCAAACCGATATAAAGTTCTAATCCTTCGTGATAATAACCACCTTGCCCTTCTTCATACACATCCCAATCAACTTGGAATAACGCTGTGAATTGTCTTGTGATAGAACTGAATTTAAGTTCTTCTATCGCCAACCCATCCGGATCAAATTCATGCTCTAGTCCCAACTCTAAAACAAAATGCAATCCGTCCACATATTCCTCTAGGAGTGGGTTCTTAATTGTAAAACCACCATTAGGATCATTTGTAGTCTTTGCGAATGTCCTCGGCTCCTGATCCGTACTCCAAAATTTAAACCCGCGCCACTCGTTCGCACACTCGCCAATCTCGACTAAAAGAGCCAGGACAAGCTTTTCAAACCTGTCCGCCCCCTGGTAATTAATGCGGTCCCTTAATTCCTGCTGTTTTTCAAATAGCGGTTTCAGATTCAATGTTTTCATCCTCCAGCAATTGATTTAATAACGCTTCTGCAAATTCAGCTGCACGATCCTCTTCACTTGGCAACAAATCTCTTACATAACGTTTACCAAGTTTAAAAACAGCCAGTTTTCTTACACAATCCCACGCCACAGCCCAAGTACCGACACCATATTTGTCATATAAAGCCTTTCTGTATTTTTGATAAACTACATTCAGGGCTTTCGTGTTGTCTTGAGCTACTCTGAAGTCTTTACCTGTTAGTTCTTTGATGACTTGTGCTTTTATGTCAGCAATTAATAATCCTTTTTCTTCATCATTCACCCTTTCATCCTCCTAGCTTTCTGCCTTACAGAATCGTAAGTGCGGTTTAATTGCGCTGCTACTTCTCGCAGGTGCGTTTCCTCTCTAATCGCTTTCTGGAGTACGGCAACCTCGCTGTCCTTCCATGTATTTTCCGATGGTGCAGGTGTGCCGTTTCTCATGCGGTGAAGCTTGATCCGTATCGAATTAGCATTTCGTCCTAATAGGAGTGCTGCCTGATGCGGAGCAAGTTCCCCTGACAGGCAGCGTTTTAATACCACGATTTCATCCGGCTTAAAGTCTTTCCACCCTTGCCGGCCTCGTGTACCTTTTCCGGTGGATTCGTATACTCTCGTTTCCCAGCGCTCTCCGCATTTCGGGCAGTACACGCTTTTTCGTTTCACGATGCCGATGCCAAACACTTGAAAAATGAGATTGCAATCGTCACATATGAACTGTTCGTTTTTTGGTAACATTTTCTAAAAAGGTAAATCTTCGTCAGAAATACTTATCGATCCGCCAGCGAATGGATCCGGTTCATTTTGCCTTTGCTGCTGTTGCTGGTTCCTTTGATTCGCGCTGTCTGAACGGCTATTGTCGGATTGCTGATTCCTCGGCTCCAAAAACTGCACGCTCTCTGCCATTACTTCTGTCACGTAGACTCTCTGGCCTTGATTGTTGTCGTAGCTGCGTGTCTGCATTCTTCCGTCCACTCCAGCAAGTGAACCTTTTTTAAGATATTGCGAGGCTGACTCAGCCGGTTTTCGCCACACCACACAGTTGATAAAATCAGCTTCCTTTTCACCCTGCTGATTGGAGAATGGGCGGTTGACCGCAAGTGTGAAGTTTGCTACAGCCACTCCATTTGGCGTGTATTTGAGTTGCGGATCAGCCGTTAATCTTCCTACCAATACGACTCTATTTAGCATTGTTGTTCCTCCCATTTAACCCACCCATCATATCCACTGTCTTTCGGGTTTTCTTTTTTCATCCGTTCTTTATCTTCAACGACATATGCAACCTTAATCACTTTTGACAAGGTCAGCCTTTCATCGCCAGTAAAATCGTCGTAGTCACTTTTCATTTCTTGAAAAGCTTTTTCCGCAGCTTCAAGTGATCCATATTCATAAACTTCACTGTCGCTAGTTGTAACTAAATAAGTTTCATATATTTCACCCATTATTCATTACCTCCGTTTGTTGTTAGTTCATCAAACCATTTCCTGTCACCCGTCATAAGCGCCAAGTCAATGAGTACGTCCCTGTTCGCTTTGTGGTATCTCCAGTTGACTGGATTTATCCAGCTATCTTCATGCGATTTCGTTTCAATCTGTTTCTTCACTTCTTTGCCGTTGATCTGTACGGTAACTTCTACGATGTTATGCAGATCATAATTGCTTTGTGGAGCTGTTTTCAGCCAGCCGATTTCAATTCGTTTATTTTTGCCTGCTGGACAGCTACAGTACACCGAGAATAATTTTCCTTTGAATATCCCTTTGTCTCCGCACTTTTCACACTTGTACATCCTTATCCCTCCCAGATCAGTCTTTGTCCGGAATAAACATCATGTGTCCTTTACAGCCCTTTGACATCAATATGACCGCTTGTGCCTGATACGTTTTCAAATTGCCTTTATCATCGGAAGTATGAACTGGTGTGATTCCTTCCTGCCTGAGCATTACACTCAGGTCAGAAAGGAATTTGTCTCGCATCACCATGTAATGTATTTTTCCATTTTCGTCTACAAGTCCGACTGGAATGTTCATTGTTACCCTCCCAGATTAAGTTGTGACCGCTTCCGTCAACAGCACTTCGAATATCGCTTCCAGGACGTTCACTACGATGCTGTTGCCGGCCAGTCGGTATAATGTGGCATTGCGCTTGTTCGGCGCTCCTGGATATGCTTTGAGCACTTCCTTGAAATCCTCATCATCGAATCCCATGAGGCGCCAGCATTCCCTCTCTGTTAGATACCGGTATCCCCCTTCAATCGGGACAATGCCGGCATTCGGGCTGCGGTCCTGTCGAGTACTGATGGTCCAGCAATGTGATTCAATTACATCCAAAAAGCGATAGTTCATGTTCGGCGGTGCGTATTCCCTGATGCGGTTCAGCATGCTTGGGATCTTGATCATGTATTGTTCTTCCGTCACGTCCGTCTCCAGCAATTCGCTGATATGTCGTGCCGGTTTTCGTTTTAGCCGGCTGAAATCAAATACTTCACCACTGAGGGTCGAAATTGTGAAGACTCTCTCCCTTTTCTGAGGCATTCCGAAATCCATCGCATTTAGAACTTCAAAGCTGTTGGTGTATCCCAGTCTGCTCATTTCAGCGAGGTACTTGCTAAAGGAGTGAATCATATCTTTATCGAGCACCCCTTTAACGTTCTCCCAAACTACCACTCTAGGTTTCCAAGCGCCCATGTTCTCGATGATTTTCAACGTCTCCCACATGAGCGAGCTGCGTGTTTTATCCTCGTCTTTTCCTCCAAGTCTTGTGCCAGCTCTGGAAAAGTCTTGGCATGGCGAACCATGTACAAGGATGTCCGGTTTTAAACTGTAGCCAACCACCGACTGCGCCCGATGACGGTTATCATACAGAGCGTTATATGCTCGAACTGCCTTTTCATCAATCTCCACATAGTCAATTGATTTATGATCTATCCCAAGGTTGATAAGCGCCTTTCTTGGAGCACCGATGCCGCCAAATAATTCAAGAATCTTTATCATGCGTGTTCCCCTTGTCTGTTCCCCTCTATATTGACTACACTGGAAAATGGGTTTCTATTGCCTATTATCAGATGACGTTCGTAAAAGCGCCCGCGGTGTTCTTTCTTTACCGCCACCTTGTCATCGACTTCTGGATGAATGACGATCAGCTGCAAGCGTTCGTGATCTACACTGGCAACTGTTTTGCTTACCACCCATCTACGCATCGCCCTGTTCCCCCTGCATGAATTTCTCGAATGCTTCAGGTGTCGGATTATGAATCAACCCTTCTTTCCAGAGGTCATAGGCATCTTTCATGTAATGCGGCCCGAAAATTTTCTTGTGCTGCTCCCGCCAGTAATCTGCGTATGCTCGGTCTGTATGGCATAAGGTGTGGAATTCTTTCGAGAGAGGAACAAGGTTTCTGAATCCTCCGCGGCCGCCCTGCGAACGGAATACAATGTGGTGCATCTCAATGTTGGTTTGTCCTGTTTCCGCGCACCCACCACCATAATGCAGCAGCGCTTTCTCGTAATCTACTTTCGATATTTCACCGCGCCTCTTTCTGTGCGGGATCTTCACACCCTTGTACATTTCCACTTTCTTTTTCGTCTTGCGCTTGCGGTTATATCGCCTTTCTTTAAATACAGGCTTGTCTTTCTCTGTCTGATGCTTCATCGGCTTAGGGACAGCGCGAACATCATCAAACATGGTTACAGCACCGCTTTGATGAATGTTGTGGATGCCTCAAACTTCGCTTTCATTTCTTGATAATCTTTGCCGGATTGTGCCAGCAGGTTCATCGTTGTGCGGTATTGGTCTTTTAGATCAGCGAGCTCTTGATACAGCTCTCGATTGAACGGTTCTGGCTGCGGTCGGTTATTCAGTTCGTCAATCTGAATTTTTAAATCTCTGTTTTCTTCTGCAAGACTATCAACATGTTCTTTTAGTTGCCCATTATCCGCCCTCAGTGTTCCTGCTTCTTCTCTGAGTGCGTTTATTTCCGCTTTAAGAGCTTCGTATTCCTCGAAAGGAAAAGCTTCAATCTTAGGCATTTCCTGAACAAACGGGGGTGACTGCCAACTTGTTTCTTTTTGTTCTCGAACACGCTCTTCCAACTTCTCGATTGGAGGTGTTTTTACCCGCGGCTGCGTAAGTCCCCATTCCTTCTTCATCTGGTAGAACTTTGGAAGGTCCAGTCCGAACTCTTCCGCGATCTCCTTGTTCTTCTTGCCTTGTGCTAAAAGATCCACGAGCAATTCCTTTGTCAGCTTCTTTTCAGCTACAACCGTCATCTTCTTTTCCTCCCGCACCTTTATTTTGTTCTTGCGTTTTGGTTTCGGAGCACTCTCTTTCTTGATGTCCAGTATCTCGCCCAGCTTCTTTAAATCCCTTCCTGCTGGGCACTCCACCGCGCAATATCTGTTTAACGAATCAGTAGGATCTTTACCTTTTCCGTAAAACTCCAACTTTTTCTTACAAGGTTTGCAGTGAATATCCATAATTTCATTGGCTATCATCCTTACCCGCTTCTTGTCCATGTCCTCCTCGTTTTCTCCGGCTAGATATTGAGTAAGTCTGGGTCTAATTTTCCGTACAGTTCGACTAACATGTACCTGACTCCAACCCAATTCTTTACCGATTTGATATTGAGTTTTATTTCGCAAAAGCGCTCTAACGATTATTTGTTCTTTAGGATTCAAACTCTGGATAAAATCTTCAACTTCAACATTTGTGAAATCTTCGTTTTTGCCAAGCATTTGTTCAAGTGTGGTTTCCTTATCTCCGCCAGATCCTCCATCGAAAACAACAGCGTCAAGAGATTGCGTTTTAGAACGAATGTAATCAAGTCCAGCCAATGCTTTTTTCTTTGTTGTGCAAAGTTTTCCGACTATTACTTCCAGAGACTCATTTTCTAATCCATTGGAGATTATCTCCATTCCTGTTTCCTTAGCTGACCTCGAAAACTTTACTCCTGGGTTCATGTCCCGCAAAGTTCGTTTTATATATCCCAAGATGGTTGGCACGGCAAACGTAGAGAACTTTTTAACATCTCCGTTAAACTTTTCTGGATCCCAATTTTCAAATGCCTTTATTAAGCCAATAAACCCGTATGAATGAATGTCTTCTCGATCAAGACCAAGAGCGTGTGCTCGATTAACAAACTTATTTGAAAGTTTATAAACAAGCTTTCCGTATTTTTCTACAAGGTCTTCTTTAGTCAGCAAATTACCTTCAATTTCTTTTAAAGCCTCCATTCATCATCACGCTCTCCCCTTTAACCTCCTAACAGAAGTTGATTCCACTTTCCCGAGGTTTGACCTTGCCTTTCCTTGCTCGGCAAATCAGCAAGACGGCCATTTCATCTGGATCTCGATTCAGTCTCTCGGCGATGACTTTCAGCGACCATCCTGCCTTCCACATCTTGTCGAGGAATTTAACCTCGTAAGCAGCGAAACGGAGATTCATATCCTCGCATGCGGTGTATCCGTTTACCGCCGTCATGTGCGACCTTTCGATTTCTCGTATCGCTTTATTCTCATTGCGATCCATCAGCCTGTTTCCTTTCGTACTCATCAATAGAGATCCCGAGCACTTTTGCCATCGCTCTGGCTTTGCGGTAATTCGTCGCCCGATTATAGATGCAATTCATGTTTCCGATGATGCGCCACCATGTACGTCCCTTGTCATCCAATTTATAAACGATTTCGTCGCTTTCAAATTCCTGCGGAGTTAAGTTCGATGTAGCCCAAATCGGTCGATTCCCGCGTTCCCTTCCGTTAATAATTTGGAATATCCAATCCTTCTCTTCCAAGCTCAACTTTTGAGAGCTCATGAAATCATCCCAAACTAACAGGTCAGCAGTCACACAAGCATCCATGATCTCGAAAAAGGATTCTTTGTTGTTAAAGTTCTTTGTTGAATTGAATCGGTTCAAGAGATCCTTTTCTGTCATGAACACAACCGAATATCCTCGCTCAATCAGAGCGTTTGCTCCAGCAGCTGTGATATGACTCTTTCCGTTTCCAGTTTCACCGAACAGGAACAACCCCTGCTTGCCTCGTTCGTCAAAGTGAAGGACCGCATCTTTCACTTCATCTACCGAACTTTGATATCCATTTCTCATTTTCAGGTTTTCAAAGGTCATGGCCCGAATATCTTCAAGTGAGCTGCTAAGCCGCAAAGCGTGTTGTATGCGTTTTTTCTTCAAGTAGTTTTCTTGCTCTTGTTTCTCTCTGTCCAATTTGTCAATATCACACTGGCAAGCACATATCACCCAGCGATCTTCACCAGTGATCGGATGCTTAATTTGGATAATCGGATATTCTTTTTGGCATACCGGACAAAGTACAGGCATAGGTTTATTTAAAGAGTCTGACATGCCCGCTTTCCTGAGGATGCTGTTCATCTGGTTTTGCATTCGGAGCTCCTTTCGGATAGATCGGCGTTTTCATTTCTTTAAGGACTTTATCCTTAACCCATTTTTTAATAGCCAGATAATCAGACTTGTACTTCCTTCCGCTCATTTCCTTGTACTCGTCTAATTCCTGAATCATTTTATCTGCAGCAACTTGTCCGTTTTCTTGAATAAGAGTTTGATATTCTTGTTCAGTTAGAGATACGAGCGCAGCGTATTTATTCTTTTTATTAACATTCTTTTCATTCTTATCATTCTTGTTTGTGTCTGCTGACGGTCTGCTCGTGGTCTGCTCGTGGTCTGCTTGTGGTCTACTTTCGGTTTCAAAACCATGATAAATGCAGTAATTGCATATGGTTATCGTGGTTTTTTTGCGGTCTGATTCTTTAACAATCATTCCGTCTTTTTCGAGCATTTCTAAAAAGCTTCTAAGCTTGGCTTTGCCCCAATCCCATCTTTCCATCAACTTCAATTCCGATGTAATGAAGCTACCTTTTTTGACTTCAACCAGATCGTTACCATGAACGAACTTATTGTCCTTGTGGTTTGCCATCATGAGGATATCGAGCCAAGCTTCATACTTGGAGAACTTTCTTTTCTCCTGGTAAATCCAATGTTCTTGAATCTTCCTTTGAAGCTTTATAAAGCCTTGCATCTGATCACCTGCTTACTTGCTATATTTCTCAATCATCAAAGAAACTTGTTCTTCCAATTTAGGTGCTGGCCCATCTTTTAAGAATCTTCCGACTGATTCAAGCAAACCGACCAGTTCTTCATGCGGATTACCGTATTCGCGCATTACAAGACCATCAGCTGACATGAACATTTCCATCGGCGTTCCAGTATCCCATCCCTGAGTGCGGCGTACTTCTTTCGGTATAACGACGCGGCCGAGTTCATCAATCTTTCGTACAATTCCAAGTGCTTTTTTCATGAATTTTTATCCCCTTTGGTATATTTAATTTAAAATCTGCTATACTTGTACTAAGAATGTTTTTTTATGGCCCTTACGGTGTTGGTAGCACCTGGGCTTCTTTGTTGTTTAAAAACTTGTTGATAAAATAAATTTGTCCTTTTCCTGTAACCTTTGATGTTTTGGTTACTCTTACAGAGCCGTCAGGATTATTAACTGAGCTCTTTTTAATTTCGAACCAATTGTTTTCCATGCTGTACTGAGTGGGAAGATTAAAAGATTCTCCTTGCCGCTTGATCAGATATCCGTTATCCCTTAACCAATCAAACAGGCGATTTTGTCCGATGTTTTTCACACCATTCTGTTTCAGCAGCTTCGCTAATTCTCCGACAAGAATTGATGATTTAAAAGTTTCTAAAGCTTCCGCAAATAAAACTTTTGGCTTGTCCTTTTCTAATGCCGATTGCAGTTCCGCTACCTTCTTATCCGCATATTCCAATGCCCTCTTCATGACCATTTCCGGACTGTTCCACATTTTTTCAAGTTTCAAGAAATATTGCCGTGCTTGCTTACCTTTTTCGGATCGTTGCAACATTGAAATTTCCTTTGCCATATCCAACTTCATATGGTGGTCAAAATATACCGTTGTGTTACCCTGAACTGTTATCCTTTTTTGACTAACAGCTACAAAGTCAATTCCTTCCTCGAATCCGTATTCAGCCATTCGGTCAAACCACTTTGAATATTGCGTATTCACTTCTAAAAACTCATGCAGCTCACGACCACTTACGATAATGTCTCCGCTGTCATTTTGATTCGTGCTAATTAACTCGTTCATCCACTCACCCCTTCATCATGTTTCTGATCAATACTGCTTCCTGGTATCGGATGCTCAAAATCAAATACATACTATTGTCTTGACGGCCGCGCGCTTCATCTATTTGCTCTTGAAGATGCTGAATGTGTTGCTCCAGCTTGTCCATTAACTCTCACCCCCCTTCACGTAATGATACGTATGAGATAATAAAACCGCGCAGCCTATTTTATATACCGAATGTAATTCTGGTTTCGCGCATCATTTCTTCAAAACCATCAGATCGCTAATCTCGCAATCTAGTTTTGAACAAAGTTCAATGAGGAATTTAACTTCAAGAGAATTTGCTCGGTTATACGCGAACTGGCGTAAGAGGTAATAACTCACCTTTTTCTTCTCAGCAAAATCTGATAATGAGTTATAGCCGCGATCAACGACCAGCGTTCTTACTTTTGACTGAAGTTCCATGTTTTCACCACCTTTGGTTCTATTTACCTCTTATAATTCATATTGTAATGGATATAATAAGAAGTGTAAAGGATATAATAATTTATTTTGCGCATTTGTGCAAAAACTTTTTGTATCCTATAATGAATAAAGATAAATTTAACAATGATAGGGTGATGTCCGATGCCGTTGGTAATGAAAAACAACTTAAGGCTTTTAATGGCCAAGAAGGGTGTCCGAACTATGGTTGAGCTTGAAGAGAAATCAGGCGTAAGTCGCCAGGTGTTGGATCGGATGGATAAAAATAAATCGAAAAGACTAGATTTCGATTCAATCGCCAAGTTATGTATGTTCTTTGGGTGCGAGATCGGCGACCTGCTTTATTTAGCAGAAGAAGGAGAGGAGTAATCCCCTCCTTTTTTTGTTGCGTTGCATCCACGGAATGTTCAGTAAATAAATCTTCCATCAAAAAATTCTCTTGCGGGTCTTGTGTGTTTAATTTTCACGCGGTCGCGTTCTAAAAGTTCATCAAACGGGTGATAATTAACAGCGTATTCTGCCGTACTATTTTCATTCAGAACGCTAAAATGACTGATTCTGTAACATTCTTCACTCTCTACGTGCTTCACTAACCTTCCTGCAAACTCACCATTTAATGAGTTTAATTTTTCTTGTAGTTTTATATGGGATAGTCTTTCTTTGATTGCCCATTCCATAATTTTTCCTCCTTGTTTGTGTCGCATTTTGTTTCTACCGCGCCAGATACTCCGCTAAATTACGTATAGCTGGATCACTCATCTTCGTGTCCTGGTGCTTCCTCAGCTGAAGCTCACGCACGCATTCGTATTTCTCATCAAGTGGAGCTTCTTCACCGAATATGACTTGTATGAGCTGCTGATCAGTGGCTGTAGAGACGGTCATTTATGCAGCGCCTCCTTATGAATCAATTTTCTTTTGATTTTATTAACCGCTGCATGATAACGAACATTGGCTGCTTGCCTCGTGACGTTTTGCCTCTTACCGATTTCTTGGAATGTGAGTCCGCTGACTTGCATCAATACAGCTTCTCTTTCTTTAGGGGAAAGCGATTTCAGGCTTTCAATTAACTCATCGAAAGTAACTTTTTCTGTCACTTCTTCTTGCAGGTTATATTCAGATGTTATTAATTCAAAAATCGTTTCGCCTTCTACGGTTGCTGTTTTATCACCTCTAACAAAACGGAATTTCGGTTGTTCATAAAAACTAACGCTTAAAGGAACGCGTATTGTATTTCCTCGCAGTCTTAATTCAATCAAGATGTCCCGCCTGATACATTTCAAAGCGTATGTGGCAAAAGTGAATCCTTTTGATTCATCAAATTTTCTTGCCGCTTTCCATAATGCGATTTGTCCAATTTGGAAAAGGTCATCCATCGACATATTTGCTCTACTGGCAACCTTCTCCGCGTTGTTCCAGTCATGAAAAATCTTGTTAATCGTATAGCCGATTAATCCATGATTCTTTTTAATGAAATCATCCACTGATCTCAACCTTTCTAAAATGAGGTAACGAAAGCATATGCAATCGTCATAATCATGGCAGTCGCTAACAGATAACCCTTCCACTCGCTGCGCGCTATGTATGCTTTCTCTCCGTTGAATGAAATCGCGCTGTTATCGCGTGCCATCTGGTCCAGTGAAGCGTATATCGCCATCTTAGGTTTATTGAGCAGGATAGAAAGCTCAGTAACGGTTACCGGTTTTCCTTTAGCGGATTTAAGGACGTCTAGGATACGTTGCTGGAGGCGGGTCATTTTAATCCCTCCACAATTTGCTTGAGATCACTTTTAATTGCATTTAATGCGTCTTCTCGCGTCATCGATGGATCGTAATCAATACCATCAAACGTTTTCTTGCCAATGATTTCTGTAGTCGCTCCTACCACGGTGAAATGGACGATAATGCCGGTTGTTCGCACATCTATAGGAACAGGGTGAGAATCTACCGAAATGTATTCATGTAGGTATTCAATTTCGTTTATAACGATGGGAGTCATTTGGATACCTCCAGTAGGTGGCTGTGTTCGTATTTATTGCCGATTACTTCTTGTTCTCTGAGCTCATTGAACAAGTAGTCACCATCTGTACCTTCGAGGTTTTCAATAAAGTAGGAACCATCAATGTATTTCACAATTCCTATCCATTCTTTCTCGAAAGGATAATCCTCTCCCTGAACTCTTAAAACATCCCCCTCATAAATCTCCACACCGTTCTTATCCTTTAAGCCGGTGTATTGCATAAGGTGACCGTCGCTATATCGTTGCACCCTTTTGTCTTCAAAACGATCGCAATAAACCTGATCCGCATCATAAATAGGTGGATTTTTTTCAAGCCCTTGCAACCCTATCAAACTTAATTGGTGGTGCATTTTCTTTTCGATATTGCTATAGAAACGGAACTTAATCTCACGCATTCCTTTATCCCCTCTCAAATTGTGATATTATAGGGGAAAGCAAGGGGCAGACCGCCAAGTTTAGCCCCTCTTGCTTTCCTTTTGCTCTTTCATGCTCTTCATGTATTGCTCCAGCCACTTCAGATTGCGCTCCTGGTCTTTCATCAGCTGCTCGATGGATTTCATGAGATCAAATCCATGTAATGAATGACAGTAGTGATTTTCTTGTTCCGCCTGCAGTGATAGCACTTGCCGCATTCAATCGGTTTCACTTCGCCTGCTTTAACAGCTGCAACCCTCGTGATTTTTTCTTCAACTTCACCCAAGGCCATCGCTAAAGTATCCTGATCTATAGTGATGATTGCTTTGTCCGGTGGATCTTGCTTTGATACAGCTACAAGGTAACTTTCCAACCAGCTGTCTCCGCCTCTGTTTCTGCGTTCGATTTCAGAGTAGACAGCCAGCTGAGTGATATATCCGTATGCCTCTACAAACGAGCAGTAACCCACTCCTTCTTTCCAATACTTTTCATTAAGCGCCTTAACCGTTTTTAAATCCGAAAACCTCCCTAACGATGGATTGTAAACGTCCATCCGCATCTTCCATTGAATCCCGAACAATTCGCCTGTCATGATAACTTCTTTCTCACCTTGTAAAGCCATCATGCAGAATGGGTCATTTTCCAATACTTTGATCATTTCATCAGCCAATTTATATTGAGCTTTTAACTCACCTTTTGAAGCTCCGCGAGTGCTGAATAAGTCAGGGTTTTCAGTCTTGAATTCCTCAATTGTTCCATCCAGCCAAGAGTGAACGTACGAGCCGAAGAGTAATGCTTCACTTTTCGGCTCAACGTTCTTTCTGTTCAAACGTGCTAAAGCTGATGCTTCACACTTCAAGAAATCCTTGTACTGAGACACCGACATATAGTAGCGATCCGCTTCTGCTGAGTAGTAATTATCCTTGTTCAGCTGCATTCTGTTCACCGCCCTTGAATTGTTGCTCTAAGGAGTTTTTAGGAGCTTCCGCCTTCTCAGTTTTCACTTTGAAGAAGTCTTCTCTTTTCGCCATTCCATCTTTCAGCGATTGCGAGATAGTCTTGAGCTTCAAAAAGTCCTGCTGGGTGAAAGAATCAACTTTGTAAGTGAAGTTATCCTCAACCATTTCTTGAGTGATCCCGTAGTTTTCTTTTAACCAAGCAAGAGCCTTTACCAATCGATCTTTTAACGGCTCTTGATACCCTGTTTCCAATGTCCTAGCGCACTGTTCCACCGCGTTATCGATGACATCACCTGGAATCACTCCGAGGATGCACGCTCTCAACCTGCGCGCTCCGTAGTTCGCTGCCAGTTCATAGATGTCTCGTGGATCTGTAAGGCTTCTCATGCCTTGCTTTGTGTAAATCTGATGCTTCACTTGAAACACCTTTTCTTGCCGCGTGTTCGTCTCCATATCCCACGCATACGCTACGACAGTGGATTCTCCGTTTCTTTGCTCAAGTTCCTTAATGCCGTAATTGATATTGCCCCAGTAACGAGCGATTGTTTCTGCTAATCGAATGGAAGGACCGGTAACTTTTTGACCGCCTTTTGGATATTGGTAAAGAGCTGTTTCAGCAAGTCTTAATCGCTTGCAAGCATCTAGGATTTTCATTTCAGCTTGCATTTCATTACGCGGGAACTGCTTTGCCAAAAAGATTTGAGATTGAACTTCCGCCATTTCACGACTTTTAACACTGTGAGCATTCACGCTCATTTCTTGCGATTCGTATTGAAGCTGCAGGTTGTTCATTTAATTGCCTCCTTGTATAATTGGCATAAGTATTATTTTCTGAGAGCAGAAATAGGTAGCCGCCTAATCTGCTCTTTTTTCATGCAACATCATATTGCTTGAGCACGCTTTCAACCATTTGCAGATGATCGCTCCATAGTTCGCAGTGATCCAGTACCTCGGATGCTTCTGGAGTATCGCCATGCTCTTTAACGTATTGCTCGATGAACAGGTGAACGTCATCCTCTTTCTTTTCGAGGTCTGTTGCTTTCTCCTCGCAATCTTCGCAGAGGATGCGGTTTTGGTACTCGGCATATTCTTGGCCGTCATACAGGGTAGCTGAGCAGTCACCACACTCCCCGATTTCTTGCGGTTCAAATGGTAAGGCGAAACGATCCATCTTGCTCAGCTCCTCTCCAAGATTTAAGAAGATTTACTCGCCTTTCGAGGGTTTTGACAGTCTCTTCTCGTGTGCTGATAATCCCTTTCGAATAAGCATTTGCCCAATCTTGTTCAGTTGTTAACAATTCTTTGTTGTACTGAATCATGTGGTTTTCAAGTTCGATGTCAGATTCCAGCAACGCGATCATGGTTTCAAGCTGCGCTCGATTCATACTAAGCCTCCTTTACAACTCTGGTGCGTTTTTCCAACCACTCATAAAACGCTTTTTCCTCAACACGCTTGGATGTTTTGAATGTTGTAAGGGGAAAATCAGAGAGATCCATCAACTCATACGCGTATCTTCTTGACACACCCAAAATTTTTGACACTTGCTTTGCATCCAGATAAACCGGAAATCCTTTTTCACCTTCCATATTTACCGTTCCTCCATTCGTTTTATTGGTCATTTTGACCATCGTTGGATAAAAAAATATCCGTGATTTGAGCATCAAACAGGGTTGCGATCCTTACCCTCATTTGGAGAGATGCAATGACTTTCTCATTCTCCAAGCGATTCAGGTACCACTTGCTAACATTCAGCTTTGCTGCTACTTCTTCTTGGGTCCAGTTCTTAGCTAAACGATACTCCCTGATGCGGTTAACCATATTGGCCTCCCTTCCGTTGGTCAAATTGACCTTCCTGTAATACTTACTATAATGGTCAAAATGACCAATGTCAATACATTATATTGAATTATTTTATTTATGTGTGCTAAAAGGTAATTTTGTTATGATGTGGAATTAATTACAGGTTGTGAATCAATAGTCAGAATGACCGAGGTTATGTAATATATGTTTGAGGAGGTTTGACCACTAAATGGATAAAAAAGAGATAAATAATAAAATCGGGCAAAGAATTAAAAAAATTAGAGAAGATAGAAAACTTGATATTCGAGATGTTGCCCTGGCGATCAACGTAGATAATAGTAATTTAGGGAAAATTGAACGTGGGGAAAGAATCGCTTCAACTGAATTGTTAGTAAGACTTTCGGAATTTTATAAGGTTCACATTTCGTATTTCTTCGGAGAACTCCAACCAGTTCCAGAAGACCTTAATAAAATTGGTGTAGAATGGATTTCTTTTGCGGATAAGATGAAAAAAGACGAACTTACTCCTGAAGAAATAGAAAATATTATTAAAGCTGTGAAAAAGTTAAACATTTAATGAACTATTATTGCACACAAAAATATTGTCGTATTTTGTAAAAAATAAGCAACCTCACAAGCCTTTCCATTTCTCTCGTACTTCCCTATAATTAAAATATACCAAAAACGGAACATATGTTCTCATTTTTGTTCGGTTTTTTTACTGGAAGGGGAAACGAGAGAATGAAAGTGATCTATTCTACCGATTTGCAACCTGGTCTTACTGTATGTGTTGGAGAATATATCATCATAGGAGTTGAGGAAGATGAAGGGTTACTATCGTAAACGTGGTAACCGATGGTCTTTCACGGTCGATATAGGAAAAGATTCTAAAACAGGTAAGAGAAAGCAAAAGACACTTTCAGGTTTTCCCACTAAAAAAGAAGCTCAAAAAGCCGCTGCAGAACTTATAGCCAAAATAGAAAGTGGAAATTTTATTAATCCAAGCAAAACAGAATTAAGAACGTTCCTTATCGATTTCGTGGAAAATCAGTACAAGCCAAATGTAAGATCTAACACATGGAAACGTGCGGAGGTCATTGTCAATAATCATCTGGTCCCCTCTTTGGGCCACCTTAAGTTAAAAGATATTAAACCGGCTCATATTCAAAACTACTTTACAGAAAAGCTCGAGGCGGGATTATCAGCTAATTACATTAATATTATGAATCAGCTGCTTAAGAAGGCATTGGATGTTGCGGTTAAATGGGAGCTGATTGAAAAAAATCCTGCTCAAGTGGTTCAAGCACCAAAGCGATTCAAAAGTAAGTTTGATGTATGGACCACGCAAGAAGCGCAGGATTTCCTCTCTCATATGAAAGGAAAGAAGTATTATCCTGTATATTTGCTCGCGATCTACACCGGAATGAGAAAAGGTGAACTTATCGCATTAAGATGGCAGGATATATCATTGGACAATGAAACGTTACAAGTTAATCGAACGTTCGTGTTCACAGACTATAAGCCGTCATTCAATGAACCTAAAACCGCAAGTTCTATAAGAACCATCCACTTGCCCACTCTTGTCCTTCAGGAGTTAAAACGATTACTCGTTAAGGCGAAGGAACAAAAACTCAGTAGAGGCGAATTATGGGCGTCTAGTGACCTGTTATTCACCACGCGAACGGGTAATGTGGTCATGCCGAACCAAATTCAGAAGGATTTTGCCAAGGCGTGCGAATCATTATGCCTAAAGCGAATCAGATTCCATGATCTCCGGCACACTCATGCCACCATGCTACTGCAGATGGGCGTACACCCTAAAGTGGTTTCTGAGAGGCTGGGGCATTCGAGCATCCAGATTACTCTGGACACATATTCTCATGTACTGCCTTCCATGCAAGAATCACTCGTTAAGGATTTGGACAACCTCATCTCCCAAAGTGGTCAAAAAGTGGTCAAATGAGTGTTAGGCGGCAAAGGAAAAACCGCGAACCCCTTTATTATCAAGGTTTCGCGGTCATTAATTAGTTAAGTGTATACTGTCGTACACAGTATACACTTTTCAATTCGGCATGAGAAGATAAAATGAGAAAAAAATACCGAAAAAAGAAAACGCTTTCTTCCATTTCTGCTGTCTGTATATGCCAAATGGCACAGCTGAGAAGGCTTTAGTGCAAATGGAAGGCCGCTCCCCGTTATGCTGCTGCATGCGGAGAACGGCCTCTTGTTCCTCAATCATAATAAGCTTGGTTCTGTTTCATAAGGTGATCTGAAAATCTCCTCAAGCTTAGAGCTGTTTATTTTTTTAGCGAAAGGTTAATCAGCTTTTCGATCATTTCCGGATAATCGAGCCCGATTTCTCTTGCAGCATCAGGAAACAGGCTTGTCGGCGTCATACCCGGCAGCGTGTTTACTTCGAGAATGACGGGTGCTGAACCATCATGCGGAACAATAAAATCAACGCGTGAATAAACTTCGCAGCCCAGGGCCTCGTGAGCAAGCACTGCTTGATTTTGAAGCAGTTCTGTCACTTCTTCACTCACTCTTGCCGGGACATAATGGATGCTGCCGCCTTCTGCATACTTGGATTCATAATCATAGTATTTGTTTTTCGGTACGATCTCGACGACCGGAAGCGCCTGAACATTTCCCTTTTCGCCCATCACAGCTACCGTCACTTCAGTTCCTGCGATAAACTCCTCTACCATCACTGTATCATCATGCTTGAAGGCCTCTGAGATGCCTTTGAGAAGCTCGCTTTGACTATGCGCGATCGTAAGTCCAATCGTGGACCCTTCCCTGTTAGGCTTAACGACTGCAGGAAATCCGAAAGAGATTTCCGCCTGCTGTTCTTTGTATAATTTTCTTTCTAACACTACTTCACGGGCTATCCGAATGTTTTGCTCTTTGAAAAACATTTTAGATTTTGCTTTATCCATCGCAATTCCTGAAGCGAGCGCGTTTGAGCCGACGTATGGCAATTCGAGCATGTCAAGTACACCCTGCAGCCTTCCATCTTCTCCAAACCTTCCATGAAGGCCTAAAAAAACGATATCTGCTTCAAGATCAAGAAGTTCGTTCAATCGAGAAGGATGAAAATCAATCCCGGTTACTTCGTGTCCTTTTTGTTCAAGCGCTGCGATAATCTGCTTACCTGTTGACAAGGAAACTTCCCGCTCAGCAGATACACCGCCATACAATACTGCCACTTTCATATATTTCACTCCTAGCCCAATTATGTAAAATCATTATATTCCCCCTATAACGCAACGGGAACATTCATCTTTAAAATATCAATAATCATAACATGTTTTCATAAGCTGTACCTACTGTTTTGCCGCATATTTTTTTGCTCTGCATTTTTTAAGAAAATAAAAAAACTGCTATTCTTCAGCAGCTTTTTATTTAAAATAATGCACTATTTGTTTAATCGCATCTTCTGCCATAAGTTTTTTTCCGTATTCCATGACTCTATAGCTCGTAATCGTGGAAGAACATCCAAATTCAGCCAGCAGAGCGATCAGCATATCATATTCAACGCCTGAAACATCATGTTCTTCAAATTTCAGGTAAAATCTTTCGTTGTATGAAAATAAAGTGCCTCCTGATAAACCTGCACCCGACAAGCGCTTTGAAAGGGAGATTACATCCTCGAAACTGAAGAATTCGTAAAACACTTCATCACTTTCATCCAGCGTAACTTGCATCTCGATATAATCTTCGTCATAATCTTCTTCTATTTCATATTCATTGACGCCTTTTGTAACAATGACTACCATACCCTGTGCGGGAAGGGAGAAGACTTCAACAGCAATCGGGCCGTCCGCTTTAAATCCGACTTCATCATCCGCCTCTGTCATCATATCGCGGAACAGCTGATGAACCTTTGGAATGTCTTGCCATATTTCTTCTTTAGAGATGCCGCGCTCATTCAGATCATCAAACGTCAGGAAGATTTTTATTTTGTTATAGGTTAGCCGCTCTACCCGCATCTATGTTCCCCCTTACGATACAATCCTAATCATAATCTTATTACAATATATGAATCACGTTAAACTTGGTGAATGGGTGCCAAGCATAGGTTTTAGCTTTTTCTCATATTCTGCTCGATCCAGTCTTCCCATTCTTGTCTAGTGCTCCCTACTATCATGTGCTCAAAGCCCGTTTTTAACTCATCAGCCATCATATTAAAAGCTGTCCCTCCAGCACCAAAAGACACATCCGCAAACTTTTGCTCAAGAGATTGCAGCCACTGCACCGTCTTCTCTGCATGATCCTCAATGGTGCACGAGACAAATACAAACTTTGGGGATGAATCAGCAATTACTTTTTCGAGGTCGCTCTGAGGTATGCCTTGTCCCAGATAAATCACCTCAAAGCCATTTCTTCTTAAGTACAAGGTAAAAATCAGCAATCCAAGCTCATGCTCTTCTCCAGGCCCGCAAAAGGCCATGACTCTCGGAAGATATGGATCCACCGAAAAGCTGTGGAGGATTTGTCCAATTTTCACGCGGAGAAAAGAGCTGGCGTAATGCTCGTGCGCGACCGTGATCTTCTTTTCTTCCCACATATATCCAATTTTAACAAGAAGTGAGCCGAGAATATCGATAACTACTTTTTCAATCGTATACATGCTGAAAGCCTGGCTTATAAGGTCCTGTGCTTTTCTTTCTTGAAATGTCAGCAAAGCTTCAAGAATTTGTTCAGATAGACGTGAAGCTTGATCTTCAGCAGAAGATTGAACAAAAGCGGGTTCTTTATAAAGTTCCCCGCTTTGGGCTAGATCGACAGCCTGGCTTATGGTGAATCCTTTGTTCACTTTATTGATCAGCCATTTTAAGATATAGATTTGATCATCCGTATAAAGACGGTGTCCCGCTTCATTTCGTTTCGGCTGGACAATGGCATATCTTCTTTCCCACGCTCTCAGTGTCCCTGCCTGTATGCCAAGCATTTTGGAAACTGCTTTAATATTATATTTCCCTTCAGATGCCATCCTACACGTTCCTCCAACCGAATTTCTACTTAAAATGAGTATAGCGAATGTCTTTCGCAGTGTAAACTTTTCGAGTGAGAGTAATCAAATGCGTCTGAGCAGGGGCACAGAGACGAAGCGGGATATGTGTAGCTCCATAACCATTGCTGATCAGGAGCGGAACACCTTTCAGGCTGTACCACCCGCCCTTTTGCCTGATCCCAAACGGACCAAGACGGATCTGTCCGCCGTGAGTGTGGCCGCTTAAGATGAGGGACAGTCCAGAGATCTGTTCCTCCTTTAACTGATAAGCATAATCAGGATTATGAACGATCAGTACGGTGCATCCTTCAGCTTCCTTTAAAGCTTTTCTGCTATCAGGTGTACCGGCAGCACAATCGTCGATTCCTGCAAAAAACAGCTCGCTGTCTCCCTCTTGAATCTTGACTGAACTATTGTCGAGTACCTCTGCATCTTCTTGTTCTAATAATTTGAGAAGATCGTTTTTAGGCATATCATAGTCATTGTTTCCGTACACAAAAAACAAGGGTCCGTATCTCTTCAGATAACGCAGGTTCTCCTCGATTCGCTCCCTAGGCACTCCCCGCTCAAGAAGGTCCCCTCCGATAACGATCCAATCCGCTTGCTTCAAAGCATGATCTAGTGCTCGGCTGATCTTTCTGCGGTGTATATCCGAAATAAAGAAGATTTTTTTTCCGCTAAACGCTTCCGGCAGGTCTTTTATTTCGCAATTGCCGTTAATGACACGTGTTGAATGAGCTTCAAACAACATCCATGCTAACAAAAGAGCCGCAAAAATAAGGCATCCAATAATCAAACTTTCCATCTGTTGCACTCCCTGCTTTTTCTGTTAATAAGAAAGCCTTCCTCATGAAGGAAGGCTTAATCCTCATGAATGCTGAGGATTCGGAAACCAGACTGTTCCAGTTTTTTTAAAAACTTATCCATATTTTGCTTTTTTTCTACTTTCATAACGATCCTTCTTACCAGTTTATCTGTTTCATCAAAAGTAGCAAGTGAAATGATGTTTTCGTGAAACTGTCTGGTGATTTCCGACAGTCTTGCTATACGCCCCTCAGTCTCAACTGAGGTAAAGCTGATTCTTACACCTTTTACGTTCATGCCAAAAGCACTTTGAAACTGACTGAGTATATCGGATCGGGTGATGATTCCGAGCAGATCCCCTGTCTTTCCAGTGACTGCGATGAGTGGCCGGTCTTTTACGAGCAGCAGTGTTTTTTCGAATACTGCATCCTCATTTATACTGTCATCTTTCCAATGAGCAATGTCGCCTGCCTTAACATAATTCAAAAAATCATCGGTTGCCATTCCGCTTAAAAATTGTGCTTCAAATAATTTATATCTCGTGACGATTCCCGCATATTTGCCTTCCTTCAGTACAGGCACTCCATCAATATCGTGCTTTTCAAGAAGTGAAAGCACCTCTTTTGCTGTTCTGTTTTCTTGAACATGCAATGTTTTGCGAAGCGGTATCATTGCGCTGCTTACAAACAAGTTATCTCCTCCTTGACCGGAGTAAATTTTTTGAATATTTAAAAAGATTTGTTGAAAAAATTGTAAATTTCACATATGATGAGATTAACAGTTAATTTCAGAATGGAGAGGAACATCATGACTCTTTCAAAATTGGTAAATAAATCTCTCATCACATGCGAGGAATTTTCCTACAGCATGAATCTCGGACTTCCTGTAGAAGTCTACTGTCCAGTCAGGCATAAAACCATTGCGTTCGGACGAATTATTTCCATGTGCGAGCAAAGCATAGTAATTAACGATGAATGCCACCCCCGCGACTCATTCCTATTTTTCGGCTGTCCCTGCTCCTGATCCACTACTTGTGAAGTACGTTGATGTTATATTCCTTCTTCATATACTCCATGACAACATGTCTGTTATCCCATTGCTCTTTTTCTGTCCACCACTCTTCGTTCCTGTCAATAAAATCTCGGCGTGCTGACTCGTACTCGTCATCGGCTTTTCCATATTTTTTTTTCAGTATAAGAAGCTGAAACCCTGAAAGCAGACAGAAAAAACCGCAAAGCCAAACAACAGGATCAGAAAACATACTTCTTAATGCAGAGACGGATTTTCCATTCCCTGAAGAAAATGACACATACGCAAAAAGCAGCAGTATGATAAACATCAGCGAAAATCCCCAAGTGTTTTGCATGCTTTTCCATTTTTCTTTCTCGGATTTTTTTTGGATGAGCACGGTGAGCATTTGTTTGGTCGCGTCTGGAACGATTGTCTTGTACTCGTTAAAATTCTCCATTAGCATGACCTCCTGTTTAAACCTATGCAGCCTGCCCTAGAATCATTCTTCGTTCAGCACAGGGGTTCATTGTTCTTTCATGTTATTAAAAACAGCACAACAAAACACCTCGGCCGCAAGCGCCGAGGTGTTTATTTTTCAATTTGAACCTGAACCGGTTCATCATTTTTGTTTTTGTCGAGAGGATCAAGGATACGCCCAGACCAGTAGTCGTAAGAGAAAGTTGCAGCTATTAAAAGCAGGAAAGCTAATAGGATAACTTTAAAAAGCGGGAAAGGCTTTCTCTCGGGAGCCTCATCCTGTTCTCCCGCTTTGCTGTTCTCCATCGTTTCTTCTCGCCTTTTCCGCTGATGAAATTCTCTTCTTGGAGGGAGCGGTGTCGTTGCCGATGCCGGCACCGCAGAACCTGTTTCCTCTGCAAGCTCGCGCAATGATCCAGCTTGGTCTTTATTCATCATCCCTTGATTCACCTCTTTTACGTTCACTATTTCGTCTGTAATCTCTTGCTATCATCATACCGGATATTGCATCAAATAAAAAATGAAAAAGAATCGGAAGCCAGATTGATCCGCTCCATTCATACAAAAGTCCCAGCCAAATTGAGAGAAAGACAACAAAAAGAAGCAGGAACGGCTTTTTTATATAACGGAAGTGAAGGAGTACAAAAACAAGACTTGATCCTGTGAGTCCGATAAGCGGCTGAAGCGTTCCGCGGAAAAGGTATTCTTCACAAACAGCAATTACTGCGGACAAAAAAAGGATATGTAAAGTGCTTATGCTGCCAAACAGCTTTTCATTAATACCGCCATCGTCAAGGCTTTGTTCAGGCAGCATCCTTTTCAATACGTATGAGGCTGAAACAGCTGCAGCTGCACTCAGTACTCCTGTAAAAAACTGCCACTGCGAAACAGCATTTAATGTGAGCCAAGGCTCAGGGATGTTAAATATATATGAAAGAATGACAGCACACGCGAAAAAAATCATCTGTGTAAGATAAACATTGATAATGAGTTCTTTTGGAGTAAGATCTTCTGCTTTAATCTTCTTCAATTGTCTATAACCCGCCTTTTTATAGAAGCATCAGTCTCAGTTCCTCACGCCAATCCAGCAAGCTGGCATCAGCTTCTGCTTCCTCTTGGCCGGCATAGCTGCTGAGTGATATCCCGCAGCTGCCGCAGCAGCGGTCATCCTGCATCACTCCAGCTTCATCAAAAAGATTCAGCAGAGCGGTCCTCTTGCAGCTGTGTAGCCGAATCCAGTTTATCAGCTTTCTAAACTGTTCGTGCTTATATTTTTTTCTTGATTCAATTCTTGAAGATAGCCTAGTAAAAAAATCTCCCGACAGACCCTTGCTTTTCAAAGCTTCATCCCGTTCAATATAAAACTCTAAAAAACGAGCGGCTGTTTCGGCTAGAAATGCACCTTCAATGCGCTCTTTCATTTCATCTTTCGTTGTACAGCCTCCAAATATTGCCGGAAGCCGCAAAGGATCAGGAAGTTCCATTTCAATAAAATGAAAAGGGATTTCCTCATCAAGCGGATGATAGAGCAGAATAGCAACCGCCGGCATTCCGTCCCTGCCTGCTCTCCCTATCTCCTGAACGTATGCCTCGATGCTTGAAGGCAGCTGATAATGGATCACGTACCTTACATCACTCTTGTTGATTCCCATTCCAAACGCGTTCGTACAGCAGATCAAATCGAGCTGGCCTTCCAAGAACTGTTTCTGCACGAGCATCCTGTCGTGATGCTCCATTCCGCCGTGATAAAATGCTGTTCTCTTTTTACCCGCCTCTTTGGCAGCATGACAGACCCACTCTGCCATGTTTCTTGTAGAAGTGTAGATGATTCCCGGTCCCTTCAGCATCATGATCAGATCCTGCAGCCTCTCTTGTTTTTCATCAAGTGTTGCGGCTGTCTCCGCAACTAGAGCAATATTGCTTCTGTTCATGGTCCCGATGTGCTTTGAGGGCTCTTTTAAACAAAGATATTTAACGATGTCATCTTGCACCTTTTTCCCCGCCGTTGCAGTAAGAGCAAGACAAGGAGGGTTTCCGATTTCTCTTCTAATCTCAGCAAGGCTTAAATAGTGCGGCCTGAACTCATGGCCCCATTGCGAAACGCAATGGGCTTCATCTACGGCAAATAATCCTACATCCGCCTTTTTTAAGGACAAGATCAGGCTTTTGTTCTGCAGCATTTCTGGCGAAACGAAAATAAACTGGCTGGTGGCGAGTCTGTCCATTTGTTCTCTTTTTTCCTCGTATAATAATGAGGAATTAAAAGCGACAGTACGTTTAAACCCCATTCTCTTCAGCTGCTCTGTTTGATCCTCCATTAAAGATAAAAGAGGGGAGACGATAACGACAGGCTTATTCAGCATAACACCCGAAAGCTGGTAGCAGATCGATTTTCCAGTACCGGTAGGCAGCACTGCTAAAACATCCTGGCCGTTAAGAACGTCACAGATAATTTCTTTTTGACCGTGTCGAAAGGAATCAAAACCGAAATGGCGCTGCAGTTCTTTTTCAAGATTCACCATTTTATTCACCCCCAGCCTTCTTTAGCGATCGCCAGACGAATTTTCAAATACGATAAAGATGAGGCTTCATCTTTTATCGCTTTTAATCGCTTGTCTTTTAATTTTGAGCAAATGCGGGAGATGAGCTGCCGTTCACTCTCTGTTATGTATGGGGATATATCAAAATCGGGAACAGAACGCGCAATCTCCACGAGATGATCTTCTAGTGTGCTTTTTTTAAGCCTCCGATTCCGTTCTATCTCTTCAAGAGTCTGTCCCTCCGCAAGCAATTTGTATGTCGCTCTTGCTGAGATCGTTAAAGAGACTGCTTCACCCGTTGGAAGAAGTTTTGACAGTTCCGGATAGGCAGCAGGGTTCTCTTTAATACAAGAGAGGATATAATGAAGCATGGACCGAAACAGCATCCTCGCTTCAGGCTCTGGCACACTGTAAAGACCGGCAAGCTGCTCAAAAGTTGATCCTATTCTTTCATGTCTAGTAAGTCTCTGCAAAAAAAGGCTGGCAGCACGATCATCTCTATACATTTCAAACAAATGTTCAAACTCTTTATGCAGACGTTCAGATGCCATTTTTCTCGAGGCTGAGTCTCGAGGGAAAACCGCCTTTACTGCTGCTGCAGCTCTAGCGTCACTTACCACTGGAAGAAATCTGCTATGATTGTTCAGCACGTTTGACAATGACTGAACGTAAAGTGCCAAAGTAAGCCAGAATGATTTCTCATAACTCCAATGAGCTAATCCTGCTAAATGATCCAAAAAAGGAAAAGAAACTTCTTTCAAGATATCTTTTCCATCAGCAGTACAGTAATACGTTCCAGGAGATTGCTCTTCTATCCAATTTTCAGACTCAAGCACTCCGGTGATTTCATCGAAACGTTCCTTATTAAAATTCGTCAATACGCCATAATACTTTCCGATGTTAAACAGCTGGGCATCTGCAAGAGACTGTGCTGTCCTTTTCCCTGAAACAATATGAAACAAGCCTTGTGCTGACCTTGCACCGTTCATGTTCTGAAAGCAGTCAAGCAGCATATAATCATATACATTCAAAGTGATACACCCTTGCAATCATTTTTCTTATTGTAACAAAAACCATGCCTGTCCGCATGAATTGAATTCGAGGCAAAATGGTAAATAAGATAAGAGAGTTGGTTTCGTTCGACTGTGTGGGGGAATAATCTTTCTGAAGAGAAAATAGCGGCCGGATTTAATTGTTGAAATGTGTTTATGAAGTCTTTACAATATAAATAGTAAACCTTAATTCGTTTCAGGAAATTGTTGGATATAATTTTAGCAATCTTTTTTCCGGTTACCAATTCATTTAGGAGGTAATTTCTATGCCAAAGTACACAATTGTAGACAAAGAAACCTGTATCGCCTGCGGCGCTTGCGGAGCAGCAGCACCCGACATTTACGATTACGATGATGAAGGAATCGCGTTCGTGACGCTCGATGACAACCAAGGTATCGTGGAGATCCCGGATGTGCTTCTTGATGATATGCAGGACGCGTTTGAAGGATGCCCGACTGACTCAATTAAAGTAGCAGAAGAGCCGTTTGACGGGGACGCATTAAAATACGAATAACGTTAATTCAACTGGCAAGTCTTTCTTATTCACAGGAAGGCTTGTTTTTATTTTATTAAGGATGATAATCATTGTCAATTAAATATTGTCTCCTGCTTGCTGTCTTATCCTCCAAAAAAACAGCCAGAGAGCATGCTCTCTGGCTTGTCATTCCCGCCCTCATGATTTTCCGCTATGTACGGTTTTTTTTATTAATCAAGCTCCTAATTTAGCCGTGAAAAACAGGACGCCAATGCACAGCGTCAAAAACAATACAGCCGAAATTCTAGTTACATAATCGCTCATAACAACCTCCCCTGACATAACCGTATTAGTGTATGTTCTTGCTAGAAAAAGTTGCTAAAGAAATCGTTTGTTTATATAAAAAGTCACCTGCGTGCAGCAGGTGACAGGTAACTAGTATATGTCAGCGGCGTTATATTTCCGCATCTGTTTATCCATGATAATATAAAGCGGCTTCGCAAGCACACCATAAAAGATCATGTTGCCTATTGCGTGATTCGTATCAAAACTGATGCCGGCTAGATAATACGCCCAGATATGGTCCACCGCGATCGCGTTAAAGAGCGTCATGACGATGCCGAAGTAATAGCCGCAAAATCCAGCATATAAGACCAGCGCCCAAAAAGGGAATATATTCCTATGCTTTCCAAGCCATCCGCTGAAAAGTGCAATGCTTCCCCAAGCCGCGATCTGGCCGATCGACCAAATGCCGCTGCCAAGAAACATGTTGGTCGTGATCGTACTGATGACCGCCAATACAAATCCGTAAACCGGTCCCAAAACGAAGGAGGCGATAATCAGTATTGAGGTATTCGGCTGTACGTTCGGTATGGAGGTAAAGGCGATCCTTCCCACTGTCAGAAGCGCCGACAGCACTCCAAGCAATGTAAGGATTTTCAACTTTTGGCTACTCATATTTATGAAGGTCGAAGCTGACTTTGTCTCCCTTTTTCAGCTTGATCTCTTTAGCTCCCTTCATCGCTTCCTTTCCGTTGACAGAAAAAAACCATGATGTTTTATCTTTTTCGCTGCCTTCAATGCCGTTAATACCGCTGATGAAAGAATCATCGAACATCGTTTTGACATCAAATTCCCTTTTCATCACTTCCATCACGGTTTCTCCTTCCTTGATGGCAACCTCCTTTTGTTCTACTTTTTCTTTACCATTTTCCTTCGTTAATTCGACAGTAACTGTTTCTTGTTTTTGGTTTTCTTCTGTAGTGTTTTTGCTCGTTTCTGCTGATTTCTCTTTTTCTGCCTGTCCACAGCCTGAGACAGCGATCATTGCTGCAAATAGAAGTGCCGTTAAACGTTTCATAGACTTGTTCTCTCCTTAAATAATATTTTTGGCCAAACAAATACCCATGCAGAAAGACCGCATGGGCAGATAGATTATGATGACAAAGAGTGCTTTAGTAGAAAAGCTCCGTTTCGCCAACACTGCCTATCCTCGTAGGTCATGCTGAAATTCTTTGTAACAGGCAGGTCTCCTGGCTCATGGTCTTCGTCTCCTATAAGCCTTCCCGTCTGCACAGACAGTGGCATCATGTATAGGATCCTCCCATTTACAGTGGCGGGACCGCAACGGAATTTAACCGTTTTCCCTTTTAAGCATACCCGTTATTTGGGCTGCACCTGTTAACTCATATGAAATTCACAATTTTTATTATATCGGAACACAACCGTCTGGGAAAGAGCTAATTTCCAATTGTTTCTTATGAAACAAGAAAAATCGCGATTTTCAGACCTCTCCGTCCATATTTCGCGGAATAACAAAAGAAAATGTCGTTCCTTCTCCTCTTTTGCTGTGGACAGTGATGACCCCATCATGGGCTTCCACAATGTTTTTGGCTATGGCAAGACCTAGACCAGTGCCGCCTGACTTACCGCGTGTCCTCGCTTTGTCGCCTTTATAGAAGCGTTCAAAAACAAACGGCAGATCTTCTTCAGGGATGCCTGACCCTGTATCTGTAACATCCACCTTTACAGCCGCATCTGAAATAGAAGCTCTCAGGATGACTTCACCGTCCTCTGCTGTATGCCTGATCGCATTATCAATCAAATTAGTAAGAACCTGCTCAAGGCGGTCTGCATCAGCATACAATTCGCCGCTGCTATCTTCTAATTCTGCCTCTAGATGAAGATGGATCTTCCTTTCTTTTGCCGGACCATGAAATTTCCGGAGTATACGAGATGCATAATCATGTATATTGATCCAGGATTTATACAGCTTCATATGTCCTGCTTCGAGACGTGCAAGATCCAGCAGTTCATTGACGAGCCTGCTCATCCTGCGTGATTCATCGAGAATAATCCCAGCCAGTTCTTTTTTCTCTTCTTCTGTTTCGGCAATATCATCGACAATTGCTTCACTGTAGCCTTGCAGCATGGCGATCGGCGTCTTCAGTTCATGTGAAACGTTCGCGACAAAATCCTTTCTAAGCTTGTCCATCCTCCGCTCCTCCGTCATATCACGCAAAACGGCGACAGCACCTCTGATAAGTGACTGATTATAAAGCGGCGTCATAACGACAACCCAGGAACGGCCTTGAAGCGCGACTTCTATAAGCTGTTCACGCTCGAGCGTCACGACCTGATTAAACTGCTGCGACACCGCTTCAGGCAAGCTGTACTTTTCTTTGGCCGACATGCCGGTCTCATAATAGCACGCCTGCAAGAAACGGTCAGCAGGAGGATTCGTCACAAGAATGTTCATCTTCCTGTCGAAGGTAATAACACCATCCGCCATCGAGCTGAGTACGCCTGATAATTGCTCTTTCTCCTGATTGAGCGCTTGCACATAGTTTTTCAGCTGGCGCCCCATTCGATTGAATGTCATTCCAAGCTCGCCGATCTCATCATGTGTAAGAATGGGCACTTTAGCATCAAACTCACCTTTTGCCACAAGCATCGCTGCTTCTCTCATTTTACGCAGGGGCGCCGTGATGCGGCTTGAAAGGAAAAAGGCAAAGACCGTAGTCAAAATAATTGCGATGCCAGCGGCGATAAAGATAAGCTTTTTAGCCTGGTCTGTCGTTTTGGCGATATTCTCCACTGACTGATACACGTAAACTGCTCCTGTACCACCTGAAGGGTCGCGGTACGGCTCTCCATAAATGATCATCGTATGATCTTCTGTCCCGCCTTCTTGCTTGAGCGGAAATTCTTCTTTAACAAACCTTTTTACTCTCTTTTGCGGTACATCAGAAAGCTGTTTATTTGACAAAAAAACCTCAATGTCCAGTTCGCTGTCCTTTGAGCTTGAAGCCGGAAGCACAGGCTGCCTGCTGCTGTCGATCATCATCACTGACATTGAGTAAACGTCTGCCATCTCTTTCGTGATTCTGACTGCTTCTGTGCTGTTTGGATCTTTCTCAAGAATAACAACAAGCCTGTCTGCCATCTTTGTCAGCTGGTCTTTCGCCTGATTATCATGAAACGTTTCAAAAAACTGTGTAAGAAGCATCGTTAAAATGATCAGTACAGCCAGTACGAGCAAAAGGATTGTCAGCCAGAGCTTGCCGACTACACTTCTCCAGAGCATCTATTCCGCGCCCTCAAATTTGTACCCGACGCCCCAGACCGTTGCGATCATGGAGGCTGCGTCCGGCGAGACTTTGTTCAGCTTTTCTCGCAGCCGTTTTACATGCGTGTCAACTGTCCTTAAATCGCCAAAGAACTCATAATTCCAGACATCCTTCAGCAGCTGTTCCCGGGCATATACTTTATCTGGTGTGCGGGCGAGATAATGAAGGAGCTCATATTCCTTTGGTGTCAGGTTGACTTCCTTCCCGTCTGCGATCACCTTATGTGCATCATGGTCAATGGTCAGGTGCGGAAAGACGATAATATTTTTGGAAACCGTATCTGTTTCAAGGAACCGAGTGGTAGAAGATCTTCTCAGCAGCGCTTTCACTCTCAAAATGACTTCTCTTGGACTGAATGGCTTTGATATGTAATCATCAGTTCCGGCCTCGAAGCCTTGAATCCTGTTCAGCTCTTCACCCTTGGCAGTCAGCATGATGACAGGCGTCGCTTTTTTCTCACGCAGCTTCTCGCAAACCTCGATGCCATCCATGCCCGGAAGCATGAGGTCGAGCAAAATGAGGTCAAAGTTCATCGACAATGCCATCTGCAGTGCTTCTTCTCCATTTTCAGCTTCTTCTGTTTCATAGTTTTCGCGTTCAAGGTACATTTTTATCAGTTTTCGGATGCGTTCTTCATCGTCTACGATGAGGATTCTGCCTTCTTTTTGATCCATAGTATCACCTGCTTTTATTTTGTAAACATTTCCTCTTTTATCATACAGCAACCGCTCTTAAACTACAAAAAGCAGGCCCATGCATGTCAGATGGCACTGAAAAAGTCCTTTACTAACAAGTTTGGTGCAGGTGATCTCCGCTCCAGGGTGCTGAGCTTTCCGCGGGGCGTGCGGTGAGCGGCGCCTGAAACGGAGATCAACCTCTTCACTGAATTCTTTAATAGCATCAAGAATTACGAAAACAGCTATAAAAAAGAAAAACCGGCAAAATTCAACCGGTTTTTCATTACCCTCTGCATGTCATGGCCTGCTTTTTGTTTAAGCGTATGAATGAAGTCCTGCAACGACCAGGTTGACAGCGATCAAGTTGAACATGATGATGACAAATCCCAGTACACAGAGCCATGCGGACTTTGTTCCGTGCCAGCCTCTTGAAAGTCGAAGATGCAGATAGGCAGCATAAAACAGGAAAGTGATAAGCGCCCATACTTCTTTTGGATCCCATCCCCAGTAACGGTTCCACGCTTCGTGCGCCCATATCATCGCAAAGATAAGTGCTCCAAGCGTAAAGACAGGAAATCCGATAGCAACACTTCGGTAGCTGATTTCATCCAGCAGTTCTGGATTGATGTTTCTAAGCTTTGGCTGAATGGCAGCTGCCAGGCGCTTTCTTAAGATAAGCCTGAGCAACCCATACAGAATTCCTCCTGAGAGCAGCGACCAGATCATTGTGTTAAGCTTTACTGCTGCATTTTCACCTTTCATCCAGGCAGGTGCTTCAAACAGCGGTCCAAACCCTCCTTGCACTTCGGCACTATCAGCAGGTGCAGAGATGACAGGCAGCTGATATACGGCTTCTAGTTCGTTTCCGTTCTTCCCAGTGAATGAATAAACCGCCTCATATCCTGCTGATTTGAATGTGACAGACAAGATGATAAAGCCAAGTACGCACAGCAGACAATAAAGCACTCCTTCAAGCCATTTTGTTTCTCTCGTTGATTTTTCCTGCTTGACCGTACCGATCAGATAAATAAGACCTGCAGCGAAAGAAATTGCCAGGATGCCTTCTCCTAGAGCGGCAGTTGTTACATGAATCTTAAGCCAGTCGCTTTTTAGAGCCGGGATAAGCGGCGATATATCTTTTGGAAACATACCGGCATAGGCGATAACCAGCAAAGCGATCGGCATCGCAAAGACTCCAAGAGCATTTGTTTTATAGATTCCATAAAGGATAATAAAAGCAAAAACCATCATCATGCCAAAAAAGGTTGTGAATTCAAACAAGTTTGAAACAGGGGCATGCCCGCTCGCTGCCCATCTTGTAAAGAAATAGCCGAGCTGAAGGGCAAAGCCTACGATCGATGTAATGTATCCGATTCTTCCCCAGCGCTTTGAATATGATGCTACCTTCTCTTTTTTGTCCGATAGCGACATCGCAAAAAAGAGTGTGCCTATTAAATAGGTGATAAACGCCGCATAAAGCAGCGTGCTGCTTAACTGAGCCATGATATTCCTTTCCTCTCTCTGACTGGATTAAGCGGTCTTGGCTGCAGTGCGGTCTTCAGGCATCACGATGCCTGTTTTATCAGACAGCTTCTGCAAATCCTTCTTTATGCCAAACCAGTTCTTGTTTGTATGGGCAGCGATCCATAATCCGCCCTCTTTTTCTTTGATCCAGATGCGCCGATGGTTCCAGTACAGCCCCTGCACGACACCGATCATAAAGATTATGCCCCCAAGAGAAACGATTGGGAGTGTATGATCCTTCCTGACTGTGAGTGCTGTGAGGTTTTTTGTTTTTATACCGGCAAACTCGACTTTATAGCGATTGCCCTCCATTTCGATATTGTTCTTGATTGCAACAAACGCTTTTTCTTTCTTTGTGCTTTCAGGCGAAATCATCTCGAAAACAAACGCCGGGTTGTCAGGGACATTATTTTTTGTTTTAGGCTCTCCGTCTTCTAGGAAATAGTTTGGATAATATTTTCCGAGGTTCACAGAATAGCCGTTTCCGAGATCATATTTCTTCTTCGGATTAATCAAGTCCACCTCAAACGCACCTACTTTTTTTTGCGATTCTTTTTCCACTAAAGAAAATGACATCGCATTCAATTCGTCCATTTTAAAATCTGTCTGGTATAAAGAGAACGAATCAAATTTCAGCGGTTTGTTGACCTGGATTTTTCCTTCTTTTACCTTTTTTATCTCGCCGGCTCCAATCGTTCCGTTGCTGTCTGATTTGTAAAGGACGGCATTCGTTTGAAAGTTTTTAGGGACCGGATTAGATGTGTTCTGAAGCGCATCTTTAAACTGCTCATCGTTTTTGTCATAAAACTCAAGAATGAACTTTTCGTTCTTCAAATAATATTGTCCATCCTCAGACAGCGTACCGGGAATAGCTGCTGTATCCCCTTCACGAAGCCAAAGCACCTCTTCAACATACATGCCTGGGAAAAAACGGAGCATTGCCCCTGCGAGGAAGATGACGAGGCCAACATGGTTCACGTAAGGACCCCATCTTGAGAAGCGTCCCTTTTCAGCAAAAAGGCTCCCGTTTTCTTCTCTTATTTTATAGTTTTGTTCTTTCAGCGCTATTTTCATCGTACCAAGATCGCCTTTAACATCTTGTGCAAAAAGCCGCTGATGCTTCAAGAACTGGTCATGCCTGATAACTTTCTGGCGTTTCAGCGATTTATACAATGGAACGCCGCGGTCGATGCTCGCCACAATAATTGAAAGTGCCAGCATTCCAAGAAGGACGATAAACCACCATGATCCGTATAGATTATGGAATCCTAACAAGAAATAAATTTTGCCCAGGTTGCCGTATTCTGACTCATAATGCGAAGCAGGATCTACGTTTTGCGGTATGTACATCTCCTGAGGAAAAATTGTGCCGATTGCAGCAGCCACAAGAATAACAACTATGATCCAGATACCAACTTTTACTGAAGAAAAAAAGTTCCATATCTTATCGACCGCTGTGCGATTGTATGTCTGTGATCTTCTTGCTGTCCCTTCATAACGCATGCTCGCTTCCATGTTTTCCTTTGCATCAGCAAACGGCTTTCCGCATGATTGGCAGATGAGTGTACCAGGAGGATTGTGATGTCCGCATTCGCATATTATGGTTTTCTCCATTTAAAGCTCCTCCTTTCTTTTCGTCGTTTAAGGCTTAATTTTTTCCATCATTTGCACGATGTCTTTGTTTGAAAGTGAACGGCTAGTCTTTTCTACAACCTTGCCGTTCTTGTCGATTGTCAGAGTGGTAGGAATCGGACCTATACCGTAAGCTCTCGTCACATCCCTGTTCTTGTCTAGCGGAATAGAGAACGTTAGCCGGTATTTGTCACGGAAATCTTCCACGGCAATATTTGACTCACCAACATTGACCGCTAAAATTTCAACTCCTTGTTCCTTATAAACTTTAAATTGCCTTTCCATATAAGGCATTTCGCGTTCACACGGTTTACACCATGTTCCCCAGAAATTCAGGAATACTCCTTTTCCTCTGTAATCGCTTAACCTGACTTCCTTGCCATTAACATCTGTCAGTACGAAATCCGGTGCTTGATCCCCGCTATTAACGAGTGTACGTTCTTTTATGAAAAAGCTGCTGTACACGGTATATCCAATAGCTGCTGCAATAAGTGCAAGCAAGATGGACCGAAACCAAAATCTTCCGTTCCGCTTCAATGTAAATCCGCTCCTTTGTCTTTCGCTGCCAATTTTAATGATAACGCTAAAAAAAGGCTGTTATCGGCCTTTTTTTGACGGTTGTGTGACAGCCGCGTTGCGCAGAAGCTTAACCTCATGCGGAGTCAGTTCCCTGAACTCTCCTGGATTAAGACCTTTCACGTCTAAAAATGCGTACTTTTCACGTTTTAGTTTTTGAACAGGGTGTCCGATATGTTCGAACATCCTTCTGACTTGGCGGTTCTTACCCTCTGAAATGGTCAGCTCAATAATCGCTGTCTGCTTCTTTTTATCCATTGATAGAAGTTTTGATTTTGCAGGAGCAGTCTTGCCATCTTCGAGGATCACGCCGCGTTCGAGCTTCTTCAGCTGTTCTCTAAGAGGTATGCCTTTTACTTTAGCGATGTATGTTTTTTCCACTTTATATTTGGGATGCATGAGCACGTTAGCAAATTCGCCATCGTTGGTCATAATCAAGACACCGGTTGTGTCATAATCAAGACGGCCGACAGGAAATACCCGTTCTTCTACGATATCCTTGAAATAGTCAGCTACTGTCTTACGCCCTTTATCATCGGAAACAGCTGTAATCACGCCTGATGGTTTGTACATTAAGAAATATACCGGCTGCTCTCTTTGCACCTGAACGCCGTCTACCTCGATCCTGTCTTTCGGGGAAACCTTTGTTCCAAGTTCTCTTACTGTGTCGCCGTTCACTTTCACACGGCCTTCTGTAATCATTTCTTCTGCTTTTCTTCGGGAAGTAATACCGCTTTGGGCGATTACTTTTTGTAAACGTTCCATTCTTTCACCTCATCATACATCATACATCAAAAGGCTGGTGTTTCCAACCTGTCCTTGATTACATTTAAAACGCCCGCACCACGGATCAATTCCGTAATGCGGGCGGATAACATGATTATTATGAAAATACTAAACTGACAACGATGATTGAAGCTGTGAATCCGATCAAGTCTGCTAGAAGCCCGACTTTCAGGGCATATCCCATCTTTCTGATTCCTACTGCACCAAAATACACGGTCAGCACATAAAAGGTTGTATCAGTGCTGCCTTGGATCGTCGATGCGAGCCTCCCGATAAACGAGTCCGGACCGTATGTTGCCATCAGGTCAGAAGTCATACCGAGAGCTCCGGTTCCTGAAATCGTCCGCAGCAATCCGAGCGGGACAATTTCTGCAGGCACATGGAGCAAATGGAACAATGGCCTGAAAATGCCGAGGACAAGGTCCAGCGCACCCGATGCCCGAAAAACAGAGATAGCGACAAGCATTCCAACAAGGTATGGGATAACAGAGATGGCCATCGAGAACCCTTCTTTCCCGCCCTCAACGAAAGTTTCATACGTAGGGACCTTTTTCATCGTCCCATAAAGAAGAATGAAACCTATTAAAATAGGAATAAACCAGACAGAAAAAGATTGAATGGCAGCCATCACCTTCTCTTCTCCTTTCTGACAGATCGATAATAATAATAACGGTCGATCAGAATTGCACCCACTGTTGAAAAAGCGGTGGCGATCAAAGTCGGCCCCACAATGTCTGTCGGAGTTGCTGAATTATAGCTCATTCTGATTGCGATGATCGTTGTGGGTATGAGGGTGATGCTTGATGTGTTAATGGCAAGCAGTGTGATCATCGATCTGCTCGCTTCATCACGCCCGCCATTAAGGAGCTTAAGCTGCTCCATCGCCTTGATCCCCATCGGTGTTGCCGCGTTTCCAAGACCAAAAAGGTTAGCGACCATGTTAGAAAGGATATATCCTTGTGCCGGATGGTTTTTCGGCACATCCGGAAAAAGCAGCCTGACAACAGGGCGAAACAAGATCGCGAGCAGTTCCAGCAGCCCGCCTTTTTCTGCTATTTTCATAAGGCCCAGCCAGAATACGAGAATGCTGATCATCCCTAGACTTAACGTGACAGCTTCTTTAGCACTCGTAAACAATGCTTCGTTCACTTTATCCATTGTGCCGTTAAGCGCTGCGGTTATAAAACCCGTGACCATAAGCCCTACCCATATATAATTAACCATCTGTGCCGCCTTCTGCCTGAACAAAAAACAGCTGTGAAAAGATGTTTTTAAATGTTCCCCATACTCCAAGATCGTCTTTTATGGGTGCTTTTCCTTCATAATAGAGTGGCAGATTGCCAATTTCAATGCCGGCTAATTCAATGAACAGCCGGCCTACTGGTTTCGGAGCTTCTCCGCCCTTCCATTTGCCATCCTTCGGGTATCGGTAAACGTTCATTTTGGATGTTATATCCCGTTTTTCCGACTCTCTCAGCGGATAAAAGAAGGTGCGGTTCGCCTCCAATTTATGTTTGTACTCTTTCTGAACTCCATCAACCGGCCCTTTTTTCACGATCGGTACAAGGTCGAATTCGTGAAAAGCCCATTCAAACATCCGTTCATGGTCATCCCAATCGTTAGGATCGTTGAGCGTGACAGCGATCAGCTCCATCCCGTTTTTCTCAGCCGTTGATACGAGTGTCCTTTTGGCTCGCTTCGTGTAGCCTGTCTTGCCGCCAGTGGAATACTTATAGTACTTCAGCATTTTATTTTTATTGCGCCATACACGGTCCCATTTCTCCCCTTCCTGAGGAGAGCGGTACACCTTTGTTGCTGAGATCTCTTTAAATGTTTCGTTTTCCATCGCATAGCGCGTCAATAGAGCCATATCGTAAGCGCTGGAATAGTGATCTTCATGGTCATCTAGGCCATGGGGATTCTGAAACAGTGTATCCTTCATTCCAATTTCCTGTGCTTTTTCATTCATCATGTATACGAAGCCTTCAAGACTGCCGCCTACATACTCGGCGATCGCTACCGCACTGTCATTACCTGACCGAAGCATGAGGCCGTAAACGAGGTCTTTCAGCGGTACGGTTTCACCTGGCTTTAAATAAAGGGAGGATCCTTCTGTTCCTGCAGCTTTTTCTGAAATCTTCACTCTTTGCATGAGCTTTCCCGATTCTACTGCTATAATAGCGGTCATGATTTTCGTGATGCTGGCGATCCTCATCGATGTATGCTCGTCCCTGCCAAAAAGAACACGTCCGGACTCTTGCTCCATCAGCACAGCTCCTCTGGCTGATACACCGGGTCCTTCAGCTGCTGCTTTAGATGGAAGCGATGAGAAGAGCAGAATAGAAGCAGCGGCAATTTTTGCGAATAATTTATATGTAGGCATGTTTGATCCCGTCCTTTATTGCGTTTGTACAAGTTTATGCAATAAAAGACAAGTTATGAGTTGGAATTATTTCCTGTACTTCTCGGCATAAAGCGGGCGTTGCTTCCATGGCGCGACTCATAGTCGGTAAATTCTTTCAGTGCTTTCTCTTCAGCCGGGATGCGGACTGACAGCATCCAGATGTTCAGCAATGAAAACAGTACTGCTGTAAAATATGCTTCGAACAATAATGGTACAAGCAGCAGTTCCGCTATAACGACAGCATAGTTGGGATGCCTCATGAAACGGTAAGGACCCTTAGCAATAACCTGTGCATTTGGTACGAGCAGAATCTTCGTGTTCCAGTACTTTCCAAGTGAGAGCAGCGCCCACAGCCTTATGCCCTGAACGATCATGAAAAGGATGAAAATAATCAGCCACAGCGGATGCAGTCCCCCGCCTTTGAACCAAACTTCAGCAAAAAGCGAGACAAAAAAGGCTGCATGCAAGGCCACGATGTATGGATAATGGCCAGAGCCGAACTCAACTGCCCCTTCACTTCTAAGCTTTTTTTCATTTCGTTTAGCCACGACTAATTCTGCGGCACGCTGCAGCACGATAAACGCAAAAAAGAAATAAAAAGCTGCCATCACATCACCACCTAATTAGAAGCTGCTCAGAGCTAAAACCCGGACCTAGCGCGGCAATCAAACCATACTCGCCTTTTTGCGGATTCAGTTTTGCGAATTCATTGTACACATAAAACACTGTAGCCGAGGACATATTGCCCTGATTTTTCAGGACTCGCTTTGATATTTCCGTCCTGCTGCTGTCAAATCCAAGAGCGTCTTCATACGACTCCAGTACTTTCTTTCCTCCAGGATGAGCAACAAAATGCTTGATATCCCGTCCTGTTAGATTATGCGGTGCGAGAAATTTATCAACATTCGGCTTTAGCCATGTTCTGATAATATTCGGGATGTCACGTGAGAATACAACGTGCAGCCCCTCATCCTTTACCTCCCATCCCATCACATCCTCAGAATGAGGCATAAGCGTGGACATCGTATCAAGTATGGCCGGCTTTACGCTTATCTGAGAAGCAAGCGGTGAGTCATCTCCAGCAATGACGGCCGCTGCAGCTCCATCTGCAAAGAGGGAAGTCCCGACCAGGTTGCTCTTGCTTCGGTCATTATGCTGAAAAGTCAGGCTGCAAAGTTCAACTGCCAGGACAAGGACGTTGGCTTCAGGATAAGCTTTGCAATAATCATAAGCTCTAGCAAGGCCTGCAGCTCCGCCCGCGCACCCTAAGCCCCATATTGGTATCCGTTTTGTATGCTGAGAAAATGGCATTTTGTTCATGATCCTGGCTTCGATGCTTGGAGTCGACAGCCCTGAACTGGAAATAAAGAAGATAGCATCAATGTCATCGAGATCAGTTAACCCGAGCTGCACCATACTTTTGCTGATGCAGGCTTCTCCAAGTTCTACAGCTGTTTTTATATATATATCATTCTTTTCCTGTAAGGTTCTTGGCTTATTGAACCATTCCACCGGCATGGCGAAATACCGTTTTTCGATTTCGCCATTGGCAAACACCTTCAGAAGCCTGTCGATATCTGAAAATGATTCAGAGAAAAGCATTCTCGCAAAGTCTGCTGTCTGCGACTGCGGGATGCAATGCGGCGGGTTTTGAACGGCTGTTGTAAGAATATAAGGCATATCATCAGCATCCTTTTCTGTTTTGGTAAGTTTACCCTTAAACAGCTGAGATTACGCCTTGAAATAGAAAACCCTGTCCGGCATTTGCCAGACAGGGTTTTCATGAGGTTATCTTCTTTTCAGTGTGAACGGATAGACGATAAAGCCAGCAAGGAACAAGCCAATTCCAAGACCAAACGTTTTCAGGTCTGCAGTACCCGATTTGATAACCCAAAGAGAATAAATTAAAGCTAAACCAGCGATTACAGCATCTGCTGCCCGCGATCCTTTCAGAGAAGAATCAATATAAGTTTCGCCTGTCAGTGCAAGTTTTAAGAAATATGCGGCTGACACGAGGTAAGGAATCAAATATGCAAGCGTGGCCGATGTAATCAAAAACGTGTATGCCTCGCTGATCGTGCCGGAAATAACTGAGAAAATAAAAACCTGGCTCATGATGTTTGTTACGGCCAGTGCACGAGATGGACTTCCGTTTTTGTTCAGTTTTGCGAAAAACGATGGGAAGATGCCTGATTTTGCAGCCTGATATGGTACTTCAGAACTGATCAATATCCATCCGATCGTTGCTCCGAACAGCGAGACAGCAGCTAAAAGCGCCATTACTGTAGCACCAGTACTGCCGATCATGACGGAAAGCGCATCTACAAACGGCTTGTCTGACGCTTTAAGGACGTCCTGCGGCAGCACGCCCATTGTCAGCAGCGTTACACCCATATAGATAACAAGCGCGATGAAAAGACCAAACATCGTGGCTCTTCCAACATCTCTCTGAGATTTGGCACGCCCAGATAAGATGACAGCAGATTCGATCCCGACAAATGCCCACAAGGTCGAGATCGCGGCAAGCTCAACTTGTTTGAAGAGGCCGTTCGCTTCCTTTCCTTCTCCAGGCACAGCTGAATATAACTCTCCGATGTTAGACGACTGAAACGCGAACAGCGCGGCAACGATAAATAGCGCAAAACCTGCCACTTTTGCAGCAGTCGCAGCAAAATTCAGCTTTCCAGCACTGTTCAAGTTCGTGACAAGCAGGAGGTGCGTACCCCAAAGCAAAAGTGTACAGACAGCAAAAGTAACAGCTTTTCCTGCTGTGATCTCGTAAGATCCTGCGTTGAATAGGACTGAACCAGAATTCATGACAGGAAAAAACGCAGACAGATAACCGGCAAAGCTGGTGATGATCGCGACATTTGAGATCCAATTCGCGACCCAATAGCCCCAGACCATACTGAAACCAGCGATACGCCCGTTTTTCTCATTCTTAAAGAATGCCTTCGCATAGCTTTGCGGTCCTGCTTTCAGCTCAGGCTTTCGAACCGAAAGCTTGCCAAACACTAGTGCGATCATTAATACGCCAAACCCAGTGACAATCCACGCAGCCGTGACACCGAGCGGACTTGCCGTCTGCGCCAGTGTGCTCGGCAGCATGAAGATTCCAGAGCCGACCATATTCCCTACAACAAAAGCCGTCAGGAGCCATAATCCCCATTTATTTGTTAACATGATAATCTCCTCCGATTGGTTTTTTGCCATAAAAAAGCGCTCATGCCAAAAGGCAAGAGCGCGTTTAAACGACACAAACCCGCATTTAATCCCATATAGCGCTCCACGGAAAAACCGTGACAGTCCTGTACCTGTTCGATACAGTCCCAGCCTGCAGGCGTTCCGGCGCCTGAGGGCTTCGGCATCATTCCCTTTCAAGCACAGTCATAAGCTCCGGAGAGCCTCTCATGCTTTACTGATGAATCATGCAACCTCTACCTCATCGAGATTAAATGAGGATTTTAAACTATTATTTTTTAGTCAACAGGTAGGAGAATATCAAAAAACGAAACTTGCGTCAACATATTAAAGCAAGGAAAAAATATCCTTTTGGTCATCATCCGATGAATGACTTTATTTTGTTAACGTTAACATCTGAGAACAATTTAGCAAATTCATCAAAATCGTTGATGTATGCTTTTCTCTTGTTTTTGTTTCCTTCGTCAGCCGTCAATGCAGCTAGAGCGGCAATGTCCTTGACCGCATACTTACGTTCTGAGGCCACCAGCACCGCGTCCTTGTCCCATCCAAGCTTTGCGGCGAGCAAGTCTTCGAAATACCTCACATAAAGCAGCTGAAAGGTTTTTTCTTTTCCTCCGTCATCGTAAACAGCTTCGGACCGGTTAAAAAAATCTTCTGAAGTATTCGGTTTTTCCTTCTCCAGTTCCATTCCAGACAACCGCATCACGTTCAAGTGTAAGTCCCCCTATTCTTCAGGTTGAAATGATTGCTGAAAACGCGAAAAGAACAAATCTGCTTCTTCTTCCTCTTCATCAGTCTTCACGCTGTCCGGAAGCGGAGGAAGATCTTTGATCGTTTTTAATCCAAAATGCTCCAGAAAGGCTTTGGTCGTGCCGTACAATATGGCACGGCCTGTACCTTCTGCCCGGCCCGTTTCTTTCACGAGGCTTTTGGCCTGCAGTGTCTGCAGCGGTTTCTCCGTTTTCACACCTCGTATTTCCTCTATCTCAGAACGGGTAATCGGCTGTTTGTATGCGATGATCGCCAAAGTTTCCAGCGCAGCCTGAGAGAGTCCGCTGTGTTGAGGACTTTTGATCAGACGTTCATAGTAGACGGCATGCTCCGCTTTCGTTACAAATTGAAGCTGGCCTGCATACTCGGCTATTCTCATACCGCGGTTTTCATTCTCGTATTCTTCTTTCAGTTCATTAATATACCGTCCTGCTTCCTGCAGGCTGATTTCGAGTACTTCCGTTATCTGTTTACGCTCGATGCCTTCCTCGCCGCTGACGAAGATCAGCCCTTCTATAGCGCCTTTAAAATTTGTTTCTTTCAAACTGCCTTCTCCTCTTCCAATGCTTTGATCATGATCTCGCCAAAATTACCTTCCTGTACGCAGGCGACAGCTTTTACTTTCATCAGTTCAAGCAGCGCTAAAAATGTAACGACGAGGTGATCTTTGCTGCCAGCCGTAAAAAGGTCTGTAAAACGGTGGCTGCCGCCCTTTTCCCACAGCTTTTCTCTGATCTGAATCATTCTTTTCTCGATCGGGATCTCCTGTCTTTCAATCTTTGCTGAAGCCGTTCTTTTCTCTTTTTTCTTTTGTGAAATTTTTTGAAAAGCTGAAAGCATGTCATATAAAGACACGTTGGTGATCAGACCGGTCTCTTGCTCTTTTTCAAAAGAAGACAGGTCCATCGGCTGTCTCGCATATACAAGGCTTCTTTCTGCTTCCTTCTCTTTCAATTCAGCAGCTGCATGTTTATATTTTTTGTATTCCACGAGCCTTCTCACAAGATCCTCACGCGGGTCTTCTTCCATTTCCAGCTCCATCTGCTGATCAAAATCGTCGTTCTCATGCTTAGGCAGAAGCATCTTGCTTTTGATGGCAAGCAGTGTCGCCGCCATCACGAGGTACTCACTTGCCACGTCAAGCTTAAGTTCTTTCATCGTATGTATGTAATTCATATATTGCCCTGTGATAATAGCAACAGGAATATCATAAATATCTATCTCGTATGTTTGGATCAGGTGAAGGAGAAGGTCAAGAGGCCCTTCAAACCCATCCAGTTTCACATTGTATATCATGCTCATCCCCAGTTTCGGTGTTAATGATAACCGTATTATATCATAAATTTACCGGGACATAGCTTCCTTGACAGCCTGTTTACCTTGTATGCATGATATACTTTCACTAAAAGCACTTCGCAGTATTTTTGAACATAAGGAGTGAACGATGATGCTGCCAACGTCATGGCTCAATTATCTGGTGCATTTTCACGGCAGCAGAGATTATTTTGAATGCCACGAAATACTTGAAGAATACTGGAAAGAGCATGATATGAAGGATGATGTCTGGGTCGGATTCATTCAGCTCGCAGTCTCTCTGTATCACGAGAGGCGCGGGAACCAAAAAGGTGCCATGAAAATGATGGAGAGCTCTTTATGTATTCTCACAAACCACCGGAAAGAATCTGAGCAGCTCGGTGTGATGTACAGCCGCCTCATCAGTATGATGAAACACCGTCTGGAGCAGATGAAGATGCAGAAACCTTATGAAGACCTTTCCATTCCGCTCTATCCTGAAGCTCTGGCAACCGGCAAGACAGAAGCAGAAAAAATGGGTTTCATCTGGGGAGCAGCCAGCCCGTTCAACGATGATGCCCTCATTCACAGGCATAAGCTCAGGGACCGATCAGATGTGGTCGCCGAAAGAGAGCGGCAGCTGCTTGCCAGAAAACACAAAAAAAGCACGGGCGATTGAACCGCCGCGTGCTTTTTTTATCATTACTCTTCCCAGACTTTTACTTCTTTCATCACATCGTTCTGTCTGATGCGCAGAACACTGTCCATTCCTTCTGTCACTTGGCCAAACACTGTGTGAACACCGTTCAAGTGCGGCTGTGGCTCATGAACGATAAAGAACTGGCTTCCGCCTGTGTCTTTTCCAGCATGTGCCATGGATAAAGATCCAGCCACGTGCTTATGCGGGTTGCCTGCCGTTTCACATTTGATAGAATAGCCAGGTCCGCCCGTCCCCGTTCCGCTAGGGCATCCGCCTTGTGCTACGAAACCAGGAATAACACGGTGGAATGTCAAACCGTTGTAAAACCCTTCGTTTGCGAGCTTTTCAAAGTTTGCTACCGTTCCCGGAGCTTCTTCAGGGAAGAACTCAATTAAGATTTTTTCGCCATTTTCGAATTCAATGCTACCTTTTTTCAAAGAGGCAACCTCCTTTTATCATATAAAACTACTGTTTCATTGTAAGCAAAACACTGCTTGAACACAAGCAGAAGCATCAAGTATTCGCCGGGGGTACGGTACCAATACAGAAAAACAGCATTATATCGGTAAACGCAGAAAATGGTACCGTACCCCGATGAGCATGACGAAAAGGCTGCAGCATAATGCAGCCTTAACTGTTCTTATCTAACTTTTTTGTGGATTCTATCTGGACATGCTGTGTCTGCGCAGCGGCAGATCCTGTGCTGTAAGGTCTTCAAAAGTCTCTCTGCGGATGACGAGCTGTGCGTCCCCGTTCTCTACAAAGACGACTGCCGGCTTCATCATCCTGTTGTAGTTGCTTGCCATGCTGTAGCCATATGCACCCGTACAAAATACAGCAAGAAGGTCGTCTTTTCTCACTTCTGGCAGCTTGATGTCCCAGATGAGCATATCTCCGCTTTCACAGCATTTTCCCGCTATGGAAACCTCTTGAGAAGCTTTTTCTGCAGCACGGTTCGCAAGCACGGCGTCATACTTTGCCTGATAAAGAGCCGGGCGGATGTTGTCGCTCATTCCGCCGTCAATCGAAACGTAGCGGCGGATCCCCGGGATATCCTTTTGTGTTCCTGTTTTATAAAGTGTGGTCCCTGCATCTCCTACGAGAGAGCGGCCGGGTTCGATCCAGATCTCTGGGGTCGTCTTTCCGCTAAACGATTTCATCTGTACCTTTACTTCATCAATCATCGCTTTGACATACGTTTCTGGAGCCAGAGGTGTATCCTCTTCTGTATAGCGGATGCCAAAACCGCCGCCAAGATTCAGCACCTTAGGGAAGTAGTCTAGTTCGCTATCCCACTCTTTTATCAGTTGGAACAACGTTTGAATCGCCATCGTAAAACCTGCCGTCTCAAAGATTTGAGAACCAATGTGGCAATGGATGCCTAGAACATGCAGTACTTCGGATTGTATTGCTTTTTGAAGCGCGCGTGTAGCCTGCCCGTTCTGCACATCAAGTCCGAATTTAGAATCTTCCTGCCCGGTCAGGATGTAATCGTGCGTATGAGCTTCGATTCCGGGTGTCACTCTTAATAGCACGGATGCCGAAACGCCTGTTTCGCGGCATATTTCTTCTAGCAAGTAGAGTTCATCTTCGTTGTCTACTACAAAGCAGCCGATCTCCGCCTTCAATGCGAAGCGGATCTCCTCTTCGCTTTTATTGTTTCCGTGAAAATGAATGCGTGCTGGAGGAAACCCAGCAGATAAAGCGGTATGGAGTTCTCCGCCAGAAACGACATCTAAGCTTAAGCCTTCTTCCTCTGCAAGCTGCATGACAGCCATACAGGAAAAAGCTTTGCTGGCATAAGCTACTTGATACCGCATACCTTCTTCCTTAAACACATTTTGAAACCCGCGCGCCCTTTCACGTATCAATGATGTATCGTATACGTAAAGAGGTGTACCATACTGAGCGGCAAGCTCTGCCGTGTCTGCTCCGCCTATATATAAATGACCGTTCTCGCCAATGTTCATCGTTCCGTATGCATGCATGTTGTCTCTCTCCTTTTTATATAGAAGAGTATCGCCGGCTGGAAAATGCAAAAAAGACAGCTCATAAAAAGGCATGGCTGTCTTCATAAACCGCCCTCATTTGCCGGAATAGCTCTCCACTACATCTGTAGTGACAGTCCGGTGCTTGTTCAGCACCGGCCCAGCACAGACGGCTATGGGAGCCACCTGAACTTCGGCAAATTGACCTTTCAGAAACCTTCACTGTGCCCCACGCACTCACTGTCCCTTACTCATTCTTTTTGCGCCTCTACCTCATCATGAGGCATTTTTAATTAGTTACGACTTTAACACAATCTTTTTTTCCGTGCAAGCTTATTTTTTTGACCCAGGCTGTTTGTGTACATTTTGTGGATGAACAATGCTCGGTCTTACATTCGACCTGGGCACCGCGATCCTCACAACGACCTGCATGAACGCTTTAGCGTTAAAAGGGAGGAACGGCCACAAATAAGGCGTGTTCAAATTCTGTACACTGGCCATATAAATTAAAATAACGGTGATGCCGATCACGAATCCAGGAACTTTAAACAGCATAACAAGCGTGATCAAGAGCAATCGTATGATTTTGTTCGCGATGCTTAGTTCATAACTCGGAGTAGCAAATGAGCCGATGGCAGCAATCGCAACATATAGAATAACTTCCGGCACGAACAGCCCCACGTCGATGGCGATCTGTCCGATAAGAACTGCTGCGATCAAGCCCATGGCCGTTGAAAGGGCGCTCGGCGTGTGAATTGCTGCCATCCGTAATACATCGATTCCCATTTCTGCAAGGTAAATCTGAATAAACAGCGGTATGTTCGTCTCTTTATTCGGACCGATAAAGTCAATCTTATCATTGAGCAGTGAAGGCTCCATTGCGATCAAAAGCCACAACGGAACAAGCAGCAGGGATGCAAGCATACCGGCAAATCTCGTCCACCGGAGAAAGGCGCCGATAAACGGGGTCTGCCTGTATTCTTCAGCATGCTGAACATGATGGAAAAATGTCGTCGGCGTGATGATAACGCTGGGTGATGTATCAGTGATGATGATGACGTGCCCTTCCATCAAATGCTGCGCCGCTACATCTGGCCTTTCAGTATAGCGGACGAGAGGAAACGGGTTCCACCCTTGCTTGACAAGAAACTCTTCGATCGTCTTATCGGCCATCGGAATACCGTCGATGTCAATGCTGCCAAGTTCATCTTTTATCAGCTTTACAAGCCCTGGATCAGCTACATCCTGTATATATGAAATACATACGTCCGTTTTCGAACGTTCACCGACTTGAAGGATTTCATGGCGCAGTCTTTCATCACGGATCCGGCGCCTCGTCAGCGCAGTATTGACGATAATGTTCTCTGTATACCCGTCTCGCGAGCCGCGCACAACTTTTTCTATATCGGGCTCCTGCGGCTGTCTTCCTGGATAGCTCCTTACATCGACGACAAAAGCTTCTGCCTCGCCGTCAAGAAAAATGACAATCAAGCCAGAAAGCATCCGGTCCACGGCTTCGTCGAGGCTTTGAGTAAACTCTACCTGCTGATGCGCCAAGTGGTTATGTAGTATTTCTTTCACCTTCGACGGGGCCCGGTGACCGTGGTCCATATCCATGATTTCCCGGTAGATCTGAATGATATACAAGCTGTCACACAAGCCTGTGCAATAATACATCTGAATTTCTTTCTTTAAAGCATAAATTTTCCGGACACCGACATCGAAGCTGACCCCAATGCCAAGACGTTCTTTCAGAAAAGCTTCATTCTGCTTTATGTCAGCACTGATCGGTGTCTTGTTTTCTTTTTTCTGCGCCATTATCTATGGCTCCTTTCAAGAATAAGCTGTACGGCCATCCTTGTGATCGGCGAACCTTTTTCGACTGAATCATATCCTGCCATTTTGCCAATATCTCCGACCCCTATGACAATGGGCAGATTCAGTTCGTCCAGAATATAAACAGTGTCTCCGTTTATTCTGCCCAGCTCAATGTCGGGAAGGCCGCTTTTATCGATCCCGTACTCTGTCAGATTCCCATTGCGGTCGATCGACACATTCACATTCGCCCATTCAGCATGCTTTGTTTTGGCAGCTACAGCAATAGCACCAAGCACCTCGATTTCCGGACAGGATGCAATCTCCCGCATCGCTCTCTCTCCCGGACCTTCTCCTTTATACCCGCAGTCATCGAACATGACAAGAACAGGATCTGCCGGTGCAGAGAGAATCATTTTTATCAGTTCTTCACCTGATCTTTTTGAAGGATTCCCCCATGAATGTGAAATGCACCTTCCGCCAATATCTCTAGCGACCGATTCAACTGCATGAAGAGCATAAAGGTCACCGTCTGTGACGAAAATAACCTTTTTTCTATCCATCTTCATCACCCTTTCGGTTTAAAGATGATAGCAGTTAGAAAACCAAACAGTATCGCAGATGAGATCCCGGCAGATGTGAGTTCGAAAATCCCCATTGCTATCCCGATAAAGCCGTGCTCATCTGCTGACTGCATCGCCCCGTGCAGGAGCGAATGGCCGAAGCTGGTTATCGGGACGCTTGCCCCTGCCCCAGCAAACTCAATAAGCTTGTCATATATTCCAAATGCATCAAGAACAGCACCGGCAACAACAAATGAAGTCGTAACATGTGCAGGCGTCAGCTTGAACACATCCATCAGCAGCTGGCCGATCACACAAATAGCTCCGCCGACCACAAAGGCCCAAAAGTATTCCATTTTCGCCTACACCTCCTTCGCATGTTCCATGACAACAGCATGTGCGACCGTTGGGATGGATTCTTTCTGCTGTACCATGGTCGGGTTGAGCAATGCACCCGTTGCCACGACAAGTATCTTGTTCAAGTTTCCTTTTTCCAGTTCTTTTACAAGATAGCCATAGGTAACGACAGCAGAACATGCACAGCCGCTTCCGCCGGCAAACACCGGCTGGTCTGGCCGATATACCATAAGTCCGCAATCCCGGTGATTGGAACTGATATCGATTTCCTGCTCTTGAAGCAGCATCTTTAAAATCGGGCTTCCGACTCCTGAAAGATCACCAGTTACGATTAAATCGTAGTCATCTGCATTTGTTCCTGTTTCATTCAGGTGGGCGGCGATTGTATCTGCTGCTGCTGGTGCCATCGCGGAGCCCATGTCGAACGGGTCTTTTATTCCCAGATCTTTTACTTTTCCTATTGTGGCACCTGTAAGCTTGACATTAGAACGTTCCCGGCTCACGAGTGCTGCTCCCGCACCAGTTACAGTGAACGTTGCTGTATCAGGCTTTTGTCCGCCGTATTCTGTAGGATAGCGGAACTGCCTTTCTGCTGTTGCATTATGACTGCTGACGGCTGCGATAATGCGGTCTGCATATCCTCCGTCGACCAATGCAGCACCTAAGGCAAGCGACTCCATCGAGGTTGAACAGGCTCCGAAAATGCCGAGAAAAGGGATCTCGTTTCCTCTGGCTGTATAGTTCGAGGAAACAATCTGGTTCAGGAGATCTCCCGCCAGGAAGAAATTAATATCCTTCTCGGTCAGCTTTGCTTTTGCAAGGCAGGAAGATACCGCATCTTCCATCAGCCTCCGTTCAGCAAGCTCCCAGTTTTTTTCATTACAATGCAGGTTGTTATACGCTTTATCATAAAAGTCACCGAGCGGACCTTCACTTTCTAGCGGTCCGACCGCGGTTCCTGCGGTGTTTAAAAATACGTCTGCAAACTGCCATGTCTGCCTGCCGAGTAGCTTCATCATAATTCCTCCTTACATGAATGTTGCGAAGGCGTAGCGGAGCATTCCAAGAATATATGCAGCTACAGCACCAAAAACGATAACGGCTCCTGCGAGCTTGAATAGATTCGTTGCAACGCCGAGCACGAGCCCTTCGCTTCTGTGTTCAAGTGCAGCACTTGTGACCGCGTTTGCGAAGCCTGTAACAGGCACGACAGAACCCGCTCCGGCAAACTGTCCGATCTTATCGTAGACACCGAGGCCCGTCAGCAGTGACGCGATCAGAATAAGTGTCGCGACTGTCGGGTTACCTGCTGTTTTATCGGTAAAATTGAAGAACGTCATATAAAATTCCATCAGCGCCTGTCCGATGATGCAGATCAGACCGCCGGTCAAAAATGCTTTTACGCAGTTTTTTACAAGCGGCGGCTTAGGCTGAAGAGGTTTGATTTTCTGAGCAAACTGCTGCTGTTCATCTTTTGATGATGCCATGATACTTCCCTCCAGTTTAATGGTTTACATAATAGATCCAATGAAAAAGAGAACCCGAGATCTTCCCTAAAACTATTGCCATTAGAATTAATAGTATTTTTTGTCCGAAACCTACCCGCTTTGCCAAAATAGGCAGTACGTTTAGCACTTCGGTAAGTGCTGCAGCAAGCATGCCGACAAAAACACCGCAAAATAATCCGATCGGCACGAGCAGAAGTGTTCCTGCAGGAAAAGACAATGTATGACCCGCAAGAATCATCCATCCGCCAAGCACACTGCCAGAAATAATGCTCCATTCATAGCTTCTCGTTGCTTCATATGTCTTAGAAAGCTGCATCAGCCGCGGCACGATGCCGAGAACGGTCAGGAAAGCTACCAGCCCCGATCCGACAGCGATCCCTCCTCCAAGTCCGATAAAAAAGAGAACCAGAACTTTAATTCCCATCGATTTTCTTTTCGCTTTCTTTGTTCTCATGCACGATTACATATTGATCAAGATCCTGCTGATAGTTAAACATTTCCACCTCAAGCGGACTTGGTTCTTCGTTAAGGCGCTTGCGGAACAGATGATTAAAAAAGAGAATCATGCCTAAGCCTAGACCAAAAGAATATGGAATCTGCAGCAGAAGCGGCTGTTCTTTATAATGCCCGGTAACCATATAGTAAATTTTCTGATGAACCGTCTGCATGCTTACGTCTTCGTGAAAGTTCATGATCGCAAGCGCCGAGCCAATAAAAAGAAGGAGCCAGACAAGAATAAAATAAACAGGAGAGGATTGTTTCTTTGAAAGCTGAATCTCTAAAATAGATTGTGCAGGACCGATCGTCTGAACGTCTGCGTCACTTTGTGCATGTGCGATTCTTCTGATCACCTGCATCACGTCGATCACAACGAGATGCTTGTCTTCAGGAGTTACTTCATGAATCAAAAGCTTGGAAAGCTGTTGTTCCCATTTTGGCGGAGCGATGACCTGAGCAATGTCATGAAGGGTGATTTTCTGCCCTAGTTTCACCTGAACTTTCTGCCTCATCCGGAGGTAAACCGTATTCTCCACATCCACCACCTCATCCAACATTTGCTTTTAGTATGCGGCTGTTGTTTTGCTGTCATTCAGACTCGGCTCACTTCCTTGATTTTCCACAAAGAAAAAAACCAGGAAAGAGCCATTTAAGACTCCATCTGGTTTTTCATGAATTGAAGTATTTTCTTTTCCAAGCGTGACACCTGAACTTGTGAAATACCAAGACGCGCTGCCACTTCTGACTGTGTCTGGTCCTTGTAATAGCGCAGCATCATAATAAGCCGTTCCCGCTCATCGAGGCTGTCCATCACATCCTTCAGCGCAATTTTATCAAACCATTTTGTTTCTCCTGGATCTGATATTTGGTCCAGTAGTGTGATCGGATCCCCATCGTTTTCATAAACCGTCTCATGAATAGAAGCCGGAGCTCTTACTGCATCCTGTGCCATGACAACATCTTCCGGAGAAATTTCCAGATGTGCCGCAACTTCTGTGATCGTCGGGGTCCTTCCAAGAGATTTGGAAAGCTCGTCTTTAGCTTTACGTACTTTATTTCCTGTCTCTTTCAGTGAACGGCTAACCTTTACCGTACCATCATCACGTATAAATCGCTGAATTTCACCGATGATCATCGGCACGGCATAAGTGGAAAAACGGACATCATATGTCAGGTCAAACTTGTCGACCGACTTTAGCAGTCCGATGCTCCCGATCTGAAACAGATCATCGGCTTCGTAACCTCTGTTTAAAAAACGCTGTACGACGGACCATACAAGCCTCATGTTTTTTTCAACGATGAGGTTCCTTGCATCTTGGTCACCGTCCTGGCTCTGCTTGATCAGTGCTTTAATCTCTTCATCCTTTAAAAACGGTTCACTTTTGCTGCCTTTCACCTCGACATCCATCAGGCATGCTCCTTAATTGCATAACGCTTTATTTTTAGTCAAGTATTTAGTCAAGTGAATCGTGGTGCCGTATGAAGGTTCAGAAACGATTTCCACTTCATCCATAAAATTTTCCATGATCGTAAAACCCATTCCTGATCTCTCAAGCTCTGGTTTTGAAGTGAACAGCGGCTGTCTCGCTTCGTCCAAATCAGGTATCCCTATGCCGTTGTCACGGATCGTCAGCTTGATCATATCTTCGTCAAGCACGGCGTGTATATAGACCACTCCATCCGGACGGCCATCGTACCCGTGAATGATGGCGTTAGTCACCGCTTCGGAGACAACCGTTTTGATTTCAGTTAGCTCGTCGATAGTCGGGTCGATCTGCGCGATAAAGGAAGCTACCGTGACACGGGCGAACGATTCGTTCTGGCTTAATGCCGAAAACTGAAGCTTCATTTCATTTCTCATTTTATGCTACCCCCAATGCTTGCAGAGCGAGCTGCTCATCCTGTTCAAGGCGCATGATCTTAAACAGCCCGGACATGTCAAACAGTCTTTTCACTGCCGGAGAAATGGCGCAGATGACCATCTCTCCCTGCTGGTTTTTTATCTGCTTATACCTTCCCAGGATAACGCCAAGTCCTGAGCTGTCCATAAATGACAGATTTTCAAGGTTAAGTACAATATGGGCAATAGGGTGCATCTTTAATGCATCCTCCGCTTTCGTCCGGAGTTCTGCTGCGGTATGATGATCCAGCTCCCCTTCAAGCCGTATACAAAGAACGTTCCGCTTCACTTCCATATCAATGGCAAGACTCACGTACCCTCTCCTCCTCTATTTTGGATACGTGAAACTTCTATAAAAAAAGAACGAATTCCTTCACTATGACAAAACTAGTGGGGATTCGTCCGTATCTGCCAAATTATTGAGGGCTTTTGACCATGCTTCCGACTGTCCGTTTCATCAGACTCCACCAAGAGGCAGAAGCAATATCTTCTGAAGCAAGCAACGGGGATGTAACGACTTTTTTATTTCCATTCATAATCGTCAGGCTGCCGACTTCTTCACCTTTTTTCACTGGCATCTTTAAATCATCTTTTAGCTTCACATTCGTCTTGACTGCTCCTGCTTTCTCACCTTTTTTCATCAAAAGGGAAATGCTTTCGCTCGTAACAACAGAAAGTTTTGGTTTGCTTCCTTTCTGTACTTTTACTGCTTTAACGATCTCATGGCGCTCAAACATTTTTTTGGTCGTATACTGAGCATAGGCATAATCGAGAAGAGAAGTTACTTGAGCGTTTCTTTCTTTAGGTGACGGAGCCCCCATCACCACGGCAATCACCCTCATACCATTCTTTTGAGCGGTGGCTGTCAGGCAATATTTCGCTTCGTTCGTGAACCCTGTTTTCAATCCATCAACACCGGGGTAAAACTTAACAAGACGGTTCGTGTTCACGAGCCAAAATTTATTTCCTGTCTCTTCGCGGAGATAATCTTCATATAACCCGGTGAATTTTGTTATCTCTTCATGCTTTAACAGTTCTCTCGCCATAACTGCCATATCAAAAGCTGACGTATAATGGCCTTTTGCAGGGAGACCGGTCGGGTTCTTAAAGAAGGTATCCTTCAATCCGAGCTGAGCTGCTTTTTTATTCATTAAATCCACAAATGCTTCTTCTGATCCTGCGATGTGCTCTGCCATCGCAGTTGAGGCATCATTCGCGCTTCCGATCGCGATGCCCCTCACCATGTCATCCACTGTCATCTCTTCATTCGGTTCGAGGAAAATCTGTGAGCCGCCGAGGCTTGCTGCATGTTCGCTCACTCTGATTTTATCATTCCATTTAATTTTTCCATCGTCGATGGCTTCCATAATCAGCAGCATGGTCATGATTTTTGTCATGCTTGCCGGAGGAAGCTTGCTGTGGCTTTTTTTCTCAAACAGAACACTTCCTGTATCCCTTTCGATCAGCACTGCAGAGGAAGCTTTTTCAGCTAATGTCAGCCGTTCGGCAGCCATGGCTGAAGGCGCGAAAACCCCTCCAAGCAATACCAGGCTCAAAACGGGCGCTAGTAATCTCATCATCTTATTCCCTCCAATCATATAGCCTTATTTTTTCCATAATTTTTCTGTTTATACGAAACACCGAACCTTTACACGTTTCAATGCACAAAAAAAGCCGGACAACAGTCCAGCTTTTTCATTGATCTTACTTTTTAATTTCTTTGTAGACGAGCGGCGGTGCAGTTACTGGGTCAGAGGAGATGCTGTATGCTTCGAGTACTTTTTTGGCGACTTCTTCATTGTTCTCGCTGTTTGAGTACATCGTAACGATTGCTTCTCCTGCTGTGACTTTTTCGCCAACCTTTTTGCGGAGCATAAGACCGACGGCAAGATCGATTTCGGACTCTTTCGTTGCGCGGCCTGCTCCTAGAAGCATAGCAGCTGTGCCGATCTCGTTTGCTGTGATTTCAGATACATAGCCATCTTTTTCAGCTTTAATGTCACTCACATATTTTGCCTGCGGCAGTTTCTCAGGGTTATCAACCACGGATCCATCCCCACCCTGTGCGGAAAGGAACGTTTTGAACACCTCAAGGGCTTTTCCGTTTTTGATTACTTCCTGCAGCTTAGCTCTTGCATCTTCAAGTGTTTCAGCCTTTCCTGCAAGGTAGACCATATGGCTTCCAAGCACGTAGCACAGTTCTTCGAGATCTTTTGGTCCCTCGCCTTTGAGCGTGTCAATCGCTTCTTTAATCTCTAATGCATTTCCGATCGCAAACCCGAGCGGCTGGCTCATGTCTGAAATAACAGCCATCGTATTGCGTCCTACAGCGTTTCCGATGTCTACCATCGCTTTGGCTAGCGCTTCAGCTTCTTCTGTAGTTTTCATGAAAGCGCCTGCTCCTGTTTTTACATCCAGAACGATCGCATCCGCACCAGCTGCGATCTTTTTGCTCATAATAGAGCTGGCGATCAGAGGGATCGAATTGACAGTAGCCGTTACGTCACGAAGGCCGTAAAGCTTTTTGTCAGCAGGGGTCAAGTTTCCGCTCTGTCCGATAACCGCTACCTTGTTTTTGTTTACAAGGTCAATGAATTCTTCGCTCGTGATTTCAACATGAAAACCTTCAACCGCTTCAAGCTTATCGATCGTACCGCCCGTATGCCCAAGCCCGCGGCCTGACATCTTCGCAACAGGAACATCAAGTGCAGCCACTAATGGAGCAAGCACCAATGTTGTTGTGTCACCAACTCCTCCAGTGGAATGCTTGTCGACCTTGATCCCTTCGATCGCGGAAAGATCGATCTGGTCACCGGATTCTACCATCGCCATCGTAAAGTTTGCACGCTCTTCAGTTGTCATGTCTTGGAAGAAAACAGCCATAGCAAAGGCAGACATCTGGTAATCAGGGATATCACCATTCGTATAATTCTTAATAATAAAATCTATTTCTTCTTTGGAAAGCTCTTTTCCATCTCTCTTTTTCTCAATCAGGTCAACCATTCTCATCTAAAACACCACTTTCTTTTGCGTTTCTTTATGCCAAGCCTGATGCTTGGGTTAATTCATTTCTTTAACGATGCCTTTTACAAGAGCCAAAAAGTTTGATTTTACAAGCTCTGTTGTTTCCATTACTTCATCATGCGTCAGCGGCTGATCAAGAATGCCTGCAGCCAAGTTAGAGATGCATGAGATGCCGAGCACCTTCATACCGGAATGCCTTGCCACGATCACTTCCGGCACTGTTGACATACCGACTGCATCTGCCCCAAGCACGCGAAGCATCCTCACTTCTGCAGGAGTCTCATAGCTTGGACCAGAATTTGCAACATACACGCCTTCCTGCATAGGGATCTCTAATTTTCTCGAAACTTTTCTTGCCGTCTCCATTAATTCTTTTGTATAAGCCTCTGACATATCAGGGAAGCGCACGCCAAATGATGACTCGTTCGCGCCGATAAGCGGATTATCGCCGATGTTATTAATATGATCTGTAATGAGCATCAGATCACCTGCTTTGAACGATGTGTTCACACCACCGGCAGCATTCGTAACGATAACGCTCTTAACGCCGATCAGTTTCATGATGCGGACAGGGAACGTAACCTTTTCCATCGAGTATCCTTCATAGTAATGAAAGCGGCCCTGCATAGCAATGACAGTTTTTCCTTCAAGTTCACCGATGACAAGCTGTCCTGCATGTCCTTCAACTGTAGATACAGGGAATCCCGGAATTTCACTGTATGGGATGACTGTTGGAGACTGGATTTCATCGGCAAGAACGCCTAAACCAGATCCAAGAATGAGCCCGATCTCTGGGGCTGAGTTAAGTTTGTCAGTAATATAAGCTGCTGCTTGTTGATAGTGTTCCATTTATAGCACTCCTCTTACAATGATTATTTTAAAGTTGCGATAAAAAGCTTACACCATTGTCTGGTGCTTTTACGCCGTATATATCAGCCACTGTCGCTCCGATATCAGCGAATGTCGGAGATACCTTCAGCTCTTTTCCATTTTGAATGTTTTTATGGAAAACAACGAGCGGGACGTATTCGCGCGTATGGTCTGTACCATGATGAACTGGATCGTTTCCATGGTCTGCTGTGATGATCAGCAGATCATCTTCACGAAGCTTACCAATTACTTCTGGAAGGCGGGCATCGAACTCCTCGAGTGCTTCACCATACCCTTTCGGATCTCTTCTATGTCCGTAAAGAGCATCAAAATCAACGAGATTAAGGAAGTTCAAGCCAGTAAACTCCTTGTCCATCGATTCAACAAGCTTATCCATCCCGTCCATGTTGGATACGGTGCGAACTGCTTCAGTTACCCCTTCGCCATCAAAGATATCCGAGATCTTGCCGAGTGCAATACTGTCGAGCCCTGCGTCCTGCAGTTCATTCATCACTGTCCGGCCGAATGGCTTAAGTGCGTAATCATGACGGTTTGACGTGCGCTTGAAGCTTCCCGCTTCACCTGTAAACGGCCTGGCAATAATGCGGCCGAGCATATATTTACCTTCGCGTGTCATTTCTCTCGCTTTTTCACAAATGTCATAAAGTTCTTCAATCGGCACGATATCTTCATGTGCCGCTACTTGAAGTACGGAGTCTGCTGAAGTATAAACAATCAGCTTTCCTGTTTCCATATGCTCCTGTCCGAGTTCTTCAAGGATTTCGGTTCCAGAAGCAGCTTTATTTCCGATAATGCCTCTTCCCCACGCTTCCTCAAGCTGTCCTATAAGCTCCTGAGGAAAACCGTCTGGGAACGTCTGGAAAGGTTCATCGATACGGAGACCCATGATCTCCCAATGTCCTGTCATCGTGTCCTTGCCATTTGATGCTTCCTCAAGCTTTGCATAATGCGCCTTAGGCTTCTCCACTGCGGAAATGCCTTTGATTTCTGCAATACGTCCTAGACCAAGTCTCTCCATGTTCGGCATGTTCAAGCCGCCCATATGATCGGCGATATGGCCAAGAGTGTGTGCACCTTTATCATTAAACCGTGCAGCATCCGGGGCTTCGCCGATTCCTACCGAATCCATCACGATTAAAAATGTGCGTTTAAATTGATACTCCATATCCGTTCCTCCTATAAAAAGTTACATTAATTTACTATTGCCTCACTCAATTCAAATAAAACAGCAGACGTAGTGGTCAGAAGTCTGACCTCTTGTGACGAAGGAAAGCTAAAAGCTTTCTTTCTTATGCTCTAGGATGAAAAGCTGTGTAGACATCTTTCAATCTTGTCTTCGTCACATGTGTATAAATCTGAGTGGTAGAGATGTCCGCATGTCCCAGCATTTCTTGGACTGCTCTTAAATCTGCTCCGTTTTCAAGCAGGTGGGTGGCAAAAGAATGTCTGAGTGTATGCGGGGTGAGATCCTTCTGGATGTTCGCCTTGCGAGCGAGCTGTTTCAAAATCTTCCAGAATCCTTGACGTGAAAGTCTGTTTCCGTGGTGATTCAAAAACAGCGCGTCCGGCCTTTTTCCGCGTCCAAGCTCCATACGTCCTGAATCCAGATACTTCTCCACTGAATTTTTTGCCATTTTCCCGAGCGGAATGATCCTCTCTTTGTTGCCTTTTCCCCGGCACATGATGAATCCCATTTCCAGATGGGCGTCACTCATATTAAGATCAACCAGTTCCGAGACCCTCATGCCTGTCGCATAAAGCAGTTCAAGCATCGCCTTATCGCGCTGTGAAAATGCATCATTCCCTGACGGACCGTCCAAAAGCGCTTCCACTTCTTCTGTTGAAAGAACCTTAGGCAGCTTACGATCCGACTTTGGTGTTTCAATATGTACGGAAGGGTCGTGGCTGCACATTTTTTCTCTCAGCATGAATTGATGAAAAGAGCGTATCGACGCAATATTGCGTGCCACTGTGGAAGAAGCTTTTCCTCCATCTTTTAAGTGATGCAGGTATGACATAATGCTGTTGCGTGAGATTTCCTCTGCAGAAACAAGCTGATCGACATTTAATAGATAGTGCGAATATTGAGTAAGATCTCTTTTGTATGATTCTATTGTATTACGGGAAAGCCCGCGCTCTACTACCAAATATTGAAGAAAATCTTGAATTTGATCGTTCATCTTTATCTTCCTTTATTCGCCTGATTGATAAAAGAATTTAAGCCTGTCTAAAATATTGCCTTCACTGCCAGCGTCCATTTTAAATACTTTAACGGCACGGCCCTCAGGCTCATCGTACCTATGATAGTTTTCATATTCTTTATTCAGCCACTGCAAACCATAATAGAAAATAAGGGTGCATACTGAGAAGGCAAGAAACACCTTTGAACTTCTCCATACTAGTTTCAGCCATTCCACCATCATACAGCCTCCCTGTGTATAACTGCTTTGTACAGGGTATGCCTGATAGGACTTGCTTTATACTATCAAATTCATAGATTGTCTATAAAATTTAAGTTACCCCATTGCGGCTTTTTTGTAAACAAACAATTCATTTTTCTTCCTCTTTAGAGCTGCACTGATCATTTCAAACCGTGTATTATTTTTTGCTCAACAAAAAAAGAAAACCTTATTCCGGGTTTTCTTCTGCGTCTTCATTATTATGGCAGCGATGACAGATACCGTGAAAGGTAAGACGGTGATCCTTAATTTTAAAGTTCCAGCCCTCTTCCACTATTTTTTCGACATCTCCTAAAAGGTCCTCTTGGATTTCATCGACTGCGCCGCACTCGATGCAGACTAGGTGATGGTGAAAATGGTCGGCACCCTCAGTTCGCAGATCATAGCGGGAAACGCCGTCCCCAAAATTTATTTTATCAACGACTTTCAGTTCGGTTAGAAGCTCTAGTGTTCGGTACACCGTTGCAAGGCCTATTTCTGGCGACTTTTCTTTCACGAGCAGGAAAACGTCTTCAGCGCTTAAATGATCTTCTTCATGTTCAAGGAGGACTCTGACGGTCGCTTCGCGCTGTGGAGTCAGCTTGTAGCTCTGAGAATGCAACTGTTTTTTGATGCGGTCAAGTCTGCTTTCCATACGTTCTCCTCCTTATAATATACATTCATATTATAAACAGCGAGAAAAGGAGTGTCAATTTAAACTAATTACAAACAACCGTTAATATTTATTATTAAATGATATTCATTATCAAGACGTTGACCATTGAATGACCTGCTTGATCAAAGGCGGTGAAAGCACAGCTTCTAAGCTCACGCCGGCTACAACGATTATTCCAGCGGCTGTCACTACTAATGCGTATGAAAAAAGCTGATGAATGAACGGGACGCTCGTCCTTTTGCCTGCCAGCTGCTTAATGATCCGTATGGAAAAGGACACTGCTGCAGCAGTAATAAAAATAAAAGCAGGGATTAGAAAGATATTTTGCGGCAGAACAGCAACAAATGCCAAAAGAAAGCCGTGCCAGCCCATCTGATTGATCAGGAAGCCAACCGTGAAGCCGACAACAACACCTTTTAAGAACAGCAGGATAAGTATGATCGGAAGTCCGATTACTGACAAACCAAGCAGCCAGATCAGCCCGATGTATTTAATATAGTGACTGAACCCTTGCTGGAAGATTTCTGTTTTAGCAGCAAAACTTCCGTCCAGCGCCTGCATGAAAAACCTGGACAAATACGTGTACAAATCTTCCTTTTGAGCAGGCGAAAGGCTGTTGACGACAACAGCTCCAAAAATGACTCCCATTAAAAAAAGGACCGTTACAAATGCGTAAAGTGAACTGTTCTCTTGTATATGCTTCTGTATGACTCTCTTAAACGGCTGCATGGTTTTAGCCCTCCCTGAAATCTCTTAATTCATTCTATGAAAGAGAATCAGAGGGTATGCCATTTTCTCATAGAGTCATTCTATCCTGCCGTAAGCTCCTCCGCCTCCTGCCTTGATCATTAATCTGCCTTTCCGTGCATCGATAATGCTTGCAGAGGCACGTGAAGAAAGCATTTCTTTTAGTGCTTCCTCATCCGCGCTGTGTAAAACGGCCATATCATTGCCGAAACGTATTCTCAGTTTATCCAGCGTTCTAGGTCCGATGCCAGGGATAAATTCAAGAGGCACTTGATGGCGGTAAGGAGGACGGACAGCTGACTGTCTCACAGTTCCTGAAAGCTCTTCTATACGCCTGCTCACACCTTTAATCCTTTTGCTGCAACCGCATTTTAGACAAGTTGAACGTTCTCTGTCCCAAACAGCAAGACATTCGGCACAAACACTTTCGTAATATTTTCCAAGCAGCGGGTCCAGCCCGAAATTGGCAGATATATGACGGCCGCCTTCACCCCTTAACGCCATTTTCAGCTCCTTAAAACTAACGCTCTGCACAGAAAGCTCCATATGTTCCCGCCCTATTTTTTCAAGTGAATGGGCATCTGAGTTTGTCAGGAAAGGATAGTTCTGCAGTTCGATAATTCTTTCCGCCATGGAGGTATCTGCACTAAGACCGAGTTCAATGCCATCAATTTTATCTCTGTCAAAAACTTCACTCAAGCTTTTTTGAACCCCTTTGCCATACAGACTCTTAAATGGAGTGAATACATGAGCTGGGATAAAAAGCCCCCCTAGTTCCTTTGCTTTGTTCTGAACTTCAAGTCCTGATGCGTAGATGCGCTGAGAGCTTAAATGATAGTTTTTCATTCTTTCCTGCAGCCATGAACTCCATTTTTTTAATGCAACCATATCCGGAAGATAAACAAGCACGTGAACAGGACCTGAACAGTTTTCATCATTGATTTCAATTTCAGAACCGGTGATCAGGCAAGAGTCGCCGTACCCGAATCCTCCATCCTGCAGCTCTGCTAGAGCTCCGCCTTTTATCATTGTCTCTATTTCACTGATTACTTCAGGCACATGGCAGTCGATGATTCCTGTCATCGAAATGCCCTTGATATCTTTTGCGAATTGCAGGATTTTTGGAAGCGTGAGAGTTTTTGAGCCTGTTATTTTTACAGGCCGTCCTGTCATCGTCCTGCCAATGTGGATATGAAGATCGGCAAAAATATGCTTCATTCCTGTTTCAACGGTCATACTTCATCTGCAGGTACATGGCTGCATACATCGTCTTTGCATCATGAATTTCTTCCTTCTCTATCAGTTCAGAAATTTCAGCTGCCGTGAGTTCGAGCACATCTATAAATTCATCTTCATCCGTATTCTGCTCCCCTTTATAAATAAGCGAGTCGGTAAAATAGACCGTGATGATTTCATCGGCAAAACCAGGAGAAGTATAAAAAGAAGCGATTTTTTTCATTTCTCGGCACGTGTACCCTGTTTCTTCCAGAAGCTCCCGTTTCGCGCTTTCCAGCGGATCCTCTCCTTTTTCAAGCTTGCCTGCCGGAATTTCAGTGATCACCTTTCCAAGTGCTTTGCGGTACTGTCTGACCATCAGCGCTTTCTTGTCTTCAGTGACCGCGATTACGGCTACAGCACCAGGGTGCCTTACAATTTCTCTCGTGCTTTTACCTCCGTCGGGCAGGAGTACGTCCTCGATCTGCAGGTCTATGATTTTACCTTTATAAATATCGCGGGTATTGATTGTCTTTTCTATTAAATGGTCCATCGATAACACTCCTGTTCTATTTTTTTCAGCATATACATAAAGTCTATCATACTTTGGAATACTGAAAAAAAACGATGAAACAAGGAGGCTGTTCACTTGAAAGTGTATATTCAGCCAAAAGGCATCACTCTCGTAGGGAAAAGCTGGCAGATCAAGCATATGCTCAAGCAATACGCGTCTCGCTATCATACGGTAGAAGAATGGATTTCGTCGTCACAGCCTAAATCGAAGCCTTCTCTTAAAGTCCTTCCTTGATCTTTAGGGAAGGACTTTATCTTGTTTCACCATGTACTTGAGCACAGTTTTATGAATGCACCATGCACTGTGGTAATGTTGATAGAAAGGAGAGTGATCGGAAATGGAAAAAAGGCAGATTGGCAGTTCAGACCTTCACTCAAGCGTGATCGGTCTCGGCTGCATGTCATTAGACCCTGGGAACCCAGCAGAAAACAAACGAATTATTGATGAGGCGGTCGAATTAGGCATCAATTACTTTGACACTGCTGATTTATACGACTTCGGCAAAAATGAAGAAATTGTCGGCAGTGTCCTGGCTCACCGCCGCAAAGACATCATTCTCGCGACAAAAGGCGGGAACCGCTGGAACGAGGATAAAGATTCATGGAGATGGGATCCTTCAAAAGCGTACATAAAAGAAGCCGTTAAAGGCAGCCTCAGACGCCTCAGAACAGACTATATTGATCTTTACCAGCTTCATGGCGGCACGATTGATGATCACATGGATGAAACGATCGAAGCGTTCGATGACCTGGTAAAAGAGGGCACTGTCCGCTTTTATGGGATTTCGTCGATCCGGCCGAACGTGATCCGCTATTATGCCGAGCATTCAAAGATTGTCAGCGTGATGATGCAGTACAGTCTGCTGGACAGGCGGCCTGAGGAAATGTTTTCTCTGTTGGAAGACAAAAATATCAGCGTTTTGGCAAGAGGGCCAGTCGCCAAAGGAATGCTTTCTGATAAAGTGCAGGATATGGATGGTTCCCGGTCCTTTTTGAAATGGCGTGCAGAGGACGTCAAACAGCGCATGCTGAAAGTGAAAGAAGAACTGAAAGATTATAGGATACATGAAGCCGCACTGCAATATGTCCTGAGCAGCGGCACAGTTGCCTCAGCTGTGACCGGAGCAAGCAGCATAGAGCAGATCCGACAAAACGCTTCTGCCGGCATGCTGCCGCATTTAAGCGACGGACAGAAGGCACTGCTTTCCGAATTATTCCCTTTTGAACCTTACAAAGACCACCGCTAAAAACAATTATAATTAAAAACTGACTTGGAGCTTGCTCCAAGTCAGTTTTGTTATTAATGAGCTACATTTTCTATGATCATTGCTATCCCTTGACCGCCGCCAATACAAAGGCTGGCAAGCCCATAGCGCTTACGCTGCCTTCTCAGCTCATAGGACAGAGTCAAAAGAATTCTCGCTCCGCTCGCTCCTACTGGATGTCCAAGTGCGATAGCCCCGCCGTTTATGTTCGTCCGCTCACGATCAAGATGAAGTTCCTTCTCCACGGCAAGATACTGTGCACTGAACGCCTCGTTCACTTCCACAAGGTCCATGTCTTCAAGCAAGAGTCCTGCTCTAGCTAATGCAGACTTGATGGCAGGCACCGGTCCGATGCCCATAACAGAAGGATCAACGCCGCTTACTGCCCATGACACAATTCTTGCGATCGGTTTCATGTTCTTCCGATAGACTGCTTTTTCACCTGCCAAGATCAATGTTGCCGCTCCATCATTGATCGTGCTTGAGTTTCCAGCAGTTACAGTCCCATCTTTTTCAAAAGAAGGCCTTAAAGACGCTAACTGATCAGAGGATGTCTCTCCTTTGATCGATTCATCTTGCAGCGCTTCCCCTTTCTTTACCGGTACACCGATGATTTCTTCAGCAAACTTTCCGGCTTCCGCTGCACGATATGCCCTCTGCTGGGAGAGTATTGCATATTCATCTTGCTGCTCTCTTGTAATTCCATACTCTCGTGCCAGGTTTTCCGCAGTGATACCCATTCCGATTCCGATATGCTGATCGGTAAGCGTGTGCAACAGCATATCTTCAAACGCCAGCGTTCCATATTTCTGCCCGCCAAAACGGTGAGAAAATGAAGCATGGGGGCTCATCGACATATTATCTACGCCTCCGCATAGGGTAATGTCTGCATCGCCGGTCATAATGGTTCTTGCCGAGGAAATCGCAGCCTGCAGTCCGGATCCGCAAAGCCGGTTTACGAGCATGGCCGGTACTTCCTGCGGTATTCCAGACCTGAGTGCGATATGTCTTGCCACGTAGGCGGCGTTCGTAGTCGAATGAATCACGTTTCCATACACGACATCTTCAATTTCACCAGGCTCGACATTCGCGCGCCTTATGGCTTCAAGTGCTGTAACCGATCCAAGCGTAACGGGTGAAGTATCTTTAAACTGCTTGCCAAACGCGCCGAACGCTGTGCGCGCTCCTTCCATAAGGAAAACTGACTGCATGATTCACGACTCCTTTTACTTTAAAAAATGGTAAGGCCGAGACCAATGATAATACCGCTCACAATGGTGGCAATCAGGCAGAAGCCCATTATGTCCTTTGCTTTCAGTCCTGCGATCGCAAGCGCAGGAAGCGCCCAGAATGGCTGGATGAGGTTTGTCCATGCATCCCCCCATGCCACAGCCATCGCTGTTTTCGCAGGCTCGATTCCAAGCTTCATACCGGCTTCAAGCATAACGTGAGCCTGAACCGCCCATTGTCCCCCGCCGGAAGGAACGAAAATATTGACAAGACCAGCACTCAAAAAGCTGAAAAGAGGGAACGTTGTCTCATTTGAAATTTTCACGAACCAATCAGACATTTCACTGACAAGGCCCGAGCCCATCATCATTCCCATGATGCCCGCATAAAAAGGAAACTGGATGATGATACCGCTTGCCCCTTTGACAGCTTCGCTGACGGAATCGATATAATTCCTCGGTGTGCCATGCAGCAGGATGCCCAGAAACAAGAAGATGAAGTTTACGACATTGATATTCAAATTAAATCCATTTTTCAAAAAAAAGTAGACGACGAAAGAGAGACCGAGAACCCCGATCAGCAAGGAAAGCACTTTGCTGTTCTCAAGCTTGACCGCCGGTGTTGCCTCTTCTTCCACAGCCGCAGCTTCTGCCGATTCATTCAGCAGAGAAGGATCGATATAAACGGCTTCGTCTTTGTTAAGCATAAGCCTGTTCACCAGAGGCAGTACAACAAACAGCGTTCCAATGATGATGAGGTTAAACGGTGCGAACAGTGTTTCTGTTGTCGGGATCACCCCGATCAGATTTTCCGTAAAGTGGCCTTTTGTCGCGATGGTAAGCGGAATTGATCCTGAAAGCCCTCCATGCCAGACGACAAACCCGCTGTACGCGCTCGCGATAAGAAGCCTGTAGTCTACATCTTTCACTTGCTTCGCCAGTTCTCTGGAAAAAACCGCCCCGATCACAAGACCGAACCCCCAGTTGATCCAGCTCGCTGCGAGAGCTGTCAGCGTGACCGCTATGATAGCCTGCCCAGGTGTTCTTGCTGTACCAGCAAGCTTGCGGAGCCCTTTTTTTACGAGTGGTGAACTTGCAAGCACATAGCCAGTTACTAGAATGAGCACCATCTGCATGGAAAATTCAAGCAGTTTCCAGAACCCGTCTCCCCAATGACCGATCATCTGAACCGGAGACTGGCCGACGAGCACGAGGCCAAGGATAAAAACGAGAAGTGTCAAGATAACAACAAAGATAAACGGGTCAGGCAAATACCGCTGCATGATTCTGTTGGAAAAACTCGTTAATCCTTTGATCATCCTTATGCTCCTTTTTATAAATTAATAGGCATACAGTTTCAATGAATCGGAAACGGACAGCTTTGCTTCTGTGCAGTTTTGAATATCTTCTGCTGTAAAGCCTTCCGCTGTTTCGACCAGCACGAGGCCGTTTTCTGTTACATCCATGACTGCGCGGTCCGTGATGATGCGCTGCACGACGCCTTTCCCTGTCAATGGAAGCTTGCATTCTTTTAAAATCTTGCTTTCTCCTGCCTTGTTGACATGATCCATGATAACGATGATCTTCTTTGCGCCATGAACGAGATCCATCGCTCCGCCCATGCCTTTGATCATCTTTCCAGGAATCATCCAGTTGGCCAGGTCTCCGTTTTCGGAAACTTCCATGCCGCCAAGGATAGCGATATCGATATGCCCGCCGCGGATCATGCCGAACGATTCAGCACTGTCAAAATATGAAGCTCCCGAAATCGCTGTAACGGTCTCTTTTCCTGCATTGATCAGGTCTGGATCTACCTCGCTTTCTTCCGGAAAAGGACCGATGCCAAGGAGGCCGTTTTCGGACTGCAGCACAACCTGCTTGTTGTCCGAAATATAGTTAGCGACCATCGTCGGGATGCCGATGCCAAGGTTTACATAAAATCCGGATTCGATTTCTTTCTCTGCGCGTCTGGCGATTTTTTCGCGTGTGTTCATGTATGTATCTCCTCTCTATCCTTGTTTTACTGTCAGACGTTCAATTCGTTTTTCCTGCTTGCCGACAATCATGCGCTGTACGTACACACCCGGTGTATGGATGGCATCCGGATCAAGCTCCCCGATCTCAACCAGCTCCTCTACCTCCGCGATCGTCACTTTTCCTGCTGCCGCGATCATCGGATTGAAATTTCTCGCTGTCTTGTTGAAAATCAGGTTGCCAGCTTTATCGCCTTTGGCTGCTCTAACAAGGCTGAAATCAGCTGTAAGCCCAAGTTCCATCAAGTATTCCTTGCCGCCGAACATTCTTGTTTCCTTTCCCTCCGCAACAGGTGTTCCGACTCCAGCCGGTGTGAAGAATGCTGGAATCCCTGCTCCGCCAGCCCGGATTCTTTCAGCGAGGGTCCCTTGAGGAATCAGTTCAACCTCCAGTTCGCCTGCGAGCACCTGGCGTTCGAACTCTTTGTTCTCGCCTACATATGACCCTATCATTTTCTTGATCTGTTTATTTTTCAGAAGAAGACCGAGTCCCCAGTCATCTACCCCGCAGTTGTTAGAGATGACAGTGAGATCTTTTACCCCTTTTTCTTCTAAAGCAAGGATCAGATTTTCCGGTATTCCGACAAGCCCGAACCCCCCGACTAGCAATGTTGCTCCATCCTGTATATCTTTTACAGCTTCACGCGCGGAATCTAATAGTGGTTTCATCCTGTTTCTCTCCTCCTTATCCTCGTTCAACAATTGTCGCGACGCCCTGGCCGCCGCCGATGCACAATGTCGCAAGCCCGTATTTCGCTTCTCTTTTTTGCATTTCGTGTACAAGTGTAACGAGCACTCTCGCCCCGCTTGCTCCGATAGGATGTCCTAATGCGATCGCTCCGCCGTTCACGTTCAGCTTATCCGGGTCAAATCCTAAATCTTTCCCTACAGCAAGCGACTGGCTCGCGAACGCTTCATTTGCTTCGATCAAGTCCATATCCGAAATATCAAGGCCTGCCTTTTCCAGCGCTTTTTTCGTCGCGGACACAGGACCGATCCCCATAATATGCGGCTCAACACCGGCACTTGCGTTCGCACGAATCACAGCAAGCGGCTTCAAACCGAGTGCTTCCGCTTTTTCACGGCTCATCACGACAAGCGCGGCTGCACCGTCATTGATACCTGAAGCGTTTCCGGCCGTCACCATACCGTCTTTTTTGAATGCTGGACGCAGCTTGCCTAGCTTCTCAGCTGTCGTCCCTTTTTTCGGATATTCGTCTTCGCTCATTACGATAGGTTCGCCTTTACGCACCGGGATCTCGACCGGAACAATCTCATCAGCAAAACGTCCTGATTCCATCGCCTCGGCAGCTTTTCTCTGGCTTTCAGCGGCGAAAGCATCCAGCTCGTCCCGTGAAAGACCGTGTGTCTCACATAAATTTTCTGCTGTCATGCCCATATGGAAGTCGTTGAACGCACACCATAATCCGTCATGAACCATGGAATCCACCATTTTGCTGTCACCCATGCGCAGTCCTGATCGTGCATCCTTCATAATATATGGCGACTGGCTCATGTTTTCCATACCGCCGCAGACAGCGATCTCGCTCTCGCCGAGCCAGATGGACTGGCACGCGAGATGCAGAGCCTTCAATCCAGAACCGCAGACTTTATTGATCGTCATGCTCGGGATCTCGACAGGAAGGCCAGCATGAATAGCGGCCTGTCTCGCCGGATTCTGCCCAAGTCCTGCCTGCAGGACATTGCCCATGATCACCTCATCTACATCACCAGGTTTCACATCAACTTTTTTCAGCGCTTCTGAAATAACAAGAGCTCCCAGTTTCACAGCAGAAACGTTCTGCAGAGCTCCCATGAAACTCCCAATCGGAGTCCTGACAGCGCTTACAATCACTGCATCTGTTTTTGTGTTCATTACAGTTCCTCCCTCTCTCTATGTATTCTGAATATTCACCAATATCATAACATAACTGACTTAAATGTATTGCAAGTGGTGATTGTATATAGGTAAAATATTTTTAAAGCGTTTACATAAAAGGAGGAAAACAATGGAACTTCCCGAACGAGCTGCCATAATTGAAGTCGGTCCAAGAGACGGGCTTCAAAACGAAAAAAACTTCGTCGATACTTCCGTAAAAATCGAGTTCATAAAAAAACTTAAAAAAGCCGGCTTTCAAGAAATGGAACTGACCTCTTTTGTTTCTCCTAAATGGGTGCCGCAAATGAAGGATTCCGCGGAGATTGTCGCATCCTGCCTCGATGATGAAACAAGAAATTTCGTCCTGACTCCAAACGAACGCGGCATTCAGCGTCTGTATGAGACATCATGCAAAAACGCAGCCGTCTTTGTCGGAGTGAGCAATACCTTCAATCAAAAAAACATTAATAAGCCGACCGCCGACAGTCTCAGCGAGCTTGCACCGCTGATCAAGGATTTAAAGCGCAAAGGCTATTTTGTCCGAGCGTGCATCTCTACCGCTTTTTACTGCCCATATGAGGGGAAGATCGACGAACAAGATGTGCTCGCTGTTTGTGAACAGTTCGAATCGTTCGGGGTTGATGAGCTGAGTGTCGCTGACACGAACGGGATGGCAAGCCCGCTTGAGGTTTATGAGCTGTTTTCGCTTCTCAAGCACCGTTTAAGCTCCACGACCCTTTTGACAGCCCACTTCCACGATACGAGAGGTCTCGCACTGGCAAACATTTTCGCCGCTCTTCAGGCAGGAGTGAACCGCTTCGATTCATCAGCGGGAGGACTCGGCGGCTGCCCTTTCGCCCCAGGAGCGACCGGAAACGTAGCAACAGAGGATGTTGTGTATATGCTGCATCAAATGGGGATTCAGACAGGTATTCAGCTCGAGCCGCTGCTGGAAGCCGTCGATTATATTTCAGATTATGTCTCAAGGCCTGTTGAAAGCAGGCAGTACAAGCTTGGCCAGATGAACCGCACCCGCGCTGAGCAATAATAAAAGCCTGTACATCCTGAGGTTTCCTCACGGCTGTACAGGCTCTTTACTTTTATGAACTGCTGTTATTGTGCTGATGAAAATAGCTTCATCCGAGAATTCAATATTTGGCTCTCGCTTTTCAGCACAAAAGATCCGCTCGTGTTTGTATCGATCAAAAGGTTTTCATCAAAAAACACGGCTGTTGTCTTGTCATAATATATTTCAGGATCCGCTCCTTCCGCCAGCACATCGTTCTCTTCCGGTTCAGGTACAAGCCACAGAGCCGATATTCCGCTTACAAGGCAGCCGCAGCCTTCAGTATCGTACTTCAGCTTTAGCACCCCATCCTTTTTATCCAGCCATTCGTTCACAGCTTCACGTGCTTTGCCGCTCCATTTAATGTTCACTCCGCTTCATCTCCGTTCATTTTTTCAAGTTCTTGAATCGCCCAGTCGCACCACTCGACCCAGCTCTCCATATATTTTTGGCCGAAGCCTGATGTTAAATATTCTCCCAGCTGATTCTTTGAATAGCGGCCATCGGGAAAGTTCATGCCTCGCCACATTTTCATCGCTTCGAGTCCCTGAAGGTGATGCTCCCTGCTTTTTTTCAAATACTCTGCAGCTTTTTTGGATGGCAAATTTTGAAAAAGAGATACTTTCAGCAAAAATTCATCCTTTAGCTTTGGCATGACAGATGGCTGCTCTAAAAGCCAGACAAGCAATGCTTCATATCCTTTATCCGTTATAGAGTAAATTTTTTTGTCAGGCGCTTCTACTTGATGGACATGCTTTGATAAGGTCAGGCCGTTCTCTTCCATCTTCAGCAGCTCCCTGTAGATCTGTGTATGATGAGCGCTCCAAAAATAAATCATCGTCTCTTTAAACTGCTGGTTCAATTCATAACCTGTCGCGTCATTCTTCGCCAGCAGCCCGAGCAATGCATAACGTAAGGCCATAATGCCCCTTCTTTCTTTGAAAAATGTTCTGTTTTGCATTGTAACATATTTTTCACAATTTCTCAGAGTATATTGCTTGATATATTATTGTCATATTTATTATATTAAACTTATACATATGTGAAAATACACATATAATTTTTTTTAGGAGGAAACCATGAACTGGCTAACGAAATTCAGTTTGAAAAATCCGTTTGCTGTATTTATTATTTCATTTTTGCTTATTGTCGGCGGCCTTTTTTCTTTCAGGTCACTTAAAGTAGACCTGCTGCCAAACGTCGAGTTCCCCCAGCTGACTGTTCAGACTGTCTATCCGGGCGCATCTCCGCAGGACGTCAACAAGCAAGTCACAGAGGAACTTGAAAAACAGTTTAAAGGTCTCGAAGATGTTAAATCGGTCAAAAGCTCTTCCCTTGAAAGCGTGTCGATCATCTCTATGGAGTTCCCGTTCACTGCAAATATGGACGATGTGGAAGATGAAGTAAACGCGCTTGTGAAAGAAGCTAAATTACCTGACACAGCCGATGTGGAAGTGAACCGGTTTTCTTTTGGTTCCGTTCCGATCTATAACATCTCTCTCTTTCCAGCTAAAGGGGATGAGAGCATCCAGCCGTTTGTTGAAGATGAGCTTGTTCCCGAACTGAAAAAGATTCAGGGCATCAATAATGTTTCCGTCGGAGGCATTAAAGAAACGTTCCTTTCTGTTATTGTCGATAAGGAAAAAGCGGCTCAGAACGGCATCACATTGAACGCTGTAAAAGAAGCCATACAAGGACGCGGGCTGTCATTCCCGGCCGGTACAGTAACAAAAGATTCAATCACGGTTCCTGTGAGAGTTGAAGAAAAAGTAGAAACGATCGATGAACTAAAATCGATCACCTTATCTTCTCAAGGCTCACAAGGGCAGATGCCTGCTGCCGAAGGACCGTCATCAGGCTCTGGACAGCCTGGAACTGCACCTGAAGGACCGCCTGCGGGTGCTGCTCCTCAGAGCCCATCACCTAAGAGCATCAAATTAAGTGATGTGGCCACTGTTAAAGAAGCTGAAGATGTTAACGAAATCACGCGATACAACCAGAAGCAGTCGCTCTCAATGGCGGTAACTAAAAAGCAGGATGCCAACACGGTTGAAGTCGCTGAGAAGGTCATCTCAGTTTTGAATAAAGACAAATATGACGAAAAGCTGGACTACGCGATCGGCTTCGGCCAAGCAGAAGGCATCGAGGATTCTGTTAACACTCTGATAAAAGAAGGATTGTTCGGGGCTCTTTTCGCTTCCATCGCTGTCTTGTTATTCTTGCGCAACGTGCGCGCGACGATTATCGCGATCATTTCAATCCCGCTTTCCTTATTGATCGCAGCGATCTTCCTTGCACGTCTTGATATCACGCTGAACATCATGACGCTCGGCGGAATGGCTGTAGCTGTTGGCCGTGTTGTCGATGACTCTATCGTCGTTATCGAGAACATCTTCCGCCGTATCAGAAAAGCTGAAGGTGGGTTTGACCGCAACGAGCTGGTAATCGACTCCACTCAGGAGATTTTAAAAGCGATCGTTTCTTCGACTCTCACGACCGTTGTCGTGTTCCTGCCGCTCGGGCTTGTAGGCGGAATCACCGGAGAATTCTTCCTTCCGTTTGCATTGACGATCGTGTTCTCTCTGCTCGCATCATTGCTAGTAGCCGTAACGATTGTGCCGATTCTTGCAAAATTCGCGTTTAAGACCGTTAAGCCTGAAAACAATGACGGACTGCTTCAGCGCTGGTATGAAAGAGCGATCTCTGCTTCTTTAAACCATAAGCTGCTGGTGCTCATCGTTTCGTTTGCTCTTCTCGGAGGTTCATTCTTCCTGGCTTCCGGTCTTGGCATGGTCTTCCTTCCGAATGAGGAACAAAAAACCTTGACCGCGAACATCGAGCTTCCAGCGAGCACGAACGTGGACAAAACAAACAAAATCGCACTTGAAGTGGAAGAAATGTTTGCCTCACGGGATTCGATCAAGGACGTTACGGCAGGCATCGGAAGCCGCGATTTCCAGACTGGATTAAAACGTGAGAATGTCGCCAACTATTTCATCAACCTTAAAAAAGGAACAAAAATTGAAGATGAAATAAAAGAACTTGAAAGTGAGATCAAGAATATCGTCAGCGCTGAGGAAAAGGATGCTGTGATCTCGCTGCAGGAACTTTCGTCCGGAGGGCCTCCTTCCAACAACGAAGTAACTATTGACCTGTACTCCAACGACCTCGATGCCCTTCAAAAGGCTGCTTCTGAAGTGGAAGACTACATGAAATCCAACGATGATTTAAAGGCAGTCACGAATAATTTCGAGGATAAACAGACTCAGTGGGCTGTTTCGATCGATACGAAAAAAGCAGCTGAAAAAGGTGTATCTGGTTTTGCACTGCTAGGCGCTGTTAGTGACGCGACTAAACCTGTTGATGCCGGAAGCCTTGAGATGGAAGGCAAAGAAAAGAAGCTGCGCCTTTCTTATGACCGCGAGATCACCTCGCTCGACGAGATCAAAGACATGACCGTTTTTGGCGCTGCTGGCCCTGTGAAAATCTCCGATGTGGCTGATGTTGAGGAAAAAGCAGCGGTTACAAGTGTTCAGAAACTTGACGGAAAAATTTACGCGCAAGTTTCGGCACAAGTGAAAGGAAACAACGTTCAAAAAGTAACGTCAGAAGTCATCGATGATGTAAAGAAAAAGGTTGACCTTCCTGATTCTGTTTCACTTGAAGGCGGAGGAGGAAGCGAAGAAACGATGGATACCTTTATGGACCTCGGACTCGCAATGCTTGTTGCAGTCGGGCTCGTCTATCTGACGATGCTTATCACGTTCGGAGCAGCTCGTATTCCGTTTATCATCCTGTCGTCACTGCTCTTCGTTCCTGTCGGAGCCATCGGCGGACTTTACCTGATCAATGAGCCGCTCTCTGTCAGCGCGATGATCGGTGTGCTCATGCTGATCGGAATCGTGACAACAAATGCAATCGTGCTTGTTGACCGCATCGGTCAAAACCGTGATATTAAAGGGATGCCAATCCGGGAAGCATTGCTTGAAGCAGGAAAGACACGGCTTCGCCCGATCCTGATGACAGCTTTTGCGACCATCGCTGCCCTCATCCCGCTCGCACTGACAACTTCATCGGGCACCCTTATCTCAAAAGGGCTCGCAGTAGTTGTAATCGGCGGACTGACAACCTCTACCCTGCTCACACTGATCATCGTTCCAGTCCTTTACGAGCTCTTCTATAGAAGACAAGTAAAGCGGGAGCTAAAAGCAAAATAAAGAAATAAACCCAGAACATCGTGATGATTTCACGATGTTCTGTTTTTTTGCTGATAACCTGCTTTCTTCCTTTAAAGAGCGTTTATCTAGGCATTTGGAAGGGTAGAAGTGACTAAGACGACTTTTTAGGAGGATTTTACCGTGAAAAACATCTCTTCAAGAAGCTATTCTGCTAATGGAAAAATTACCGCAGCAAAAGCCATGTCCATCTTGAAAACCGCACATAAATATAAAAACAAGGTCTTTATATCCAGAGAAGGAATGACACTGCCTGCCCAGCAGCTGGCGAGCCTCGTTTCTTTCTTCCTGACTCTTAAAGAGGGCGAATCGTTTCTTGTGATTGCAGAAGGCCGCGATGCGGATGCTTTTCTGGATCATCTGCATCATCAATTCCAATAATCAGCATAAAAAAACGCGCTGCCTCATTGCTGGGCAGCGCGTTTTAAAGACCAAGCTTTTTTTGCATTCTTTTTTTAAACAAAATCGGAACCCCTACCAGAACGAGCAGAACGCCTACTCCCGCCCAGATGGCTCCTTTGTTCCCGCTTGTTACAGACGTTCCGAAATACGTGTAAGCAAGTGTTCCCGGTATGATTCCAATCGCTGTTGCCAGCGCGTAATCTCGGAATTTCACTTTGGATACTGATGTCAGGTAGCTTACAAGATCATAGTTTAATACTGGCAGAAGCCTGAGCAGCAGAACATAGAGAAACCCTTCTTTTTTAATGTTCTCTCTCACTTTTCCGTATCTTCCCTCCCACTGATCAGCTTTCTTAAAAGAGCCGAACTTAGAAACCGCAATATACGTCATGAGCCCTCCTGCCAATGATCCGCAGTACGTATAAACACTGCCCCACCCAAACCCGAACGCGAGTCCTGCAGTCATGGCAAAAACAGATGAAGGGAACAGAACGAACGGCCTGAATGCATACAGAAGAATAAAAACTGCCGGCGCGGACCATCCCCATGAAAGGATCCACTCTTTAAACGTTTTCGGGGATATATGAAAATATTTTGTATGTATGAAATACAAGGCGCACCCTGCAGCGATAAGCAGCAGTGCCGCGAGCAGTCTTTTGTACTTTCTTTCCATTTGCTCAGCTCCAAGTCTTTTATGTGAAAACGGTTATAGATGACATTTTCCCTTCTTTTCAACATATCCATACATTGAGATATGCTCAAGGAGGCTGCCAAAATGAAAGTGATCTGCCGTACCCCGCTTTTTGCAGGAAATGCCGGAGATGTCGTTCGTTTTTTTGAGAAGTATGAAGAACGGGTTTATGTAAAAAAAGGCGGACATACCGCCAACGGAAAAAGCTTGCTCGGACTTATAGCTCTCTCCTGCTATCCAGACAGCGAGCTTGATGTTATTTGTGAACCCCACAATCCCTCATTTTATGAGGAACTGTTCACGATCGGCATCTTTCAGCGCCTGCCACAATAGTTTATCTTTATGATTTTGTTTCGTCCAGCCTTTTTTCCAGATTTTGTACGCGGTTTTTAAGCGGCTGCAGTACACTGTTTACCATCTGGCGGTGTATGTTCAGTATTTGCTGAGCATACTGTCCGCCGGGAACAGCCCATTTGCCATTCAGCTGCTTCCACGAAGGAGCGCTGCCTCTGGCTACATAGCGGAATCTCGGATCAACGAGTGGATACCCTGCCGGCAGAGGCTTTACGTTTGCATAGGCGTAAAGATGCTGTATATGAGCAAGAACACCTTCTTCTGGGTTTTTAAACGAAGCGGATTTTCCGTTCTCATAGGCACCGAGGCCTGCGTAGTTATGCTGGCCAGGCTTCACGCTTCCTTCAAACTTGAAATAGCCTGTCTCCTGTATCGCCTGCGCGAAAGCAACATCAGCACGTATGCCGTACACAGTTGCAATCTGCGTGTAAAGGCTGGCGAGCTTTGGAGCATCAGGGTTTACACTCCTTGCGAACCTGTCCATTTCATCTGCAGAAAGAACAGCAGTCCCTTCGATTGTAAAGCCGTCAGCCGGCTGCGGTTTTGGCTCTGGCTTCGGTTCTGGCTTTGACGGCTCGTTTTCGGCCTTGGTCAATATATAAGCATCCTGCACACCGGCTGCGCGGACTGCCTTCAGTTGCTCTTCTGCATAAACCCGTTCTGCAAATGCTCCCGCCTGGACGCGGTACAGTGTTTTTGCTCCTTCCTTAACGGTATCAACGAAGGAGCTTATTTTTTTGGCAGAAAGCATCTGTACTCTTTCTTCTCCATTGCTTTTTTCTTCAAAGGAACCAGCGATGACGAGATAGACGGTCTTGTGTTCTCTTTTGGGAAGCTTAAGTGCCTTAGCCGTCCCCTCTGCTGCAGCTTTTGCTATCTCGAGCTGAAAGTTTTCATTCTTTAATAATGCAAGGTTTTTTTCGTTGTCCAAAAACAATACTTCTAGCAGCACCGCTGGCATCACCGTTTCTCTTAATACATGAAAATCAGCCCGCTTCTTTCCTCTGTCTGCTGCCCCATATTTCTTTATTACCTCAGCCGCTTGTGCATGCACAGCATTTTGGAAGGCAATCGTTTCTTTTGAAACGCCGCCATTATACACATAGCTTTCAAAGCCCTCTCCTCCTCCGCTGTTTTGGTGAACAGAGAGATAGAAGTCTGTTTTCGCTTTGTTTGCTTTGTCCGTCCTTTCTTGCAGCTCCACTGTCACGTCGCTGCTTCTTGTCATCAGTACTTCTGCTTCAAAGTTTTTCTCTAAATAGTTTTTTATTTTTATTGCGATTGACAGGTTGAAGTTTTTTTCAAGCGCATTCTTGTTTACAGCACCTGGATCGCTTCCTCCATGGCCCGCATCAATCATAATTTTTTTCAAGTGCACGGCACCTCATTTCCAATTTCAGCAGTGAATACCGCTTACTTCTATTAAAGTGCAATTCGCGTTATACTAAAAGGGACAAGCACCCGTTTTTTAGAAAATGGGCATCTTTTAATTCAATGAGGCTGATACATATGGAATCTGTATTGCTTGGAAGCGTCCTTTCTGCTCTCGCCACAGGATTTGGAGCCCTTCCTGTTTTAGTCATGAAAAATGCGACCCACAAATGGCGCGACATCCTGCTTGCCTTTGCGGCCGGCATCATGGTGGCAGCGTCTACTTTCAGTTTGATTCCTCAAGCGCTGGACATGTCCGGCATCGGTGTCCTCACTGCTGGAATCGCACTTGGAACGCTCACGCTTCTTTTCTTAGAGCGGTTTGTTCCGCATCTGGATCTTGATCATTCTAAAACCTTTCAAGGAATCGATGCGAAAGCAATATTGATCATCGCGGCGATCACGCTGCACAACCTGCCTGAAGGTCTGGCAGTAGGAGTAAGCTACGCGACTGAGGATAGTTCGCTCGGCGGGCTGATTGCATTTTCCATCGGACTGCAAAATGCACCTGAAGGGCTGCTAGTCGCACTGTTTCTCGTTAACCAGAAAATGAACCGGATGAAAGCCTTTTTTATCGCCACCATGACAGGCGCCGTTGAGATCATCACATCACTCGGCGGCTACATGCTCACGTCTTATGTGAAAAATCTTGTCCCGTACGGCCTTTCGTTCGCCGCGGGTGCCATGCTCTTTATCGTATATAAAGAGCTGATTCCGGAAAGCCACGGCGACGGGCATGCCCGCTCCGCTACCCTTTCCTTCATCACCGGGCTTCTCGTCATGATTTACCTGATTCAGATCTTCGGATGATGCAGAACGGCATCAGAAAAATGAGGTTCAGCGTTTATTCGCTGAACCTCATTTCTGTTATGTGTGCGGTTTTTATAGCCGCACGCTGTCCCGAAGCTGTCACGATACGGATTTCTTTTTTAATTTCGTCGAGATAGTGGACGAAACCTTCTGTATAGCAGATCACACCGCCCGTATAATAGCCGAAGCGCAGTTCCCTGTTTTCCGCCATCGCCTCGCAAAGGAGTTCGTTCCATTCTTCCTGCTCTTGTTCGTCCATATGCGGCTGCTCAGCTCTGCCATCCTCCTCCTCGTGTGTTCTTAACAGCTTGACATGCTCAGGAAGCATCATAGATGTCCATTTAATATTCCCTCTGTCGCGGATCATGTTCTTTAAAAGCCCCCTTTACGCTTTATGGCCGCCAAGCAGGGTGCTCCGGTGGCGGGCCGTTCCGCCTTTCGTATATGATACAGCTCGCAAAAGCGCAGTAGAGCCATGTTTTTGCCTGATTTCATCCATCACGTAGCCGAGCTTCCGCTTTTTAGGCTGATCGAGCGCAAAAAGACTGAGCTGTGTTTCCGTGTCAGGGCATACATTTGATAGAGATATAGAAATCCTTCTGACCGTCTCGCCGCTGAAAAAGCATTCAAACAGTTCGAGACAGACACTGTACAGATCCATAGTAATGTTTGTCGGCTGTTCAATTGTTTTAGACCGGTAAAATCCTCCCCCGCCTTCATCCTTGCTGCGGCCGATCCCGAGGCTGACCGTGCGCCCGGCTTTTCCTGCGCGGCGGGCACGCCGGGCGACCTCCTCACACATTTCCAGGATGACATGTTTCACTTCTTGTGGATCGGTATAGTCACGGAGCAGGATCTGACTTTTGCCGTAGCTGATCTGTCCCTGCATGATTGGTGCCCCGATTTCCGAAAGATCGGCTCCCCATGCATGATAATAAAGCTGGCTTCCCATGATGCCGAATTTTTTTTCAAGCAGGTCAAGCGGATAATGAGCCAAATCCTTTACGTTCGTGATCCCCATCCGGTTCAGCGTCTTCTCGACCCTCGACCCGATGCCCCACATTTTGCTGAGCGGCGAAATGCTCCATATTTTTTTCGGCACATCGTCATATGTCCATTCAGCGATCCCCTTCTTTTTTGCTTCTAGATCAAGGCAGAGCTTTGACATGAGCATGTTCGGACCAATGCCGATCGCGCATGGAAGACCGAATTCCTGCCAGATGTCTTTGCGGATCCGGGCCGCAAGTTCCTGCGGGCTCCCCCATAGCCGTTCGGTTCCATCTGACTGAATGAAGCTTTCATCCACGCTGTAGGTGTGTATCGCTTCTTTCGGAACATACCGGCCCAGAAGCTTTGTAATTTCCATCGAGCGCTCTAAAAAGAAGGCCATCTGCGCGTTGACTACCACGATCCTCGAATCCTTCGGCAGCTCAAACAAGCGGTTTCCTGTCCGAATGCCAAAATCCTTTTTCATCATTGGAGAAGCAGCGAGTACGACACTGCCCTGGCGCCCTGTATCCCCGACCACTGCCAGATGGCATGTGAGCGGGTTTAAACCCAGACGCACTGCCGCACAGCTTGCATAAAAGCTTTTCATATCCAGGCAGAGAATCGAACGCTTTGGCAGTTTTCCGTAATCAACCACACCCTTCACTTCCTTTCACGAAGAGAACATTTGTTCTGTATTATGTATACCCATTCTAACCGAATATATGTTCTTATCACAATGGAAATTTTTTCAGCGTTCGTGTTGACGCAGCGGCTGATCTTTTTTAAAGTAAAGAAAACACTGGAGGCAGCACAAAGGGGGATATGCGGTTGAGCGGAAAATGGACCGAAAAAATGATCACAAAAGCACTCGCTGATTATTTTGGGAGCGAGGAAACCCTCCCTTTCTCGAAAGAAGAATACAAGGAGCTCGCACATAAGGTGCTGCAGGAATGGAACGGCGGAGAAAATGAGGAAGCTTTTTACTCGCTTGTTCATGATGCGGTATACGATATGCTGACCAATTAAAAAGAGGGTGTCCGTAGTATTTAGAGGCACTGAAAAACTTTTTGCTTTCTACGGTTTGCCTTTTTAAAAGGATGTTTTTGTAAACTATGTTGCTATTAGAAATCAGAGAAGAGGTTGATCTCCGTTTCAGGCGCACGCTTTCCGCGGGGCAGGCGGTGAGCCCACTCGTCGCTATGCGCCATTGAGTGGTCTCACCTTCCTGCTTGTCCCGCAGGATAAGGAAAGCAACGGAGCAAGACATCGCACGAAGAAAATGTGCAGTTCATTTTCGAGGAGTCGGCACCTTACACTCCGATCAACTTTATCAATGAAGGATTCAAGAAGATTAAGCGCGCGTAATAAAAGAATTAGCTAAAGCAATTAAGATTGTTCAGAGCAATCCCACTGAACTTTCTAAACAAACAAATCAATCAAAACTATCACCTTTTAAAAAAAGACTTAATAGAAAAGATCCAGGGCTTCACATGTGATTGTGCATGTGAAGCCCTGGATCTTAGCCATTTTTTTATGTTTGGTTTTTATTCATTTGTAATGAGATTTCGTTGTGATTGGAGCGGAAGAGTGCGAGACTCCTCGAAAATGAAATTCACATTTTCTTCGTGCGATGTCTTGCTGCCGAAGCCTTCCTTGTCCTGCAGAACGAGCGGGAAGGTGAGCACACGGGAGCGGAGATCACAGCTACATACTTATTAATAAAGGACTTTTTCAGTGCTCCCCGAGTATTTGGACACTCTCTTTTGACTTATTTTACATCGGCGATAATGACTCGCTGAAATAGTGCTTCCAGCCTTCGAGTATCCCGCCGGCGCATGGCCTTTTAGCTCGGTAGATCAAATCTCCCTGCACCGATTTCAGTTCATCTTGACAGTTGCCGACAATTACTGCGGGATAAGGAAGAGACAGCATATCCAGGTCATTGCCTGAATCGCCGGCTATGAGAATGTCTGCATCCGACCAGTCTTTTTGCTCTATTAAATAAGAAAGCGCATTTCCTTTGCCCGCCCCAAGCGGCAGTACATCAACATCGCGTCCAGAGCTGTAAATAAGATGATGCGGAATCCCTGTAGATCGGAGAGTCTGCTTCAGTTCGTTCACTGCAGCTTCCCCCTCTGCATAATAGGAGACCCTGCATGAAACGGGCAGTTCCTGCTCCTGTAGCCCTTTAATGTTCCGGGCAGCACGGCGGATGTCTTCCGGATTCCAGTCGTCTCCAAGCTTGTTCTTCCACATTAAGCTGACGTCGGGGTCTGAAAAATCATGAATCGCCGCGCCGACATCCGTGATAAGCACTTCAGGAAACGGAAGATTTTCCTGTTCGATCAGCTCGAGTGCAGATTCAAGATGGCGGCCTGTGACATATACGAGCGTGACTGTTTCATCCAGCCGCTCAAAATGGTCTAAAAGGCTTCGGAGTTCCTCGGCTTCTCCGACGAATGTGCCGTCAAGATCAGTAGCTAGTAGATGTGAAACGTTTTTTTGCGGCATGAGAGAGGACCTCCTTGTAGCTTTTCTCAATTTTCTGTGCGATAGCCGGCCAGCGGTATACTTGATCGGCAAACCTTGCTGCCTGCTTGCCAAGGCGGCTCGCGATCAGCTCGTTCTGAAGAAGGATCTCAAGCGTCAGTGCGAGGTCCTCTTCGTCGTTCGGACGAACGAGAAGACCTGTCTCTCCTTCCGCCACTACATCTTGAAGGCCTCCGACTCTTGAAGCGATAACCGGGCAGCCGCAAGCCTGTGCCTCGGCAGCCACCATGCCGAAGGATTCGTAATAAGAAGGGACGACGCTGCACGTTGCCGCACTGAAATAAAGAGCGAGCTCCTCTTGGTTTTTAGGGCCAAGGAACGATACTCTCTGCTCGATCCCTTTCACGAGCGAGCGGTACTCCTCGTTAACGGGAAGGCCGCGGGAATCGATTTGATCCTCGTCACCGCCGATCAGATAGAGCTTTGTGCTGTCAGGAAGATCACCTACCCTGACAAGGTGCCTGAACGCGTTAAGCAGCGTTTTTACACCTTTTGTTTCTTCCAGCCTTCCAGCATAAACGATGGAAGGTCCGTGAAGCCCGAGCTGGCTGCGGACGCTTTTATGCGGATATGGCTTGAAAAGGGAAGAAACGCCGATCGGGATGATGTCGACTGGCGCAGGCTGTTTTACAAACTCATGGATTAGGCTTTTTTCGTTTTGTGTCGTAGCGATCACGCGGTTCGCTGACCGTAAAATCCCTTTTTCATAAGACAGCCTCCTCTCATCTGCAACCCCCGTCGCTTTTTGGCGGGCGATGCCAAGGGAATGAGAAGTATGAATGAACGGAATATCGTATTTTCTTCTAAACTGCCGTGCCAGTATCCCTGAGATCCAATAATGGGAATGAATCAGATCATACTGATCAAGAGGAAGAATCTCTTCCATTTCTTTAAAAAATGCGGGCATCATCTCAAACAGTTCATTTTTTGAGACAAAGCCCTTATAGCCTGCTGCTATGCGGATAACTCGGGACCTTTCTCCGAAGGCCTCAACCTGAGGGACGTTCTTATCGCACCAATGTGTGGCCACATCAACTGTCCATCCCCTGTTTTCGAGCGACAAAGCAAGCTGATGGACATAATTGTTCTGTCCGCCAGCTTGGCTTCCGCCAAGTTTTGCTAGAGGGTCACCGTGATCGGATATCATAAGCACATATTTTTTCATCGCTGTATTACCTCTTTTCTCTCTGTCGGTTATATATGCTCTATTCCCTTTTAGTTAGCTGCACAAACTATAAACAGGTCTAAAGACTCATCGTCTTAGGACTTTTTGCCTTTGCTCGCTGCAAAGAATCCGCCGACCGTCTGCCTTGAATCATAAATTGACACATAGGCAGAAGGGTCTATTCTGCCGATTTCATTCAGCATCTTATCCAGCCATTTGCGCTTAGCATGGACATTGATCACTTTCTTGGGTCCTGAAAGCCCTTCTGCAGGAATGACAGTAACTCCAAGACCGCGCTCTCTTGCCATGGTTATCATTTTATCTGTTTCGGTTTTGGAGATTACCTGAACGAGAACGTTTCCGAGAGCTGCTTTCCCTTCAAGCCAGCCGCCGACATAATTTCCGAAAGCAAAACCGAGACAGTAGGCTAATATCGGCAAGGGAGAATCAAGGCTGTTCATTACTTTGCTGAGCACGACAACAAAAATCAGCACTTCGAAAAATCCGATGACTGCTGCCAAAAACTTCTTGCCCCGGACGAGCAATATAGTCCGAAAGGTTGCAAGACTCATGTCGCAGACTCTAGATAGAAAGATGGCAAGAAGCCAGATCATATCTTTCACAAGACCACCTCCATAAAAACATACGTACCCTGCAGCATTTAATGAAAACCTTTAAATCACAAAAAGATTCAATAAACTAATTATCTTCTTACCCGACAATAAAAAAAGCGGTACGTGAAAATTCACGTTTCCGCTCTTTGGGTTAACATAATATATTTATGGTCTACTTTTGTTTGAATGCTTTTCCGCCAAGCAGCTCCACAACAGAAGGCATCAGCTGATACATTCTGCTGCCAAAACCCATCCATTTGGGCAGATTGATCTCCCGCACCGGCCGATGAATAGCTTTGATGATTTCAGCAGAAACGGTCTCCGGCTTTAGCATGTATTTAGCGACATTTTTCACATAGCTGCCTGAAGAATCAGCGATGGAAAAAAAGTCCGTCGCGATCGGCCCGGGATTCACAGCCGTAACAGCAATGCCATGATCACCCACTTCCATCCGAAGACCGTTTGTAAAGCCAAGAACAGCATGTTTCGTGGCTGCATATACAGTAGATTTAGCGGTCGAAACCTTTCCTGCCTGTGAAGCGATATTGATTATATGGCCGCACCCCTTTTTCAGCATAAGCGGCAGCACTTCCTGTGTGCAGGCCATCAGGCCAAGAACGTTAGTCTGAAACATTCCTTCTACATTGCTCCATGAAGCATCTTTAAACTCTTCAAACACACCGAAACCGGCATTATTGATCAGTACATCCGGCAAAGGAATCTCCTGAAGAATATGCCCAAACACTTCCTTTACCTGTTCACGGTCAGAAACATCCAATTCATAAATGAAGCAATCAGTGCCTGTTCGTTCTTTCACACGCTGCTTCACCTGCTCAAGCTGGCTGATCCTCCGCGCGAGCAATACAGGCACCGCTCCATAGCTGGCACAGTCCAGCGCGATCTGTGCTCCAAGTCCGCCCGAAGCGCCTGTAATGATAACATGCTTTCCGCTCAAGCTTTTTTTCATCATAATGCCACCTCTGCAAAATAACGTGATGCATTCTGGCTGCCGCTCTCTTGAACCACCATTTCCCTCTCCTCCAGCAGGTCCAGATGTCCGATCACTTCTGACAGAACAAGCCCCGCTTCTTTTTTATACAGCCTTGGAAACAATCTTTCAGCGACTGAAAAAGCAGTGCCTGGCTGCTTCTTAAGAATATCAAGAATATGTGCTGCACGTGTATCATGGTCACGAAGTCTCTCGCCGACCAGTGAAGATGCATCAGAAAATGGCTCACCATGACCTGGATACACCTTTATGATATTCAATGCCGCAAGCTCTCCGAGTGTATTTCTGTATTGCAGAAGTGTTTTCATCCTTTTCTTTCCGTCATATTCCGGCTCGATCAAAGCGTTGGATGAAATTCGAGGAAGCAGGACGTCCCCCCCGATCAGCGTGCGAGCACCCTCATGGAACAAAGCAATATGATCAGGGGAGTGACCGGGTACATGCACCGCTTTCCAGTCCGGCAGAAGGCAAGCATCCAGATTTTCTTTAATCATGATATCTGGATAAAATGAAGGACAATAGCTCCGGTAAGCAATGAGCTTCTTGAGTTCTTTTTCAACGAGAGCTTCTGGCACTCCATTTTCGTTGTAAAAGTTCCTGTAAAAGGCTATACGGCTGTCGTGAAAGTTTCGGTCATCACTGAAAAATGGCACACTTTCATGAAAGGCAGCGATTTTTATGCCGTATTCCTGCTGCAGCCAAAGCGCTAGACCGGCATGATCAGGATGGTAATGCGTCAGGATTGCTGCAGTTATTTGCGGCATTGTGAAACCGGCTTCTTCAACCCCTTTGATCAGCGCCTCTTTCGCTTCATCAGTGTGGGGACCGCAGTCAACAAGAACAGGATTTTTTCCAGCAACTAAATAAGCGTTCACACTGCCTACTGCAAAAGGCGTCGGCAGTTCAATCTTTATGATGTTCTTCATCTGTTATGTACTCCTTTTTTATGCAGGCCAAGACTATTTTTAAAAATCAGTCAATTATCTGTTCTTCAAAAGTATACCATTAATGAAGAGAAAAACGCATAAAAGGCTCCTGCAAGCTGCAGGAGCCTTTTATGTTCATCTTATCGGTCCGTTTCGCGAAATGAAATGCTTTTAAAAGCTCCGTTTTTACTCACCGTGATGACAATAATAACGCCCATTTCCCTTCCGTCCTTTCTAAGCCAGAGCTTGAACGTCTGGAGATCGGCATTGCCGTTGACAGGTGTTTTTCCGACATAAAGGTAATCGACGATGTTCCAGGTCGGGTAGCGCTTTCCTGTTTCGAACACTGCCAGCCTGCCCCATTTGGCATACTCTGGTTCAACATAGTCAGGGGGGTTGGCTGCGGGAACGCTTTCAGCTGAAATCGATCGCGGGGAAACAGATAAGGTAAAGCATAATATGGTTAAAATCAGCCACCATTTTTTCATTGCAGTCTACACCTCTCTTTTGTATAGATTGCGCATTTTGTCTGTTAATCAAACTTCTTGTCCATCAAATCAAATTGACATTAACTGGCATCGCCTTTATCATAAAAGAAAGAAGTTGACCAACAGGGAGGTTATGCTTTTGTCTTCTTACACAGCAGCAACCAGCCGGATTCTCGAACTGCAAAAACAGTTTGAAGATTTTACAAAACGGTCTCTTACGGAAAAAGAACTTCGATTCATTGAATGGATGGCTGAACGAGGAGCACTTATTGAACAGCCGTCAACTTTAAAAAAGCGCTAGCAGGCTCTCCCTCCTTTAGAAGGAAAGGGAGAGTCTTTTCCGTCATTTTGGGGTAAAGTGAAATCAAGATACTTTCGTCAGGAGTGATGTTAATGACACTCATCTTCTCGCATCGGGGGGCATCAAGAGAAGCTCCCGAAAATACAATGTCTGCTTTTTACAAGGCTCTGCAATACGGTGTGGACGGAATTGAGATTGATGTGCAGCTGTCGAAGGACGGTGTGCCTGTGATTATCCATGATGAATCATTAAAACGGACAACCGGAGCAAAAGGGAACGTATCGGATTATATGGCGGATGATTTGAGAAAGCTTGACGCAGGCAGCTGGTTTCACCATGATTATGCCTTAGAGCGCATCCCGTTATTGGAAGAATTTCTAGCGTGGGCTGCTCATACTTCTCTGCAGCTGAACATTGAGCTCAAAAACAACATCATCCCTTATGAAGGAATCGAGCACAAAGTCTATGCTCTTGCCAGACAGTATAATATGACAGACAGGATTGTGTTTTCGTCTTTCAACCACTACAGCATCAGGGCACTGCGGCTGCTCGACCCTGACATTGACCTCGCACCGCTGTACTCTTCCGGGCTTTATGAGCCTTGGAACTATGTTAGGTATCTAGGCGCCAGAAGTGCTCATCCTCATTACAAAACGCTGTTTCCGGAAATTATGCAAGGCTATAAGATCGCCGGGATTACCCTAAGGCCGTACACCGTCAACAGCAAGCGGTGGCTGTCTTATTTCTTTAAATGGCAAGCTGATGCCGTTATCACAGACGATCCGGGCTTAGCATGCTCTCTTCGTGACAGTCTGCAAAAAGAATCTCGAATACTTTACTGAGGTGCATATCCTTTTAACAGTGCCAGACGTTATGTTACCTTTAAAGAAAATCAGCTCAGAAACAAGGAGTGGACCACTTGGCAGCATTATTATTTGAACCTTACAGCATCAAAAACGTCACTTTACCCAACCGTATTGTCATGTCACCCATGTGCATGTATTCATGTTCAGCAGAGGATGGAGTAGCGACCGGCTGGCACGTTACGCATTATCATTCCAGAGCAGTAGGACAGACAGGGCTTATCATGCTGGAAGCCTCAGCCGTGACAGAGCAAGGCAGAATTTCTAAAAATGACCTGGGCATCTGGAATGACTCGCATATCACCGGTCTTAAGCGGATCAGCGATGCTATTCACAGTGCGGGTTCGAAATCAGCGATCCAGATCGCCCATGCCGGCAGAAAGGCAATGATCGACGGTCCAATCATCGCACCGTCACCAATCGCGTTCGATGAGCAGATGAAGAAACCTGAGGAAATGACGATCGAACAGATCAATGAGACGATTTCGGCTTTTCAAGCAGGCGCACGCCGGGCAAAAGAGGCAGGCTTTGATGTGATCGAAATTCACGGAGCACATGGATATTTGATCAATGAATTTCTTTCCCCGCTCACGAACAGGCGGAGCGACTCTTACGGAGGCAGCCAGCAGAAAAGATACCGATTCCTGCAGGAAATTATCGCGGCAGTTCGGCAAGTTTGGAACGGACCGCTTTTCGTCAGAATCTCTGCTCATGATTATCATCCTGACGGCAACAGTGTTGAAGATTACACCACGTTCGCAAAATGGATGAAGGAGGACGGAGTTGACCTGATCGACTGCAGCTCTGGTGCGGTTGTTCCGGCAAAAATCCCTGTTTTCCCTGGATATCAAGTGAAATTTTCTGAAAAAATTAGGTCAGAGGCGGATATCCCAACAGGGGCAGTGGGATTGATCACAACTGGCATTCAAGCTGAAGAGATCATACAGAACGGCCGTGCTGATCTTGTTTTCATCGGCCGCGAGCTGCTGCGTAACCCGTACTGGCCAAGAGAAGCTGCAAAAGAACTCAGAACTGAAATAGCCGCTCCTAAGCAATATGAACGCGGATGGTAACAATATATAAAAAAGCCCGGAGCAATCCGAGGACATTGAAACCGGTTGAAATTAACCGGTTTTTTTATATGAATCAAAACAAGGGCCATGATGTTTGATTTTCATGAGGAGCCCTTATTTTAAACATGCCTTACTTCTTTACACCAAACTTGTGAGTTAATGACTTTCTCAATTTCTTCGGACAATATCCAGTTTTTGCGTATGATCATACGAACTAAATCTTGAAACTTGAAAAATCATTGGCTATATATGTATTCCTGAAAATAGGCTGTGCTTCATCCAGTAAAATTTGGCTTTCTTCTTTATGATAACGCGCAGAAATATGGGTCAGAATAAGCATTTTTGCATTTGCATCACGTGCTGTATGGGCTGCGTGCATCGCTGTGCTGTGCCCGAACTTTTCCGCATGGTCTTTGAGCTGGGAAGAAAATGTCGACTCATGCACGAGAACATCTGCATCTTTGGCTAATTCTACAGCCGCTTCACAAGGTGATGTGTCTCCCAGGATGGCCGCTGTTTTTCCTTTTTCAGGCTTATGCAGATAATGAGCACTTTTTAGCACTTCTCCGCTCTCAAGCGTTACATCTCTGCCGTTTTTCAGCTCATTGTATAGCGGTCCAGGGAGAACTCCTTTTTTCTTCAGCAAGTCAGCCTTTAAACGAGGCGGCCGGCTCTTTTCCTCGATTCTAAAACCATAGGAAGGCACTGTATGGTTCAATTTTTTCACTAGTACGCGTGAATGTTCGAATTCATACCAGCACCCATCCTCGATCGTTTCAATATGCAGGGGATATGAAAGAAAAGTGCCGCTTGTCTCAAGCGATGCAGATACAAAACGGTCTAATCCATCAGGACCGTATAAAGTAAGATCATCTTCGCTCTGCATGAAAGATCGGCTTCCAAGCAGACCAGGAAGACCGAAGATATGGTCCCCATGCAGGTGGGTGACCCATATCTTTTTTATTTTCCCAAGCTTGAGCGATGAATGAAGAAACTGGTGCTGAGTGGCTTCTCCGCAGTCGAACAGCCAGATGCCTCCGCTTTTTTCCATCCTTAAAGCAACAGCACTCGTGTTCCGTTCTTTAAATGGCATACCTGCACCAGTTCCTAAAAAATACAGTTCCATAACTACCTCCGTTTAAGATGGTCAGGCGATTTTGAATGCGGAATAAGCTTATACAGTGCCAGGCTCAGCATCAGCCAGAGCAATCCTGCAGAAAATCCTGCCAATATATCACTCGGATAATGCACCCCAAGATACACCCTGCTGAACCCGACTAAAAAGACAAATACCCCCGTTACGATCAAGATAATTTTCGTCTTCGACCTTGATGCACCGATAACCCTGGATAATATTATAAAAAGCAGGAAAAAAAACGCCAAAGAAATCATCGCATGCCCGCTTGGGAAGCTGAAGCCTGGTGCTTCTATTACTGGCTGAAAGGCGGGGCGATCGCGCTCAAAAACGCTTTTCAGCCAGCTGTTCATATATCTGACCCCGATTAAAGACGCAGCAAGCAAGATTGGTTCTGCCACCCTCTTTTTCACTATTACACACCAAAGAGAAAAAACAGCGAGCAAGAAAAATTCTGAGGGACGTGATGCGCTGTTTGAAATAAGAATGAATACATCGTCAAGAAACGGAGTCTGAAGACGAGATGCAGCATGTACCAGCATGAGGTCATACTTTCTCAAAAAAGCGGATTCATAATATATTGCCAGCAGCATGAACAGACATAACAAGACAGCTGCAGCCAATAATGGCAGAGCATACTTCCTTATTGCCAAGATCATATCCCCCTTCGATTACCTTCTGTCTTTCCTCCGGTATATTGAACCGCTGCCATGCTTTTTTCTAATCTCTTCCATGACTTCATAAAGCTTAATGTCCTTTTCTTCCCTTTCGAGAGAGAAAAGGTCAAGCTGGCGGTACGCTTCTGAGATGGGCAGCACTTCAGCAGCTGAAACGCCGAGAAGACGCACAGGTTCATGACACCAGTTTTCTTTAAAAAGCCGGACAGCCTCTGCTTCAATATCTTTTGCAGACGTAACAGGGTTCAGGAGCTTTCGGCTTCTTGTGACGGTTTTACGGTCACTGTATCGTATCGTCACCTGAATCGCAATGGCTACCAGCTCTTTCTTCCGCAGTCTGTCCGCCACTTTTGCCGAAAGACTTTTCAGCACAGGGAGAAGTTCATTTTCATGTCCGCCGTCTTCTGCAAGGGTGGTCGAACTCCCTACAGACTGATGATCATTTGCTGAGTCCGGATCCACAAGGCGCCTGTCCACCCCGTTCGCACGTTCCACCATTTTGATCCCGTTAATGCCAAACCTCTGCTTCATGGCATATAAGTCCGCTCTCGCTAGATCACCAATTGTTACGATGCCATATCCGTTCAGTTTCTCCTCGGTTTTTTTCCCGATTCCGTGCATCTCACCCGCCTTCAGGGGCCAGAGCATTTCTGGCAAGTCGCGTTTTCGCAATACCGTGATACCCATAGGCTTCTTCATATCTGAAGCTGTTTTCGCTAGAAATTTATTGGGTGCTATGCCGATACTGGACGGAAGCTGAAGATCATCGATGAGTGCTGCTTGAATCTTGCGCGCAAGGTCCACTGGATGAACGCTGCTTCCTGTTATATCCATATATCCTTCATCGATGGAAACCGGTTCAACAAGAGAGCAGTACGTTCTCAACACATCAAACATACGGGAAGAGTAGTCACGATAACGGTCGAACGACGGCGGCAGTACGATCAGTGACGGGCATAGTTTCTTAGCCTGCCAAAGCGGCATAGTGGCCTTGATCCCAAAAGTTCTCGCTTCATAGCTGCACGTTACGATGATGCCTTTTCGTTCTTCTACGTTTCCTGCGATCGCCAGCGGCTTTCCTTTAAGATCTGGATTCAGCGCCGTTTCAACCGAAGCGTAAAAGCTGTTCATATCTACATGCAGGATGATCCTGCTTTGATTTCGTTTCCCGGCCATTCATGGTAAGCTCCTTTTAATACTTCATCATTATTATATGATACTATCACTTCTGCCATTTCAAAATAAACGAAAACAGTAAGTCCATCCTATAGAAACAAACAAAAAAGAGGCAAGATGGTTATCTTGCCTCCTCGAGAGATTTTGTTGTGCTGATGACCCAGTCAACATAGTCACTTCCATGAAAATGGTCGTTCAATTCTTTGTGAAACCTGACCAGTTCTACAAGAAATGTCTTTTTGGATTCATCCTCCATCTGCGTTTTCATAAAATCGTACAGTTTGCATTGAAAATTCGTGGACTGCTTTTGCTTATCTATGCCCTCATCTGTCAGTTTGACATAAGAGACACGGCGGTCCGAATTTTTCTTCAAAATGTCAACTAAACCTTTTTCACGCAGCCTTTTTATAACCTGCATGACTGTGGAAACATCCCATAAGCCAATTTGGGCGATCCGGGTGACCGTTGCTTCTTGTTCGAAATGAACGATCCATAAAATATGCTGTTCCGCTTGGGTGAGGCCGATTGATTTGGCTGACTTTTGCCAATCTTCTTCCAGCACTTTGTACACTCCCCGCATATAATTGACCATCATATGCATATTGGCAAGCTCATTCATCAATTTTCCTCCGAACGTTTGGCTTGTGGTGCTTTATGTATTTTATTTCATATTAAAAATATCTTACATAATATGTAAAGTTAATGTCAACCTAAAATAATAATCCGATTACCTTTAGGCAAAAAGAACCAGGTGCCGTCAGCAATAAAAAAAGCCGAAAACGGCCTTTATTATTTAGACTTTTAAACTTACTGCAGTTTATTTTCCTTGCTGGTTCGTGCATAAGCGCCGAGGCTATTACGGGAAGACCTCTCAATGCGCAAAACGCTGAGGAGGCTCCCGAACCTCGCGCTAAACTGTACACCTTCAGCGGAAGTCAGCACGGCAGTTTAACTTTTATTTTGATTCTGCTGTTTCCTGAATGACCGCTACAACGATTTCTGCCGTTTTAACAAGCTCTGAAACAGGCATTCTTTCGTTTGTTGTGTGGATTTCTTCGTATCCTACAGCTAAGTTAACCGTAGGGATGCCATGTCCGGCGATGACGTTCGCATCGCTCCCTCCGCCGCTTTGAAGCAGCTTGTGCGGACGTCCGATTCTAGCCGCTGCTTTCTTGGCCAGCTCCACAACGTGATCTCCGTCGCCGAACTTAAATCCAGGATACATGACCACGACTTCTACGTCTGCACGTCCGCCGTACTCTGCTGCCGCGGATTCAAACGCTTCCTTCATCTTTGCTGCCTGAACTTCCATCTTTTCATTGATGAGGGACCGGGCTTCAGCCAAAATCTTCACATGGTCGCAAACGATGTTTGTCTGGCTTCCTCCTTCAAATCGGCCGATGTTCGCCGTCGTCTCCTCATCGATGCGCCCGAGCGGCATGCGCGATATCGCTTTCGCTGCGATCGTGATTGCTGATACGCCTTTCTCCGGTGCCACGCCAGCATGGGCAGTCTTACCGTATATATCAACAAAAAGCTTAGCCTGTGTCGGAGCAGCCACGATAATGTCACCGACAGGTCCGTCACTGTCAAGCGCATAACCATACTTCGCTGTAATTTTGGATGGATCAAGGACCTTTGCACCGACTAGGCCTGATTCTTCACCAACTGTGATAATAAACTGAATATCTCCATGCTCAATGTTCTGTTCTTTTAGGATGCGGATCGCTTCAAACATGGCTGCAAGTCCTGCTTTATCATCCGCGCCAAGAATTGTCGTGCCATCTGTCACGACATAGCCGTCTTTAATAGAGGGCTTTATCCCTTTCCCAGGCACAACTGTATCCATATGCGAAGTAAAATAGATCGGATCTACTCCCTCTTTGTTCCCTTTCAGTGTGCAGATCAGATTGCCGGCGCTGTGGTCCGTCTTAGAAGCTGCATCATCTTCATACACTTCGACACCGAGATCCGTAAATTTTTTTGTTAATACCTTTGAAATCTCTTCCTCAAACATTGTTTCTGAATCAATCTGAACAAGCTCTAAAAACTCATCAAGCAGACGCTGTTCGTTTACCATGCCTCTACATCTCCAGTTCTAAAGTGGAATATTCCCGTGTTTTTTGAAGGGACGCTGCTCTTTCTTCGTGCGCAGCATATCCAGTGCCTGAATGCATTTTATCCTTGTTTCGCGCGGATCGATGACGTCATCGACCATGCCTCTGGCAGCCGCAACATAAGGGTTCGCAAACTTTGTACGGTATTCCTCGATCTTTGCAGCCCGAAGCTCCTCGGGATCTGCGCTCGCACTGATCTCGCGGGCAAAAATAATGTTCGCTGCCCCTTGCGGCCCCATGACGGCGATTTCTGCATTCGGCCAGGCGAAAACAAGATCGGCTCCTATTGACTTGCTGTTCAGCGCTACATAAGCACCGCCGTAAGCTTTTCTTGTTATTATGGTAATTTTCGGGACCGTTGCTTCGGAATAGGCGTACAATATTTTCGCGCCATGTCTTATAATCCCGCCATGCTCTTGTTTAACACCGGGAAAAAAGCCCGTCACATCTTCAAAAGTAATGATCGGAATATTGAATGAATCACAGAATCGGATAAACCGGGATGCCTTATCCGAAGAATCAATATCCAGACCTCCAGCCATCACTTTCGGCTGGTTGCAAACTAATCCTACCACTTCTCCCTTAATGCGTGCAAAGCCGACGACAATATTTTTGGCAAACTGGGCGTGGACTTCCATAAAGCTGCCTTCGTCTGCCACTTGCCCGATCACCTTTCGGACATCATAAGGCCTAGTGGAGTCAAAAGGTACGAGATCGGCGAGATCCGGCCTGTCGTCTCCCTTCTCTTGTCCAATGTATTCTGCGACAGGAGGCTTTTCTTCATTGTTCTGCGGCAGGAAGGAGATTAGACGGCGTACCTGATCGAGCACTTCTGCCTCCGTTTCACCCGTAAAGTGGGCATTGCCGCTTTTCGAGCTGTGCACGTGTGCTCCGCCTAGATCTTCAGAAGATATCTTCTCCCCTGTAACAGTTTCAATCACTTTAGGTCCGGTGATGAACATCTGGCTCGTCTTTTCCACCATGAACACAAAATCGGTTATAGCTGGCGAGTACACTGCACCTCCCGCACACGGCCCCATGATCACAGATATTTGCGGGATCACGCCCGAATAGATGGCGTTCCGGTAAAAGATATGGCCGTATCCATCAAGTGACACGACACCTTCCTGGATTCTTGCTCCTCCAGAATCGTTCAAACCGATAAACGGCGTGCCGTTCTTGGCTGCTAGGTCCATAACTGCGCTGATTTTCTGGGCATGCATCTCTCCAAGCGCACCGCCAAATACAGTAAAGTCTTGTGCGAAAAGATAAACAGGACGGCCGCCGATCTTGCCGTATCCTGTTACAACCCCTTCTCCAGGCGCTTCCATGCCCGCAAGGCCGAAATCAACACAACGGTGTTCAATAAAAGGATTCAGTTCCACAAACGTCCCTTCATCAAGAAGATAAGAGATGCGTTCTCTTGCCGTCCACTTGCCTCTTTCATGCTGCTTATCAATGCGGTCGTCTCCGCCGCCAAGCTCAATTTTCGTTTTCTTGTCATACAGTTCATTGATTTTATCAAACATGTCCATGCCTCAGCTGTCCCCTTTCTTTTTCTCGCACAGCTCAAACAAGACTTTTCTTGTGGAAGAAGGATGCAAAAAAGCAATGTCCGCTCCGCCTGCTCCTTTGACTGCCTTATCATGGATCATTTGCACACCGTTCTCTTTCAGCTCGTCAATCCTCTTATTGATGTCTGTCACGCCGAGCGCCACATGATGGATGCCTTCTCCGCGTTTTTCAATAAATTTGGCGACCGCACTTGAGCTGTCTGTAGGCTCAAGAAGTTCGATCTTTGATTCGCCGATTTTCAGGAACGCTACTTTCACGCCTTGTTCTGCGACTTCCTCCACTGCTTCAAGCTTCAAGCCAAGAACGTTCACGTAAAAAGGAAGAGCTTCATCCAGCGAGGTCACAGCGATGCCGATATGATCGATGCGTTCAGGACGTTCTGTCATCGGTACATTAATAGCCGTTCCGTCCCTTTCTGCTACTGCTTTTTCAATAAATTTGGCTGTATCCACAGTCGGTGTACCTGGCGTGAAGATTTTTCTGATTCCTTTTGATTCAAGGAACGGTATGTCTTCCCATGGAATGACACCCCCGCCGACAACAATGATATCTTCTGCACCCCTCTCACCGAGAAGCCTCGTGATTTCTGGAAACAGTTCATTGTGCGCGCCAGACAGGCACGAAAGCCCGATCGCGTCTACATCCTCCTGTATAGCAGAAGCAACAATCTGCTCCGGTGTCTGACGCAGCCCCGTGTAGATGACTTCCATCCCATAGTCCCTCAGTGCCTGTGCGACGACGAGTGCTCCTCTGTCATGGCCGTCCAAGCCTGGCTTAGCTATTAACACACGTATTGTTTTGCTCATGTTTTCTCCCCGCTCTCTCTAAATTCCTCGGTATTCGCCGAACTCTTCACGCAATATGCCGCAGATTTCTCCTACCGTGCAGTACGATTTAACACATTCTAAAATGACTGGCATTAAGTTTCGCTCGCTGCGGGCAGTCTGCCTCAATTTTTCCAACTGAGCGCTCGCTCGGTCATGGTCCCTTCCAGCACGCAATGCTTCAAGCTTTGTCTTCTGTTTCTCGCCAAGAGACGGATCTACTCTGAGCAATTCAGGCTGCACCTCGTTCTCAAGCATGAACGAATTCATCCCGACGATAACCTGACTGCCTTTCTCGATCTCTTTTTGCGTCTCGTACGATGTATGATGGATCTCCCGCTGCATATATCCTTGCTCGACTGCAGAAACGGCTCCCCCAAGCTCTTTGATCTTCTGGATATACTCCAGCGCCTTTTCCTCAAGTGAGTCTGTAAGGCTTTCCACATAATAGGAACCTGCCAGCGGATCGACCGTGTCCGCCACTCCGCTTTCATGAGCGATGATCTGCTGAGTTCGGAGCGCGATACGGGCTGAATCTTCGGTAGGCAGTGCCAGTGCTTCGTCCCTTGAATTGGTGTGAAGACTCTGTGTTCCGCCTAGTACTGCTGCCAGCGCCTGCAAGGTAACCCTGACGATGTTGTTGTCAGGCTGCTGTGCTGTCAATGTAGATCCGCCTGTCTGAGTATGAAAACGGAGCTGCCAGCTTTTTGGATTTTTTGCACCGTATGTCTCTTTCATGAAACGGGCCCAGATCCTTCTTGCTGCCCTGAACTTTGCCGCTTCTTCAAAAAAATCGTTATGCGCATTAAAGAAAAATGCGAGCCTTGGTGCGAACTCATCGATATTCAGTCCTGCTTCGATCGCCGCATCCACATACGCAAGGCCGTTCGCGATTGTAAATGCGAGCTCCTGTACGGCGTTTGAGCCTGCTTCACGAATATGATAGCCAGATATAGAAATCGTGTTCCACTTTGGCACAAAGTCCTTGCAGTAGGCAAAGATATCTGTAATCAGGCGCATGGACGGCTTTGGCGGAAATATGTATGTTCCTCGTGCGATATATTCTTTTAAAATGTCATTCTGTATCGTTCCAGAGATTTTTTCTGACGGCACTCCCTGCTTTTCAGCTACCGCGATGTACATCGCCAGCAGTACTGCTGCAGGTGCGTTTATCGTCATCGATGTGCTGACGCGGTCGAGCGGGATGTCTTTTAAAAGCGCCTCCATATCTTCTAGAGAATCGATGGCAACACCTACTTTTCCGACCTCACCCTTTGCCATGGCGTGATCAGAGTCATATCCGATCTGTGTCGGCAGATCAAACGCCACCGAGAGGCCAGTCTGCCCTTGCTGAAGCAAATACCGAAAACGATGGTTCGTTTCTTCCGCTGAGCCGAAGCCTGCGTATTGGCGCATCGTCCAGTGGCGTGCACGGTACATCGTCGGCTGTATGCCGCGAGTGAAAGGATACTCTCCTGGCAGACCGAGTTTATCATACTCATATCCATCCTCAGACGGTCCGTACAGCCGTTCAATATGTATATCAGAACTAGTCGTGAATTCCTTTTTTCTTTCAGGGAACTTCTCCATCAACGCTTCTGTTTTTCTTTTCCATTCCTCATAACGCTGCTGCATGTTTATTAGCGCCTCCTGTTCTAGAATCTCCCATTAGCTTGACTGTATAGAAACAGTCGTCCTTATAGCCGTTGCTGCAAAGATAAGCAACACTATAAAATTCGTCATGAAAGCGCTTTTTCCTGCTGATATTCTTATTTTTTCGACAAATCCTGTTGCGCCTTGTTCTTGTACGGAACGAGAAAACCCGTTAAAATGGAGAAAAAAGGCCGGTTGCTGTATGAAAGGATGTTTATGCATGTCACCAAAGCTAATTAAAGCGGTCGTTTATGTTATGATCGCATCTCTTGTCATCACTTCATTGCTGACAGGTCTGTCATTATTCATGTAAAAATTAAACTATTAAAAGAGGCCCGGAATCATCGATTCCGGGCCTCTTACTACTGTCTTTTTATTTGCTGCAAAATTTCTTTATAGCCAGCCTCAGACTTGATAACGACTACAGCTGCCCCATCCGGGAGGTGTTTATATACATACTGAACATCGTCCTCCTTCATCCGTATACAGCCGTTGGATACATATTTTCCGATCGAAGACGGATTGTTGTTTCCGTGAATGCCATATTGCCGCCCATCAGTGTTTCGTGCATCAAATCCGATCCACCTAGTACCGAGAGGGTTTTTTTCATCTCCGCCCGGGATGTCGTCTTTTCTGTAATAAGGATCCACAGCCTTCACTGTAACACGGAACGTTCCTACGGGCGTAAGGTCATCTGTCTTGCCTGTCGCCACAGGAAAGATTCTCGAAACTTGTCCTCCCTCTATCAGTGCCATCGTGTTTGTTGCTTTATTGACGATAACAAAAGGGTCTCCAAGCTCAGCAGCGTTTCCCATCGGCCAGACAGGTGATAATGCGATCTGCAGCAGGACTGCCGCTTTGAAAATTAGCATAAAGGTTCACCGCTTTTTTTCTTTTAGTATTTCACTTGCTGCTGACCGCATTCTTACACATCGCTTTTTTTAAACTTCTTTTTAATCTCTAAGTACTGCTCTACCTCATTCAGCAAATAAAACAGCTTGGACCGGGTCTCAAATTCGTCCCGCGTTTTCGGGAGCGGCATTTCGCGGAACTCCAGGCGCAGCTGTTCGAGCTTATCCAAAAATAGAACAGCTGTATTTCCGGGATGTACTCTTTCACTTAAATTTTCACAGAACCGCCCGAGTTTCTCTCCTTGAATATAGGATTTATCAATGGATGAGATGATCGGCAGCATCTGCTCAATGATCTCAAATTGCTTTTCTCTCATTTTAAAATAATGGTAGTATTCGTTCTCATGCCGTGCAAAATGGTTCTCGACATCACGAAATGCCAAGCTTTTTGCCTTCGTGATCAGCGCAGCGCATTCTGTGATCTCTTTGCCGTCCCAGCGATGAGAATCGTGCTGGAGATAAAGATAAAATTCATGGAAGATGGCCTTAAACTTTTCTTCTACCTGTTCCTGCAGCTTTTTCAGCTCCCTTTCCATGCTCGGCATATAAAGGTTCGCTAACAATGCGGTACCAACACCGATAGCAATCAGCGCGAGTTCATTCCATACAATACTCCATGACAGCTTCTGAACACTATAAAGATGAAGGATGATGACCGAACTTGTAATGATGCCTTCCTTTGCATTTAATGAAACAGCTGAAGGTATAAACAAAACAAGCAAAAGGGCGAGCGACAGCGGGTTATATCCGAAAAACGGAAATATAGCCGCTGCAAATACAATACCAGTCACACATGCTAATATACGCTCCCACGATGATATGAGGGAGCGTTTTTTTGTAACCTTGATGCACAAGATTGTCAGGATGCCAGCCGAACTGTAAAACTCCAGCCCAAGCATCTGTGCGATCCATATGGCCGCTGCAGCCCCGGCAGCCGTCTTAAGCGTTCTGTAGCCAATCGTAAATCGCTGCATAAAAATAAACCTCTTTTCTTTCTTATGTACAGTTTTCCCTAAAAAACGTCTGTTAAAAAACAAAAGACCCCTCGAAAGGGGCTTTTTACACTATAACACTTTTTGCAAGAATGTTTTTGCTCTTTCGGACTTTGGCGCAGTGAAAAATGCTTGTGGCGAGGCATCTTCCACGAGGACACCCTCATCAAGGAACAGCACCCGGTCTGCAACTTCTCTGGCAAATCCCATTTCATGTGTGACGATCGCCATTGTCATGCCGCTTTGTGCAAGTGATTTCATAACATCAAGAACTTCTTTTACCATTTCTGGGTCAAGAGCACTGGTCGGTTCATCGAACAGCATCACCTCAGGATTCATAGCCAAAGCACGTGCGATTGCTACCCGCTGCTTCTGACCTCCTGACAAGCGTCCTGGGTACTCTTCTGCTTTTTCAGAAAGCCCCACTTTGCTTAAAAGCTCTTTTGCCGAACTTTCGGCTTCAGTCTTGGAAATGCCATTGACCGTTTTAGGTGCATACGTAACGTTTTCCAGCACTGTCATATGTGGGAACAGGTGAAAATGCTGGAAAACCATGCCAATCTTTGTTCTGATTTTTTGGATATCGGCTTTTTTCCCTGTTACTTCTTGTTCCTTAAACCAAACTTCTCCAGAAGTTGCTGTTTCAAGGTTATTGACACAGCGGAGAAGCGTTGATTTACCTGACCCTGACGGTCCGATGATCGCTACTACTTCCCCCTGCTTTATATTAAGAGAAATATCTTTCAGTACTTCATTTTTGCCAAATTGTTTGCAAAGGTTTTTTATTTTAATCACCGCGGCTCATTCTCCTTTCAAGCTTGCGTCCTAATACTGTAAGGCCCATGACCATCACATAGTAGATCAGACCCGCGATAATGAGCGGTTCAAAGTAACGGTACGTATCAGCACCGACGATTTGCGCCCGGCGCATAATATCCATCGCGCCGATCACGGCGATGATCGCTGATTCCTTCGTCAAAGTAATAAATTCGTTCATCAGTGCAGGCAGGATGTTCTTTAAAGCCTGCGGAAGGATAATCTGGCGCATCATGCTGCTGTATGGAATACCAAGTGCCAGAGAGGCTTCCCGCTGCCCTTTGTCGACTGCGCTGATTCCGGCGCGGATAATTTCTGAAATGTAGGCAGCCGAGTTCAATCCGAATGTGAGCACACCAGCTAAAAAGGCACTGATCTCATAATCTGTCAGCTGCGGTGTTGCAAAATAGATAATCAACAGCTGCAAGATAAGCGGCGTGCCTCTGAAAATCGACGTATAAGCATCCGCAAACCATCTGAGCGGCGCCGTTTTACTGATTTTCATGAGTGCAAGCAAAGAACCGAGCAGGAATCCAAGGACGATGGAAACAGCGACAAACTTAAGTGTTGTGATTACACCGTATAGGATAAAATCAAGCGAAGACCAGACGACAGAAAAATCAATCGCTGCTGCATCCTTTTTTTCATTCTCGCTTTTCTCGATTTTGAACCACTTTTTTACATATTTGTCGAGTTCGCCGTTCTCTTTCATCTTATCAATTTCACTATTAAACTTCTCTGTCAGATCACTGCCTTTAGGAAGCGCGACTGCAGAACCGGCAGATCCTGTATCCGGGATGACGAATGCTTTCAGCTTGCTGTTCTGGTTTAAATACTCAACCGCTACACCGTCTTCAATGATCGCTGCATCTATCCGTTTCGTTTGAAGCTCTTGGACGAGGTCAGGAATCTTGTTCCGCTTTTCAACTTTAACGTTTTTTACTTTTTTCTTGATTTTTATTGCTTCTTTTTCCTGAATTGAACCAAGCTGTACGCCAAGTTTTTTTCCTTTCAGGTCTTCGATGCTTTTAATATTTTCGTCTTTCGTAACAATCAGCTGCTGGGCGCTGTAATAGACCTTCGTAAAATCAACTTTTTCTTTTCGCTCTTTGTTAGGCGTCATGCCCGCCATGACAAAATCAACTCTGCCCGAATCCAGTGCAGGGATCAGCCCGTTAAAATCCATATCCTTGATCACAAGATTATAGCCGAGTTCATCCGCTATGTGTCTTGCAAGGTCAATATCAAAGCCTATAATTTCATTGCTTTTAGCAGTATCGATATATTCATACGGAGCATAGTCCGCCGAAGTGCCCATCACGAGCGTCTTGTTATGCTTTTCTTTGGCAGATGCATTAGGCGCCTCCGAAAGAAATCCCTGTGCAAACCAGCCTGTCAGCATGACTGCCGTCAGCACGAGCAGCATCCACTTGTTGTTCTTAATCATGTGACAACCCCTTCTCTTTATATTTAGATAATTAAAAATAGTATGATTAATAATTCGCTCCTTGGCAACCTCCAAAGAAGAATTCATATTTATTCACTATCTTGGATTTTAACACACTTCAAATGAATATTTATAAATATTAATTATTCTGAATAATCATTAGTCCAAGAGCACGGATAAAGAGGCTCACGCCCGCCCCGCGGAAAGCGTGGACGTGAAACGGAGATCAACTGCTTTTCTGACTTCTTTATAGCAACAAAGTTTGTGAAAACAGCCTTTGATTAGAACGAGCCAGTTATTTGTTCATGTGCAATAAAAAAACAGCCTGTATAAAGGCTGTATGTGTCTTAGCAATACTCTTTGAAAGCTGCACGAAGCTTGTTAACGACTTCCATCGGATCGGAACCTTCGATCTCATGCCGCTCGACCATCATTTTCATTTCTCCGTCTTTAAGAAGAGCAAAGGATGGCGAGGACGGAGGATAACCAGTGAAATAGCTGCGTGCTGTTTCAGTTGCCTCTTTATCCTGTCCAGCAAACACTGTTACAAGATGATCGGGTGCAATATCTCCTTTAGGTGCGAACGATGCTGCAGGCCGGGCGATGCCTCCCGCACATCCGCATACGGAATTAATCATCACGAGTGTCGTTCCTGGCTTTTTTAGCGCTGTATCCACATCTTCAGGTGTGATCAGCTGCTCATAGCCTGCTTCCACCATTTCCTTGCGTGCCATTTCTGCGACATCGTTGAACAAGTTAAATTGATTGAACTGAAAATTCATATCGTCACGTCCCTTCTTTGTTATTGTACTCAAAAACAATAGGAAGCAAAAGAAAAAGCGCCGAATTGAATTCGGCGCTTTTTCTATAGGGGGGTAGGGGGTATTCTATATTCTGAATGTACCCCGTGAAATCCCTTTTAAACCTGTTTTAATAAAAAATTATGCTTCTTGCTGTTTTCACAATCTTTATAGAACAATTCAGAGCGAGCCGAAAATTAATAAAGAGGTGTGTTTTCTTTAGTCATGCCTTCCAGCCGCTGCTTAACGGAAGCAAGGAACCTTCCGCATACAAGGCCGTCAAGAACACGGTGGTCAAGTGATAAACAAAGGTTCACCATATCTCTTACGGCGATCATGCCATCAATGATGACGGGACGCTTCACGATCGATTCAACAGACATGATGGCTGCCTGCGGATAATTAATGATCGGGGTAGACATGATGGAGCCGAAAGAACCGGTATTGTTTACTGTGAACGTGCCGCCTTTCATGTCATCGCCTGACAATTTGCCGCTTCTTACTTTGCCTGCGAGCTCGTTCACTTCACGCGCGATGCCTTTTACGCTTTTTTCGTCCGCATGTTTAATGACTGGCACATACAGCGCGTCATCTGTGGCAACCGCAATTGAAATGTTTATGTCTTTTTTCTGGATGATCTTGTCTCCTGCCCACATGGAATTGATCTGCGGGTATTCTTTTAGAGATTCAGTTACTGCTTTAATAAAGAATGGAAGGAACGTAATGTTATAGCCTTCCTTCGCCTTAAAGTCTCCCTTTACAGAATTGCGGAAGTTCACAAGATTTGTCACATCTACTTCTACCATCGTCCATGCGTGAGGTGCTTCGTGCTTAGACCTTACCATGTTGGCAGCGATTGCTTTGCGCACACCGCTCACCGGAATTTCGATGTCACCGTGTGCTGCCTGTACCTGGACTGGCTGGAGTTTAGTTTCTGCAGCTGCTGCAGGTGCCGGTGATGCGGCTGGTGCAGACGCGGCATCTTTTCTGTCCTGCTGAGGCTTGCTCGCTGCCTGCGGTCTTTCACCTGAATCGATAAGCTTTTGGATATCTTTTCTCGTGATGCGTCCACCAAGACCTGTTCCTGACACCCCGTTTAAGTCGATGCCATGTTCGCCGGCAAGTCTTACAACAGCAGGAGAATAGCGGCCTTTTGCAGCATTGGCAGTATCCGCCGCAGGGACTTGCTTGCTTTCCTGCACTGGAACTTCTGCAGCAGGTTCTGCAGCATCTGCTTTGCCGCTGTCGCCGCTGCTTTCTGTATCAATATGGCAGATCAGTTCTCCTACAGCGAGCGTGTCGCCTTCCTGTGCCACCAGTTCTTTAATGATACCGCTGAAAGAAGAAGGAATTTCAGCGTTCACCTTATCGGTCATCACTTCTGCAAGCGGGTCGTATTTATTCACATGATCACCAGGGCCTACAAGCCATTTGCTGATCGTGCCCTCTGTCACGCTCTCTCCGAGCTGGGGCATTGTAATTTTTTTAACAGCCATGGGTTTTCTCCTCTCCAGCACTTAATATTGTGCAAGTTCACGCATTGCTTTTTCGATTTTATCTGGATTGACCATGAAATGCTTTTCCATTGTCGGTGCATAAGGCATAGCTGGAACATCCGGTCCTGCCACACGCTGTATCGGTGCATCAAGGTCGAACAGGCAGTTCTCCGCGATGATGGCAGCGACCTCGCTCATGATACTGCCTTCTTTGTTGTCTTCTGTGACAAGAAGTACTTTGCCTGTCTTGGATGCTGCTTCGATAATCGCATCTTTATCGAGCGGGTATACAGTGCGAAGATCCAGAACGTGTGCAGAGAAGCCGTCTTTTTCTAGACGCTCGGCTGCCTGAAGAGCAAAATGGACGCAAAGTCCGTATGTGATGACCGTGATATCTTCTCCTTCGCGCTTCACATCCGCTTTTCCGATCGGAAGTACATACTCTTCATCAGGGACTTCGCCTTTGATCAGGCGGTATGCCCGTTTATGCTCAAAGAACAATACAGGATCTTCATCTCGGATTGCCGCTTTCAGCAGACCTTTAACATCATAAGGAGTAGATGGCATGACGATCTTCAGCCCAGGTGTGTTTGCAAACAGAGCTTCAACAGACTGAGAGTGGTAAAGCGCTCCATGAACACCGCCGCCGTAAGGAGCACGGATCGTGATCGGGCATGTCCAGTCATTATTGGAACGATAGCGGATTTTTGCTGCTTCTGACACGATCTGGTTAACGGCAGGCATGATGAAGTCGGCAAACTGCATTTCTGCAATAGGACGCATCCCGTACATGGCAGCCCCGATTCCTACTCCGGCAATAGCCGATTCAGTAAGCGGCGAGTCGATCACACGCTCTTCCCCGAATTCTTCGATCAATCCTGCAGTCGCTCTGAACACACCGCCGCGGACACCAACATCTTCACCCACTACAAAAACTTTACTGTCACGCTGCATCTCTTCGCGTATAGCCTGTGTGACGGCATCGATATATGAAATGATAGCCATGATTTCTCCCCCTTACTCTGCATAAACGAAGCGCAATGCTGATTCTGGATCTGCGTATGGTGCATTTTCCGCATACTCTGTCGCTTCGTCGACTTCTCTTTTGATTTCATCATTGATTACTTTTTCAGCGTCCTCTGTCAAGATGCCCAATTCTCTTAAATAAGCACCAAACGTGTGTACAGGATCCTTCGCTTTTGCTTCTTCAACTTCTTCACGCGTTCTGTATGCTCTGTCATCATCATCTGATGAGTGAGGCGTCAGACGGTAAGAGACGGTTTCTACAAGAGTCGGACCTTCTCCGCGGCGTCCGCGGTCAGCAGCTTCCTTCACCGCTTCATAAACGGCAAGCGGATCGTTGCCATCAACTGTCACACCTGGAATGCCATAGCCGATAGCGCGGTCGGAAACATTTTTGCACGCCAATTGCTTGGAGATCGGAACAGAGATGGCGTATTTATTATTCTCGCACATAAAAATAACCGGCAGTTTATGTACAGATGCGAAGTTCACACCTTCATGAAAATCTCCTTGGTTTGAAGATCCTTCACCGAACGTCGTAAACGTAACCAGGTCCTTGCCTTCCATCCTGCCGCCAAGGGCAACACCGACAGCATGAGGAACCTGTGTCGTAACAGGAGATGAACCCGTAACGATACGAAGTTTTTTAGAGCCGAAATGACCAGGCATCTGTCTTCCGCCAGAATTCGGGTCTTCTGCTTTTGCAAAAGCAGACAGCATGAGATCACGTGCGGTCATGCCGAAATGCAGGACCACTCCCATATCCCTGTAGTAAGGGAGGACATAATCTTTTTCTTTATCAAGTGCCATCGCCGCACCTACTTGCGCTGCTTCCTGCCCTTGGCAGGAAATAACAAAAGGAATCTTTCCAGCACGGTTCAACAGCCACATTCTTTCATCCACTCTGCGCGAGAGCAAAATAGTTCTATACATCTGCAGGACATCCTGATCTGTTAATCCTAAACGTTCATGACGGTTTTCAGCCATGTTAACTGCCTCCTTGTATTAAAAATGAATCGCTTTTCCTTCAACGGCGAGTGCTGCTTCTCCGAACACTTCTGATAGGGAAGGGTGCGGGTGTATCGTCTGAGCTATCTCCCATGGCGTTGCATCGAGCACGCGGGCGAGACCTGCTTCAGAGATCATGTCGGTAACGTGCGGTCCGATCATGTGAACACCGAGGAGATCATTCGTCTCCTTATCAGCCACAATTTTCACGAATCCGTCTGACTGTCCGTAGACGAGCGCTTTTCCGATCGCTTTAAATGGAAACTTGCCGATTTTAACAGTGAAGCCTTTTTCTTTCGCCTGTGCTTCTGTCAGGCCGACACTTGCCATTTCAGGTGATGAATAAATGCATTTTGATACATTATCATAATCGATTGTATGTGGTTTCTCGCCTGCAAGATGTTCTACAGCCGTTATTCCCTCATGTGAAGCAACGTGTGCGAGCTGAAGGCCCCCAATCACATCACCGATCGCATAAATATGGCTTTCTTCTGTCTGGTAGTATTCATTTGTCTGAATAAAGCCTTTTTCTATCTTAATGGCAGTGTTCTCTATCCCGATTCCTTCAACATTTGCCTGTCTGCCTACAGAAACAAGAATTTTATCTGCAGTGAACGTTTTCTCGCTGCCTTTATGTTCCGCAGAGATGCTCACTTGTTCGCCTTTACTCAGCGTCTCAGGCAGCACTTTTGCACCTGTAACGATGGTGATGCCTTTTTTCTTCAATATTCTTGCTGCCTCTTTTGAAATCTCTTCGTCCTCTGTCGGAACGATTCGGTCTGCATATTCAACAACCGTTACTTCGACTCCGAGATCGTTCAGCATGGAAGCCCATTCAATCCCGATCACGCCGCCACCAACGATCACGATTGAGTTTGGAAGCTGTTCCATTTCAAGGGCTTCGTCACTTGTTATGACGTGAACTCCATCGATCTCAAGACCCGGAAGTGAACGCGGACGGGAACCTGTCGCGACCACGACATTTTGCGGTATCAGGATCTCGTTCTCCGTTCCATCATTGAACTCAACAGAAATGGTGCCGGGCATCGGCGAGAAGATGGATGGACCCAGAATCCTTCCTGTACCTTCGAAGACTTGAATTTTCCCCTTTTTCATTAACGACTGTACACCCATATGAAGCTGGTTTACGATGCTTTGCTTGCGCTCCTGCATTTTGCCGAAATTTAAAGAAACCGCTTCCACTTCTACGCCGAAATCAGCCGCCTTTTTAGCGGTCGCATAAACTTCTGCACTTCTGAGCAGCGCTTTGGACGGAATACAGCCTTTATGCAGGCATGTCCCGCCAAGCTTTCCTTTTTCCACTATTGCTACTTTTTTGCCCAGCTGGGCAGCACGTATGGCGGCTACATAGCCGCCAGTGCCCCCGCCGAGGATAACTACGTCAAAGTCTGTTGCCATAGTACATTCTCCTCTGCTTTATCTGTCCAGTTGTTCTTTCACGATTGCATCCGGATATCGCTTAGCCTCTTCTTCTCCCATCAGCACTCTGAGACCGCCTTCTGCGAGTGCCTGCAGTTCGTTTTCTCCAGGCTGGATGATGCAGTCAGATATCCATTCAATCCGGTCAGTTATTTTCTTAACAAACTCTTTTCCATAAGCAAGTCCGCCAGTCAGGATAATAGCGTCAACCCTGCCATAAAGAACAGCGCTCGCCGCCCCGATCTCCTTAGCAACCTGATACGCCATCGCTTCATAAAGAAGTGCCGCTTCACTGCTGCCCTCCTCGATCATCTTTTCAACCTCACGGGCATCGTTCGTGCCCAGATAACCGACGAGACCGCCTTGTCCTACAAGCTTTTTCATGACTTCTTCGGCATAATGCTCTCCAGAGAAGCACATGGATACGAGGTCTCCGGCAGGAACGGTTCCTGCTCGTTCAGGTGAAAACGGTCCTTCACCGTGTAAACCGTTGTTCACATCGATAACCCGCCCGCCTTTATGAACGCCGACCGTTATTCCACCGCCCATATGAACGACAATTAAGTTCAGTTCATGGTATGGTGTTCCGAGCGATTTAGCGACCCTGCGTGCCACTGCCTTTTGATTGAGCGCATGAAAGATGCTTTTTCTTTCAATTTCAGGAACACCAGATATCCGGGCGACCGGTTCCATCTCGTCGACAACTACAGGATCGACAATATAGGAAGGAATGTTCAGGTTCCCTGCTATTTCATGCGCGATGATGCCCCCAAGATTAGAAGCATGCTCTCCTGAAAAACCCTCGCGCAAATCTTCAAGCATTTCTTCGTTAACTTCGTACGTGCCGCCTTCGATCGGACGGAGAAGACCGCCTCGTCCGACGACAGCACTGAGTTTGGAAATATTGATGCCTTCTTTGTCCAGAGCTTCTAGAATCGTTTTCTTCCGGAAAGCATACTGATCAATGACATGCTCGAACTCTGAGATCGTTTCAATATCATGGCGAATCGTCGTTTCAAACACTGATCGGTCATTGTCAAATATGCCAATTTTCGTAGAGGTAGATCCCGGGTTTATGACTAAAAGCCGAAATTCTTTATGCTGCACGATTCCATCCTCCTTCTCTGATGTTATCTGACACGCTGGGACAGAATGTGGCGTTCGTTTAGCAAGAACTGGCTTCTTGACTTTCTCATGCGTTCAATTCTTTCTTCTGCCAGACGGTCGGCAGCAAGGTAAGTTGGAATACGGTCGCGTTTGGAAATCTCAATAACTCTCGCGATGTTGTCATAGATTGTTTCCACTTTTCTCATAGCGCGCTCACGGTTATATCCGTTAAGTTCGTCTGCAACGTTAATAACGCCTCCTGCATTGATAACATAATCAGGAGCGTACACGATTCCCATTTCATGAATCAAATCGCCGTGTGAAGTTTCTCTAAGCTGGTTGTTTGCTGCACCTGCAATCACTTTTGCTTTCAGCTGAGGAATCGTTTCGTCGTTGATGATCGCACCAAGTGCACATGGTGCGAAGATGTCGCAGTCCACACTGTAAATTTCAGAAGGTTCGACCGCTTTTGCACCGAATGCTTCCACTGCACGCTGGACCGCTTCTTTATTGATATCTGTTACGATTAGAGAAGCCCCTTCTTCATGCAGATGTTTGCAAAGAGTAAAGGCTACATGTCCTACGCCTTGTACAGCGATGGTCTTTCCTTCAAGAGAGTCTGTACCGAACGCTTCTTTTGCCGCAGCTTTCATACCGCGGTAGACACCGTATGCTGTAACAGGAGATGGGTTCCCAGATGAACCGAACGCTGGTGATACACCTGTAACGAAAGGTGTTTCCTGGTAGATAAGATCCATGTCTTCAACTGTTGTTCCCACATCTTCAGCAGTGATATAACGCCCGTTCAACCCTTGAATATAACGGCCGAACGCGCGGAACATCTCTTCGTTCTTGTCTTTTTTCGGATCGCCGATAATAACCGTCTTTCCTCCGCCAAGGTTCAATCCAGCAGCTGCGTTTTTGTAAGTCATCCCTTTTGCAAGACGGAGAGCATCCTCGATCGCCGCATCTTCAGAATCATAAGTCCACATTCTTGTGCCGCCAAGCGCCGGCCCGAGCGTTGTATCATGGATACAAATAATCGCTTTAAGACCTGATTGTTTATCTTGGCAAATCACCATTTGCTCGTAATCGTAAGTTTCCATATATTTAAAAATTTCCATTTTGTTATCCTCCAATATGATTGATATGTGTTTAGCTTTTCAGCGATCTAACAGCTAGTGCGATCGAGTAAAATTTACTTTCAGCACTGTCAGCCCTGGAAGTCAAGACGACAGGCGCTTTTGCACCAAGTATGACCGCTCCTGCCTTTGCTTTCGCAAAATACATGAGCGATTTATAGAGTACATTGCCCGTTTCAATGGATGGAACAGCTAGAATATCTGCTTTTCCTGCAACCTCTCCATGAATTCCTTTATGTTCAGCCGCATCAAGTGAAATGGCATTGTCAAGTGCAAATGGTCCTTCAACAATACCGCCTGTGATCTGCCCTCTTTTATTCATGACTGCAAGAGCCGCTGCATCTAACGTCGGCTGCATAGCAGGATTGACTGTTTCAACTGCCGCTATGACCGCTACTTTTGGCATCACAGTTCCCACGGATGCAGCAAATGTGATCGCGTTCTGGATAATTTCTGCCTTTTGTGCAAGGTCTGGCGCGATGTTCATCGCAGCATCCGTCACATATATGAGACGGTCATAACCTTGAACTTCAAATGCTGCGATATGAGACAGTATCTTTCCTGTCCTCAGACCTTGTTCTTTATGCAGCACTGCTTTTAAAAGGGATGATGTTGAGACCATGCCCTTCATGACAATATGAGCTTTTTGCTCTTTGACAGCTTGGACCGCAAGCAGTGAGGCTTCATTGTCACCGCAAGGCACAACCGTTATTCCTTCGGTGTCATGCAGTCCTTGTTCGTTGAGAAAAAAACGAATCTTTTCTTCGTTTCCAAAAAGTTTAAATGAAGCGATTTTTTCTTTCGCAGCAAGGGCAACACTTTGGATAACTTCCTCGTCACCGGCTGCAGCCACCGCAATGACCGGCTTACTGTCTGAATGCTGAATCTGTTCTAGAATGTTGTCTAACAGCACGTGTTGATTCGCCTCCTTTGACCCGTATATCATTGTTGCAAGTTCCATGCCAACTTATTTAACGGCAATTAAAAGGTTCAACGAGAGAAAACCATGCAATATTTTTCATCGTGTGCATTTTATTGCGCGCATTTTTTTGCAATCGCAAACATGGCGTTATATATTAATGCCGTATTTTTCGAGCTTGTAATAAAAATTCCTAAGTGAAATATTTAAGATTTTTGCCGCTTTCGTTTTGTTTTGTCCGCAGGACTTTAACGCGCGGATTATGATTTTCTTTTCAAACTCTTCCACCTGAGTACTCAGCGGCTGTGTTTCTTCTTCTAAAACTCCCTGAACATCACTTTTCTCCGCCTCTAGGATGTGAAGATTTTCGCTGCTGATAAAGTGTTCATGGTGTTTCATATGAATGATTGCCCTGCCAAGAACATTTTCAAGTTCACGTACATTCCCAGGCCAGTCGTAATGCATCAGCACATCAATTGCTTCTGACGTCAGTCCTTCAACGTTCCTGCCATAATCCTGATTGAGTTTTTGCAAAAGGTGTCCGGCCAATTGGGGAATATCCCCTTTTCTTTCACGAAGTGACGGGATAAAAATCGGCATCCTGTTCAACCGGTAATAAAGATCTTGCCGGAATGAGCCCTCGGCAATCTTCGTCTCAAGATTGACGTTCGTAGCCCCGATGACCCGGACATCAACCGGAATGGACTTTGTATCCCCTACACGGCGGATTTCTTTTTCCTGAAGCACCCGCAAAAGCTTTGCCTGTGTTGTCAGCGCAAGTTCGCCAATTTCATCCAGAAAAATACTTCCGCCGTTCGCTTCTTCAAACAGCCCTCTTTTTCCGCCGCGGACAGCACCTGAAAAAGCCCCTTCTACATAACCGAAAAGCTCGCTCTCGAGCAGCGACTCTGAGATAGCCGCACAATTCACCCTCACAAATTTGCAGTACTTCCGATCACTGGCATTATGTATTGCATGAGCGAACAACTCTTTTCCAGTGCCAGACTCGCCTCTTAAAAGAACGGTCGCTGGAGTGGAAGCCGCAAGCTTTGCCTGCTCGATCGCAAATTCCATCTCCTGGGAAGACCAGACAATATCTTCAAACGAATACTTCGCTTCCAGAGTCCTGATAATCTGTCTTGCCCTGCTGAGCTGCTCTGTGAGTGACTGAATTTCCGAAACATCATGAATGACACCGACGCTCCCCTTAAGCTGGCCGTCGACTAAAATCGGCGCAACGTTCACAATTACGTCTCTTTTTTTAGGACCTACTTTTAGACGGGCTCCCCTGACTGGTTTTCTGGTTTTCAGCACCTGCATATGCATGCTGTCGCCTTCGGTAATATCAATCGTTGCCGGCTTACCGATTATTTTATCGGCAGTAAATCCCGTGAGCCTTGTATAGGCAGGATTTATCATAAGACCATTGCCTTTTTCATCGACGACTGAAATTGCTTCTTCAGACGATTGGATGATAGAGTGGAGCATGCTTTGAATGCTTTTTAAGTTCGTTACTTCTTCTGCCAGATCAACAATTTCTGTAATGTCCTTAAAAACAGCGAACGCACCTAGAGTGTTTCCTTCATCATCTATGATCGGCAGCCGAGTCGTGTAAATTTTTGTTCCGTTTGGCAGCAGCTGCTCACGGTTAATTTCTTCTACGCCTGATCTTAAAATTCTCGGAAGCTGACTGTTCGGCATAACTTCAAGGATATCAAAACCTATTGCCTTTCCCCTCGGAATTCCCGTCATTTTCTCCGCACTTCTGTTAAAAAGGGTGATTTTGCGTTTTTCATCTATCGCAATCATGCCATCATGAGTGCTGTCAAGAATAATATCTCTTGTTAAAAGCTGGTTCCTCAATGCCGGCATATGCGTTTCGTTGTGAAGCATTTCATCAAAGAGAGCCTGTACATATGAAGCAGGGAGAATACCCGCTTCTCCTTCAACCGTCTCCGCCAGTTCGTATGCTTTCTTTTTGTAATCAGGAGAATAAACAATATACTCAAATTCTCTGAGGTTAATATCAGCTTCTTTTATTACCGGAATTCCGTAATAGTGTTCCCTGCGGATTTCATCAGACATGACCGCCGCAGGAAAAATTATCTCAGAACGCTGAAACAGCAGAATAAGGCTGTGTATATCTTGTAAATCCCCAAGCAAAACCGCATTTTGCATGGTTCCCGCTCCGATCATTGCAATTTTTTTCATATATTATAATTCAAATGATAAATCAGTATGAAAGCATTTGCAAGACGGAATTTTATCGACAATATTTCTAGAAACAAGTAAACTGAGGTGGTAAGGAGAGATCACATATGCAGCGTTTTATTGCTTTACTAATTGTTTTAATACCAGGATTGCTGGCTGTTTTTGGGATCAAATGGATGCGCGATACTTTGTTCGGCGTACTTCAGGCACCTTTCCCAAACCTCCCTTTGCAGTTTGCCGCCGGCTTTTTCAGCCTCATAATCGGCCTGGCGTTTGTAGGAGGATTTATCTTTTACCGAGATAAAAAACGCAGTAAGCTTCAGCCTAAATTTCAGCAGCAAAAGAAGCCGGATTAAACACCATCCGCCTTTTATCTGCAGCAAAAAGCCAGCAGACATTTATTGTCTGCTGGCTCTTATTGTTTTCAGCCTGCTTTATGTTCGATTCGAAGCTTATCAGCTACCATCGCGATGAACTCTGAATTGGTCGGTTTAGCTTTGGACATCGATACAGTGTATCCAAACAGCGAAGAGATGCTGTCAATGTTGCCGCGGCTCCATGCTACTTCTATCGCATGCCGGATTGCACGCTCCACACGGCTGCTCGTTGTGTTAAATTTCTTTGCAATATCCGGGTAAAGGACCTTCGTAATGGAACCAAGCAGTTCGATATCATTATAGACCATTGAAATCGCTTCTCTTAAGTACATGTACCCTTTAATATGTGCTGGTACGCCGATTTCATGAATGATGCTTGTAATGCTGGCATCCAGGTTTCTCGGCTGTTTAATTGAAGAAAGATGCGATCTTGCCTGCGAGGAGGAACGGCTGTGCGAAGATGACTCGCTGCCGCAGATCTGACGGATCTGGTTTGCAAGGTTTTCCATATCAAACGGTTTCAAAATAAAGTAGGAAGCACCAAGATCAACCGCTTTCTTAGTTACATCTTCCTGCCCAAAGGCTGTAAGCATGATCACATTAGGCTGAGGCAAATCGTCGCTGCTCCTGATTTTATCAAGAACCGCAAGCCCATCCAAATGAGGCATGATGATATCTAAAACGAGCACATCGGGGTTTCTGCCTTCAAGTACAGAAAGGCACTCCTGCCCATTATAAGCAATGCCGATCACTTCCATGTCATCCTGGCTCGAAAGATACTCTTTCAACAGCCCTACTAGTTCCCGGTTATCATCTGCAAGACACACTTTAATCTTTTTCATTATTATTCCTCCCCATCCAACAATTTCTTGTTTTCCCCTTTTACGATTTCAACAATTAAACGTAAATCCCTCTAAAATCCATTAAATTTTTTTATTTTATTTTGATTTTCTTATATTTGCTTTAATTATCTTCATTTTACTTCGAATTTCGACAGATAAACCAAAATTCGAACGAATGCTTGTCGAATTTTCTTTATTTCTTCTTCATTGTACATAATTTTCTAACAAAAGTCACTTCAGTTTTTATCACAAGCTGCTGTTTAATAATCAAAAATTTGCTTTGTGCCTTGGATTAAGTGCTGTACATATATCTTTTTGCGGCAGATCAGTTATACTTTTTAAACACAAAAAAAGCAGGGCATTCAGCTCGCCTGCTTTTTTTGTCCATATATATCAATTCCAGCTTCATCCAGCATCCATTCGATATGAACACCGTAGCCTGAAGTAGAATCATTTACAAAAACATGTGTTACCGCTCCGATCAATTTTCCATCCTGGATTATCGGACTGCCGCTCATTCCTTGGACAATGCCTCCAGTCAGCTTCAGAAGCTTCGGGTCAGTTATCTTAATGACCATTCCTTTTGTTGCCGGAAATTTCTGCGGAACAGAACTGATAATCTTCACATCGAATTCCTGAACTTTATCACCGTTTACAACGGTCAAGATCTTTGCCGGCCCTTCCTTCACCTGATCAGAAAAAGCGACTGGCAGTGGTTTTTCCCATCCGCCGTTATCCATTTTTTCGTTCAGGCGTCCAAAGATTCCAAAAGGGCTGTTTCTCGTGATATTCCCTAATGAATGCTGATCACTGGAAAACCTGGCCAGTTTTTCCCCTGGGTGGCCGTTGGATCCCTTTTCAATCGACGTTACCGTAGATCTGAGTATTTCGCCGTTATTTACAATGATAGGCTTTTTTGTGTCCATGTCTGAAATAACGTGTCCAAGCGCACCATATTTGTATGAGTTTGGTTCATAAAAAGTGAGCGTGCCGACTCCTGCAGCGGAATCCCTGATATAAAGACCGATGCGGTAAGATTGGTCTTGTTTATCCTGCAGCGGCACCAGCGATTTATGATGAGTTTTCTTATTCCTTATCAGCGTTACCTCAAGCGGTGTTTTGCTGTCGCTGTAGCTTTTGACAAAAGGAGTGACATCCGCCATTTTTTCAATGCTGCTTCCATTAATCTTAGTGATGATATCTCCGACTTGAATACCAGCTAATTCCCCCGGCGATTTTTTCCCATTAGCCGTTTCCACCAAATGGTGCCCTACGACGAGCACTCCAAGTGTGTTCAGCTTCACGCCAATTGATTGCCCTCCCGGCACTACACGAATATCGCTGATCACTTTGACGTTCATTTTTTTCAAAGGGAAGCCTGCTGCCTCTAGTGTAGCCACAGAATCACCTTCTCTTATGCCATCAATTGAGATCTTATCGCCTTTCGCCCTGCCAACTGTAAACACTGCTTCATCTGATGATGTGATGCTAGTTCCTGCGGGAACATCCCCTGCCTGCCGTACTTGCCCAGCAAATGCCGTAACGCTTGCTGGCATGCTTACGTACTCACGGACCGGAGGCAGGAAACCGGCGCCGACAATACATCCAAGCAGCACAACGCCTAGAAAGCGCCTTGCGATATCTAAATACATTTTTCACTCTCCTCGCTCCTGGTCCCACACCTCCACCATGGCTGTACCATTAATCTTGCCTTCAAAGAGTGAGATTATAACTGCGGCAAATACAAAAAGCTATCCTGTTTTGGATAGCTTTAACATGTTTTTTATGATGTCTGCTTGAATTGTAAAGCAAGATCGAGAAGTTCTTTCGCATGCTGTTTTGTAATATCCGTCACTTCGACACCAGAAATCATGCGGCCAATTTCCTGAATTTTGTCAGAAGAATCCAGTGCAGTCACTTTTGTCACAGTCCGCTTTCCATCTGTATCTTTCGCAATGTGCAGATGTGTATCTGCCATAGCAGCGACCTGAGGGAGATGTGTGATGCATAAAACCTGTGAATCCGATGAAACACGGTATATTTTCTCGGCGATCGCCTGAGCGACTCGGCCGCTCACTCCTGTGTCGACTTCATCAAAAATGATGGACGTTACGCCTTCATGTTTAGTAAAGATGCTTTTCAGTCCAAGAATCACACGCGAAAGTTCACCGCCGGAAGCTGTCTTGGCCAGCGGCTTCATCGGCTCTCCTGGATTTGGCGCGATATAAAACTCGACTTCATCTGTGCCATATGGACCAAAATACTTTTCCACAGAGATACCTTGAGTTTCCACCATTACATCAAACTGTGTTTTTTCCATATAAAGCTCTTTTAATTCCTTCTGGATCGCTTCTTTCAGCACAGCTGCGTTTTTCTTACGCATCTGTGACAATTTCTCCGACTGCTTCATCAGCTTTTCTTTCACTTTTTCAAACGACTTTTTAAGGGCGTCTATATTTTCATCTTTATTTTGGATCACAAAAAGTTCTTTTCTTATTTTCTCCGCATAAGCGAGAATCTCTTCAACTGAATGTCCATATTTTCGCTTCAGCTTGCTGATCTCGTTCAGCCTGTCTTCGATTTCATTCAAGCGCCCTGAGTCATACTCAAGCGATTCGAACGAATCACGAATCTGATACGTCAGATCTTCAAGAGCATAAAAACAGCTTGCAAGGCTTTCTTCCTTCTTCCTCAGATCTTCATCGATCATTGAGACAGCGGAAAGTTCAGCCAGTGCGTTTGATACAAGATCAAGACCGCGCCCATCACCGTATAGATTTTCGTAAGAATCGTGAAGATGTTTATATAGCTTTTCAAAATTAGACAATTTGTTTTTCTCTTCTTGAAGATCATTGTCTTCATTTTCCTGCAGGCCTGCAGCGTCGATTTCCTGCAGCTGATAGTCGAGCAAATCAAGCCGCTGAGCGATTTGCTGCTCATCTTCGGTCAGCTTTTTCAGCTGTTTCTGAATGTCTTTATATTCGCTGTATGTCTCTTGATAGCCAGAAAGAAGCATGCTGAACTCTTTGCCAGCAAACGAGTCAAGAAGTAACAGATGCTTGTCCGGCTGAAGAAGGTATTGCGTTTCATGCTGTCCGTGTATGTCTATGAGTGTCTGGCCGATTTCTTTTAAGATAGAAAGAGTGACGAGCTTGCCGTTCACACGGCAGATGCTTTTTCCATTTTCGTTGATCTCCCGCCTTAAAACAGCCATATCATCTGATACAGAAATGCCGAACTCCTCACATTTCGTTTTGAGAGCGTGGTTTTCATCAAAATGAAAAAGCCCTTCTATCTCTGCCTTTGCTGTTCCATACCTAACAAACTCAGATGATCCGCGCCCTCCGATCAAAAGTCCGATAGCGTCAATTATGATCGATTTTCCCGCTCCAGTTTCCCCCGTCAGCACGGTCAAACCTTTATTAAAGGAAACACCGAGGGAGTCAATTATCGCAAAATTACGGATGGTCAGTTCCGCAAGCACCATTCATCACACCTTTATTTCAACATTTACAGCATGTCCAAGAAACGCTGTGATACTTCAGGGCTGACATCTTTTGAACGGCAGATGATCAGGATGGTGTCATCACCGCAGATTGTACCCATGATTTCTTCCCAATCGAGCTTATCGATCAGCGCTCCAATGGCGTTGGCGTTCCCCGGAAGCGTCTTCATGACGATCAGGTGGTCGGCCTGGTCAATCGTAATAAAGCTGTCGATCAATGTTCTTCTAAGCTTCTGCAAAGGATTGAACCGCTGGTCAGCTGGCAGGCTGTATTTATATCTGCCGTCGTTCATCGGTACCTTCACAAGATGCAGTTCTTTAATATCGCGTGAAACAGTAGCCTGAGTCACATTGAAACCTGCGTTTCTCAATGAATCAACAAGATCGTCCTGTGTTTCAATATTATGGCTCGCGATAATTTCCCTGATTTTAATATGTCGATGTCCTTTATTCATACGTGCACCTCTTACATTCCATCTGCTTTTGACTTTATCTTATAATATTGCAGACATAATGTACATTTATTTAAGAATTGGATATTTCATATAGAAATTATTTGTAATAAAAAAGTAGGCTTATTTAGCTTACTAAAAAAACTTTACTGACAGTTTTGGGTGCTGGTGATTTCCGCTCCAGGGTGCTGAGCTTTCCGCGGGGCGTGCGGTGAGCCCCTTTGCCGCTACGCGCCCCAAAGGGTCTCACCTTCCCGCTCGTCCCGCTGGAGTCTCGCACCCTTCCGCTCCAATCACAACAAATATTGTTCACATCAGAATAGAAAAAATCAAGGGCTTCACGTGTATAATCACATGTGACGCCCTTGATTTTTCTTATTAAAAGTCTTTTTGCCTTCAACGATTTGTTTTTAGAAAGTCCGGCCAGATTGCCTCTGTAGAATCCGAAACATAGACCATGAGAAATGTTCATCTTTAATTGCTAGCTGAATCTTTCATTGAGTTCGCTTAAACTTCTTGAATCCTTTATTAGAATAAGTTGATCGGAGTGTAAGGTGCCGACTCCTGCAGGATAAGTGGGACAAGTGAGACCTCTTAGGGCGCGTAGCGGCAAGAGGGCTCACCGCCCACCCTGCGGAAAGCGTGCACCTGAAACGGAGATCAACTTCTTCACTGAATTCTATTACAAGCTAGAGATACTTATAAAAAACAAACAGGTTTATTGCAAAAGCTTTTTGAATGTTCTAATCTAATGTCCGCTCTTTTTTCAAATGAAGATGAGCTTCTTTCACAACTTCTGATGCTCGATCTATGCTGAACGATTTCTCTGCCGGACCGTTAAGTAGGTGCAGAAGGAACTCAATATTTCCATCGCCGCCTGTTATCGGAGAGAATGAAAGGTCAAGAGGCGTATAGCCTTCTTTTACTGAGAAATCAAGCATCTCCGTTATGACGCGTTCATGAACAGCAGGATCGCGGACAATCCCTTTTTTCCCGACTTCCTCACGTCCCGCTTCAAACTGCGGTTTTATAAGAACAACAGCCTGTCCGCCAGGCTTGAGAATCGATTTTAATACTGGCAATATCAGCCGAAGAGAGATAAAGGAAACATCTGCTGTCGCAACGTCAGGCATGCCTTCTTGAAGCATATCTGGTGTAACATGGCGAAAGTTAGTACGCTCCATCACGCCGACTCTTTCATCGTTGCGAAGTTTCCATGCTAGCTGGTTGTATCCCACGTCCAAGGCGTACACATACTTTGCACCGTTTTGAAGAGCACAGTCGGTAAATCCGCCCGTGGATGCCCCGATATCCAAAACAATTTTTCCAGTCACATCAAGGCTGAACACTTTTAATGCTTTTTCAAGCTTCAGGCCGCCTCTTCCAACATACGGCAATAAAGATCCTTTAACAGTTAAATCTGCATCATTTTCAATTTTCATGCCTGGCTTGTCGATTCTTTCTGTACCTGTAAAAACGAGTCCTGCCATGATTGACCGCTTCGCTTTTTCACGCGTTTCGATGAGCCCTCTTTCTACTAAGAGCACATCGACTCTTTCTTTTTTCATGTAAGCATTCCTTTTTTGCTGTTTCGTCTTTCCACAAGTGCCTTTGTCCGTTTAACGACATCTTCTTCTGTAAGGCCGATCTCCTCAAGAAGCTTTGTCACGCTGCCGTGCTCGATGAACCGGTCAGGGATCCCCATCCTGTCGACTGGAATATGAAAGGCTTGTTCATCAGCAAGGTGTTCAAGCACAGCGCTGCCAAATCCGCCTTGAAGCGCCGCTTCCTCTATCGTGAGAATCGGAATGTTTTCTTCGATCAGGCTGTTAAGCATCTCTGTATCAAGCGGCTTGATAAACCTTGCATTGATCACTCTCACCGAAATGCCTTGCTTCGCCAGTACTTCCCAAGCTTTGAGAGCCATCGGGATCGTTGTGCCAAAGGTTAAGATCGCTGCATCCGTTCCTTCTTTCAATACTTCCCATGAACCAATCGGAATTTTTTCAAATTCTTCATCAAGTGGAACTCCAAAGCCGTTGCCTCTCGCGAAACGGACTGCTATCGGCCCATCGCTGTACTGTATGCCGGTATACACCATGTTACGCAGCTCGTTTTCGTCTTTGCCCATCATGAGGACCATGTTCGGGATATGCCTTAAAAAGGCGATATCGAACACGCCTTGATGCGTTTCTCCGTCTGCTCCTACTAAGCCCGATCGGTCGATCGTAAACAGGACGTTCAAGTTTTGGCGTGCCACGTCGTGCACGACTTGGTCGTACCCTCGCTGTAAAAACGTAGAATAAATCGAAAGGACTGGTTTCATGTTCTGAGTAGCCATTCCAGCAGCCATTGTCGCCGCATGCTGTTCAGCGATGCCGACATCAAACAAGCGGTCAGGGAATTTTTTACCGTATGGAACAAGCTTTGACCCGACAGTCATCGCGGGAGTAATGACCGCGATCCGCTCATCTTTCTCAGAAAGCTCAGCCAAGGTATCGCTCACGATGCCGGAATATGACGGACCCCCTTTTTCCTGAGGGATAAGTTCACCCGATTCCATCTTGTACGGACCTACCCCATGCCAGTTATCGTTTGTATCGAGTTCCGCAGGGCTGTAGCCTTTACCTTTTTTCGTGATCACGTGAACGATCACAGGTCCCTTTGTTTTCTTGGCATATGAAAGATTCTCAAGCAAATCGTCTACATCATGGCCATCAACAGGACCAAGGTACGTATATCCAAGTTCTTCAAAGAACATGCCAGACACGAGCAGATACTTCAAACTGTCTTTCAGACGCTCGGCAGTAGCGGCGAGCTTCCCTCCAAAAGCAGGAATCTTACGGATAAGTGACTCTAATTCATCCTTCGCCTTGTTATATTTCCTAGCTGTTCGCATCCGGCCAAGGACGTTGTGCAGAGCGCCGACGTTAGGAGCGATGGACATCTCATTATCGTTAAGGATAACGATTAAATCTTTTTTCTCATGCCCGATATGATTGAGAGCCTCAAGCGCCATTCCGCCCGTTAACGCTCCATCTCCAATTACGGCGATCACTTTCTCGCTGCTCTTTTTTAAATCCCGTGCAATCGCCATCCCCATAGCGGCTGACAAGGATGTAGAGCTGTGACCGGTTTCCCAAACATCATGCTCGCTCTCGCACCGTTTCGGAAAGCCGCAAAGCCCTTTGTACTGTCTGAGTGTATCGAACTGGCTCGCGCGGCCTGTCAGAATTTTATGAACATAAGCCTGGTGGCCGACATCCCAAATAAACTTGTCTGATGGACTGTCAAACAGCTTATGAAGGACAAGCGTAAGTTCCACAACCCCTAAGTTTGGCCCAAGATGGCCCCCGTTTACACTTAATTTATTAATTAAAAACTCACGGATTTCAGCTGCCAGCTTCTCCAGCTCTTCTTTGCCGAGTGTTTTTAAGAATTGAGGATTTTGAATTTCTTCCAAATTCATGGAATGCCTCTCTTTCCGAGCTACATCTATTTTCTCTTTTTATTTTTAAAAACGTGTTATGTTTAATTTTTCCTCTTATAAATATAATAAACGTTCACTCTGAAATATGATTAAAACAGAGGCCGAAACCTCCAAAGTATCCAGGACTTTGTCTTCAGGAGGCGTAAGGCATCGAGTGAAAAAATAGCCGCTAGCACCAGAGTGATAACGGCAATACTCGTACTCCATTATATCGGATTTCTGAACAATCAGTTGATTCCTGCTCCAAGACAGGTTCGAGTGCGACGAAATATGTATGAGGAAGCAGACAGCATATAATGATGCTTTAAAAACATCTTATATATTATCATAAAACGAAATCACCGGGCAATATGCTAATGATTCCTGCTGATGATGTAGTCGGCCAGCTGTTCAAGAACCGCTGTTTCGTGCTGAAGCTTAGCAAGCTCATGTTTGGCTGCAGCTACATGTCTGAAGAGCTCTTCTTTAGCGCCGTCTAGCCCCAATAGTGCCGGATACGTTGTTTTATTGTTAGACACATCGCTTCCCACTGGCTTGCCAAGTGTCTGCTGATCTCCAGTGATGTCTAAAATATCATCCTGTATCTGAAAAGCTATGCCGATATGCTTTGCATACCGCTTTAACGATTCAAGCTCATGAGCAGAAGCTCCAGCGAGGATACCGCCTGCTACAACAGAACATTGCAGCAGCTGTCCCGTCTTTTTATCGTGAATGGCTTCCAGCTGATCTTTTGTCAGCTCAGCGCCTTCTGCTTCCATATCCTCTGCCTGACCCGCAACCATGCCCGCTGGACCTGCGCTTTTCGACAGCAGCGAAGCCACTTGCATTTTTTCCTCTGCATTCAGTCTGCTGTCATCAAGGATGAAGGAAAAGCTCATCGTGAGCAGTGCGTCCCCCGCAAGGATCGCAATAGCCTCACCAAAAACTTTATGATTAGTCGGCTTTCCCCTCCTGATATCATCATCGTCCATGCTCGGCAAATCATCATGTATAAGAGAATATGTATGCAGTGCTTCAATTGCGCAAGCCGTATCTAATCCTTTTTCGCTTTTTGCCCCAAACGCCTCCATCACTGCGAGAAGCAAAACAGGACGGAGCCGCTTTCCCCCAGCTTCGATGGAATAGGAGATCGATTTGCAAAGCGTTTCGGGAATCATCTGATCGGCTGTCAATTCTTTCAGCCTGCGTTCGATCTGCTGTTTTTTTTCAGTGATGAAATCAGAAAGAGAATTCACGTAAGATCTTCCTCCTGTACGGCAAATGGCCTTGCTTCACCATCTTCATTCATGATCAGGTCCATTTTCTTTTCGACATTCTGAAGCTTTGCATGACAAAGCTTTGAGTACTTCATGCCCTGCTGATACAGATCGATGCTCTCCTCGAGCGGGACATCTCCTTGTTCGAGCTTTTCTACGATTTCTTCGAGCCTTTCCATCGCTTCTTCAAACGTGAGGTGTTTTTCTTTATCGCTCATTATTCGTCTCCTCCAGTTCTGTAACAGCTGCCGTAATTTTTCCGTCTTTGACATTAATTTTTAACGTATCGCCTTTTTTAAGCTGCTTGACTGATTTGATCAGCTTCTTTTTTTCATAAACCAAACTGTATCCTCTCTCCATAACGGCGAGAGGACTGAGTGCGTTCAGGCGGGAAATTTTCTGCGCAAAATCTTTTTTCTGTAAATCCAGAGATCGGTAAAATTCCTTTAAAAGCTGTTTTTCTAGATCTGCGTTTCTTTTTTTTGCTTTTTCGAGCTGTCCTTCTGGCGAAAAATACTTAAGCTGCCTGAGTGCTGAAGCAAGAGAGACGCTTTTCTGTTCTTTTGTCTGCAGCGTCCTTTTTTTCAGTGCATCCATCATGCGGTCAAGCTGCTGCTCTTTTTGTTTTACAAGCTGAGCCGGATAGCGGAAAGCATATGACTTGTTCAGCCGCTCCACCCTTTGCCGGCGGCTTTGCATGTATTCGTTCATGACTCTTTTAAGTCTATATTCCCGCTGAGTCAGCCTGTCTCTTAGTTCATCGTTGTGAGGAACCGCCATTTCAGCTGCAGCCGTCGGAGTCGGCGCTCTTAAATCAGCTACAAAATCGGCGATTGTAAAATCTGTTTCATGTCCTACTGCAGAAATGACTGGAATACCAGATTGAAAAATTGCCCTTGCCACGGTTTCCTCGTTGAACGCCCACAGTTCTTCAATAGACCCTCCGCCCCTGCCGACGATCAATACTTGGTGACGGCCGAGATCGTTCGCTTGATAAATCGCATTTGCGATGCTTGGAGCGGCTCCCGGACCTTGGACAAGTACGGGGAAAAGAGTGATACGCGCCTGCGGGAACCTTCGTTTGATCGTCGTCATAATATCTCTGACCGCTGCTCCTGTCGGGGAAGTGATCACTCCGATCTCGGAAGGGGAGCGTGGAATGGCTTTTTTGTTTTCTTCCTTAAACAAGCCTTCAAGCTCAAGCTTCTTCTTGAGCTCTTCATAAGCTAGAAATAAATTTCCCACTCCGTCTTGCTGCATCGTCCTGGCATAAAGCTGATAGCTCCCCATCGGCTCATACACACTCATCTCGCCTTGTATGAGGACTTTCATTCCGTCTGCAGGCTTAAACGGGAGAAAACGGTTATTGCCGGCGAACATTACTGCGTTCACCTTGCTGTTCTCATCCTTTAACGTAAAATAAAGGTGGCCTCTCGAATGCAGCTTAACATTCGAGAGCTCCCCCTTCACCCAGACATCCTGAAGATTTTTGTCACCTTCAAACAGGCGCTTAATGTATCTTGTAACAGAGCTTATCGGAACATAACGGTCTTGCATTTATACCGCTCCTTTAAAAGCTTTTCTCCTTTTAGCCGAGAGGACCGTGTTGTTCATGAGCATCGTGATCGTCATAGGACCTACTCCGCCTGGAACGGGGGTGATCATACCGGCAACTTCTTTTACCGCTTCAAAATCGACGTCGCCGCATAGTTTGCCGTCCACCTTATTCATTCCTACATCGATCACGATGGCACCCTCTTTTACCATTTCCTTTGATACGAGCTTGGCGCGGCCCGCAGCGGCGATCAGGATGTCAGCCTGCTTTGTATGTGCTGCCAAGTTTTCTGTTTTTGAATGGCAGTATGTTACAGTAGCATCCTCTGACAGCAAAAGCTGTCCTACAGGCTTTCCGACAATATTGCTCCTTCCGACGACAACTACTTGTTTTCCTCTGATAGAGATATCTTTCGTTTTTAGCATTTCAAGAATTCCAAGAGGTGTACACGGTACGAATGTCGGCTCTCCGGTAGCAAGTTTTCCTGCGTTAAGGGGATGAAAGCCGTCAACATCTTTATGAGGCGCGATCGCTTCGATCACTTTCCGCTCTGAAATATGAGACGGAAGAGGAAGCTGGACTAATATGCCATCCACATCATGATCCCGGTTGAACGTTTCAATTGCGGAAAGCAGCTCGTCCTCTGAGATGGTATCGGGCAATTCAGTCAGAATGGAATGCATGCCGAGCTCTTTGCACGTCCTTTGCTTTGAAAGCACATAAGAACGTGATGCCGGGTGGTCTCCGACAAGGATAACCGCAAGTCCTGGCGTGATCCCGTCTTCTTTCAGCATCTTGATCTCAGCAGAAAGTTCTTCTCGTTTTTGACCTGAAATTTCTTTTCCGTTTAACAGTTCCATTCTCTGTTTCCCCCTTGAAAAGTCATTTTCTTGTCTTTACTAAAGCTTGATCTTTCCTAATACACCGTTAACAAACTTGCCGGCCGCTTCACCGCCGAATACTTTTGCGATCTCAATCGCCTCATTCAATGTAACGTTCGCAGGAATGTCTTCCATCTCGCGCATCTCGAAAACTGCCATCCTTAACACAACACGCTCAACATTGGCAACACGCGCCAGGCTCCAGTTTTCAAGATACTGATTGAGAAAAGCATCAATCTCTGTCTTTTTCTCGATCGTTCCCTCCACAAGACTCGTTAAAAACGGGTCGCCTTGCTCGCCTTCAAGCACATGCTCCATCGCTTCATCTGGATCGGTGCCGCTCACCTCTACCTGAAATAGCGTCTGGAAAGCCTTTTCTCTGGCAATTCTTCGTTTCATATGCGGTTACTTCCTTTCTTAACTCGAACATTTTATATTTAGCATCATACCACAGGTAAGAATGGCGAAACAATCCGAACATTCAAGGTTGTTCGGATAAAAATCATTCACATTTTTCGGAAAACATAAAAAAGCTGACCTGAAGAACATTAAATGTCTTCAGGTCAGCTCCCGGATTATTCTGCGTAAGGAATTTCAGGCTGCTTTTCTTTGTTTTCAAATTGTACGCCGACAACAAATACATTGATGTCGCTCGCCTCAAGTGCTGTCATATTCAGCAGGGCCTGACGGATGCTGTCTTGAATATTCTGTGCCACATCCGGAATCGAGATGCCGTATTTCATCAATACGTACACATCGATGGATATGCCCTCTTCAGTTAATTCTACTTTTACGCCTTTGCCGTGAGATTTGCGGCCAAGCTTCTCGACTACACCTGAAGCAAAGTTTCCTCTCATGGACGCGACACCCTCTACATCAGATGCAGCGATTCCAGCGATAACCTCGATCACTTCCGGGGAGATCTCAACTTTTCCCAGACCGGAAGAATGTTCTTCCATTTCAAATGTCATTTCATTCATCATCTCTTGCCTCCAGTCACTTTGATATCTTTTTTTCAGTCAAATCGTGTAATTCAAGAAATTTAGTATTAAAATCTCCGCTTATAAATGTTTCGTTATCCATAAGCCGCAGATGGAATGGAATCGTCGTATGAACCCCTTCGACCACAAACTCCATCAGTGCGCGTTTCATTCTGCTGATGGCTTCCTGCCTTGTATGGCCATAGGTGATGACCTTCGCGATCATTGAATCATAATACGGCGGAATCACGTATCCAGGATAAGCCGCAGAATCTACACGGACACCAAATCCTCCAGGAGGAAGGTACATCTCGATTTTACCGGCGGACGGCATAAAATTCTTGTCAGGGTTTTCAGCATTAATGCGGCATTCGATAGACCATCCGCTAAACGTGATGTCTTCTTGTGCGTATTTCAGCTTTTCTCCTGACGCCACCTTAATCTGCTCTTTGATGAGATCTACTCCAGTCACCATTTCCGTTACAGGATGCTCAACCTGAATACGGGTATTCATCTCCATAAAATAAAAATCGCCTGTATTATGGTCAAAGATGAATTCGACTGTTCCTGCACCTGAATAATTGACTGCTTTTGCAGCACGAACCGCTGCTTCTCCCATTTCAGCACGTTTTTCAGGTGAGATTGCCGGAGAAGGTGTTTCCTCCAACAATTTTTGCAGCCTTCTTTGAATGCTGCAATCCCTTTCACCGAGATGGATCACGTTTCCATAGTTGTCAGCCAGCACTTGTATCTCTACGTGCCTGAAATCTTCAATAAACTTTTCGATATAGACACCAGGGTTGCCGAACGCGGTTGCCGCTTCCTGCTGAGTGATGGAGATTCCTTTTAAAAGCTCTGTTTCACTGCGGGCGACACGGATACCTTTACCCCCGCCACCGGCAGTCGCTTTAATAATAACAGGATACCCAATTTCATTTGCCAGTTCAACGCCAGCCTCTGGATTTGGTATGATTCCTTTGGATCCCGGGACAATCGGAACTTTCGCTTCTTCCATTGTCTTTCGGGCAACGTCTTTAATTCCCATCTTGTTGATGGCTTCCGGGCTCGGCCCTACAAAGATGACATTGCACTCTCTGCAGATCTCCGCAAAGTCTGCATTTTCTGCTAAAAAGCCGTAGCCTGGATGTATTGCATCTGATCCAGTCAACGTAGCAACACTCATGATATTGGTGAAATTAAGATAGCTTTCTTTTGACAGTACGGGTCCGATGCAATATGCCTCATCAGCAAGCCTTACATGCAGCGCATCTTTGTCCGCTTCTGAATATACAGCAACGGTCTCAATATTCAATTCTCGGCAAGCACGGATGATGCGGACCGCGATTTCTCCTCTGTTGGCGACAAGCAGTTTTTTTATCATAAGCGCACCGCCTATTCTGATTTGACGAGGAACAAAGGCTGGCCGTATTCGACTAACTGGCCGTTCTCAACGAGAACTTCAACGATTTCCCCGTTCACTTCAGATTCAATTTCATTAAACAGCTTCATCGCTTCAATGATGCAGACGATCGAATCTTTTGATACTTTGTCTCCGCTTTTAACAAACGACGGCTGATCTGGTGCAGATGCAGAATAAAATGTTCCGACCATCGGCGAGACAATCTTATGTAAGTTTTCGTCAGCTGCTTTCGGCTGCTCCTGTGCTGGCGCCTGAGGTGCTGCTGCCGGTGCACTTTGTACAGGGGCTTGTGGCTGAATAGCAGCAGGTGCAGGCTGATATGCCGCAGCCGGTGCAGACACATCGGCAAGCTGGCTTTCACCGACTCCGTTTTTCTTCAGCACGATTTTTGCTCCGTCATTTTCATACTTGAATTCATTAATAGAAGACTTGTCGATAAGTTTGATCAATTCTCTGATTTCTTGTATTTTCAGCATATGTTTCTTCTCCTTTATCAAGCCGGTTTTATTAGCACCTTCTATTGTGACTAGGTCTTAACCAATGTAAATATACCATAAAGTGATGCAAAAGAACAGCTGCCACAACTTGTGCCTGTCACCTACATAGTACAGGAAAACGAATCGCAATGTAAGCGTTTCAAGCAAAATCCCCGCACTGTAAAAGCACACCTTTAAGATGAGCAAGATGAACAAGCGGCATTCATGTACTTCAACATATCGCAGCCAGCAAAAAAAATAAAGCCGAGTGATTCCATGGTCTCTGAAAAACCTTTTGTATCATGCTGAGTTGTCACTTAAAAAAGGCTGTTTCCATAAACTGTAGGACTATTAGAAATCAGAGAAGCAGTTGATCTCCGTTTCAGGCGCACGCTTTCCGCGGGGCGTGGCGAAAAGCAGAAACGGCTCGTTCAGCCCCGACAAAGGGAAAGGGGCTTGTAAGTCGCTCTTTGACTTATTGGACACTTGCCCTTTTGACCTCGAGGGGCTAGCCGTTTTCTGCTGGACAAGTGAGCCCCTTTGCCGCTGCGCGCCCTAAAGGGTCTCACCTGTCCCACTCGTCCCGCTGGAGTCGGCACCTTACACTCCGATCAACTTATCAATGATGTATTCAAAGATGGTTAAGCAAAGCGAAGAATGAAACATTCCT